>SUVP01000002.1 GCA_015061945.1 Opitutales bacterium
TTGGTGGAATTTTATAACCGTATTGCTTGTAGCCTTAGTCTTTACATATTCAAGAAGTGGAATTTTAGTTGCGACGCTTGAGGCGATATTCTTTATCTTGTTTTATGGAAGGAAGTATTGGAAGATATTTGTAGGTCTTGGAGTCGGTTTATTGATTGTACTACTTGTGTCGGGTGGGTTTGGTCGATTGACATTTGATACATCAGCATCAAACAGGTTGCTTATTTGGGTAAATGGGCTGTATCTGTTTTTAGCAAATCCGCTTGGAGTAGGGTTGGGAAATTCAGGCGAAATAACCAGTGCATTTTTATTGCCCGACGACATAAACTGCCGAACTCTTATCAATAGTCATTTAACACTACTTTGCGAATTTGGTTTTATCATTGGGGCTGTGTGGCTTGCTATTATATTTACCGCAGTAAAAAACGGAATATCTGCCAAAACATCAAAGTTGAAATTCGCTACATTAAATGCATTCTGTGGATTGTTGATTTCATCAAGCCTTTCTACTGTATTCGATTGGGAAGTTTTACTAAATCCTTCAAAATTTACACATCTTACAGAAGTAAATCTTGCATGTTCGTATTTGTTATTTGGTGTATTTTGTTTACTTGCAGGTTATTTATTGTTTAAGAATTTTAGAACAAAGACCCTATTAACAAGCTTTTTTGTATTTCTTGCATTAGGTTTTATTATATATGCGGTGTCCTATAAAATTCTCTTGAAAATCAGAACGTATGATAACGCGACATTCGTGCAAAACTGTAAAACCTCGCAATGTTCTGTTGCTCTCTTCGATGACGATTACACACTAAAATCAGCTCTGCAAACATTAAGAAAGCTAAAACTCGACGATAACATTCTTATAGCTACAAAGTCTTGGCAATATAAAGAAACATTGCCGAAATTATTCCCTAAGAATTGGATTTTATTCGGCAAATGTGCAGATTTTGCTTCAAGCAATCCAGCCTCACCCATAATCCTAATAAAACCATCGCCTTATTATAACATTAACAAAAGTACACCACGATCCCAAATCTATCTACCCACATGGGATCCAAAATACAATAGACTGAAAAAAGAATTTCCAAATTTTAAAGAGATAAGAAAGAGATAGTAATATTATCTATAGATATTTTCTTGACAAATTCTAAAAGATATAATAGACTTAATTTATAAAATTTTAGGTGAACTATAAAAAAAATATCAATATCATGGATAACACAAATATATCTAAAAAATTGTATTGTATACAAAAATATCTTATTATCCAAAATGCTATAAATGGTAAGATAATACAAGATGCTACCGCATATGCATGGGTTAATGACTTGTACCCATATTTTTCACCCACAAAAGAACATACATTATTTGCAAATGATTTTACGATCACAGAGGAGCGATTCAAAGAGGTTTTTGATTTCTTATGTCATAAATGGGAAAGTAAAACATATCCAACTTATTATGAATGTGAATCTCATTTTTTTGGCAAAGAATATAGAGATGAGTTATTAGTAATATTTCGGTATTTATATCTATCTGGAAATTTTGACACAAACTTTTGGGATGCATTACTAAAGCCCGGAGAACATCCAATTGAAGCTGGTTGTATAATATCTCAGTTTACTCATAATGAACTGAAACTTGAGTAGAGCGGCATGATTCGTGTATCAACATAGTATATTTATTAATTTTATTATTGATGCCTAAGGATATTGCTAAGAGGTAAAAAACTGAGAGTTTGATAACACAGAATAAGAATATCAGAAGAATAAGTCACAACTAAAACAAATATTCTGTATCTAACATATATACTCTGATTTATGTGTAATTGTCTAATTTCCTATACTATAATACATGTAGTGTTCCGTATTTATTAATTTTAATAAATATGTCGATTTTAACAAAGATACACTACTTATATACTTGACAGAAAAAAATAAATTTATTGAATACAAACGTTATTTATATCGTATATGTCCTCAGCGAAGATTATTTTAGATATAAAAGGAGGAGAAGCAGAATCTCATAAGCTTCCTGCATCTATCCTTATTTCTATGCTTAAAAATCTTGAAGACCTGTTTTATTTAATAGCAAATGAAGATCAAGGGATTCAATTTGATTCTAGATTAAGAATATCTACTGAAACTAGAAAAAATTATAAATTTCTGTGTACTATTCCTCAAACAGGATCTTACGCTCTTCCTATAGAAATAGAATCCCCAAATATTGACGCAGAATTATTTTCAACTCCAGAATCTACGGTTGAGAAATTTAAAAATCTTTTTATTGATGGAAATATAAAATATTACAATAAATACTTTAAGACACCTAAAACAAGATGGAAGGCATTAAATCTTGCGCAATCTGCACTTCCTCCGATAGACAGCAATTATTATGTTGATATTTTGATGGGCGCAAAATCGGGGAATAGCCGAAAACTCCAAAGCGATTTAAAGAGTTTAGAAAAAGATACACAAGCTTCATTTGATAATATTCCAAATTTTTCGATTCTTTGTGGATATTTGCAAAAAATAGATTTTAAAGGTAGTTTCTTTGAATTATCATATCCCCCAACAAAAAAAACATTCAAATGCTATTATAAAAGTGACGAAATAATAGACAAGATTTTGGATTTTGTAGCGAGAGATAAAGATAACCTAATACAGGTGTCGGGGAATTTAACTATTGGCGAAAACGAAGAACCAAAAGAACTTTCAAATATATCAAACGTTTGTCTTATAGACGAAAGCCCAATTATTATATCAGAATTCGAGAAAGACAATAAGCGATTTAAATTCCACAAACAAATACAATTACTTCCGCATATAGATGATACGAAACAACTATATCAATTAGAATATTTGGATTTAGGCTTAGATATTGTGGTTTTTACAAGATCAGAATTGGAAGATGAAATCAAAGAGCAAATATCTTTATTATGGTACGAATACGCGGAAGAAGATAATAAAAACTTAACAAATGATGCCATATCTTTAAAAAACAAACTTCATTCTATCATGAAAGTGGAGGATTTATAATATGGCTCAACGAGATCGTTCAGACATCGAATCTGCATTATCAAGCAAAGGTTTTGTTGCAAAAGGAGGAGATCATACTTTCTATATTTATCATTCAATAGAAGGGAAAAAAACAACTATTAAAACAAAGATAAGTAGAGGATCTGGATATAAAGTATATACAACACCTCTACTTTCGGCAATGGCGAGACAATGTAAGCTTACCAAACAAAATCTTTTAAAATTTATAGATTGTTCTATATCCCAACAAAAATACGAAGAGATATTATCTAAGCAAAATCCAAATCCACTAATTTAAAAACACTAATTGTATATTATTTTCATAGGTGGTGCATTGTCAGATGCTAGATAACTATACAATCGTTATGTGTTTATCTGTCTTTATAAATGATATAATTTGGTACAGTTTTTGGTGCAATTTCTGGTACAACTTTAACAAAGTCTATCGGTATACACATCAAGGAGTATTATTTTTCAAGTTGTAAGCCTCTATCCCGACAACAACAAAGTTGTTCTGAAAATATAAGTTTATCCGATAATATACCTATACTATTATTCGTACAAATACAGAGTTTTTTGTTGTATAAATCAAAAATTTTTGACATACGCAACAAAAAGATTGACATATTAACATATTAAGGATTATCTACATTACATGACAATCAAAGAAACGTCCGAACGTTGGAACATTACAGAATACCGAATTAGAGCGTTATGCCGATCTGGTAAAATTCCTGGCGCCAAAAGAATAGGTAAATCTTGGGAGATACCCGAAGAAGCACTTCGTCCATTAGATACGCGCATAAAGAGTGGACGATATACAAAGAAACAATTACTCCCTTTGCCTACTGGAATATCCAACTATCTAGTAGCATCTAAAAATTACTACTATATCGACAAAACACTTTTAATAAAAGAATTTTTAGATAGTTGTCCAATGGTGTCACTTTTTACCCGACCTCGTAGATTTGGGAAGTCACTCAATATGGACATGCTTAAAACCTTCTTTGAGAAAACAAATGAAGACAATTCTTGTTATTTTAAAGACAAGAAAATCTGGGCATGTGGAGAGAAATATACACAGCATCAAGGAAAATACCCTGTAATTTATGTATCCTTTAAGGATGCTAAATGCGATGACTGGGACACAACACTTGCATTTATAAAACAATTATTACAGTCAGAATTTTCAAGACATGGTTATCTTAAAGACAGTAGCAAGATAGATGATTTTGAGAAATCTTATCTAAAACGTATACTGTCTGGAGAAGCCGGCGAAGCTGAGTATATGCGAGCATTTGCAATGTTATCTCAAATGCTACATAAACATCATGGGGTTGCACCTATTATAATCATTGACGAATATGACACACCGATACAGCAAGGGCATACTAAAAATTTTTATGACAAAGTTGTGTTATTTATGCGTAACCTCTTTTCTGGCGGGTTAAAGGACAATGAACATCTATCCTTTGGTTTCCTTACTGGAATATTAAGAGTAGCAAAAGAGAGTATATTTAGCGGATTAAATAACATTACTGTTTATTCGGTATTAGATACAAAATACTCCCAGTACTTTGGCTTTACTCCAAATGAAGTTAGAGCGATCTGTAGTTACTATGGAGTAGCTGACAAATATACAGAACTATGTGATTGGTATGATGGTTATAAGTTTGGGACAACAGAAATCTTCAATCCATGGTCTGTAATCAATTACTTTGCAAATAATTGTATACCCAAGGCTTTTTGGCAATCGACTGGAAGTAATGACATTATCGGTGAAGTATTATCATCTGCTGACGCAGATGTATATGAACAGTTACAAAAACTACTCAGAGGTGAAAGTATAACTTCTTCTATAGATACAGGTGTCATATATCCACAACTTCGCAGTAATCCTGCTTCTGTTTATAGTTTCTTATTAGTGTCGGGATATTTAAAAGGAGAATATACACATACATCTAACAATGGCGATGACGCATGCATATTATCAATACCAAATCGTGAAATTGCCTATGTGTATAACAAGGAAATCCTACAGACGCTTGATGATATAATTCCGCCAAATTCTGCAACATTGCTCCGAGAATGCCTCTACAGAAACGATGTAGACGGTTTTAAGTTAGAATTGGAAAAGTTATTGCGAAATTCCGCTTCTGTATTTGATACTACACACGAAAACTTTTTTCACGGATTAATGCTCGGACTATGTGCTATAACCGACAATAAGTACATCGTATTCTCTAACAAAGAGTCAGGATATGGAAGATTCGATATTTGCCTTACTCCTAGAACAAATTCTAATCCTGCATTTATACTGGAATTGAAGTATGAGAAGAATTTATCCGAAGATCAGCTTAATTGCTTAGCAGAAAAGGCATTAAATCAGATCTCAGAGAAATGTTATGACACACATCTAAAGCAGACTGGCATCATAACGATATACAAATACGGTATTGCATTTAGTGGGAAAAATGTTGCAATAAAACACTCTTAACACTTTTTTGCGCCATACCTCTTCAAATGTAAGTTTTTTGCTGTAAACTATAAATGGTAAGATGAGATATGCAATTACCAATAAATTAATTTTCATGACGAAAGAAAATTTTATTAAGGATAATTTTTATAATATAGATAATAGTAAAGCTAACCAGTAGGATTGTGCTTTAGTAAATTTATGTTTTGAGTATATATGCATTATCTCTAAATTACTAATTCCAAATCTTTCTTTTGCACCCCCAAGCTATAAGCACTATAGCAAATATTGTTTGAATCATTAATGCAGTAGCACAAGTGTTTAAACTAGGGATATATGTTGTTGATTGCATTGTTTGCATATAAGCATCATAAATAGGCGAATCTTTCATTGCCGCCATATACCCAGCCCATCCCCAGTATATAGTGATAAATGGGCGACAGCACCATTTTAGGATAATTGGGAGTGCAAGAACGATACCTGATAATGGAAGTTGAAATCCTACCAAATAAATGGATAGCGTATTTGCTTTATCAGGAGACGATAAAATAGCACTAAAAGCTAAACATATTAATGTCATAGCAAGACAAACCAACGCAAGTATAGATGCTTGTTCTATAAAACTACCCGGAAACTTACAAATAAGTTTTACAAATCCACACATCCATATACCTTGAAATATTGCAATGGAACTTACGAATGTTATTTTTGACAAAACATATGCAACTGGTTTTAACCCTATTAGACGTTCCTTTTCATATAGGTTTCTTTCCGCAGCAATTTCCCTTGCAGAAGTATTTGCTCCCATTAGAGCTAATAAAATTACTTGAAATAGAATCAAGCCCGTTACCAAACTTGATGTATTTGCAGTTGTCATTTGTACTTCTAAGGCACGCTTTATTTCTTCTATAGCACCTAAATTACGCTCTAATGCTAAAGTCTCAATTTGCGGTAAACCACCTATTGCAAAAATAACTACAATAAGAGGAAATCCAAATGTTATAAGCATAGTTAATGTAAGGTATGTTGTATCCCTAAAAAATAATTTATATCTGCGAGCTAAAAGAAATAGAAATTGGGAAATTAAAGATGGTCTTGTTGTATTTTGAGTTTCTGAAAGAGTTACTTCTAATGATTTATCTGATTTGTAGTTTTCATATTTTTCACGCCAATATGAAATTTCATATTCATTTAATTTATCGTAAAGGAGTAGGGCATTATCAATTTCAAAGTATGATAGGAGTGCAGGTAAATCACCTCTAAACACAATCTCTCCTTCAAAAATAACTGTTATATTTTTAAAGTAATTTAATTTGGCTAAATTGTGTATAATACATATAAATGTCTTACCCTCGGTTTTGCAAAGATCGGACAATAAATCCAATATTGCATTTTCAGACAAAGGGTCTAAACCTGAAGTCACTTCATCACAACACATAATCTGAGGATTATTTGCCAGTTCAATGCCGAGTCCCAATCTACGAAGTTGCCCACCAGATAAAGACGATACAAGCTTAGTTCTATGCTCCGATAACCCAATTACACCTAAGATGTGTTCTAATCGAGATTTTTTTATATGAGAATCAGCTACGGAGATATCTAGTGCAGACTGTATAGACTCTTCCACAGTTAACATTGGGTAAGCACATGTAAACTGTGGTGCAAACCCAATTTGTCCAATTAAATCTTCGGTTTTTGAAATTTGTTTACCATTTAAGGATATTTTTCCTGTTGAAGGTATTATGCCTAACATAGCTTTTACAAGCGTTGTTTTGCCACACCCAGATGGACCTATGACAGCATTCATTTCGCCATCTTCAAAATCCACAGAGGCATCTGAAATTATATTAAAAGCACTATTTGGTGCAGGAACATATAGATTTTTACAGGTAAACATAATTAAATAACTAAAATATTTTAACGGTATATTAATATTAAACCGTAATAGGCAGAAACGAAGTGATTATCCTCTCAGCAATAATATTTTTGATGGCCATTTCTTTATGTTTTTATTTTCACATACATCAACTCCGCACTTGACAAAAAAATCGCAAAGTTTTACAACCTTACGATTTTGGATTTCAATCTTTATTATATAATTCATCTATTGTAAATCTATGATGGAAAAGATATGTTGGAATATGATCCTCATCAAATCTAGTCGCAAGTGCGTACAACTCATGGAATGAAGGAACCGGTACAGCTTCTTCTAATTGTGGGATATGGTGCAATTTTGGTTGCAAAAGTTTTTTAGAATACACAAGGTTATGCAGATGTTGAAATAATTGTCTAGCAATATAGTCTGCGGAGTCCTCATTTTTAGCGTACTCTGCCAAATCCTCTGGTATTTTGCCAGTTCCCTTTGCATCAATATATCTTTTATAGTAATTTAATTGTTGGTGTATTTGCATTGACTGTGGCAAAACAGGAGCATCCCCATCATGAACGCGTAACATTTGGATAATATGTGCCAACTCATGCATTATTCGTAATCTTGCTTCATTTCTACGTAAAGCATGATAAACATATATTTCGAAAATATACTCAGGGACGGTACGATACTCTGTTCTGTACTCGCGAGATATTTTCTTTACTACAACACTTGGACAGGCTACCGTTAGTTGATCGGTTTTGCGAATTCGTATACGTAAGTTTACATTGAAATCATCTGCTATATGCGTTTCAATACCACGAATAGTGTGTGCCATAACGTGGGATACACTAGTAGCAAACAATTCATTTACTATTTCATTATTATCGTAATAGTTCATATTTTATATGTATTTAATTCTCAATAATCCTTCTTTTGCTAAAAAATCATCCTCTAAATCAGCCAATATAAGTGCTTCTATATTAGGGATAGAATCACATGAACAATCGCAAGATGAAGCGAAAAATGTACGCTCATATCTCGATGCGTTTTCCAATATTTTGATTTTTTCTTTATTTGTAGCAGTATTTATATCCAATCCATTATGATTGTATAGCTTGGTTAGTGCGTTTTTTTGTTCTTCATTTCTTGTCATATTATTCGTTCTCCTTGTTTTTAATAGTATAGGAAGAAATTATACAATATTATACTATTTTGTGTCAATACATTTTATTTTTCTAATATATTATTTGCAAGAGCGACAATTTCATCATTGGCAATCGTAGACATCGGATAAATTTTGCGAGCTTTTAAATATTCTAAGAGGGCAATCCAGTTATTTCCTTTGTTCTTTGCATCCTCAGCTAGTGCAATTGCTGCTGCAAATTTAGAAGCTTTTAGTGTTAAATCTGCACGTAACCGATTTAGGTTAGCATCTTCAGGAAATTGACGGTATACTTTTTCTATAATTTCCCATGCGGCAAAGTTGTTGTTCAGACGAACAAGTTGTTCAGCCTGTTTCATAGAAGCTTCAATAACTTCCATACGTTTCATAATATCTAAAAATTTCTGATTTCTTGCTGGGTCCATAGCAAGTGCTGCTGCATATCTAAATCTATCGTTAAATATGCCTCGAAAATCCTTCTGAGCCAACAATCTGTCAAAGTCAGTTGATGCAACGTCTTTTAAATCGACACGGCTGACCATAGACTTAAGAAATTCTTGGATTTTTGGGTTTGTAGGCCAAAATTCGACAGCTTCTTTTAATGCCGTTTCTACACCAGTTTGATTTTGGGTTTGTGCTGCAACTAAAGCCTTTTGCAACGCAAGATTACTTAATTGTTGTGATGTCTGAATAAATGCTTCTACTTGTCCAGAATCAAAGTCTTTTACATAGGATTTGATTTCTTTTAATACCGTTTCTGCACGTTCTACATGTTTTACCTTAATTGCGTTTATTAGTTTTTCGGTATCACGCATGTAACGCATAATTTCACGCTTAGATTCAATAGGGAATGTTTTTATTGGTGCTAAGTGTTCTCCTATATAGAATGCTTCTAATAAACGTTGTGTAGCTGTATGCAATTCGCCTTTAGAAATGAGAAATTTAATAGCTTCTACGGCTCTATTGGTATCATTAATAGCTTCTCGACATAAAGCATCTATAGTTGCGGTTGTTAGTTTGATGTCAATACCACCAAAGACTTGACTTTTTAGGGAATCTAATCCTTCCAATTTAGCATCTTCTGCTGCAAACAAATAACGATAAAAATCGTTAGTTATCATAGCATGATAATATCTTCTTTGAACAAAGAATTGAACTATTAAACTCTGGAAATCTAATTTTTGATTTATTTTTGATGTTGCTTCGTAAGATTTATTCTCTTGTAGTTTTGCTTCTGTTTCCGCAAGTTTCTTTTTTATTGGATCTAACTCATACTCACGTGTCGGAGGTGGGGTTGCATCCTTACCACGCATAATCGTAATGAATTCCTGTCGATCAGCATTGGAGATTGAACGAATCCGAGATTCTTTTACCGTGCGGTCTTGTTCTAAATCTACATTTTCTTGCAATAACTGACGTATTTTTTTAGATGTTTGCCAAAAATTAATAACCTTATCAGCAATAGTTCTACAGAGTTGATCATCTAATGGATAATTTTCGGCATCGAATAGCATACGCCATGCCTCGAGTACTCTTATTGAATCGCTTCCGCCCCCTTTGCCAGCTAATCGCATACTTATATTTTCAAGAAGTTTATTGTAGGCTAAGTCCTCTTTAGATGTAGCTGCTGGTGAATTTAAATACTTTTCAAAACGTGCCTTTATAAGACGCTGTTGGGTATCATCGACTTTTTTACCTGCAAGATCGGTCAAGTTTGTTTGAGAATTTAATAAATTTAGTAACGCTGTATTATCCGATTGAGTTATTCCACCCAAAGATAGTGGCATTGGACTTGGAGTGGTAGCTGGTTGTGTATTATTTATAACGGGGGAAGTTGTTGGTGTAGTTGTTGTGGTTGGCGCAGTTTGTGTTGTGCCTGTTTGTACTGGAGAAACTGGCGTTTCTTGCGAAAGAGCTATATTTAATGCTCCGAGTATAATTGCACTAAAATATAAGTTTTTCATGTTATAGTTTTTCAAAAGCAGTTAATATAATTTTGCCATCGCCCTCAATACGAACATTGAGTTCATAACGTTGATTTGTACGTGGATTAAAGTCTGATATTGTAGGTAGTACCAATATCGGCAGAGGCGTTTGTGAATTTGTAGCATTAACCAATAAAATACGTCCTCGTGTATCCGAGTATGCTAATTGACTTTCTACAGATGCGGTAAGAGCATAATTATGGCCAGCAAATGCAGTTGGATTTTCTATATATCGTTCAATAGGAAATGTGTCGTCATTAGATTTATTATGCTTAGAAAATACAAGCAATAATGCAATTAAACATGTAATAAGTGGGATTATGATTGCGATAAACATCGCTTTTTTGCGTTTCATAAATGTAATGTATCAGATTTTCTTTTTTCAAACAAGAGAATAATTATAGCTAAAACTATTAATAAAATATCTCGTAGAATAGTGGAAATATAATTACCGGTCACGTCAGAATTACCAAAACATCCACACGAGATATCTAGTCCTCTAAACCACGCTGAAAGTATTGCTAATATAAATATAAAAAGCAAGGTTGCCATTATGGTTGCAGAAGTTTTGGAATATCTAGGAATGAGAATTGTAATTGAAAGACATAGTTCAAAGGCTGGTAATAAATATGCGGAAATTTGAGATAATTCATCTGGTAAAAGTTGATAATTCCTAATATCCATAAAAAATAGATCTGGATGTAATATCTTTACATATGATGCATATGCGAATGTGCTTGCCAAAATTATACGGCATATCCAAGAACAAACTAACCTTATTTTTTCCATTTTTTCCAATCATCTTTCAGAACATAGACATTCTTAATATTACATTCGTGCTTTAATTTTTCAGCAATATTTCTACTGGAATTACAACTTCCCGAATTACAATATACCAATATTGTTGATTCTGGAGTCCAAATATCTAAGAAAGCACCTAATTGTTCATCAAATTTAGCTTCAGATAAATTAACAGCGTTTTTAATGTGTCCTTTATTAAAATCAGATATAGAACGGGCATCTACAATAATCAAATTCGTTGGCAAACGATTAACAGATTTTAAAGTAATTTCATCAGGTAATAATTCTGTATTGGGGCGATTAGCGTTTATAAAATAATTAGCTGTTGCAAATCCAATACTAATTATTGAAATTAATATAAAATCTTTAATTATTTTCATTTTAGAAACCTTGTCCAATCAGGGATGTAATCTCCTACACCCTCCAAAATAATTAGTGAAACATTTTTATTAGAATTTGCAAGTATTTCCCATTCCTGTCTAATACGCCAATCGGTAAATCGTCCTACAATAGCTGTAATTTTCTTATTTCTATAATCTCCTATCGGAATTGGAGTATTTAGAAATAGCATCGATTTTGTATTAAATTTTGATATATCTATGGTAGATGAACCACAAACAATGATCTTAGAAAAGTTATCGTAAGTTGGATTTTCAGACACAAAAATACTTGTATTATGTTTTTTACTCCAATTAGATAATTCAGAACCATAATGTGTTCCCAATGTGCGTTCTACTGGGAATAAAAGAGCAATCTTAGCAGAATTTCCAACAATTACATCCCCATTCTTTTTTATGTCTAAGTTAGAAGTTTGAGTAAGTACTGCCGAAGTAATATACAGAATAGATAATACCAATAGAGAAATAAATACAATTCCCACATAAAAGTTTTTATTGTTTAATTTATGTCGTTGTCTGTATATCCCAAAAATCAATGCTATGGTTGGAACAATCCATAATGCCCAATAATTCATAACATTACTAAATGTTGCAGAAATTCCGAAGCAAATCCAAATTGAAAACAATGCGGAATCAAATGTATTTCGTATAGTAGGGAACAACATTCCGAGAATAGCTATCCATCCCAAAATATACAATAGCCGAATCTCTATGCCATATTTACACATAACTTCCAAATGCGAATTTATCATAGATAAATAGATTTCGGAATCATCAGGATTCTGATACCATTTCATATAAATTTCCACTGGAGACTTGTCTACTTTTACACCATTAGGTGCATCTGTTAACATTTTCAATCCAGATAAATATATATCGGCACGACAATTAGCCGACGAACTTTGTAGAGTAACCATATTCTCTACACGTTTGTTAAGATTACCTTTGGATGAGATAATATATGCAAATACAATCCACAATAGAACAGAACAAAATGTTATTCTATTAAATTTAAATCTTGAAAATATAATAAAGCTACAGCTTGCTACAAGTAGAGCAACGAGTGCACCACGTGATTCTGTTTTGGATAGGAAATAGAATAAAACTAACGATAACCCATATCCAAATATTTTTATAATTTTATTATTAATCTGAAATAGTGAAAACGTTGCAATAATTAGGCACGCAATAAATGCTGCGGTACGGTTTGCACTTGATATTCCGTATCCGAACCAGTCTAATCTTTCTGAAATTTGTGCTAATAATATCATTTTTCAATGACTACTCCCCATGCATCTGCAATCGGTTTTGTAGGTAACGCTACCATGAATTTTCTATGAGCAACTTTACTTACTGCCTCCTTTGTGGGATACGCAACTTGATTTAGGTAATCTCCTATATAAATTGGATACCGCATTAGATAAAACTTATCTATTGGGGGAGCTTCCCATTCTGGGTTACTAGGATCTGGTACAAATGTAATCAAATACTTAAAGAATTCCATAGAGAGTTTTTTTATTTGCGGATTTGTAGCATGTCCTAAATTCTCACCAGCTTTAAAAATAACACAATATCCAAGATCTAACATTTTTTGATAAAACCGAGTGGCTGCTTGATACCCATATTCTAATTCTCCAGTTGTAACAAGCCACAAGATATTTTTAGCATTCGGAGTAGGGACGTCGTAGCTGGAATTTACATGAATATGAACTCCTGAAAAATACTGAGGTTTTCGCAATGCTATTCTATGAGCAATCTGCCCACCACCACTAAATCCATATATCATAATAGAATTTCGGGGTAATGTATATTTATTCAAAACTCTACGGAATCCCTGTTCCCATTCTGATAGGCGATCATTAAATATTTTATCGTATTGTTTAGCCATATCTTTTTGCATCTCATCAGAACTTGTTCCAATTACATATCCTCCAAAATTAGACCAAGTAATTACAGCCAAATTATTTGCATCAGCAAAATCCAAATAATGCTGAAAATTGGATTCCCCTGATGTAAGAATCGCTTTTAAGGCATCTGGTTGTTTTTTCCATGTGCAAATTGCTAATACACCACGAACACACGGAGTTTTAGTTTCCTTTGCCTTTTCATCTTTTGCTATTGTCCAAGAAGCTGGCATTCGTATTACATAAGTAATTTCCTCCACCTTACTACGTTTAGTTGGATCTTTTCTTGCTGCTTGAGTTTTCTTATCTGTACGTTGCTCCAAAGTAAAAATACGCTTACTTTCAGGTAATAACGTCTCTGTCTCCTTTGCTTGCTGGGCAAATACAGCAGGAGATATGTATAAAATGGCTAGAAGAATACGAATCATGGTGCTTGAATCTTTTTCCAAGAGTTAAGTAATTCTTTTGTTCTAAATGGACATTGTAATTCCGGTTGTTCTGATAGTAATAACAATTCATTATCCGAATTGGAAATATCTGCATAAATATCCTCTTTAGCTTTTTTATCCCCACGCCAAATAGCAAGCTCTTCATCGAAGAATTGTCGCACAAATTTTTCAAATTTAGCACTTCTATTATGCCCCGTATTTGAAATATTTATCCATATCCAAGGACGCTTATCTTTTCTACCTTGATAATAGAATGAAAAGGATGGTTGCCATCTTAACCCATCTTGATCTCCACAAGCGACTATTCCACGGGCTTTCGTTAGTTTTGATCCTTTTTTCGGATAGTCCCAGAATTGTGCGGAATATGCGCACCAAGCGATAATTCTATCTGGGCACCAATCTACAAATCTACTTACAAATTGTGCACCACCTGAAAAACCATATAAGATAATTGGCAAATCCTTTCCATAAACACGCTTTATTTCATCCAATAAAGCTTGTCCAGAACCTTGATCAGGCCAATAGTATCCTTTTCTATTTTCATACAAATCTTCAACACTAGAAGAGTAATTCAATGCAATCACTCCCAAGTTATTTTTCTTTGCAAAATCCATCCAAGGTGTCTCCTTAAGAAAGAATTTCCCATTGGTATTCATGCCAGGGGCGAGGACTAAGATTGCAGATTCATTCTGAGTAATGGATATTGTTGCAAAGTTGAAATAATTTATAGCATAAATAGGTCTTCCTATATAAACCCCCAAGAGCATGTACAAAACACAGGACTTACAAAAGTAGTTACAGATGTTAAATATTATATTGTAGAATTTAGAATTATTCATTAGTGTATAATACCTTAACTATTTAAGTTCAATACAAATTATACGTTTTACAAATTATCATTTATTTTATTAATAGATAAACAAATAAAGTTTGGCATATCTTATTTTCTCCCTCTATTTCTATCTTTAAAATATCCATAGTTATATTTTCTGTGGCAACTGGAGTTATAATAAAACTATTGTCATTTATTTGTTTAAAAGTAAATTTATTAGAGAAATTAGTTATTTTTTTTATAATAAATTGTAGGTTTTTCAATGGTTTCAGTATTATAACTTTTCCATCTTTTGTGTCATTCTTTTTCCAGAATAAAATTTTGGGTGTAATTTCTATAATTTCGTCAGTTTTTAATGCAATATTTAATATAATAGACTTTTGTGCATAATAATCTGTATGAATCTCAATCTTTATATGAGCAGGTTGCTTATTAGGTTCAACATCGATGTATCCTTCTATTTTTCCTGATATATTTTTCTGAATTGTTTTTTTAGAATATTTAGTTACAGTACATTTGCACGACGTCCTTACATCGAGAATAGTGATTGGCTTCGAACCTATATTCTTATAATCAAAAGCAAATGGGATTGATTTCTTAGTTGGATCGATGTAGTACTCTTTGGAATATTGAACGAATTTTAATTGTGCATAGATATAACTCGATTGAAAAAATAGCAATAAAAGCATGAATATAAGATTAGTTTTCATTGCGGAGTAATTTTATACAGACATACGATATATTAGAATTATCCATGGAGTTATAAATCTTTAACATATTATCAACAATTTCAAATCTACTCATAAAGAAGGGGGAACCAGATGAATATTGTATTTTAGTATTATTAATATCAAATACTTCTGTTGATTCCATAGGAACAATTCTCTTTGTGAGCCCACTCGGTGTTTCAGTTATAATAATAAATTTATGTATATTTAGTTTTGTTTTTTCGGATACAATTGTCAATTTATTCTTAATATCCCAATTAGTTGCATGTAAAAATATTTGTTTCGCAGGATCATTTACATATGTAAAATAGGGGGAATTTTCAGAGTATTCTAACTCCTTATTTTCAGGATAGAAGAAATGCCCAATTTCCGCATTATCGCTTGTTACATTTAAATCATTGTTAAATTGACCATATATTCTGTTTTCTTTAGCGGACTTTTCTAAATCATATATCATTATAAAATTAGAATATATACTTGCGGGTGCAGCACGCGGGGAGAATTTTTTTAACAATAAAAATCTTCCAGATGGAGACTGCATAACAGGATTATCTTCTGATAACGAAAAATGCAAAAGCACATCCTGTATAACAAAATTAGAGGCATCTACAATTACTGAAATTATTCCGTTTTGCGAATGTCCTGAAAAAACTATTTTATTTTTATAGATAACATGTGATAATAATGATTGAAATTTTGAAGGTAATTGTATAATGACCTTTCCAGTATTATCAACTATGAAACGTCGTAGTTTATTAGGACAGGTATCACAAGGAATCTCCTTTATCCCAAATTGAGAGTTTTGTAACGTGTTTAAAGGTATCTCAGTCGGTATTTTACGCACTATACGCTCTACAAAAACTTTAAGCTCTGCATCATTTGGTGCAACAAATTCCGCATATGTGTAAAACGCAATGCAAACAATAGAAATAAAAATAGCAAGTATATAATACATAGATATGTCTTAGTTATCAATTCGATAAGTGACCTGATGCTCCGACGTAAGGTCTGTAAGCCCAGAACAAGTTCCATCCTGAACCCAATGATCTAGTTGTTTTATCTTAACCCCGCCTCCGTGATCTAAAACAGTCTTTAGTCCGACGGATTCTATGTATACAACATCTTTACAAGACAAATCGGGATGATCTGGATTAATAGCAACAGTATTTGTATTTATTGATGAGTTGCAAGCTGTCTTTATTTCTCCTTGCCTAAAGGTATTATTAGATTTCGCATTTGGATATTTTGATAGCAACTCAGGTTTTTTTATGCAATAGTACTCACGAAGGATAGAACCATAAGCATTGCTAATTCCACTACCATTTTCAAGAACTTCATTATAGAATTTTTCAGAAAGTGAGCCCGTATTACCTTCACATTCACTATTAGTAATGTATACAGATACTTCAGTACTTGAACTACATGTGTTGTTGTTTTCTTTTGGCGTCGTATAGCGCGTATGTCTATATGCACCTAATCTCTTAAATTTGTAAGTATAAAAATCTGTAGCATATTCGCCCCATTTTATTTGTATTCCAGAGTATGTAGTACTGTCTGTGGTATATTTCCGCCAACCTGACAGTATGCTAGCCCCTCCTGTGCGATTTGCGAGAGTTTTTATGAGAACAAGAGACCCATCTAATTTTACTAAAAAAACAGATAAGGTCGCACATGCCGAATTAGGTGTTAAATTTATATGAATAGCATCATCTGGTAAGGATACCTTAGAAATCTTAGCGGATAAGCATGTATCTAACCTACCATCGCCATCCGAATCGAATTCACATTCTATTTCTGTTTTTTGTCCATCGTTATTACAATCGCAACATGGCACATTGCTTGCAATTAGCAAATTGTACGATATAAAGTAAAGAAGTAACAGTATCAAATATTTCATGCTATTTTTGTTTATATAATTGTTGTAATAACTCAAGTTTTTTTTGAAAAGAATCTATAATATTTCCATTTTTATTGTACTTCCAATAATCAATCAAATTATGTTCTCTATATTTGTAAACATCGTAACCTATATTATGGTACACATAATGGGATCTTGTATTAGCTATAAAATCTTCAAATATACTCATACGCCTCTCTGAATTATAAACTACCTTTTCTACCATAATTGTATTTTTGAATTTTACATATGAACCATATGTGTCTAAGTATTTCCATTCCGAAATATTATTATTATTATCTATTTCTCGTATAATATTACCATCTTCATTATACATACGAAGCAATTTAATATGCCATAGCTTATGATTCGCTACTTTCTGTTCTATTTTTCGAATTTTCATGGAAGAATTACCTTTAGATGCAATATATGATACACGAGTTCCTTCTCCAGTGTTCGGGTTTTGTGTAAATTTTACAGCATTACTTGAATCGTATTCCCATATTTCAGCATATTTACAGTTAGGACGTTTGTATGAAATACAGGAAACTTGTCTAAGTATATCATTATTAGGTAATCTTATGGCATTATCAAAATCGGGATTCAACTTATCTACAAAAGGATTATATATAGAATATTGTCCACCACTATCCGATATGATCATTCCAGTTATGGCATCCCATCTTAAACAACCAGAATCCCTATTGTTTTTTATTTTTTCGAGAATATTAGATGGTATATTTTTAATTTCACACTCTTGTTGATTCGCAAACAAACATACACGTGAACAGTTAGCTTCCGAATGATATGTATATTTTTCTACTGAACCATCTGTATATTTTATGAGACTAATTGTTTTGTATTTATTTTTTAGATTTTCTCCTTTTGAATTAAATGTATTACAAGGGACATACGAAATGGATATTTTTTTAGAATTCTTTATTTGTATATCCATTAATAACTTTTCTGTATTATAAACAAAACTCATTACTTCTTCACGTTTTGTAATATTATATATCAATATAGGCATTTTATTTTGATAGTAAATTCTAAAAACATCTGCCTCAAATCCATTACAAAATTCAATGAGTTTATCATTTTTAAATTTAAAATATTTTTTAATATCAGATACGTGATATATATATACATGATCCTTGAGTATATTTAACTTCCATAAGCCAGTAGTATTCAAAACATATGTTTCTTTATTGCCCCGGGTGGTTTTTCTTAACTTCTCAAATGTATATGTACCATGATTCGGACTTTTCCAAAGATAACGGTTTTTAGAAGTTTTAACTATGTGCGTATCAAAGAATGGAATACTCCAATATAATCCTAAATAATTTGGAGATATATTTGGATTAGAAGAGAACTTAAAGAACAAATCCGCAGTTTCTCCATCCCCTAATGACATTTTATAAAACATGCAATCCATCCTCGCATACCCTTGGCTATCGGAATTACCAACAGGGATCTGTTGAACCGAACGAGTAAACTGAGCATACATAATCGTCATGGCCCCTAAGGTTAACATAATTGCCATGCAAATGGATTTATATGTCATATATTTTAAATAAAAAACTAATCTTTAAGTTTTATTGGCATATTATCACTCTCGGATTCTCCACCACAAGGAACATCCCCGGTTTCGCACGGCTCACACTCATTACCACTTTCATTTGTTGCAAATCCTAATGATGCAACAGTAACAATAACAAAAACTACCAATACTTTAATAATTAATTTCATACTTGCTTTTTATATGTAAAATAAATAAAATCAAGCAAAATAATTAACTTGACATTTTTTTATTAATAAACATACTTCACTAAAAAATGGTGAGCATATGATTAGGATACTTTTTAAACTGATTTTTGTGGTTGCTTTGGTAATACAAGCATCCATTATATGGGCTACTGATTCTTCACAAACAGAATGTGAAGATTGTAATGTGACGGATACATGTTCGCAGTCAGATTCTGCGGATAACATGTCATCTGAATTAGGCGAATAAGTCTTTAATTTAGGTATCAACATTTAGGAGTGTTACATGAAGTTACAATTAATAACTGTCTTTCTGTTATTTGTAGCTCATGTTTCAGTGGCACAGGTATCTCACTCATGGACGCAAATCCCAATAGGGAACGCAGACAAGAATGGTTTTGCACGTTTAGATAAGTTGTTTTATAAAATGCCACTCGGGAACAATAAGGACGCAGATTTTTTTCTGATGTTTTCAACGGATCCCCGTATAAATATGGGGTGCACTGGGATGTACTGGTCTATCCCATTTTTCAATTCACGAGTGGTACGTTTATCTGAATCGAAATATGAGTGGCAAAGTCCTAATCTTGGAATATATATTTTCAATAAAACAAAAAAACTTGGGAAAGGAGGTGGCACTACATATTTGTTGAATACAAATGGAAAGTGGAAACTAAATATGTTACGCGATGGTACCATTCACATTGAGGATACTCAAACAGTGGATAGGTATTATATTTATAGAAAAGGCAGATTAGTAACTTTTCGTGATGGTCCTTTATCAGACATATTTAAAATTTTCTATAACGGAGATGTTTTATTTCCACATTCTGTATATAACCAAACACAAACTAAAGAAGAATTGCAATTTATTTACAACAAATCTGGTTTATTGTTTAAAATTTCCCTACCTAAAGTCCATAAATTTGTTTATATAAATTACGAAGATTGCGGTACCCATTTGAGTAATCCACATGTTAGTTCTAAAGAAAAGTTAAAATCCATTTCATCAATAATGTTTATAGATGGGACAAAAGAGGAATACAGATATACAGCTGAAAAATTAAAGAAAAATAGAACCATTTTAACTAAAAATGGGGATATTAAGGAAAAAGTGTTGGTTAATAGATTGGAATCCAAAGTAAATAATACAACAAAAGGGTTCATAGAATGGGATGCAGAAACTGGTATAATTATATCAGATGCAGGCGGTGACTATTCTATCAGAAATCCGTTACTTGATAAAATAAATACAGAATACAATGCTCCTATTTTTAAAACAGACAGATTATACAATAATAGAACGAAAGAATCTAAGATATCATATAAAAAACCAGAAAATAAATATCCTGAAATATGGGAATATAATTCGCGTAATGCTGTAAAAGTAACACAAAATCCACATACAGGCACCCAAACAAGAACATCATATATTGGAATTTCAGGCAACGCATCTATGAAAATTAGAAAAATAGAAATAAAAGCTCGTTCTGATAAGAATTGGCAGTTATCTGTTATGAATACGTATGATGCACTGGGAAGAAAAATTAGAAGTATTTCACCCAATGGCATCAAAGAATATAAATTCATAGGGAATGATAAATTTATTTATTTCAATTCCGCTCTAATTCGTTCAGAGCATGTGGATAAAAAGAGTAAAAAATTAACTGTAAAACTTTACAAAGACGCAGATACAATACTTGAATATATATATTCAGAACATCCAAATTATTCACTTATACATCGCAAAAATAATAATTTTGTATATTACAAGGAGTATGCGTATAGGTGGGATGAAAGTCGCATTAAATATAAAGAATTGAGTGACCATAGCAAATATATTTATCAATATATAAATGGTTATAGAGAAACATTAAAAATATTTCCAGATGGAACTAAAGAATTAACAAAATATAATCCCTCTATAAATCAATACATAAATATAAAAGATAAGAATTTAATTGATAAATGGTATGAAAAAATTACTAACAGCAATACTATTAACAACAATATTCACTAATCTTCTATTTTCGGAAGAAAAATGTTCTTGCAAGACGCATGGGCGCCCATACAATCCCGAAAACGAGTGTTGTGGTGAAACAGAATTTACTCCTAAAGAAGTTGACTATACATTTAGTCCCAATTTTGATGCGATAAAGAGTTCATTTGACTGTTTCAATGCTGTACAAAGAAGTTTATGCAATACATCTGGAACAATTTATTTTTCACCGGCAATATCCATTTCGTGTAATGGGAAATATACGTGTTGTGAGAAAAAAGATGTTATTTTATTAGGAAATATAAGTGCCAGCGGGGGACTTCATGTTTCAATACCTGCCATAAGATCAGGTAATCTTCCTATTCCTGGAACTTGGGGGATTGTATATTTTAGTACTACGATAGGATTTGCGGCACAATTAAGCTTCTCAGGAACAATGCAGTCTACATGTGCCAGGCCTCAAGGTGTTTTTGCACTAACTGGTGAGATTTCTGCTACAGGGGGAGGTTCCTTAAAAGCAATAAGCGACAACATAGCATCTCTATCAGGAAGTATTTCTTCTTCTGGCAACTGTGCGATAACATATACATTAAAATCAGGAGAAAAAAGCGGAACTTGGAATGTGAAACAGTGTTCTATTTCCAAAGTAGAGGCCGCTTATACCGTAATTGTTGCAGGCTTTCAAGCATCTAAAGGAACAATAAATTTATTGTAAAATGAAGTATTTTTTCATAATAATATTATTAACTTTGGCAAATTCATTAATATCTGCGGAATTATTTTATGTTACGCCAATGACTGTAGAATTTCCCGCTGTGAAATTAACCATCAAAGGCCCTATCAAAAAAGATGTTCGAAAAGAAGTAACCTGCTTAGGGAATTTTTCCGATAAATTAACACTATTAACTCCGAGAAAAATCTCACATTATTCAACCCCATTTACTGTATTGGAGCATTTATTGTATATATTTCAAAACAGTAACAATTTTAATGAAGTATACGGTTTGATTTCTCCAAGCTTAACAGGAGACGCTCGTGAGTTTTATACAAATCAGATAAAAATGCCAGAGTTTAAAGCGTATGTACGTAAAATTAAAACATATAATGTTTATGGTTATTTTTTGGATAAAAATACCTGTGTAATTTTTTATGCATTATCAACAAAAGAGGGACATACTTGTTCTCAATTTACGTTAGTCTTTGAAAATGGTAGATGGTATTTAGGTGATCAAATGTATAACATGTCTAGAGATCTTAGAGCACTAGCATCATTTTTGTCATTTTTTCCAAAAGATATACGGACAGATTTAAAAATAACAGTGCCACCAACTTTAGAAAATTTAGCATTATTGGCAACTGATTTAGATACAATTTCTTTTTACAATAAATTGGCTGTCTTTTATGGGTTAACACCATTTCAAAAATTCATAGAAAAAAGATTAAATGAGTAAATTACCCATATATATAATATTTACAATTACATTTAATTCTTTATTTGGAAATATATCTCCTTGGGTTATTTCATATCCCCAAGGAGATTATACGAGTATAAATAAAGATTCTTTTAATATAGATTTAATATCCAAACCGATACTAGCGTGTTATAAGCCCGACGGAATTTCTGATAGTTTTTTGAAAATATTAAACCTCCCCCAAAAAGATATTTTTAAAGTTAATAAGTTAGTTTTTTGTGGAATCGACTCATTTGGGAATTGTGTTATTATATGTAATACAGGAGTAAAATATACAGCTGTAGTATATGCAAATGCTGAAAATGGCTGGGTACAGGTAGATTCCTTATGTGATAGTTTTTTACTAGGAATGTTAAACTACATGAACCAATTTACATCATTTGGATATACGCCTATAATTGAGTTTTCTAAATTAGAATTTACGGACATAGCTCGTATAGATAAAAAAGCAATATTTACATATAAAACATTAGAAAACCGTATGGGGCTTCCCAAATTCGAAGAAATTGTAAAAAAACAGTTATTACAGAGATGAAGTTAAAATTCTTAATATTTTTCTTTACGTCAATTCAAGTAAGTTATGCACAATTAGTGTGTGTGCCAGCAACTTTACAACATGTGATAGTAGAAGATCAAATAACAACATCACCTACTTTCGTGCTGAAAAACATAGGAGCTTCTCCCATACACATAAATGATATTTCTGTGTCGTGTGGATGTGTATCTGTATATCCGACAGCGTTAGATGTTTTACCTGGGAAAACCGAGAAACTTATTTGTAATATAAATAATGTATCATCTTTAAATAATAAATTAATTCATTCTATTGTTGTCTCAACAGATCATATATCTTCGACTCGGATAACATTATTATTAGAATTAATTTCAAAAAATATATGCGATATTTCTCCTAGGTTATTATTTTGGAGGAAGGGTAGTAAGTGTATAGAGAAAGAATTGTCTATTGTATTAAATAGCAAAAATGCATGTATTAAACAAATAATATTTCCTGAGTCTTTTATATGTAAAAAGATTACCGATTCAGAGGAGCGGTATATAATAGTACCAAAGTCCACCCAAACAAAAATACATGAGAACATAAAGATTATTATTAGTAGTAATAATAAAATATATACCAAAATAATACATTTATTTATAAAATAATTTTTTATTTCTATCCTAAGCATATTTTTAAGCTGATGTGTACTTAACAAAGGAATTAACTCTATTAAACCACCGTACGCGTACGGAGGTTTTTTATTTATTATAGTAAATTTTCTATGTGCATAGCTTAAACTTTAGATATGAGAAGACCGAAAAGCCCCCTATATCAATATTGCCTATTTACTTGAATATATTTCTACTTTTCCAAAAGACTATAGAAGAAATGGGATAGGTGAGAGTATTATAAGAATGTTTATAGACTGCGGTATAAGTCCAATTTATGCAAGAAATCCCTTTGCTCAAAGGTCAGACCTTGATGCCGGAGACTCTTCTTATCTGATACTGGGAATACGAACTCGCTGGAGTGACTTATAAGACAGTAATAGAGTGTAAAGATTACATAGAAAAGAAAGAAAAGCTCTCAACAGAGGAAATCTGTATATTATCAAAAACAGGTGGAAAGGATGGAAATACACTACAAATGTGAATTCATCCAAAATTCCAATGGATACTGTACCAGAAGCAAAACAGTAGTCTAAATTTCCGGAAACGAGATCATAATTTAGTTATTTAAAAAAAAGTCCCTATACCCTCTAAGTTGCCCTGGACAACTTAGAGGGTAGGCGCACGATAATTTCGTGCGCTTTTTTGTATTTTTTAGCTTGTCCACATCTATTCGCAGTCGTACCTTACAATAAATGAAAAAGAAATTATTACTTGTTACAGGTGCAGGAGCTTCCATTGATTTTGGGTTTCCCAGTGTTGCAAAAATTGATGGATTATTAACGAAATATGCCGCAAGCACATGCAATTGTCCATGTCTGTCCGATCCGTACACATATTTAAAGTCATGCATAGGATACAAGCATGATAACACTTCGTTTAATTACGAAGAACTACTGTATTTAATGGAAAGGATTGAAAATTCACAAACGGAGTGTAATGATGATGTTAGCAGAAAACTGTTCCTTTTGTCACCTTCGTTCTGCCGAGTTTTCCTCAACTCTTACAGGAACTTACGTTCAATTCTTATAGACAAGCTGTTGGATTACATGCGAACACGTTCGCAAGCTTGGAGGAATGATCCACAATTGTTTAATAAGTTTCAGAAGTTCCAGCATTTCCTATTATATAGCATTCAGAAAGATTATGACATCAGCTTTGTGACCACCAACTATGACAATATCTTAACGGAAATCTTTCCGAAGCATAATACGGGCTTTGACAAGCATGGTGTTTTTCAACGAGCGAGACTCTACAACGACCCAAAGTGGAACAAAGGGGTATACTTACATGGATCCGTGCATTTTAATATGCGAGATCCTAGTGGAGTTAATCCTCATACGATTTTTTGGGAGAAAAATCTTGCCTCGAATTTTAACCAGAATTCATTTGGTAGATCGAAAGTCTATACCCCAGAAGGAAACCAAATTCTATCTAGTACCATTATTGCGGGGTTAGACAAGACAAAACAACTTTTAAAAGAACCCTTTCTTCAGTATTACACGCTGCTTGACCGTCTAGTATTTGAAGCCGATGCGATACTCTTTATTGGGTATGGATTCAATGATATACATTTAAACAATGTATTTTCAGCATTAACGGTAAAAAGTAAACATAAGAAAAAAGTTGTAGTGATTGATTTCAAAAATAATGAAATAAATCCAATGGAGTATGCACAAAACAATAAATGGAATAGAGCGGTGCAATACACTTTATCCTTCGATGCGGCAAACCTTAGGCATAAAAAAGGGAAAACAAAGTATGAGATAGCGACAAGCCCTGAGAAGTTAAAGAAATTAAAAATATTAGAATATGCAAAAGGGACTCACCATAATGTCGCCTTATGGTATGATGGACTAATGTCTGCTTGTGAACATGCAGACAGAATTATAAAACATTTGTAAATCCAGCATTCTATGATAACTCTTCAACACGTTTAACTGTGATCTATAATATGGCATAGCATTTAGTGGGAAACATGCGGCTGTAAAACATACGTAGTTATACTTTATACGTTTATTAAAGTTAATAGATAAAAAAATTCTAAAGTTTCGCGCAGATTCCGATGCATAACTAAAGGATATTGCTTCCGACATAGAGAGTTCCAGAGTTTATGTTGCTGGAAAATTATTTAAGTAAATAACGACTGCTTTTAGTATTTGTGCGAGTTTATTTTGGGATAGACAGCGTCCAATTGCTACGCAATTCCTAAATAAAAAATGTATTAAATCTAAAAAAAACCGATATTACACTTGATAAATTTTTTAAAAAAAGCTAATAGTATGATAGAAAATGAAATTATCGATATGCCACGGATTACAAAAATATCGTTGACAGGCTTTAAGTCTTTTAAAAATAAGAATGAAATACAATTACACAACTTAAATGTTGTAATTGGTGCAAATGGCGCAGGTAAAAGCAATTTACTATCATTCTTTCAACTTTTAGGTAATGCGCTTACATCTAATCTTCAAGGGCATATAATGAGATATGGTGGGGAGCATTTTTTGTATAATGGTAGAAAGAATACCGATCGTATTAAATGCGAAATTGAAATGGCTACAAAAAATGCAATTGACATCTACGCATTAGATTTATCTTTTCAAGCACCGGGTAGATTATTCATCAGCAGAGAATACCTAGAGTATCGTAAGAAGGGGGAACCTAAGCCATTTACAATTGAGATAGAGAACAATGGTTATGAACTTGGGATACTCAATGTTAATGACAAAGACAAGAATTATACTCCTGCCATAAGAGCAGTCGCTGTAGCAATAAAAAATATGTTACAGAAGATACGCGCATTCCAATTTCACGATACAACGGATACTGCAAGAATAAGGGGAGGCATTTCTAAAGCTGATTGCCAATATCTAAAAGCCAATGGCGGGAATTTGGCAGCAGTGTTAAACATGCTTAAAACTACCGAGGCATATGTCCCATATTACAAACGTATTGTCAAATATGTCCAAAAAATCTTACCTTACTTTGAGGATTTTGAATTAACCGGGTATCCAGAAAACCCGAATGAAATCTATTTGAATTGGAAAAAGCAAACTTCTGAATATATTCTAACTCCTAACCAACTTTCAGATGGGACTATACGTTTTATAGCTTTGGCAACATTACTACTTGCGCCCAGAGAAATACAACCTTCTGTTGTCGTTATTGATGAGCCAGAGCTTGGATTGCATCCGATGGCAATTCATATATTATCTAGCATGATAAAACAAGCTGCAGAAAATATCCAAATTATTATTGCTACACAATCACCCACTTTATTAGATATGTTTGATGCTAAGAATATTTTAGTAGTTGAGGCTCCACGTGATTCTACAACAGTAAAACGATTAGATGACAAAATGTTGGCAGAGTGGTTAGACCAATATACACTCTCTGAGCTTTGGGATAAGAATGTACTAGGGGGGCAACCTTAAAAATGAGGCGTGTACACATTCTTGTAGAGGGACAAACCGAATTACAATTCGTCAAGAGGGTTCTTTGGACATATTTTTCTCATTATGATTTAGATTTAGATGCACGTGCAGTAGAGACATCCCGAACACGATACAAAATACATCGTGGTGGGATAACTAGTTATCTAAAGGCAAAAAACGATTTACTACGTTGGATAAAAGAAAATCCAAAGGATTATTTTTCTACAATGTTTGACTTTTACGCATTACCTAACGATTTTCCAGGGATGAGTAGCGTGGCAACTAATGCGTGTAGAAAAGTAAAGCTAATAGAAGAAGCTATTAAAGTGGATATACCCCATCACCACTTTATACCTTATATTCAATTACACGAATTTGAAGCCTTACTGTTTACTGACATTCGACTGCTTAAAGCAGAATTCGAGGGTAAAGATCGGGAAATAGAAATGTTGTATAAATCAACTCGTGCTATTGCGCCAGAAGATATTAACAACTCTCCAGAAACCGCACCATCTAAGCGTATTCTCTCATTTTTGCCAATTTTTGATAAAGTATCAAATGGGGTTTCTATTGCAGAAGCAATATCCGTTGATGAAATGTGTAAGGTATGCCCACATTTTAACGAGTGGATTACTAAACTCAAAAATATAGCTATTTTGCCTTAAAATACACAGATAAATGGTAACTGCTACATAATTTACATAATAAAAATCAAAGCGAACTTCACATATGCGAAATTACGATATAAATAATCTATCGTGCTTAAAAAAGACCGGGCATTATCGACCTACGGTGAGTAAGCTTTTACAAGATATACGAGATGAGTTGGAGTCCCAGCGTAAACTGGATGGCACAGATATAGCACATTATGCAAAGAAATTGAATATCCCGGAAGAAGTTTACCTAAACTTTATACAGACGGGAAATATATAGCATATCAGGTATGTAATATTTGCGGATTTAAAGATAAAGGTTTCATGTATCAAAATACAACAAGGACACACACACCCTTATGTTATATGTCGATCAAGGTATAGAAGTGATTCTGCCGGAAACAAATGAATATCGTGATTATAGAGTTACATCTCTAACATTTAAAAATAATGACCAACGTGATGCAATTTTAAATCTTGTAATTAATTCAATTACGAAAGAACTATTTGATAACGCAGTGGAACCTTCAAGATTTTCCCCTTTCCCAGAATTTGTAATATATACTTGGGATACGCATCCTACAGTAATGCGACTTAAGTAAAAATATGATTATACTTATACTAGTAAAAAGATAAACTGCATTTTAAGAAACAAATCATTGACAAATTTACATAAAAATAAGGAGTATGGGTATAACAATACTAGCAACGCAAACAGAAGAAGAGATCCAACGTCAGGTGCGCGTTATACGGGATGCCGCGAAAATTATTCGTCGTAGCCCGAGAAAAACAGACGCGTTCCTAAGGGCTATTGATCCCAACATTGACAAGCGCAAAAAGTGAAGAAGAGTAAATAAATTCTTCACTTAAGTAAGATTCACTTGTTAAAATTAACTTTTAAACATTAGAGGTGCAGCTCTATCTGCATAACAAATATTATCTGTTTAACATTATAAGGGCCATCAAATTAATGATGGCTCTTTTTCTATGTATAATTTCTACTATATACTATACTTGTAATAACTTTAATTGCAATTCTAACACTTTATATAACAATGCTAGGAAATTATTTCAACAAAAGCTTACGTCAAAGTATGCAGGAGACCTGTAATAGATGGGGTAGGAAGGAGTGGTACTCAGAGAAAAAGCGAAAGGAACTAAAACAGTTATTTATTGCGCGTATTTCCTATTATGCTACTGTTTATGCTTTCTTCCAAAATACGTTATTATTTCTTAACTTTATAATCGGGGGGCTTTGCATCTATGATATATTAGGTCCACTCGCTTTTGCATACACAGCTTTTTGGAGTTTGTTTATAGCATTTATTTGGAGATGTATACTAATTTTTCTTCCTATAATTTGGTGGATAAGAGGGAAGTAGGTATAGGTTTTTAAGAAAGGGTATAAGGTAGATTATATAACATTTCTTTTGACTTTTTACACAAAAGAGATTTATTTGCTTCTAAATTATTTCGTATACTAACAATAACGTATGGGTAACATCATTACAGTTTTTTCACATAAAGGTGGAGTAGGGAAGACTACCCTAATACATAATGTTGGATTTTTATTGGCCAACAAGGGAAAACGTGTGTTGTTAATTGATGCTGATCCACAAATGAATCTTACTGCTGCGGTTGCAGGATTATCTACAGGAACAGAATATACCGAAAGCAGTACACTTTGGAAAGATTTCCTTACATCATATACCAATTTACCTTTATATTTTAAAGGGGTAGTAGAAGGTGTTATCCCAGATAAGTTTTACAAAAAATCTTATATTTATAAGTATGCTCAAAAGCATAACAAAACAGCTAATAGGGAAAAGATAGAGGCTGGGGATGAGTTGAAATTTAATGCGGGACAACTCGATTTACTACCAAGTTCTATTGGATTTAATGGTAATGTTACAACTCAAGATAGCAGACTATCAACGATACCAAAAATAGAATTTCAATTAAGCAATCTTGTGTCAAATCCAGAAGGATTTAGTGCTGGAATGCTCTTAACCTTACGAAATGCTATACGTAACTTAAAGCAATCCTATGACTATATCTTTATAGATACATCTCCAAGTGCAAGTAGTATTTTAAATGGTTTATTACTGTTCTCCAGTGATTATTTCATTGTTCCTGCAAAACCTGACTTCTTCTCGTTACAGGCTATAGATAACCTGTCTGATGTCTTTCTAAATTGGGCAACATTATTCAGACCTTGGTTATCGTCAGCTAATCAAAATGGCTTGGAATATCCTAGGTTGCTGGGTATTGTACCTCAAATGACAAAAAGATTTTCTACTGAAGATGGTGATACATATGCGGGTCATGCAAATGATTGGAATATGCACATCAATGAGAGTATCACACGCTTTTTAAAAACATACTATCAAAATTATTCTCACTACAGATTAAATACGCCTTTAGGTGCAGAAATTGAATGGTTTAAAACTATATTTACCGAATCAGAACCTTTTGTAATTCAGGAGTGTGTACACTTTACAGGTAAGTTAAGAACCCTTGCAGAACGCGCAGCAATTCCGGTTGTTTTTATAAACAACGCTATTGCTAAAGAACATAATTTACAACTATCTGTTTTTGATAACCCAGAAGCTAATCAGGATAGTCAATACGCTAAAGCTTTTTCTAGTATATCTCAAGAATATGGGTATATCGCTGATGGGTTGCTTCGTTTGTAAATTAAGTAACAGTGACTCGGATTTTCCTGAGAAATTTTCTCTATAAAAAACCTTTTATTATGTCAACGACACTCCAGTCTAAAATATTAGATATGTCTCCGATATTGAGTTTTCGTGCAATATTCTTTTCTATCCAGTTTTGTTGTTCGAAAAAATCCCAAGCCTAAAGCTTTGCGAGGATTTTACCATTTAATTGATGATATCAACAAACAATTCGGAATTCACTTTACTGAAATGGATAAGGTCATAAAGTAACTACAATTCAATCATAACGGGACTCCGAAGCATTGTTTCAAAAGTTCGCGAGTCCCGTTTGTTTTTATATAACTAATCTTTAGGTAGCAACTTATAAAATGCTTCTGTATCAGCCTTAGAAACCAATCCCCAATATGAAGTTTTCAATATAATAGGGGAATTTCCCAGTTGTTCAGATGAGTAAGTTGCGTTTTCTGAGTTTCGCAAATGGAATGATGCAGCGGTATGTCTTAGTCCATTCCGAATACGTTTAATACCACATTGATTACATAAATCATCTAAATATTTATAAAGATTTCTTTTTTGAAGACCACCAAGAACTAAAGCATTAGGATCTGGGTTCAATGCGAAGTAAGGTTCTAACCAAATCATAGCGTTATCTGGCAAACGAACAATACGTCTTATATTTGTTTTTACAATAGAACCATCCAATGTAATATCTTTATATTCTCTGCTTATATTTTTCCATTTGATTTCTAGAATTTCCTTACTACGTAATCCTCCAAAAAGAGCGATTATTAAAAATAATCGTGTACGTGATAACTTCTTAGATGTATAGAGCAGGGTAGTTATTTGTTTAAACGAATATATTTCAGGATCTGATTTTCTTGGTGTAGTAAAATCTACCAATTTTACTGGATTAGCATCTACATATCCGATTCTTTTCCAAAAATTGAAGAAAGTTTCTACAGCATGAATGATATTAAAAGTTGATATAGGGGCATATGACTTTTTTAGCTGTTTGCTAGGGATTAATGTAAGCTTCCATTTTTCAATATCGTCTTTTGTTATATCTCTTAATTTGACCGTAGGAGCAAATGCATTCTTAAATTTAGTTAAATACGAATTTAATTGGTTACGATAAATATCCGACGCACAAATAGATTTCTTTTTTATGTAAGAATCAATCGCTTGGTATATGGTTATGTCTTTATTGGTTTCAACATTTAAATCTATATAATTTTGAACAGACTTCATAATGTCCTCATTGTATTCTTTTAGAATTGGGAGATAAGTCTTATATAGATAACATATATCATATAATGAAACTCCAAACTTTGAAAGAAGGCTATCAAGTTGATGTTTACAGTTAAGTTCAATAGTATTTAATGCGTCAAGATTCGTTGTAGATTTTAAGTTATCAAGGTGTCGAATATCATCCATAAACTTTTGTGCATCTTCATTTGTCTTAAAAAGTTTACGCGATTCTTTATTGGGTTCAGATTGGTATATTACCGCAAAGTTTTTATCTGGGTGATATTTTGATTTAAATGGGTATATCTTTAATTTCATATTCGTTAAATCTCCTTAAATCTAATTTCTGGTTGCTCATTTGCATCAGGACGGATATTATAAAACTTATCTGATGCGACCTTTCTAACTAATCCTTTATAATTTTTGTTTAAAACAGGAACGCAGTGTCCTAATTGTTCTGCGGTATAATCAGCATCATTTGACTGGACCAAAAGATAAGAGGCACAACTATGCCTAAGCCCATCATGTATTGGTTGAATTCCAGTTAAACGAACTCTACGTAAAAAACACCACTGCGTTGAAGGACCATTCTTTAATACTAGCGAATTAGATCCTGCAAAATTTTTCCAAGGAGATAACCATTCCATTAAATTATCAGGAATATTAACAACACGACGTATAGACATTTTTGTAACCTCACTTGGAAGCATTATTTCTTTATCTTCAAAATTTATATGCGACCATTTTAATTTACAAATTTCAGTAGGTCGTAATCCTACAAATGTAGCTAAACATACATATAAGCGTAAATCGCTTTTAGGAGGAGTTACTTGAATAATTGAAACAATTTCTTCAGGTGTATATACAAGTGGATCATGACGTTTAAGTGGATTTAGGTATATTTCACTGGCAACATTTTTTGATACAAAGCCTTTTTTTACACAGAAACGCCAAAAGGAAGTATAATTAGTCAGTATTGAATGTTTAGTTGCTAATGAAACTAGTTCACCTGGAACTTGATACTTATGCAACTTTACTAGATTGTTTAACCATTCTTCTAATCGCTTACTACCTAAGCTTACAAGAGGTGTGTTAACCCCGAAATCAGCTACTAATCTATTTAATTGGGTTTTATTTAACTTTTGGGTAGCAATCCTTAAATTTGAAAAATATTCTGAATTTACATACTGCTTAATAGCTTTTCCTAGTGTTATGTTTATATTATTTTTCTGACGCCACTCAACATAAGTGGATAAAGCTATGTTTATATCACTTAACTTTTGCGATGCTAATAATTCCTGTGCCTTAATATACTGAAACACCATCTCTTCTAATGTCATTCCAATGGTTTTAGCAAATGTAAACGCTTCACGATATTCCATTAAATCCTTTGCAGTTTGTTTTTCTTCAGGCTTTAGTTTACATGAAAGACGAGCATAGTCTTCTTCTGCGTCTTCCAATAACACATAATATTTATGCCGTCTTATATTATTTGAATCATATAAGGTTGTAACATAGTTATATTTGCCATGTTTTGTTTTTAATTTCCTAGGTTTATTTAACCTTTTTATTTTATAGTTTATTGAGTTTTTCATAATTAATTGAGATTTGATTTGTTGATAAAAGGGTTATGCAACCCTCTAAAAAAGTAGAAAAGCAACCGAGTTTGGTTGCTTTTTTTATTATTCTTATACTAGAGGAAACAGAAATATAGGGTAGGAGGGAATAGCCCGATTTTTATTAAAAAGTAAAATTTAAAGATGCTTATACTATAAGTATGAGATTTCAGAATTTTACATATTGATAATTTGAACGAACCAAAAGAAAGGAATAAATTAACAACAAGCGTAAAAAAAAATAAAATTAAAAGATAGTTATACTATGAATAGTTGTAACCCAAATAATTTTCAAAACAAGGAGGTATGAAGTAATTTAATTACAGAGAAAAAGAGAAGTTCAAAAAAATCCGCAGTGTGTATTCAATTTTTATGTCAGAAATTGCGGATATTACAATCTATGACATAAAAAATTTTCAAAAGTCACCATAACTTACGGAATTTAACAGCAAAAGAGAAGTTGGTTGTAGCTATTATACAGATAGTTATATACCCATTAAAAACATCTTTGCAACGTAAGTTGTTGTGGAGCGCTATTTTTGCGATTGGACATAATATGTATTGTGCGACAAAAGCGTAAGTGTGTGTGGGGGGGGGTATTTTTTATCAAAACTTTTATTTTGTTTTGGTGTTAATGTTATTAACTTATGGGAAAAATTACCAAAATATGTTAACTCGTGTTTTGATGCTTTTTTTTGAGGCCCATTGCTCGTTAACAAGACTTTTGGAAAAACTAAAGTTATTGGTTCGACATAAAATTCATGTATTGCAAATAACGACGTACAACAAAAGAAAGATATTAGTAATGCAAAGATGCGATTCATATAAAAATAAAATATTTGACATTTACTGCGCACTCTTTGATGCTACCTAATCGCAGACTGAAGCTCCAGATTCGTATGATATTTCAGGATTATGAATTTTGTAGTTATCGTGGTCGTTAACCGACTCTTTAACATCTTCAGTCTGTCTATTTTTCAATAGAAAATATTAAAATTTGATTATATATTTTTTTAGATCGTCTCGTTGATCTGATGAGTATGAGTATATTTTAATCAATGATACAATCGCCCATAGCACAAAGCCGATTCCTGCGAGAATCCATACTGTGTTAGGTGTTATTATTGTGATTGGCGTATTATCAACTGCGTTCACAAGTGTGAAATTAAAGGCGATGACTGCAACCGTGAAGTCTAACGCAAGTAATAAACCAATGTCGAAAAAGCTCACATCTTTTAGCCAGCCCCCGATTTTATTTATCAGCCCTACTCGCTTTGCTTCTATATGGTCGCTAAAATAGCTCAACCACGCAAATGGTCCGACAAGCAATATGTCGACAAAAAATACGCCCAACGACATCGCCATTTTATAGCCCTTAACAAAAGCTTTTCGTAAAAGAATATCTACTTCTGGAAATTTGTCGGCTATTAGTTTTAAGTCGGACGTACTTGTAAGATTTATATACACAAGTGCGAGAATCGACATCACAAAAAATGCCGTAAAAATCTTTTTTGTTATACCGATTCTGCTGTTTTTCTTGTGCATAATTTCCATTAACCGAATACGCGTTCTGCCGTATCGATATCCTTAAATGACATTATCATCACAGGTTTATCGTTAATTGGGCGAGTCATTGCGTACATATATTCTATATTCAAGCCGTTCTCCGACGATTTTTTCAATATTGACGAGAGAGCCCCTGGAGTGTCGTCAACTTCGATTGCCAATACGTCAACGAGCTTTGCAGAGAACCCCTTCTCTTTCAATGCGTCGACTGCTTTTTCCGGATTATCTACAATCGCACGAACGATTCCATAATCTTTTGTTTCGGCGATTGTGATTGTCTGAAGGTTCACATCGGCTTCGGCGATGGCTCGGCACGCTTTTTCGAGATTACCAGGGGTGTTTTCTAAAAATACTGATATTTGTTTAATTTTCATAGTTATTATCAATTTTAGATTTTTCTGTTATCGAAAACGCGTTTTGCTTTTCCTTCAGAACGCGGAATTTTGTTTGGTTCAACAATCTTTACAACAACGCTGATGCCAACGATGTTGACGATTGATGTTCTAATCTTTTTTCTGAGAGCGTCAAGTTCAGAAACGCTATCGGAATAGTATTGCTCGCCCACTTCAACTTCGACTGTTACAGTGTCGAGATCTTTTTCGCGTTCGAGAATGATTCTATAATTTGGTGTGCATTCTTCGACACGCATAAGTGCGACTTCAATTTGCGATGGGAACACATTTACGCCACGAATGATAAACATATCGTCGCTACGTCTGCCGATACGGCGGATTCTACGGAGTGTTCTACCACACTTACAAGTTTCTGTCATAATCGATGTGATATCGTGTGTACGATAACGCAAGATTGGCATAGCACGTTTTGAAAGTGTTGTGAGTACAAGTTCGCCTTCTTCGCCGTCTGGAAGTGGTACGCCTGTTTCTGGATCGACAATTTCAGGATAGTAATAGTCTTCAAGGATATGCAAGCCATTTTGTTCACCACATTCGCACCCTACCCCAGGACCTGTGATTTCAGAGAGTCCGTAAATATCGTATGCTTTGATGTTCGTATTTTTTTGCATATACATACGCATTTGTTCTGACCAAGGTTCAGCACCGAACACACCACGAGTCAATGGCAAAGTCTTCATATCGACGCCATATTTTTGCGATTCTTCAATCATATGGATGAAGTAGCTTGGTGTGCAACAAATAGCAGTTGTACCGAAGTCTCGCATAATCATCAACTGGCGTTCTGTATTTCCGCCTGATGCAGGGATTACTGTGCAACCGAGCTTTTCAGCACCACCGTGCAAGCCGAGACCACCTGTGAACAAACCGTATCCAAAGCAAACTTGGATAAAATCTTTTGGAGCGATTGAGCACATTCTCAAGCAACGGAGGATTGAGTCGCCCCAAACTTCCATATCGTCTTCAGTGTAGCCAACGACGATTGGCTTACCTGTTGTACCGCTCGACGCATGGAGTCTTACAACTTCGCTTGTATCCACAGCAAACATTCCGTATGGATATGTATCACGCAAGTCGCTTTTTTGAGTAAATGGAAGTTTCGAGATGTCGTCAATCGACTTAATATCCGATGGTTTTACCCCGAGTGCGTCCATACGATTGCGATGCAATGGGACTTTTTCGTAAGCCAATTCAACCATCGCACGAAGGCGTTGTGTTTGAATATTTCTTAACTGCTCGCGTGGGAGGTAATCCATCGCACTTGCCATATGAAATTTGCCGTTTTTATCGTTCCAATTTTGTTCCATAATTTTTCCTATGAGTTTCTGCCGAGCTTGAATGCTTCTTCGTTTGCTTCGTGTAATTTTTCTGGGAAGAATTTTTTGAGGATATCGAGCCATTTTTCTTCAGCGATATCCAAGTGTTTACTCAAAACACCGAGTGCTGCAACATTAACTGCTTTTGCACTCTTGAGTTTTGATACGTCAAAATCTTCTGGAGAAATTCTGATGCCGGTTGGAGCGAGCGACTGAATGTGGGTATCCGACCATTCAGGTTCGAGCGATAACAAAAAGTCTATTTCTTTTTCAGCAATCATGGGGCTGTTGACTTTTTTGCCGAATCGCACATCGCTTGAAATTGATCCACCACGTTGCGACATTCCGTGTACTTCAGCTTTTTTGACATCGTACCCTTCTTCAAAAAGAAGTTCGCCGAGTATGAGCGATGCTTTTAATACGCCCATTCCGCCCAAACCTGCAATGCGAATATTTGTAATTTTTTCCATATTATTTCCCTTTCATTTTTGCGAGGTTTGCGGCTGCAAGCAAGCATGGTTGTTTGAGAATTACTACGCTCAACTCGTTTGTCGCCAACTTTTCTTCGAGGAAAGATTTAATCTTTTCGCCATCGCGAACTGGGTTAAACACAACAACATTTTGTACGCCGATTGCTTTTGCGACTGCTTCAATTGAAACCGTATGTGGAGCTGGCGAGTGATCGAGCTTTCTGCCTGTTCCAGGGTGTTCTTGTTGACCAGTCATAGCGGTAGTCGAGTTATCGACAACAACCACGATATGTCCTGTCGAAGGTGGGTTATAGACCATTTCAAGAAGTCCTGTTAGACCACTGTGCATAAATGTACTGTCGCCAATTACGCTGACAACTTTGCGTGCTTGTTCTTCAGGGAGAACTTTACGCAAACCGATTCCCATGCCGATTGACGCACCCATACAAATTTGCATATCCATACCACTGATTGGTTTCATAGCTGCGAGTGTGTAGCAACCGATATCGCCTGCGACAATACAGCCCAAATCGACGAGTGGTTTAAAGCTAAAGACGTGTGGGCAACCTTTGCATAGTTGTGGTGGCTTTACTTTTTGTACAGGTGGAGCGTAAGAGAGGTCGTTGTTAATTTGAGCTTTTGCTCTATCTGAATTGAATTCGCCAAATCGCCACACTTCGTTGCGGACTTCAACATTCGCACCAGCTGACAATAGTTGCGAGTTCATATAAGGATCGCCTTCTTCGATTACAACGCAACGTTTATATTTTTTTGAAAACTCAACAATCTTCGATACTGGAAGTGGATTCGAGAAAGATACTTTGAAGAATCCTGCATCTGGGGAAGCTTCGAGTGCGTGATAGTATGCAACACCGCTTGCGATAATACCGAGTTCGTCCGACTTGCCGTCGATTATTTTATTTGGTGATTCATCCGATTCATTCCATTTGAGCATATCGGCGTGTTTTGCACGCAAGCGTTTGTGTGCTGGTTTTGCGTGTCCTGGAACCATTACACGCGACTGCACATCTTTTTCAAATTTTGCTGGATGCAACGCTTCGATACTTGATTCATCGTACGATACAATCGTATTGCTATGTGCTACGCGTGTTGTTGTTCTAATAATAAATGGGATATTCCACTTGCGAGAAAGTTTAAATGCCAAGCGAGTGAAATCGTACGCTTCTTGTGAGTCTGACGGCTCAAGAACTGGCAATCCGCCAGCGTATGCGAGCGAACGTGTGTCTTGTTCGTTTTGGCTCGATGCCATTCCGGGATCATCTGCAATAATTGCGACCATTGCACCCTGCACTCCGCTATACGATGCTGTGAAGAACAAGTCTTGTGCGACATTAAAGCCGACGTGTTTCATTGTAACCAGAGAATTTGCTTCGCCAAAAGCAGCACCCAATGCCACTTCAGCAGCGACTTTTTCATTTGGTGCCCATTCAGCTTTTCCACCGAGCAACGAAAAGTTTTCGAGAATTTCTGTCGATGGAGTCCCTGGGTATCCAACGCCCAATGCACAACCGGCATGAAGTGCACCTAACGCGACAGCTTCATTACCGCTCAATAATTTTTTCTTTATATATGACATATTCGTTAAAAATCATTTCACTTTTGTGCGAATTATTCAACCCCAATTTTAACAATTTGCAAAAAAAAGACTTTTTATTATCACTATTTTTATTTTATATTTATTGAGAATCGATTTTTTCCGATTTTTAAACGATATGCAAACAACTATGTTTGCTTAATTTTTTTTGATTACTATTATGGAATACAAATTCAAAGCAGAAGTAAAACAGGTTCTCGATATAGTTATTAACTCGCTCTATACCGATAAAGAAATTTTCGTGCGTGAGCTTATTTCAAATGCGTCGGACGCATCCGAAAAAGTTCGCTTTGCAAAGCTATCTTCCGACAAAAAAATAGAAGACGGTGAGCTTAAAATTAAGCTCGCACTCGATGATAAAGAAAAGATTTTTTCTATCGAAGATTTTGGCGTCGGGATGACAGAAGATGAGCTTGTGCAGAATCTCGGGACTATCGCTCACTCCGGCTCTAAAGCGTTTGTAGAAGCCCTCAAAGAAAGCAACGGCAATGTCAGCGAAAATCTTATCGGACAATTTGGCGTAGGTTTTTACAGCGTCTTTATGGTGTCTGATAAAGTTGAAGTATTCACCAAGTCGGAAGGTGGAAAAGCTCTCAAATGGTCGTGTGCAGGCGACGAAAATTTCACAATCGAAGAATGCGATAAGGCTGAACGTGGCACTAAAATTGTCGCTCATTTAAAACCTGAATATGCTGAATTTGCTTCGGCAGATAGAATCCGTGAGATTGTGGAAAAATACAGTGCGTATGTAGAGTTCCCAATTTTCCTTGGCGACGAAGAATTGAAAACTCGCCAAGCAATTTGGCTCAAGGCAAAATCAGACATCACAGCGGAACAATACGAAGAATTTTATAAATTCCAAGCTCACGCATTTGATAAGCCTCTCGATTGGTTGCACTTCAAGGCAGACGCACCAGTAGAACTCAACGCACTTATTTACATTCCGTCTGAAAATCCCGAAAGATTGGGCTTTGGCAAGACCGAATGCGGTGTGTCGCTCTATTGCAAAAAAGTGTTAATAGACCCATCTCCAAAAAATCTTTTCCCCGAATGGATGCGTTTCGCAAAAGGCGTAATTGATAGCTCCGATATTCCGCTTAACATTTCTCGAGAAAGTATGCAAGATAGCGGGCTTATCAAAAAGCTCGGCAAAGTTGTTCTCAAAAAATTCATAAAACATCTCGCTGAAATGGCGAAAAAGGATTCCGAAAAATACGACAAATTTTTCAAAAAGTTTGGCGTGTTTATCAAGGAAGGTTCGGCAATGGATTTGGAAAACAGAACCGAACTCGAAAAACTTTTACGCTACGAATCGAGCCTCTATCCCGACGGCGAAAAGGTATCTCTTGATGATTATGTTTCGAGAATGAAAGAATCGCAAAAAGAAATTTATTATGCGTGCGGAGCCGATAGAAAGACTATCGAAAGTGCTCCATATCTCGAAGCGTTTACGGCTCGTGGAATCGAAGTTTTGTTCTTCTATGATGGCATAGATCCATTTGTGGCTGGACACATCGGCACATACAAAGAAAAACAATTTGTAAGCATAGATTCTGGCGATATCGAATTGCCCGACGCTCCGAAACCAGACGCAACCGACGCACTCGCAGATTCAGATTTAACCGAACTTAAAACTTGGATTAAATCGACTCTCGGCGATGAAAAAGTTGCTGAAGTGTTAGACTCTGGTCGCCTTGTAGATAGTCCAGTTGCAGCACTCAATGCCGACGGAATCACACCACAAATGCGTGCAATGCTCCGTGCAATGAATCCCGACGCCCCTATGCCAGCTCCTGCTGTAAAGCTTGAAATCAATCCACGAAGCCCCGTTATCAAGAATCTCGACACTCTCAAGAAAAGCGATGAATCGCTTGCAAAACTTGTGCTTGAGCAGTTGTACGATAACGCACTTCTCTCGGCAGGACTCCTTGAAAATCCTCGAGCAATGGCAAACCGCCTCAACGAAATTCTCGCAAGAGTAAAATCATAATCGATTATTTTTAAGCACAAAAAAAGGATATCTCCGATTGGCGATATCCTTTTTTTACGTTTATTTTTCTCTTATCAAATGCGATAGCGTAAGTGCCGATTCTGCTCGATTTAAAATATACAAATGAATACCTTTTGCAATTTTGCGACTCATCAAATCTTCAATCTGTGCTTGAGCCCACTCTAAACCGATTTTAGAACCGTCAGCTTCGGGAGCATTTGCGAGTTTTTCGACCAACTTTTCGGGAATTTCTGTCGAACACATATTCTTAAAATTCATCACTTGCTTGAGCGAAAGTGCTGGCAAAAGACCTGCGATAATCGGCTTGTCAATTCCAACATTTCTGCACTTTTCAACAAAGTTATAAAAGTGCGAATTTTCAAAAAACATTTGCGTAACAATGAAGTCGGCACCAGCGTCAATCTTGCGTTTTAAATTATCAATATCGTCGTCAAGCGTCTTGGCTTCGGGATGTTTTTCAGGGTATCCAGCACAACCAATTCCAAAGTCTGAATAATTTTTTCTGATAAATTCAATCAATTCATTTGCGTGCTTGAATCCGTCGGGATGCGGGATAAATGTTGTTTCGCCTTTTGGTGGATCGCCACGCAATGCCATAATATTTTTGAATCCGCTTGAAGCGAATCGTTCGAGTATTGATGCAATCTCATCTTTCGAGTGTCCGAAACATGTCAAGTGAGGCATCATTTCAAAATCGAAAATGTCGTGTAAAAGTTCGCCATATTCAAGTGTACGCTCTCGTGTCGAGCCACCTGCCCCGTATGTAATCGACGCATAGTCGGGCGAAAGCGATTGCAATTTTTTTGCTGTACGCAAAATTTGACGAGCACCTTCTTCTGTTTTAGGTGGGAAAAATTCCACTGAAAAAACAGTTTTTTCGCTCTTAAATTTGTCTCCGATATTTCTATTTGTATTCATTAAAAAAACTAATGTATTAAAATTCTGTCAACACGACGTGGGATTGCAACCATTGTTTCCCACGGTATTCTGCTTGTCCAACGGCTATAATCTGCAAGAGAGATTTCTGTGCCATTTTGTTCGCCTATAAATGTAACCTCGTCGCCAGCTTTTGCAGTAGTATTTGAAACATCAACATACATTTCATCTAACCCGACTTTACCGACAATCTTGCAACGCACGCCACCAACGAGTACTCGTGCATCGTCTGTGAAACCGGCTGGAACGCCATCGGCATAGCCCGCACAAACAGATGCAATACGCATACCATCTCGCTCGCCAACTGCGAGAATTTTCGACTTAAATGCGAGTACCGATTGAAGCCCTAAATGTTCGTATCCACCGCCGTCATCAAACGGATTTATACCATATTGAATCAACCCCATTCTCACGGCATTGAATGGTGGCTCAATAGGCACATAACGCAAACCGGCACTATTATGAATATGTATAAGCATATCGTCGGTTGCGAATTTTTGGGCGATTGTGCGGATTCTCTCTACTTGCGAGAGTGTATATTCTCTGTCGGTATCTGCACTTGAAAGGTGCGAAAATATACCATTTATTTTTATATTTTTAAGTGTCAAAATCTGCGAGATTATTTCATCGGCACGCTCAAACCATACACCTGCTCGACCCATTCCAGTATCGAGTTTGATATGAACAGAAAGAATTTTTCCACGTTCCGATGCGAGCTTATCAAACGCTTTTGCTTCGTCAAACGATGAAACTGCTGGTGTTGCTCCATAATCGAAAACAAGCGGACGTTCTTCTTTTAAGACTGGACTCAACACTAACACAGGTCTATCTGAAACGACTTCACGAACTCTCGATGCCTCGTAAAGATTGGCAACTGCAAACATATCTGCACCGCCCTTTATGAAACGCATAAGTGCCTGTGGCATACAATGACCATACGCATCGGCTTTGACAACACCGACATACTTCACTCCCACAGGAAGTGAATTTTTTATTTTTCGGACATTCGACTCGAGCTTATCGAAATCTACTTCAATCCACGATCTTTTGATATACGTATTCACAAATTTATCTTTAACATTTTTATCCATCAAAAAAAATTGTCAAACGCAAACGCCTAAAAAACTTGACGGAATAAAAGTGATTTAAAAAAATAAATACAATGTTCAAATGGATTTTTCAAATTTTTCATATTGGTGAAACGCCAACTGCAAGGATTGGACGTTTGGGAGAGTCGGCTTCGGTGAAATATTTGAAATCTGAAAAATCTATGCGTATTATAAAACGCAATGCTCGTATAAAAAAACAAGAAATGGATATTATCGCACTCGACGGCGATACCCTTGTTTTTGTCGAGGTAAAAACACGTTCGCAAGACGCAATCGTAGACGGGTATTACTCGGCATCATCGAAAAATAAAATGCAAAATTTACGAAAATTTGCGTCGGCGTATATCTCGGCAATGCGGAAAAAACCACGCACTTGGCGTTTTGATGCAATCGAGGTTAGGCACGATAATTCAAAGATTATATCAATATCACACTTTGAAAATATCGGATAATTTTTACAAAAAAACGCAATACTCCTAAAGAATATTGCGTTTAATTTTTTCGCAAAAAATTATGCGTTTATAAAAGCTGTAATTCTTGCAATAACCTTGTCTTTGCCGAAAACTTCGAGCATCGGGAAAAGGTCAGGTCCGCCAGCTTGCCCCGACACTGCATAGCGAATAATCTGGAAATACTCGTTTGCTTTCTTTTCGTTCTTTTGTGCAGTTTGGCAAACGCATTCATAGATTGAATCGTGGTCGAATGCTTCCAATGTTTTGAAAGCTTCGAGTGCTTCAGCAAGGCGTGCCATTGGATCGCCCTTTTTGAAAACTTTTTCTTTTGATGCTTCGTCAAACGTATAATCATCGGAAAAGAAGTATTCAACCATTGATGGTAAACCTTCCATATTTGATGCTTTGGGTTGGCAAAGTGCAAAAACTTTCTTGATATATTCTTCGTCAGAACCCATATCAACTTTGCTATTTACTTGCATTGCCTGACGTGCGAGCGTTTCAAATTTGTCGATTGGCAAAGCACGGATATGTTCTGTATTAAAGTGTGCCATTTTGCGTTCGTCGAAACGTGCGTTGCTCTTTACGATTCCACCAAAATCGAACAAAGAAATGATTTCATCAATCGACATAATTTCTTTGCCGTTTTTTGGATTCCAACCGAGCATACACAAGTAATTGCGTACTGCTTCAGGCATAAAGTTTTTCTGTTGATATTCTTCAATCAACGCACCTCTATCACGTTTACTCATCTTGCCCTGACCTTCACTTTTCAAGATAAGCGGGATATGTGCAAACTGTGGCATAGGTGCATCGAAAGCTTTGAAGAGTTCGATATGTTTATTTGTGTTAGTGAGGTGGTCTTGCCCACGAATGACGTTAGTAATCGACATACAGATGTCGTCGACAACATTTACGAAGTGGAATACTGGTGTGCCGTTCGAGCGGAAAATCGGGAAGTCTTTTTCTTCCATGCGTGCTACGTCTCCGTAAACAGCGTCGTGCAAGACTTGTGTTTCGCCCGACACCTTGAAGAACACTGCACCGTCTTTATCGTATGCTCGACCTTTTTTACGCAAGATTTCCAAATACTCGTTGTAAATATCTTTGCGTTGACTTTGGAAGTATGGACCATAATCGCCACCGACATCTGGACCTTCGTCCCAATCGAGACCGAGCCATTTCATCCCGTCTTTGAGGATGTTCAAGTACTCAACGCGATTGCGTTCGTCGTCTGTGTCTTCGATACGCAGAACAAAAGTTCCGCCAGTATGTTTTGCGTACAACCAATTAAAGAGGGCTGTACGAGCACTGCCGATGTGAAAGAATCCCGTAGGACTCGGTGCAAATCTAACTCTAACTTTACTCATTTCTTTTTCTAATTTTTAAATTTTGTATATTATTACAACACTTGATAAATTTGAAGTCCACAGAAAAAATCAACTTTTAGAATTTTTCCAAAACTTATAAATACGCAAAAATGACGGAGTGAAGTCTTGCTGATTTTCTCGAATCATTTTTTCAAAGTCGGCAACGCTGACCCAATCGAGCGATGCGACTTCGTCTGCGGGTGGCGAAAATTTTTCATCGCCCGAACATTGCATTTCATAGACAAAAGTAAACTCATTTTCTGTCTCTGAACAAGGTGTGACTTTGCCGATTTTTTTGAGGTCAGACAGAGTTATAGAAAGCCCTGTTTCCTCGAACATTTCACGGATTACAGCAGTATCATAATCTTCTCCACTATCGACATGCCCAGAACAAGAAGTTGTATATGCGAGCGGATATTTATCTTTTGTTGCGGAACGTTTTTGCAACAAAATCATATCGGTGCCTTCGCAATTTTTGAACATCAGAACGTGCGATGCTCTGTGCATAAGTTTGTTCGCATGAACATACGAACGTGGAGCAGAACCTACAACACAATCTTGTGCATCGACAATATCAAATATGTCTTCGCTCATTAGCGTTTCTTTGACGAGTATGGGACGTCAATACGTTTGATTTTTCTGAAATCGTAATCGCCAATTTTCAATTCTCGACAATAATTCAAGATTGGTGGCATTGGGTCTATCGGTGCAAAGCCGAATGTACGGCGATGGCGATTGATTGCTTGCCAAGCCAAGTAGTCTATCGCAACAGGGTTTGCACTCATCAAAATGATATTTTCAGAGAACGAACAACGTGCATTGAATATTGCTCCACCTACATATTGTCCACGTTCAAACGAGAGAATTGTAAGCAAGTTTGACGAACGCAATTCTGGTATTGCACAAACTTCAGCCGATGCCATCGATGCATTCGCCGGTTGTTTCAAGAAGCGTTCGTTGTTCGACATATTCCAGATACTCGCATTGCCGAGTGCTGCACAAACACCCAAGCCGTCCATATCGGTAATCACTGGTAAGTTAATCCAAAAATCGACCGTCAAGAAAAGCGGAACAGGCAAATAACTTTTGCGAAATTCTGGATTATATAAATCCGACGAAGCTGTTATACCTTTTAGTGCCTTTGGCATAAGTGCGTTGTCATAATACCACTGACTATTAAAATATTTTCCACTATCAATATCTACTACAGGCGAACCTTTGTAATTATCGGGCGTGCCTTTTTGAATTTGCGAGACTCTTGGCAAGAATCCACAATCACGCATTTTGCGACGGCTCATATCCACAAGCGAAATATTTTCGCGTTTATAACCACGCTTTTCGAGCTGAGCTATAACTGCATCTACAAGCCCTTTAGGCGTACACATCCCTGCTCCTGAATTCGTATATATCTTCAACCCGACTTTTGCTTTTTGTGCTGGTGCAATCTTTGTGCCAGTTTGCTTTTCGTATGACGCAAAAAGCAACGCAACTGCACGATTATAATTGGAATCATTAAAAGATGGAACTCTGCACTCAAACAGAATGTCGTTTATGTTTGAGTTTGCTGTTTGAGCAAAAAGTTGGTGCATTTGCAACATCGACGTTAACAAAGCAAAGAAAATAACTGTTTTGAGAATATTTTTTATATATTTTTTCATAATAGTGTTGCCAGCAAGAGAAAATATTGGCTGAATGTTATAATATAAGAGAGAAGTTAAAGGGAATTTTTAAATTTATGCAAGCATCGAAGTACATTTTAATTCGACTATTTTTTTGTTGGGCGATAGGATTGTCGGCAATATTGTCAGGCTGTGGCGAAAAAACACCTGAACAAATCAAAGCTGAAAATCAAAAAATGACAAACTTGGCAGTGCGTCGTGCGAGAGTCCTTATGTTTGAGGATAAGACGACCGACGCAATCAAAATGCTTGAAGAAACATATCAGAAATGTGGCTCAAGTGCCGAACTTTGCGAAGCGTTGGCATACGCATACGCTCAAAATAAACAACCGGCAAGTGCTGGTATGTTTTTTGAAAATGCGTCTGAACAAAAAGGTGGCGACGCAGAATTACAAATAAGTGCGGCAAAATCATACGAACAAGCAAAAGCGTATGAATCGGCAGAAAAGGCTTACAAAAAATATTTGAATTCAAAGCCGTCGGATATTGTCGCATGGAAGGCATTGTCGCAATGCCAAGAAAAAATCGAAAAATATCAAGACGCATTGAACTCTATGATGAGTGCGTTGAAGGCGGCAGGACGCAACCCAAACACAAACGAAGCTACAAAAATCGGTCTGCTTTTTGTGAAAACTGGCAATGCAATACAAGCACGCAAATGGCTCGAAGCATCGTTCGATGCAACATTGCCGTCAAATGTAGAAACTCGCAAAGAAATTCTCTTAGGATTGATAACAGTTTATTTGGCACAAAAAGAATCGGCACTTCTCGAAGAAGCAGTCGCTAAACTCGACAAAATTGCACCAAATGAACTCGACTCAAAATATCCTAATCTCCGTGCACAATTAAAAGCTTTTCGAGATAACCTCAACGAAGCTTTAAAAGCTATCGAACAAAAGAAAAAAGAAGAAGCTCAAGCAAAATTAGAAGCTGAAAAAAAGGCAAAGGCTGAAGCAGAAGCAAAAGCAAAGTTAGAAGCTGAAGAAAAAGCTAAAGCCCAAGCCGAAGAAAAGGCAAAAGAAGAAGCAAAAAAAGCTCAAGAAGATAAAGGTGTCAAAGAATCGCAGAAGACAGATTCAACCACAGTTGATAATACAAATGTCCCTGCCGACAATACGACCGCTCCAGCACAAGATTCTGAACCAGTTGCAGATAATGAAAGCGTAATTAAAGAGTCGGAAATAAAAGATGCTACAAATCAGGAAGCACAGGTTTCTGAATACGATATGCTCATTCAAAAATGTTATGATTGCATAGCAAATAACGATGCTGTTGGTGCAGAAAAAAATGCTCATTTAGCACTCGCAAAAGATTCCACTCAAGAAACAGCATGGCGAGCACTCGCAAAAGCTTACGAAATATCAAATAAAGATAACGATTCTTTCTTAGCTGCAACCGAAGCATACAAACGCAATCCCGATAGTATCGACGCTACGCTTTTCTATTTGAGAAATGCAAGCAGAGTTCTCAATAACGAAAAATTTTTAAATCAAGTATATTTGGCACATGAAAAGTTCCCCAACAATCCAGAAATATGGGTCGATTTAGCCAAGACATACAAGCTTGTCGGTAAGAAAACTAACGCAATACATTTCTATAAGTTGTTCCTAACGCATACGCCAAAAGAACATCCACTCTACGAAGAAATGCAAAAAGAGTATAAGGAAATTTCTGAAGAGAAATAAATGGGGCGTATTAAAGCATCGTCTATTGAAGAAGTGAGGTTGCGAGTTAATCTTGTCGACCTTATTTCGCCGTATACTCCGTTGAAAAAACGTGGTTCTGCATACGTTGGGTTGAGTCCGTTCCAAAACGAAAAAACACCATCTTTTTATGTGTATCCCGACAAGGGATTTTACCATTGCTTTAGCTCGTCGCAAGGTGGAGATTTATTCAAGTTTATTCAAGTAAAAGAAAACTTATCGTTCCCCGAAGCAGTCGAATTTATAGCGAAAAGATTTTCTATAAACCTTGAATATGAAGCTGGTCGAGGAGGTACTCCGCCGTCGTATCGCAAACAACTTTTTGACATTCACGAAGACGCTTGCGATTGGTACTCGCAACAATTTTTTGCCGACACACCTGAAGCGAGCGAAATACGCAAATATTGGGTCGAAGAACGTGGATTTACTCTTGAAGACGCAAAAGAATTACGCATCGGTTTTGCCCCTGTTGATTCAATCGAATTAAAGCGTATGTTCTATCGAAAAAGATATAGTCCCGAGGCAATTCTCGGTACAGGTATATTTTCTGCACGCGAAGGCGATTTTGATATCAAAAATTTTTATCCACGCTTTAGAGGTAGAATGATGGTGCCAATCTGCGATATACAAGGCAGAGTGATTGCGTTTACAGCACGCAAAACCCAATATACGCCAGTTGCACCATCTGAAGAAGGTAAATATGTCAATTCTCGTGAAACCGATATTTTCAAAAAAAATCAAGTCGTGTTTAATATCGATAAGGCGAGAAATGCGATAAAAGAAAAAAATAATTGTATTGTCGTTGAAGGTCAGCTCGACGCAATCAGAATGTATTGTAGCGGATTTAAAAACACAGTCGCAACTCAAGGTACGGCTGCTGGCGTTGAACACTTCTCTCTCATAAAGCGATATGCAAGCAAAGTTACCCTGCTCTTTGACGGAGACTCGGCAGGTCAACACGCGGCATTACGTGTTCTGCCAATTTGTTTTCAAGCTGAACTCGAACCATTCGTAGTGGTAATCCCCAACAATGACGACCCCGACTCGTTTATAAAAAAATATGGAATCGACGCAATGCACGAGCTTGTCGAAAACAAGAAAAAGTCGGGGATAAGCTTCGCTTCGCACGCAATCCTCGCTGATAAGCCGAATCCGTCGCCATTAGATAAACGAGACGCTTGCATAGAATTGTTCCAAATGCTCTCTACATGTACTTCGCGAGTCTTGGTTGACGACTACCTCCAAGAAATCTCGACAGCACTTATGATAGACTTGACGTCGTTGCTCGAAGATTTCAAAAATTGGGAACGTAGCCAACGCAAAAAAATTTCACCTCAAGAATCAAAAAGTGATAATGTTGAAAAACAATCGCAAGGAATGTTGACAAATTCACTTTATGACGCTTTACTTGTTTGTTTAAATTACAAGAAAATTGCCGATTGTCTATCGAAGGTATTAAACGACCAATGGATAATTGGCAATTCTGTCGAGGCAAGAGTGCTTAAGAGATTGATGGTTCTCTATCGTGAGGGAATCGGCTTTGAGCTCTCTGAAATCAGGGAATATTTTGAAAGAGATGATGAAAAAAATCTAATCTACAAAATATCAACTGCAGACAAATCTTCAATCGATAACCCCATAAAATACGCCAATGAATGTATAAAAAAAATTTATAGAAATTTTTATGCAGAACAAATAGATATATTAAATAGGAAGTTAATCGAAGCTCAGTCGAATTCTTCAGATGAGAAATTTTCAATTTTAAAAAGAATATCGCAATTAAGAAGAGAATCGAGAAACCCACCTGCGAAAATAGAAGAAGATTTGTAAGCAATCCCACTACTTTAAAAAAATCACAATATGGCAACAAAGAAAACAACAACAAAAACAACAACAAAAAAAGTAGTAGCAAAAAAAGCTGTTGCAAAGGTCGCAAAAGCCCCTGCAAAAACGGAAAAAACTCCTACAAAAACGGCAAAAGCTCCTGCAAAAAAAGCTCCTGTTAAGGCGACAAAAACACCTGTGAAAAAATCATCGGTTGTCGCAAAGAAACCAGAAGTAAAAAAGGCTCAGCCAAAATCTGCTCCTAAAAAAGTGGAAACAAAAAAAGTACAACCAAAGCCTGTCGCAAAAAAGGTAGAGGCTAAAAAAGTACAGCCTAAAAAAGCTCAACCTGTCGCAAAGAAACCAGAACCAAAAAAGGTTGAAGTAAAAAAGTCTGTTGCAAAACAAGTCGAGGTTGCGGAACCTGTACAAGTAAAGAAACCCAAAAATCTTGTTGCTGAACATAAGAAAAGACTCAACGACAAAATCCGTCAGCTCATCCACCTTTCAAAAGAAAAAGGTTATCTGACAAACCACGATATCAATAAATATCTCACAGAAACGTTGAGCGATCCAGGAGAATTTGATAACGTTATCAATATTCTCGAAAATCTCGATGTTGAAATTCTCGATAACGAAGAGGATATTGAAAACTTTAGAATCCGCAAAGAAGAGTCCGAAGAACGCCAGACTCACGCAATGCAAGCGGATACTCTCGACGACCCTGTCCGAATGTATCTCAAGCAAATGGGGCAAGTGCCGTTGCTCACACGCGAAGAAGAAGTTTCTATCTCGAAGCGTATTGAAGTTGCCGAAAATAAAGCCGTAAAATTGCTTTTCTCGATATCGCTTACAAACAAATTCCAAATCGATATTGCGAAAAAACTTTCTGCAAAAGAAGAACGTTTCGACAAAATTGTTCTCGATAAAAAAGTAGAAGTTCGTGAAACATATTTTGCAGAATTGCCAGAGTATATTAAAAAGGCAGAAGACATCCAAGCAAAACTCGATAAAACTTGGGAAAGTGCAGAATCAGCAACAAACCCAAGCTTGAAAAAACGTCATATTACACTTTTCAAGAACCTTGAATCGAAGCTGAAAGATATCTACATTAAAGGTTTCAAATTTAAGCTTAAAGTGTTTGAAGAATTCCTCGATTCTCTCGCACCTGTACTCCGTGAAATCGAAGATAGCTTGTACAAATTGCGTGCTATCGAAAAAATCGGAAAGAAAACAAAAATTGGCGATAGCAACCAAATCAACGCTCGCTTGAATGAAATTCGCAACATCTATTACCTCGAGCCAGCAGAACTTGTGGAAACTGTAAAATCGGTACGCCAAGCAATGCGAGAAGCTCACAAGGCAAAGACAGAAATGGTGCGTGCTAATTTGCGTCTTGTTATTTCAATCGCAAAAAAATATACAAACCGTGGTTTGAACTTCCTCGACCTCATTCAAGAAGGCAATATGGGCTTGATGAAAGCTGTCGAAAAATTTGAGTACAAACGTGGATACAAATTCTCGACATACGCAACTTGGTGGATTCGCCAAGCAATCACACGTTCAATCGCTGACCAAGCAAGAACAATCCGTATTCCAGTTCATATGATTGAAACGCTCAACAAGGTGATGCAAATCCAAAAGCAACTCTTGCAAGAACTCGGGCATGAACCGACACCTGAAGAAGTCGCAAACGAAATGCAATTCCCAGTCGAGCGTGTACAGTCGATTATGAAAATGGCACAACAACCAATTTCATTGCAAAGCCCTGTTGGCGATTCGGACGATACAAATTTTGGCGATTTTATCGAAGACAAAGGTGCGGAAAACCCATACGATATGACAGCATACTCGCTCTTACGCGAAAAACTTATGGACGTTCTCGATTCTTTGACACCACGCGAACGCAAAGTTTTGACTCTCCGTTTCGGTCTCGTTGATGGATATTCACGCACACTTGAAGAAGTCGGCAAGCAATTCAATGTTACTCGTGAACGTATCCGCCAAATCGAAGCAAAAGCATTGCGTAAGATGCGTCACCCAACACGTATTCGTCAGTTGCACGGATTCTTTGAAGCCGAAGGAACATCAAATGGTCCTGGCTTTGACCACTTCAAAAAAACAAAGGATGCTGAATAATTTTACAGATGCAAAAAAAGTATCGCACAAATTTTGGGCGATACTTTTTTGTGTTGGGGCTATCGCCCTATTTGCATCCGACTTGTACGCACAATCGGCACGTCGTGGATTAGGTCGACGTGTCGCGACATCGCCTGTAATGCGTCAGTATCTCGAAAATTTACCACAGCAAGATATTGATTTATATGTCGGTAAAATTGTCCGTAAGGATGGCGATTTTGTCATCGTTTCGATTATGTCGCCAAGCGTAGTTAAAGGAAGAATCCCAATGTATTATGCGTGCGATTCGCAAATGACACCTACTGCAATTTTGGAAAACATAAATGTAGCACATCGTTCTTGTGCGACCTTTAAAACAAAGAGTGGAACAGCACTCGTCGGCGATATCGTTATGGTAAAATATTTTGCCCCCGAAAACAAAGAAGCTAACAAATAAAAAATAGCCAATAACTCTTGCGTGTATAGATAAAAAAAATAGACCATTTAACAAATGGTCTATTTTTTTTAATTAAATATTATTATCTTTTACGGTATACTGCAAACCCGAGAGCGATCGCACCAAATATGAGTGCGTATGTGCTTGGTTCTGGAACAGCAACTTTGCTACCTGTTACAATAGCTGAAGTATTTCCATCTGCAGTAGTATAGGAAGCACCTCCTATATGATTGCCATTAAATGGGACAAGTTCTTGATCAACTGTAATAACAAATGTTATATAATTTTCATCTGAAATATTCCAGTTGAGGTTTTCAAAAAGAACTCCAGCTTCAATGTCAGAGATAGAAAGATTTTCTTTCTTGCTTATAAGTGAAAGGCTTGTTCCATTGTAATCTACATCAGCATCGCCTGTACCACCGGAATAAATAGCAATATCGAAAGCACCTAAATCTGAGGCTACCAATTCTGTGCTACCATTTGGATATGAATACGGTGAATTAAATTCGATACTTTCGATAATATCCATATCTAAACTTGATATATCGACTTCTCGAACGTTAACATCTGTATAAGAATTGTACAAATAGTGATAATTACCAAGCATTATGCCTTGTACATTTCCCCATTCACCATGATATTCGGCGTCCGCACCAAGTTTGTGTGGAGTATAAGTAGCGTCGTTACCTACGTATTCTAAGAACGAGAGTGTTTCGGTTGCCCCAAATGTAGTCAGGGAAACCATAAAACAGATGACTGATAATAATATTTTTTTAATTTTCATATTTAACCTTTATTTAGTTAACTGCTTATATGTATAATAAAACGCAAAGATATGTCAAGTTAAATATTGAAAATTTTTAATGTGATTACAGTTATATTAAACCACAAAAAATTGATAGTATATTCGCACTATGCTTTGGGATAAATTTCGAGAGCGATGTATTCAAGCTTGTCGCAGAATCTATCTGAGACTGCTTGGAACTTTCCGTTGATATAATCGTATGCGAGTTTATGCGTGTGTCCAGCCAGCACCCCCAAAACATTAGGTGTATTCAAGACCACTTCTCTAAATTCAAATGTTTCGTCGGTTTGACGTTCTGGACGTATTTGACGTCGTTCAATTTTGTACGATTTATCAGTCTTTCTACCCCATGTTGGATTAGCACAGCCATACTTGCGTCCATCCACATAAATCGGGATGTGCATCGCCAAAATAGCGGGCATCCCATCGGCAAGTTCGCGTTTCGTCCAGTCGAGTTGTTTTGGGGAGATGTCGTGTGCTGAATTGTCAACGAGCATAAATTTTATACCGTTTAATACCACTTTATAACAATCGTAATCTTCGCCAAAAAAAAGAGGCTCGAGTTTTTTCATCCACTTTTTTCTGACTTCAACTTGCGGAATATCAACCCCACTACCCTCAAAATGCCAATCGTGATTCCCTGAAATGTACTTCACAGGAACTTTTGAACGTTCCATCGATTCCTTGAGTTTTTTAACATTATAGTCCGAGGGAAAATTTATTATATCGCCACCGAGAATAATGAGATCGAACTTTTCGTATTCTGCCTTTTGGAAAGTTTTATCTAAAATTTCCATTTTTGGCTTTTTCATAAAAGCCTTATGCATACGCCACGCATAATCGGAGTATGGCTCGACAAGCCCGTCCGAGTAGGAAATATGCGAGTCGCCAATGAACATAATTTTTGATGGTTTATCGACAGCATCGGTATAAAGTTTGACATTATTTTTTGTCATCGATACAGAAAATTTGATAGGATTCACTTTTTCTGTTTGAGCAAAAAGTGAAGACCCCGAGAGCATAGCACCGATTGTTGCGATAGATTTCCCAAATTTGCGTCTGTCCATTATATTTCTCCTTTTACAAGTTGTTTGAAAGTTTTTATATCCTCAAGCAAATCCTTTAATTTTGCGTCATCATTATTCGAGCCGAGCGACGACGTACGCCCCCAAATATCGAGCAAAACACGTTGTATAAAATTTGGTGATATTCCTTTTTTTATTTCTCCATTTTTCACCGCATTGTCAATTATTATTTCCGACTTCTTCATTTGTGCCGTCATATAATCACTAAAACGTGGTTCGTTTTTAAGTGCCAAAATGTAAAGCGAATTGTAATCGAAAACTGAGATATTTACCGATTTTAGATTTTTGATAATTTCTATCATTCTATCTAAAATTAAATCAATAAAGGTATCTAAATTTAATGTCGAAAAGTCGTCAACGCCATAGAAAAATCTGTCGTAAAAATAATATTTAAATGTTTCGTAGAAAATATCATTTTTTGATTTAAAATATTTGTACGGTAAGCTTCGTGCTATATTCAATTTGTTCGCAATATCCCCGATAGATACGCCATTGTAGCCTTTTTCGATAAGTAAAGAAAAGGCAGTCTCGAGGATTTTTTTCTTAGTGTCGTTCATTATTTAGAAAGGTTAAAACGTGAAACTTTTTCGATAAGCAGTTCAGATGTTTTAGAAATCGAACTTGTCGTTTCTTTCAATAGCTCAACTTTTTCGCGAGCTCCACTTGCAAAAGCTTCGAGCGATTCAACGAGTTCGCCAATATTAGAAACGTTTTCTTCTTGCGATGCAATTGACGTTGCGAGCGATTCAAATTTTGGACCCAACTCTGCAATCTGATTTTCAGCTGACGAGAGATTGAAGTGCAATTTTTCAATCATTTCAGAATTTAATTTCATACGTTGCGAAAAACTATTCATCTCGCCCACACCAGATTCAACTGAATCTGTCATATCGGCAACCATTTTTGAAACCTCCATAACAGAGACTGCAGTTTGGTCGGCAAGTTTTGAAATTTCAGCCGATACTGCTTCAAATCCGCCAAATTCCGTAGCACGTTCAGATTCAATTTTTGCATTTAGCGAGAGCATATTTGTTCTGTCGCCAACAGCGTTGATTGTAGAAACTGCAGTTGCAATTCTTTCTGTTTTGTCTTTGATAACCGCCAATCGAGCCGAGACAGAGTCGGCGGCAGAAAGCAGTGGCAATGTATTTTCACTCAAGCGAGAAAGCAAATTTCCACCGTCACTCAAGACTGCCAAAGATGCGTCTATGTTTTTCGATGCTTCTCGAGCATCCATATTCAACAGCAATACCGATGTTGAAATAGAGTCTATTGTGGATGATACGCCAGCCAATACATCGGCTCTTTCAGATGAGATTGCGTCGATATTTGATGTGCCTTCAGAAATTTTCGATGCACTTTGTGCAAAGTTTTCGCCCGATATTTTAACTTTTGCGAGCAGACTCGAAAAGTTTTCTGTCATTGAATTTAGTGCATCGGCGAGTCTAAATATTTCGCTATTGCTCCATTTTTTCGGATTGAGAAGTAATGTTAAATCGTCTTTGGCATTTGCGATATCGCCATTTTTAATTTTGTCGATAGCGAGTTTTAAATCGGTTGCCATATTGGCACCACTTCGTGCCGTAATCCACGAGCCAAAGCCGGCAAAGAAAAGAATCAATACGCCAATCGAAACAAGCAAGACCATAAACCGACTCACCGTAGAAATAGTTTTTTCAACCCCTACATCAAAATCGCTTCGTGCCACCGACGCACCAATTACCAAATTCCATGGTTTGAAATAAGTGTACGCAGTAATTATATCTGACACATCACGTTCTGTGCCGAGTTTATATTCTCTTACCGAAACCTTATCGATTGCACCGACTGCTGATGAAATCATTTCAAGAGTCATTTCTTTGCGTTCTTTAAAAGTATCGCCCTCGACAATAAATCCGTTGCGTTTGCCGTCTCGAGAAGCTCTCACGATAGATTCACCCCTGCCAGCCAATTCAATCGCCCAAACATATCCAGTTGCACCTATTCGGATAGTCTCAAAATATTTCATCAAATTTAGCACAGATGCTTGAGATCTACCGTATGCAAACGCTCCAATAACATCGCCGTATGGATCGAGAATAGGTTCGTAGTTCACAACAAACACTTCGCTACCTGTGCGTGAAACCCCTGTAAAAGTTTTTCGAGCCATAAGAGTACGGACGATTGCACCGTCGTCGTATCCGCCAGTTGCGGGGATATATGTTCCAATTTCCGCATCTGATATTGTCGACGCAATGCGAAGCATATTTCCAGCATCATCGATTTTTTGAAGTATTGAAAACTCTAACCCAGTATCTGTTTTTAATTCTGTTAAAATATTTTTTATTGTGCCTTCTGCTGTCGCAATAGTGCCGTTATCCGACTTCTTCAATTTTATCGGTGTTGAGCCAAATGCGAGTACGGGCAAATCTATTGCGATAAATTCAGTTGGCGTCATTTGCGACGACACATTAAATTTTGTTTTTTGCGATAGCAAGCGTGGTGCACCTAATTGCGAGAATCGCATATTCATTGATGCTCTCGCTTTTTGTTCTTCTTCGGATTGCGTTTTGTGGATAATTCGACAGATTTTTAGAGTGTCGTCCACAATTTGACGTGTTGCACGCAACCCAATTTTATCAAATTCAGATGCCACAATACTGCGTATATCTAAATTCATCCTCCAAATCAGAATAGCGATGACAAGCACAGGCAGAGTCGCAACTGCGAGTGCGAACATCACCATAACTTTTGCGAGAGACACCTTCATTTTTGCCCCTCCTTATTTGAAACTTTGAATCGTGAAACTTCGCTCAACAGCGACGCACTTGTGGAATCCAAATTCAACGTTGCCGATTTAAATTCGATTGCAGTATCGCGTGAACGCACAGAATTGTGCGAAAGCTCTGTCATTGTTTCGCTAATTTTTCTCGCATTTTCAGCGAGTGCTAAAATTCGTGATGCAATATTTTCGAACTTGGGACCAATTACTTCAATCTCGCCGACAACCTGCGATAGCGAGTCTGCAGTTTCAAAAATAATCTTCAAACTTTGTCGCATACTCGCACCAAATCTATCCATTTCCATCACACCCGAATTAACAGCCGATTGCATTTGTCGAACTGCACTTTCAATATCAGATGCCGACTTCGATGTCTTATCGGCAAGGCGACGTATCTGGCGTGCGACGACCGCAAAGCCAAGCCCAACTTCGCCTGCCTTTTCAGCTTCGATTGACGCATTCAACGACAATATGTTTGTGCGTTTGTTAATTTCAGCAATAGCAGTTGCAACCAATGTGATTTTTTCAGCGTTTCTATTTATTATAGAAAGTCGGCGAGTGATGTTTTCACAACCAGCATAAAGAGCATCGTAATTTCTTTTTAGCAGTTGAAGGTTTTCGCCACCCGAACGGCTGATGTCTAAAGTTTTCAAAACTTGCGATGCCGATAATCTCGCACTTTTATTGATTGCATCGGCAGAGAGTGAAATAGATTTCCCTGATGTTGCGACTCTACGCATCGAAACAACTTCGTTCACTGCTATATCTTCAATAGACTTTGCAAGCGAGGATATTTTTGATGCACCCAACGCTGCAAGTTCGCCATCGTCTCGGATTGATTTTATCAACTCGGAAAGCGTGCGAGTCATATCTGATATTGCTCGTATTAGCCCGTCAAATTCTTTGATATGCGAGCCACCTTTTTTAGAGAAATTTTCGATTGCTATTTCAGCCGATTCCATATCACCACGAGAATGAAAACGTGCGACCTTGCGAAGTAGTTCGAGCGGTTGCGACATCTGCGACGCAAGAATCCACGACAATCCTATTGCGAGCAAAACAAAGATTCCACCAGCGTACACAATCTTTTTCATAAAGATTTTTATCTGGCTGATAAGTGCAGTTTCGCTACCTGAAAATTCATCGGCATCAACCGATACGCCGATAATCCAACGCCACGGCTCATACATTGTATAAGTAACAAGCCTTACAATTTCGCCCTTGCCCGTTTTTGACGGAATTTTCACAGTCTCAATACCAAGCTCGCCGCTTCCCATATTGCGACATTTTTCGATAAGTTTGTTGAGAAATAGGCGTCGTGCTTCAAGTGGATCATCGCTTATTTTTACACCGATTGCCGATGTATCACGAGAGACTCTCAAAACTGGTTGCTGTCGATTCATATCATCGATAACCCAAACAGATCCAGTTTCGCCGACGTACGACGACTGTAAAAGTTTTTCAAGCTCAGAAACCGAAGGCGTCGGAAAACCAAAATACACTGCCCCCACAAAATCTCCGTTGCTCGTGTACAGTGGAATATAGTTTGCCGAGTACGGAATTTTGTCTATCGAAATAATCCCCGAGACCGGCATTTGCGACGATATCATTTCTCGCAAAAGTGCGTTGTCGGCTTGATTTTTGCTTGTCGAGATGTATGAGCCTGCGAAATTTTCACCACTTAAAGTTGTAAAAGTTGACGCAACTCTAACGTACAAATCGGAATCAGGCACTTTGTAAAATACGGAAATATCGCAATGCAATCTCTCTTTTAATTCTGCGAGTTTTTGTGCAAGCTTATTTTCGGTTGAATCAGACGGCGTGTTTGGTGATGCAAGGTAATTGCCGAATTTTAACAGTGGTGCGTACAACGTTTTTTTGTCTTCGGGATTATTTGACGGATAAATTGTAAACGTTGATGGCGTTGTATCTACCGAGATTTTCCCGAGCGATTCAATCGACTGAAAAATTGCAGTGCGTGCCGATTCCGATACGGCATCGTCAGCAAGTTCGATTGCGTCGCACATTTGGCGGATATCGATTGTCGATTGCTTCGCCGATTCAAGTACAGCATTTCTAAAAGAGTCGTTGGCAACTTTTACAACGTCGAATCCCATAAAAGTCATAAACGCAAACATAGAAATAGCTGGGATAACTGCGACCGTTATCCCCAAGCCCAAGAGGCTCGATTTCATTGATGCTTTCATTTATGCCTTATATTTTATCGAAACGGGAAACACTGAAAATGTTTCCCGTCGCCACATTAAATTATCGATACGCTTTTATCATTATTATTTTTTCAAACAAGAAAGATATTGCATACGAGAAATTGAAAATTGCAAGCACACCAACTATACCAGCCAGTAGTGAAGATAAAAATGCGTTTGAAATAGATTCAATGGTGTAATCTGCAAAAGGTGCCAACACAAAATTTGGAGCATCTGTCAGCAGATTGAATTTTGCCATTGTCCATTCAAACGCATCTGGGAATTCCGACGCAAATGGCGATACGCAAATGCTAAAAATAATCAATCCGCAAAGAGACAATGCCAATCTTTTAGACATCATACCTGTCGATTCAAAGGCGACAAGTTTTACTAACACGATTGTTGCAACGCCTTCGATGAGTCCGAGAATTGTATGCACGCCAACAAGCGTCGCAACCATTTCTGCACCACCCTTGCCCGACGCAAGCAACTCGAGCGATACTGCGAGCGACGCAAGTACAACAGACATCGCCGACGCTACGAATATCGCAATGTTGTTATTCATTCCTTTTGAAAGAAGCATCGCACGAATGAGTCCACCAAGACCTGCTCCGATTATCGCCATATTGAGAATATTCGCACACAGCATTAAAATTCCGCCGTCAGCAAATATCAGAGTTTGTACAAGCAATACAATCGAAAGCGAAATAATCGCCGAAGGTATACCTAACAAAGTTGATGCAAAGACACCACCAATCAAGTGTCCAGACACTCCGTCGAAAATTGCGTAGTTCAGCATTTGCAATCCAAACACTGTTGCTGTTACGAGTGCAAAAAGCAACGTTGACGGAGTATTGGCTTTGCTCTTATACAAAGCAAATCCCGACGCTACAACGCCCGCAACTGCTACTGTTGCTGTGATTGGACATAGGGTTGTTGACAACATTTCTGATGGTATATGCATATTATATATCTCCTTTAATTGTTCCGAAAATATGATGACATTTTATCGGCATATTGTCAAGCGACAGAAACAAAAAAAGGAAAGCAAAACGCTTCCCTTTTCCCTTCAAAAAACCTTCGACTAATTCAGCGAATATGTAATTTGATATTCTCCACTTCCCAATGTAATACAAGGGTATCCGCAGTCGGAAGTTTGCAAGTCAACTGGTTGCTTGCCGTTGACTTTTATAGAATTTTTATTCTTCGTTTTGAATACGACAATCCCTTCGCTGTTTGACGGAATTTGTATTTGCCAACGCATCTCTTTTCCGCCGATAGTATTCCATTTTGACGACGCTCTGCCGTATGGGGTGTCGTGCCAAACTGACGCATAATTCAATGCACTATTTGGTGTGGGGGCATACAGAATTTTAGAATAGCCAGCGTCGGCATACCATAAACCAGCAACATCTTTGTAAATCCATTGCCCTATTGCTCCATACGCATAGTGGTTAAACGAATTCATATTTACATCGCCAAATCCGTCTTTGTGCGTGTAGCTATTCCAACGTTCCCACATTGTTGTCGCACCTTGTGTGATAGGATATAACCACGATGGATAAGTTTTATTCATCAACAATCTGTACGCCAAATCAGGACGACCAAATTTTGAAAGTGTCGGGTTTAAGTGTGGTGTGCCGATAAAACCTGTACGCAAATGGAAGTTATCGTTCTCGATTCTTTTGACGAGTTTTGCAAAAACTTTTTCTCGCATTTCAGGAGCAATAACATTCAAATTCAGTGGAACAAGATATGCTGTTTGTGCATCGGTTGTCATCTCGCCATCTTGTTTTACAAACTTTTTGTTGAATGCTTTTTTTACATCATCTGATAATTTCTGATATTTTACAATATCGTCTTTTTTGTCCAAAATTTTTGCAGTTTTTGAAACGAGCTCTGCAGTGTATGCAAAATATGCAGTAGCGATAAGTTCGTTTGGTGTATCGCCAGTAGTCTTATTTGAGTTTGGTTGTAGCCAATCGCCAAAACCTCTATTTGCTCGTATAAATTCTTTTGAAGAATTATTTTGGTAGTCTACCCATTTCTTCATTGCGTCATAATTATCAACAAGAATTTTCTTGTCGCCATATGCCATATAAATTTCGTATGGGATAACTACAATCGCATCGCCCCAAAATGGTGCACCATTTGCAGCACCCAAAATATCAGGGCAAATGAAAGCCATATTGCCGTCGGAGCGTTGAGAATCTCTCATATCGAGCGACCACTTGTGGAAGAACGCACGGACATCCATATTGAACGATGCTGTTGGCGTGAATGCTGTTGCGTCGCCAGTCCAGCCAAGTCTTTCATCGCGTTGCGGACAATCTGTTGGAACAGAAAAGAAGTTCGATTTTTGCCCCCACAAAATGCACGATTGCAATTTGTTTATCATTTCATCGGAGCATTCAAAATTTGCTGTTTGTGCGATATCGTTGTGGAGAACAACACCTTTAATATCGTCAAGTTCCGGCGTGTAATCGATTCCAGAAATTTCGATATATCTAAAGCCGTGGAATGTGAACGTTGGCGACCATACAAACGTTTTACCGTTTGAAATTATCTCATCTCGAGAATCTGCAAAACGATAATTTTCTGTATACAACATTCCTGTCTGTTGGAGCATTTCGCCATAGCGTAATTTTATTTTTTCGCCTTTGGGTGCCGACATTTTTATTTCAGCCCAGCCGACCATATTTTGCCCCATATCGACAATAAACTTTTTGTCGCCAATTTTTCTGATATTTACAGGTTTTAAATATTGCATAGGGCGAATCATCGTGTTGCGACGTGCATCTTCAAAGTCAGGTTTCGATTTAATTTTGTACGAAGCATTTTTCCAATTTGAATCGTCAAACCCTACTTCATTCCAGCCGTCCATTTCCAAACGAGCATCGTATTTTTCGCCCATATAAATATCAGAATATTGAATTGCTCCATACGAGCTTTTCCACGATTTGTCTGTTGCAAGTTGCAAGTTTGAGCCGTCGTCAAATTCGATATCGAGATAAATTTTTATTGCGGGAATATCGCCGTAAACGCCTTTGTGTCGCCACCCGATTGTGCCAGCATACCAGCCATCGCCGAGCAATGCACCGATTGCATTTTTACCTTTTTCGAGAAGTTTTGTGATGTCGTATGTATTAACTTGCACACGTTTGTTGTAATTTGTCCAGCCAGTTCCCCATACGTCATCTCCGATTTTTTCGCCGTTAATATACGCGTGGAAAACACCCAAACTTGCAACGTACATACGAGCTTTTTTTACTTGTCGATTAAGTTCAAATTCTTTGCGGAAATACGTTGGTTGAACTTCTGTCTTTGCTGGTTTCTTTACGATTTTGTTTCCGCTACGAAGTGTCGGTTGCCACTTGCGTGGTTTGAATGGCGAGCTAATCCATTCTCCCAAAAAATCGGATTTATCCAAGAGACCTGCTTCAAAAAATTTCACGTCCGACCACATCGATTCTCTGCCCTTGTTGTCCCAATATTTTACACGCCAATAAAGACGTTCTTGCGACAACAATTCGCGATAAAATGGAATATTTATACTTTGCGAGCTTTCGACTTTTTTAGTATCCCAAACCGACGTTCTGTATAAGTCAGTTTCTGCAAGTGAAAAATCTTCGGGGTTATGTACAACTTGGATTCTATACGCTGTTTGTTTTATATTGTCGCCTTGTGGAAGTTTCCATGAGAACGACAATTTGCGTAAACAATATCCTACTGGATTATCAAAATTTTCTCCGACAGTTAAATCGTACGGCTTCAAAATATCCGCAAATATCGAAACTGGCAAAGTGAGCAATAATAGTGTATTTAAAAATTTCATAAAACAGCAAAGTATCAAAAAAACAAAAATTTTCAACACATAAAGAAAAAAATCCATTTGATTTAGTGTTAAAATATGCTCGCAATAAAAATCGATTTTTGATTTTATCGAACAGAAATAATAAGGAGATTTTGCTGTGAAAATTTTTTCATACATTAAAGAAAAATTTAAACTACTCTATAATAAGATGGTCGGCGAAGAAGCATCTTCCTCTTACATCGCACGCGGTTGGGCAATCGGAATGTTCTTTGGGTGTTCAATTCCATTCGGGGTACAGTTGATGCTTTCAATACCTTGTGCATTTATCCTCAAAGGTAGCAAAATTGGTGCGACAATCGGCACATTTATAACAAACCATTTTTCGATTTTTATTATCTATCCACTGCAAACTTATGGCGGAGCAAAACTGATTGGTTTGCCTCTCTCGTATGATGACATTAAAAGTGCGATGATGGAAGTTATCGAAAAACAAAATTACGAAACTTTATTGTCGTTAGGCGTCGATATTGCGATTGCGTTTGCTGTCGGTGGGTTAGTTATGGCACTTGTTTTCACCCCGATAACTTATTTTGGTGTAAAATATTTGGTTGATAAATATCGTGCAAAAAATGAAAAAAATAATCAATAAGAATGCGATTTTTGTTGCAAGATAAAAAGTATTTATCAACATATCTAATCTTTTAACTGCAAAAACTATGAAAAAAACAATAATCACAATCACATCGATAGTCGCATGCGCATTCGCATCGTTTGCTGCGGACGCTGCTTGCACAAACGCTTGCTGTGCATCTAAGCCTGCAAAGCAAATCAACACACTCGCAGACGAAGAAGTATGTGCAAATCTTCTCGAAAGATTCTCGGCTTCTGTTTCTGTTGGTTATGAATCAGAATATGTATTCCGTGGCTTGAAAGTACAAGGTGCATCAATCAACCCAGAAGTTGATTTTGCATACGACCTCGGAAGCGGTTTCGCTGTATACGCTGGTGTTTGGGGTAATATGCCTGTTAAGTCAGACACAGAAAACGAAATGGATATTTACACAGGTATCACATACGATTTCCAAAACTTCACATTTGATCTCGGATACCTCGCATATCTCTATAACGAAGACACAGAAAATTCGCACGAAATTAAATTCGCTGTTTCTTATGACACAGTCGACCTCCTCGGCGAATTCAATGTTAGCCCAACAGTTGCATTCTACCACGACTTCTCTCTCGATTCATACACATTGGAAGCAGGTTTGACATACTCAGCACCTGTTACAAAATGGATTGCTGACAGAAACTGGGGAACAATCGATCTCGCAGCAGTATACGGTTGGAACTCTGTAAAGAGCCTCAGTGCTGGTCGCGACGGCTACACATACATCGCTCTCTCAGCTGACGCAGTTGTTGCTCTTAACGACTACTGCAAATTCTCTGTTGGCGTACGCTATGCATACGCACACGACAGACCAGCATGGTACAGAGATTGCGACGAAACTGTATGGTTCGGCACATCGATGACAGTTGGTTTCTAATTTAATCAACACATCAAAAAAATGGCTTCCTTCGGGGAGCCATTTTTTTTGCATTACAAACATTTTACTTTTTAATAATCGATGCTTCCAAACCTGCAATCTGCTTTATTTCGCCAGTTTTAAGCTTTAACAAAAGCTCGCCATTATTGGCAATTCCAGACGCAATACCCGATAACACGCTACTGCCGACATCTATCTGAATATCCTTTCCTGACAACCAATCATAATGCGAAAATTCTCTCGCAAGATTTTCCGTAGACTTTGCTCGAACAGTTTCAAGGATTGCCAACGCTACAATTTTTGCAATATCGTACATCGAGAAATTTTGCGTTGTCGAGTCTTCTAAAATTCCGATAGTTTCAGCGATAGACTCGTCAACGGGATTTTCCGGATGAAAGCAATTTATACCTATTCCCAAGATTATAGATTTTTCCGTGGCATCGATTTTTAATTCCGTAAGCATTCCAGCGATTTTTTTGCCCGTCGAAGAATATATATCGTTTGGCCATTTTATGTAAAGTTGTGTTGATAATTTTTTTTCGAGTGCAGAGCAAACCGATACGGCGACACGTGTTGTAAACGAGCGTATTAAAGTTGAATCGTGTGGAGCTGGAATTACAACCGACATACATAGTGTTGTGTCGGGTTGGGCATACCATTTGCGAGAAAGCCTCCCCTTGCCTGCGTTTTGCTCACGTGCGACCACAACAAATGGAGCTTCGACTTTTTCGGACAATAATTTTGATGCGTACACATTTGTGCTATCGACACAATCGAGCCAAAAAATTTTATCTGCAAATTCTGTATTTGAAAATGCCGAAACTAATTTTGATTTCTCGAATATCTCTCGCATTTTTTTATTTTCCGAAAACTAAACATTCTTACAAGCACAAAAAAAACGCCACGTTTGTGCGTGGCGTGATGTAAATTAAATCTTTTTGCAGACGCCTTTGCCACCCGATTTTTTCTGTTTAAAAACGAGTTTTTTTGAATCATCCGAAAGCGACACAACAATCTTTTGCGACGATTCCACCAAATTGCCTTTTAAGATTTCTTCCGCAAGTGCGTCTTCAAGCTCACGTTCGATTGCACGTTTTAGTGGACGTGCTCCGTATTTTTCGTCCCAACCTTTTGAGATGAGAAAATCTATCGCATCAGAATCGAGTTCAATAGTCATACCTTTTTCGGCGAGACGCAAACGGAGTTTATCGAGTTCAAGCTCGATAATTTTTTCCATATCTGCTTTTCGCAACATTCTAAACAAGACAATATCGTTTATACGATTGAGAAATTCTGGGCGGAACGATTTTTTCATTTCGTCGAGAACCTTCTCTTTGAGTTTCTCATAATCTTCGTCAAAATTGTTTGCGTCAAAGCCCATTGATGGATTTTTCTGCAAAATGTTTGCACCGACATTACTTGTCAAAATTATAATCGTATTGCGGAAATCTACTGTTCTACCGAGGCTATCGGTTAGGCGTCCGTCCTCCAAAACTTGAAGGAGAATTTGCACGACATCAGGATGTGCTTTTTCGATTTCGTCAAAAAGAATTACACTGTATGGGCGACGGCGTACTTGTTCTGTAAGTTGTCCGCCGTCTTCGTGTCCGACATATCCAGGGGGCGAACCAATCAAACGAGACACCGAGTATTTTTCCATATACTCCGACATATCGATTTGGATGAGCGATTCTTGTTTGCCGAACATTTGTTCTGCGAGTGTCTTTGCCAAGTATGTTTTGCCAACACCTGTCGGACCAAGGAAAAGGAACGAACCAATCGGACGCTTTGGATCTTTCAACGCTGCTCTCGAGCGACGCAACGCACGGGCGATAACGCTTGTTGCTTCTTCTTGTCCGATTACACGCTTTTGCAAATAATCTTCAAGCTCGAGAAGTTTTCGGCTTTCTTCTTTTTCCATTCTCGAAAGCGGAATACCTGTCCATGTTGAAACGACCGTGTAAATATCGTCATCAGAAACTTCGACTTGCGTTTTATCAATCGACTTCTTCCATGCAGAAACGATATCTTCTTTTTGTTTCTTCAACGATTTTTCTTCGTCTCTAAATTTTACAGCGTCTTCAAAACGTTGTTCACGAACAGCGTTCTCTTTTTCGACATTCACTTGTGCGATTTTCTCGTTTATTGCGACAACCTCTTGCGGACGTTCCAACATTTTTATGCGTGCGCGCGAACCTGCTTCGTCGATAACGTCGATGGCTTTGTCTGGTAAAAATCTGCTTGTGATATATCTTTCTGAAAGTTTCACAGCCGATTCCAACGCTGAATCTGTATAAATGCAATGGTGATGTTTTTCGTAATTTGCACGAAGTCCCTTGAGGATTGCTATTGCATCTTCTCGAGACGGCTCGTCAACTTTCACACTTTGAAAACGTCTATCGAGTGCACTGTCTTTCTCGATGAATTTGCGATACTCTGCAACTGTTGTTGCACCTATACATTGAAGTGAGCCTCTCGAAAGTGCTGGCTTGAAGATGTTTGATGCGTCCATTGCACCTTCAGATGCTCCTGCACCGACAATCGTATGAAGTTCGTCGATGAACAAAATGACATCGCCAACTTTTTCGATTTCTTCCATCACGGCTTTTATGCGTTCTTCAAATTGTCCACGATATTTTGTACCCGCAACCATCAACGCCATATCAAGAGTGATAACACGTTTCGATGCTATTATTTCAGGCACTTCTCCCGACGCTATTTCTTGTGCCAACCCTTCTACGATTGCCGTTTTGCCAACACCAGCTTCGCCAATCAATACAGGATTATTTTTTGTGCGTCGGCACAATATTTGTATGACACGCATAATCTCTTTGGCACGTCCGATTACTGGATCAAGCTTGCCTTTCTTTGCTAATTCAGTAAGATCTCGACCAAACGCTTTGAGTGCACTTTGTTTGCCTTGTTCCATTGGCTCTGCACCTTCAGACATCGGAATATCTTGCTCTGGATTTTCTGGCATATCGCCAACAAATTTTGGATCAAGTTCTGCGAGAATTTGCTTGCGACAAATATCTATATCAACGCCAAGTTCACGCAATACTTCAGATGCCACGCCTTCGCCTTCTCGAAGAAGTCCAAGCAAAATATGTTCTGTGCCGATGTAATTGTGCTTAAGTTGCGACGCCTCGTACGATGCCAACGCGAGAACTTTTTTCACACGTTGCGTATGTTGCAAATTTGCATTTTCTTCAGGCGGAAGATTGCCAACCTTGCGGACGACTGCCTCGTTGACATTTTCCAAATTTATGCCCATTTTGCGAAGTACATTTACTGCCACGCCTTGACCAAGACGAATCAATCCAAGCAAGATATGTTCTGTGCCGATATATCCGTGCTTGAGTCTTTCAGCTTCTTTGCGAGACAATGTTAATACTTGTTGAGCTCTGGGTGTTAAATGTTGCATAGAAATTCTATTCCCTACAATTCTACAAACGCATAAAAATTTTGCGTTATTTAATTTTTAATTTTGGAAGAGCTTTGACTACGCTGTTTAGGTACGATGCTCTCACTTTATCGCGTTCTTGCGAGTCAATCTCTCTGATATTGAATTTTCGTTGTATATGTGCTGGTTTTATATCGAGCATTACTTCGTCAATCATATTGATTGCGTAAGTCGCATCTTGCATAAGCCCCATATCTGCACAAAGACGCAATGTTGACAAATGTTCCATTGCTTCTGCAGTATCAATAAGCCTACAATTTTTCAAGATTGCAACAGCTCGAGATATTTTATCCTGTAATATTATCGGCGAATCTTGCCACAACTTAAGGCGGGCGTTTATTTCAAACTCGCAAACTTTTTCACCAAACTTTATTATCTTTTTTATGATGTCGTCTTCCGACATCCCCAAGGTTTGTTGGTTCGATATCTGGAAAAACGCTCCGTATGAATCGCTACCTTCGCCATCTGCACCTCGCACGACCATTCCAAGTTGATTGAGACCTCGTGCGATTTTTTCCATTTGTTCGGTCAACGCAAGTGCTGGCAAGTGCATCATAAGCGATGCACGCATTCCAGTGCCTACATTTGTTGGGCATGCTGTTAGATAACCGAAGTCGTCGCTATATGCGTATTCGATATTTTTTTCGATAGCATCGTCTGTTGCGTTCAGTTTACGCCACAAAGATTTTAAGCATTGTTTCACCCCAAGTGCTTGCACACGCAAATGGTCTTCTTCGTTTATCATTGCCGACAAAGAATAGTCTGCTGAATAAAATACGCCAGATGCTGGTGAACCTGCGGGTAATTCTCGACTTGCCAATTTATCTTCAATCAACATCGCTCTGCCGAACTCTGATATTTCCGACATTTTCACGCACTCGCCACCTTTGAATTGTCGAGCCTTTGAAAGAGCGTTGAAGCAAATATCGTAAATATTTGCAAGCTCATCGGGCGACGCAGAATTTGCAAATCGCTTACCCGCAATATTGCGAGCAAGACGTATGCGTGATGTCATTATGATTGACGAATTTTTTTTATGTTCAGTTGAGTCAATCATTTTGTTTTCCCGATATCATTAAGTTTATCTCGCAACTTGGCGGCGTCTTCATAACGCTCTTCAGAAATTGCATCAGCCAATTTTTTTTGGAGCGATTCTTCTGTTTCAACCTCGTTATTTTGCGATTCTTTCTCGGCTGGTTTTATATTGATTTTTATCGTCTTTTCAGCGAGCGAAGCAATTTCTTCGAGTGCTGTTTCGAGATTTTCTTCAAATACTTCTTCTCCGATTATTTCTTCAAAATCGCGTAATTTTTTAGATACATCGATTTTTGCAAAGCAATTTGCCTTGTGATTTTTTGGAGCTTTCCCTTTGTGTTCTGTTGAAGAATGCATCCCTGCGAACAATTCAAAAAGCTTATTGCCAAGTGCCACATAGCAGTCTGGACACGAAAAGCGTGAGCCTTTTGCCATTTCTGACAACGACGCACCGCACGTTGGGCAAGTGTCTGTCTTGACAATATCTTTTTTCATCATCTTCTCAAACTCTTGGAGTTTTGGAAGCAAATCCATCGGCATATTTATTGCATCAAACGACGCTTTTTCGGCACATTTTGAGCATAGGTGAATTTTCACCTTCTTATTGTCGATAATCTTGGTGATATGTACTGTTGCGGGTTTTCCGCAAATATCGCATTTATGTTCTGTAGCCATTTCCCGTTTTCATATAAAGTTATCGCGAACACCTTAATGTTCGCAACAACCATTTTGCATTAAGCAAATTTTAGAAGTTCGTCGGTCGACGGCACGTCTCTTATAATTTGAGACTGCATCGGACCTACTCCTATATATCGTAAATTTGGCTTATAACTTAAGCCGTTTTTCGACGCTACCTCTATTACACTTTTTACGCAGAATGCGACGTATCTTTTTGCATTTTCCGGAAGCTCGTTAAACGAACGAACTTTTGAAATATCTTCTTCCCAACCTTTCAGCTGAACGTATACTGGGCGAAGTTTTTTGCGGAGTGAATCGCAACGTGGAACGCCATAGTAAACCTTACCAGTAGAATCGTCGATATACGATGTGCAAACGAGCAATTCACCGCCTTGCCAGCCACCTGAATATGAAAGTGCGTCGAGCTTATTGATTACTATGTCTTCGTATCCGCCATAGCGAAGTGCATCGCCTTTTTCGACAGCATCGAACCAACCGACCATTCTTTGTCTGCCAGTACTTGTGCCAAATTCAAGTTCTTTAAGTTTTTGTGCGAGCGGATGTGCGTCGTCCATTTGGGTAAGGAAAACGTGTGTGCCAACTTTTGTATCGTAAGCTTTGCAACATCCGAGAGTATGGACTGTACGCAACGGAACGCCTGAGCTCTGGAAAAATTCAGGAACACCAGTGTGCGATGCCGTAACGTTTGGAGCAAATCCATGACGCTTATCAAGCCAATACGATTGTCCGTATTCGCCGAGAATATATCGACCTTCTGCGAGAGTCTTTAAGCAAGCTTCGCGAACATCGCCGATATTTTTTGCGAGTTGTTTACCTGTATTCCAGTAATCGTCAACAACAGCATCGATATTAATTTCAAAAGGCTTTTCGCCCATATATTTTTCAAAATTAAAATCGGCTTCTTCAAATACGCCTTCGTTGATTGATTCTGCATTTGCACGCAATTCAGCTTTTGTGAGAGTCGCAAAGAAGCTCGCCCACTTTTCTGGCGATACTTTGCAAACGTGTTGAATGATATCGCAAGCACGTTTTAATTTTGCTGAAAGTTTTTTTGCAAAGTCTTCTTTATTGCCGAGAAATTCTCCGTAGCAAATTTGGAATTGACCAACTTCGTCAGCATACGAAGGTGTTATACCACGCCCAGTTGAGCCACGAGGCTCTTCTTTCAAGATATTAACACGATAATCTTCCCAAGCCAAGTCGAGCAAACGGTGTCCGACATCACTCATCATCGTACGTTCGTCGATAAGGAGACGGTCAAAAATCTTATATCCACGTTTTTCAAGTGGAGCACCTTCCCAAATAAATTTTCTTGGGTCTGCCACAACGCCGGCACCGACTGCGAGAATTTCAACATCATTCTCGATAACACCAGCTGGCAAAAGATTCAATTTTACTCCGCCTGCGGTATGGCCCGAGTTAGCACCACCATTGACTTTCATCACGATAGCCACAATATCTTTGCGACCCGAGTTCGCTTTGAGTTCGTCTATAACTTCATAGACGAGACGTCCTTTACCTTCGTCGCCCATGCTGATACCAACATCGGCAATAATTTGACTTTTAAATTCTGTAAGCATTGCTATTAAAATCTATAATAAAAAAACCGTTCAACTATAATGACCTACTCTTTTGATTTTACAACACCATTTTTCAACTTTTTCACTTAATTTTCGCCCAGAATACGCCAATTAAACGCAAATATTCAAATCCGACTAAAAATTAGTTAGATTTTTTAATCAAGATGTTTGCCAAAAGATCTTTCACACGTTCGCGTGCTAAAGTTTCGCTCTTTTCGATTGGAGTTGTTAATTGATAATGACGCCAACATTTTTGGCTATCAGAAAGACGGAATTTTGTGAAGTATCCAGTCGAAAAATTTTCACAAATAAAGAACGAGTATGCTCCAAATTTTTGGTTGTTTGATTGCATTATCAACTCATTCACTTGGATTTTATGTTCGCCAACATTCAAATAAATTTGTCGAGACGTGATTATTGCTACCCCTGCACTTCTCATGCAAATTTCTATTGGGTGAATATCGGCAACATCGCCGACATCAATTGCAAGCAACGCAACGTTAGAATTATCGTTATAATAAATTTTGCGTTTTATATTTTTTGCGTGCTGAAAAAGTCGCTTATCGAGGTCGTTTTCGGGAATATCTGCACCAATCCATTTTCCCGCTTTTATCGTATTTGTATTTATTATGGCTGTGTCGCCAACGGGGATTTCTCTCGCTCTGATTTCTGCAAAAATAGCAGTAGCGAGTGCACACGAACAGAATATGACTGAAGTCGCATGAGGATATCTTCGCAAGTATAAAGTACAGAATGTCCACGCAACGAAAAACGCAATTCCCAACAATATTTTCGCAAAAAAGAATGCCGATATTGTGCCGATGCTCAAGTTGAAGCAATAGTTAAACCAAAACGAAAGATTTGGTATTGTTAGCAAAACAAAAAAGATTGTAGGCACTTGTGCCAAAAGCACTTTATGCCCGAACATTGAGTCGGTCGACAACGCAATTATTGCGATTGCTAAAACGAGTCCAACCGCGTTAAAACTAAATCCTAACGCAATGTACGCAAGTATCGCAAGCCCGATAAATACAATTAGAATTTTTGAATTTGTTTTGCTTACATTCGCAATTTTTGCTTTACGTCTTACATGCTCGCATGCACAAATTACAAATGGCAAACCTATCCAAATAATCGCATCGTATCTTTCGTACGGCGAGCCAAGCCAAGATGAAATAAGATATGGCAATTTTATCAATAGTGGTATTATTGATAATGTGAAAAAAATTATTTTCAGACTATTTGCCATAATCAGACCTTTCGTCTTCAATTTTTCTCAAGAACAATCCGAACCCAATAAATAGAATCATTGTGAAAATAATTGCAAACAATCCTAACGCAAAGTGGGCATCACCCTCAAGGATTTTGTCGCCATACAATTTCATTCCGACGACTGACAACACCACACGAGTTGCGTTGCAAAAAATAAAAATCGGGATTATACATAAGAAATAAATTGTCCGTAAAAAATATTGTTTGAACATTACCATTGCAGACAACCACGCTAACAAAAATAGAGTCCACAAATGCTCAACACCACTGCATGCGGTTGTTATTATAATTTGTTTGTTTTCCACATATAACGATGTTCCTTGCGATGTTGTATCAAACCCCAATAACATCAAAATTCCCTTTGCAATGATAGTTTCCAAGACTCGCATAGGATAACTAACCGTTATGTGAACATTAGAATAATTCGGTACGCCAAGAATCCAAATAGCAAGTGGCAAGACACAAATGAAGGTCGGTTTTATCCCGCAAAAAAATAGAACGCACGCAACCGAAACAAAGAATAATGCAAAATGCAACAGCTGAAAATATCCGGCAAACCCCCCAGCTATTAGCAATAAAAAAGCGAAGAATTTTTCAAGATTGCTTGCGTGTAAATTCCCTACATTTTTTAGAGCAGTAAACGCTACGCATCCGCCCAACGCCCACAAAGAAAACACTGCTTGAATATCGCTCGATGACAAACAAAGATACCCAGACCATACAGCTAAACTTGCGACAAATAATAATAAAATCGCAAAATTGCCTTTATTATAATCTATGGTTTTGAACATATTATTTTTTCAACATCTTTTCCAATCGAGAGATTTCTGCAGATATCTCTTTGTTGTCTGGATGTAATTTTGACGCTTTTTTTAAGACTGAAATACGTCTATCAATTTTGATGTCTCGTTGTTTTGAAAATTCCACTAAAACGTTTACGAGAACGATCTCGATTTCAGTTGATTTTTGGCGTTGAAGTGATCTTTCGAGAGTTGCAATTGCTTCCTCATAAAGATTGCCGAATGCCAATATTTCGCCCAAATTTGTTATTGCCGACAACCCGGTTGGTGCCAAATTTACAGCTTTTCTTGCCGATGCCAACGCTTCGTCAAACATTCCAGCTTTTTTGTAAGACCTCGATAATTCGAGAAAAATATTTGATTGCGAAGAATGCTCTTGAGACAGTTTTTGAAGTAATTGAATCGACTTTGTGCAAAAATCTTTTCCGCCATTTCGAATCAACGATGCCATACGAAAACGCAACACAGCAGAATCTTTCTTTTGTAAAAATTTTTCTGTTTCATCTAAAACATCTTTATATTTTTTTGCATCTGCGTAAGCCGTTATCAATTCCGAAAGTAAGACATCGGACGAATCGTCCATTTTATAGGCGTTTTCGAGCAATTTAATTTGCTCGCTCGTTTTGCCGTTTATTTTCGCATATTTTGATTTCAATAGAAGTGCGAGAATTTTATTATCTTTTTCTTTTGATGATTCTATTAAATTCAACGTTGCGAAAAAGTCGTCATAAAATTTGTTATCGAGCATAAAATTGCCAACTTCAGCACCGATTACGACTGATTTTTGCGATGCTTTCATCGCTTGCATATAAAATTTGCGAGCATTGTTTTTATCTTTTTTTGCAAGATACGCTCGTGCTGAAAACAGGATTGTCATAGCGTCGGCTTTATTGCTCTTAAGTTTTTTGTTCGCAATAGCTATAACATCATCGTAATTACCCAACGCCATTGCCGACGCACATGCAATATTAAATGTCGATTCTGAATATCCTAATTTTTCTAAAACTATTTTCGATGAATTATATGCTGAGTAAAAATCACGCTTATTGAATTTTCTGTGCATATTCAATAAGTTCGCAAAAGGATTATCTGGAGAGATTATAAGCAGAGAGTCGAGCAAAGAATCGTCATTTCTATTTTTATTTAAAATCTCGCAAAGAATTTTTACGACCTCAATTTTATCGGACTCTGTAATTTGATTAGCAAACTTTGCAATGTTAGATGCAATCATTGATGCCGATGCGTACGCTCCAAGTTTTGATATACATTTAAGCTCTAAAATTCTGCCAGAAATACCTTGTGCAAAATATCCCGACGCACTTAATTTTTCGCGAGATTGTTTCCAATCGCCTTTGAGAAAAGACTCGTGTGCAGAAATGTAATAGAACAATTCGAGTGACATTTTATCTTTTGCTTCAAACAAAGTTTTGAATTTTGCGAGTGCATCTAAATCTTTTGCAATTGAAGCAAGCTCGACACCCTCGACAATCGGTGCTACTAAATATCGCTTAAATTTTGCGAACTCGATATACTTCAAAATTGCTGTTTTTACATTGCCTTCCCATTCAGCTATCGATGCTTGCAAGGCGATTAAATCGCTAACAATGACAACATCGTCAGAATTTATTTTAGATAGAATGTCTTTTGCTGGTTGCACATCGCCATTGAATAGATTGATACTCGCAAGCCCTATCATTGAATCGAATCTTTCGGTTTCGTTTTTTGATTCTGCCAATGCCGATTTAAATTCAGCCTGTGCCGATGCAAAATTTCTCGACGATATATACGATACCCCAACAAGCATTTTCTTATACGCCGAACTTTTTACATACTTTTGCAAACCTGCAATATTTTGACGTTTTGCAGAACGTGCATAAGATTTCGCCACTGCATAAATGTACGAATCGGGCAAGAAAGATTTATCGGCGAGTGATTCAAATCTGAGTTGAAGGATTGAATCTGCCCCCGAGATAATCATCGCACGAAAGTAATTACGCTTTGCGTCAACATCGAGTGGATTGAGGTTTGATATCATCAACCAAAAATATGCCGAGTCTTTATAATTGACTTTTTCTTCAGCGAGTTTTGCAAGCACTCTATATGCTTCTTCGCACGATGTATCGTTTGAAATTATCGAAAAATAAATGCTATACGCCTTATCTTTATTACCACGAGTTAATTCTTCGCGTGCGGTTATCAAGCGTTCAGAAGTTGTGTCAGATGCAAAAGAGATTCCTACAAGCAACGCAATCAGCAACACCAAGAATACCGACAATCCTCCGAGTACAAACTTCCGCAAATTTTTAGACATTATTCTTTAACTATCGTGTATTGCGTCTTTTTTTTGATACAAAGAAATATCCGCCTGAAAAAGACAACAAGCCGAGCAACGCAGTAAACACTACTGGTGGCAAAGGTGAACCAGATGGCGAGACAGGATTTGTTCCAACCGTAAACGAAAATGGAATCGTAAAGCCATAGTCGTTGCTATTGATATTGTACACACCCGACTTCCCTGTTTCTTCTGCATAATAGTACAGAAGACCTCTTTTTGCGAATCTTATTTTATCGCCATCTTTAAATTCGAGAGCCTTATTTATATTATTTTTATCAATAATATTGAATTTTTTGTCATCGTTTAAAAAGTACCCAAATTGATGCAAATAAAGCGATGAGTCTTCGGGCAAAACGAAAATCGTAGTATCGCCAGTGATATTGAGAGTTCCATTTTCAAAAGTCCAACCTGCAAAAAGGTTTGTTGATGCAAATGCAAAAATACCGAATAATGTTAATAATTTTTTCATTTATGTTTTCTCCTTAATTTAAAGTATATTGTACCCAAAGCCGATGCACCTATGAGTGCAGTAAATATCACGGCAGGCAAAGGTTGCCCCGATGGTTGATATGGTTTTGGCACAACAGTAAATTTTATATCGCCATTACCATGTCCACCAATTTTATAAATATTATTGTGGTGATCGTCTTTATCAGCCTTGAACAAAGTAATTTTTATTTCAGCATTTGCGTTATGTTTTTTTACAAAGCTAACTTCATCGCCTTCTTTGAAATTAAGAGCTGTGTTGATATCTGATTCTGTGATTGCGTAGAAAGTATCATCATCATTGAGATAATATCCGAACCCAGTTAAATCATAATCATCTCCGATTGGGGACACAAAGATAGAAGTGTCGCAATCGAAAACGAATGCGTGTTTACCTTTGTCGAACACAAATGCAAACAAAGATGTTGCCGAAAACATCGCAACGCAAATTAGAATCTTGAAAAATGATGATTTCATCTTAATAAAAGAGAGATAAAATTTAATTACTTACATATACAATGCAAGCTTTTTATATGTACATTTCCAGAATTTTAAAAATATTGTGCCTCTCGATATTAGGTCTGTTGGGCATAGATTTATTGTGCGATACTCGCATTGTTGAAAAAATCATTTCATTGCCTTCTACAATTTCATCAGCAATAAAATTCAAATTAAACGATTTTAAACCTACTGAAAAAATTGACGTAGCTATCAACGGCAATATCAGAGTTGAGATTTTAGATGATAAAAATATATGTGTAGTTGGCACATACGCCGACTTTTTGCAATCGCGTTTCCAAGCCGAGTGTGGAAGTTTTCTTCGTGGGATTGATAGCCCACTCGCCAATCTCAAGGATTGGTCGAGAAATGTATTTTATAATATTATGGGTGCAGAAATAATCTTGAAGTATCGCCCCATAATCGCAAAAGCATATCAGGACTACAATTCTTTTGAATTTAACAACGGTTTAAAAATCAAAAATGGTGGATACTGGATTAACCCAATCGGACAAGCAGATTTCCCAAGCTCGACAAACGGCAAACCAAAATTAACATACAATGCCGAAGTTGCACATTACGCATTTCTCGAACTCGAAACTCCACTTAAAGCAGGTGTTAGATATACGATAAAAACGCCACTTGGCGAAGTCGCTACATTTTCGTATCCCCAAGCCGACGGAAATAAAATCATAAAATTAAATCAGGTCGGATATGCACCAAATGCCGAAAAAAAATTTGCATATATCGGCACATGGCGTGGCACGTTGGGAGCGTTGCCTTTGCAACATCTGCAAGATAAAAACTTTTCAATCTTGAGTTTGCCCGATAGGAAAGTTGTATTTACAGGCAAATTAGAAAAACGTCAAGCCGACCCGAAATACAAAACAGGTTCAGCTTTTACTGGCGAAAATACATATCAAGCCGATTTCTCAAAATTGAAAAAAGAAGGGAAATTTATTCTACACATAGATTCTCTCGGCGAAAGTATGCCTTTTAAAATTTCAAACGATTCCGTTGGCGAAGCATTTTTTGTTCACGCAAAAGGTCTCTATCACAAGCGTTGTGGAATTGCGAAAGAATCCCCCTACACAAATTGGCATTCGGGAGTATGTCATAAAATAATTTATCAATCAAATTTTCCTCCAAACAATAAGCACTATAAGCCCGACTCAAAAAGAAAAGATTGCGGATTTTTTGATAAAAACGGCAAGCAAATTAACGTTTCGCAATTTGAACTTATATCGCTAAACGCTAACACAAATACCCCGTTAAACGCTTGTGGAGGTTGGCACGATGCTGCCGATTACGACCGCCGTCCGTATCACTACGATGTCGTTTGCGATATCCTAACATCTTACATCTACAAACCCGAAAATTTTTCCGACGGACAATTAAATATTCCAGAATCGAAAAATGGTATTGCTGATATTATCGATGAAGCAATTTGGGGAATGAAACTTTGGAAGAATTTGCAAAATCAAAATGGATCCGTTGGTGGTTGGATTGAAGCAGATAGTCATCCCAAAGAATATAATCCACATATCGACAAACAGCCATACTTCCTTTCTGCGTCAACCCGTGAAAGCACAATGCAATACGCATCACACGCATCTATGCTTTCGCTTGCTCTCAAAAATGCTGGCAAAATTAAGGAATCAAAAGAGTGGCTCGATTCCGCTAAAAAAGCGTACCACTGGGCAAAGTTAAGCATAAACAGATTTTCTGCCGAATACGTTTATCCCGAAAATCCGAATGCAAAAAATTCTCAACTTGTAAAAATAATTTATAAGGAATCGGTTGATATTCCGTCGGAGTTTATTTTTAAGGGTGCGTTTAATCTCTACTTACTCACCGATGATAAAATTTATCTGAACGATTGTGTGAGAATCGCAAAAGATATGACGAAAAAATTTATAGAAACAACTTGGCGAATAAATCCATTTTTCTTCAGCGAGTTTCTCAAATATGGTTCTGGAATAAAAGAGCTTTCCGAACTCCATTCTGAATACAAAAAACGTGCGTTGATGTATGCTGATATGAGACTCGGTTGGCTTGAAAATGCTTATCCGTACAGGATTGCGTGGTACCCACATAATCATCCGTACGTTTCGCATATGGCGTGGGGAAATTTTCATCCGTTCAGAAATGCAAAGTATTTTATCAATGCATACGAGCTTACAAAAGATAAAAAATATTACACAGCAGTTTCGCTTTGCAACGACTTCCACAACGGTGCAAATCCATTTGGACAAACAATGACTTCTGGACTCGGCAAAATTTATCCAGTGAAATTTCTCGACCTACCCTCCTACTCTGACAATGTTTCGGAGTATGTCCTCGGGATTACCCCTTACAGAAATACATTTGGAATAAATCGAGAGTCGTTAAAGCTCGGCTATGCCTTGATATATCCGCATCGCAAAGATAGAAACTTTACACCAACACCAATAATGTTGCTTCCAAAATCGACAATCGGTGATTACAAAAATATCGAGAATTTTTCGAAAAAAATCGGGAATCTTTTGCCTATTTGGCGAAGATATACAAATGTAGAGGCATATTCTGTGTCCGCAAGCGAGTATACCGTCTCAGAGACAATAGCTCCTGCAATGTCAGTGTGTGGATGGCTTTTAGAGCCGAATTTTAGCCCATCCGACGAACTAAAGAATCGCAACCCCGCAAAAGATTATCGCAAATTAGACGGCTATGCACCCTTGCCATAATCTGAATTTTTGCCAAACAATCGGTATTTGATAACACGCAAAACAAATAGCGGATTGCCGATAACATATCGGACAAAAAGTCGACAAGGCTCCTGCAATAAACGTCCAAACCATTCAAGCCCGAGTTTGCGAAAAATCGGATTGCGTTTCAAGTCTCCCGAGTAAACGTCGCACAAACCGCCGACAGCCAAAACTACGCCACACTGCAATTTATCTATATTTTCAAGTACCCACTTCTCTTGAATAATTGCACCAAACCCGACAAAGAGAAAATCAACGTTTGCATCATTTATCTCTTTTACGACAACATTGTCGTCATCAAAATATCCATTGTGTGTTCCTGCAATTTTTAAATTTGGATACAACTTTTTCAAGTTTTCAGAAGCCCTAAAGGCGACACCTTCTTTACCGCCCAAGAAATACATTGAAAGATTTTTCTTGCTTGCAACTTCGCATAAGTACGGGAGCAAATCTGTCCCATTTAAATTGTCTCGATAGTTGTATCCTAAAATTTTGCACGCCAAACTTACACCACTTCCGTCGGGCAAAACGTAATCAAATTGACGCAAACGTTCGCGTTGAGAAAAATTTTCATAAGCACAATTCAAATAATGAGTGTTTATAAATGCGACACTTGTCTTCGATTTTTTCTCTGCTTTTTCTGCGAGAATATTTGCAATGTCATTCATTCTACCATTGTAAAATGGTACGCCAAAAATTTTTAAAGAACTACATTTTGCATATTGTTTGCGACACAACGCAGACAATTTTTCTGAATGCTTTTCCCACGAAAATAATTTGACTCTTTCGCGACCCTTTTCAATCAAACGTGCAACTTGAATTTCATCTGAAAGCAACGTTGTTAACGCCGAACAAATTTCATCAACCGAGTGCGGATTAAACTGAATCGAGGCATCGCCACCAACCTCAGCGAGTGCTGAAACGTTTGAACACGCACACGGCAAATCGCAAAGCATAGCTTCGGCAAGTCCGAGACCAAAACCCTCCGCAAACGACGGAAAAATAAAGGCTCGTGCATTTTTGTACAAAGCCGAAAGCTCCGCATTAGAAACAAATCCCGAAAAAATAATCTTGTCTGAATCGGGACTTTCTTTTGCCATTTTTCTAATCACATCAGCCCCATTCCAATCTGCTCCGACAAACACAAGCTTATGATTTTTTCTTATTTGCTCTGGTAATTTTTCAAATGCAGAAATTAAATTTGCGTGATTTTTTGCTGGATGTTCGATTCTCGAAACATACAAAACATACTTATCTAACCCAAGTTTTTTTAATATGTTGTTATCCGGCTCGCAACGTGCAGAAACGCCATTATAATTCAGTTCAATCTTATTTTTATCAAGCTTCCAATACTTTGCTATATCTGATTTTGTCGAGTTGCTGATTGCTACAATTTCATCAAATGTACGACCCAATATAGGTTGAATTTTGAATAGCTGAAACATTCTCAATGCACAGTATTTATCGGAAACTCGATACTGCGATAAATCGTGAATGACACCAACTTTGGCAGTTTTGCCAAACGGCACAAAGCGTCGATTTCCAGCAAGGACAAGCACGCAATCATATTTGCGCGCAATAAACGGAAGTACAAAAATACTCCACAAATAATTTGCAAATGACTTTGAAAAAATCTTAGGAACACGAACCTGCTTGAATTCTTGGAAGTCGGCAACAGCGTCGTATTCCACAACGAGTGTTATATCGTCTTCAAAATTTCTCAGTTCCTTAAGAACGGATCTCATATACGACGACAATCCTGACTTACCTGAATCATAGCCAAGACAACTAACTAAAAGCTTCATATCAATTCCAAAAATGATTTTAAAAATTTCTCTTTTGAAAAGTTTTCTGCGACAAACGAATAGCCGTTTTTGCCCAATCTTTTGCGTAAAGATGAATCGCAAGCAAGTTTATCTAATGCCGATGCAAAGGCTAAAGTATCACGTCGTTTAACAATAATGCCGTTCTCTGCATTCTTCAGCCAATCCGATACACCACCAACATCAAAGCCTACAACACATTTTGAATTTGCCATTGCTTCAATCCCGACAAGTCCGAATGGCTCTTGCCAAAGCGACGGAAAAACCACGACATCACATGATTGATAATAAACCACTGGATTATCAACAAAGCCTACAAATTCAATCTTCTCATTGAGTTTCAAGTGCTTTGCAATGTCTTTAAAATAAGGGGTTCGCGAGCCATTTCCCAAAATAGTTAGGAAGAAATCTTCTTTCATTTTTGCGACAGATTCCAACAACAAGTGCAAGCCTTTGCTAATAACGTGTTGCCCTGCAAAAAGAATCTTCAATGGTTTTGTTGAATCTTTTTTGCATTGCGAAAAACTTTCAACAAATGCTGGCAAGAGATGAATTCTTTTTTTATCCACGCCATTTTTCACAAGTTCATCGCACATAAAATTTGAAATTACTACAAAGTTTTTAAAACGCATAGCAACAGAATTTAACTTTGGCATTTCAACAAAACTTCGCTTTACCAATTCAGAAAATCCATTTGCAAAGTGGCGTGGAGGCACAGCCAACGAACAAAGTCCGCAAGCAATTCTACCATACTTACGCTCGCAATTTATTCGCTTGTAAGGGTAATATTTGTAGCCTTTGGGGCAAACGTATGTATGGTCATGCACAAAAAGTGTTGGCGAAAAATTATCAAGTGCATACTCGAGGAAATCGGCATCTTCGGTGCGATGCATTGTCGCAAAATCATATTTTATGTCTTTAAGATGTGTTGCGTTTTTCCAATCGACGCAATTTTCAAATACCGATTCAAAAATATCGAACTTCAAAGTTTTCTTGCGATAAATCATATCGCAGACAAAACCATTTTCTTTCAAAAATTTTGCGACCGAGTAAATATATTTTTCTGTTCCACCGATAAACCCAGCAAAGTCAGAAATAAACAATATGCGTTTTTTTTCGATCACTTTGAAACCTCCTTGTAAAACGCCAAAGTTTGTTTTGCGACAGATTCCCACGAGTATTTTTCGGCACATATCGAAAACGCATTTTTTGAAATTTCATTACGATTTTTTTGCGAATCAAAATATGCATCTGTCATTTGTGAAATATTATTTGGTTCAAATAAAAAGCCAGATTTAGCGTCGTCAACAAGATGCCCTAACCCACCGATATTTGATGCAATCACAGGTAAACCCGACGCCCACGCTTCGAGAACGACAATCCCGAAAGGTTCGTGTATACTTGGCAAAGCAAACACATTTGCAGATTTATATGCCGATAAAAGCAAATCGCAATCAGGGGGCAATCCTCCACACAAAGTCAAATGTTCGATGAGTTTCATCTCTTCAGCCAAGCTTCTTATTTGGTTAAAATAATCATTATTTGTGATAAAACCGACCAATGCCAAATGCACGTTTTCGCCTTTAGAAATAAGGTTTTGCAAAAGATGCAATAATGCGACTTGATTCTTCTGTGGGTCTATTCTCGACACGCACAAAATCAATTTTCTATTTTGTGGAATTGAAAATTCTTTGCGAAAATTAGAGTTCGATTCTTTTGAAAATTTTTCAACATCAACTCCATTTGGAATATGAGCAACTTTCTTGTGTGGATATGCCAACTGCATCTTTTCAAATTCATTTTTACCGATACAGATTATACCATCGCAATCGGCGACAACGTCTCTGGGCATCCCATAAAATTTTTCGATTATTTTCCCATAGCCGATTCTATTTTTAAGTGGACTCAACATTAAATCGGTTTCAGATTTTGGAACATCCAAATATCCTCCGTGAAAAGACAACACGCACGGAGCCCCAATTTTCCTTGATGCAACAAGTGCAGTTTTTGCAATTCTACCCAAATTATGAGAGTGTATAACATCAAAACAGCCTTTGCAAAGATGCTTGTAAAGCCCCAATGAGAAAGGGTTTCCGCCTTTCTTGTCGAGCGATAATTTCCTTTTTGAATCCAAGAAAAGATGTGGATAAAAATAATCAAAACGAGAAATATCGACGTCGTCCTTGCGTTCAAACTGGCAATCGCAAAGTGCCTTTGTTGCGAGAATTTCGGCAGACACATTTTGTTTTGCGAACTTTTTAGTTAAGTTCCACACTGCCGATTCTGTACCGCCCCACTCTTCAAAAACAAAGCGTCTGATGATATTTGCAACTTTCATTTGACGCCTTTTCTACCCAAGTAATACGCTCTTTTCTGAAGATAGCGAACATATACGCAAGATGGTATTTCAATGAATTTTCCAGTCTTGAACGCAAATTTTACATCTCGCAAAACATCTACTACAATTCGACGCAACATATCTATGCGAGTAAATCCATTTCCCAAAATTTTCCTATCGGCACTTCCCTCGCCTTTAAATCTTCTTATCAAAGATTCTTTGTTGTAGTTGTGCGAATGCTCGACTTGTGCCGTTGGAACATATACTACTTTGTAATTATTTTCTCGGGCTGTTTTGACAAACATCACATCTTCTGAAAAATTCAAGGTGTCATCAAAATTTATAGAATTAAATACTTTTGCCGACACTGCTGAACTCGCCATAGAAAAGAAAATATCCGACACGCTTTTGTCGAGTGGGAATGCGTTTGCATAATCGCACTTCACCCACAATTTTGCGTCTTTGCGTGGTAGTTGACGTGCGTAAGTTATATCGGCATTCCCTTGTAAAATAGGCGATACAAGGTTTTCCAGCCACTGTGAATTTTGCGGGATAGCATCAAGATTATTGAATACATAGATGTCGGCTTGCGTGTGCGAAACTGCCATATTTAAAATTTTACCAGGGATATATGTTCCCTCAGGGATGTCGATTATTTCGATATTCCCAGCGTTTTCATAAACTTGACGTGTACCGTCTGTCGAAGAATTGTCGAAAGCAAAAATTTTGAAATCTGAGAAAGTCTGTTCAAGCAAAGCAGAAAGTGTTTGCTTTGCGTACGCAATGTCGTTTCGACTTCTTACTATTACGGCAATTTTCATTTTTATTATTTCCCCAATATGCGTGATGACAGAATATCTGCTATATATTTGCGTTCATCACGCGAAAGCATAATTATCCAACCAGCTCCCAAGTAAACTAAGCCTGAAAGGAAGTACGCAATAATCAATGCGAATATTGACCACGATGTTTCGCCAAAAGATTTTTCAATACCAAAGCAAAATACACCTGCGATAAGTGCGACAAAAAATGGTTTTCCATATATCGCAAAAAGGTCAGAAAAACCGATGTTTAATTTTTTAAATGCAACTGGAAAAATCACCACTACTGAAATCAACACGTTTGGAATCAACGATGCCCACGCAATTCCGATTGTTCCAAATTTTTGGCAGAACCATATCCCCAATGCGATTGTCGCAACCGCTTGAATTGTCGAAGACATCGCAATGAACTTGTGCTTGCTCGACACCTGTAAATATCTATAAGGAACGTTGCGAACTGCACAATATACAAATTGTGAAATTAAAAATATTCTGCAAATCGCAGTTATTTCAAGCGATGTAAAGCCAAACAAAACTTTCACAGTTTGTGGCGTTAAAACGTAAAATAATATCGTTGCCCCAAAAGACACAAACGTACTAAAACGCATTCCGTTTACAAGGATTGTTTTTAGCCCTGCTAAATCGTTTTTCTTTGCGAGGTTTGACGCAACTGGAATAACGTTATCTTGAAATTGCGATGATAACGATTGCGACATTTCAGGCAATCTTGTCCCAATTTGATATGCACTAACCGACGGCAAGCCAAGTATTGAGCTGAGGATAAATCTGTCGGTCTTTGCGGTTATCAACATAGCGAGAGAATTTAGATATACAAAGAAACTGAAGTTCCATATTTCTTTGAACACGCTAATATCGATTCTCGGCAAGATGCGAAAAGTTGGAATTTTTTTCTTAACAATAAATGCTAAAAATGCGGTAAAGCCAACATTCATTACAGTCGAGAATATTACAAATGCGATAAATTTTGAGTGTGCGGCAATCAACGCATAAATCCCGAAAATTTCGACGATTCGCAAAAGAATCATCACAATATTTTTAAGATATATCAGTCGTAGACCAGTGAGAATATCGACAAAAGTCGAGAGCGGGAAAAGAATTGCCATTCCAACACCGAACACGAGGAGTGCGTATTGGCAGTCGGACATCATTGTCGGATTCGATATATTTGTCCACGCACCCATATTGAATATCCCAAGTCCTACAACCCCCAAAATTACAAGGGATACGCCAAAATAAGCAAACATCACAATCGATATTATCTTATTATACTTTTCGGGATTTGTTTCAAAAAGATGTTCTGCTGTGAACTTTTGAACTGTTGCACCAAAGCCAAAATTGAACACTGCAACGTATGTAAAAAATGCCCATAGGATACTCCAAAAGCCGTAGTAGTCCTCACCTAATGCACGATAAAGAAAACGCGTAATCAATATAACGTAGATTATGCGGATTGCGATTAGTGCGTAATTTGACAGCGTATTTATCGCAACAATTTTATTTAGCGAGCGATCCATTTCTCAAATTTTCAATATCGTTTTTCATCAACGCAAAGAAATCTTTTACGTTCTTTGGTTCAATTTGCGGAGATTTTGTCGAAATCAAACATGCGTAAGAATCGGGAGCGTCGGGGGAATATCCGTGCATTCCGTTGAGTGCTTTTGCACCTAAATCGCATGGTGAAATCTGTACACCTTCGTCCATAAGAAAAATATCTTCACCATATTTTGCGTTTGGAAAATCTATACCATACTTGCGTTTTTCATCTTCAGAAATAAATCTACCCTTGCACGATTGCAAAGCAGTGCGAATTTTATTTTTCACTTCTTCAGATTTTGTCGGATACCAAATGCGTGCCATTGTGGAATCGAGGAACGACACATAGTCTTTGCCAAATTTCAGTTTGAGCGACTTTATGACTTTTGCCAAATCGCAAACTTCCTTCGTTGGAGTCATCCCGTGGTCAGATATAATTGTAAAGTCGAAGTCGGTGGAATTATCTTTTAAGAAAGCGATAAGGTCTCGGATTTTCTCAGCGTATGTTTCGATTTTATTTTTTATTGCGACATCATCAAAAACGTTATCGTGCATAAACGAGTCGAACTCACCACTATATATGAATGCAAATTCTGCTCCATTTTTAATTGCGTTTTTTGCGTCTACAATATTTTGCGATTCACTTTTACGCCAATCAGAAATATGAAAATTTAGTCCCGATTCTTCTAAAACATCGAATAAATTTTTCACTGGTGAGAGTCCGTTTTTTGCGAATATATCATTTTTTTCGCAATAATCGAAGTATGGTAATTGTTCAAAAGGCACGCCATAAAGGCTGAAATATCCAGTATACCCAAAGTATTTTGCGACAAGCTTCGAGATTACTCTTCTGATACGACCTCTATTAAACAAGCATTTTGGATGAAGCCCCGCCCCGAACAAAAATTTCATATACTTGAATTTTTTGAAAGGCGAGTTTTTGGGGTCGTAATAAAAGAACGAGAAATGCCCGTGTTTATCGGGCGTTTCGCCTGATAAAATTGTTGGCATTGCCGTCGATGAATAGCCAAACTGCATTTCTATTTTTCGTCTATGCAAAAGTTCATTTTCTAAAAAACCGTATTTATTCACAATCTCCCAGCCGAGAGCATCTATAAACATATAAACTGAAATTTTTTTCATTGTGCGATTCCTTTCATCTGTCGAGCCGTATTTATTCTGACATTAGTCATCGTTGCCACGATTGCAAAAATTATCATAAGTTCGTATGAGTTTGTTTGCTGTTTTAAAATCCATTCAAAGCAGGATTGACCATATACCGCAGTGAGTGCACCTAACACGCCTACAGCCATATAGAAACCTCCAGCATTTTTATACGCCTTTATATTTTTGATATTTTGCCAATAGTAGTACAAGAACCACATCAGAAGCGACGCAAATGTAATCCATCCACATTCTGCCGCCACAAGCAGATATATAGTTTCAACAATACCACTTTTGAAATCTTCGTCTGGGCGTTTTATCCCTGTATTTTCCCAGTATCTGTACGGTGGATTTATCTTCAAGCCCCAGTTATTCAAGCCTACGCCAAAGAATTTATCTTCTGCCATATTTAACGCAGCTTTTGCGAATGCGACACGCCCTTCTGCCGATGTCTCTGGTGCATTGACAAATCGGTCGACAACCATAGGTGCCGCACGCATTGTAGCGACAACCGCCAAAACGATTAAGAGCAAAAGTATTTTCTTCTTTCGTGGATTCATTCCATTTCGCAAAGATAGTATAATCACCATTCCCAGCGATAAAGGCAGGAAGATAATAGCTCCTCGAGAAAGCGACAATATTACTGCACACGACGCACACGCAAATGCCATCGCAAAAAGATAGTATGTGCGTTTGTCTAAATCTTTATTTAAAATTACCGACAAGAAAATTGGAGCAATCATATTTGAGAACATCGCAGTAGAGTTGCGGTGGATAAAGACACCCGATGGCTGATATACCCCAAAAAACAAGCGTTGCACAAGCATATGGAAAAACGTGAATATTATAAACCCACCGAGTGCGTACAAAATAATATCAAAATTTTTATTTCTGATTATGCAATTATAGACTGTGATAAAAAAGATGTAGTGCAATATCATCTGCATAACAACATACCCAGAATAAATGCGGTTATCGGCATTTATAATTGATATGCACGATAGCACGAAATACAAAATATAAAAGCGAGCTCCTCGGGGAAAGAATACGACATTTTTTCTTCCGTCAGATGCAATCATCGCACCCAAGAGCGAGAATGCAATCATATCTGTTGCCAACACTTCGTATCCACGGACAGTCCCTTTGTAAAACTCATCGGTAAAAAAATTGATACCTGTCGAGTACACAAACGGAATGAACAATATCATCAAAAAATACGCAATTTTTTTGTAGCGATTGTTGTTTTTCAAAAGACCAATCGCTACTGGAACACCTCCGAATAGGAGTGCAAAAAACACTATGTGTTTTAATCCCATTTGCGTCTATCGAGAATTTCCAAACCAGTACGCTGGCGGATTCATCAACAAATTGATGAGCTGTGCTGTTGGCAAAAGTTTTTTGACAAATACGTTGTACTCGCCAAGTGCGTCTTTGGGGATATAAAGAATATCTCCTGCTGCGAGCGAAAAGTTTGGTTCGCGTCCAGAAATAACTTCGTCGATATTTATCTTGAACACTTTGATTGGTTCGTTCTTTGCTTTTTCAGACTTTCGGATGACCAAAGCTGTTCCCCAGTAATCGTCGGCGAGACCACCGCAATACGCCAAGACATCGATAAATGTTGTACCTGTTTTCCAGTTGACTACACGAGGGCTTTTAACTTCGCCGATGACCATTACACGAGAGTCTTCACGCTTTGGAATGTAAACTAAATCTCCGGGGAATACACGGATATTGTGAAGTTGATTTCCACGAACAATTGCTTCAAAGAAATCGACTGGGAGCATTTTGCCATTTCTTATGATGTAAGAATTGCTGATGTCAGCCAAATCGATTGTGTTGTCGTCGAGAATCCCGATTGCGTACCCCTTACCTTTTGCGATTAAATCGGCAATACGTGTGCTTGATGTCACCGAGTATTCGCCAGGTTCGCGTACTGCACCTAAAAGTGTTGCCGTTTTGCCTTGGATAGTTTCAGGCATAAGTGAAACTTGTGGGTGTTTGATAAGTTTTTTGAGTGCGTCTTCGAGCTTTTTTGTAGCTTCTGTTATCGTCAAATCTTTTACCATTACAGGTCCAACGGCGTCCATAACGATGTATCCGTCAGGCGTAACGATTGTCGACGCTGTCGAGTTATTGTTCAACTCGTCTTCATTGTAAACTCTGATTCTGAAGCGGTCTCCACCTTGCAAGCGATATGGTGGATACGGCGTTTTCTCTAATTCAATCAATTCTTTTTCGACATCGACTTTCTTTGAATCGATTTTCTGCGCACCGACTTTTTCAACATCTGGAGGGAAAACCAAATCGTCAGGGTCAATATCGTGTTGGCAACCGCATACAAAAAGCGATGCTACAATTATTCCGCTAAAAAACTTTTTCATAATTTTAAATTATCGACGTTCGTAATAGTATCGTGGAACTTGGATTAGCAATCCGCCAAAATCCTTTTCTTCTGTGAGCAAATTCTTCACCATATTCTTTGGGGTAATCACATTTACTTTTCGGGTTGAATCGAACGCTGGTATAAATATGATTGCGTTTGCAATCTTTGCCAACTGCGACACAACAAGGTAATTATCCTTACAAAGAATTGTCATTGCGACAGTATCGTGTTTTTTTAAGAGTACTTCGATGTCGTCAACTAAGCGGTGATATTTTTCTTCGTGAATATGCAATGGGTCGTAATATTCAAACACGCCTGACGTTGCCGTTTCTGCATCATCAACTTTAATCGACTTATAAAATTTTGGCGGAGTTCTACGTTCTTCTTTATAACGACAATCTATGCGGAACGTATTTAAATCATTAAATGAATTGAGGGTAATCATATCATCAATAATCGAATTGCAACATTGCGAATCGTTATATTTGACGAACAAAACTATGCCTTTTTTCTTGTTCAATTTGTTGATAAATGAATACGACCTTGTGATAGCAGAGTCGCGAACATGCTTTGCGACAGATCCCATCAATGGCACTTCGCCAAAGTCTTTTATTGCAAAGTTTTCAAATTCTTTTGATGCCAAAAATCTAAATTTCAGAATTTTTGCGAGCACCACATAAGCGATATATAAAATCGACATAAACACTGCGAGTGCGACTGTTTTTATGTTACGATTCTTCATTGTCGACGACGAGGGAACATCGGCATGGCTGAAGATAGTCAAGTCAGGTATGGATGTAGTCAACAACACTTCGAGGTTTTGTAAGCTTAAATTAATTCGCTCTAATTGTTTCAACAAGGCGTCTTCACGTTGACGCAATTCTTCGTATTTATGAAGGTTATCATGCACTGCTTCGATTTCTGCTTGAGCAACTTTTATCTCATTTTCATAAACAGAAATCATCTTTTGGAGCGATTTTTTTTCGAGTCTCGCACTCAAAAGCTGAGTTTCAAATTCATTATATGTAAGATTTTTTCGATATGTAATTTTGCTTGGCAACGACTTTTCTTTTTTGAGAGCTGCCTGTTCTTGCAAGTCTTTAATTTCCTCCAAAAGCATTATGATTTTAGGGTTTTGGTCGGTATAACGCTTGCGAAGTTGCTTTAAGGTTGAGAGCTTCCCTTCGAGCGAAATTTCGGTAGTATGGTCGTGCGTTGTTTCAAACTCTACATCTCTCGGAGTTTCTCTCAAGAGTCTTTCGAGTTCTTCTATTTTTATATCTGTATCCGAAAGTTTAATTTTTGTTTCGGCGAGTTTTGCACTTATCGTTGATAACTCCGTTTTGCGAAGTTCCATTTCTTCGGGCGGAAAACACTTATACTCTTTAGACATCAACGCACACATGCTATCTTTTATGCGTGATATTTCAGCCAAGCGTTCTTTCTTTTTCGACAATCTATCGTTTACCATTTCATTAATTGCCGAGTTCTGACGCGACAAATATTCGGCAATCCCGAAGTCAGCAACTTTATTTGCAATGGTTGTAGCAATCTTTGGCGATGGTGCGTATGCTGTGATTGTGATAATATCCGACTTCGCTTTTTCGACACTAACAACGACATTTGAAAGCATCGAAGGCTTGTAGTTGGGCAACGACATTTTTAAATCTGCCGAGACTTTTCCCGATACATTGCTCGATGTAAAAATGTGTGCAACTGTTTCTGTTCGCATCGGGATATAAAATGTTGGAATTTTATCTGACCTTGTCTGGTGATAAATTTTCACTGTCGACGACCATGCTCGTGCGGAGTAGTGTCCGTAAAAATATAGCAGTTGCGAACCGACCACTAGAGTTATCACAAACACTGCCAAAATGCCTTTCCACTTTGTAATCAAGTAGAGAAGCATTGCACGAATATCGAACATAAACAGACTCAAAAAGTTTTCAGAAACATCTCTATTTTGAATGATTGAAGAAATACTTTCTCCGTCTGGATTGCGAATTAAATTTAAATCATCTGATTGCATATCTGTTGAAGATTTTTTTGTAGTAGAAGAATCTGTTCCCATATCGGAAATGACTTCTTTCAAATAGCGTTCGGCATAAGACAAGCGTGCAGAATATGTATCATAAACTTCTTCTCGTTTTTCGAGAAATACTTTTTTGTTTGCGAGTGCATACTCGGTGTATCTTTCTAATTTTTCCAAACGGCAGTTGTCGACATTCCCTGCTGGACTTGCACCAAACTTACTCAAGAATGTTGCTATCTTGCTACCTCGAGAAATACCAACGATTGGCGTACCTACATTTGCCGACAATATAAGAAGGTGCAAACGCGAAGAGATAATTGCATCGCAATGCGACGCTACTGCAAGCACGTTTCGCCAATCAGATATTTCGCCGAGTAAAAATGTTTTTTCTTTGAACTTTAATTTTTTTTGGATTTCCGACATCAACGCAGTGTCGGTTTTAGGATTCATCGGGATGAAAAATATTTTTCTATTTTTTTCAGCCAACAAAGAATCTAACGTTTTGGCAAAGCCGTCTAAATCTGACAATGCTCTTTGCGACGATACGCATACGCCGATTTTTTCGCAATCCGACATCAACGCATTTTTCTTTTCCGCCGAAAGACAATTCAAAAATTCATCGCTATGCGAAGTTAAGATTGTCGCCGAATCTGCCGCAACGATTGCATTTGGCAACGATGCAAATTTACGCAATCTCTTTAGCGACAACGTATCGCGTAGAACGACCATATCGCACTTTTGCAAAACGCTCGCAATAGTCTTGCCTATTTTGCGAGACATATATCTTTCTGCGAGTGTTTTTACGTCTATTTTATTAAGCGTAAACTTGCTTGAAATATTGCAGAGTTTTGCTTTCTTCCCACGCAACTTAAAGTATGCTGGGTTAAACTCGCTATCCATTCCGACATTCCATACGACTGTTCGCAAGCCAGCTTTTTGTGCAATTCGCAAGCCTACAAGCCCAGCTTCTGGATAATCTGACAAACCTGTCGCACCTGCCCAAAGATAAACATCGCTCTCTTTTATCGCTTTGATTGTTTCGGCACGATTTGAATCAAGATTGCCAAAGCCGAGCAACCCGACTGCTTTGCAGTTGAACAATTTTGCCGTTTCCGTCGGCTTTGCCGTTGCAACACAGATTTGGCAATGTGGAAAATTGCGACGCAAAATTTCAATAGTAGACTCTAATATCGCCTCATCGCCGATATTATCGCAACCAAAAGGAACTGAACCTAAAAAAAACTTTATCATTTTTTATTTTCTATATTTTCTTCGATATATACTCTCCCATTTATCGAAGCCCATTTTCCCATTATTTTAGATGATATTCTTTTTGGCAACACTTTTAATATCACAATTTTCACAAAACCTGTCGTACGTTTTGTCAAGCGAGTGATTGCGTGTTGCATTCTGATTGGAAAAAATCTCAAAAATAATTCTGTTGTTCTTTGCAATAATGTCGGATAACCGAGTGTCTGCCATAGTGCCGTTTCAAAATCTGACGACTTCAGTAATTCTCTGAATTTTTTGTAGTCTTTGTGTGGCGACACTTTTTCGCGAAGTGGAATATTATATTTCAAACACTCTTCAAACGGGAATTTTTCGAGCTTTGCAAAGCTTGCTATATCATCATACATACCGATTGCTTTTGGTGTGTTGAGTAGAATCAACGACACGCCCTTGCCTGAATCCCAATTTTTAGATATTCTTTCAATCCCCCAAAAATCAGCAATAGTTATATCAGATATTCGCTGTGGTTGTGAGAACGGACAACCTTTGCAAGATTCTCTTTTGAATAGTGCCGATACAAAACCTTTAAACCAACTATCCTTAAATTTCACAAGCTCCGAGCCATCTTCAAAAATCGTGCGTGAACTTTGCGATGAATACATTGCAAGCGATTTTGCTTTTGCACGAAAATCGAATCGAACAATTTTTTTACCGTATTTTTTTTCGATATCCGAAAGGTATTTTTTCCAAACCGACGGACTCCCTACGCCATGGCACGAAAAGTCGACAGTCAATAAATTCTCTTGTAATTTTTCGCCCACAAATAATTTCAGCGATGCTATTTGACATGGCGTTCCTGAAAAAAGAACGTGTTTGCCTTGTTTTAAAAATTCCTTTGTTTGCTTAAAAGTTTCTACCGTATCGCTTGGGATATACTTCGATTTTCTGAATGATGCAATTTCTTCAAGCGATTCTGCCTTGCGATGTTTTACAGAAAAATCTTCGAGCATTTCTGCACCAAAAAATACGCAATCTCCATTTTTCGCAAATGCTTGCGATATTGCCGAAAATGCCCCACCCGATGAGCTTTCACCGGCAACTTCAACATTTTTATGAATGCCAGCAACCGAAAAATCAGCTTGTTTAAATGTCAATTTTTTCAGCGATTCTTTGTTTATCGGACACACACTTTGACACAATTTGCAATCGATACATTTGTCTGAATCCAAAATAGGAATCGGGAATCCGTCGGCATTGCGTTCCATACGCAAGGCACCAGTTGGACAGATTTGTACGCATCCACCACAACCACAGCATTCTTCTAATTGAATTGAAGTTTTAAGCATATCACGAAAGTTTATTCCAAATATTTTTGTAGTCAGCAATCGCCGATTTATCCAGCGTTTTCGCATTTTCAATCAATTCTATTGCTATTAGCGAAAGAGTCGATTTTGGGTCGGCAAAAATTGTAAGTTTTTTGAATTTTGCAAAGTCTTTAAGCAACTTTATGTTCGTTATAAAATCTTTTATTCGGCGCTTAAAATTACGCTTTTGCAGGTATTTTTTATTTTCAAAATAAGCTTTTTTCAGCAACGCAAAAGCTGATTTTAATTCGTATTCATAATCAGATTTTGAAAAATGGATTTTTGGAAAAGCTTTAAAATCGGTCGCATTTTTATACGCAATTTTTATATCTTCGGGATAATATCCTCTTTGAATTTCAAGTAGTCTCGATGAGATTTTAAACGGCAAGTTATTTGATTTTGCCAAGTAAATATCGCCACTTGCAAACAATGCTTTGTTGATATTGCGTGCGATGAAATCGGCGTCAGATTCGGATATTTCAGCTTTTTCAAAAAGTTTTTGGCTCGCATACAAAAGCCCCGAAAACCTGTTCATTGCAAGTTTCATAATTTCTGATTCTACCACTTCGGTTTTATCAGAATTTAAAATAAAAATTTTTTCAAAGGATTGTAAATCGCCAAAAACTACGTTTCGGCACAATGCCATTTCTCGCCACGACATAATATCCATTCTCGCCGACGCATAACTAACTTTTACAGCTTTTGAAAAATCCACATCTATCTTTACCATTTCGCTAAACTCTTGCGAAAGTGTCGCAAAGAAAGAATCAATCTCATTTAAATCAGCGTTGCTTGCATCGTCATTTGCGAGAACAAAAAAATCTAAATCGTTGTAAAGAGTTGCACCATTTGACGATTCATAAATGCCACCTTCGCCTCTACCATAACCTCCGCCAAACACCACAAATTGCAGATTTTCTCTTATCGAACTTTGCGAGATTCTTTCTTTTAATCTTTCGATAAGCGAGTCGAGCAAAGTTTCTAAATCGGCATTATAGACAAAAGTGTATTTTGATTTCATTTACTTTGGTCTCCAAATATCCGTGATACGAGAGAACGCAACACGACCTGCAAATCAGTCTTTATCGTTCTATGATTTTTGTAATGCAAGTCATCCATAACACGCCATTGATTATCTTTTTTACCAATTGAACCTGCGTATGTAAATGCACCAACTCGATAATGTTTTCCGTAAAATTTCATATTTTTAGGGTCGGACGCAACTTGAACTGAATCTCCAACGAGTCGGATTTTACCGAGTATTGTCGCCCACAAAAACGGAAGTTTATCTTGCGAGAATTTGAAAAAATATATGTCGCGTAGACGTGGAGAACGTGTGTACAAACGTATTTTCCACTTCTGTTCATTTTTACCCAGCAACTCAATTTCGGAATACTTCGGTTTCCCAAAAATAAATGACAACACATAAAATGGTGCGAGTCCGACAAATAGGAACAATGCAAGTGTTCGTTCAAAAAGTCGCTCAAAGGCTTTTATGGCGACATATGCATATGTATCTGACATCTCAAACGAAGTCGGCATACGAGTTCTTTCTTCGCTTTGAGGGTCGATAATATTTTGACGGAAAACAATCTTACCATCTATCGTTAAATTTTCACCGACGTAAGTTCTATCAAATACTATTGAGTTGCGAATTGTAGTTCTTCGGTCGATAAGCGAAAGTTTACCGATAATAACAGAGCTTCCGATATTGCACGCACATTCAATTTGCGTATTGTCGTCGATAACTAACGGAGGAGTAAGTTCGGCTTTGTACATTACAACATCGTTCATACCCATAAATACGCCATCTTCCCCACCGTAACCTTTCATCAAAAAGCAGGATGTATACTTATTCAAAAGCGACATATTCACATCAAAATATTGCTTTAATGAATTTATCTGCAATGGGACAATAGGTGGCAAACCATCGATTTTTTCGGACATTGCGACGATTTCACTATCAATTATATCGGCATAATCTGTGCAAAGATTTTCTATCGACACCAAACTATCTTTAAAATTTTTGTCGTAACAAATTAACGCAAACTTATCAAAACAGATGTCATTGGGGTTTTGTTGCAAAGGCGTGTCGTCATCAATTTCTATCGAGACTGGCGTACCCCATTTGCTCATCGACTTGATGTGCGAGAACAACGCAATATCGTATTCTTGTGCGACAACTACAATTTCAGAAACGCCACACAGCAAGCAATAGTCGATATAGAACTCGATTATCGGCTTATCCAAGACTGGAATCATATATGGATTTATAGTATCAAAGTTGTTTGTCCACGAATTTTGCGGACAAACACATTTAATTATCGCCTTCATCAATACGCACCTTTTCCAGTTAGAATTGCGGGTATCGTCTTTAGGAGAATGGCGATATCCTTGAGTAGTCCGTGATTTTTTATGTACTGCTCATCCAACAAAACTTGTTTTTTAAATGGAATATCACTGCGTCCTGAAACCTGCCAAATGCACGTTATCCCTGGTTTGATGTGCAGACGCTTGCGTTCATCAAGAGTATATTGTGCAACTTCAGTTGGCAATGGTGGACGTGGTCCGACAAGGCTCATCGAACCTTCGAGTACATTAAACAACTGAGGAAGTTCATCGATAGAATACTTCCGAATAAAACGTCCAATGCGTGTTATGCGTGGATCATTTTTCATCTTAAAGATGACACCATCCGAACTATCATTTTGATCGAGAATTTGCGACTTTCTTTTTTCGGCATCGACAAACATCGAACGAAACTTGTAGAAAGTGAAATGTTGCCCATCTTTACCGACACGAATTTGGCGATAAATCACCCCGCCCTTCGACTCAAGTTTTATCAAAATAGCGACCGCAACAAATAAAGGAATCAGCAAAATAATCATTGCCAGCGACACAATTATATCGAGCATACGTTTGACAAAATAAGTAGTAGCCACCGAGATACGCCATACTACCATTTTCCCGCGACCACTAAAAATGCGAGGCAATACAATTCTCATAGAATTGCCCCTTGCAACCTGTATCCTATTTTCGTCCATAACGCTCTTTTTATAAAAATGTACCTACCATAAATATAGTCAAGGAAAATACACTCTGTTCATTGATGATAGCAATCTATTAAACGCAATAATTAATTTAGCAAATAAAGTTGAAATGTGTGATTTAATTCATAGGCTACAAACTACAAACAATAAATATTATGTCTTCAAATTATAACAATACTCCTAATGATACAGGTTGGGCACTTATCTATTTTTTGATAGTTGCCGTTTTCTTCACATTTATCGCATTTGCAGTACACATTGTGCTTGGTATTATAGTATTATTTGTGTTCGCAGGTATCTATTGGTACATTACAGAAAGTGAAAAAGAAAACAAGACAAAGTCATCCCCTACATCAAATCGTTCGTCGATTCGTAAAAGACAAAATTTATTAAATACTCAATTTATATCTCAAGCGTTCTTTAACGATTTACTGAAACAAACAAACGAAGTCATATCATTTGCAAGAATGTTAGATTACGATTCCAAATTTCATGAATTTACGGATGAGTTAAATAATGTTAAAATTGAATTCACTGACGATTCTTCATTGGGAAGTTTCGATTCAAATTCTTTCATAAGCAAAATTCAGTTGATAATACTCGTCGACTTCGCAAGAAGTTTGTTGCACGCAGGACATAAATTAAATCTAAAATCAAAAGAAGGTTTTGGTCTTTTGGTCTTGATGTGTTATACTATTTACGATAGCAAGATGTCTTACGATATGATAGAAGTTTATAGACAAAAACTTGTAAATATAAGCGAATCCATTATAAATCAACTTCTACAAGTTCCCGAGCCAGAAGAAAAATTCATTTTAAGTAAATTAATTGGTGATTATAATAGCGATTATAAACTACAATATCATATTCTAATTTATAGATACATCTCATTAATTGCTAAATGTGATTCAGTAGTAACACAACAAGAAAATGATTGGATGGACGAAATTATGACGTTAGGAAAAAGTGGGACGGCTACACCTGTCTCTGAATCCTTTTCAACTGAAACTACATCGCCCATTGAAGAGTTAAATACATTAATCGGATTAGACAGTGTAAAAGCTGAAATATCAACTTTAACAAATTTAATAAAAATCCAACAACACAGAAAGACAAAAGGACTAAAAGTAACAACACCATCGTATCATTGTGTATTTACTGGAAACCCAGGAACTGGGAAAACAACTGTCGCTCGAATTGTATCTGGAATTTATAAAGATTTAGGTATTTTAAAAAAAGGTCATTTAGTTGAAACAGATCGCTCGGGATTGGTCGCAGAATATGTTGGTCAAACGGCTATTAAGACAAATAAGATTATTGATAAAGCTCTTGATGGTGTCTTATTCATAGATGAAGCTTATACTTTAGTAAATCAAAGTCAAAACGATTTCGGATACGAAGCTATTGCTACACTTTTAAAAAGAATGGAGGATAATAGAGATCGTTTAGTTGTTGTCCTTGCCGGATATTCAAAGGAAATGCAAGACTTTATAAACTCAAACCCAGGCTTGCATTCGAGATTTAACAGATATATAGATTTTCCCGATTATACAGTGGAGGAACTACTTCAAATATTTAAGTTGCGTGCAAAAAAATTTGAATACATTATCACGCCAGAAACTGAAGAAACTCTATTACTCCTATTTAAAAAGGCAATAGAAAGCAAAGCTGATGGTTTTGGAAATGGACGCTATGTGAGAAATATATTTGATAAAACTATTGAACGCCAAGCGACACGTTTGTCTTCTCAAAGCAATCTATCTGTTGACACACTATCTAAAATATTACCTGAAGATATTCCAAATGAATAAATATCGCTTTTTTATCTAATAATAAAACATCGCACATTTTAATTTGATTTTCTTCTCACACAAAAAAAGGCATCGATAATCGATGCCTTTTTGTTTGATGTTTTGAGAGCAATTATGCTCCGCAACCACCGTCTTTATATCCGCAATCGCGACATGAACGGCACTTGCCGTCGAAAACGTATGAGTATGAGTGGCACTTCGGGCATGTTAATGCACTGCTCATAGCCTTGTCTGCTCTCTTTGGCTTTGGTGGTGTTGCCATCAATGGAAGTTCTGTTTGCATCGGCTTATGTTCTACGCCCTTAATTTTGAGTGTATGTGTGGAATTCGAGAACATTTCGCTGATGTAGTTTTGGTCGAGCGAACGCAAGCGACGTTCGTTTTCGGCTGGGAACATCCAATCGAGCAACTGCATCAAGAGGTCAACAATACTCTTACAGTTGTGGATTTCAGGCTTATCTTCTTCTTGATATTCGCCAATCTTTACCCATCCAGATGGATCAAACGACATATATCTAAATGATGAAATAAAGCTATCAAATGGTACACCATATTGCAAGGCGATTGAGAACGCCTTACAGAATGCGTCAAACATACCATTGATAAATGATCCACCTTGACCCAAGTGTCCAAAGATTTCTGCACATGTACCAGTTTCAGAAATACCGACAGTCATAAAACCGTTGATATCGTTGCCGATTGTGAACTTTACTGTCTGTCCCCAACGGCGATATGGCAAGCGTTTACGGATTGGATTTGCGTGTTCTTGAATTCTGATTTGTGTAGCTGTCTTGAGCAGTTGTTGCCATGCTTCTTGAACTTCTGTTGAATCCAAACGTGTGCTATAAACTGCGTTTGCCTTTGAACCATCGCGATAGATTGCAATACACTTTACGCCGAGTTCATGGCTTTCAACAAGACTGTTTGCGATGTCCTCTTCGGTCGCCGACGATGGCATATTGATTGTCTTCGACGACGCACCCGAGATAAATGGTTGAAGTGCACCAAGCATCTTGACGTGGCCTTCTGTTGCGATACAACGTGTTCCGCCGTATGGAATATTTGCACAATCGAACACTTTAAGTGTTTCTTGGCTAATCCACGGAATATCTTCCATATGTCCGCAACCGAAGTAAATCGACATATCGTTGATAGAAAGTTTACCCTTTTCTGATTGCGATGCGAGTTGCTTAATGAAGCTGAAGTACTCGTCGTCATCATGGAATACAGAAATGCGTGAGCTAATTTCTTTGCAAGTTTCGCCACCTTCGCTGAGGTTACGCAAGATGTCGATACGTTCCTTGACGTGTTTCGATTGCAAGAAGTTTTCAACCCCTGCCAAGCCTGATACTTCTGCGACGATTGTTACAATTTGTTCAAATGAATAGCCGAGTTTTGCCAAGCCCATTGGAACAAGACCATTGATAAGTGTCATTGTACCGCCACCGCTGAGTTGCTTGTGTTTTACAAGTGAATATTCTGGTTCTGCAGATGTTGTACCTTCTTCATAAATTCCGAGTGGAGCACTGATTGTTCCTGTCGGAGCAATACATGTTACAAAGCTATTGCGGAAAGTTTTTGATGCACGAACAACGTTCCACATTTCGCCAGCTTCTGCGATAACTGCACGCCATTCGTCGCCGATATTCAAGCCGTCTGCGCCGATACTCAAACGGAAACCTTCCAATGCGTCTGCTGGTGTGAACGATTCTTCGTTCGGCAAGTCCATATTCTTTTGCGAACCGACTTTCATACCAGTCATCTTCTTGAGTTCATCATTCATCAACGAGTGCATATTGATAACTCTGCGCATACTTCCCTTGATGAGTGGGAATTTTGTGAATGTACCCAAGACATCTGAAAGTTGTGCACTGACCGCATAGCAAGTTGATGTCAAAAGCGATGCCAAGCTTGATGCGATTGCTCTGCCTGTCGGTGAATCGTAAGGAATACCGAGCGACATCAACAAGCCACCAACGTTTGCAAAACCGATACCTGTTGTGCGATAGTTGACTGTGTTAATTGCGATTTCTGGAATTGGGAACCCGCCCTTTGATACGTTCATATCGGCAGCCATCATCGCAATTTGTACCGCTTTCTTGAAACGCTCAATATCAAATACACCGTTGCGATAGAAGCGAAGAATATTGAACGAGCTAAGGTTGCAAGAGCTAAATACAGGTCCGAGATATTCCGAGCAAGGATTACTTGTTTCAATCATCAATTCGTCGCGGAATGTGCTCCAGAAGTTGATAATATCGTTATTGTGCAATCCTGGTTCTGCGTTGTTCCAAATTGCTGTTGCCATAATGCTGAGCAATTCAGATGGATCGTACTTGCGAACGATATGCGATGGATCTTTAACCCAACGTGTAGCGTATTTTTCGCCATTCTTATATGCGAGCCAGAAACCGCTCTTCATCGAGACAGTGTGGTTTGCATTTTGGTTTGAAAGTGTCTGACCATATACGAGGTCGTCCATTGCAGGGCTGAAAGACTTATCGACCACAAATGGTGTCGAGAGCAACATTCTTGCTGCGATGTGTTCTTCTGGTGTGCCGTCTTTGAGCTTTTGTTCTGCGAGCTTACGGAGTCCGTACTGAACATTGTGTTCTTGCAAGATAACTTTTGCGAGTTCTTCTTGCTTAAACTTTGTGTGTACAAATTCAAATACGTCTGGGTGGTCTGAATACATAACGACCATTCTCGCTGCACGACGTGTTTTTCCGCCCGACTTGATTGCACCAGCCATTTTGTCCCAACCTCTGTCGAACGAGAGTGGGCCCGATGCTGAACCTTTTCCTGCGATTGGTTCGCCTTCGCTTCGCAATGATGAAATGTTGATACCAACACCAGAGCCACTCGAGAAAATGCAACCTTCTGTATATTGATGTTTAAGGATTGCTTCCATCGAGTCTTTCACGCCCAAAATAAAGCATGCACTCGCTTGTGGATTTGAGTATGTTGAAATAGCTTTTTTTGCTTCAACAACGCCTTTCTTTGTTTCTACACCATAGAATGCTTCGTTGCCGTGGTTGCCGAGAATATCGCGGAGGTCAGGACGTCCCCAACGCCATTGTTCCCATTGACCAATATTAAACCAAACTGGGCTGTTTGGAGCCCAAATTTGATGCAAGAGCATATACTTCATTTCTTGGTTGAATACCAATGCCGACTTTTCGTCTGCGAAGTATCCCATTTGGAAGCCCCAAACTGTGTATGTGTTTGCGATACGGTCGAAAATATGTTTGAGTGAATCTTCGTATTCTGGAGTACCAGGGTCTTTACCAAAAATGTATTTGCTGATTGTAATCTTAAGTGCATTATCGCCCCAGTGTGCTGGTACTTCTACGCTTTTGCGTTCAAAAACTGTTTCGCCAGCTGCAAACATCTTGATATCGGCACGAACCCACTTTGCTGTGTCGTAAGCAAATGTGCCTTCTTTTGTGAAAAATCTTTGAATCTTAAAACCGCCTGACGGGCCCTTTTTGCCCAAGTCAAGTATTTGATTTCCGTCTACTGTGATTTTAGCCATGTCCTGTAATGCTTTCCTAATTTAAGGGGTTGTGAATGTGTGAAATGAATGTGTAAAAAAATTGTCGAAAAACGCAAAATACAAAGAGAAAAAAAGACAATGCCTACTGCCTGTAAACAGAACGCATATTCAAATTTATTTTTCTTGTATCGCTTTTTCTGACAATAACACAAAACCCAAAAAGCAACATTGTCAAATGTAATTTTAAAATATTTTTAAGTTTTTGCAAATTACTAATACTAACGCTCTTGCAAATCAACAAAAGCCCCATTGCCTTATTTTTTCGAGCAATTATAAAATAACAAAAGACAAAGAAAAATAGTGTAAAACATCATTAAATATCAAACGATACTTTTGCATATATTGAAAGAGGTAAATCAAACCCTTTGGATGATTTTATTGCGAGTTCCCCGCACTCAAATTTAGCATTTTTTCTATTGCCGAAATATTGCATAAGCATATTCGATGCCATAATTGATGATGCTTCGATAGAATACAATGTCATCAATACAAACATAGGTTTTTTAGACAAAATTTTCGAGCATACATCGAGCAATTCTGGGAGCATTTTTTCAAGCTTCCATAGCTCATTTCTTGGACCTCTACCAAATGCGGGAGGGTCGAGAACAATGGCGTCGTAGACAGAGCCTCTACGTTCTTCACGTTTTGCAAATTTTAGTGCATCATCAACAATCCAACGTATTGGAGCATTTGCAAGACCGCTTTCTTCTTGATTTTTTCTCGCCCAATCAACCGATGGTTTTGATGCATCGACGTGTGTTGCAAAAAAGCCACCTTTTGCACCTGCGAGAGTTGCTCCACCCGTATAGCCAAATAAGTTCAAGAGTTTTGGCTTACCTTCGCCTTTATAATTTTTTGCAGAATCTTTGATAAACTGCCAATGTGGCGACTGTTCTGGGAAAACACCCAAGTGTTTAGTTCCGTCCATAAATTTTGTACGGAATTTAATCGACTCCCAATCCATTATTGGAGCTGGAATTTTCTTATAAAATTGCCAATAAGTATTTTTTTTCTCTTCGTCGAAATGTTTTGCGTGTGCATTTTTCCACAACTCTGGAGAGGATGGTTTCCACCATGCTTTTGGCTCACTTCTGATTACAATTACGTCGCCAAAACGCTCAAGTTTGAGCCTATCGCCACTATCAATAAGCTCATAATCCGACCACTGCGAGTTGAGGATTTCTATATTCATTACGCATTCGCAATTTTGATAATATTCTTTAAATCGACACGTTTTTCGTATATCGCCTTGCCGACGATTGCCCCGTGAAGATTAGGATATTTCAGCGAAAGTTCTTTTAAATCTACAATATCTTTATCTGCCGAAACACCACCCGATGCAATCAACTGCGATCCAAATGGAGCTATTGTTTGCAACATTTTTTCTTGTGCTGGCAAGTTTGCTCCCGACAACATACCGTCGGTATCAATGTCTGTATAGATGAAAGTTTTTACGCCACCTTTTGCGAGGCGTTCGGCGAGTTCATACGCTGTATATTCAGCAACTTCAACCCAACCTTTAATTGCAACTTTCCCACCTTTTGCATCTACGCCAACTGCGATTTTTTCGCCATATTTTTGAGCGAGTTCTTCAGCAAATTCTGGATTTGTACAAGCTTTTGTACCGATGATTGCCCTGCTCACGCCAGCGTCAAACGCTGCACGCACAGACGATTCATCTCGCATACCACCACCGAGTTCTACGAACATACCGAGTTCTGCAATCGCTTGAATTGTCTTGAGGTTTCGCATAGCACCTTCAAACGCACCGTCGAGATCAACTACATGGATTACATCTGAACCTGCGTCGACAAATGCTCTTGCGGCATCTACGGGATTTTCAAAATAAACTGTGCTATCGTTTGCCAGACCTTTACGCAAGCGAACGCACTTACCATCCTTAATATCTACTGCTGGATAAATTTTCATATCAATCTTATAGTTCTACAACAATACGGAATCCGACCATTCTGTTGCGTTGTTTTGGGTCAAAATCTTTCAATGGGATTTCTGTCATTGCGTCGAGCGATGTCTGTGCACCACCACCGATAATTTTAATATTTTCGGTTGCCGATGAATCCTTCTTTACAAATTCTGCGACATTGCCGAGCAAGTCAAAAAATCCTTTGTCGTTAGATTTTTTTGTAGCGACAGGTTGAGTCATCCCACCACTATTCATATTATTCCATGAAATATCGTTTAAATCTACATATCGCAAAGAACCAATTACAGTTTTGTATTCTGCCAAACTTGGTAATTCGACTTTTTTGCCTAAAAGCCACGATGCACGTTGGCAGAAACGTTGTGCGTCATCGAGCGTAACGGAATCGACTGGACGCTTCAAATTGTCTGAATAACGGCTTGGATTTTCTTGCATCACTATTGAATACAATTCTTGCGAAACTTCTGTTTTAAGCATTTTTCTCGATTTTGAATTTTCGATTGCATTCAATGAAGAATAAATCAATTTCTGTACTTTTGAAATATCTTTGACCATAAAATCGATATATCTTAAACGCATAAGAATATCGTCGGGCAAGAGTTTGCTTTGTGGGAAATTCTTAGTAAAGTGTTCAGTTTTTCTGATGAGGTTTGCAGTTGTTTCTGGCACTTGCGACATATCGCCTTTTTGGAGCGACTTTATCAAAGTTGCATCTTGTTCTTTAATTTCTTGTGCAAACTTCCAGCTGTACGCTTCAACTTTCTTTAACTCGTATTCGCGAGCTTTTTCTTCCGATACAAGCTTACTTTTTGGATACAATTTATTGATATTGCGTTGGCATTGTGCCGCATCAGAATAAGCTTCAGAGGCGATAAGGTATTCACCTTTTGCTTCGGCTTCTTTAGCTTGTTTTAAGTGTTCGACGATTTTTTCAGCAAGTCCGCCTGAATTGAGAGATTGCAATTCGGATTCGATTTGCATCAAACGTGAAAAATCGGTATAAATCGAGCTTGGGTATGTTGCGTGCAAGTGTGAAATAGCTTCCAACGTTTTTTCGTACAATTCTTTTGCCTTGATAACATCGCCCTTTTCGCGTGCTTGAATTGCCGATTTCTCAAGCTCGACACTTTTCATATAAGCTGGTTGAGCTTCGAGCATTTTTACTTTTCTATCAAAATTTACACGCTTTGTGATATTGTTAAATTTTGAAAGTGGATATTCTGCATTAACTTTTGATTGTAAATCGTAAGCTTCTTTAAAAAGATCTCTTGCAGTAGAAATATCTTTTCTATCTTCAGCTTCTTGTGCACGGATTGCGATAGAATCTATCGTTTCGCTGATTGGCTGTGCTTCTACGTTTTGGAGTCTTGTTTGAAGTTTCATCAAACGTTCTGCAGGGGCACGGCTTCCAGTCAAAGCTCTATCGATATATTTTTCTTGAAGTGCGATTGCATCTCGAAGTTTTTCGATAGCCTTCTGTGTGATTGTATTTGCTGTGGCAGCTTGTTCAAACTCCATCTCCAAGCGTTCTGACTCTTTTAGCAGACGTGAACTTTCTGCAAGAGGGTCAATATCATTAAATTTGACTTGTTCGACTTTACCTGGTCCGAGCAGAGTCAAAAAGTAAAATACTCCCAAAACGAGAGATGCCAACAACGTGAAAAAAAATGCTTTAAGTATTTTCATAAATATAACCAAGTATTCTTTCGTTAATTTAAAAAAAAGTCAATTTATATAATCTAATTATTTAAGATTGCGACCATTTTGAGAATGCGTCGAAAAGTCGGGTCGGCACTCTTGCGAGGATTTCTACGCCCTCATCAACATTGCGTTGTAAGCTGATTGCACCAAGTTTGTGGAGTTCGGCAACGGCTTTATATTCTGAATGTGGGATTAGCAACTTCATCGATTTTGATGAATCAGAAATCATAACTTCAATTTTCGACAACAATTCATTAAGCCCTGCTCCAGTGCGTGCACTTGTCCAAACTGCTTCAGGATAGAGTGATTTTAGCTCGTAAATTTGGGCATCATCATTGGCAGAATCAATTTTATTCATAACCATTATGATTTTCTTGTTATCGGCACCCAGCTCCTCGAGAACTTTAAATGTTGTTTTGATATGTTCAATCGCATCAGGATTAGAACAGTCGACTGTATGAATAAGGAATTCTGATACGACAGCTTCTTCGAGTGTAGCTTTGAATGCTTCGACAAATCTATGTGGAAGTTTTCGGACAAAACCGACAGTATCGGTCAATAATACTTCTGAACCATTGGGAAGTTTTAGGCGACGTGTCGTGGGGTCGAGCGTGGCAAAAAGTTTGTCTTGTGCTAATAATCCAGCGTTGGCGAGTGCGTTTATCAGCGACGATTTCCCTGCGTTCGTATATCCGACAACCGCCGCTGTTGGCACAGGCACACGCATTCTTCGCTTGCGTTGTACGCTTCGCATAGTACGGACTTTTTCGAGCTCAACTTTCAGTTTCGCTATTTTGTCGGATATAAAACGCTTGTCGAGTTCGAGCTGACTTTCACCACCACCACGTTGAGTTACGCCACCACCACGCTGTCTGTCGAGGTGCGACCACGCTCTCCTCAAGCGAGGCAATGCATATTCAAGCTGTGCAAGCTCCACTTGCAAACACGCTTCTTTTGTTTGGGCTCTCGACGCAAAAATATCGAGGATTACTTCTTGACGATTTATTATCGACAAATGCGATTCTCGCTCCCAATTTCTCTGCTGTGCTGGCAAAAGTTCGTCGTCAAAAATTATTGCATCTACATTTAGGGAATGTGCTTTTTCGGCAATCTGTGCGAACTTTCCCGCACCGACAAGAAAGTGTGCCGATGGCTCACGCAAATATGCAATCTCTCTCCCGACAACTTCGATATCGAGATTTTTCGCAAGCTCGGCAAGCTCGTCCAACATCCCCGACGTTTGCATTTCCGACTCATCCGGACGCCTAATCCCGACAAGCAACGCTCTTTGTTTTTCGGCGGATTCAGCCTTAATATCAATCAACTCCGCCATATTTATACTTCAGCCAATAACAATTTAAACATTGAGATAATACTTAACTTCTTCTTATTTTTCTTCAAGTTTATTTTAAAATCCTGAAAATTTACTTGCCCAAAAGGATTAGTTAAATAAGCTTTTGAACAATTTTTTTTAATCAATAAATATAGATAGATATGAACAAACCTAAAAAAGTCGGAATCCTCACAGCAGGTGGCTTGGCTCCCTGCCTCTCAAGTGCAATCGGCGGTCTTATCGAACGCTACACAGAAATCGATCCTTCAATCGAAATCCTTTGCTACATCAATGGATACAAGGGTCTCTTGCTCGGCGATAGCATCAAAGTTGACGCAAAAATGCGTGAACAAGCTCACTTGTTGCACCTCTATGGTGGCTCGCCAATCGGCAACTCTCGTGTTAAGCTCACAAACGTTAAAGACTGCGTCAAACGTGGACTCGTAAAAGAAGGCGAAGACCCACAAAAAGTAGCGGCCGACCAACTCGTAAAAGATGGTGTTGATATCCTCCATACTATCGGTGGCGACGACACAAACACTGCTGCAGCAGATTTGGCAAAATATCTTAAAGATAATAATTATGAGCTCACAGTTATCGGCTTGCCAAAGACAATCGATAACGATGTATACCCAATCCGCCAAAGCCTCGGTGCATGGACAGCAGCAGAAGAAGGTGCAAAATTCTTCAAGAATGTAGTTGCAGAATGTGGTGCAAACCCTCGTATGCTCATCATCCACGAAGTAATGGGTCGCAACTGCGGTTGGCTCACAGCGGCAACAGCATGCAAATATCGTGAAATGCTCGCAACTGGTAAATTCGCCGATGGTTTGGGGCTCACAAAGGACCGCCGTGAAGTTCACGCAGTATTTATTCCAGAAATGGAAATCGACATCGCAAAAGAATCGAAACGTCTCCGTGAAGTTATGGATAAGAATGACTGCGTAAACATCTTCATTTCAGAAGGTGCTGGCGTTAAGACAATCGTTGCAGAAATGGAAGCTCGTGGCGAAGAAGTTCCACGTGATGCTTTCGGACACGTAAAGCTCGATGCTGTCAACCCAGGAAAATGGTTCGGCAAACAATTCGCTGAAATGATTGGTGCAGAAAAAGTGATGGTACAAAAGAGCGGATACTTTGCTCGTGCAGCAGCAGCAAATGCCGACGACTTGCGTCTCATCAAGAGTTGTACAGACCTCGCAGTTGAATGCGCAATGCGTCGTGAAGGCGGTGTTATCGGACACGATGAAAACAACGGCAATATCTTGCGTGCATGCGAGTTTGAAAGAATCAAGGGAGGCAAACCATTCGACGTTTCGCAAACTTGGTTCACCGATATGCTCAAAGAAATCGGTCAAGCATAATCAAGAAATTGAAAAATCAAAAAGCGTTCCTTGTTTAGTAGGAACGCTTTTTTGTTGTTTAATAACTCAATTTTATTATAAGTAAGATATGAAAAATTTAAATACAACACGTTTACACTCACTTGATATTTTACGTGGACTGGATATTTTTATACTCGTTTTTGCTGGACCCTTTTTGTTCCAACTTTTGAAAATTTTAAATATGCCCGAACTTGAATTCTTGCGTACACAGCTCTCGCACGCTAATTGGGAAGGCTTCTATTTTTGGGATTTGATTATGCCACTATTTATGTTTATGGCAGGCGTGTCGATGCCGTTTTCGCTATCAAAATATCAAGGAAATAGAATATATTTTAGAATCGTAAAACGTGTGTTTTTGCTATTTTTCTTTGGTGCATTAGTTCAAGGTAATTTACTGAAATTCGATTTGCACTCGCTTCGCCTCTATTCAAACACACTCCAAGCAATCGCTATTGGATATTTGATTGCTTCTGTAATTTTACTGAACTTTAAAACAATCAAGTGGCAGATTATAATTACTTCCCTTCTCTTTGCAACTTACTACGCTTTAATGTGTGCTTTTGGCGATTTTACTCCAGACGGGAACTTTGCAGAAACTGTCGATAAGGCTCTTCTCGGACGTTGGAGAGACGGTGTACGTTGGTCTGAGAATGTTTGGTCTTTTTCAAAAAACTATCACTATACATGGATTTTAAGCTCATTGAATTTTGGCATAACTGTTATGCTTGGTGCGTTTGCAGGCGAGATTATGCGAAACGGCACAGACAAATTTAGAAACGCAAAAATCCTATTTTTAACTGGCATTGCCCTTGTTATTGCAGGACAACTTGTCGGATTACATTTCCCGATAATAAAAAAGATATGGTCGAGTTCAATGACACTTTATAGTGGTGGACTTTGCTTTTTAGCAATGGCAATTTTCTACTGGTATATTGATTGTATCGGTCGTGGCAAGTGGCTTGATTGGCTGAAAATATACGGTATGAATTCAATTTTTGCATATGTAGTTAGCCACGTTATAAGTTTTAAAAGCATCCCAAATTCGCTGTTTTTTGGGTTAAAATCTACGCTTGGCGACTACTATCCACTACTAATAAATTTTTCAGAATATTTAATACTTTTTTATATTTTATATTTAATGTACAAAAACAAAATCTTCTTAAAAGTTTAACAAAAAAAGCCATCAGATTGATGGCTTTTTTTGTATGCAATTTCGCTCTTATTCAGCGACAATTTCAAAGTACATTGACGGATTCTTTGATGTGTCGATATCCAGCTTCAATGTTCCGTTTGAATTTTCAATCGGTATTGCGTCAAGGCGTTCACCGCTGATTTTTAACGGATAGACTGTATATTTCTTGTCGGACACTTTTAGTGTCGCAGAAAGTTGCCCTGTTTCAATCAAGATTGGCAATTTGCCCCATTGCCCAAGTTTTCTACGGCTTGCCGAAAGTTCTACATCGCTCGGCACGTTGTCGGTCGCAATAGCTAAAACCATACGCGATGACTCTGCGAGTGGCTTGTTGTCTATTGATACAACACCTATTGTCCCTTTGCGATTGAATGAGTTTATCGTAAGCTCGCCAAGTTGCATCGGCTTTGAATTTTCATTGACGATTGCTACAACCGATTTCGGAGTAATAACAGTCATCTCACGCTTCTTGCCGTACATTGTGATTTCGCCAGTGTCGGATTGGAAAATCAATTCTGATGGATTGGAAATATTCGATTTATCCAAAATTCCTTTATCTTTCAAAGTTGCGACAAAATCGTCAATCGGATAATCTTTGCCGACGTTTTTGCCTGCTCCTGTGAATTGTTGATCAACTATAACTTCAGTTGCACCAAACGGCTTCATTTTGATGTCGGCTGGTTTAATTTCGACATCATCGTTTCTTTTCACGTCTGGGAAATTGACTGCCAAGCCTGTCATAAGAGAAATCATACGCTGTTTCTCATTTATCGCCAAAGAAACAAGTGGATCTTTTTCCATAAAGTTTTTGTCGATTTCAACGTCAACTCGGTGTGGAGAACGTTTTACGTCGCCACGATAGAACAAAAAGTATGTGAGAAAATCGTTCACACGATAGACTGGATTTACTCCGATATTGAAGAATCCGAGTCTACCACCGTCAATCGATACAGGGCTGTCGAATGCTACGAGTGCGTCGTAGCCATTCAGTGCCGAGTACGCTGGGAACAAGACACCAGCTTCGTGCGCAAATTTATTGAAATAGCAATGTTGATATTCTGTTACTGCAATCGGCATACCTGCTACCCTCTTTGCGACTGTTCCACGCCAATACGAACCGACATCGTCAAGAGAACTTACTTGGCGAACCTCTGCACCCAAGCTGTATGACGACGGATGGCAGTGATACACATTAATAGCAGTGTAATTGCCAGCAATCGCACTCAAATAAGTCCAATGAACAGTACGCATACAGTTGTTTTGGTGAGTCGGCACTTTCATCCCGATTTCATCGCAAATAACTTTACGGCAGAAGTCCTGCATATCGGTCATCGCTTCGATAATAAAGCGTGCATAAACCGGATTGCTTGAACGATTGCCCCAATTTGAAATATCTAAATCTTCAAACTTTTCAGCTTTGCTATCTTGTTTCCACGGCTTGCCGACTTTCTCGCAATATGCGAGAAACTCTTTTACATCTTTAAAATGTCTTGCCAAATATTGAGCAAATTTTTTGTGGAGTAATTCTTTACCTTCAGCTGTGATTGACGGATACGACGACACTCCCAATTCAAACTCGTTCCAATACTCGATTGTAGCAATAGACGGATCGTCTTTCCACGCTTTCTTTGTGTATGGGTTGATGTGTTCGAGTTGCATTTTTGCGAGCTTTCGCCAAGCTTGGCGAGCATCTTTTTCGCCGAGCATCATTTTGACTTTTACAGTAAAACGATCATTCCAAGTAAACGACGGGTCGCCTGTGTCATGACTGCAAAGATAGAAGAATGAGTAGATACCCTCACGCCCCAACGCATAAAGGAAATAGTCGTATAGGTCGCGATTTAGTGCGTGCATTTTGTATGGTGCTTCAAACTCACGTTTATTCATAACAAAACGCCAACGCAACGCATTAAAGCCTTGTTTTTTCAGCATTGCAACGTATCTATCTATTTCTTCATGAGTCTTAATCCGAGTGCCGAATTGACAAATCAGCGAGAAGAAATTTGCCGATTTAAAGCGAACTGGCTCGTTGGGTTTATCGGCAAATTCAAAATTTCCACTTTTGCCGACAACTACTCTACCATACTTACCTGCTGGTGCTTCAACCGATGCAGAAAAATCAAGTGCTGTGCAAGCTTTTACTTCGTATGAATCGGCAGAAACTGGTTTCCAAATTTTCGGGTCAAATACATAATTTTCGGTTGTACGAACTTCTCGAGATGAGATAGTCATTGCAAAAATCATCCAATTTTTCTTTGACAACAATTTGATTTTTTTCACTAAACCGAGGTGGTCGCCACCCTTCAAATCAAATCGGCTCATATAGATTACGCCATCGCCTTTGGTTGTGTAAACGGGCAATGCGTTGTCGTACGCTTGTGGAGCTTTATCTGAATCGGCTACATCAACAGTGTTGCGAACATCGAGAGTACGTTCACGACCGTCTGCAAATGTTATTTTTATTTTCGCAAAACTCCAGAATCCCCTACCCAACGTGTGCAAAACATAAAGATATTTTCCACTCAACGGATTGTCCGACAAATCAACTTCTACTTCATCTTTAGATTCAGATGTTGCTAACGTCGCAAAGCCAGTTTCCTTTTGTGGACGCAAAACTTTAAACTTCATACCTGCAACTTCTATCGGATTTTTTCTCGGACGAAGTTTGTTAAACGGCTTTATGTCTTTCGGCAAATTTTCGCCTTTGTACGACGCATTAACTGCCTTTGATAAATCGACAATTTGACAATCATTCCAACTATCGTTTACCGCTACATCGACATTGAATTCTATCTTGTCGCCTTTTTTGAATTTTACGACCTGAAGGAATCTGTGCCACGATGCCGATGATATACATTTGTCGCCTTGGAAACGTGGTAAAAACGACGATATAAACGGCTTGCCGTCTTTAATTTTCCAATTATTCAAACCATTTTGAAAATCGCCATTCGGGATAAGCTTTCCATTGATTTTGATATTGTCGAAATACATCGACGTTTTCGGTTTGTTGCTCATCATAAAAATTGTAGCCGACATATCTGCTTCGGCTATGAATGCAACTTCCATTGTACGCCAACGTGTCGAGCGAGCCTCGTAAATAGCGTCAATACCACCGTCATCACGTTTTGTGATTATTGCATTAGAGCCGTCTTGTATGGGTGTCAAAGTTCCTCCATGAGAAACGAGCGTGAGCTTGGCTGGATACTTAACAACTGGGATTTTCTTTCCCAGTTGCGCATACCCTATCGGCGACAAAACCATCGCCGATAGTATAAATAATAGAATTTTTTTCATATAGATTTTTTGAGATTATTTCTTTGCGACAATTTCAAAGAAGACTGCTGTATGCTTTGTCGTATCGACATCGAGAATCAACTTGCCGTCTTTTACTTCAAGCGGTATTTCATCGATTCTTTCGCCGTTCATCTTCAGTGAGTACATTGTGTATTTCTTGTTGCCGTCAACTTTTAGCTCTGCAAAGAATTTACCTGTCTCAATAACCACAGGCATTTTCCCCCAACCTGTTACATACAAGCGATTCTTTGAAACACCAAAACCACTCATCGCAGTATCTGTTGCGATTGTGAGAATAAGCTTATCAGATTGATTAAGTGACTTGTTGTCGAGCGAAGAAAGTGCGATTGCAACGTCAGTACTTACCGATTTAATCGTCATATTGCCGAGCTTTTCGTTCTTTGTCGATTTAAGCATCGTGATTGCTTCTGTCTTTGGCGTTACTACTTTCACAAGCTTTTCATTTGAACGCATCGTGATTTCTTTTGTATCGGTTTGGAAAATTCTATTCTTTGCGTCAGTCTTGTTGTCTGCCGTAAGGATTCCATTTTTGCGAAGGATTTTTTCCATTTCATCTGGCTTCATTGTGATAGATGGCTCGAGTGTCAACACTGGTTTAGAAATCTCAACTTTCTTGAGATCGTCAATTTTACGAGCTGTTGGGAAGTTGATTGCGAAGCCCGACATCAATGACATCATCGAGTACGAAATATTGTACGATGCAAACGCTGGGTTTGTTTTCATCGCTTTTTCATCAAAGAGAAAATCTACTCTGTTTGGCGAAACCTTGACGTCGCCACGATAGAACAAGAAGTAGTTGATAAAATCGTTTGCACGCAAAATTGGGTTTTCTGCAACATTGAAATATCCCATTTCCCCGCCTTTAGGAGCTACTGCTGCGTCGAACACAATCAATGCCCCATAATCTTGATAAGCAGAGTATGCTGGGAAGATAATGCCAGCTTCGTGCTTAAATGGATTAAAGTGGCAGTGTTGATATTCTGTAACTGCTGTTGTCATACCAGCAATTCTTCTGATAACAGTTTTACGCCAGAATTCTGCATCGGTTTCCAACTGACTTGCCCCTGGGACAATACCACCGATACGATAAGTCGACGGGTGGCAGTGGTAAGTATTTATTGCGTTATAGCTTCCACTTTCAGCACCTACAAATGCCCAATAAACTTGTCTTGCACAGTTGTTTTGGTGGATTGGAGCTTTCATACCAATTTCGTTGCGAATTGTATTTTCCCAAAATGCGTTTGTTTCACGCATCGCTTGAACGACAAAATCGCCATAATCATTTGTACGATTATCCCCAATAGAAATATCAACATCTTCAAACTTCTTTACCGGCACAGTTTGTTTTAAATTAGGATTTGCTTTTAGGAATTTTTCAACTGTACCATATTTCTTTTGCAAATATTTTGCATAATTTGCCTTGAGAATATCACGACCTTCTTTTGTGAGCTTTCCATAATTTTGAGCACCTTGTTCAAACTCGTTCCAGTATTCCAACGTTGCGACAACTGGATCGTCTTTGAGTGCCATTTTTGTGTATGGATTGACGTGTTCAAGCTGTGCCTTTGCGAGCTTTACCCAGTTTTCACGAGTACTCTTATCGCCAAACATCATCTTAACTTTTACAGTATTGCGATCGTCCCAACGATAATTTGGGTCGCCAATATCGTTCGAGCAAAGATAATAGAAAATGTAGATACCTTCACGCTTGAGTGCGTAAATGTAATAGTCGTACATATCTTGGATGTCTTCATACAAAACGTGCGGTGCCTTGTATTCTGCTGCACCTCTAAACGCCGGACGCCAACGAACTGCATTGTAGCCTTGCTTCTTGAGAATATTGACGTATGCGTCAATGTCAGCGTGAGTACGAACTAAATCGCCTGTTACGATTGGTGCCGATGGGTCGACAATATTTTTCTTAACTGGGAAGCGATTTGCCAAACGCAAGTTTGTCCCTTTAAATCTGACAGGAACGCCAGGCTTGTTTTCAAATTCAAAATGCCCTGTCTTGCCGATTACAACACGTCCGTCGATACCACAAGGTTTGCCAGTCATACCTTCAGTGAGGTCGAGTGCCGATCCACGCTTAATATCGAGATTTTCCATATCGATTGGCTTCCAAATTGCTGGATCGTAAACAAAGTTTTCTGTCGTTGGCGTTTCAGAATCAGAAACAGCTATACCCGCAATATACCAAGTAGATTTTGACTCATTATAGAAAGTGATTTTCTTGACAGGTTCAGGTCTTGCACCACCGACAGCATATTCAACGACATAACGAGTTAAATAAAATGCCGATGTTTTGTCTTTGTTGACATATACAGGCAAAGCGTTGTCGTAAACCTTGGGTTTTCCGTTTAGTAAACCGATATCGCGATTTCCCTTAACCCAAGGCGACGATGTTCTGCCATCGCCAAATTCAACGTTCATTCTCCCACCGAAGCTATCGGTATCAGTAGCGTGCAAAAGGTAGACATACTTTCCACTTTGCTTGATGCTATCACTAACATCGATAGTATAAGACGAATTTGCGGGAACTTTGATAAGCCAATTTCCGCCATTTTTTGCTGAATCGGCAAAGATAAAATCCATTCCCCCTGCCTTGAAATGTCCAGCTTGCGGAGCGTGAATAGAATCGACACTTCCATTTACAGCCTTTGAAATATCAGCTGGTTGATTTAACGCATTGCAACCTGCAAGAAGAAATGCACTTGCGAGCAACGTAATAATAGATTTTTTCACATTTGTCATAATTATAGTATTGATTTAGGTTAAAATTTAAATTCCTTCAAATGTGGATAAGATAAAATACCCCTCCTAAAATTCAAGACTATAATAAAGGATAAAAATATGTTTACGCAAATATGTATGAACGTCATTTTCATCCTCTGTTCTTCGGGGATGAATTCTTCTATCATTGCCATAAACTTTTTGTCGGCTTTGTACATCTATTCTAAGTTCATATTGTTCTTCTTGCTCTTTGTGATCTTTTACATCTACTCCGTGAATAATTGCGTCTCATTATTGCAGGTAAATTTCATTTAGGTAGGGATAGCAAAAAAACCTTGCACCGACGGGAAAGTTCATCATTATTTATAGATTCAATTGCATTTGATATTTGAATCTTCAAATGCAGTGGAGGATTTATATCTTTATATGAAAAAAATTTTCAGCTTATTTTTTATCATTTTTGCGATGACATCAAATATGCTCAACGCAAACTCTGCCGTTTATGGCGATATCCCAAACTATGGCGAAAAGTATCTCAGTCCCGATTTCGTCAAAGCTTGCAATGACCGCGTTTTTATCACCGCTCGCACTGGAGACGAACTCATAATTTTGTCGAAAGATAAAATCCAGCGTCGTGTTGCTCTCGGCGGACACCCTTCGGGCGTTGCAATTTCTAAAGACGGAAAAATTGCTTATGTTTCGATTGCTCATCCCGACGGGAAACTTTTGAAAATTAACACTGTAAACGGCAAAATAATCGCAAACGTTCCAGCTGGACATATGCCTCGTGCGGTCGAGTTATCGCCAAATGGGAAAGTCGTCTATGTTGCAAATCAGTTTGAAAATATAATCCGTGCGTTCGACGCAAAATCGCTCAAGGAAATCGGCAAAGGCAATGCTATTCGAGATCCGTTCTCGATTGCAATCACCCCAGACAACACGAAAATCCTTGTCGCAAACCAACTCCCTGAATCAAAAGGTGGTCTTTACGAAGAAAACATCGCAGCTGCCGTTAGCGTGATTGATGCAAAAACTTTTAAGACCATTGCTAAAATCGACCTCCCAAATGGCTCGATTAACGCTCAAGAGATTGTCGTATCGCCCGACGGAACTTTTGCGTATTGCACGCATGTTGTAGCACGTTTCAATGTGCCTACAACCCAAGTAGAACGTGGTTGGATTAACACAAATGCCGTCAGCGTTATCGACGTTGCACAAAATAAATTGTTGGCGACTGTATTGCTCGATGACATCGAGCTTGGTGCAGCAAATCCTTACGGTATCGCTATCGCACAAAACGGACGTTCGCTTATTGTAACACACGCTGGCACGCACGAAATAAGTGTTATCGACAGGAAAAAGCTCGACACTCGCATACTCGATGCTTTCGCAAAATCGCAAAATCGCACAGAAACTTTTGAAGCAATATGCAACGACCTTGCGTTCCTTTCGGGAATCCGTAAACGCATAAAGCTTGACGGTTTCGGACCTCGCCATATCGCACCAAAAGGCGATTGCGTCTATGTCGGCTTGTATTATTCAGATGTAATAAACAAAGTTGATCTCAATAATTTTGGCGTTTCAAAAATATCGATTGGCGGAAATGAAAAGCTCAATGAGATTCGCAAGGGAGACTTGTATTATCACGACGCATCATTGTGTTTCCAAAAGTGGCTTTCGTGCGTAACGTGCCATACGGAAGTCCGTTCTGATGCGTTAAATTGGGACCTCCTCAACGATGGAATGGGTAATCCCAAGCAATCAAAATCTATGCTTTTTGCACACTTCACACCGCCTACTATGATAACTGGAGTTCGCAAAACTGCCGAACTTTGCGTAAGAAAAGGTATACAATATATTCAATTTACAAGACGCCCTGAAGCAGATGCAAAGGCGATTGACGAATATATGAAATCGCTCCAGCCAGTGCGTAGTCCGCATTTGGTTGGTGGAAAAATGAGCGAAGCACAAGAACGTGGGGAAATGATTTTTGAAGAAGCAAAGTGTTCGCATTGTCATACAGGAAAATATCTGACCGATATGAAGAGCCATAATGTAGGATCGGGGCTTGACGAGTACAAGGACTTTGCCTTTGACACCCCTACCCTCAAAGAAGTATGGCGAACAGCTCCGTATTTGTACGACGGCAGAGCTCGCACTATTTTCGAGATGCTCAAGAAATTCAACACACAAAACAAACACGGCATAACATCAAAACTATCTGACGACGACCTGCGAGACCTCGAAGCATACGTCTTGACACTTTAGATAAAAGCGTTTCAGCTTTTCTAAAACGATTTTGTTGTCGATTTTACTGAAACAAAATCATTTCATAATCGACGGAAGCCACAACGATAACGCAGGAATAAAGGTAATAAAGAGTACTACGATTATCATCGCAATTACATATGGAATCAACTTTGGGGCAACTGCACCTATATCAGTTTTGCCAACTCCGCAACCAAGAAATAAACACGTTCCAACAGGTGGTGTACATAATCCAATCGAAAGATTTGCAATCATTATTATCCCGAAGTGCAAATCGGTAATACCCAATTCTCTGACGATAGGTAAGAATATTGGGGTAAAAATAAGTATTGCAGGAGTCATATCCATAAATGTTCCAACTAATAACAAAATCAAATTTATTACGAGTAACAAAATGACCTTGTTATCAGATATCCCCATTATCGCTTGTACAATTTCTTGCGGAGCATTTGTCATCGTCAATACCCAACTCATTGCACACGAAGCTCCCACAATTAACATCACTATACCAGTTGTCTGTGCTGAATCTGCAAAAATTTTGGGGAGTTCTTTTATTGAGATATCGCGATAAACAAAAACTTCTAACACAAACGCGTATAATACCGATATTGCGGCAGATTCAGTCGCAGTAAAGATTCCACCTAAAATACCACCAATAACAATAACAATCAAAAACAGACTTAAGAATGCACGCTTAAATGTCACCCAAATCAGATTAATGTTGAAACTACCTTCTCCTTTTATGTTTTTTTTGAGAATGTAAAAAGAGCTTGTTACCATCAGTGCAAATGCGAGTAGAAGTCCCGGAATAATTCCCGCAATGAATATCGCACCAACCGAGAGTCCTCCGACAGCAACTGAATAGACAATCATTGTATTGCTCGGAGGAATCAGCATTCCAGTCGTTGATGAACAAATTGTAAGAGCTGTTGCAAAATCTTTATCATAACCCTTTTCTTTCATTTGTGGGATCATAAATGCCCCAATTGAACTAACCGCAGCAGCTGATGAACCAGATATTGAACCAAATAACGTACAAGCAATCGTATTAACGTATGCAAGTCCTCCTGGGAACCGAATCACAAGTGCAGACGCTAAATCTATCAGACGTTGTGCCATTGTACCATGCCCCATAATTCTCCCCGACAAAATAAAAAATGGAATAGCAAGCAATGCGAAAGAATCTACGCCATGAGCCATTGATGTTGACGAAATTTCAAGAGGTTCGCGTCCAGTCGCCATTATTGCTATTGTGGACGATATTGCGATAACAGAAACAATCGGTACTCCCAAAAGTAGCATCGACACAAACGACAAACAAAGTACTATAAAAGCAATACTCATTTTGATTCCTTTTTCACTGGAGAAACTAAAGTATCAATGATATTTTCAATTAAAAATACCGAAGCAAAAAATCCGCTAAATGGCACACAAAGATAAATATGCCACATTGAAATTGGTAAAGTTATAAGTTCGTTCGACGATTCAATCGATGTTGAAATCAACATTATTCCGCCACATACAAGTACCGCAAAAACAAACAACAAAGAGATTAAATAGCCAATTATATCGGCAACTTTTTTTGAAGATATTGAAAATTTTTCTTTCAAGAAAATAAGTCCTACATGTACACCATCGGCAAACGCAAGTGCACCACCAAAAAACGACAAACACACAAGCAATGTGCGTGCGAGTTCATCAGTAAAAACAGACTGTTCACCATAGATATAACGAGTGATAACACCCCAGACAACAATAGAGGTCATCAGTGCAATCAACACTGCACAAATTGTACGAAGTGTTTTTCGCAAAAATTTTGTAACAGGTGCTATGAATTTTTTTATGGTATATAACATTATTTTGTATTAATTATTTGTTTGATAATTTCAGCGTCTTCACCCGTATATTTTGAGAATATTTTTTCTGTAATTTTCCGAAAATTTGATTTGTCAACGTTTATAAATTCAACCCCTTTTTCTTTCAAAATATCAACTGCTTCTTTTTCACTTTTCGCCCAAAGTTCACGTTGGAATCTTGATGATTTTTCAGATGCTTTTTTCAAAATCTCTCGTTCTTTTTCAGATAGTATAGACCATGTTTTTTCTGAGATAATAAGTACGTCGGGGATTCTTGTATGCTCATCAAAAATGAAATATTTGCAAATCTCATAATGTGCACTTGTCAAGTATGTGGGCAAATTATTTTCGGCACCGTCAACCAAACCTTGTGCAAGTGCCGTATATGTCTCACCAGAAGAAATCGGTGTTGGAGATGCACCAAAGCACGAAACCATTTCCATATCTGTACGCGAATTCATCACTCTAATTTTCATTCCTTTCAAGTCTTCAGAAGATGATATTTTTTTCTTTGATGTATAAAAGCAACGTGAACCAGCATCGTAATAACATAACCCAATAAACCCTGCGTTTTTTAAATATCTAAAAAAACTTTTGCCTATATTTGAATTCAAGACGTTCCAATAATGATTTGAGTCGCGATACAAATATGCGAGAGTTAAAAGATACATCCGTGGAACAAATGTACCAAGCTGTGCTGTTGATGCCTTTGTCATATCGAGCGAACCATTGTTTAATTGCTCAATACATTGTGGCTCGCTACCAAGAACTCCACCAGAATAGATGTCGAGCGAAAGCTTACCAGATGACATTTTCTCGACTTCATCTTTCATATAGAGCATCGCTTTGTGAACTGGGTGCGATGCATCGAGACCATGTGCGAGCTTTAACACTTTTTTTGAATTTTGCGAAGTTCCACCAAAGACTGCGTTAAAACCTACAATGAATGTTGTAGCGAGCATACCTACTAAAACACCGAGCATTAAAAACGATAATTTTTCTTTCATAAATTTTATATTCCACTTGAAATTCTTTGCGAAAGTTCATCTGCAATAACCGATATAATTTTGTATATTTTTGGAGCGTTCTTTTTTTCAAAACGTACTGCTGGAGCTGTTATTCCCAATGAAGCCACAATATCACCATTTGAGAAATGAATGGGGACAGCCAAACATCTGATTGAATCATGGTATTCTTCGTTATCGATAGCATACCCAGAATTTAGAATATTTTTAATCTCTTTCTGCATTGTGCGAAAATTTGTGATTGTGTTTTTTGTCCGTTTTGTGAACTTAATTTTCTTCACAAAGAGAGGATCTTTTTTATAAAGTTCTGCTAAAATAACCTTACCAGTCCCTGAACAATGAATATCTACCAACGATCCCGCATGCGATGCGACATGCAAAGCAAGTGGACTTACACAAACTTTAGCAATTAAAATTTTGTCGCCTGAAAGTATCCCTATGTGTGATGTCTCACCAGTTATAGCTGTAAGTTTTTTGAGATATGGAAATGCAATTTCGCCGATATTCGCACGCAACGATGTTATATTACCAATCTTAATCAACGCATCACCAATTTTATATCTTTTATCGCAACGAATTAAAAAACTTTTTTGAACTAAAGTCTCTAAAATTCGCATTGCTGTTGTACGCGATATACCCATTTTTTGTGATATTTCCAAACATGAAACAGATATTCCACTCTCTGTTATATGCGTTAAAATATCGCAAGCTTTCTCTAATGTTGGGACTTTATATTTACTCATAGTGTTCGTTTTTCCCACCAATATATTAGCATTCCCAAATATTTTAAAAGATATAATTTTACAATATGTTCAAATCTGAACATTTTGTAAAACAGGAATTTTTTTAATGTCGACAAAAATAAAAGGATTAAAAGATAATCTGCGACAATGAAAAAGAAATATATACCTTGTAAACTCGCAACAAAAAACATGGACACAACCCAGTTGCGAGAAAACTTTTTAATTGATGACCTCTTTGTTCCAGGAGATCTCATTTTGTATTATACAGACTGCGACAGAGCTGTTGTAGGCTCTGCATGCCCAATCGACAAGCAAATAGAGTTGACTTCGCCTAAAGAACTCCGCGCCGATTATTTCTGCGAACGTCGCGAGCTCGCTATTCTCAATATCGGTGGTAAAGGAGTTGTCAATGTTGACGATGTTGCATATATTCTGGAAAATCTTGAGATGTTATATGTCGGACGTGGTACAAAAAAAATATCTTTTGAATCTTTATCACAAGAAAAGATTGCAGAATTTTATATAGTTTCTTACCCGTCGCACAAAGAATATCCGACGACAAAATCAGCTAAAGGCGATGCAAATATTTTATCCTTAGGGAATCAATCGCAGGCAAATGTACGCAAGATACATCAAGGAATCTGCCAAGCAAGAATCCAAAGCTCACAACTTGTAATGGGATTTACTCAACTCGCCGATGGAAGCGTTTGGAACACGATGCCATCGCACACACATGAACGTCGCTCCGAAGTTTATTTATATTTTGATATCGAACCAAATGAATGCGTATTTCATTTGATGGGTACTCCTGATGAAACACGTCATATTATTGTAAGAAACAAACAAGTAGTGTTGTCGCCATCATGGTCAATTCACTCTGGAGTTGGCACACGCAACTATACTTTCTGTTGGAGTATGGGAGGGGAAAATCAGAACTTTGATGATATGAACGAAGCCCCAACGAAAGATTTAAAATGAGTTCAGTTTTTAATTTATTTTCGCTCGAAGGCAAGCTTGCACTTGTTTCTGGTTGTAAGCGTGGTATTGGGTATGCTTATGCAGAAGCACTCGCAGAAGCTGGTGCTGACATCATCGGCGTTTCGGCTACACTTGAAAAAGACGGTGGAAAAATCGGTCAATCTATACAGAGATTGGGTAGAAAATTTTATTCATACACTTGCGATTTTTCAGATTGTAATTCTGTAAAAAACTTTGCCCGCACTGTCCTATCTGAGCATGGTTGCCCTGATATCCTTTTTAATAACGCTGGAACAATCCTTCGTAAACCAGCATCGGAACATCCAGATGACTATTGGTTCAAAGTAATTGATGTTAACCTTAACTCCCAATTTTTACTTTCGCGAGAAATCGGTGCAAAAATGATTGAACGCAAAAGCGGAAAGATTATTTTCACTGCATCTTTGCTGACTTTTCAAGGTGGGATAACTGTCCCTGGATATGCGGCAAGTAAAGGTGGAATAGGTCAGCTAACAAAAGCACTTGCGAATGAATGGGCAAAGTTTGGGGTAAATGTAAATGCTATTGCACCAGGATATGTTGCAACTGATAATACATCGGCTCTCCGTGCCGATAACGTACGTTCAACACAAATTTTAGAGCGAATACCAGCAGGAAGATGGGGTACGCCCAATGATTACAAAGGTGTTGCATTATTTTTAGCAAGTTCAGCTTCAGACTATGTAAATGGCGAAATTGTCGTAGTAGATGGTGGATGGATGGCAAGATAAAAAACTTTAAACAATAATATAACTACGGGAAAAATAACTATGAGAAAACTATACCTGATAATAATATCTATATTTGTAGCATCATTGTCGTTTGCTACTCAAACGACACAATTAACGGTTTCTGAAGTTATGGCAACACTTGAGAAATCAGCAGACTACCATATGAGAAATATAGCAGTTTCGGCACTCACTAATGTAAATTGGGATTATAGCGAAATGCCAACTCGCGTGTGGCACATTTCTCCCTATTACGATGGTATGCTCGCACTGGCAAGGGTTTCGGGTAATCCAATCTATTGGAAAGAAGTTTTGCGACACGGCACATCGGTCGGTTGGACGCCAAATCCAAATGCAAAAGCGTTTTATCATGCCGATGATCATGCCGTCGGACATGCTTGGCTTGATTGTTATCTTGCGGATAAGTCGCGTACAGAACGTTTGAATCCTATCAAAAAGCTTTTCGACAAAATCATTAACGACACAAAAACATTTGATATGTCCAAATTCAATATTCGCAGACATGGACATACGCCACTTCAGACATGGACTTGGTGCGATGCACTCTTTATGGCACCACCAACCCTTGCACGATTGTATATTATCACTGGTGATAAAAAATATCTCGACTATATGAACCAAGAATTCAAGTGGTGCTATGATACGATGTTCGACAAAGAAGAAAACTTATTTTATCGAGACACAAGATTTATCGGTAAGAGAACTAAAAATGGAAAAAAGATAATTTGGTCGCGCGGTGATGGGTGGGTCGTTGGCGGATTAACTCAAGTGATTTCACTACTTCCCAAAGACGAACCGAGCAGAAAATTTTATGAAGATTTGTTTGTTGCAATGATGACTAAAATTGTAACGCTGCAAGGATCCGATGGCTTGTGGACTGTAAATCTTATCGATGCAGAAGATATTAAAGGTGGCGAAACCAGTGGTAGTGCATTCTTTACTTACGCATTGGCGTGGGGAATTAACAACGGATACCTCGAACGTGAAAAATATTTCTCGCAAACAATAAAAGCTTGGAAGGGTCTTCTTACAAGAATCAACGATAACGGCAAAGTTGGATACGTTCAACCTGTAGGCTCCAAGCCTAATTCATTTTCAAAAGATACAACCCATGCTTACGGTGTCGGAGCCTTCCTCTTGGCTGGTTCTGAAATAATCAAATTGTTGGGTGGGGGGGCAAATGTGTCAGATGCAGAACTTGCTCGCAGAGCACAAGCCATTTACGATGCAGAGTCCCCACAAGCACGTGTTTATATTGAACCACGTCGCAAAGATGATGTCGCTTGGGAGAATGATAAAATGGCATTTCGCGTTTATGGACCAGCATTGAAAGATTCAATAGAAAATAGCGGTATCGATATTTGGGCAAAAACTGTTTCATACCCAGTTGTAAATAAATGGTACGAAGACAATTTTGCAAAAAGACGAAGCTATCACAAAGATTACGGCGAAGGTTGCGATTCTTACAAGGTTGCCGATAGTGTTGGTCTTGGTGGTACTGGTATTTGGAAAAACGGTAAACTTTACCAAAGCAATGTTTACGCATACGCTGATGTAATCTGGCAAGCAGAAGGCAAAATTAAATTTGTTTTGACTTACCATTACAATGTCGAAGGTAAAGATTATACAGAATACAAGGTTATCTCGTTAAAAGTAGGAGACGATTTCTGTAAAGTACAGTCGAAATTTCGTTCAGGTAAACGCACTTGGAACGGAAAACTTTACGAGAAAGATACAGTGAAAGATTTAGAGGTTGCCGTTGGCATTCTTGCACAAAGTTCCAATGCAAATGCGACTTTAGCAAACGGCAATATCACTGTTGAAGACAAGATGTCTGGCAAAACTTCTATTGTTCAAAAGGTAAAAACAAGAGGCAATTTTGTCGGGTACAAGTCTCTCGACTTTGGAAAAACAAAACAACATCTTGCAATATTGAAAACAGACGAAAACGGAGATATTCATTATGAAATCGGTTATACTCTCAAAAAGTAGAATTTGTTTTGTCGCAATTTTTCTCGCACTGTTTTCGGCAGTGCCTGTATTTGCGGGGGAGACTCAAGGTTCAGCGATTGTTGATGTAAAAAACATTACTCAAACACAGTTTGACGATTATTTAAGAAATATATCTGCTCACCCTCGACTCTTTTTCCCCAAAGGGTATGAGGATATTATAAAAAAGAATATCGCAACAAATGCGTCAGCAAAAAGAATACATAAGAATATTCTAAAAAGAGCAAACAAGTATTTAAATAAAACGCCTTGTGAACGTGTGATGACTGGCAGAAGATTGCTTCCAATCTCTCGCGAAGTTTTGAAACGCGTGTTGATTATGTCGTATGCATATCGAATGACTGGCGATGTGAAATATGCAAAGCGTGTCGAAGATGAAATGCTTGCGGTATCGAAATTCAGCGACTGGAATCCATCACATTTTTTTGATGTCGGCGAGATGACTTTCGCGTTTGCTGTCGGCTACGATTGGCTTTTTGATTACCTTTCACAAGAATCGAAAGACATCATCGCAAAGGCAATCTACGAGAAAGGATTACTTGAAGGTGATAAGAAACAAAACGGCAGACACCCATTGCAAGGTCATTCAAATTGGAATGCTGTTTGTAATACTGGTTTGATGTGTGGGGCATTGGCAACTTACGAAAATTATCCAAAATATGCTTCAAAAGTAATTAGGCGTTCTGTTATTTTTAATCAGTCGCATTTAGAAGAATATGCACCAGATGGAAATTATTTCGAGGGTGCGAGATACTGGGGCTATGGGACATCGTACCAAATAAGATTGATTACCGCTTTGCAATCTTCAATCGGAACCGACTTCGGCTTGATAAAATCGAAAGGATTTTTGGAATCTGCAAAGTACATAAAACATTTAAAGGGTCCAAGCGGATATATCTTCAATTATCACGATTGCGGAATGCATGAAACTTCATTTACATCTATACACGCTTGGTTAGCGAGAAATTCTGATAACAAAGGGTGTTTTAATAAAATGCCAAAGTTTTCTAATAGCACCGATGTTTTTGGAATGTTATTGTGTTCCGATATAGATATGTACAATCCAGAAACTCCGGCAACAAAAGTGTTCTTTGGTAACGGACAAACTCCTGTTGTGCTTGCGAGAACATCGTGGAACGACGACGCACTTTTTATGGGAATGAAAGGCGGAATAATAAGAGGTGGACACGCACATATGGACGCAGGTACTTTTGTTTTTGATGTTGGCAAAACTCGTTTCGCGTCTGAAATGACGTGCATACCATATAATATTCTCGAATCTCAAGGAATAGATTTGCATTCTAAAAAACAAAAATCTCAACGTTGGAAATTATTACGTTTAGGTGTAAAATCTCATAGCGTATTAATTGCTAACAGTTTGAATTTTGATGTAAATTCAAAAGTCCCTATTATCGAAAAATTCGATACGAAGACAGCATGTGGTGCAACATTCGATACAACATCGCTCTACTTTGGGCTTTTTCTAAAATCCACTCGGAAAGCTATATTGAAAGACGAGAATCATCTCGAAATAACAGATACACTTGAAACAACAAATAAGCCTGCTTTTTTGCGTTGGAATCTTATCACAGAAGCACAGCCAAAGATTGTAGGCGACACTATTGAATTAAAGCGAGATGGCAAAAAAGTTGTTGTAAAAATGAATTCGCCATACTTAGCAACACCTCAAATCTTCTCCCTTGAACCAACAGAAAAAGGCGATAAACCAGTCAAAGATTTTTATGCGGTAGGTTTCACGCTTGAAGTTCCTGCTGATACGAAGGCTGTATTAAAAACAACACTTACGCCACAACTCGAAAAATAGGAATTAAAAAGGCGATTCGCAAAAACGAGTCGCCTTTTTTTTGTGAAAGATTTTTCTTACGCTTTAACTGAATCCCAATAAGCCTTTGCTTTTTCTGACAAGACTTTCAATTTTGCAAGGCGTTCTTCTGTTTCGCCCTTTTGGATAATTTCAGCAAGCACCTTGCCCTCCTCTGCGATGAGTTTGTCGTGTGCAGGGAAATATTCCTTGATGAGAAAGTTTGCGTATTTGATAAATCGACGTTCGCCATACATCATAGTTTCACGTTTTTCAAGTTCGAGTTCGTTATATGTTGAATCGCAAACCGCCACCATTCTACGAGCGAGAACAGCTTGCTTTGTGTCTTCCCACTTGTTCGACTTTGTGAATACGATTGTGTATGCGTTGCCTTGATTTGAAATATGGTGTGCGTCGGTTGTACCAATGAGTGGAATCTTAATTCCACGTTCTCTCATTTCTGCATTCTTTTCAATCAACAGCGATGTTGAATAAGGTCTGTTGCCATGGCGTCTGCCAAAAGTAACGGTTTCAATAGCATCGACACTCTTTCTTTCCCAAATTGCGTCAACCGACTTGTTGTAAAAACCTCTGCTTGTAATCCAATATGGGTGATTGAAAACTGGGATTCCACCAAATTGTCGGATAAGATGTGCTTCGGCTTCGACTGTCGCAACCTCTAACTTGACTGGCTTTTCCATATCTTTTGGCAACGATGCCATCTTTTCAGCGACAAGCTTTTCAAACTCCGCCTTGTTCGCATTCACATATTTTGTGAGACCTTGCGAGCCACCAAAATTCTGAATATCGTCTTTTGCAAAATGGCATTCTTCTGCGTGATAAAAAGTCATCGACGTATTGTATTTGCCAAATTTTTTCATAATAATATCGGACGTATCCCAACGGCGATGGTCCGAAATAGCTTGGTAATCAAGCCCGACTTCATAGCAACGCAAGGCGACTTCATCGGGAGAAAATTTACCGTCAGAATTTGTCGTGTGTATGTGAGAGTCACCCTTCATTACACGAGTTTCGTAAAGGTCTTCAGCAAGTGCGTACATTGATATAGACTCGATTGGCAGGTAGGCTCTCTTCTTCTTTGATTTGTCGTGAACGTTTATATAATATTTATCTTCGGCGGTAAATTCTACATCGAACACAAAGAAGTCGCCATCAATTTTAGGTTGCAAATTTGTGGGGTCTTCAAATTGCATATTATCGCGTCTAAAAACGAAAGATAAATCTTTCATTTTCGGCTTAAAATATTCGGGAATTTTTACCCTTATTGTATATTTACCGAGCTTAAAAATTTTCTTATCGTAAGTAAACTTTTTCTTGGGAGCTATCCCGACTTTCGCTTTTGCGGCTTCGGCAGCACGAGCAAATATACCAGCACTTGCAGTTAAAAATGATAGATGTTTAAAAAATGATTTTCTATTCATAGTATTTTAGGTTTTCGATAAGACAAAATCAAAACATTAGATCGAAAAAATCGCAAGTAAATAATTTCACAATTAAAATGCAATTTCACAAAAAAAAACGATTCGCCTTAGCGAATCGTTTTTCGAGGAATGGATTTTTCTTACGCTTTAATTGAATCCCAATGAGCTTTTGTCTTCGCCGACGCACTTTTCAATTTTGCAAGGCGTTCGTCAGATTCACCTTTGTCGAGAATTTCTTGCAGAATCTTTCCTTCTTCGATGATAAGTTCATCGTGAGCTGGGAAATATTCTTTTACAAGGAAGTGTGCATAATTTATATAGCGACGTTCGCCGTAAATCATACGTTCACGATCTTTTGGACGGCTTTCGACATACAATGTATCGCAAACAGCCAACGAGCGTCTGTCGAGAATAGCCTCTTTGACATCAGCCCATTTATTCGACTTCGCAAAGAGGATTGTATATGCCATACCTTGATTTTTCACATTGTGTGCGTCAGTTGTACCAAGCACTGGATATTTGATACCTTGTTCGCGAAGCTCTGTATATTTTGCATTTGAAAGCGATGTAGATATATCTCTGCAACCGTAGTTGACAAATTCGTATGCGTCAAAATTCTTTCTTGCACAGATTGCGTCGATAGACGAGCCAGTCATATTGAAATTGCCTCTACCAGTCAACCAATATGGGTGGTTAAGAACTGCCAAGCCTCCAAATTCGCGGATAATTTGGAATTGTACTTCCGTTTTTGCTATCTCGACTTTCAAATTTGTCGACATATCTTTGGGCAATGTTTTTGCAAGCTCTGCAACACGCTTATCAAACATAGCTTTGTTTGCGTTGATGTATTGCGTTATACCTTGTGAGCCACCTAAATTGTGAACGTGTGTTATTGCGAAGTGACATTCTTCTGCATGATAGAAAGACATCGAAGTATCATACTTACCAAGTTGTTTCATCATATCATCAGATGTTTTCCAACAACGGTGGTCAGAGATTGCCTGAAAATCTAAACCGACTTCATAGCAACGCATAGCTACTTCTATTGGTGGATTGCGTCCGTCAGAATTTGTCGAGTGGATGTGGGTATCGCCTTTCATTGGACGTAAGGCGTAAAGATCATCTTCAAGTGCATAGATATTTAATTTTGCAATCGGACGCCCCTTTTTCTTTTTATTTTTTTGTGAATAATCAAAGACGTTAATTTGGTACATACCCTCTTTGCTTAAGTCGACATTGAATACAAAAAAGTCGCCATCGATTTTAGGGGTAAGACCTTTATGCCTTTCCAAATCCATATGATCCCTGAAGATATTAAACGCAAGATCGTTTAATTTTGCTTTGAGGTATTCAGGAATTTTTACTTTTATTCTATGCTTACCGAGTTTAAAAATTTTCTTTTCAGACTCGAATTTTTCCTGTGGAGCAATTCCGATTTTAGCTTTTGCAGCTTCTGCTGCACGAGCGAAAATTCCAAAGCTTGCCCCCAATAACGATAGATGTTTAAAGAATGATTTTCTGTTCATAATAAATTTCTGTTTAAGAGAAAACTTATTTAAATATTTCCCCAAAAAACGGCAAGGAAAATTTTCTACCTTACCGTTTTATACAAATAATTTTATCTTCTGCGACGATATATAGCTAATCCCAGAACGACTGCACCTAAAATCATCGCCCATTCTGCTGGTTCCGGTACTGCAATGGTAAAGTTTGAATTATTTAGGAATCCGTTCTCGGTGATATACCAACCGTCCGAAAATTCTTTTTGCCATATTACATTTTCGCCATCGACAATTTTATCACTGATTGCAGTTAATTGAATTGTCCATGTATAATCAACACCATCAGTAGTTCTTAGTACTACCAAATCGCCATTCTCTGAAATTGATAAATTCGAGATATCTGAAACCTTTATAAAATCGTTTTCAAAATTATAAAAAGTTAGGTTTGTATTTGTTGCATTTTTGTCTATGTTATTAGCAAAAGAGCCAATGTTGAAAACGTCGCCACCTTTATTTTCGGCAAATATAAACGATAATGTTCTGCTATTACTTGCATTTTGCAACGATACGGAACCAATGTTTGTAATGCCTGCTTGCATATCAAATATTGTATTTGTACCTTGTGCTAATCTAATATTGGTTGCTTCTCCATTAAGATTATGGAACGCATTTTTTGTACCACATATAATTTTTGAAGCTTCTGCTGCTACATCTTGATATGCGAGGTAGAACTCACTTGTTAACAAGCCACTTTCTGAGTTAATTGTTATAGATTGCGATGTTCCAATACCCATTCTCGTAGACGAAACTTCGTTAACTGTAATTGAAAGTTGTCCGCCTTTATTTATGACGATATTTGAGCCTGATGAATCGTAAAGATTGTATGGTGTGGTAGAGGGTGTATCTGTTATAACTATGCCAGATACATTTATTGTTCCAACTTTTGTATGATAAGACTTTGTATTCGTGTTTATTTGACCAGCCAATTTGAGAGTTGCACCTTTTTCAACATTTATAGTACCTGAATTATTCAATGGACTTGTCCATGTACCATTTGTAATCTTTGTTTCATTGTTAATGTATAATCTCGCACCACTTTTGAGTGTAAGTGTAGTGTTTTTGCTAATTGTCAATTCCTGGTCGGTAATTGTTTGTTTACCTGTCATTTCAGTATCTACAGTGATGACAGCTTTAGACGGAATGTATTCCACTGCATACACTCCTATCGAAGATAAGAGCAAAGATAATAGATATATTTTTTTCATATTGTTATTATGGTTAATATTAGTTTTGATGATGAGTTAAATTCAATATCCCCATATAACAAAATATACCTTTATATTGTCTATCGTATATTATACAGAAATAGCGTAATATGTTCAAATTTGAACAAATTACGCTATTTTTTCGTACGAAAGTTGATAAAAGTTATTCTGCGACCAATTCAAAGAATGGAGTTGTTTCTTTCATCACAGTGGTATCGATATTCAAAACAAACTCACCATTTTCGATTGTAAGCGGAAGTTTTTGCATTCTTTCGCCGTTGATTTTCAATGCATAAAGCGAGTATTGTTTTGGCGATTCTTGCTTTTTAAAGAAACCGAGCAATCGCTTTACAACAGACTTCTTTTCGGTTGGAACTTTCAATTTTGCGACCAGTTTCCCTGTTTGCATCAAGGCAGGCAAACGACCCTTTGAGATAAGAATTTCACGTCCGACAGTCGCCTTAAAATCTGACATAACGTTGTCGGTATTGAAAATTACGACCATTCTTTTCGATTGTGCAATCGGTTTGTTATCTACACTAACAACTGCAAATGCAGCCGGCACAGATGTGGATACAAGCGTTGCTCTGCCCAACTTTTCGTTTTTAGTTTCTGGCAAAAGTGTGATTGCTTCTGTCTTTGGCGAGACTACTTTCACCAGCTTTTCTTTTACACGCATTGTAATTTCGCCAGTGTCGGTTTGGAAAATTCCGTTTTCGGGATCTGTAATATTATCCTTTTTCAAGATACCTTTTTTGCGGAGAATTTTCTCTGTTTCAGAAACACGATATTCGCCTGTGCCAGCACTACTCGATGTGAAGTTTGCCGCAGCCCAAGCATCAGAATATCCGCTTGGTTTCATTTTCAGAATTGCTGGAGTACTCTTGATATTTCTTGCCATCGGTGTTTTTCTCGCATCGGGGAAATCGATTGCAAAGCCTGTCATCAACGCCACTTTCGATTGCTCTCGATTCATCGCCTTGCCGAGATATTCGCTTGTTTCAAGATACTTTTTATCATATACCATATCTACACGATTCTTTGTTGTAGCAACGTCGCCACGGTAGAACATAGCATACGAAAGGAACTCGTTTGCACGGAATACAGGGCTTTTGCCTACTTCAAAACAACCCATTGTTCCAGCTTTTTTCATAATGGCAACGTCGTGAACAGTGAGGTTATCAAAACCTTGGAATGCCGAGTATGCTGGGAACAAAACGCCACCTTCGTGCGTAAATGGATTCCAGTAGCAGTGTTGCCATTCCGAAAGCATCATAGGTCTATTTGCAACACGTTTCGAGACTGCCGCAAGGAAATATGAACCAAAGTCTGACACTGATGACGTATTTGAAATATACGAACCTTTATCCATAAAACTCGATGGGTGGTGGTGGTACACATTCAACGCAGTATAGTCGCCAGCTTCAGCACTCAAGAGAGCCCAAGCGGTTGGTCTGGCACAATTATGTTGGTGCAAAGGTGCTTTGAATCCGATTTCTTCTCGGATAACTTTTTCGCAATACTCTTGCATTTGGCGACCAGAATATACGAGGAAACGTGCGTATTCCGGTTGCGACGGCTGAAGTTTTGACGCCTTTGCATCTTCAAATTTTTTGAGGTTATTAAACGCTCCGTCCGGATTTGCTTTCTTGAGGTCGTCAAGCGTCTTGTATTTTTCTTTGAGATAACCTACAAACTTTGCATCGACAAATTTCTTAACGTCTGGTCGCGACTTGTTGACGATATTTGGACCAAGCTCGATTTCATTGAAGTATTCAGTTGATACAATAGACGGATCATCTTTCCATTTTTTGCCTGTATATTTATTTACAAGGTTGAGTTGATAGTGCATCAACTTACGCCAAGATTCTCGAGTTTTTGGCTCTCCGAAGAACATCAAAATTTTTATATTAAAGCGGTCAGTCCATTCAAAATTAGGGTCGCCTAAATCGTGGCTCGACAAATTGAAGTGGTGGTAGACACCTTCTCTTGCAAACGCATAGAAGAAATAATCGTAAAGATCTTTATTAAAGTCGTTGAGTTGGTATGGAGCATTGAATTCATCTTTACGCATCGACAAACGCCAACGGATAAGATTATACCCTTGCTTGCGTGTCATTCTTGCAAGCTCATCGATTTGTTCGTGAGTAGTGATTGAACGCCCAAACATATCGCCAGGACGCCAATTTGTTCCTTTAAATTTCACTGGTTTGTTCGGCATCTTTTCAAACTCGAACTTACCCGATTTACCGATTTTGATATAACCATATCTACCAGCATTTTTCTTTCCGATACCTTCCGAAACGTCGAGAGCAGAACCGTCTTTGATTTCAAGATTCGACATATCAACTGGCTTCCAAGCCGACAAGTCAAAATCCATTTCTTTTACAGTTGAAGCGTCATTGTTTGAAAGGGTCATTGCAAAAATATTTACGTTGCCCTTCACCCAAATAGTGTCGATAGCATCAACATCTCTTAGTTTAAATTGCATAATATAGACCGCACCAGCGTCAGCCGAAGAACCATTGAGTTTAACACGCAATGCACGCTTTGTGTATTCTTCTTTGTCGAACGAACGCATAAGGTCTCTATCTTTTCTAATCCAATATTCGCCGACTGCCCCACTCTTGTGTTGCGTTTCGATACAACCGCAAGCGTGGTCGTTAAAGTTAACCTTGTCGCCGACATTTGCAACAATATACAAATATCTATATGCGTCTTCGTCTTTAATTTTAATCGGGATAGCATGTTTTGGAGTTTTTACTGGCGACAATATTTTGTCTGAATCCAAGAAATTAAAGACAACATTTTGAACTTTATGAGTACCTTTTGCGAAAGGAATAGGCTTCTTAAGGTCTTTCGAGGCTACACCATTTGCAACTTTTGAAAAATCGATTCTGCAAATAGCGTCGGTTTCGCTCGCAACTTTTGCCAATGCCGAAATCTCGATTTTTTCGCCTTTCTTGACATCAAGAGTTGTAGAAATTTTTTTCGTATAGCTTACAAATTCCCCTGCCTTATTTTTGAACAAACGTTTTGCGTATGGCTTGCCGTTAATTTTTAGATCTTTAAATATCGACAAATTATCGACAATCATTCCGTCTTTATTTCTAAAGAAATTGCTTCGGAAAAATATTTCGAGCTTCCCGTTTTGCGAGGGCTCTACGGCAAATTTAATTTCTTTCCACTCATTATCGGTAGCGAGAATAGTTGCTGTAATGTAGTTTTCGGTATTTTTCTTATACCAAGTTGCCGTTCCTGCTGTTGTACCTTTTGCTTTTGATACAACCTTTAATGGCATATTGCCTTCGATGAGTATTTCAACTCTATGCGACGACGTTTGCCCAATTAGAGTAATCGAAAACGCACAAAGTGCGAGTATAGTAGTTAGTAGTCTTTTCATAATATGTTTAGTTTAATGTATGTCCTATTTTTCTCAGAAAATCATTTTAATTGCAACACTATTCACTTGTGTTGAAAATTTTCGATATAAATTATTGCGATATTTTTAATTTAATGTTTAGTCGATAAAATATTTTTAAAAAATTATGAATGGAGTAAAAAGACCAGTAGTATTAGTAATTCGCGACGGTTGGGGTGAAAACCACAACAGCGATCTCGACAAGTTTAACGCAATCAAATTGGCGAACGCGCCGTTTTGCAAAAACCTTTCGGCGACTTGGCCTCGCACCGAAATCGCCGCTTGCGGACTCGCAGTAGGTCTGCCTGAAGGCATTATGGGCAATAGCGAAGTCGGACACCAAAACATCGGTGCTGGCAGAATTGTCGACCAAGAAATTGTTAGAATCGACAAAGGTTTTCAAACAGGTTCAGTTCTCGAAAGTCCAGTACTTCAAGAAGTATTCTCACGCTTGGACAAAGGCGGTGCACTCCACCTCTTTGGTCTTTGCTCTGACGCTGGCGTTCACGCAATGCTCCGCCACCTCTACTCTCTCTTGAAAATCTGTGCCGACAAGAAATACGATAAAGTATTCCTCCACGCTTTCACAGACGGACGTGATACTCCACCAACAAGCGGTTTGGGATTCATCCAAGAAGTTGAAGGTAAAATGAAAGAATATGGCGTAGGTCAAGTTGCATCTGTAATTGGTCGTTTCTGGGCAATGGATAGAGATCAACGCTGGGATAGAGTCGTAAAAGCATACGATTGCCTCGTCGGCACAAAAGCGGAAGCATCGGTTACAAATGCTGAAGATGCTTTCAAAAACTACTACGCAAACCCTGTCGCAGACAATATGCAAGGCGACGAATTTATCGTTCCTACATGGGTTGAAAAAGATGGTCAACCTATCGGTAGAATCAAAGATGGCGACGCTATTATTTTCTTCAACTTCCGTGGCGACCGCCCTCGTGAAATGACAAGTGCTTTTGTCGACCCTAACTTTGAAGGCTTCAAACGCTCGGTTTTCCCACAGACATTCTTTGTCACTATGACAGAATACAAAGTTGGTCTCTGCCCGAATGTCTTGTTCCCAAAACCTCCAAAGATGACAAATATCCTTGGCGAATACATTTCAAACAAGGGATTGGCTCAGTTGCGTTGTGCAGAAACTGAAAAGTTTGCACACGTCACATTCTTCTTTAACGACTATCGTGAAGAACCATTCAAGGGCGAAGATAGAATCCTTATCGACTCGCCAAGAGACGTTCAAACTTACGACCAAAAACCAGAAATGAGCGAACCTGCAGTAGCCGACGCCGCTGCAAAAGCTATCGAAGAAAATAAATATGCGTTGGTTGTTGTGAACTTTGCAAATGGCGATATGGTCGGACATACAGGCAATATGGATGCAGCTGTAAAAGCTATTGAAGCTGTCGATAATGGCGTTGCGAAAATCGCTGAAGCAGTCGATAAAATCGGCGGTGCAATGCTCGTTACAGCTGACCACGGCAATAGCGACCAACTCTTTGAACCATCAATTAACGAAGCTCATACACGCCACACAATGAATCCAGTCGAAGTGGTAATCTACGGCAAAGGTCTCGAAGGCTTGAAACTTCGTCAATGTGGAAGCTTGGGAGATATCGCACCAACAATTCTTCAACTTATGGGTCTTAAGAAACCTGAAGAAATGACGGGCGAATCGCTCATTGCCGACTAATCCTTTACCTAACAAAAAGTCTGCGTTAATTTGACGCAGACTTTTTTTGTGCTTGCTAAAATGTAGAGTTATTGAAATAAAAGTAATAATGCGAGAAATTCAAACAAATGCGAGCAACCCAAATTTGTATCTGCTCGGCTTTATGGGAACGGGAAAATCGGTTCTCGGCAAACGTGTTGCATCTCGCTTAGGATACCGCTTTATTGATTCCGATTATGAAATCGAAAAGAAATGCGGTATGCCTACAAAAGAAATTTTTGCACAATTTGGTGAAGAAAAGTTTCGCCAAATGGAACGTGAATTTATCGAGACTGGACACCCAAATTCTAATTGCGTTGTCTCGTGCGGTGGTGGTCTATGTTGCAGAGACGATATGCCAGAACTCGTGAAATCAAAAGGGATAAGCGTTGTTTTGTTTAGTACGCCTGAAGAAATTTTAGAACGCACCTCGCGTAATAAATCACGTCCACTTTTGAATGTTGAAAATCCACTCGAACGTATAAAGACTTTGTTGAACGAACGCACTCCGTTTTATATGCGAAGTGGCGTGGCAATCGCAGCCGATAAAAATCTTAAAATTACCGAAGAACACATCATCAGAATTTATATGAGCAAGAAAAAATCTCGCAAAAAAATCCGCTAATTTGCGGATTTTTTTGTAGCTTTGTTTTGTGATTTTTTTGCGTCTGCTTTTTTCTTATTACCCGAGTTTGCCGATGCTGATTTTTTCGTAGGCTTCGTGTTCGGAGCTTTATTTTTCAGCTTTGTCTCTTGTGCTTTCTTCGCTTTTAATTCGGCATTTTTGCGAGTTTTTTCTTTTGCGAGTGCAATCTCTTTATCAATCATTTCTTGTGATACAACCACAAAAGAAATGTTCGGAATACGGTCTACACAAAATACCTTTCTGCCGTGCTTGGTATTCATTGTAACGTTGAATGTTCCCTTGTCGCCAACTTTGGTCTTTTCATTCAGGCGTATCACCATCAACGTTCCATTTTGGTTTGATGCAAATTTTTCGACTGTGAGTTTATCCGTTCCACTAACTACTGGGATAAGTCTATCATACCCTTTAATTCTATGTTTTGAAAAATATAAGTAGTAAGGCTTACCTTTAATGATTTTAATTGGCTTGTTTGGCGTATAGAAAACTTGAGAAGAAAACCACTTCAAGTGCGTTCCAGTATTACCTGTACAAGCGAAAAATCTCGGAAATGGGACATTGTGGCGATAGTAAAATGCCTGCATCATATCTTCGCAAGATTTCACACTTTGTACGATTTTTTGATTATTTATACGAGTAGATGCTATCGCATTAAAATTAACCACACGAGGTTTAAAATTGCGTGTAGACTTAATGATAAGCTCGGCTTCATCTTTACCTTTTTCGATTTTTCCACCGAAATATTGCCAGCCTTTAGGTAGATTTTTTGGAGCAACAAAAATCGGCTCATCAAAACCATCTCTTTTAAACGCCTTGAGTTTTATCATTTCGCAACCGCCATTTCTCATATTCAAAACTGACGGAGTTGCGACAACTGAAAAGCTCGGTGTTGGCTTGCGAACAGAAAGTCTGTACGCGTGCGAACGAGACGCTTTGCCGGATGTATCGCCGACTTTTATCAAATATGTTCCTGTTGTTTTAGGAGTAAATTCGAGGCGAGAATCTGCGTGGTGTGTTACAAAGCCGTACGACAAATCTTCGTAATCGTCAGCACTTGCGAGGATTTTCCCTTTTGTATCGGATATTGTAATGTATGAATCAAGTGGAGAATCGTATCGACGTGCAAAAGTTTCGGCTATGATTTTCTCGCCTTGAACAAGGTCGACTTTGTAAGTATCAACTTTGTTTTCAAAAGCGATTATACCGTCTACTTCTGCAGGAATTTCGAGCTTGCGTGGCGATGTATCGCCCGATGCATCGATAGAATCGCCTCTTACCATCAATGGAATTCTGTTGTGATATGCACCCTCAACATTTAATTCAAAATCGCCTTTCCATTTTCTGAACACTTCAATTTTATCGGTCTTAAGATTTTCGCCGATTAACTTTAGAGTCGTCTTTTCGTTGCGTTTTACTGCGAGCGGATAGACCGATTCTACAAACGGAATTTCGCCTATCGTAAGACGATAAACAAGGTCTTCACGTCCACGATGCACTGCGTCAAACACTTCAACAGTGTATTCGTCATCGGCTGGGACTTTGAATTTTAGGTATGAATCAGGGCGATGATAAAAGTCGTCATTATGTACAAGTTCTTTGCCTTTTGAATTTCTGACTGTAATTGCAGTTTGGAACCAACCTGGCACTGCGTCGGAAATGTATGGCAAAATGGATTGTGCCGATATTGCCATAATTATGTTCTGACCTTTTTTGGCTTTGAATCGCCAAGTGTCAGTATTGCCTTCTGTTATCTGACCATTTGCCACACACGGCAATGTTATATCGATTGGTGGATTATTAAACGGCTTCAGATATATTGGTGGCCAGCGAAGTCGCGAAACTGCTCTACCCCAGTATTCCTTTGTTCTTGCACGTTTATAAGCAGTTTTACGCAATGATTCTTTTGAAAATTCTTTCAACTCGCCGACATAAAATCGCATCGGATTTGATAATCCGTTCGGACTTACGATATAGAGTGTGCGTTCGCCAAGTTTTGCGTCGGGGGAAATTTCAAGTTCTACTTCCACAGTTTCCGCAAGGGCATTTGAAGACAATTCTCGCAAATATTGCGACGCATCTGCTTCGTCAATCTGTCTTTTATTTTCGGGAATTTTCATTGTCTCATTTCGCAAGAAACGTTGACCATCTTTCCCCATTGACTCGATTTTTTCTTTCATCCCAGGGTTAGCCAGAACAAATTCTTTTTCGAGTTTCATTCGTAGTTGTGCTTTTTGACCTTCTGTAAAAGGCACGTCTACCCCGAGAATTTTCGCTTTTATTCCATTACCGGTGATTATAAATTTATCTGTACCATTAAATTTATTTCCACCAATTAGAATATTCAACTTTGTACCTCGTTGAGCTCCAGCAGGAAAAACGTATGCTATATTTGGCTGTGGCGACTCTTGTGCAAACACAAAAGACGGCAACATCAGCAACAAATAGGAAATGATAGCAAATATTATTTTCAAACTATTCATATTTTACATAATTTCAGTGAGCAAACCGCCTGAGTGTATACCTTCTTCGGGTTTATCTGGAACGATTCTAACGACATCGCCTTGTGGAGTTGTCAAAGTTGCGTCGGGATCGATTCCGAGATTAGAATATATACTGCCGATGACATCACCAGGAGAAATATAGCGTTCTTCAACGTATTCGCCACGTTTATCAGTCTTGCCGACAACCTGCCCGCCCTTAAAACCACCACCAGCCAATAGCATCGAGAACGCACTGCCCCAGTGTCCACGACCACCAAAATACGGGGGTTCCCACATAATTTTGGGACCTCTGCCGAACTCGCCTGTTACCCAAACGATTGTAGATTCCAAAAGTCCACGTCTATCCAAATCGTTAATCAAGGCGGCGATTGCCCTATCGGTTGACGGGAGCTTTCTGCCCATTTCTTCAAAGTGACCTTTGTGCGTATCCCATCCTCCATAATTTATAGTGATATACGGCACGCCATACTCGACAAGTCTGCGAGCGATAAGACACGAGTTTGCGAATTTATCACTACCATATTCCTTGCGGATTTCCGCTGGTTCTTTCGATATATCGAAAACTTGCCCAGCATCGCCAAGCACGAGATTATAAGCTTGGTCGATTGCCTCGTCTGCCTGCTTGAGATATCCACTGGATGCAAGCGACGTGTTAAAAGTATTCATAGATTCCAAAATCTTGCGTCTGATTTTTTGTCTATCGCGAGAAATTCCAGGTGCGATAATTCCTTCTACTGCGAACGGGATGCGTGATGGATCTCCACCTGTTGCAAATGGCTTGTATTTTGCCCCCAAGAAACCAGATTCAGAGAATCTGCCTTGTGGTTGGGTCATTACAATGTAAGGTGGAATCATTTTGTTATAGCCAGCGTCATAGCCTTTAAATTTGGAGACAACAGCACCAGCACAAGGGAAAACATATCGCCCTGGCATTCTGCCTGTTTGCGTTAGGTACGCCGCCGTTTCGTGTGCATTTTGTCCGTTGCAAACACTTCGCAAGATTGAATATTTATCGGCACATTTTGCCAAATTTGGCATTAGTTGACCAATTCTTATGCCGTCGACATTTGTCGAGATTGGTTTATTATAAGGTCCACAAAAATCATATCCAGCTTCTGGTTTTGGATCAAAAGTATCGATATGGCAAGGTCCACCCCACATCCATACTTGGATAACCGATTTAGCTTTTCCGAAAGAAGTTGGGCGAAGTTTTTTCTTTGCTTGTTCAGCATACAGACTTCGTTCAAACATCGACACACCGAGAATTGACGACGTGTACAAAACGGTTGAAGAAATGTCTTTTGCAAACTTGCGTCTTGAGATTTTTTCGATTTTTTTCTTCATAGTTTTTATGTTTGTGGTTAGTGTCTATTAATAAATTCTTCGCAATTAAAAAGTCCCCACGCAAAGTCGATACAATTTACAGCGTTTCTTTCTTTTTTGGTTCGCATTTTTTGGATTTTAAAGAACGACGCTCTTTCGTGTGGAGTTGGGTATCGGTTTAAGATTGCCAGATACGCACCGTTTAAAAATTTATCTCCGCCTAATTTATACAAGCCTTGCAAGTACGGGCTACGCTCGATTTTACTTCTGATATGGCGAGAATTTATCATATGTAATTTTTGCGAAGCCGACGGATTACATACACGTTCCGAGTCAAGCCCTGTGTCGCGAGACGGCTTACCAAAAAGCTCGAGGAACGATGTTGTTATACTTCCGTCAGGGAGTGCGACAGCACTTTCGCCTGCTGGGAATTTTGTGTATGGCTCGGGCGTCGTACTTTCGTAAAGTTCGGCACTGTTTGTTATTTGACAAATTATATCAACAAGTGCTTCGGCGTCGATTCTCGATACTGGGTAAACTGCAAAATACTTTTTTGCGTCGTTAGGTTCGCAACGTGGAATAAACGATTGTCTATATACTCTCGAAAGGACAATATGCTTACACAATTTACGAATATCAAAATTTGTGGATTCAAAATATTTTGCGAGATAATTTAACAACTCTGCGTTTGCTGGTTTGTTTTCTGAAAACATATCATCAACTGGCGATACGATTGGTTGTCCGAACACCCAGTACCAAATTCTATTTGTAATAGCTTTTGAAAAATACGGATTACCTTTTTTTGTAAGCCACTTTGCAAATGCTTCGCGTGGATCTTGGTGCGATGCAAGCGATACTGTCGATGCATCTGGAAACATACCGATAAATTGTGTTCGTTTGGTGGGATCGTTATAGACGATTTCTTCTTTCCATTCTTTTGTAGATTTGTATGCGAGCCTTTCAAAGAATGCCGAAAGATTGTGTTGGTCGGCTTCGCTCATCTTCTCAAAACGCATACCCATCAGCGAAAGAGCTACACACGATGCAATCGATTTTGAATTTTTAGACTGCATTGCACGGAAGAAATTAACTTCGCCATTTCTAAAATTACTACCTTCCGATACCAACATTTTTTCAATCATCTTTGCGTACGATTCATTGTCGGCAATCGATTTGAAGATGTAGCGGGAATACGCTTGGGCGGCGTTTGGCCAAAGATTTACGGGGAACTCTGCTTTGATTCTGAAAATATCGCCGAAACGCATTGTCATTCTGTATGTAAATTTTTCAGATGCCAAAAGCGAGTCGACAAGTTTCGCATATTTATCGGGCGATTTATCGGCGATAAACAAGCGTGTTTGTTTTTCATCGGGAATAGTTCCACACAAGTCGATATGAACACGTCTGATATACACAGCATCGGAACAGAGTCTTGCGGGCTTTAGCGAACGCAACTTCAAATTGCGAGCAACAATATTATCAATTTCGTTTACTGCTACAAATGAATCTGAGTCCGACTCGTACGGCGATTTCGGTTTTACTGTTTTTTTATTCGCTTTCTTCGTATCAACTTTTTTCTTGTTTGCGACTTTAACCGATTCTGATTTTTTCGTTGAATCGACTTTCTTCGCATTATTCTTTTTCTTTTGCACCACATTTTTGGGAGCATCAGATTTCTTTTTGTCTACTTGCGAAGTACTCTGATTTTTCTTTGTCTGTTGTGCAGAATTGTCTTGCGAATATACGATGAGAGAACTCGCAACAAATGCGAAAAACAAGAAAATATATTTCATCAAAAACATAAATGTCCTCCTCACAGAAGAAATCGTATTAAAACCATTCATTTTTTCAAGCAATTTTTATTTATATGGAATATCTTGCAGATTATCGGCATCGCTCCCATCGATAGACGCCAATACTTCGCCTGCAAGATAAATCGAGCCTGTGGAAATGACTGTATCCGACGGTTCCGCACAGGTGCAAACATAGCCCTTCTTATATATATCGGAAACTTTTCCCGTTTCTACTTCGACCGCACAATCGCCAAGACACTTTCGCAACTCATCAACTGGCAACGCCCGTGGTTGATTTGGTTGGAGCAATATTATTTTCTTTGCATATTTTGAAATTACTTTCAGAAGTGGCACTGCCCTGTCTTCGCCCAAAACACCAACTGTGATTATCGGACGCACACCTTCCTTAGAAAGCTCGGCAAGGTTGCTTTCTAAATTTTTTGCACCTTCGTCATTGTGCGACGCATCGACAATCAAGCGTGCACCATTTGCAAGTTTTATCGTCTGCCAACGAGCCGACCACTCAACGTGCATAAGCGATTTTTTGGCAATCTCATCTTTCAGATTTAAATATATCGACGACACTTTATTTTTTTCGGCAAGCTCACGCAAGACTTTCGCACACAAGAGAGCAACTGCACCATTGCGTTTTTGATAATATCCGAAAAGCGAAGTTGTCGGCAACGAGTCGTCTGTTGGGAAATAATCCGACACTTTGTATAGCGGTGCATTTTTTTGACGTGCAATTTTCTCGATTTCAGTCATTGCCTCATCAGGAAGAAACCCGCAAACGACAGGCACGCCCGCTTTTATTATCCCTGCCTTTTCGCGTGCAATTTCAGTGAGCGTTGCACCTAACATTTGGATATGGTCAAACCCGATTGATGTTATCACAGACAAGTCTGGCGTGATAATATTTGTGGAGTCTAAACGTCCCCCAAGCCCGACTTCTACAACTGCACAATCAACTTTATTTCTCGAGAAATCGAGAAACGCCATAGCTGTCATAAACTCGAAAAACGACGGATAACACTCGATATTATTTTTGGGAAATATTGAATCGGCACACTTTTTCAGCTCGAGCGAAAGTTCAGCCAAACGCAACTTTTCAATCGGCTTTCTATTTATTTGGATACGTTCGCCCAAATAAGTTAGATGTGGCGAAGTGAACATACCAACCTTTAGCCCAGTAGCTCTCAAAATCGATTCAAGCATAGCACAAACTGAACCTTTGCCATTTGTACCAGCGATATGAATTTTCGGGAAATCGTTTTGTGGATTCCCCAATTTTGCACAAAATTTTTCGATACGCTCAAGCGAGTATTTCGACCCTGCGTTGCGTAATGCGTAAAGAAAATCTTGTATTTTTTCCAACTGTAAATCGAGTTCTGACATTATTAAATTTTCTAAAAAATAGTATAGATATCCTCATACAAGTAAACAGAATTTTACAATTAAACAAAAATGATTTTCACAAAAAAAGCTCACTTCAATAAGTGAGCTTTTCGAGTTTACAAAAGTGCAATTATTTCTTTTTGAAAACAAGCAAGGCTAAATCGTAAAGACCAAGTTCAACCTTTGCATCATCGCCGTCAGCAGTTGCCTTGTATTTGCCCAAGCCGTCGATTTCGGTAAGCTTGTAGCCATCAATTTCAACTTTGCCCTTGAGATTTTTTTGCCAATTATTTGTTACAAATACTGCAATTTCATCGCCATTTTTAAATGTCGTGTAGTGCATTTTTCCATTAGAAACTTTTGCATAATCTCGGTCTGAATATGTACCTTCGAGAATCAATCGACGATATTTGTCGCGTAATACATTTGCCTTTGCCATATATTGCTTGTAGTGCGGAGTCTCATCGATTGTTTTTCTGCAACGATAAATTTCTATATCGCTTACCAAGCCCCACATCAAGCAAGTGTTCAAACGACGTTCAATGTCGGAATCATCACGGATTGTGCGGTCGCTCAAAGTGATGTCAGGGAATGCGTAGCGGAAAAGTGGAATATATTTGAATTCTGGCTTTCCACCTTTTCCTTTGTATGTGTTATAATCAAAACCGCAGATGTGTACAAAGTCGACGTGTTGCGATGTTGCGTCGCCGACATACTCAACACCAAACGCTACATTTGGAGCTTTTTCTTTGATGTATGCACGGATTTTACGGAGCATTTCTTGCTTATACCACATCATATTTGTGCAAGGAACTTTGTGTCCGTGCGACTTATCCCAACAGATACGACTTCCAAATCCGAGCTGATCGAGGAAAATCCCGTCAACGCCCAACGCAAGAGCTCTGTCGACGTATTTCTTCAAGAGAACTTCTTCCCAACCTTTTGTGCCATGGCAACCAGTTACAAACATTTTGTGTCCGAGAACACGTAAGCCTGTGCCTTCGCCACCAAATGGATATTGTTCGATGTGCGGTGCACCACTTGGATTTTTCACGCAAAGTTTATGACCTTCGTTTTTGTAAAAATCGGTCGACATATCAATGAGCTGACCATTGAAATACATCAGCACTTTCCCGCCTTTTGACTGGAATTCTTTGATACGTTTTTTCAATTCAGCATCACCACCTTGAGTCTTTTCTGGGGTATAGAGCGGATAGCCGGCATCCATACCTTCTTCCCACCAACCGAACATCAACATTGTGTCGATACCACAATCCATACCAGCCTTGCGGATGTTATCCATTTTTGCATATGGGAACAAAATCGTTCCATATTGATGTCGCAAAATCATTCTCTGCCAACCATTCATTTTCTTGATGAAATCAGGTGCTTTGGGAGCTTTGAACCAAGTTGCACCTTTTGCGTATTTTTTCGCAGACACACGCCAATCACCACTATGAGGAGAAATAAGGAATGGTGCTGTTTGATACGATTCACCAGTTTTTATGAATGGATATTTTACCATTGCAATATCCATATACTTGAAAACATTGTTCACTTTGCGATACCTTGCAAGGTGCAAAGTCAGCTCAAATTGGGGGTCGAGCGACGCAAACAACAATGAATAATTATCGTTCATCAACGTATAAAAATTCATTGTGCGATTCATCGGATATGGAGTGTATCTTTCAACAGCTTTGTTATCTTGCGACTTATATTGTGTTTGTGCAGAAATTACATTAGCGTAGAAATTCGGGATAATTCCACCGCCACCACCCGAGTGGACATACTTAACGTCTTTGCTCAAGTTAGCATTTTTAATCATTGGGAATTGGAATTCACGCAACAATTTGTCTTTTGAATTGTTTGTGATTTTCGCCGAGAAATAAACTTCGTCTTCCTTGACTTCACACTTCACTTCGACTGGAAATTCTCCGTCGTAATTGATGTTAATTTGTTTATCCGATATTTTCTTAAGCGTAGCTTTTACTTCTTCCGATTCGATTGGTTCTTCGAGAAGTTTGTCTTGCTGATATATCAAACGCCAAAGACCTTGTCCCCCCGCATAATCGACGTTATCGACCTTATTTTTTAGCGAGACAAGATTGCCATTGTCGTCAAACTCGACCGCTACTTTGTCAGTTTCGATGCGTTCGTTTGCAAAAGCCGATGCACACAGAAACGTTATTGTTGCCAGTATGTGTGTATATTTTCTCATATTATGTTTTAGTTTTTATTTTTTGAATATGCTTTTAGTAAAATTTTTTTCGATGGTGTATCAACTTTTGATGGTTTTAAATTGTTCTTGTTTGAATCGTATTCGACATTCCATACCGAAGCTTCGCAGAACGAGTGGTACGACCAGTGCCAGTTGTATTTCTCGAAAATATCGATACAATCGGCTATATATTGGTCTGCACCCTTTAGCCAACGCACGCAAGAAAATTCGCCGATGTAAATTTGAGCTCCCCACTTTTGCTGAAATTCTACAATCGGTTGTAGTTGTTCTTCCAAATATTTTTTGTCAGCTTTTGCGTCGGGATACGACGGCGGAATTTTCCATTCGGGACGAGCCCCGACATTGTAGTGCGTATGCGTGTGTGGCATATACATGTGTGCTTGATAAACGATATTCTTCAATGGAAGCGGTCGCAAAGTTTTGAAACCTTTTGGATTCGACCACTGAATTGCTGCAACAGATATTGGTGTTTCAGCATCAACTTCGCGAATTGCTTTTGCTGCCATATATTGTAGCTTGATTGCATCGTACTTGTATGGTCGTGTCTGAATTGGCTCATTTATCAAATCATAACACCAGACTCCCGGATGACCTTTTAATTCTGTCGCAATACGTTTCCAAATTTCGACAAATTTATCTGCATAACGCTTTTCATTAAACATCTTTAGGTCTTTATTCCAATATCTAAACCCTGGGTAAGACCCGAGAACAATAGCAACTTTTACGCCATGCTTCGCACAGTAGTCGAGTTCCTTTTTTAGAATTGCAAAAGTTTCTTCAAACCATTTGTCGTACATTTGCATATAGTCTGGAGAATTCAAAATGCGTGCATGCTCTTCCGAAAAATTGAAACGCTCATCTCCTGGGGCACCACTGAATCCCATTCTCAAGAGATTACCGCCCCAATTTTTGAACTTTTTAACTTCGTATTCAGAAAGCCTTAAACGTGTTGACGCACCACGTCTATGCGGAATATTTTTGTAAGCTTGCGTATATTCACATTTGAAATTCGGTGGAAGATTGGGTTCCCAAAGTTTTGCAAAATCGTCGAGATGAAATTTTGCTCTTTTAAATTTCAGCACACCTTTCATATTTTGGAAACCTAAGACAAGACGTGCTTTTGATGCGTCAGCTGGGAGCTTATCGAGAATCAACGCACACTCTGCCCACCCCTTGTCCATAGAATTCCAAAACCGAGAATAGTGCGTTTTGCCTCCCGAAGTATACGCAATAATCGCAGTGATTGACGATTTTTTCGATGGGTCTATTGGCGTACAATTCGCCTTTAAATCAAAAACGAGCATCGCATATCTTCCAGCGTACTGGGAAATGTCGATAGGCATTGCGACAACGTGATTCGCATCCAAACCTTGCACGTCGGGAACTTTAAGCGAAAGTACGCCCTTGTAATACGATACAGATAAATCCTTGACCGTATTCGTCTGCTTGCAAAACCCCGATAAATCAAGTGTCGGACTAACCGATTTTGAACCCGATGCAAATATTGGCAAAGCAAGTACCAACATCAATATAGATAGTAGATAGTGTTTTTTCATAAGATATATGCGATAAAGTTGCATATGAATTATCATCTCAAAGGTTTGAGAAAGTCAATATAAAAACTGAAAACAAAAATTTGCCGAGCAAAATTGTACATTTTTGAAGGAAAATTGTAAAAAAAGTGAAAAAGTTGAAAAAAAGTGTTGCAAGAAAAAATCAGTATAAGATAATGCGAGACTTCAATTTTTCTAAAAACAAATCAGAAAAGGAAACAAAAATGGCAATTAAAGTAGGTATCAACGGTTTCGGACGTATCGGCCGCATGGTTTTCCGTGCAGCATTCGAAAACTTCGCAGACGACATCGAAATCGTCGGCATTAACGACTTGCTCGACCCAGACTATTTGGCATATATGCTCAAATACGACTCTGTACACGGCAGATTCAACGGCGACATCGCAGTTGACGGCAATTTCTTGGTTGTTAACGGCAAGAAAATCCGCCTCACAGCAGAAATGGATCCAGCAAACCTTAAGTGGAACGAAGTTGGTGCAGACGTTGTTGTAGAATCAACAGGTCTCTTCCTCGAAGACGCTAAGGCACGCAAACACATCGAAGCTGGTGCAAAGAAAGTTATTATGTCGGCTCCTTCAAAGGACGCTACACCAATGTTCGTATACGGTGTAAACGACAAGACATACGCAGGTCAAGACATCATCTCGAACGCATCATGCACAACAAACTGCTTGGCACCTATCTCGAAGGTTCTCAACGACAAGTTCGGCATCAAGCGTGGTTTGATGACAACAGTACACGCTGCAACAGCAACACAAAAGACAGTTGACGGTCCTTCAAAGAAAGACTGGCGCGGTGGTCGTGGTATCCTCGAAAACATCATCCCATCATCGACAGGTGCAGCAAAGGCAGTTGGTAAGGTTCTCCCAGAACTCAACGGCAAACTCACAGGTATGTCAATGCGTGTTCCAACATCAGACGTTTCAGTTGTTGACCTCACAGTAGAACTCAACAAGGAATGCACATACGAAGAAATCTGCGCAGCTATGAAGGAAGCTTCAGAAGGCGAACTCAAGGGTATCCTCGGTTACACAGACGAAGCTGTTGTATCAACAGACTTCCGCGATTGCCCAAAGACATCTATCTTCGACGCAAAAGCAGGTATCCAGCTTGATCCAACATTCGTAAAGGTTGTATCATGGTACGACAACGAATGGGGCTACTCAAATAAGGTTCTCGAAATGGCACGCGTTATTGCAAAATAACATTTCTTGAAAATCTTATAAAAAAGAAGAGCATTCAGAATTTATCTGAGTGCTCTCTTTTTTTGACACTCTTGTCCAAAGAATGCAGACGAAATGGAAGCCTTATTTTCCAAAGGTGGAAAAATGGAAATCATCGAGAAAGAGGTAAAAGGTGACACTATTTATTTAACAGTGGAGGAAGTTTTATGATGAACCAAGGGCAACTTATTATAAAAGCTTTTTCCAGATTTTATGCGATTCAAAAAGTTCTGATGCATATATTCAGAATATCTAACAGGATCAGACAAGCCATGAAGTTGGGCAAGTTCTATACCTCTCAAACTCTTTTCCACTTCAGACATCAAAGAATCGTTTTCAATGCGTTCGCATTCCGCATTTATCCATTCAAAAAGCGGATCGCTACATTTACCAAATTCTTCGTTATTAGCCATAACACAAACACCATCGGACAAAATTTCTAAAAAAACAAGTAAAAATGTTCAATATTTCATTACAGGCAAAAGGTAATCCTACTGAAAATTTGCAAAAGTATTAGCAACCCCATTTATAGAATTTGAAAGATTGCCAAATCCAAGAGCATTTATCTTTGCAATTTCTGCATTGAGTTCTTGAAGTTGCGAAAGTAATTTTGCAACCTCCTCTTGATTTACTATTGTGCTAATATTTATTGTAAAATCTGACATTTTTAGTTCGATTTTTCTTGAATTGTTAAAAAAATGTGCGATATTCTGCTTATACAACGATGATACAAGAGATTACATTTTTAGAATTTTTAGAGGTTATATTGAGCTTTATGCCTTATATTCTTTTGTGGATTTTTTTAGTATTTGTTGGTTGGACTATCATCGGGTGGTTTCAGTCTCATAAATTTCGTACCTACGGTGAGTCCTTCCATGATGAGTATATAGATCCTTAACCCTTTTCGCTTTCCCTCAGTTCAGAGTTTAATCTGCTGAGGGTTTTTGTTATCGTGTAGCGTTTTCATTTATCCGATTTTTCTTGATTTGTTAAAATTTTGTGCGATATTTCTCTTAGAAATGGAAACGGAACCTACATTATTATTTAAGATTTTTGATTTAATACTGCAGATTATTGTGTTTTTTGTGGTAATGGGTGTCTTCGGTTTATTTATATGGTTTTGTGATTGCTTTAGTAATATCAAAGGTCCTTCTTTTTACGATAGGTATATAAAATAATACGCTCTAACCCTTTTCGTTTTCCCTCAGTTCAGAGTTTAATCTGCTGAGAGATTTTGTTATCGTATAGCGTTTTCATTTATCCAATTTTGCTTGATTTGTAAAAAAAAGCACACGATAGTATAAATATAAATGGATACTATATTAGATATTTTTATAAACCTTTTGATCGTTATTGGAATTCCAACAATAATGCTTTTCTTCTATTCGTTGTTTGAAAAATTTTCTCAAAAATATGGTACAACCACTATTTACGATCATCTTCCAAAATGATACATAGATCCTTAACCCTTTTCGCATTCCCTCAGTTCAGAGTTTAATCTGCTGAGGGAATTTTCGTCTATGAGTGCTGTTTGTGCATCGAAGATTGCAAGTTTATCTCGGGTTCTGCGTTTTTCTATCGCTTTTGCAACAAACTTTAATCGCTCTGGCGAAAGCTCAAGCAAAAATGCTCAATCCTTTATTAAAGTCAGAAAACAATGTTTTTGTAAATTGGCAGAGCAAATCGGTTGACATTTTTCAGCGTTGTTCTAAATAAATAAGGAATGAAAATGCTGAAAAGTTTGTTAAGATATTTAACATTATCACTTGCAAGCCTCGTGATTTTCGCATCGCTTGTATTAACTCTTGGGCTAAATAGCACAAAGTATTTGTATTCTGAGACTGGAATTTTAGAAAACACACAACTGTTGTTGCTTGCAGTGTCGTTTTTATTTTTTGTGTTTGCAGTGTTTAATCCTAAACCACGAAAAATGATTCCGCTATTTTTTGCGTCAATGACATACGCACTATTCTTGCGAGAACTTGAAATACGCGATATTTTCCCAAATGTACCAAACTGGATTGAATTTCTAATCGATGGCGATGTAAAACACTGCACAAATGCAGTAATAATCGCAATTCCATTGATAATTGCAGTAATAAACTTCAAGGTATATTTTAAAGAAGCACTAAACTTTGTATTTTCAACACAATTTGTGTATTTGATTCTCACATTTGCGTTGCTTTGGTGTGGATATTTTTGCGAAAAGAAAATCCCTAACCCCCAATACGCCGAACTTGGCGAAGAAATTTTTGAAATACTCGGATATATGATGTACCTAATGTGTGCTTGCCTCACAGAATATAAAACGAGAAAAATTTCAGACTAATTTAATTTTCAGACTTCCCCCCCCCCTCTGTTAAGATTCTACTCTGCAGAGGGATTTTTTTCAGTATGTGAAAACTGTTTGCGGGGATATATCCACTTCCCCATTAAATAAAAAAATCGCCAAACAGAAAATATTGGCGACATTTCACTCTAATAAAATATATGAATTTGCGATAGAAACTATTTAATTCTATTTAATATTTCGCGACGTGAAATTGTATTTTTTGGCTTCTAATCAATGCCAGTCCCTTATATTATTTTCTTATGAATAATATTACTTTATTCATAAGCTTTTTTGCCTACGGTATCGTGGTTGCTAGTGAAGCCTTTGCCTCCTCCTGCAATGTATCCGTCGCTTCTGCCTGTCGAGTCTCGGCTTACCCAAAATGCGTAAAGTTTCCCATGCCCCTCGATTTTAAATCTTATCCGAACTGCCCTATTCCCTATTTTTTCAAGCGTCTTCCCGCATTGCCATACAATATTCTCAATTGTAGAATCGTCCCTAAAAGCAACACAATTTTCAAATGTATATGGAAAAATCGGTTTACCTGTCGCATCTTCAACTTGTGCGAGCAATTTCCCATGCTTAACATCGGCATTGACAAACAAATGTCCTCCAGAAAATTTCAACGATTTTGTCAGTAATTCCGACGTTTTGCCATTTGCGTTCATCGATGCAAATCCGTCTCTACGCAAGAACATCACGCCTGTCGCGCCTCCCGAGTACATGCCAGAGCGCGTTCCCGGCGAGTCGCTATGTTTCTTTTTAATTTCAGCTCTTGTCTTTGTTGTATCGCCCTTAAATCCACTATAATAAATGTACAGCTTATCGCCCATCACACAGAGAACGTTGCTAACCGACTGAATATACCCGTTATCCCATGTCGAGTTATGGTCGGACTTCACGAAAAGTGTTCTATCGGGACGGTACCAGTGAAATCCGTCGCGCGAGTATGCAAAATTCAAGCCTGTCGATTTCGGCATACCCCTATCTGCCCAATAATTATTATCGGGGCCGTACATAATCTGGAAAACGCCCAACATTATGCTTTCGTATGCGACACCATCCAGATTATAAAGTTGTGGAGTTCGTTTTTGCCAGTCGCCACGATAATCGAGCTCGTCGGCACGCGCCCAAAATATAGGTTCGTATGGATGCCAATCCATTGCTTTTTCAAACGAATCGGCTTCAAAATAGGCTCTGTTTCTAAATCCATAGGAGTCTTTGCAACCATTCCAAAAGCGAATGCTTGCAATCCATTTCTTTCTAAACGGATTATAAATCATTGTCGATCTATCGCCACATCTGCCCATTTCTCTTTCGCATGTCCAGTCGATTCCGTTAGGCGATGTGAACATCATTGCTCGGCGCTCTGCATCGTCGTGCGAGCGAAAGAACATCTTGAATTTTTTTGATGAGTCTGTTTCGTCAAAATCGTTAAAGACCGTCCACGAATCTGGCTCGTATTCTCGGGGTAAAACTCGGTTTGTACCTTTTTCGATATGCAAGTTTGGGCGAGTCCAATTCAAGCCGTCTTTCGACTCTGCGTATGCGAAGCTTGTCAAGTGTCCAGCCTCGTACCACATTTGAAAAACTTGCTTATCCGGATTCCACAAAACAGAACCACTCAATGGTGCTGACACCGGATTGTTCCCGTATCGAGATGTTGTCTCAAGTTTTGTTTCGGGCTTTAAAATCGGATTGCCCTCGTATTTTTTTGGCAGATGAAATTCCCTTACCATATTTGTTTTCTCAATAAGAAAATCGTCTACAAACAACTGGCGACCAACATCAATATCGATTTCTTTCGGTGGATTTTTCAGATATGGAATATCCATTGGCTTTGATGAATTCATCTGAAATCCCGTTTGCCAATCGGATGAAATCTCTATTCCATTATAGAGTTTTTCCGTCTTACCTTTTGTTGTGCGATATGCAAAACCTCCAACGACAACACCAGCTGGAACGTTCAAAACCTCATTTTGCTTTAAATGTTTTTTATACAAACAAAATGTATCGCCATTATTTAAAATTATTTCATAATTATTCAAACGCGTTGCATTTTTTAACAATGGTTGCAAATTTTCGATTCTTTTTAAATCGAGCATTAGCAAAATATTTCCAGCTTTTGTACAAACAAAAGAGTGTTCGAGGTCTGCGTTTAATTCAAAATACGGAATACCTTGTAGCTTACTTGGGAAAGTTTTTGGAGCTATTGAATAGGGATTTTTATAGTGAGAATCGTTGTCGACAATTCTTTGATAAAATAATGGACAACTAAAATTTGATGATGTTGTAATTACTGAAATAATCGGCTTTTCATCGCTATTTATCAGTTTTATATTTGCTGGATTTTCGAGTTTAAACAAGTCGTCGCCTGCCGTCTGGGCGATAACGCTATTTGGCAGAATATCAGCATTTGCAAGGTGTACAAACATCAGAAATAGTGAAAATAAAATTGTAAGCTTCTTCATATTTAAGAGAGTAAATTAAATTTCACAGACTTCAAACATTTATCCTATCTTATTTGCTAAACTGTTTACCTAAACCGTTAATCTTGCCGACAAAAAAAGTGGATAGTTGCCTATCCACTTTTGTGTAAGTTTGTGAAAAATTATTTTTTGAAGTAGCCACCAACTGCTTCGCCTGCTGGACGAATATCGGTGAGTGTTCCTTCGTAGTGACGCAAATTGCGACATTCGTATGGATACTTTGCGATTGCTTCTTCGTTAATATCCAAACCAAGACCTGCTTTTGTCGGAATGAACATTTCGCTATTTTCAAAACGTACTTCTTCGGTTGTGATGTCTTTGCGGTATGGAATATCTGTTGCCATTGTTTCGAGCAAGTAGAAGTTTGGCATACATGCTGCGAGTTGAAGTGTCGCCGCATTTGCAACTGGTCCACTTGGATTGTGTGGGCAAACTGCGATATGGTGTGCTTCTGCCATTGCTGCAATCTTGCGAACTTCAGAGATACCACCAGCGTGTGATACGTCCGGTTGCCAGTAGTCAGCACATTCCATACGCAAATAGTCGGCATATTCCCAACGACTGTAGAGACGTTCACCGCCTGAAACTGGAGTATCAATTTTGCTACGAACCCATGCCAAACCTTTTTTATCGTCCGGTGGAACTGGTTCTTCAAACCAAAGAATGTTGAATTCTTTAAGTGCATTACCGATACGAACTGCTGTCGGAACATTAAAACGTCCATGACCTTCGATGATAAGGTGAACTTGGTCGCCAACTGCGTCTTTAACTGCTGCGATGCAATCGAGGGCTTCGTTGAGTTCCTTTGGAGCGATGTGCATATATTCTTTGCCGAATGGGTCCCACTTCAAACCGCTAAAGCCGTTCTTGACTGCAATTTTTGCCATTGCACCAAATTCTTCAGGTTTCTTTGCACCTGCGAACCATGCGTTTGCATAGCATTTAATTGAATCGCGAACTTTTCCGCCCAAGAGTTGATAGACTGGTACGCCAAGAGATTTTCCCTTGATGTCCCAAAGTGCCATTTCGACACCAGCAAGAGCACTCATCAATACTACACCGCCACGCCAGTAAGCGTCGCGATATACGCGGTGCCAAAACTCTTCGATATTGTGTGGATCTTTGCCGACCAAATATCTTTCGAGCTCTTTAATAGCTTGGACAACAGTTGGCTCTCTATATTCGAGAGTAGCTTCTCCAACGCCAGTGATTCCTTCGTCGGTGAATACCTTTACAAACACCCAGTTTGTACGGTATGCATGACAGATGTAGGTTTTTAATCCAGTAACTTTCATTGTGTGTATGATTAGTTGTTAAGAATTGAAAATACGACCTTGAACGCTTGGTTCTTCGGTTTCGATACCCATTGCTTTAACTTCGCGTAAGAATGGACGCGGGTCTTCTGTGTTGCGAGCAAAAAGTCCATAGTGCATCGGATACACGAACTTTGGCTTTACTTCGGATACAACCTTAACCGATTCTTCCCAAGGCATATTGCCGAGTTTACCGTTTATGCAAATGCACATAATGTCGATATTAGCACATGCTTTTTTGATGTCAGCCGAAAGAGTTGTGTCGTAAATTGTATCGCCACTGATATAGACGTTCTTACCGCCAATTTTGAAGATGTAGCCGACTGCAAGCTTATCGGAGTGGTATGCTGGCACTGCGATAATTTCGACATCATCGAACTTTGTCGATTCGCCGACATCAAGCTTTGTGAAGTTCGATTTATTGTAGCCGTCTTTGATAAAGTGGTTGAGTGTGCTTGTTGGTCCGAGGCACTTACATTCTGGATACACTGCGATAATCGAACGCACCGATTCAGGATCGTAGTGGTCGGCGTGGTCGTGAGTAAAGCAAACCAAATCGGGCTTGAGTTCTTCGTATGGAATTGGGTTTTGCATCATTCTATCCATACCTTCGTCTTTACTTTTTTCGTAAAGCACGTTGCTCATATATGGGTCGACAACAATGCGTGTATCGCCAGCTTCGAGAAGAAAGCCACCTTGACACAACCAAGTAATTTTCAGATTTTTCATAATTTAATTTTATCTATTGTTAATGTGTGTTTGCCGTTGAAATACTCAAGAATTATTTCGTCTATTTCGGAAATTTTTGAAGAATCGAACTCGGCTGAAACTATCACGCCTTTCGATTGTGATATTTCTTGTGCTTTGCAAATTGCATCGCCATTTTGATTTTTCAAAACGACTTTACCTTTTGCAAATGCCCCGAGTTTTGCAGATACTTTAGTTTTATCTGACGATTTTTCAAGCGAAAGATTTTGCGATATCACGACATCGCCTACGACCGATTTAATAGAATCGCCCGACGGCACTGTGCATGCACGCATAAAATATGTGTATTTGACCTTTTCGCCTTTTGCAATTTTCTTTAGTGGCGAGAGCAACTCAACTTCCATATATGGTGGATTATTTACTCTGTTGTCGTTTGCGATACGAAGAACACCTCTCGAGAAAATCGCTCCCCTACCCGACGACCAAATTTGAACATTCGTATTGCTCGGATATTTTGCACCTTGTACATATTCTGCCGATGCTACAAACGTCTTGCCGTTTTGCATATCCACATATGCGACCCATTCGCCGTCGGTATTAGCACCGACTTTCCCGATGATATATTTATAATCGACCCTGCAATTTTCGCCTTCTTGAGAATACTGCGGGTTGTTTACAACCCCGTGCATAATTTGGTATCCATTTTCTGCGGGGAAAGTGATTGCGTAGCGATTCTCATTCTCGTCGGGCGTTGCTACTTGTATAACTGGCCAAACCGACCATTCGCCGATTTTATCGATACAATTTTCAAACTCTGCATCAATGCGAACACCACATTGATTTTCAAGTAATGATATTTTGCGTTCTATTTTCAATCCTGTGCGATAACACACTGGCGATTGCGTCAGAATCGAGTTTTCGTCTGCTGACAAAATCTTAAAATAACCGCCATCGAGAACATTATCGGGCGGACCTGCCCATTGTCTATCGGAATCCCACCCTTGTGGAGCGGGCCAAATTTTTTCGCCACCAAAATTCTTCCAAATTCCATTCCACGATTTTTCAGGCTGGTCGTTTTTCACTCCGTCCAAGACTGGATTTACGAACAAGAAATTGAATCCGTCCAAACTCAATTCCATTATCCGACCACCTAACTCGGAGACGACTTTTACATTTAAGCCGTCTCTTTTGAGTTCTTTAAAATCGTATTTATGCTCTTGCATTAGTCTTGAGCGTGAGCTCTTTCGTAATCGCGTTTATAGAAGAATTTGAAACCGACAAACAAGAGTAAGCTACCAAATACCCAAACTGCCGACAAGATTGAAATACCCATTGAAAGCCCTAAAATTGGGCGAAGTATACCGAGTACAAGTGGCGAAAGCGAACCAACACCAAAGCCCAAGAATAACATCACTCCCGCTGCTGATGCGTGGAAACGTGGTGGAATTACGTCGTAAAGCACTGGGTATGTATTTGCGTCGAAGAATGCTCTTGCGAAGCCAAATCCAGCCAAGCCCAAGTAGACCATCCAAACTTCAGATGACAAGCCCATCAACACGATAAATGGTGCTGCAACCATAAGCCCTGCACTTTGCATTAAAATTCTGAAAGCTGGCTTAATTCGTGCGAGTTTATCAGAAACGCGTCCAGCCAAAAGGATACCAATCAAAGCTGCAATGTGTGTGTAGAACATTGAGTCGAAACCTGCACGAGCCAAATTCCAACCGAACTTTTCGTGAAGGAATGTTGGAGTCCAAGTAAGATAACCTTGCAATACGAAAATCAAGCAAGCAAAACCGATTGTCAGAATAAGTGCTGTTGGTGTCTTAAACAAGATACCCATAGATTCGCTGAATTTGACTGCGTCTTTTTTCGGTGCATTTTCAATTTCTTTGACTGATTTTTTATCTCGCAAACGCAAGATTATTACAATTCCGTGAACAACACCTACTGCACCAAAGATGTAGAAAGCACTTCTCCAGCCCCACATTTCGCCAATCCAACCAGCTAACAATCCGCTAACGATAACACCACAATAGTATGATGTTTGGTGAATACTCATCGCTGTTCCACGAGTATCTTCGCCGTGATAGTCGGCAATCGTCGAGTAATTTGCTGGTCCGAAAGTTGCTTCACCCATTCCAGTTGCAATACTTCTGAAGATGATGAACATCACAAGCCCTGTGCATGCACCGGAAATCACTGTCGCACCGCTCCACAGCATAATCGAGAATACGATAATCCATTTTCTACTAATTCTGTCGGCGATGAAACCCGAAAGAGGAACGAGCACAGCGAACACTAAACTAAAAAGTGTTGCGATAAGCCCAGCTTCAGCATCGGTGAGTTTAAGGCTCTCTTTAATTGGGACGAGCAACGTATTGTAAATTTGTCTGTCCGCTTGATTGAGGAAGAATGCGACCCACAAGAGTGCGAGTACTTCCCATTTATACCATTTACTTTCTTTAGATATTTGCATTTTGAGTGTGTTGGTGGTTAAATTTGCATAAAAAAAAGGATTCGGGGACTCAATTTATCCCCTAATCCTTACAAATAAATTCAATTCTCGCCTTTTTGTAAAGCTTATTTGAAACGTTTTTTACTCTGCGACGATTTCAAAATAGAGTGCTGGTGTTTTGTGATTATCTACTGCAAATTTCAATACGCCATTTTCGAGCTTTGACGGAATTTTTTTCATTCTTTCGCCTGTCATTTTGAGCGGATAAATTACAAAACTCTTGCCATTTGTTTTTATCTCTACATTGAGTTTTCCTGTCTTGATAAGCACAGGTGGTTTGCCAAAATCTAAAAAATGTTTGCGGTTAATAGAAAATTTCGAGCTTTTCAAAACTGCGTCGGTCGCAAATGTAAGAATCAATCTTGATGAATTCTCAAGCTTCTTGTTATCGAGCGAAACCAATGCCACAGACGCATCCACGCTCGACGACTTCACGGCGAGTACTCCAACTTGTAAATCTTTTGAATTAGCGTTCACTGTCGTGCCGACAGACTTCGGTGTATTGACTTGCAACAAGCGATTTTTTGAATCCATATAAATCTGCTTATTGTCGGTCTCAAAGATTGCATTTTTGGGGTCGGAACGATTGTCGGCTGTCAAAATTTTCTTCTTCTTTAAATCAGCCATTACTTCGTCCCAACTGAATGTCGATTCCCACACACCTGCGAGCGATGTCGCATGGAATGATTGTGTGAGCTTTGAAACGCCCGTTGGTTGATACGAAATTGTCGGCTTTGCAATTTTCACTTTATCGAGTTCAGGCACACGTTTGACATCTGGGAAACTCAAACGCAAGCCTGTTATCAATGCAATTTTAGACTGCTCTTGATGCAATGCACCCGACGCAAATTTTGACTCTTGGAAGAACTTATTATCAAAAACAATATCTACTCTATTCTTCGACGGCTTAATATCGCCACGCAAGTAGAAGAAGCTTGTCAGAAAATCGTTTACACGCAAAATTGGGTTTACACCGATTCGCTTGAAACCTAACACACTCGCATTTTTTGCGACTGGACTATCAAATTCCATCAAGCCAGCAAAGTCTTGGAATGCTGAATATGTTGGGAACATCAGTGCTAATTCGTGGCAATATTTGTTTGGATAGCAATGTTGATATTCTGTTACGGTCATCGGCATACCTGCGACATTTCTCGACAACGCACCTCGCCAATAATTCGCACTATCGTGGATTGCACTTATTTGTTTCGATTTTGCACCCACACCAAAACCTGTTGCAATATCGTGATATGTATTGATTGCAGTTGTCGAGCCGATATTCACACTGCAATGAGTCCAAAACAAATTCTTCACACAATTATTTTGGAACGTTGGCACTTTCATCCCGATTTCCTCAAAGACAACTTTGCGATAGAAATTTTGAACATCTTGCAAAAGATAAATCACAAAACGCCCTAAATCTGGGTGGTATTGATTGTCGTAGTATTTACCGAAATGAATATCTTTAAAATCTTTTATGATTTTACCATTCCCAGAATTCCACTTTTGTCCGATTTCTTCATTATATGCGAGGAAAGCGTCAATCGTCTTGTAACGTTTTTTCAAAAACTCTTGGAATTTTTTTGTGAGTATTGCCCTTGCTTTTGAATCGATAGAATTAAGCCCGAAACCTAAATCAAACTCGTTCCAATACTCGATTGTCGCAATACTGGGATCGTCTTTCCACGCAAGTTTTGTATATGGATTTATGTGTTCAAGTTGAAGCTTTGCATACTTACGCCAAGCCTCACGAAGCTCGGGATAACCGAGCATCATTCGCATCTTGATTGCGGTGCGTTCGTTCCAGTTGAAGTTAGGAGCTCCGATATCATGGCTGGCGAGATAGAAGTATGAATAGATACCCTCACGCCCGAGTGCATATAAGAAATAATCGTATAAATCCCAATATTCTTTTTTGATTCCGTTTTCTTTGTCGAAGATTTTGTTCTCTACTGAAAATCTCCAGCGAAGTGCGTTGAAGCCTTGTTTTTTCAGCATCTTCACATAGTCGTCAATCTCTGCTTTTGTTTTGATTTCCTTACCGATTTGGCAAGTTAGCGAGTAGAAGTTTGCACCTTTGAATCGTACTGGAACATTTGGACGTTTTTCAAATTCAAACGTGCCATTTTTGCCAACTACAATGCGACCATACTTTCCAGCTGGAGCATGGTCGGCTACTTGGTAAGAAAGGTCGAGTGCAGAGCCTTCTTTGACTTCCATACTTTCAGTATCAATTTCTGTCCATTCCGATTTAGGATACTTTATTACTTTGGTCGTATACACTTCTTTTGATGAAAATGTAGCACCAAGAATTTGCAAATCGAGGCGAGAATCAATCTCGATTGAATCAATAGGAGCAGGTCCACCACCACCGACTAAATCGACACGAGTTATATAAACACCGCCAACATTTTTTTCTTTATTATCTATATAAACAGGCAATGTGTTATCGAGTGCTTCGACATTTTGGCTATAATACCGCAAGTCTTCGCCGAACTTGATAAATCTGCTAATTTTTCTTCCGTCTTTGAATATCGCTCTGATAATCACGCCTCCATTTTGCGGATACTTAAATTTTTCGGCAGTATACAAAATGTAAAGATATTTTCCTTGAACGGTTGTGTCGCCATATTTGACAAGTGCTTTTTGTGAGTGTCGCAAATATGCAATGTTTGGCGAACCATTTTTGTCGACAAAATTAAATTTCATTCCGCCGTAAAGACGTGGATTTTTCGGAGATTTTGCGTTTTTCACAAAAGATTTTTTTCCACCAAAAACTATATTATGATATTCCGATAAATCTAACGGATATGATGACGCCCAATAATCAGCACAAAGATAATCTACTGATATTTCAACCTTTTCTCCCTTTTTTAATTTTAAATCTCGTGCGATAAACAAACCATTATCGGAGCAAAATGAAGGTCCGTTTTTTTCAGGAATTATCGAGAGCTGTGGCTTTATATCTTTTTTATTTTTTGGCAAATACCAACCGTCAAAATTATCCGACGAAAAGTCGCCATTGGGGACAAGCTCGCCATTGATTTTCAGATTATCAAAATATACAATTTCGTTCTTTCTTGTTTTAGAACGCAACATCATTCGTATCTGTTTATTCGAGCTAACCGTACCAACTATTTTTGCAGTTTTCCATTTATCCGAACTTGCAATAAATTCAACACCTCTACCTGCTTTGCCCGATTTTATCGCCTTAAAACCATTTGGCAAATTATCTTTATCTAAATCAAATCCACCAAAGAAAAGTATTTCGGCTGAAGCTGTCCTTGTAGCCATTTTCGAGCCAAATTGTGTCGCGAACGCACACGCACAAACAAAAAATAAAAGTGCTGTAATTATTGCTTTTTTCATACGTTATTTCCTTTCGATTTCAAAATATAGCGTTGGAGTTTTGCTGTTATCGATAGACAATTTCAAAATGCCATTTTCAACTTTAGCTGGAATTTCAGCCATACGCTCGCCATTCATTTTGAGCGGATACACTGCGAAGTTCTTGCCATTAGTTTTTATCATTACATCAATTTTCCCAATCTTAATCAGCACTGGCGACGGAATGTATTGTAACACTTGTTTTCTCGAAACAGAGAATTTTGACTTCTCCCAAACTGAGTCGGTTGCAAAGGTCAAAACCATTTTCGATGAGTTTACAATTTCTTTGTTATCGAGCGAAACCAATGCAACTGCACCATCGACATTTGACGACTTCACTATGAGCGAGCCAACTCGCAAATTCTTTGAATTTGTATCGATAGTTGTACCCACCGACTTCGGCGTATTCACTTGCAACAAGCGATTTTTTGAATCCATATAAATCTGCTTATTGTCGGTCTCAAAGATTGCATTTTTGGGGTCGGAACGGTTATCAGGCGAAAGGATTTTCTTTGCTTTTAAATCAGCCATAACCTTGTCCCAACTAAATTTTGAGTGCCATACACTATCGACCGACGACGCATTGAATGATTGTCTTACACGTGAAATACCCTGCGGTTTATACGATATTGTAGCAGGTTTAATTCTTACATTTTTAAGTTCTGGCATGCGTTTGACATCGGGGAAACTCAATTTAAAGCCTGTTAGCAAGCCAATCATAGACTCGTCTTGAAGCAATGCCCCCGATGCAAAATTCGATTTTTGGAAGAAGTTTTCATCCAACACAATATCTACTCTATTTTGCGATGGCTTAACATCGCCACGCAAGTAGAAGAAGCTCGTTAGAAAATCGTTCACACGATGAACTGGGTTCACACCGACATTTCTGATATGTGCGTCGAGATTATTTCTCGCCATTGGAGTATCAAAAATCATCAAAGCTCCAATGTTTTGGAATGCCGAGTACACTGGGAACATCAGCGCTAACTCGTGGCAATATTGGTTTGGATAGCAATGTTGATATTCTGTTACAGTCAACGGCATACCTGCGACATTTCTCGACAACGCACCACGCCAATAATTACCGCTATTATGAATAGAACTTGTCTGCTTTACTCTTGCACCAACGCTGGTACTCGAAGCTATATCGTGATATGTGTTGATTGCAGTCGATGAACCGATATTCACACCACAGTGTGTCCAGTACAGATTTTTCACGCAGTTATTTTGGAATGTAACTGCCTTGCAACCGATTTCATCAGAGACAACTTTGCGATAGAATTGCAAGACATCTTGCATCAACGCAATTACAAAACGCCCAAAATCAGGGTGGAACGAGTTTGCAAAGTAGAGATCTAACGTGATGTCTTCAAAATCTGTAAGAGGCTTTTTTGTTGCCCACTTGCAATCGATTTGCTTGTTATACGCCAAAAATGCGTCGATTGTCTTGTAGCGATGTTTCAAGAATTCACGGAGTTTTTTTGCCAACAGATTTTTTGTCTTTGCATTGACACGATTCAATCCGAATCCTAAATCAAATTCATTCCAGTACTCGATTGTTGCTATTGCCGGCTCATCTTTCCAAGCAACACCTGTATATTTATTGACGTGCGATAATTGATAAATTGCCCACTTACGCCATATTTCACGGATTTGTGGGTCGCCTAACATCATACGCATTTTGATTGTAGTGCGATCGTTCCAGTCAAAATTAGGCACACCAACATCGTGGCTGGTAATGTAGAAGTATGTATAAATACCTTCACGCTTGAGAGCATAAAGGAAGTAGTCGTACATATCGAGATACTCTGCCTTTACTTCCGATTTCTCATTCAAGATACCTTCTTCGACATTAAAACGCCAACGCACTGCGTTGTAGCCTTGTTTTTTTATCATCTTAACATAGAAATCTATTTCTTCTTTTGTTTTAATTTTATCACCTATTCTTTTTGAAAAATTATAAACATTTGCACCTTTAAATCGGATAGGCACATTAGGACGTTTTTCAAATTCAAAGTCTCCATTTTTACCTACGACAACTCTGCCATATTTACCTGCTGGGGCGTGATGATTTGTGAATTGGGAAACATCGAGAGCAGATCCTTCTTTTATATCGAGATCTTCCATATCAAGTTTTACCCACTTATCCGACGTGTATTTTAAGATTTCTGTTGTGAATACTTCTCTTGACGAAAGTGTTGCACCATAAATTTGAAAATCAATCATCGAGCTAATCTCGATAGTCTTGATTGGTTCTTCATTTCCGCCTGCGAGTAAGTCTACACGGGTAATATACACACCACCTGTATTTTCTTTTTTATTGTCGATATGCACTTGCAACGCATTGTCCAACGCCTCGATTTTATTGTCGAAAAATTGTATATCTTCGCCCAATTTAAGAGAGCGAGAGCGAGTTCTCCCCGACACAAATTTTACATTGACCCTCACCACATCTGGCTTCTTTTTGACAACTCGTTTTGTACTGTACATCAAGTACAAATATTTTGCAGAAATTTGATTTTCTATTTCATATTTTTTAGATTCCGACGGTTTTAAATACATAACATTTGGCTGACCATTTTTGTCAGCAAAATTAAACATCATTCCGCCGTAAACTTTCGGAGATTTGGGAGCTTTGAGATTTTTTGCAAACGACGATTCATCGCCGACAACAACATTGCAATCTTTTGAAATATCAAGCATAAGAGAGTCGGACCAATTATTTTCAGCCAAACAATCTATTTCAATTTCAACACGTTGCCCTTCTTGCAAAGGAATGTTTCGCATAAGGTATCTACCAACTTCAACATAAGCCGACTTCCCTACTCCATTCGGGATATGAGCATCTGCCAATTTTGGCAATTTCTTTTTTTTCGGCAAAAACCAACTATCAAAATTGCCTGAAGAAAAATCGCCATTAGGCAAAAGTTGACCATTCACTTTGATATTATCAAAAAATACAGGCATTGCATTTTTGCCTTTTTTAGAATTATACATCAAACGCAAGCTCATCTTCTTTTCTGCTGTACCGACAATTTTCAGCGTCCGCCATTCGATTGAATCGACATCTAAATCGATAGATTGCCCAGCCTTGCCGACTTTGGTAATTTTAACATTACTGGGCATAGCATCGTTATCCAACTTGAAACCGCCCCCAAAAAATTGGACGCTGGCTTGTGCTCCCAATAGCGACAAACTCGCAAATAATACCGATATAATTGCTGATATTTTTTTCATATTCCGTTTTTTAAATAAAGTAAGTTCAAATAAATCGTTTCAAAAAAATCTTTATTTTTTTCCATTGCTTTTTCAAGTTATAAATAAATGCGACTCTAAAAAATCAACAACTAACAACACACAAAGCCCATAACAATTTTTCAACAAACAAATTACAAATAAAACGGTTCGCCAATTTAAAAGTTTTTTCAGCTAATATATATTTAGTGTTGAATCCTTATTATCAACTGAATTAATATGTTAAAAAACTTATATGTTGTATATATGAAAATTGTATTTGCTATCGATTCATTCAAAGGTTGTATGTCGTCGCTCGAAGCTGCGAGTTCTGCAGAAATTGGAGCGAAAAAAGTTTTTCCAAAAGCAAAGTGCATAAAGATTGCTGTCGCCGACGGAGGCGAAGGAACTCTCGAGGCTCTCGCTTGCATAAAAGGTGCAAAGAAAATGTCAGTGCAAGTTAACAACCCTATCGGGAAAAAAGTCGTTGCAGAATATGTGCTTTACAAAGAGAAAGGAAAAATTTGTTCGGCAATAGAATCGGCTCAAGCGTGCGGAATAACCCTCTTGAAAAAGCTCGAGCCGATGAAAGCATCAACATTCGGACTCGGCGAAATCATACTTTCGGCATACAAAAATGGAGCGAGAAAATTCCTAATCGGGCTTGGCGGAAGTGCGACTTCTGACGGCGGAATGGGTATGCTCGCATCTCTCGGTGCAAAATTTTTCGACAAAAATAAAAATCAAATAAAATCGTTTGGTGGTGAGAATTTGTCGAAAGTAGCCACTGCCGATTTCTCCGCTATCCCACAAGACTTACTTAAATGTGAGTTTGAAATTTTGTGTGATGTGAAAAACCCATTGTATAGCAAACTCGGTGCCGCATACGTTTTCTCTCCACAAAAAGGTGCGTCGTCCGAACAAGTAAAATTGCTCGATTCTGGGCTTAAATCTTACTCGAAAGTTTTGGCAAAATCGCTCGGTAATGACGTATCAAAAAATGAAGGTGCCGGAGCAGCTGGCGGTTTAGGATTTGCATTTATGGCTGTTTTGAACGCAAAGAAAACAAGTGGTATCGACGGCGTTTTAGATGCACTAAATTTTACATCGGCAATAAAAAATGCCGACTATGTAATCACTGGCGAAGGTCGCCTTGACAGACAAAGTGCGATGGGAAAAACTCCGTGCGGAATTGCATTGCGTGCAAAAAAACAATCAATCCCAGTTTTTGCAATCGGCGGTGGAATAGCAGACGGAGCCGAAACTTTGTACGATTGCGGAGTGTCGGCTATGTTCGCAATCGCAAGTTCCCCGACATCACTTGAAGACGCAATGAAACCTGATGTTGCAAAGAAAAACATCGCAAATTGTGTCGAGTCAATTTTCAGAATAATAAAATCAAACAGAAAGAAATAAGAAATGGATTCTGCGTTAATCCCAGCTTGGGGAGCAATCGTTGCACTTACGCTTTCGATTGTTCTGATTATAAAAAAAGTTCAACCTGTTTATGCCCTCATTTTTGGTGCGTTCTTTGGCGGAATTATTTCTTGTTTCGACCTTGAGCTTGTCGTGAAAGAAATGACTGCTGGTGCAAAAGATATTGTGCCTGCGATTATCAGAATTTTGATGGCTGGTATATTGGCTGGCACACTCGTTGGGACAAAGTCGGCAGAAAAAATCGCACGAAGTATTACACAAGCATTCGGGAATGCGAAAGCAGTTTATGCGATTATTTTTGCGTCGTTCGTATTGACGTTTTCAGGCGTATTTATCGACGTCGCAGTTTTGACAGTTGCACCGATTGCACTTGCGGTTGCGGGAAAATCGGGAGCATCAAAAATGGCAATATTAGTAGCACTTGTCGGTGGTGGAAAAGCTGGCAATGTAATATCGCCAAACCCGAACACGATAGCGTCGGCAACTAATTTCAACGCACAACTCTCTTCGGTGATGTATGCAAATATTTTGGCGTCTATCATCGGTATTATTGCTACGATTATCGTCGTTTGGTATGTTGTGCGAAAGACAAAAAATAATCCAGCATCGCTCGAAGAAATGGCGGAATCAGATGACTCGCAACTCCCTTCCCTTTGGGCTTCTATTTCCGGACCAATCGTCGCAATCGGATTGTTAATTTTGCGTCCAATTTTAGATATCAGCATAGATCCACTCATTGCATTGCCTGTCGGTGGATTCGCTTGTGCGATGTTCACAGGAAAAATCAAAAACTTTTTGGCTGACTCAACTTTTGGTCTTTCAAAGATGATTCCAGTTGCAGTATTGCTGTTGGGTACTGGTTGTTTGGGCGGGATAATAAAGGCTTCTACATTGAAAAATGCGTTGCTCGATTTTATGTCGCAATTAGGTCTTTCAGATATTTTCATTGCACCATTTTCTGGAGCGTTGATGTCGGCGGCGTCAGCTTCGACAACGGCAGGTGCGGCGATTGCATCGGCGACTTTTTCGGAAGCAGTACTTGCCGGTGGTATATCTGCTGTTTGGGGTGCAGCGATGACAAATGCAGGTGCTGTTGCACTCGACCAAATGCCACACGGCTCGTTCTTCCACGTCTCTGGCGGAGCTGTTAATATGAGCTTTAACGAGCGTCTAAAGATAGTTCATTACGAAACAATCATAGGTATTGCAATCGGGTTAGGTTCGATGTTCTCTTGCATTTTATTTTCATAAAAAACAAAAAAACTTCGGAAAATTCCGAAGTTTTTTTATGCGAAAAGTAGCAAATTATTTGATGACTGTTGTGCGAACTTTCTTCATATTGACATCGTAAAAGTCGCAGACAATTTCGTCTTTATTGACGCTAACTTTTACTTTTTCCATATTTGAATTCATCACACATGGAGCATCAAAATTTTCGTCTGGTTGATAAAATTTATACTCGCCATGTAAGTGTCCGCTAAAGATTACATCAATCTTCTTACCTTTCATAACCGGCGAAAAATATTTTCTAAAATTCGCTGATCCATGCCAAGTTCCCCAATGCGGTGGAATGTGTGTTATGATAATTCTCTTGTATGCGTTTTTAAAATCGTCGGATTCTACAATACCCTTCAGCCATTCAGCTTGATTTTTTCGATAGTTATCGAAGTCGGCAGTATCGGAATATTCGATGTCTGAGTCGGGTTTATCTTCGCCTGAATCGAGGAATACGAAAAAGAATTTACCTATTTTTTTTGCAAAATAAGGCTTGCCCGTATCGGTCGGGAAAAAGTCCATATACGATTCTGATACCTTACCACGAGTTTCGTGATTACCCCTCGCAAAGAGAATCGGCTTCGACGATTTTGTAGCGATTGTTGCAGGCATTAAACACGCTTCATACATTTGTTCGTGCGAACGCATATTGTTTACCATATCGCCATTGAACACGATGAAGTCGTCAGTTTCAGTATCGCTCAAAAAAGTTCCAAGACGCTTTGTGTCTTCGTGAATATCGTTGACGATAGTGAATTGCAACGACTCTTTATCTTGCTCGAAAGTTTTGATGTGTGGAGGGGTTCTCTTGTAAACTCGGGTTGATGCGATGTCGCCATAGAAAAATCTTTCGCCTTTAGAACCTGTAATTTCTTTTGTGAAGGCTCTGTAAAAATACTTTTTTCCGCTTTCCAAGCCCGACACTTTTACACGGTGAATTTTGGTAATTTGCTTTTTACCCATTGGAGCGTCGAAAAACTTTGGGCGTTCGGTTGCATAAAAATGCGAACCATCATCTGGGGCAATTTCTACCCACGACACACCATCGACATCAGTTGTCCAAACGACAGTTGCCGAGTTTTCGTCAACTTGTTGAAGGTATGGACCCGATAGAATCTTGATTGCATAAGCCGACGATACCGAAGATAGTACAAGAAATAATGCTATAATTTTGTTCATAGAAAAATTTTTTAAGTTATTTGATTTAACTTTCAAGATTTTTATTTTGCAAACAATTGCAACAAGTATGACCCAAAAATAGAAAACAAAACTTTACCAAAAACAAAACGAAACAATACTTTAGATATAAAACAAAGCAAATTGTACATTTTTGTAGGATTTCATCCAAAAACATCGGCTCAATCGATTGAGACACTTGTTTTTAGTGAAAATTTTGTTAAAAAAAACTTGCAAAAACAAGTCAAAGGAGTACAAAAAGGTGATAATTTAGTAGCAAAAAAGGCAATTCGGACAAACGCTTTTCGTCCTCTTTTGTTATTACTATTTATTCCATATTTTATACATCTATATTTAATAGAAAATTATGAATATTCACGAATATCAAGCAAAAGAGTTGTTTAAGGAATTTGGCATCGCTATTCCAAATGGCGTTGCTGTAAAATCCGAAAACGAGTTCGACTCGGCAATCGCATCGCTCAATGGCGATTTGATTGTTGTAAAGTCGCAAATTCACGCTGGCGGACGCGGTAAAGGCACGTTTGTCGACGGTTTTCAAGGGGGCGTAAAGCTCGCTTCTAAAGCAGAAGCAGCTGGCATTGCCAAGAAGATGCTCGGCAATACCCTCGTTACAAAGCAAACAGGTCCAGCAGGAAGACAAGTTGGCACTGTATACTTCACAGAAGCAAGCGATATCGCAAAGGAATATTACCTTTCATTGCTTATCGATAGAAGTACAGGTAAAGTTGCAATCATCGCATCTACAGCTGGTGGTATGGACATCGAAAAAGTCGCAGAAGAAACACCAGAACAAATTATGAAAATGATTGTTGATGCAGATATCGGTTTGCAACCATTCCAAGTTCGCAAGCTCGGTTTCTTCCTCGGCTTTGGTGCTAAAGAATTGATGAAACAGTGGACAGCAATCATCAAGGGTCTTTATAAGCTCTTCTGGACAAAAGACTGCTCGATGGTAGAAGTTAACCCACTCATCCTTACAGAAGACAACAGAATCCTCGCTCTCGACGCTAAAGTATCGTTCGACGATAACGCACTTTTCCGCCATCCAGAAATCCTCGAATTGCGTGATCCACACGAAGAAGATCCAAAGGAAATCGAAGCAAGCAAGTTTGGTTTGAACTACATTGCTCTCGACGGAAATATCGCATGTATGGTTAATGGTGCGGGTCTGGCTATGTCGACTATGGACATCATCAAGCACTTTGGTGGCAACCCTGCAAACTTCCTCGACGTAGGCGGTGGTGCTAACGAAGAAGCTATCACACAAGCATTCAACATTCTCCTCAAAGACAAGAATGTTAAGGGAATTTTGGTCAACATTTTCGGTGGTATTATGCGTTGCGACGTTATCGCAGCTGGCGTAATCGCTGCTGTAAAGAATGTTGGTTTGACACTTCCTCTCGTTGTAAGACTCGAAGGTACAAATGTTGAAATTGGCAGAAAGATGCTCGCAGAAAGCGGTATCAAGCTCACAACAGCAGATTCCCTCGCAGACGCAGCAGAAAAGATTGTTAAGATTGTTGCAGAAGAAAACAAATAACCTCTAAATATTTATTACAATGAGCGTACTCGTAAATAAAGATACAAGAGTTGTAGTTAGCGGTATTACAGGTGGCACTGGCACATTCCACACACGTCAATGCATCGAATACGGCACAAACATCGTAGCTGGCGTTACACCTGGTAAGGGTGGATTGCTTTTTGACGAAAAAGTTCCAGTATTCAACACTATCGCTGAATCAGTTAGCAAAGAAGGTGCAAACGCATGCGTAATCTACGTTCCACCGCCATTCGCAGCCGACGCAATTATCGAAGCAATTGACGCTGAAATTCCGCTTATCATCTGCATTACAGAAGGTATTCCAGTTAATGATATGGCTGTTGTTAAGTCGCGTTTGATGCAAAAAGGTTGCAAATCGCGTCTTATCGGACCTAACTGCCCTGGTATTATCACTCCAGGTGAATGTAAGATTGGTATTATGCCAGGCTACATTCACACACCAGGAAATGTCGGTGTAGTCAGCCGTTCAGGTACTTTGACATACGAAGCTGTATGGCAACTCACTTGCCTCGGATATGGTCAAAGCACAGTTATCGGTATTGGTGGTGACCCAATCAACGGTACAAGCCATCTCGACGCTGTTAAGATGTTCGCAGAAGACCCAGCAACAGACGCAATCGTTATGATTGGTGAAATTGGTGGCGACGGCGAACAAATCGCAGCACAATGGCTCAAAGAAAACTGCAAAAAGCCAGTTGCAGCATTTATCGCTGGACGCACAGCTCCAAAGGGTCGCAGAATGGGACACGCTGGTGCTATCGTTTCTGGTAAATCAGGCGGTGCTGAAGACAAAATCAAAGCTCTTCTCGACGCTGGTTGTGCAGTTGCAGAAACACCATCTGTTATCGGCGAAACATTGCTCAAACACTGGGGCAAAATGTAAGATTTTATTAAATCTAAAACAACAAAACGGCAAGGAGACAACTCCTTGTCGTTTTTTTATATATATCTTGACCAAATTGTACTTATTGATTAACCTTATTTCTTTTAAGGAAATAAATATATCGGAGGAATAAAATGAATAAAACGAATATCATATCACTTATTACCCTGCTCTTTGCGAGTGCAATAGCTACTTACGCAGATGCAGTAAAAACCAATGACACACTTGCAGTCTCGGTAGATTGTGCAAAAAATATCGGTAAAATTAAAGCACTCAATGGCGTAAACTTTGGACCCGATATTAAGAATGAAGACATCCTCGGAATGTCAGAAAGAGACGATTTCCGCGAATTGAACGTACAAAGTGTCCGTTTGCACGACTGCCCGTTGCAATGCCCTGGTTTGCAACTTGTGGATACTAATTTGATTTTCCCATTGATGCACCTCGATGCAAAAGATCCACGCAACTATATCTTTAAAGATACTGACGATTACCTCAAGGCTGCAACCGAAAATGGCGAAAAAATCATCTATCGTTTGGGTATTAGTATCGACCACACAAGAGCAAAAAATCGCACAGAAATGCCAGACGCTGAAAAGTGGGCTGAAGTATGTTGCCAAATTATCGCTCACTATAACGAAGGCTGGGCAAATGGCTTCAAGATGAATATCGAACACTGGGAAATTTGGAACGAACACGAACTTGTCAACCGACATGGTCGTCGCCCGATGTGGAAAGGCACAAACGAACAATTTTATGATTTCTACATCAAGACTTCAAAAATCATTAAGGCTCGCTATCCTCACTTGAAAATTGGTGGTCCTGCGTTCACACATGCAAGTAGCAAAATGCTCCCATTTTTGAAAAAAGTTTCTCAAGCAAAAGCTCCACTCGATTTTTTGTCTTACCACTATTATGATAACAGCATTAGTAAGGCAGTTATGAACGCTCGCATTGCAAAAAAATTCTTAGTTGAGCATGGCTTTCCGAATGCAGAAATTCACCTTAACGAATACCACTATATGCCTGTATCATGGAAAGAATTGAGAGAAAATCCCGACAATTATTATATTTTCCAAGAAATAGATTCAGGCGTTTGGAATACCGCTTTAATGACTGCTTTGCAAGACGCACCTATGGACGTTTGCAACTTCTACGCTTTTGGGGCTGGTCTTGGCGTACAATGGGGTACGCACACATCGGTATTCAAGAAAAAGCCAATTTACTACCCATTTAAAGCATTTGGGAAGCTTGTAAAATTCCCAAATAGAATTGCTACTTCAACTAAAGGCAACGGAGTATATGCTCTTGCTGGAAAAAATGCCGATGGCAAAACTGCTCTGCTTGTCAGCTTGTTTAAAGTAAAAGGCAACGAAGTTGAAATAGATTTCAAGAACGCAGATACAGACCTTTCTAAAGCAAAAGTTTGGTTGTGTGATATCGAAAAAAATCTCGAAGAAGCGACAGATGTGAAAGTCGACGGCTCGAAAATGGAAGTTGGGTTCAAAGGCGAACACGCTTGCGTTTATATCGAGCTGTAAAAAAATCCTCACAACAAAAAAGCGACAATGGAATAATCCTTTGTCGCTTTTTTTGTTTAGTAATTTTAGACTATCGTTGCCATTGGCGAACAAGACCTTCTGGAGTTGGCGTCGGGACATCGCTCAAATAAAATCCTCTAACCATATTATCACGCCATGCCAACAATTTTGCGTCATTTTTAGCCTTGTATAGAGTTGATTTTGGCGATGTTCTTAAAAAGCTACAATCGGCAACAACAAGCCCACCACCTGTGTGATTTATTATTGTTGGGTTGTCCATCTTGAATACCTTGTAATTGTTGAAGTACGAACAACCAAGCAATCGACAATTTCCGTTGACATTAAAACCTATCATAGCAGTGTCAGCATAGCAATCGCGTAAAAGTGTTTCGCCTTTTGTCTGAATATCGAATGCGATTGAATTTTTCAGCATTGGGCGTATATCGCCTTTTTTTTCGGACTGAATAGGTCCACCCCAAACATGACAACGTGTTAATCGGCACGAGCCACCACGCATAATTTTAAATCCGACAGTATAATCAACAACAACAATATCATTGTAATGACTATCGCCACCATTGACATACAACGCCGAATTACCCTCTAAACCTCTTTTTGTACATCTGAAATATAAGTTTGAAGCTATAATTTCATAACCAGCGTCAATGCGTAATCCGGCGTGTTTCGGATTGCGAAACAACGAATCGCTAATTGTGAAGTGCTTAAAACCAGCCAAACGCATACAATTATCGGCGATACCATTTGCGTCGAATTCACCACCTTTTACGAACATATTGTGGTCAAAAACATAATTCTTTTGTGGCTCGGCGATGAGGTCGAACATATAATCCATTTTAGCAGTGGCTACAAACTTCGCAGATTTGTGGAGTAGTAGCGATGCTCCATTTTTTATGATGATTTTCTTATCGAGCTTATACTCGCCATAGCCGATACAAAGGACTTTATGAGGCAATGCGTCAATCGCACGTTGGATACGTTCGGAGTCAGAAGTATCGCTATCGAGCTTGGGATATTGTGCCAACGTAGCATCATAAATCGACGCAAAAATCGACGAACAAAAGAAACACAATGTAGTAAAAAATAAACGTCTTTTCATAAGGCGAAAAATAAAACGCCCCGACAAATCGTCAAGACGTTTTTTGATTTCTTTCATCGTCAAAGATAGTGGGATGAGCAAAAAAGAAAATCCGTAAGGATTACCTTACGGATTTAAAGAAGTTCCCCGATAGAGATTCGAACTCCAACTAGATGAACCAAAATCACCTGTGCTACCATTACACCATCAGGGAGAAAGTGTTTTCGCTAAAACGATTGAATCGCTCAATCATCTCAGCTTAGGGGACTTTCAGTGGAGATGATCGGGTTCGAACCGACGACCCCCACAATGCCATTGTGGTGCTCTTCCAACTGAGCTACATCCCCTATGAGATATTCTTTAAAAGCTTGCCGATTTTTTTTTAAACGTCAATATTTTTTTTATACTTTTTTTCAATTTTAAGACTTCAATTTTTAACATTATAACTTTTCGCTTGTTATGAATAAAATCATTAGAATTTCAAAACTATTTTCCGACCAAACTGCTGTCTTCGTCTTAATTGCAGCTGGTATTGCTATGTTAAAACCAGATTTATTTTATTGGGTGAAAGGTTCGTCGCAGACTGCTATCCTCGGCTTTATTATGCTAACGATGGGTATGACTTTATCTACTGACGATTTCAAAATTCTCGCAAAGCGTCCACTCGATATTTTTATTGGTGCGTCTGCTCAATACACTATTATGCCCCTGCTGGCGTTCGCTATTGTTGAGATTGCAAACCTTCCCAAAGGGATTGCTGTCGGACTCCTTCTTGTCGGGACTTGCCCTGGCGGAGTATCGAGCAACATTATGAGCTATCTGGCAAAAGGTGATGTCGCTTTCAGCGTTGGTATGACAACCGCAAGCACGCTCCTATCGCCGATTATGACACCACTACTTATGCTTTGGCTTTCTGGTGAATCTGTTGAAGTTGACGCTCTCGGTATGTTCAAAAGCATATTGATTGTTACGCTTCTGCCTGTAATTATCGGCTCGCTTCTAAATTGGTTGTTCGCAAAAAATCAATCATACAAAAAGACGATGCAAATTATGCCGATGTTTAGCGTAATTGGCTTGGCATTTATTGTCGCTGGGGTAACTGCATATCATGGCGAACATTTCTTTACATCTGGAATTGCAATTTTCTGTGCTATCTCGATTCACAATTCTCTCGGATATTTGAGTGGATACATTTTGGGAATCATCACCGGAATGAAAACTCCACAAAGACGCACGATTGCAATTGAAGTCGGATGCCAAAATGCCGGGCTTGGAACAAACCTTGCTTCGACACACTTCCCTACTCTGCCCGATGCCGCACTCGCCTCTGCCGTCGCCTGTGTATATCACAGTATCAGCGGTACTATTTTGGCAAACGCATTTGCTCTCTACGACAAATTTAAAAATCGATAAAAAAATTGAGCGACTATGTATCGCTCAAAAGTTTTTTAACGCAATCTACAACACCGTCGACTTGCACAAGTTTATCGCGAGACGTCTCCCCGCATACGATTTCAACTGCCCCTCTGCCAACTCCTAATTTTTTTGACAGAAATTTTATCAGCTCTGCGTTAGCTTTTCCGTCCATAGCTTGTGCCGATATTTTTATTTTAACGGCATCGCCATACTCGCCAACGCATACGTTTTTCGGGGCATTGGGAACTACCCTAACTTTAAACCGTTCAGCCATTACATTGGGTAGCTACCAAGCCACTTTACCGACGGCAATGTACTTTTCAAAACAGAAACTGCTTCTGCTACATTATCGTCTTCAAGATGACCTTCTAAGTCGACAAAGAAGTTATAGCTCCATGCTTTTGTCTTACTTGGACGCGATTCAATACGAGTCAAATTGATGTTTGCTTGATTGAATGGAACAAGCATATCATACAAAGCTCCTGGGCGATTATTTACCGATATAACAAGGCTTGTTTTATACTTCACTCCTGCCGTTTTTGCGACTGCATTTTTGCCGATAACAAGGAATCGAGTCTGATTATTTTTCTTATCTTGAATTCCTTTTTCGAGAACGGGAACGCCATAATAATCTGCAGCAATTTGGCTACCGATAGCTGCGATATCAGGGTTATCTCTCGCCATTTTTACTGCGACTGTCGTACTTTCGGCATATTCAATTTCTACATTGCCAATGTTCCGACGTATCCATTCTCGACACTGCCCTATTGCTTGGTCTTTTGAGCAAACCTTACGGATTCCACTGACGGTTGACGCACGCGAAATCAAGCAATGTTCAATCGGCATATAAATTTGACCGACGATATAAAGCGAGCTATCTCGCAACATATCCATAGAGTGAAATACTGCACCTTCTGTCGAGTTTTCAATCGGGATAACGCCATAATCGGCATCCTTATTTTCAACAGATGTGAAAACGTCGGGGATTGACGGCATTGGGCGATAGTCAACGCTCGACCCAAAATTTTTCACTGCCGCTTGTTGAGTAAAAGTTGCCTTTGGTCCCAAATAAGAGACAACCAACTTTTTCTCTGCCGAAATAGACGCTGAAATAACTTCTCGATAAATTGCACGCAACGCCGATTCTTCGATTCTACCAGCGTTTTTTGTAAGCAAATTTTTAAACACCAAAATCTCACGACTTGGAACGTAAATTTCCTCACCTTTTTCCGATTTCAATTTGCCGATTTCTTTTGCATACGATATGCGTGTCGACAACAAATCGATAATTTTAGAATCGATTGAATCGATTTCTTTTCTGATTGAATCCTTATCCATTAAAGCTCCTCCTGCGAGTCATCGGCAGTGGCGATTGGCTCATCAACATTTTGTTGTGTATCGATTGAATCTTCTTCGACACCATTTGAAATATTCAATTCTTCTTGAACCGAGTTTTCAGAATCAATCACAACCTCACGAGTATTATGTTCTGCGTCATTGTCTGGAAGCCCGACATCTTTTTCTTTTATTTCCTGTGGCGAGCTTGCACGACGTATCCATTCAGATATTTGGTTCGGACTGAGTACGTCTGATGCTGGCAATTCTTCGATTGAATTTACGCCGATAAAATCGAGGAAGTTGCTTGTTGTTGAAAACTGCACTGGGCGACCTGGTAAATCGGCTCTACCGCTAATAAAGATGAGTTCTTTTTCGGTAAGACGTGTTATTGCACTGTCTGCATTAACGCCACGGATTGCTTCTATTTCTGCACGAGTTACGGGCTGACGATATGCGATAATTGCCAACGTCTCAAGTGCTGCACGAGTGAGTTTTTGTGGACGTGGGTCATTGCGGAGCAAACGCACCCAATCGGCATAATCTTTTGAAATAGCGAGTTTAAAGCCCGACGAGCTTTGCAACAAACGACATACATCGCCATTTTCTTCGAGTTCACCAGCAATCTCTTCCATTGCTTCACGGATTTGTGTAGCGGTCAAAAGCGTTGGCACTTGCGACATAATATCTTCAATTTCAGTCTGCTCTGCTTGATTCTCCCCTCGTGGCTCATCGAGCTGTGGTTCGGGGGGCATTTGAATCATAGAATCATTTTGTTCTGCATTTTTTGCCAAAGCTTTTTTGGCATTTTCAAGTTCAGAATGATAGCGTGTTATGACAGCCTGAATATCTTTGATAGTCAGTGGATCGCTTGTAGAGAACAACAACGCTCTAAGAATCTTTTTTAAATTGAAGCCCATTTTTACTTATCTAATAATCCCTCCAATAATGAAAAATTTTCCGTCTCTTACAACAAAATTTTTATACTCAACGAACAAAATGTTAAGTTGACATCATTCTTATGCGATTTTAAAAAATCCACATCTATGAAAAGAGTTATCATTTTTATTTTCACATCGTTGGCTTTCTCGATTCTAAATGCCGATGAAATAATAAACATTTTTATAAATAAACAAAACGAAAAACCGATTAAACGTGAGCTTAAACTTTCACCAAATAAAGACGGAATTATCACTTTGAAACTCACAAAAGATGAGCTCGGTAAAAATGTCAAAAGTGTAGCAATTTACCCAAATTTCACTCAAGCAAATGAAGGCGATGACGGCTATTTTGTGTCGTCTTTTGGCGAAATCACAAATTTCACAAAACGCAATGTTTCAAAAATGTCGCATTGGAAAAATTTGATGCCTATTCATGGTTCCAAAACACCACAAGGTACATATATTACTTTTGTGAAAGGAATGAAATTTGCATACACATATCACATCACAAAGTCTGAAAAACGCTACCTACAATACATCAGTTTCGACTTCAAAAAAAATCCGCAATACGAAGATATTGTTGTAGATTTCATTCGTCTGCCACGCTCGGCAACTTATGTCGAAATGGCTCACTGGTACCGAAATTATCGCATAAAAAATGACGGACTAAAAACAATCAAAGAGAAAATTAAAACTCGCCCAGAGCTTGCCTATTGCATCAACGCTCCCGTAGTTCGCATTATGGTTGGAAAAAAGCCACGCTCTAAAGTTATCGAACAAACACCTGAAACAGAGCCAAAGATGACGCTGATGAATTCGTTTGAAAACATCGGCAAATTGCTCGAAGCAATGAAAAAACACGGCACGCAGACAGCTCAAATTTGCCTTATTGGCTGGAACTCTCGTGGGCACGACGGACGTTATCCGCAACTTTTCCCTGTCGAAGAAAGTGCCGGTGGCGAAGAAAGTTTACGCAAGCTTATTCAAAAAGGAAAAGATTTAGGATACCAGATGACTTGCCACACTTGCAATACCGACGCCTATTCTATCGCAGATTGTTGGAATAAAGAATATATCGCAAAGCGTCAAGACGGCTCGCTTTCTACTCACGCGATTTATTCAGGTGGAAGAATGTATAACACTTGCTTGAAACGTATTCTTGAAATATTCCCCGAAAAAGATTTCAAACGTATGGCTGATTTAGGCTTTCACGGACTCCATTATATCGACGTAATTACATCTATTTATCCGTATGAATGTTTTGATGCAAACCATAGAATGACTCCATCTGACGGCGTCAAATACGCTACTGAAATATTCAAGATTGCCAACAAATATATGGGTGGCTCGTACTCGGAAGGTGGGGTCGACTTTTGCTTTGATACAGTAGATGGTTGTATTTGGGTTTATCCTGAAGTTTGGATTGATACCAAAAGTGGACTTATCGACAAACGTGTTCCATTTTGGCAGTTGGTCTATAACGGAATTGTTTTGAGTACACCTTGGAATAAGTGCCAACACCCGACATCAAGCGATGTAAAAACAACTCTGAAATTTTTTGAATATGGCGGACGCCCTCGTTGCGAGTTTGCACCAGCTTTAAATTTATACCCAGAGCATCGCAAAAATTCGGCGATATATAGCTATGCAAAAAAAATGAGCGATATATATTCGCACTTCAAAAAAATTGCACACTTGCAGGCAGAGTTAATGCAGTACCACGGGGAAATTGCACCAAATATAACGTTGTCGAGATACGAAAGTGGGACAGAAATTGTATGCAATCACAGCGATATTGAAACGACCTACAAGGGCGAAAAAATCGCACCTTTGACATACAAAATATTTTCAAAATAAAATAGCAAACACAATAAAAGACCGTCCTATTTGAACGGTCTTTGTTTTATCATTTTGGAAGAAAATATCCTCGTTGTTTTTCGGAGATTGGTATTCCCACACGCTCCATAACTGCCATCATATCTTCCCAAACAAGACGTTTCATTTCGGCTGTGGCATACTGCAACAAGAACGATGGATGATATGTTATCATTAAATCGGCACCTTCGTAGGTCTGCCATTTTCCACGAACCTTTCCCATTCTGCGAGATGGGTCAACGCCCAACAATCCGTTTACAGCAGTCATTCCCAACGCAACTACAACTTGCGGTTTGATGATTTCAATTTGAGCTTTCAAGTACGGCAAGCAATAACGCATTTCTTCTTCAGTAGGCGGACGGTTCCCTCGTGGACATTCTGGACGCCAATTCATAATATTGCCGATATACACGTCGTCGCGAGATAATCCCATTGCACCGATAATTTTTGTGAGCAACTGCCCTGCCTTGCCGACAAATGGTTCGCCTTGAATTTCCTCGTCTGCACCAGGAGCTTCGCCACAAAAGAAAATTTTTGCATCAAGATTACCAACACCAAAGACGATATTTTTTTCAGGACGCAAATGCTCGGCACAAACTTTGTCCGACAACACTATATTTCGTAAGGCATTCCAACGGGTTTGCTTGTCGCCTTCGGGCAACTTAAATGGAGTAGGATTCGGGATTGGTGCAATGTCCATATTTTTATCAACTACTTTCACTTTCTTCTCAACTTGCTTTACAAATTTAGTTTTCTCTACTTCTGTTTGAGATACAAATTTCACTTCTTCGACATCGTCGACAAACCCAGTATCGCCAGTCGTTGCGAGTGGTTTTGCGTTTGCAAATTTTTTCAATATTGCGATAGACTCGTCATCGAGCGACACAAATCCGTCGCCTTCGGCAGACGCACGTCTCAACTCATCAGCGAGCGTTTCAAAGATTTCTCTCATTTAGACAAAACCTCCTCTACTCTTTTGATAATTACATCTACATCGGCAAGTTTGCCTGCACCTACACGACCACATGCGAGCATACCAGTCTGCGTTTCAACAAACTCAACACCTCTATCTTCGAGCGTTTTCATATTTGATTGAACTGCTGGATGCGAGTACATATCGCAATTCATAGCTGGTGCAATAAGAACCTTTGCTTTTGTCGCCAAATAGAGAGTAGAAAGCATATCTGGAGCAATTCCGTTTGCAAAATTTCCGATTGCATTTGCAGTTGCTGGAGCGACAAGCAACAAGTCGATTGACTCTGCAAGCGAGATATGTTCGGGCTTCCAGTCGGATATTTCTTCCCACATAGACACGCACACACGATTTCTCGAAAGTGTTTGAAAGATGCGTGGCGACATCAATTTTGATGCGTTTTCAGTCATCACAACGGAGACGTCTGCCCCTAATTTTACAAGGCGAGACGTCAACTCTGCCGCCTTGTAAATTGCGATAGAACTACATACGCCTAATGCGATTTTCTTATTTTTCAATGATGACTCTTTTTCATTTTGCATAAAAAAAATTTTTACAAATCCTATAAAAAGTGCAAGCTGTATTTTTATGGCAGGTTTCAGAGCATATTTTGACTTTTCACAAAACACCGACACTCAGGTCGGCTCGCTTATAACTCTCTCTCAAGATGAGAGCCGTCATCTTTGCGGTTCGCTCCGTGCAAAGTCAGGCGAAAGCGTCGATATTTTCGACCTCAACGGAAATTTTAGACATTGCGAAATTATCGATGCAAACCAAAAACGTACACAATTAAAGATAATCGAAAAAATATCTGTCGCCCCACGCTCGAGAGACATTTACATCGCCCAGTGTCTGCCAAAAGGAAAAACTTTTGATGATATTATTCGTCAATCTGTCGAAATTGGTGCGTCTGGAATTTTTCCGCTTATGTCAGATCGCTCACAAGTGAAAATCGACGAAAGTGAAAAAAGCAAAAAACTCGACAAATGGAACATTCAAGTTATTGAAGCAATCAAACAATCGGCAAACTTTTTTAACTTTCAAATAGCAATGCCGAACTCATTGCAAAATTTCTTAAAGACATCAACCGATATGTTCGATTTGAAAATTGTCGCAAGCCTACAAGACGGAACACAACCGCTTATGAAAATTTTGCAAGACAACTCGAACGCAAAAAAAATCTGTATCCTAATCGGACCAGAAGGAGACCTTTCGCCGACAGAATACGACCTTGCGAACTCTGCAAAATTCCTCCCCGCTACACTCGGCAAGAATGTTATGAAAAGCGAAACAGCGTCATTATTTTCACTCTCGGTAGCAGTCGCATATTTCAACGTATAAAAAAAGTCGGCACTTTTTCAAAAAATGGCTGTCTTAAAATGTAGTGGAAAAATTAAGAAAAAGTTTAGCGATATTCTTTGGTTGTTTAAGTGCTATATGTGCTTTTATCGCCATACGCAATTATATCAATAAGCCCGAAGAGTCGCCCGCAAGTGCCGAAAATATCACGCCTAAATGGGATAGAAACATTGAACAACTTGCACGCAAACATTCTAAATTGATTTTCATACAAACCGATTTCACAAAATTTAAGCCGTCAAAACTCGCCAAAAAAATATTATCGCAAAATTATATATCGGTTAAAATCACCCCCGATACTTTTCCAGCCGATTATTATATTTTAAACTCAATCCTTGCGAGAAATTCTCGAACCCAACATCCATTAAAGGCTGGAATTTTGTCGCCAAACTTGCACCCGATATATTTGACATCGCAATACAATTCGAGAGTATCGCACAATGCACCAACTCTTGACGAAGCCTTAATTATAGCCGTAAAACACTTTGAAAAAAATCCATACATCTTGAAATCTACCGCACGAAATGCAACAAAGTTCGACTACATTCCACAAGGATTCTTCAACAATTTCTTCTTTTCAAATGGTTTTGTAAAATCGAAATTATTGCACGAGAGTGTAAACTTGTTTGCATATTTTAATTCGCAAAAACCATTCTACGACTCCCCTGCAATTCTATCTGAAAATGCACGTTTGGCATCGAGGCTTTCTACGCTTTATAACGATATTTCTGCGAGAAGTGCATCGGCAAACTCTGTGAAAATTTTGTGCAAACGCCTTGCCGATAAAAAAGAATCGCATACCGCAAAGCTCCTATATTTGCGTGCTTTGGGGGAATCGCCATTCACGCAAGCAAACAAAAAACTGCAATCATTTTATTTGCAAAATGTGAATAAAATTTTGCCAAAAGAAAAAATTACCGACGCCAAATTTTTGAAATCATATAGTTCTGCGACACGGGAAATGGCGTTGTCTGTTAGTGTGCTTGCGAAAGCTTTTGCAATTTCTGGCAACGTACATTTTTTGAATAAAGCAGAAGACATCGCACTATTGCTTTCAAATAAAATTAACAATACCGATATTTTGCCCGCAAAAATCGGCACATACTCGGAAGCGTCCTCGCTTGAATACGTTTTGTGTGCTCGTGCATTCTTCGACTTATCTAAAGTTTCCAGAAAACAAAATTGGCAAGAATCTACAATCAAAACTATTTCAAAATGGAACGAAAATTTTATGACCGATATTAAATTGTGGTCGATAAATTCAAAAAAATCGGCATTCGCAAAATATACTCGACCGATAATTACACAAGATGCAACTTTGCCATCTTACATTGGCGAAGCATCACAACTATTTTCTGAAATAACAATCGACAATTCGCAAACGACAAAACTTTTGCAAAGGCTCACATCAAACGCTATGAGTGATTCTTTCTTATCTTCACGCAACTGTGCATCGCTTAAGCTCGCAATGCTACCGCAATATACACCGCCAATTTTTTAAGATAACATCTTAACAGCCGGCTCACTGCGAGGAATAGAGACTGTAATAACAGTACCGTCGCCCTCTTTACTTTGAATATCAATATTGCCGTCGTGAGCACGCACGATAGCGTTAATAATCATCATACCAAGTCCGTGTCCGTCTGGCTTTGTTGTAAAATAAGGTTCAAACATACGCGACAATTCTTCGTCGCTCATTCCGCAACCGCTATCGGCTATTGACACTTTCACAAAGTTATCATCACTACGCGCACAAATTTTTATAGAACCGCCTTGCGACATCGATTCCATTGCGTTTTTGAGAATATTGAAGTAAAGTTGCTTCAACAAATTTTCGTCAGCGAGAATTGACGGCAACTGATTTTCGGAATCCACATCTACCGAAATTTTCAAATTCACAAATTCTTCGTGCAATACTTTAAGCGTTTCTGCGAGAGGTTTGATTGGGTCGCTCTCGGCTAAATTTGGACGCATTGGACGCAACGCCTTTAAAAAATTTTCTATGATACCATCAAGCCTATCAACTTCCGACGTACAAATTCCGACAGAATCAGATATTGCTTCGAGAACTTGTGGATCTATTTTATCGGCAAATTTTGCAAGTCTACGGCGTATCAACTGTAGATGAATATTGATTGAATTAAGTGGGTTGCCAAGCTCGTGTGCAACGCCCGACGCCAAATTCAAAACCGACGCAATTTTTTCGTTTTCTATTCTCTCCTCGGCAGAACGACGTTCCTGCGTGATATCGTTTAAAATCAAAGCGTATGTATTTGCTCCTTCGCCAAAATTAAATGGGATAATTTGTGCACTTAAAACTTTTGGTTCGGGATAAGTAATTTCAAATTCTCGCAAGACGACGCTATCGTTTTCAGCAACCTCCATAACGGCATCTTCCATTCCAGAAAGTAGCTTGTAAATTGACGACACTTTTTCGCCAATACCCAAAACAGAGCGTGCGTAATTATTCGCAAACTGAATCTCGCCATTTGAATCCGACACAATAATCGCTGAACGTATCGCATTAAATACGGTTTCTATTCGTGTGAGATCACGAGTTAAGCGTTTATTTTTGCGGAGTAATTTTCCGAGTGTTTCGTCGTTTGGGCGATTCATAGTGCGTATAAATTTGAAGCCACGTTAGCGTGGCTTTCTATTTAAATTCTTTCTAAAAGGCTTTTGTAGTGAGCGTCAAGCGATTCCATTTTGCCAAATGCGACAACTACATCTTTTGCTTTTGCCAGCGATTTTTTGTCGTATTTAACGTATGAACTGCGACGCATAAAATCTACCACTTGGAGACCGCCAGAGAATCTGCCAGTGCGACCAGTCGGAAGCGTATGGCTTGGTCCAGCAGTGAAGTCGCCGAGTACTGTTGGAGTATTCTCGCCGACGAGAACAGCACCTGCTGTTGTCAATTTCCCGACGAGCTTTTCAGGCTGTGCCACTTGAATTTCCATATGTTCAGGTGCTACATAATTTGCAACTTCGACACCAGCATCAAGGTTTGGTACAAGCACAACATAACAACCATCATCGATAATCTTCTTGAGTTTTTCGGCTCTCGACAACGATTGTGCGAGCTTATCAATTTCTTTCTGAACCGATGTAATCAACTTTTTTGAAGTTGTAATAAAAAAGATTTTTTCTTTGCCACTGCCGTGTTCTGCTTGCGAAAGCAAGTCTGAAGCAATATATTTTGCGTTAGCAGATGCGTCAGCGAGAATAAGAACTTCGCTTGGTCCTGGGAGAAGGTCGCAACCGACTTCCCCGAAGAGTTGGCGTTTTGCTTCAATCACAAACGCATTACCAGGTCCATAAAGTTTATCGACTGCCTTGATTGATTCAGTGCCGACACCCATTGACGCAATCGCTTGTGCCCCGCCAACCTTGTAAACTTCTTTAATTCCGAGCATCGCAAGCACGCAAAGAATGTGCGAGTTTATCGAGCCATCTTTTGCAGGCGGAGTGCATACGCAAATTTCTGGACAACCTGCAATTTTTGCGAGGGTTGCAGTCATCACAACTGTCGACACGAGCGGTGCGTTCCCTCCAGGGATATACAACCCTACTCTTTTTATTGGGTAAAAACTTTCGCCGACAACTGCCCCGTGCGGATTTTTTGCTCTCCAATTTTTTGGTTTAGAACGCAAGTTGTATTGCTTTACGCACGCAATAGCTTCACGCATCGCTTTTTTATCAGCCGATGAAACTTTTTTCTGTGCAAGTTTAAATTCGGCATCAGACACTTTCAATGTATCTTTTGAGATATCGACTCCGTCAAATTTTTTAGTGAATGCGAACACGGCAGAATCGCCCTTTGCTCGCACTTGTGCAATTACATCTGCCACTGCCGATGGAATATTAGATGACAGTGCAACAGGCTCGCACGCTACTTTCAAATCGTTTGCAAATGTCGAAGATTTATAATCCAAAATTTTCATATTAAAAATATCTAAAATAAACTCGTTTAAATCAAGCAGAAATAATCATTAGAACAATTCGCCTTGTCCCGACACGTTCCCGAACAAATCGGAGAAACGCTCACGCCAATCGTCGATTTTATCAGCATAATATTTTGCATCGTATGGAGCTGTATGTTTATCGTATAGCGAGATTGGGCGAGCACGTTTCCAATCGGCATCTCGTGGAGACGCTGATGGCGTGATATAATAAAGTACTTTGTCGCCAACCTCTGGTGGTGGATTCATTTGCAACGCCGCCTCTAACGATGCACGTCTACCCTTGCCTGTTTTCAAAACATCGGCTTGGTATTGTGCTGGCGACTTGCTGATAAACTCGCCTTTTGCCAAATCGACAATCGGCATTTCGCCTGAATAAATCATCTCTTTGAAATGTTCTACTTCTTTCTCGACAAGGTCATCTCTACCCAAGAGTTTGTCTTTAACCATTGCTTCGGTAAGTTTTCTCAAGAATGGTTCTGTTGCACGATTTCGCAATGCGGAGCCACGCAATGTGATTTTCCCATTTTGCATCAACGCATAATTTTTAGCTTTGTAGCAAAGCATTGCATCGAACTTTCCGTCGAACTCTAAATCTACACCTTGAGGCAAAATTTCTGACGCACACTTCAACAATTCTTCAGGAGAATCAAAATATTTTTCTGACGCCAAATATATACCATCGGTATCGGCTTCGAGAACATCACAACCGACACTTCTAAAAAATTCAATCAACTTTGAAAGCAGTTCTCTACCTGTCCGTGTAATTTCAGAAGCAAGCGTAGAATCGCCAAATATTGCGGTTGAAAGCCCCAAGTAGCCATAAAAAGAATTGATTAAAATTTTGAAACTTTTTTGACGGGCGTCGTACTCTTTTTGCAAATCTGCATCTGATGTTTCTCGAGCAAGCTTTTTGTATTTCAATCGATACTCACGCAATGCAGAAAGCTCTTTCAAAAAGATATTCAGATAATCATTGCGTGGACACTTGCCGAGAACAAGCATTAAACTGGGGTATAGCGAGGCAACGTCGTAATGCAAAACATTTTGGTAAACGCCAGTCGCATACGATTCCGACAACGCACCTTCGATGAAATCGCCCGTTGTTGCGAACGGCAAAGCTGATTTTGCCGACAAATATTTTTCGAGAAACACGCTCTCTACTTTCATTCCCGTTCCTCGAAGTAGACACTCTTGCAAAGTCATTGGGAAATTCGCAACTTGTGCGACGTATGTGGGCAAAAGTTTTTCTGAAAGCCCTGCGGTTTCACGTAAATCATCCGATAGATACGCTCTGAAAGTGTCTCTATCCGATATGAACATATCGCCGATTTTATCGCCCTCGATATAGGTTCTGTCGTCGGCTTTGCTAATTCCAAAATGAATTGCCGACGCTTTCAACGTATACGATGTCATTTCTCTGGCACTAATATCATAGAATTGAACAAGGATTAGCGTATCGACAACTGTGCGACCTGCGATATCGCAACGTGTATATGCAAACATTCTTTCGGCAAAAGAGAGTCGACTTTTTCTGAACGATACCTCGCCACCGAAACGCCCCCACTTCATCGGGATTTTCAACATCTTTGAGCGAGTTGCAATATATGGCAAATCGAACTTGAAGATGTTATGGCCTTCGATTGTATCGGGGTCTCGGGCGAGAATTTCGTCTTGCACTTCTTGCAATAAGCGACGCTCTGCATCATCGGTAAATTCGGCAAGCTCGATAATTTTCTCTCCGCCAAAACCAGAAATCCCGACTGCAATAATTCTGTCGTCTTTGCGTGAGGCATTCGGGAAACCTTGGCTACCCTTCACTTCGATGTCAACTTGTACACGTCTGATTTTCGAGAATGGCATATTGGCAAACATTCTCTGTTGCGAAAATGTCAAATACTGATTTTCAACAGATGATAATCTTTCAATCGGCAAAGATTTATTACGCGATTTAAAATATTTATCCATATCGCCGATACTATCAAAAAACATAAGCGTATCGAGCGGAGTGGCTGGCTGTGATTGTGTCGGCAAGGATAGTTTTTCGAGTCTGGCGTAGTCGCAAGTAGCGTCTGATGATGTCCATATATACGGCGAAAAGTTATGCGAAACTTCGCTTCGCAAGCCGTCTTGATTGCATAAACAAAGATGTACAGTAGAATCTTTGCACCATACACCACAGATTGATTGATTATTTTCTTCAAATTGCATATAAAAATGCTTGCCGATTACGTTTATGTTTTCAAACTTATAATCTTATTTTTTTTTAAAAGATGAAAAAGGCTAATCTTATAATGTTGGGCGCACCTGGAAGCGGAAAAGGCACTCGTGCGGTCGCAATTTGCGAAGTTTTGGGAATTGTCCAAGTTGCCACTGGCGACTTGTTCCGACATAATCTCAAAAACAATACTGAACTTGGCAAGCTCGCAAAATCTTATATGGATAAAGGCGAACTCGTCCCCGATGACGTCACTGCGGCAATGGTCAAAGATAGATTGATGCAAGCAGATACCGAGAAAGGCTTTGTTCTCGACGGTTTCCCTCGCACTCTCAAGCAAGCTGAAATGCTCGATGATATGTTCAAGGAAATGAATCGAGAAATTACAGCAGTAGTTTATCTCGACGTTGCTGACGAAGAAATCGTCAAGAGAATATCGGGAAGAATGGTGTGCGAAAAATGCCAAGCACCTTACCACAAAGAATACACGCCTCCGAAAACTGAAGGCGTTTGCGACAAGTGCGGTGGTACTCTCTATACTCGTGATGACGACAAACCAGAAACAGTACAAAAACGCCTTAACGTTTATCGTACAACAACACTCCCGCTCGTCGATTTCTACGAAAAGAAAAATCTTATCGTAAAAATTCCGCCCGAACTTTCGAGTGCTGGTGCTGTCGCAGATATGCGTGAGCTCTGCAAAGAAATTGGTTTAATCTAATGCGTATATTTTTTATAGGCGATATCGTTGGCAAACCAGGGAGAAAAATGCTCGCTGAAAATTTGCCGTCGATAAAAGAGAAGCTCGGCATTGATGTTGTAATTGCTAATGGCGAAAATTCTGCTGGTGGCAATGGCATCACAAAAAATATGTCCGAAGAACTTTTCCGTGCTGGCGTTGATGTTATCACGTTGGGTGATCATATTTGGGATCAAAGATGTTTTGAAAACGAAATTGAATCTTTGCAAAATGTCTGTCGTCCAGCAAATATTCCGCAAGGCAACCCTGGCAACGAATATGTTATTTTTGAGAAAGACGGCGTAAAGCTCGGTGTTTTCTCGCTTCTCGGACAAACGCTTATGAAGATAAAATCGGATTGTCCGTTTGCGTCGGCAACTCGTATGGTAGAAACATTGTCCCCATTATGCGATATTCTTTTTCTCGATTTCCATGCAGAAACATCGTCTGAAAAAATGTCGATGGGTTGGCATCTCGACGGAAAAGCACAAGCTGTTGTTGGCACGCATACGCATATCCCGACAAACGATGCTCGCATTCTTCCACAAGGCTTGGCATTCCTCTCTGACGCTGGAATGACTGGTCCGTGGAACTCGTGCTTGGGTAGAAAGTGGGAACCTATTTTGCAAAAGTTTATCGACGGACGCCCACGTCCATTCGCAATGGCAAATGGCGACGATAGAATTTGTGCTGTTGTAATCGATATTGATGCACAAACAAAACGTGCAACAAATATCGAACCTTTTATCTATCCGCCTTTCCCCAATACTGCGGAGCTTTGGGCGGAAGCACGTAAAGCTGAAGAAGAAGCAAAAGCACAAGCCGAAGCAAATGCAAAAGCGGAAGAATCTGCACAATAAATTAAACGTAAAAAATCAAAAAAAATGGTATCGGGAAAATCGATACCATTTTTTTGTAGCCGTTCAGAACGAATTATTCTTCAACGTTCACATAAACATTTTTCAAAACTGTTTTTGTAAGTGGAATAATTTTTTCAATCTTTTTGCCCTTGTAAGTAAACGATACTTTGTACTTCCCATAAAAGCAACGGAAGTGTCTTTTCGATGCCGAACCGTCAAAAGACAAGTCTGTACGCCATTCTTTTTTGATGAGATTTTCCAAAACGTAATATGCCTTTTTCTTTGAAAAATCACGACGAATAAATCCGCTATTAAAGACATCCTCAACGCCTGCTGTACCGTCAACGAAGTGCCAATATGTGATTGCTTCAACTTTCGGATGGCTAAACCACAACTTGTAGAAATTCTCCAAGATGAACGCTTGTTTTTCTTCACCTACCTCGCCCTCATTCATACATGGGAACGAGAGTTCAGTAATGTGAATTGGCTTATTCAAACGTGCAAAAGTATCCAAAACTGTATATTGTTCGTCGGGTGTCCATTGTTTGCCGTTGTAGAGTTCGTCACGATCTTCTTTCTTAAAGAAGTGCAACTGCAACCCCACAACATCAACTTTGGCACCACGCGAGATAAGGCTCAATGTTGAAAGATAATCTTGCGAGTGTTCTTCATACTTTGAGACTCTCCACCAAACAGGTGTTGTGTGATTTACGATAAGCTCGTTTGAGTATGGTAAAATTCTTTCAGCCTCTTTGAATGCTTTAAATGTGTGGTCGAACGGGAACGTGTTGTTTAGCCAACGGCGAGTATCTGACGACTCGTTTGAGACGTCCCAAATGGTGATGTCTTCGCTATATCTTTCGGCGATTTTCCCCATATATCTGTTGAGATACTTATCGATAATTTTTTCGTCGCGTTCTACCCATGTCGGAAGAAACAATTTATTTATATACCACGAGAACGTATGCCCTTTCATCTTCAGACCATTTGCGTTGCAGAACTCTACAACTGCGTCTTGCGATGGTCTGCGATAATCATGCTCACAATCTTTACCAAAGGCGTATTTGCCATTTTCGTGTTCATAATTCTTCCAATAAAACGGAACTGTCGCAAAATTGAAAAGATTTAAAAATTCCTTTTCGTACTGACGATTTTCTTGCTCCGTTTTAAAACCATTCAATAAGAAAATTTGTGCGCCGAAAAGGAAGTCGTGCGAGACCATTTCAACCTTCAAGTCTTCAACTTTTACTTTCCAATTTTTCTTATTTACAAAATGCAAATAGAAATCGCCCTTGCGATTGTGTTCTATACCAATCTTTATTTTTTCTTGTAAGACAGGGTCGCTCCACAATTCACGGAGTTTGTCAGATATTGGTGTTTCAGGTTTTGGAGCCGAAAAGACCGAGGTTGCAACGACCCCACAAAACAATGTAATCAATAACTTTTTCATAATAAAAACAGATTATTATTTATTCAAAATTGCGTCAAATAAATTTAATAATAATCGAAGTAAACTGTTTAATTAAGAATACAAAAAAGCCCCGATAAAATCGGAGCTTCTTAAAAATCTGCAATGTTCAAATTATCCTAAAACAGAATCCCAAAGTGATTTCGATTTGTCCGATACTTCTTTGAGCTTTGCAAGACGTTCCTTTGTTTCGCCCTTTTCGAGAATTTCTTTGAGCAACTTGCCTTCTTCTGCCACGAGTTTATCGTGTTCTGGGAAATATTCTTTTACAAGGAAGTGTGCATAATTGATGAGTCTGCGTTCGCCATATATCATACGTTCTTTCAAGTGCGAATAACATTTTCCATAATCTGTATCCGACACTGCGAGCGAACGATAATTGAGAATTGCATCTTTTACATCTTCCCATTTTGTCGATTTACTAAAGGCTATCGTGTAGCCATAACCTTGTGCTGAAATGCGGTGAGCGTCTGTTGTACCGATTATTGGATATTTAATTCCGTCCTTGCAAAGTTCGGTATATTTTGCGTTTGAAAGCGATGTTGAAATATCTTTACAGCCAAAATTGATGAATTCAAAAACGTCGAATTTTTTTCTCGCACAAAGGGCTTCAACAGATTCATCAGTCATATTGAAACGTGTACCTGAATACCAGTATGGGTGATTGAGTACCGATATTCCACCGATTTCATTGATTATTTGGCACTGTACTTCAACTAAAGCGACTTCTGTCTTGAGTTTTTCTGGCATATCGCTTGGCAAAGTCTTGATATATTCAGCAACTCGCTTATCGAATTGTGCCTTGTTTGCGTTGATATAATCAGTCAAACCTTGTCGAGCACCTAAGCTTTGGATATGAGATATCGCAAAGTGGCATTCTTCAGCATGATAAAATGACATCGACGTATCGTATTTGCCGAGTTGTTTTTTCATATCATCAGAAGTATCCCAACGGCGATGGTCTGAAATTGCTTGGTAGTCCAAACCAACTTCATAGCAACGCAATGCTACTTCTATCGGCGTATTTTTTCCGTCTGAATTTGTCGAGTGAATATGTGTGTCGCCTTTGAGTGGACGCAATGCGTAAAGGTCATCTTTAAGTGCGTACATTCTTATGAAAGCAAAGGCAATTTTCGTGCCTTTCTTTTTGTCGCTGGGGTCGAAGAAACAAATGGTATATCGCCCTTCTCTTTTAAAATCGACATTTAGTTCCAAGTAGCCGTCTTTTACATTTGGCTTTAAGAGAATATCGTTTTCAAAGTTTTGGCTTTCTTTGCGGAGCTCAATTTTTAAATCTTGAATTTTAGATTTATATGCGTCGGGAATTTCTACTTTTAACGTATGCGAACCTAACTTAAAGATTTTTTTATCGTAGCTAAAGTTTGCTTTTTTGTGCTTGATAACTTTAGCTTTTGTAGCTTCTGCAACCCGTGCAAACATTCCCATACTTGCACCTAACAACGATAGATGTTTAAAAAATGATTTTCTATTCATAGCATAATTTTATTTTAATTGATAAATTTGAGTCAACGGCAAAAAACAAAAAAACGTCCGTTAGTGCGGACGTTTTCAAAGTCAAAATCAGATTATTTTCTTTTTCTGTACATTGCAAATGCGAGAGCAATACCGCCGAAAATCATAGCCCATTCAGCTGGTTCTGGAACTGCTGCTGGGATGTTAAGCCAAAAACCTTGCATACCATTCCATTCGCCCGCAACCATTTGGAAATCGTCATTTGTATAGGTTCTGTTTTGATTTAACTCAGATTTCAAATATGCGTCTGACAATGTTGCTGAAATTGAAACTATAAAGTCTGGCTTCTTTGTGCCTACCATTGCTCCAACATCTTCCATATTCTGAATGAAAATTCTGTTATTCTCAAATTCGTTAATAGACAATTTTGCATAGCTTGTATTTTCAAAAGCATAACCTTGTGCAAATTGAGTAAATGATACTACTCCACTATCGCCAAGTGTAATTGTAAATTCGCAATCTTTTTGCCACGATATCTCTCCGAATGCTGAATCTGCATTTACGACAATCTCAGCTGACACACTACTACCCAACACGATTTGTGTGTTGAAGTTTGCCATGTCGTTTTGGTACCCTTCTTTGTATTCAAAAAGTGTAGTATCGTATGCACTTGACTTAACAAAAATATTTTTATTATTCAAATGAATCGTTCCGTCTGCACCAGTACCATTATTTACAAATGTTACCTTATCTGCAACAATTGCACCTTGGCGACCTGCATTGATATATACATCAACTTTTCCACCACTATATTGACCAACTTTAAAGTCGTTCCCACCTTGTGAACTTGCTGTATGCAAATAAGCATTTCCTTTGAGATTGATTTGATTGTTTTTGCCTTTCCCAACGCTAAAAGTGTATTGATTATTTTCATCAGCCAACTTTGCATCGGCAACCATCATTGATGCGTTGTTTGCGATATTCAAAACACCACCTGTCATCAAGAATGCGTTGTCGCCAAAAGTTTGGACTCTACCAGCTTTGATATTTAATGTTGCTCCTGCTTCTACAACAACACCAGCTAAAACGGAATCACGACCATCGTTGATATTCAAAGTCGAACCTGTATAAAGGTTGAGTTTACCTTTCTCTGTTTTCGACTGACCAGCAACACTGATATTATCAACATTAATCGTAGCAGATCCAACATCAATCTTTGCATTATTGCCTGCAGAAATCATTTTAGCATTCAATTTAGCATAGCCATTTAGAGACAAACCTGCTGACGATTCATTGTTATTTGCACCTACATAAATAGTATTTGCATTCAAAGTTGCTTTATTGTCTATACGAAGATTTGAATATTTACCACCGAAAATATTAATATCACCAAATGTAGCAACTGCATTTTCTCCACTTACTTCGAGATACGCTTTGCCATCTGTACCAATTTCTGTATACGCATTTGTATTCAACTTGCCGTAAACATGCATTCTACCAGCAAACAAGTACAACCCAGAATACTCAGGATCTGATACATTGAAATTCATCGTACCAGACACTTTTACAGTTCGTACCGAATTATCGAAGTCTGTCTGACTATACATATAGAAATTCGAGCCATCTTCGATATTAAGCGTACCACCCGATTGTACATCAACTGAAGTGTAATTTTCATCACCGCCCCATTGATTTGTATTGTATTGGCTGTCTACATAAATTTCACCAAATATATCTTTGGTTGCACCATCGGCAACAGTTAACGATGTTGCAGTCTGTGCGTATGATGCTGTTGCAAATGCACCAATAGATAAAGCTAAAAGGAGGCTCTTTAAGTTGTTCATAGTCATATAGTGGGGTAAATTCTTTTTATATTGATGTGTAAATTAAACATCATCAAAAGATATTTACACGCATACGCATAAACATCTTTTGTAAAAAAAACTACCAAAAAACTATTGAACGTCAAGCAATTTATCACAAATTTGCGATAGATTTTGACATTGCTTCGACCGCTTTTTCGAGATCGGAATCTGTGTGTGCCGAACTCATAAAGCAGATTTCAAATGCAGACGGCGCGAGATATACCCCTGCATCGAGACATCCTTTAAAGAATTTTTTGTAAAGCTCGGTATTTGATGTCAACGCAATCTCGTAATTTTCAACTTTTCTTTCGTTGAAGAAAAATGAGAACAACGACGCCACCATAGGTGTTTGCAACGCTATACCCTTTTCTTTTGCGACAGAAGAAACGGCGTCTACAACAAATTTCGATTTGCGTTCAAGCTCGGCATACGGATTTTCTTCGAGAATCATTTTTAATGCCGATACCCCTGCTGCCATTGCGAGCGGATTGCCACTTAAAGTTCCAGCTTGATAAACTGGACCAAGTGGTGCGATGTATTCCATAATTTCACGTTTTCCGCAGAATGCACCAACAGGCAAACCACCACCGATAATTTTCCCAAGAGCACAAAGATCGGGCAAAACACCTTCTCTTGCTTGAGCTCCACCTGACGCTACACGAAAACCAGTTATAACTTCGTCAAAAATCAAGAGCGATCCATTCTTATCGCACACATCACGCAGATGTTTCAAAAATCCCTTATTTGGTGGGATAAGCCCGACATTTGCTGGATATGGTTCAAGAATTATACATGCAATTTCATCGCCATACTTTGCAAAGCATTCGTCTATTGCGACAGTATCGTTAAAAGGCAACACGATTGTAAGCTTTGCTAAATCAGATGGAATTCCAGCCGAGTCTGGATTTCCAAAAGTAAGCGCCCCACTGCCAGCTTTGACAAGCAAGCTATCAACGTGTCCATGGTAGCAACCTGCAAATTTGACAATCTTGTCGCGCTTTGTATATCCACGCGCGAGGCGAATTGCCGACATCGTCGCTTCAGTACCCGAGTTTGTCATACGCACCATTTCGGCGCATGGAATCATTTTATTGATGAGCTTTGCCATCTCGACTTCGTGCATATTTGGAGTGCCGAACGATGTCCCATTTTTCAATGCTGTTTCAACTGCCGAACGGATTGTCGGGTGGTCGTGCCCAAATAGCGCTGGACCCCAGGTGCAGACAAAATCGATAAGCTCACGTCCGTCTTCAGTGATGAGTTTTGCACCGTGTGCCGACTTCGTAAAAAACGGAACACCGCCTACACTGCGAAACGCACGCACTGGCGAGTTAACTCCACCTGGGATATATTTTTTTGCTTCTTCAAAAAGTTCTGATGATTTCATAAAATTCCTCTCTAAAATTATTGCATACCTCTGCGAATTGCAACCGACACAATTCTATCCGACGCATACGCAACTGGCGAAACTTTTGGTCCAATCGGGTACTGCGTACGTTTGTACTCAGCCCCTGCGACTTTGCGAACGACATCTTCGACAACTGCCTTATCATACCCACGTGCGATAATCTCCGACGCCGACAAATACTCGTCGATATGCAAACGCAAAATTGCGTCAAACAAATCGTATGATGGCAATGAGTCTTCATCTTTTTGATCTGGACGCAACTCTGCCGAAGGTGGTTTATCGATTGTATTTTGCGGGATTACTTCTCGACCAGCCTTTTCATTTATCAAGCGAGAAAGACGGAAAACTTCTGTTTTGTAAACGTCGCAAATTGGAGCAAATCCTCCGTTAGTGTCGCCATAAAGCGTGCAATAGCCAACCGAACATTCGCTCTTGTTGCCCGTTGTAAGAACTAATGCACCAAACTTGTTTGATATTGCCATAAGCACCAAACCACGAGAACGTGATTGTATATTTTCTTCGGTAACATCACGAGGTAAGCCTGTAAAAATAGGGGCAAGCGAAGACTCTGTTGCTTCCACAATATCGGCAATCGAAACAGTGTGAAATTCTATTCCAAGATTTTCAGCGAGGTCGCGTGCATCATCCTTGCTATGTTGGCTCGATATTTTAGATGGCATAGAAACGCCAATTACTCGGTCTTTCCCAAGTGCCATAACTGCCAACGCTGCGACAAGTGCAGAATCTATCCCGCCACTCAAGCCGATTAACACGCGTTTAATTCCACACTTATTTACAAAATCTCCCAACGCTAAAACGAGAGCTTGCAGTAGGTCGTCATCGCCCGAAAAATCGGCAGAATCGCCGTCATAGCCCGAGACATTGTCGGTATCTATTACTTTTAAATCTTCCGCAAATTTATTTAAGCATTCGCATTTTGCTTCGCCATTTGACGCATCGACATACGCACTCGCACCTGCAAAAATAAGGTTATCGTTCCCACCTACAAGATTGCACCAAACAAGCGGAGCATTTACATATTCCGAAACTTTACAAAGCATTCCACCCTTATGGCGAACATTATCGTTTGCCGACGAAAATACACTTGCAGAAACATTGATGAGCAAATCTATTTTCTCTTTCGCAAAATAATCGAGAGGCTTTTCTTGATTAGCGTATCGGGAAGATGTCGACACTTCTTTGAGCGACCATATATCTTCACAAATTGTTATGCCGATTTTTTTATCTTTGAAATTTATGCAACCGATTTTATCGCCACTATCAAAATTTCGAGTATCATTTAAAGCACCATAATTTGGGAGCAAATGTTTGTCGAACACATCGCAAATTTTGCCGTCGACAATCCAAAACACAGAATTGCGTACCCCGATTGCACCGTCGCACAAACGTGGACATCCGATTAACGCTGGCAATGGCAATTTTGGTGCGAGTTCTTTCAACGCAGTTTCTGCCGATTCCACAAATTTTTCATATCCCACCAAATCTTTCATCGGCAAGCCTGATACTGCCAATTCTGGAAAGACAGCAAAATCTGCACCTTGTTTTGCGAACTGCTCGCACGCTTGAAAAATCTTTTGCGTATTCGCTTGAAAATCGCCAACACGCGTATTTATCTGACCGACTCCAATTTTCATATCAGCAACAAGTATCGGTTTGAACTACGCACTTTGCAAGCTTATTGAAAACTTACTTACGCTTTTGCACCTAAAAAATGCACAAACGGATATTTGAATTTTTCGTTTTTTATCAACGCACAATTTGAATCGTATGCGTCCGACAATAATTCTTCATCGAGAATTTCGTCGACATTCCCACACTTCAAAAGTTTTCCATTTTTCAAAAGTGCGATTTTATCGGCGTATGCAGTCGCCAAATTTACATCGTGCAAAACTGCACAAACAACTGCACCTTTGTCGGCAGTAATTCTTGCGGATTGCATTGCGATATGCGAGTGCATTGGGTCGAGCCCAGCCGACGGCTCATCGAGCAACAAAAGTTTATTTTCGGGATTTCCGCCAATCTGACAAAGTGAACGTGCCATTTGAACTCTGCGTTTTTCCCCGCCCGATAACTCTGAATATTTGCGTTTGGCAAAGCCACCCAGTCCGACTTTTTCGAGTGCATCGAGTGCGTCTCTTTCCAAGTTCGCACAATTTTTGCGAGCAAATCCGCCAAGCTTTACAGTTTCTAAAACAGAATAATCAAATGCAAGCGGACACTCTTGCTCGAGTACTGCACGGAAATTTGCAAGCTCTTTTGGCGATTTCTTGGCGATGTCGTTGCCGTCAAAAATCACACTTCCAGAATTTGCTTTTAAAAATCCACTGACGATTTTCATCAGCGTACTTTTACCTGCTCCATTTGCCCCCAACAACACGAGCATTTCGCCTTTATCGACCGACAACGAAACATTTTCAAGCACGCATTTATTGCCATACGAAAAGTTGACCGATTCTATCTTAAGCATTTCCGCCTCCTTTTCGCCTTAAAAGCATCGCAAAAAATGGAGCTCCAATCAACGCTGTTACGACGCCTATCGGGATTGGATCGGTATGCGAAAACGTGCGAGCTACGACATCTGCAAAAATCACGAGTACCGCTCCACCAAGTGCAGACAACGGCAAAAGCTTTGTATTGTCGGGTCCGATTATCATTCGCAATATATGCGGAACGACAAGCCCGACAAAACCGATTACACCGCATATCGACACACACGAAGCTGTCATAACAGCCGACGCACCAATTACGCCAATTCTAACACGTTCGACATCAACCCCGCAATGATACGCATTTTCCTCGCCCAACAAAAGAACATTCATTTTGCGTGCCGACATAAAAATATAAATCCATGCTGGTACTGATATAGCATACGAAAATACGATTTCACTCCAACCGCATCTGTCGAGCGAACCCAAGCTCCAAAACACAAAACCACGCATACCAGCGTCGCGTACTGTGTACATAAAAAATCCGACAATAGCTCCGCAAAACGCATTCACCGCAATTCCGCCAAGCAAAGTAGAAAGTGCCGACACCCGAGAATCTATCCGCCCGATTAAACAAACTAATATTGCCGATGCTACACCAAAAATTAACGCAAAAATTTCGAGTGCAAAAATCGACGAGAAAAAAGTTATCGCCAACACTGCACCCAACGCCGAACCCGATGATACCCCTGTTATCGACGGATCCGCAAGCGGATTGCGAAACAAGCTTTGCATACCAGCACCGGCGAGTGCTAAACTCGCACCAGTGAGAATCCCTGCGAAAAGTCTGGGCAAACGGATTTCCCACACGAGCAAATTTGCGGTCTGATTATCCGACAATCCAAATAATGACAAAAAAATATCGCCACACGATACATCGCTGAAACCCAAGCACAGCGAGCCTATTGATAGCGTGGCGAAAATTACAATCAGGCAGATGCCGACCAACAATATGGGGCTTCTCGCCTTCATTTGAGAACCCTTACTTGCGTGGACCAAAGCTACGGCGTGGAACCGAGCGTGGCACTTCCGCATTCTTGAGGCGATACACTATGCGTGCCTTCTCAAGATCTTGAGGAGTCATTTCCATTTTGACGCGGTCTCCCACAGTCAACTTAATGAAGTTTTTACGGAGCTTACCAGAGATGTGTGCAAGCACCTGATGACCATTGGCGATTTCCACCCTGAACATAGTTCCAGGGAGTACCGCTATTACTTTTCCTTCTACTTCTACGCAGTCTGACATTTATTTTTATTTATTTTTTGCTGTAAAAATATGATATTTGTGTTTCTATTTGCGTGTTAGTCAACAATAAAAATTATAGAAATGTCTGAAAACGCAAAAGAATATCCAGAAAAGACAATTCCAGAGTGTCCGTTTGAGCCACTTTTTCCGTCGTATCTTGTCCGCGATGACGAGTTTTTTATGAAGCTTGCATACAACCAAGCACTCAAGGCGTGGAAGCTTGGCGAAGTCCCTGTTGGTGCTGTTATCGAGTACGGAGGCGAAGTTATCGCACAAGCACACAACACTGTTGAGCAATCGCAAGATCCAACTGCACACGCTGAAATTTTAGCAATCACGCAAGCATCCGCTAAAATTGGCGATTGGCGATTAAACGGTGCGACGCTTTATGTAACAAAAGAACCTTGCCCGATGTGTTCGGGAGCATCGATTATGGCTCGGCTCTCACGAGTTGTCTATGCCGTACCCGATTCTAAAATGGGTTTTTTAGGTGGAGCATTATCTACTCACGAAGTCCCCACGCTCAACCACCACTTACAGATAACTCAAGGCATACTTCAAGATGAGTGTCTCGAACTTATCAAAACCTACTTCGCCCTCAAAAGATAAAATTAAATACTCTATATAAGCACAGAGGGAAGCGTTTAACGTAATATTCTTTATAGAGAGTTTTTTTTTAATTTTCAATCAACTTAAATCAATGTTCGGTTACAAAGTTTATGCCGATGATTCCGATTACTATCATTGATAAAAATAGTATGTGCCAAAATCCACTGGGTTCGTTGAATAAAAATATACCGGCGATGACTGCCCCTGCAGCTCCCATCCCTGTCCAAATTGCGTAAGAAAGCCCGAGTGGCAATGTGCGAATTGCCAAGTTCAACAATAGAAAACTCGATACTATCGACACTACAAAAATTGTAGTCGGCACAAGTTTGCTAAAGTTATCGGCGTATTTTAGGGCTACAACCCATACAATCTCAAGTACGCCAGCGGTAAAAAGACATATCCAGTTTATCATAATTTAAATTTCGTTAATTTCAGGTGGTTGAATTTGTGCAATGCGTTCCATAATTCTATCGACAATAATTTGTGCTCTGTCGGGACAATCTTTCCCTGGGTCGATTTCCTTTGGATCTATTGGCTTACCCGCACACATAATTATACGAGTACCTCCACGAAGTTTATTTGTGCGTGGCAAAACATCGTAAAAATTAAATGAGCGAATTGGCAAAATTGGAGCTCCCGATTTAATCGCCAACAGCCCTGCTCCAGCCTTACCTTTGAGAAGTTCGCCTGTTGGTGTTCGTGTTCCTTCAGGGAAAATAATTACACCTATTCCCGATTTTATCCTCGCCAAAACATCTCTAAATGCCCCCAAGTTGCCCGACTGCCCTCGCTTAATCGGGATAGCATTTAAACGACGAAAAAACGCTCCAGATATTTTTCCGTCCATAAGCGTATCGCGTGCGACTGCACAAAGTTCAGTTTCGTGAAAAAACGCCATTGCCATTGGGTCGAGATAGCTGACGTGATTGCCTACAATTATGCACGCTTTATCTGGAATATTCTCGTACCCGTGCAACTCGATTCTGCCGAAAACGTCGCAAACTATCGATGCGAACAGCCACCAGCCTTTGTAAACAATATGACCTTTCCCAAATCTAAAAAATCTACTTTTCATAAACTATGATTCGAGAATCAGCGAGAGTGTTTTTTGTACAACTTGCTCTTTGGTCAAATGGGATGTATCGATAAGATCGGCACCTTCTGGTTGTTTTAATGGTGCTGTTTTACGATTCTTATCAAGCTCATCTCGTTTTTTGATTGAATCAGAAATGCCTTCTTTTGCACGACGTTTTGCTCGTGTTTCTTCGTCTGCATCGAGGAATATGCGGACATCGGCGTCTGGGAAAATTACAGAGCCTATATCGCGACCTTCCATAATCATACCATTGAAATGATTTTCTTTTCCGAAGTCTGCCATTGAACGTTGGTAATTTTTGAGGAAGTCACGAACTTCTGCCACTGCGGCAAATTCAGCAACTTTCAAATTTATACGTTCGTTGCGGATTTCAGAATCAGGAACTAAATTTCCGTTGAGTGTAATTTTTGCAGAATTACCTTCGAGAGCTGTACCGATTTTTAAATTTTTCAACGCTTGGATAATCGCATTTTTATCTGACGCATCAACGCCTTGTTCGAGAAGTCCGTATGCGATTGTTCTATAATGTGCACCTGTGTCAACGTGCATATAATCGAGCACACGCGAACACTCACGCGACACACTTGACTTTCCGACAGCAGCACCGCCATCAACAGCAATAACTCTGAATTTTTTTGAATCTTTGCGTGCTGTGTAAAGCACTTCAAAAAAGTCAACCCACGTTTTTGATACGCATTCGGGATTTTCAATTTTAATCCACGGCTTGCCGTCTCCACGAATGTCCGCACAACCTGCGATTGCAAAGCTCATCGCAATTCTATGGTCATCGTATGTATTCACCAATGTTTCGCTCGGCAATTTTTTCACAAGCTCTTCACGAGTATATGGTATAATAGAAATGCTATCTTCAGTTTCTTCGACACTCGCACAGAATTTACGCAACTGGCACGCAACTGCACCAACACGATCAGTCTCTTGAGCTCTTGTGTGAGCGATGCCCTTTATTTTCAACTTAAATGGCAAGAGCATTGATATTGACGCAAGAGTCAAGAATGTGTCGGAAATATCGTTGAAATCAACTTCGACAGTTTCGGGGAACACGGTGTTTTCCGATGCGTACACAAGCAAATTGTTTCCGCAATGTTGAGTTTTTATCAAGCCGATTGATTCCAATACCTCGACGAACGCTGAATCACCTTGCAATTTGCACGAGCCAAAGTTGACTATTTCAGACACGCCACCTACGACAATCGGCAAGGCGACAAAATAGCTTGCCGCTGTAGCATCTGGTTCGATTGAATATATGCGTGGAGAATCTGCACGACGTTTTGCACGCAAATCGACCTTATAATTTGTTCCGTCAACTTCGCATGAGAAACCAAATTGCTTCATCATTTCAATCGTCATATTGACAAATGGTTTCGATACCGTACCACTGGAAAGTTTTACATTCATCGGCGATTCCGCACCAACCGATGCCATCAAAAGCCCTGAAAGCATTTGGCTTGATTCACCTGCGTCGATAAGAATATCGCCACCATTCAAGCCATTTGTACGAATTACAAAAGGCAAGTGATTTTCTTCCCCCAAAAATTCAAAAGTTGCACCTTGCGATTTCAATGCGTCAATCAAACCTTTTATTGGGCGTGCGTGCATAGCTTTATCGGATGTGAGCTTAAACTTCCCTTTTTTGCGAAGTGCCACAAGTGCTGTTACAAATCGGGCAGCAGTACCAGCATTGCCGACATTTATTTCGGCTTCTGAATTTGGAATAGAGCCATACGCTGAATCAATCTCGATAGTATTTTCGTTTCTATCGAGCTTGAGCATATAGCCCAGCTTTTGCAGACAATCTGCCATTATATTTGTATCACGAGAAAACAGAACATCTTTCAACAATGTTCGTCCGCCAGCGAGTGCCGAAAGCATCATCGCACGGTTTGTAATACTTTTCGAGCCAGGGGGAGTTATCGAGGCCCTGCACTTCACAAATGGTTTTACTGAAATTTCTGAATTCATAATTTTAAAGTTTATCTCTATATGCTTTTGCGTCGCGGAGAAATTTTCCGATTTTTTCCGATTGGCAATTTTCTATTGATTCTATGATTGAATTTAATTCTGACGAAAAATTTTTCAATGCGTTGACTATTTCTTTTCGATTGTCTGCAATGATACTGTCCCATATTTCAGGGTTTCCAGACGATATTCTGGTGCTATCACGGAAACCTGGTCCTGAATAATTGCGTAAATCAAGTTCTGGAAATTTTAAAGCCGTATTGCACAATGTACCTGCGACGATATGAGGCAAATGGCTTATGTTTGCAACTATGCTATCGTGAACATCGGGCGGAACAGAGTAAACTTTCATACCGACAGCTTCCCATATTTCAGCCAACTTTTTTGCACAACGTTCGTCTCCGTCGGAATACGGAGTTATAAAGCACGGGCGAGCTTCAAATAGTTCTGGGTCTGAAAAATCTATACCGATTTTTTCTGAACCTGCCATTGGGTGTGAGCCTACAAATATCGCATTTTTGTCTTCAAGTACTTTTCGGCAAGCTTGGCAGACTACTTCTTTTACGCTTCCAACATCCGTTATAAATGCTCCATTTTTTAGCGACGGTACAATCGATTCTATCACTTCAACAATATTTGATGTCGGCGAACATACCACGACTAAATCGGCATTTTCAACTGCCTGATTTGGCGTGTCGTAAACTTCATCAAACACAGATGGAAAAGCACGGCACTTTTCACGGGTCTGTTCGCTACGCGACCATGCAACAACCTTTTCGGCAACTGCACGTTTCTTCAACGCCTTAGCCAACGACGCTCCTAAAAGCCCTGTTCCGAGAACTGCAACTGTCCCGATTATTTTCATCATAAAAAAATTTAAAATATCGAACCTACAACGCAAATAAAAAAAGTAATAATATGTGCAAACTCTGCTACTCTTTTACTTGAACCTTGATTGTCGCCTTTGAGCGATACTCATCAGGTGCTTTCAAGAATCGGTATCGTTTCGCCTGTTCGGCGTCGATAATTACTTCTTTTATGTCGGATGAAGGTTTAGTTTTAAGCTGTGTAGATTTTGGTGCGAGTTGTGTCGACGTCGGTGCCGGCGATGCCGATTTTTGCATTCCCGACGACTGCATTTGTTCGGGAGGTGGCGTCTTTTCTTTCTGCATTGTTTTGGGGTCTATCTTTCGTTCAACACCTGTAAATTTTATCGCTTTGCGTTTTATGCGTGTATCAGACGATAGAAAATCGAAAAATCCCTCCTCTTCTTCGCCAGTCAATTCTGCTCCTGCACGCTTGACATAAGTAGTATCCTGAGACGATGCCCGAGAATAATATTTGTTAAAATCTTCCATCGATCTATCGACAAGACTTCCGTAATATTTGTCGATAAAACTTTGGTATTGCATATTGCGTTTGCTTATGTCGATTTTCCCTTTGTAAACTTTTGAAAGATTCTTATCGCCATTTATGAATTTTGCTTTATCGTCTGAACGATTCCATTTATTGAAGTCGCCTTTATATTCGGAAACGTCAAATTTCTTTGATGCGTTTGGAGCTCTGTTCGATGCGTCTATCGATGTCTTTTGATTAGACCAATACGACTCTTTTCCGCTAAAATTTGATGTTTTTCCAGAATCGAAAAATGATTTTTTTTCAACAACGCTTCCCTGCATTTGCGATTTTTTCCCACCAAACCGACTTTCTTCCGATTGATATTTTCGAGAGAATGAGCTTGCCGACTTTGTGTAATCATTATGCTTTTGTGCAAGACAACAAAGCGGAATCGCAAAAAGCGACACCGCTATAAAAATCAGTCTTGCAACAATATTTTGCATTAAATTTTTACACCGATTGTATCCAAAATACGTTGGAGATCGTCATTACCCAAATATGTGATAACAATCTTCCCACGCTTTGGCGTATGTTTAATTTCTACTGATGCATTTAAGCGTGTTGAAATTTTATTTTGAATATCACGGATTACTGCGTTTTGTGCGGCAACAGCAATAGGCGTTCCTGGGGTTGTCCTATCTGACGATGCTTTCATACGTCGGATAAGATCTTCGGTACTCCTTACATTTAAATCGTTCTCGATAATTTTGCGTGCGATAATCGTTTGCTGAACGGGATCATCAACGCCCATCAAGATTTTTGCGTGTCCGATACCCATCAAACCTTTCGAGATATATCCACGCACTTCTTCTGGAAGCTTGAGCAAACGGAGTGCATTTGCGATTGTCGAACGTGGTTTACCCAAGCGTTGTGCGACTGCTTCTTGTGTGAGATGAAACGAGTGAACAAGTTTTAAAATACCATTTGCTTCTTCAATCGGGTTGAGGTCAGCACGTTGGAGATTTTCTATAAGACCTTTTGCTGCCGACGATGCGTCGCTTGCAGTTTGGATGCAAACAACTACTTTTTTCAAGCCGATTTTTTGGCACGCACGCAAACGACGTTCCCCTGCCAACAACTCGTATTTGCCGTCATTAAGCTTTCTTACCAAAAGCGGATTGAGCAAACCTTCCGATGCGATAGAATCGGCAAGTTGAGTAATTTTGTCATCATCAAATTCGATACGAGCTTGGTATGGGCTTGGGATAATTTTATCAATTGGAACTTCACTATATGTTCCGTGCGATGCTATTTTTACGTCTTTTACTGTCGACGCTTGTGCTTGTGATACTACTTTTTTTGCTCCGCTTTCGGCGACTTTTTTCGCACCTGCTGAAATGATAGCACCCAGCCCTCTACCTAATGTTTTGCGTTGTGTTGCCATATAAAATTATTTTTGTGGAATAAAAATTTGTTCGCCGACACGCAAGCCTCTGTTTGGATCTGCAATTTTATTTGCGTCTTGAATCCACTTAATTTTTGAATTGTTTTTGCGAGCAATCTTACCGAGCGTATCGCCCGATTGCACGGTGTATTCAATACCTGTTTGTGGATAGTCGTTGCTAAATGTTTTTGGCATTTCTACTTGAGGACGATTTCCAATTGCCTTTGCGAGTTTCTGAATTGCAGTATTTGTCTGCGTTGCGAGGTTTTCAATATCCTTTTTTACGAGTGCGACAATCTCACGTTTCAATGCTTGGTTTTGCGATGAAACATCTGCACGCACTGACGACACTTGGGCTCTAACCATATCGTTTGATGATGTCGATGCCTGTGCTTTGCGAAGTTGTTGCGAAAGCTCTTGGTTTTGTCTTGAGAGCTGTTCTACTTCGAGACGCAAGCGACCTACTTCACGCTTGAGCAACGCTAAATCTTGTTGCATATCTGCAACACTTTGTGCCGAGAGTATATTGGCAGAAATGATACCTGCCAATATGAGAGCTGATATTTTCAAAATTTTCATTATTACAAACGTTATTAGTGTATAAAATAATTGGTGTAAGCGACTTTAAATGAATCGCCAATCTTTTCAAGTTTTTTTGTCAAACTACTGTAATCTTTTTGTGAAATTTAAATCACTAAAAAGTTCCGACATTTATAATATTTTGCTTGAAAAAGTCAATTTAGTTCAAAAATATGGTCAATATAGTTCAAAAATCATAAAAATATGTGTGGAATTACAGGTTATGTAGGTAAACGCAATGCGACTCCTATTTTGATTGAGTCGCTAACTAAACTCGAATATCGCGGGTACGATTCAGCAGGTTTGGCTCTGTTAAAAAGTGGCAACTTTAATGTCATAAAAAAAACTGGACGTGTAGCGTCTTTAGCAAACGAAGTTGCGAAAAAACAAATCGACGCCAACATTGGAATAAGTCATACAAGATGGGCAACACATGGTGGAGTTAACGACGCCAACGCTCACCCCCATATTTCAAGCGATGGTAAATTTACACTCGTCCACAACGGGATAATCGAAAATTACGAAAATATAAAAAATTTCTTAGTCAACCAAGGATATACTTTCGCAAGTCAAACCGATTCAGAAGTTCTCGTCAATCTAATCGCATACCACTACGAACACAGAACATCGCCCGACACAAAAAACAGATTCACAGAATCTGTCAGAAAAGCATTGATACACATAGAAGGAACTTATGGTATTGCTGTGTTAGGAAAAGATTTCCCCGAAGAAATAGTAGTTGCACGAAAGGGTTCACCACTTCTCATTGGAGTCGGGAAGAATGAATATCTTGTATCGTCCGATGTACTCGGATTTGCAGGACGTGCTACAAATGTTATATATCTTGAAGACGGACAAATCGCTTCAATCACCTGTGATAACTGCGATGTAATCACAATGACAAATTCGCCTGTCGGTATAGATATAAAAGAAATAGATTGGGAACTTGAAAATGCAGATTTAGGTACATCAAAAACCTATATGCAAAAAGAAATTTTTGAACAACCTAAAGCTTTAGAAAACGCCATCCGAGGAAGAATATCCGATGACCTTTCAACTTCGGTATTAAATGGATTAAATATTACTCCAACAGAATTACGTCAATTTGATCGCATTTTATTTTGTGCCTGTGGAACGGCTTGGCACGCATGTTTAGTCGCCGAATATCTCATTGAAAAATATGCAAGAATTCCCGTAGAAGTAGAATATGCAAGTGAATTCAGATACAGAAATGCTCCTTTAGATAAGAGTACGCTTGTTTTTGTAGTAAGTCAAAGTGGCGAAACCATAGATACATTACAGGCACTGAGAGAATCAAAACGCAAAGGGTTTAAAACTTTAGCGATAACAAATTCTGTCGGTTCTACTATCTCGAGAGAATCCGATGGAGGATTATATCAATATGCTGGGAAAGAAGTAGGTGTTGCATCTACAAAAGCATTTACTTCTCAAATTATGATATGCTTGTTAATAGCACTTTACATAGGCAGAATGCGAGACCTCTCTTTCTCGGAAGGTCGAGAAATTGTAAAAGCTATAACTTCACTGCCCAATGCGATACGAGATATTCTTAAATTAGCACCACAAATAGAAAAAATAGCAAAGAAATATTCTCACTATAATGATTTTCTCTTTTTAGGGAGATTATCTGAATTCCCGATTGCCTTGGAAGGTGCATTAAAGCTCAAAGAAATATCTTACATTCACGCCGAGGGATATCCTTCGGCAGAAATGAAACATGGTCCGATTGCCCTTGTATCGCCAGAATGCCCGTCTGTAATTCTTGCAAACGATGCAGAAATTACGCCTAAAGTAGTATCAAATGCACAAGAAATAAAAGCTCGGTCTGGTAAAATTATTGCAATAACAAATACTCCAGAATTATTTGCAAATATTGCCGATGATATAATCGCAATGCCAAATTTACACGATAGCGTACGAGTAATAGCTACCACAATTCCATTGCAAATTTTAGCATATTATATTGCTTTGGAACGTGGTTGCGATGTCGATAAACCACGCAATTTAGCAAAAGCAGTTACTGTTGAGTAAAAATTATATTATCTCATTTTCCGTTTTTCTTGACAATTTGCCATCAAATTTGATTAAGAAAAAAGTATGAACAAAATTGGTGTCGTCGTATGACAAGATTTTAATGACTACGGCAAACCCACGCTCACAAAAACAATGTTCGGCAGAATGAATAAATTGTATGTTTTTATTATCATCAACACTACCTTTTCCTGATATACTTTTCCCGATTTTTGCAGCGGGACTTTATTGCGTAAGTATTATGCTTGCAAAGTATGCGTCGCGTTCAGGCACGTTTTCGGGAACATCGGTATTGGTGATGAATAATATTTTGTCGGGCTTAGTATTTATCCCAACTATTTTCTTTGAAGAAACAATGCCGAATTGGTCGCTTGTATGGCAACCACTTTCCGCAAGTTGCTTTTGTGCTATCGGGAATATCGCAACTTTCGTCTGTGCAGAACGTGGTGAAGTCAGCTTGATGACGCCAATTATGGGAATAAAAATTATGTTCGTAATTCTCTTTGCAAGAATTTTGCTCGATACAAATATGCCTCACACGATAACGATAGCGGGTGCAATTTGTTGTCTTGCCGTTTTCATTATGGGGTGGTCGAAAAATTCTTTGCGAACAAAAAAACTTGGTATAACACTTTTGCTTTCGTTCACTGCGTGCATATCTTACGCAATGTGCGATGTGATTATGCAAAAATATGCTCCCAACTTTTCACGAAATGCAATGCTATCTTTGACAAGCGTTGCAATGCCTCTTTCGATAATCCCATTCTTGCCAAGATTTTTTAAAGATGTATCGCATTCAAGCAAAGCTACACTTGCAATTAGTGGTATGAGTGCAGGACTGATGATTATGGAAATGTATTTGATGTTTTTGTCGATTGTCGGAGAAGTCGGAGCAGCACTTTGCAACATTTTATACAACACGCGTGGGATTATGTCGGTTGTGCTGATGTTTGTTGTTGGCAAGTTTGTAGTCGATATGAAAGAGCTTTCTAAAGCATCTGCACTGCAAAGAATTGTAGGTGCAACTATGATTCTTATCGCAGTTATTATTGTAATATATAAGTAAAGACAAAATAGTACAAATTTTGTCCAGTATAATTCAATTCTGTGAAATTTTTGTGTGTACAGACTGCAAAAAAAATGAAATAATTTTATTATTAAACAAGAAACAAATATGATTAAAAATACACTTCTATTCTTGATGGGAACATTGGCTTCTGCAAGCGTGTATGCCGATGTATTGATTGCAGAAAATTCGCAAGCAAAAATGCAAATTGTGTTGTCTGACAACCCTACACTTGTCGAAAAAACATCGGCGTCAGAACTCAAAGAACACTTGGATTCTATCTGCGGTGCCGACTTCAAAATAACATCGCAATCAAAAATGGATTCCTCGAAACGCTCGATTTTCGTCGGCGATTTCTCCAAAACAAAAGAAATTTTAAACTGCCCCGACTTCTCAAAACTTGGCTACGATTCAATTAAAATCAAAACAACCCAACAAGGCGATATCGCTGTATGCGGACACCCAAAACGTGGAACACTCTATGCAGTTTATACGCTCTTAGAAGATTATATCGGCGTAAGATGGTGGTCGCAAACAGAACGTTATTTGCCAAATAAACCGACTCTGTACGTCGCTGAAGTAGACACCACTTACACGCCAAAATTGATGCTCCGTGAAGCCCTTTACAGAATAGCTTTCGACGGCATATTCGCATCAAAGATGAAACAAAATGGTGCAACTCTCACCAGAATGAATTTTGACCGCCCTGTAATCCCAGTGGAATACGGTGGTTGCGATACCCTTGTGCTTTTCAAAGGCAGAGGTTCATCATTCCACGCCCACTACGAAATTATCCCGCCTGCAAAATATTTCAAAGACCACCCAGAATGGTTTTCGCTTTTCAACGGCAAAAGAACTTGCGACCATGCACAACTTTGCTTAACAAACGAAGAAATGACGCAAGAATATATCAAAAATATAAAACAACTCTTGCGTGAAAATCCCAAAGCGACATCAATCCAAGTATCGCAAAACGACTGGGGCAAAGCTTGCCAATGCCCAAAATGTAAGGCTATCGACGATGAAAATGAATCGTACGCTGGCACAAATATTTACTTTGCAAACAAGATTGGCGAAGCTATCGAAAAAGAATTCCCAAATGTTTGGATTGATACTTTTGCATATCAGTACACACGCAAAGCACCAAAAAAAATTACACCTCGCAAAAATGTTCTCGTACGCCTTTGCACAATAGAATGTTCTTTCATAAAACCTCTCGAAAGCACTGCTGAAAAACGAAATCAGGCTCTTGTGAATGATATGATTGAATGGGGAAAAATCACAAAAAATCTCTTTATATGGGATTATGTAACATGCTTCCATTCCTATATGATGCTCCACCCGAATATGCGTGTGCTTGCACCAAATATCAGATTCTTTGTGAAAAATTCAGCATCGGGAATCTTTGAACAAGGCGACGCATTCTGCAATGCAGGCGATTTTGTACTTATGCGAAACTGGGTAATCTCGCACTTAATGTGGAACCCAAACCTCAATGAAGACGTACTCTTTAAAGAATTTTTGTACGGCTATTACGGCAAAGAAGTTGGCGATATTTTCAAAGAATATATCGATGTTATCCACGATAGAGCCGAAGCGTCGGGACAATTTATAGGTTGTTTTACAGAAGGCTTACGTTGGATGGATACAAAGACATTCAACAAGGCATCTGCCCTTATCCAAAAGGCAAACGAAACTGCTCAACGCCTCGAAAAACAAAATCCTAAAAAGTACGCTGGATTAGTCAATAAGGTCCGACGTGAGTCGCTTTCGTTCCAACACACAAGCGTTGTATATTACAAAACACTTCAGAAAAAAGCAGATCTTGAAGGCTTAAAAATCGATCTTCCAGAAAATCCTAAAGCGTTGGTTGAATATTTAATTTCCACTTGGAAAGAATTTAAAGTTGAAACTTGGAGAGAATTTACAACACCTGCAGATTTTGAAATATATCAACAAAATTTGCGTGAAGATATGGTTCGCCAGCTCTTTGCAAAGAACATAAAACTCCCTACAAAAAATAAGTCTGAACAATTCTCGTTCTATGCTCCAGAATTTGATTTTATCAATTCTACCAAGCGAGTAAAAATGAGTGCTGAACTTGTTGCCGACAACAATGCGTCAACAAAATATGCTGTAAAAGTCCCGACTAATTTGACAGAACATATCCGTATACCAATCGATTTGAGCGACCTCAAATTTGACAAAAAAGGCGATGCGAAAATCGAGTTATTTGCACTCGTTCGTGCCGATGCTGGCAAGGCAAAAAAAGACAATTATGCGGTAAGATTGCGTCTTACAACAGTCGATTGGAAGATTCTCGCAACACGAAATATCAAGATTGGTGAAGTTGATGATAAAAAATATAAGGTCATAAAAATTTGCGAAAAAACAATCAATAAAAGCGTTGGTTCAATGTTCGTAGAAATGCGTCCACACCAACAAACCGTCGACGCTGACGGCGTGTATATCGACCGCATATTCGCAATACAAAAATAGGATGAGCCTTTTCAATCCAAATACAAAACATCCATTTTATAAATGGGAAATTCTTGCGTTCCTGTGGGTCGCGTTTTTCCTCAATCAAGCCGACAGGCAAATTTTCAACGTTCTGCTTACCTCGATAAAAGCCGATCTCATGCTGACCGACGCACAGATGGGGTTTATCGCAACAACGTTTAACTTTGCCTTTGCGACACTCGTTCCAATATCGGGACTTTTGGGCGATAGAATTAGTAAAAGAAATATCCTTGTTTTCAGTATTCTACTTTGGAGTATTGCGACAATGTGTACGGGCTTTAGCTCGTCTATGTTGATGTTTATCATTTTCAGAAGTCTCGCCACAGGCGTGGGCGAAGCACTTTTCGGACCTGCGTATGTCTCGACGATTGCGTCGTACCACAAAGAGACTCGTGCGTTGGCGATGAGTATTCATCAAACTTCGTACTACATAGGTGTTATTGCAAGTAGTGTGATTGCTACTTACGTTGCATCGCTTTGGGGCTGGCGAATGGCGTTTGTCGTATTCGGTGCAGTCGGCGTATTTTGGGGACTTCTAATGCTATTGCGTATGCGAGACAAACCTCGTGTTGTCGATTTAGAAAATACCGAAAACAAACCTATTGAACTCGAAAAAATCCCGATTAAAGAATCGCTTGGTGCGTTGTTCTCTGCCCCGACTGCAATCATTTTGGTTGTCGGTTTTAGCGGATTGATTTTTGTTCTGACTGGGTTTCTGACTTGGATGCCAACATACCTTGAACAAAACTTGGGCTTCTCCCTTGAATCTGCCGCATTCAATGCGACTTTTTGGACACACGCCTTTGCGTTTATCGGTATTGTCATTGCGGGGAGACTTTCCGACAAACTTTCAAAAATCAAACATTCGTATAGAATACTTTTGCAGGCACTCGGATTATTCTCGGCAATTCCATTTATCGTTATAATGGGTAGTGCGACACAACTCTGGCTTGTTTATATCGGCTTAGCTGGCTTCGGCTTCACTCGTGCATTCTTCGACGCAAATACATATGCGGTAATGTACGATGTAATTCCCGAAAAACATAGAGCGTCGGCATCGGGTATTATGTGTATGATTGGGTTCGGGATTGGATCGCTCTCGAGTTGGATTCTCGGAGCACTCAAGTCGATAATTGGGCTGAGTGCTGGTATTTCATTGCTGGCGTGCGTATGGCTCCCATGCTCACTTCTGCTTATGTACGCATACAAGTTCACTTACGAACGTGATTATCAAAAAGCACAAGAAATAGATTCCAAAGACGCAAACCGATTAGCAAATTAATTTATAAAAAAAATAAAACTTTGAAAAAATAAACTTGAATTGAGAAAAAATTTAGGCATTATGCTACTAATATTTTTTTAATAATCCACCAGAAAGGTTAAATTTATGCCACGCGAAATCGTTATCATCGAATGTACAGAAGCACGCAAAGAAGGTAAATCACCTTCACGCTATATGACTACACGCAACTTCCGTAAACCAGACGGAAAGAAAGTAGAAAAGCTTAAGTACAATCCATCACTCAAGCGTAGAACGCTCCACAAAGAAATTAAGAAATAGTTTTTAGAAAACCTGCCTTTGTGCAGGTTTTTTTGTGTCCACATTTTTCAACATTGCACAAAAAAAGGTTAAAAGAACTTCTTTTAACCTTTTTTATAAACTTTTTATTACTCAAAATCGCGTGTTTCTGCTAACGATTTTATTGATGCGTCTCTATTGATTCGCTTCATCATACCAGCGAGAACTCCCCCTGGACCGCATTCATAGAACTGCTCAATACCAAGCTTCGATGCGTTGTTTACGCAATCTTCCCAACGGACAGTGCTTACAACTTGCTTTACCAAGTTATCTTTTATTTCTTGTGGATTCTTCACTTGCTCGCCCGATACATTTGTGAACACTGGGATTGTCGGTTCTGCAAAATCGATTGGTTCGAGGAATTTTTCAAAAGCGTCTCGAGCGGGCTTCATCAATCTACTGTGATATGCACCTGCGACTTTCAACGGAACTACCATTTTGAAGTCTTTGCGTTCCTTTGCGACTGCAACTGCTTTTGCGATATTTTCAGCATCGCCCGATATCACAATCTGCCCTGGACAATTCAAATTCGACATATCGATATCAAACTCTTTGCAATATGGCAAAACGCTTTCTTCTGTACCACCGATAAGGCTCGCCATTGCACCCTTTGTTGCGTCGCACGCTTCTTGCATTAAACGGCCACGTTCTGCGACGATTTTCAAGCCTGTTTCAAAAGTATATGTCCCCGCAACAGCGTGTGCCGTGAGTTCACCGAGCGAAAGCCCAAGGACAGCATCAATACTATCGAGCATCCCACGTTCTTTCATCACTTGTACTACTGCGATTCCGTGCAAATAGAGTGCTGGTTGACAAACGCTTGTTTTTGTCAATTCAGCCATTGGACCCTCAAAACAAATTTGCGAAAGTTTGAAACCCAACGTATCGTCGGCACGATTAAAAAGATCTTTTACAGAATCGTAATTATCGAAAAGCGATTTCGCCATTCCGACACTCTGAGCTCCTTGTCCTGAAAAAAGTAATGCTGTTTTCATAATTGTTATCTATTAGATGAAATTGTATTGACGATGTCAAACGCCAAGTCTGCCATCGCTTTGTCGATTGCCTCAACATACGATTTATACGTTTTGCCACAATCGATTTTTATCGAAAAATCTTTTACTATTTGCTTTGCATTGTCAACAGAATCCGCCTGCCACTTACCGTTGAAAATCAACACTCCACCAAGTGTACCGATGCAATCATTTATGTAGATACGCAAATTCATTGCGTCTTTCGCAAACGACGGATATGCGAAAACATCGACCTCATCGGATGTCGCACAAATGTTATCAATCAACACACGTGTAAAATTGCTCTGTGCCGATTCCGCCCATCTATTAAATTCGGAAAGCTCCACTGTGCCATTTTGAGACAAGCTTACGATTTGATTGCGTGCCATATACGATGGCGTTGTAATCGGCAAAATATTTATTTTCAGCAGAGTATCCAAATTCACTTTTGCGATATTATTTGCCGGACGCATAAGGTAAAATTTGGTAAAATCTTCTTTAGGCTCAAGAAATCCGCCCAAACACGATGTCAAAAGTGGAGTTATTACTGCCAAAAAAATTATAGATATAATATTATTTTTCATTTGATGCCTCCTTCGCTTTTTTCTTTCCAGTCAATAACGAGCTTGGGTTTCGCTCGATATAATCGGTCAGATTAGAAATTGAATTTAAGGATTCATTGAGTGTGCGAATCAATACCGCAAGCTCGTATCGAAGTGGAGATTGCGGAGCCACTATTGTATCAACGTTTTTCAAAACGCTATCTATATTTGCAAACGTACTCTGCCCCGCCTTCGACAACGCCAAAAACTCTGCTTGTGATGTACCCATAAATTGCGATGCATCCGTCATCAACTTGTTGAGATTTTTCGGAGCATTTTTTACATCGTCTGAAGCGACTATATCGTTCACATTTTTTACAAGCACATTCGATGTGTCGAGCAACTGCGAGATTTTTTGCGGTGCCGATTGCGTTTCAGGATTCGCAACAATCGTATTGAGATTTGCCAAAAGATTATTTGTATTTTCACCAATCGCCTTAAAATCAATCTGCGAGACATTTTCAATGGTCTTGCTAAATGCTTTCACAAGTTCGGCAAGCCCTGATTCCGAGCTTGGAATTTCAATCATATTGCGTTTGCCTCTATAATACAGTTTGTAAGACTCGCCCGCCTGTGCGAGAAAATCGAGCTCAATATAAAGCATACCTGTTACTACACTTTGGTAATTGAGTTTTGCACGCAAACCATCTGTGATTTGCTGGTTAATCCAAGTATTAAAATCGACAACAGTTTTACCTGTCCTACGGCGAAGTAAGTCGACATCGATAGAATAAATTACCGCAACTTTGCTTTGGCGAATTGTCTTCGATGGTGCCATCATAATCTTTTCAACCTTGCCGATTTTCACACCCTTGTATTTGAGTGGAGCTCCGACATCCAAGCCGTTAACACTTTCGGAAAAGAATGAGATAAAAGTCTCGGTTTTTGCAAAAAATTTTGCAGTGCCAAACACTACAACTGCTACGACAGATATTACTGCCGAAGCCAGAACAAACATCCCTATTGCAACTGGATTTACATTTTTTTTCATTTTTCTGCGTCTTTTGTTCGAGGATCAACACCTCTGTTGAGGAAAATGCGAACATCGGCATTGTCGGAATTTAAAAGCTCTTTCGGAGAACCGATTGCCGTTTGTGTTCTTGTTTTTGTGTCGAGAAATATCGCTCTATCGGCGATATCAAAAATACTTGCGAGTTCGTGCGAAACCACGACGATAGTCGCACCGAGAGAATCACGCATCTGCACGATAAGTTCGTCGAGTCTATGCGATGAAATGGGGTCGAGCCCAGCGGAAGGTTCGTCGAAAAACAGCACGAGAGGATCGAGTGCAATGGCTCGGGCAAGCCCTGCACGTTTGCACATACCGCCACTAATTTCTGACGGATAGAACCCACCAAACCCGTTCAGCCCAACAAGCGACAATTTTAAATCGACAATTTCTTCGGCGTCTTGGTCTGAAATATCTTTGAACTCACGCAAGGGCAATGCTACATTTTCGGCAAGTGTCATCGACGACCACAACGCACCGCCTTGATACAACACGCCAAACTGTCGGAGCATTTCAATTTTCTCTTTATCTTCTGCGTCCGAAAAATTTTTACCTCTGAAATAAATCGTCCCTTTTGCTGGTTTAATCAGCCCAATCATATGGCGAAGTAGCGTACTTTTGCCACATCCACTACCGCCCATAATGAAGAAAATTTCGCCTTTTTTGACAGAAAAGTTGAGGTCGTGCATAACGGTATAATCGCCGTATGCCATTGTCAAATTTTCGATTTTGAAAATGTCTTCAACTTCTGTCGGATTTTCCGATACCACAGAATTTGCAATTTTTTGAATTTTATTTTCTGTATTTTCTGTGTTCATTAGATATCGAAAATTGTAAAGATTACTGCGAAAATTGCGTCGGCTACGATAATCCAAGTGATGCTTTGCACAACGCTCGATGTTGTCGCCATACCGACCCCAGCCGAGCTATTCTCACACTGCAAGCCCATTCGACAACCGATACACGCAACAATTATCCCGAAGATAAAACTTTTCATCACGCCTGTTGATATCTGCACCAAATTTAATGCAGATAGTGTTCTGTTTGCGTATTGATCATAACTAATATCGAACATTCCTGCCCCGATTACAAAACCACCAAGCATACCGATAACATCGGCAAAAATTGTAAGCAATGGGAACATCAATACCAACGCCAACACGCGTGGGAACACGAGAAACTCCATTGGAGATATACCGAAAGTTCGGAATGCCGATATTTCTTCGTTTACTTTCATCGACCCAAGCTCAGCCGCAAATGATGCCCCTGTGCGACCACTCATCACAATACCAACCATCATAGCACCCATTTCACGAACCATTGCAATCCCGACAAGGTCGGCAACAAAAATTTCAGAACCATATTTTGCAAGTTGAATAGCACCGACAAATGCGAGAATCAATCCTACAAGAAAACTTATCAATGCGACAATCGGCAATGCTTCGGGACCAGACGATTGTATAATCGAGAGCAAGTCGCTTGTGCGATACCTCGCCTTACCACGCAATGCGTTAAGCGATGCTATCGTCAATTCACCCACAAAACCACACTGACTTGCGATAGTGTCCATAAACTTAATCGCACGCGAGCCAACCGTGTTAAAAAGATTCCAATCTCCGTCATTTTTTTCAGCACTAACTTCAGGCACCGCAACAGCCAACTTCAATAGTTCACGTGGACCTTCTGGGAGCGACTCTAAATCGACATCAATATTTTGTTCTTTGCAAGATTCGTAGCACTTTAAAAGCATACAAACCAAAGCAGAATCGTACGTTCCAAGCGACGATGTTTCAAAAGAAAGTTTAGACAAATTTTTGGGGATAGACGCAATTATTTCTTTTGAATTTGTGCGAGTTTCCGACAACAACCAATCGCCCGCAATCTGCAAAACTGCGGAATCACCTTCCCCGACGATTTTTGCTGTCGCCTTTGCGACAGAATCAGATGACAATATTTTCTTTAATCCAAACATTTAAAAAACGTTCACTATTATTTATAATCCCGACCAAAGATAAAGCTTTTTTTTCAATAACATAAGAGCTTATTGCTTGCAATATCGACAAACGTTTAATTAAGTAAACATTGTTTTAACCTATCTTTAATAATGAAAAAATTACTGTCTCTTATACTTCTACTCGCGACTTCATTTTGTCTATCCACTCCTAAAGAAAAGTTTTTTGCATATCGTTCATTCTACCCCGAAACTTCCGCAATGCGTGATTTTGGCAATGCTGGAATAAATCTTTACGCAGTAATGCCATCGAACTCGTTTAATACACTCGGCGAACCATACTGCAAATTCAAACCATTTTGGGTCTGGGACGAAACTTATCTTTGGAACGTTGTCGATGAACAATTCGACCTCGTTATTAGACAAAATCAAAATGCAAAATTTATCGTGATGATTGATATCAACAGCCCTTTGTGGTTGTATCGCCGATTAGAAATACGTTTTGGTATGGGTGGCGATAGCTTCAACGATATGACTAATTCGCTCTGCATTCCAGAATGGAAAAATCTTACCACAAAAATGGTTAAGGCGTATGTCGAACATATGGAAAAACAATATGGCGATAGAATCTTTGCCTATATGATTGCAGGCGGAGGTTCGAGTGAATGGTACGATTCTTCAAAAGGTCGTGCCCTTGTATTCAAAGAAAAGGAATGGGAAAAATACTTACAGAAAAAAGGCCTACCAAATTGGGTTCACCCTACCCACAAAGAATTATACACTCCCACTTTCGACAATCTCTACTTTGATCCACAAACACAAGCTTTCAGAATCCATTACGCACACTTTACCGAAAAATTGATTTCTGACGGCATGGATTATTTCTCAAAAATCGTGCGTGATATAGTCGGCGATAAACGTCAGATTGGGGCTTTTTGCGGATTCTTACCGCATACGCTCGTTGGAAAAATCGACAACAGGCAAACTTATTCTTCGTCATATAACGATTTTGTAGGCGACCCTGGGGGATACGATAACAGACGTATCGGTATGGGTGGCGGAATGAATGCCCCCGTAAAATCCTTAAAATTACAAGGCAAACACTGGTTCCAAGAAATCGATCATCGCACACACACTTTCAATTACGATTTGTCTCCATACATAAAAATATTCGGCAAAGATATGTATGGTATGAAAAATCAACAAGAAACAACCGCTATGCTCAAACGTGAGTTCTCGCTTGCAATTGTGATGCAAAATTCACTTTGGTGTTTCGATATGTGGGGAGGAGTTTTCAGCACTCCCGAAACAATGGAAGTTATCGCAAAAGCCCACAAGCTTTGGCAACAACACAAAGACGACAACTTGCCAATGCACTCCGAAATTGTGTATATTGCCGACCCCGATAGCTGTATGTATATAGAGTATCCGTCTGTAAAATATTTTAAACGCATTCTATTCTCTTGCGGAGCTTCGTTCGACCACATCATATTTGACGATATCGCAAAAGTAGATTTTTCAAAATACAAAGTTGTAGTCTTCCCTCACACATTTGAAATTACTTCCGAAAAGAAAAAACTCCTCGATAAATACGTTTTTAAGGATAATAAAACAATCGTAACAATGGGTGCCTTTGGCACGACAGACGGCAAACGTATTGATAAAAAATTTACCGAAAATTTAACGGGCTTTAAATACAAACAAAATGGAATAAATCGGAAAAATATGGGAGATTGGGTTAGCGTTTACGCCGGCAATGAAGAATCGTTCAACAAAAATAATTTTATGGATATAATCAAGAAAGCCGGTGTTCATTTATATACCGATGAACCACTGCCCGTTTACGCAAACAAAAACCTTGTTGCTATCCATACCGAAAACGGAGGCAAAAAAACTATCTATCTACCCAAGAAAGTAAAAAAAGTTAAGGAACTCTTTACTGACAAAATTATAGAAGTAAACGACAACAAATTTGAATACAACTTCAGCCAACCCGACACTGCATTATTTTCTCTTGAATAACCAAAGGAGATAGGCACATAAAAAGTATTAAAACGAAAAACCTCCAACACATTGGAGGTTTTTCTGTATAAATGTACCACTCGTTTCAAAGAGCAATATTACCTATGATAATCATCGTAAGGAGTAAAGTCCTTTTAATAATATTCATGCTCATTTAGATATGCCCCATTTTTTGCGGAGGTGCAATTCCAATGGCGAAAATAGAACTTTATCTACAAGCAAACCGATTGCGATAACTACGCACATCACGCCGATAACTTGGTTCATATCCATAAGTTCACGTCCGTAGTGTAGTAGTTGTCCCAAACCAAAACCTGACAAGATTGTAACATAGATTTCGGCTGCCATCAATGAACGCCACGCAAATGCCCAACCTTGTTTCATTCCGCCTAATATACTCGGGAACGATGCTGGCAAAATAACTTTCAACCATGTGTGCATCCCCTTTGATCCCATTGTCTGTGCGGCACGCAAATAAATTGGTGGAATATTTTTTACGCCGTGTTCCGTCGCAAGAATCATCGACCAGACTGTCCCCATAACGACAACAAACAACATCGCCGATTCTTCTTGTCCAAACCACATAATTGCGAGAGGAACCCAGCAAACACTTGGCAACGCTTGCAAACCAAGTGCGAGCAAACCAATAGTATCTCTAAAACAGTTGAATCGTGAACACAACATCCCTGTTGGTATACCGATAATCAAACCGATTGAATAGCCCATCAGCAAGCGTTTCAAGGTTACCCAAATTGCCGATAAAAGTGTTCCGTCGAGTATAGAACTGCCAAGATACCCTGCTACTTCAGACGGTGGTGGTAAAACGTATTCAAACAATCCAAAATATCTTACAGCCAATTCCCAGATGAGAAATAAAACCGCAAATGCAACGATTGAAACAACCAATCTTTTATAATTTTTCTTTTTCATTATTCGGCAATATCCTTTCCGAATTGATTTTTTAAATACGATGTAATTTCGTGTGCGTATGATGTCAACGCTGGGTCGTTAATATCACGTGGACGTGGCAAGTCTATATCAAATTTCTTGATAATTCTACCTGGGTGTGGCGAAAATAAAATGACTCTATCGCCCAAGCAGACTGCTTCACGGATATTGTGTGTTACAAACAAAATTGTCTTTTTGCGTTTTTCCCAAATTTGTTGAATTTCGCCATAGAGTTGCTCACGAGTGAGAGCGTCGAGCGCACCAAAAGTTTCGTCCATAAGCAAGATTCTCGGATTGGGAGCGAGCGATCGTGCAAGTGCTACTCTTTGACGCATACCGCCCGAAAGCTCGTGAATAGATGCCTTTGCGAACTTTTCAAGACCGACTAAATGCAAGTAGAACATTGCAACTTCTTTGCGTTCTGGTTCGGTAAGATTTGGTTTTAAACGCAAACCAAAAAGAACATTCCCGATAACATCGAGCCATGGGAAAAGTGCGTGTTCTTGGAACATCACCATTCTGTCTCGCCCCGGACCTTTCACTTGTGTGTCTTCGACCAAAATCTCGCCACTATCGGGCATATCCAAACCAGCTACAAGATTTAAAAGTGTCGATTTCCCGCAACCGCTCGGTCCCACAAGGCACACAAATTCGCCTTCTCCGATATTCAAGCTGACGTCTTTAAGTGCATCAACTTTCCCTTGTGCCGATTCATATGTCTTGCAGACATTTTTTACAGAAAGTTTTGCAGTTATATTTTGTAGTTCTGCTGATACGCTCATACTATTTTTCCCAATAGAATTTATCCATTTTCATTTTATTGCGTAAGAATCCGCATTTATAAGCATAGTCCACAAATTTTTGGACTTCATCTTTATTGATTTTGCTTGTAAAAGTTATGCGTTGCCATGAATCTCGAACGAGTTTCTCCGAGATTTTTCCGCCAGTCAAAGCCTCGAGTTCCAACAAGACAAGCTTTTGTGCTTCGGCTGGATTTTTATTTATCCATTCTGTCAATTCGATATGTGCTTGAACAAATTTTTTGACCAGCTCTGGATGTTTTTTCAACACTCTGTTGCACGATACGACAATCGTTGTTATAGCTTCTTTTTGTTCGAGAAAAATCTTTCCACCACCTTCTTGTTCGAGACGTGTTACCCATGGCTCGATAGTCCATACGGCGTCGAGATTTCCTTGTCTAAACAACGACAACTGTTCGGGGTTTGCAGTCGCAATAACTTTTGCTTCTCCCGATGTCAACGTTACGGGGATGCCGTTTTCTATAAGCCACGCTCTGCAAGCTACGTCTTGAGTATTTCCCAACTGCGGAGTCCCGATTTTCTTCCCCTTAAAATCTGACGGCTTTGTTATATTTAGTTTCGGGTTTACAACAAGCGACGCACCACCATCTGCGGAACCTGCAATTACACGAATATCACGCCCACGGGTTCTCGCAAATGCGTTAATAGCTGGGTTTGGTCCGACGTATGTAATGTCAACCGCCCTTGTGAACATAGATTCCATTGCACTTGGACCAGCGTTAAAAAGACGCCACTGTACTTTTACATCTTTACCAAGACGTTGTTCAAACCAGCCCTTGCCCTGTCGGCTGAGTTGATGTGCCACAAGTGCTTGTGCGTGCGAAATGTTTGGGAAGTGTCCAATCTGAATAACCGTTTCTTTCGGTTCAGGTGAACACCCTGCCAATAAAGCGACCAATGTAAGTGCGAAAAACTTTTTCATAATAATAAACACTCAATTTTTGAATCTTCTAAAAATATTTCAAGCAATTAAAATCTTACTTGAAACTGCATACGCAACGCACTCGATTCGGCAAAATCTCCACTATGTTTATCGTCTGCCGAACCTGAATATTGAATGTAGCTGTACCCCAGTTGAAGTTTTACATCGTCTCCACTCAGATACCAATTCAGACCAAAATAGAATTCTTGTGCGTTATTATAAAGCGTACCGACATTAGTTGCCTGACGTTGTGCGTCAGAAACCATAAGCCCACGTCCACCTGTATCGAGCCATGAATATCTGAACGCTGGAGCAATCTGCCCGAACTCGTCAATATCGATTCTATATTCCAACGCAAAATTTAATCCGTAAGGATTTGCTTGTCGATATTGCCCTGCGACCATTTTACCGTCGGCAACGCCAGATGCTAAAAAGTCTCCCCAAAAGTACAAATTGCCCCAATTTCCAGTATAATATGGATTGATTGTATAAGCCGATGATGAATCCATTAAGCCCATATTTTGATTCGCCGAACCTGAATACATCGAGTATATCCCGAATTTCACTTTTGCATTTTCACGTTTAATTTCATAATGCAACCCCAACCAATACGCTGGACTATCATCTTGGAAATTGTACGCAAGCTCGTCTATCCGATATGGCGAAAGATTGAATCCGTTTGATATTCCCAAATTATAGGTTAAGCCTTCAACTTGTTTTACATTGCCACGCCAACGTATACCTGCATATCGACTCCCGATTCCCAAACGTCGTCCATTTGCAGCACCAGTCCAATAATTTGTCGATGCCGAACGCTCGATAGTCATCAAAGTTCCAGACGAAAATAAATCTTCGACGCAAATACCCGGTTTCATATAACCGAACGATAAGTCGCCATTGATATATTCGCCGTCAATTTTTTTAGCTATATAATTATCGGTAAGAATACTATTTACATACGATCTCGCCAAGTCGACTGAAACACAAGCCGACCAACCACTACCTAAACTCGCATCGGCTTGCAGAATTATCCTTCGGACAATTACGCCCATATTTGAATCTTTTTCCGGAGCACCTACGCCTGATTTTGCAGATGAATTTATCCATTCGCCTTGAACTTGCATTCTTCCGCTAAATCGCAACATATTTGTAGTTGGACGCAAAATTTCGACATCTCCGACCGATTCTTTGGCAATTTCCGATGCCTCTGCCGGAGTCAAAATCCCTTTTTCGACAAGTGCATTTAGCATTGCTTTGTCAGACGCACACAAGTCGTATGTGTAAACAAACATACAAGCCAATGATAAAACAAGCTTTATCATCGATTTAATTTGCAACATATTATGTAAAACGTTTGACATACCAAATTTTTCAGACGCTAAACTATATCCTTTTTTGTGCAACAAAAAATAAGAAAATTTTGATTCTAAATTTTGTTGCAATGGTAGAGATCTAACGGCATACTCCTCTTTGATAATAATCTGAAATAGTGTAAGGAGAAATTAGATATGCAAACATCTGAAATTAAAAGAAGAAACTTTTTAAAAATTGCAGGACTCGGCGGTGCAACTGCACTTATCGCAAGCGGTGCGGTATATCAAATGACAAAAGTATCGAGCGATGCCAAAGCTAAAGTTGTTGTTATCGGTGGTGGTGCGGCTGGTATCAGCGTTGCTTCTCGCCTTATGCGTTGGCTCAAAACTCCAGACATCACAATTATCGATCCAAGCGACAGACATTATTATCAGCCAGGTTTTACTCTTATCGCAGGTGGAGTTTATTCGCCCGACGAAGTTTGGCTCAATCAAAAAGATTGTATTCCATCGGGTGCAAAGTGGATTAAAGATTCAGTTGTAGCTCTCGACCCTGATAAGAAAAATATTACAACTGCAAAAAACGGAAATGTTCAGTATGATTTCCTCGTACTCACTCCTGGGCTCGTCTTGCGTTGGGACTTAATTGAAGGTATTGATGAATCAACACTCGGCAACGGAAACGCTCATTGTATCTACACTCACAATGGTGCAATTAAGGCGTCAAAAGCAATGAAAGAGTTTGCACAAAAAGGTGGTAAAGGTATTTTTACCGACACTTACACAAAACACAAATGCGGTGGTGCACCTAAAAAAGTCTGCTTGCTGACCGAACATCAGTCTCGTAAAAATAATCGTCGAGACGCTCTCGATATCAATTTCTACACAGCGTCAAAACAACTTTACGACGTAAAATATTTCACACCTCGACTCCTTGAAATTTATCAAGAACGCAACGTTAAACTCAACCTCAATACACGTGTAAAAGGAATCGATACAGTTGCAAAAAAAGCTCTCTTGCAGACGGTCAAAGACGGCAAAGTTATTAAATCGGTCTATGAAGATTTCGACTTTATGCACTTCCTCCCACCTATGACTGCTCCTCAATTTGTCAAAGATGCGGGGCTTTCTGTCGTCGGCGGAAAACGTGATGCTGAAATGTGGGTTGATGTCGACAAAGGAACACTGGTTCACAAAAAATATCCAAATATTATTTCGCTTGGGGACGTCGCTGGTATTCCAACAAGCAAGACCTCGGCAGCAATTCGCAAACAAGTGCCGATTGCGACCCTCAACCTTATCTCACTTATGGAAGGTAAACAACCCGAACAAATTTACGACGGCTACGCTGCTTGCCCTATCATCACCGATTACGGACATCTGATTATGGCTGAATTCGATTATCAAAAAAATCGCAAAAATACTTTCCCATTCTCAATATTAGATATGTCAAAAGAAAGCAGAATGGGTTGGCTTCTAAAAGTGTATGGTCTTAAACCGATGTACTTCTACGGAATGCTAAATGGTTTAGCATAATATTTTTATTTCTTGATAAAAATTAAACTCGATATAACGTCATAACAAATGAAAGATTTTTTTAGAATACTTTTTGCAGTTTTTTCAATTATCGCAATTACTGGTTGCTCGTCAGACGGCGAGAAATCGGCATCCGATAGCAATTCAAATGAAATTATCGGCGTAAATCACAAGGAAGAACCTAAGATTACTTATTGCTTACCTCGCTACATCACAGAGCAAGAAACTCGCACAATTTACGAAGTCTTTACTGGCGATGAAATGCCATACGGACACCTCATTTTGAGAAGTCAGCCTAAAAAACGTGCTGGTATGTACTTCTTCATAATGTTCGGCTACAAACCTGATGATATCGGGTTGGCTTGCCGATTCGTCCTTGAAATAGACTCTAACCGACACCCTCACCCTCGCCAATTCGTATTCGATGTACCCGAAACGCATTCAGTTTTCCGTGAAGTTAAACTCGGTATAACTGGCAACGATTGGTTTGGCGAAGAAGAAAAAGTCAACGCATGGCGTCTGACACTCCTCTCGCCGACAGGCAAGGTTATAACACAATCGCAATCGTGGTTGTGGTCGGTAAAATACGGCGATTCAAAGCTCAAGCTCGAAAAATCCGAGTAGGATATGAAACCAACGTGGTCTAAATTCGAGCAATTAGATATTCCCAAATTTACACCTGCTGATTTTTGCGAGACCCTCGACGGTGGTCAATCATTTAGGTGGTACGAAACAGAAGCGTCGAGTAGCCTCGAACCTGAATATATTGGGGCATTTGGCAATGTTGCATCTATTTTAAAACTTTCCAAAAATGGAAAAGTTCTCTGTGCTGTTCACAAACGTGGAACAGAAAAATTGGTCGAAGAATATCTCGACGGCAAACGCGATTATTTCGCCATGAGAAAATCTCTCAAAAAAATTGGCGATAATATTATGAATCGTGCACTCGAAGTTTACCCTACTCTACGTATTTTGCGACAACCTTCAGACGAAACTATAATTTGCTTTATTTGTAGTTCAAGTAAACGCATCGTACAAATTAAACAATGCGTAAAATTGTTGTCTGAAAATTTTGGCGAAGAAATTGTCGACGGAATTTTTACTCTCCCGACTTTTCAAAAATTGGCAAAGTTGAGCGTTGATGATATAAAAAAATGTAAACTCGGTTTTAGAGCATCGTACTTAAAAAAGACTGCCGAAAAAATCTGTGCCGACAATTTTAATCCGGAACAACTGCGTATTATGCCGTACAAAGACGGCAAAAAATATCTAACCTCATTGAGTGGAATTGGTGAAAAAGTAGCCGATTGCATTTTGCTTTTCGGAGCTGGAAAAATGGACGCATTCCCTGTCGATACTTGGATAAAAAAAGCGATGTCGGAATTATATCAAACGCCAGATAATCCCGACAAGATACGCAAGTTTGCGTCAGAAAAATTTGGCACGCATGCGGGATTCGCACAACAGTTGATATTCGCAACAAAGCGAAAAAATTTGCTTTAATGGATACATCAGAAATAACAAATATCCTAAAGAACAAGGCGGATACTAAGTATAAAAATTTCGCACAAAAATTGATTTTGCACAATGTTGATATGCTCGGTGTGCGTCTGCCTGAACTCCGTAAAATCGCAAAAGTTTTGGCAAAAGAAAATAAAGCTGATGTTTTGCAACACAAAGTTCCCACTAAATTTTTTGAAGAAAAAATGCTGTTGGCAATGGCTATTGGATACATAGCTTGCGACTTAAAATCGAGACTAAAATCTGTCGCAAAATTTATCCCGAAAATCGACAACTGGTCTGTTTGCGATTCATTTTGTGCGACGCTAAAATTTGAAGAAAAAGAGCTACCTTACGTCTGGGAATTTCTCGAACAATATTTTGAATGCGACAAAGAATATCATTGCCGATTCGCTCACGTTTTAACGTTAAATCAATTTGTAAATTCTCAATATTTGGAAAAATATTTGTGTAAAGTTTCAGAATTTAAAAATAAATTTTACTACGCAAAAATGGCGTGTGCATGGGCGTTAGCGACATATCACGCAAGATTCCCTCAAGAAATAAACACATACATTTCGACTTTGCAAAATGCAGAAATAAAAAACTTGGCGATTAAGAAAATTTTAGAATCACGCAAAACATCAGAAGAAAATCGCAACATTTTAAAAGCGATGAGAACATAACTAAAAAGCCGACTTTTTAAGGTCGGCTTTTTTTATATATATTCTGTTTTATTAGAATTTCAGATTCGAGAATGCATCGCCAAATGAGTTGCCAAATGGCTTTGATGAGTTATATCGGGTCGGGTTCGGTGGAGTTGCTCCACGTCGTGGTGCACCTCTACCCTGCATCGCTGATTCGCCAGCAGACTTCACACGCTTTTGAGGATTGCTTTTCATCGAAAGCGATATTCTTCTTCTGGCAATATCAACTTCCATTACATAGACGTTTACTTTTTGTTGTGGCTTTACAACTTCGTTTGCGTCTTTGATAAATGTGTCGGACAATTCGCTGATATGAACAAGTCCGTCTTGGTGAACGCCGATATCGACAAATGCACCAAATGCGGTAACATTTGTTACAATTCCAGGGAGTCGCATACCTTCTTGCAAATCCTCGATTTTATTGACACCTTCGGCAAAGGCGAAAACTTCAAACTTTTCGCGTGGGTCACGCCCTGGCTTACCGAGTTCTTGCATAATATCTTTGAGTGTCGGCATACCGAGTTCGCCATCGACATATTTATTTAAATCGATTTTCGCACGCACAGACGCATCTTTCAAAATAGTGTCGATATCAGAGCCGATATCAGATGCCATACGTTCTACAACCGAGTAGCGTTCAGGGTGAACAGCACTTGCGTCAAGTGGATTATCTCCCCCTCTGATACGCAAGAAACCTGCGGCTTGTTCAAATGTTTTTGCACCCAACCCTTTAACTTTCAAGAGGTCTTTTCTCGACTTAAATGGTCCGTTCGCATTTCTGTATTCGACGATATTCGATGCCGTTGTAGCGTTCAAGCCCGACACATACGAAAGCAACTGTTTACTTGCTGTATTGACTTCAACGCCAACGCTATTTACGCAACTAATGACAGTGTCATCGAGTGAACGCTTGAGCATTGTCTGGTTGACATCGTGTTGATATTGACCAACGCCGATTGATTGCGGATCGATTTTCACGAGTTCTGCGAGAGGGTCCATCAAGCGACGTCCGATTGAAACTGCACCACGCACTGTGATATCGTAATTTGGGAATTCTTCGCGTGCGACTTCCGATGCAGAATAAATTGATGCTCCGCTTTCGTTGACCATAACAACTGGAATTGTCGCTGGCAAACCGAGTGAACGTACAAACGCTTCTGTTTCTCTACTTGCCGTTCCGTTGCCGATTGCGATTGCTTCAATTTCAAACCTTGCACAGAATCCGAGAATTTTTTGCGATGCTTCTTTTGCCTTAAAATCACCTTGTTCCGGATAGATAACATCGTTGTGCAAAAGGTCTCCTTGACGATTTAAGCATACGACTTTGCAACCTGTTCTAAAACCAGGGTCGATAGCCAAAACGTTTTTGCGACCAAGTGGCGATGCCATCAAAAGTTCACGGAGATTATTTGCAAAAATCTTCACAGCGTCTTCGTCAGCACGTTTTTTCACTTCGAGACGCATATGTGTTTCTGAAGTTGACGACAACAAACGATTGTAAGAATCTTCAACTGCCATTGCTACTTGCTTTGCCGATTCTCCATTGCCCTTCACAAAAAGTTTTTTCAAAATAGCAATCGCACCACTCGTATCTTCAGGGACGATACGCATAATAAGGAAACCTTCAGACTCGCCACGACGCACTGCGAGAATACGGTGGCTTGGTGCGTCGCTCGCCTTTTCGCTCCAGTTGAAGTAATCACGATATTTTGCACCTTCCTCTTCTTTGCCAATCATCACTTTCGACGACATATTCGATTCACGTTCAAAATATTCTCGGACACCTGCACGAGCATCGGCAGAATCGGCAACTTGTTCAGCGATGATATCACGAGCCCCAGCAAGAGCCGATTCTACATCGGCAACTTCTTTTTCTGCGTCGACAAATTCAGATGCTTTTTCGCTACACGAACTATCTTGGTTTTCCAAAATGAATTGTGCCAAAGGCTCAAGCCCTTTTTCTTTTGCGATTGTCGCACGTGTTCTGCGTTTTGGTTTGAATGGTTGATAAATATCTTCAATGCGTGCGAGAGTCTCGGCAGAATCGAGAGCTTGGATGAGTTCGGGCGTAAGAAGTTTGCGTTCTTCAAGCGACTTCTTCACCGACGCACGTCTATCGTCGAGAGCTGAAAGACGCTCGATTTCATCACGGATTTTTGTGATTGCAACTTCGTCAAGAGAACCTGTCGCCTCTTTTCTGTATCGTGCAATAAATGGAACTGTTGCACCTTCTTCGAGAAGTTTTGCAACTGCACCGACTCCCATTACTGGGATATTCAAGTCGGACGCAATTTTTATAATGTGGTCTTGATTCATATTTCAAAAAGTCTAATAAATTCTAAAAACGTTATTATCGCAAACTGATTAAAAAAAGCAAAGACTTTCGTAAAAGATTGACATAAAAAATAGCAGTATAATCATATTTAAAACTTTATAGAAAATGAAAAAACCTATCAAAATTACTGTAACCGGCTCAACTGGGCATATTGGTTATTCTCTTTTGTTCAAAATTGCCAACGGAGAAATGTTCGGCAAAGATCAACCAGTCGATTTGACTATGCTCGGCGTTTATCCAGGGGCTGGTGCAATGCGTGTTGGGCTCGCAATGGAACTTGAAGACTGTGCGTACCCTCAACTTAATTCAATGCGTTCAACTACTGATTTGGACGACGGCTTTAAAGATGCAAACTGGATTATTATGCTCGGCTGTGCTCCACGCAAAAAAGGTATGGAACGTGCCGATTTGCTCGAGATGAACGGCAGGATGTTTATTGGGCAAGGTGCAAGTATTGCACGCTCGGCATCCGATGACGTTCGTGTGATTGTCGTTGGCAACCCTTGCAATACAAATGCGTGGATTGCTATGAATAACGCAGAAGGCGTGCCAACTGACAGATGGTTTGCTCTCACACGTCTTGACGAAAATCGTGCAAAAGCACAACTGGCAAGAAAAGCTGGCGTACACGTTAGCGATGTCTCGCAAATGTGCGTTTGGGGCAACCACTCAAATACGCAATTCCCCGATTTCTACAATGCCAAAATTTGTGGAAAACCAGCACTCGATGTTATCGGTGATGAAGAATGGTTAAAAAATGATTTTGTAAGAATCGTCAGAAATAGAGGCTCGGCTGTTATCGAAGAACGTGGTGCGTCGAGTGCGGCAAGTGCTGCAAGTGCGATTGTCGATACGGTCCATTCTATAATAAACCCAACTCCAGAAGGCGATTTCCACAGCATTGGCATTTGCTCCGATGGGTCGTATGGCACAAAGAAAGGGCTCATTACATCGATGCCTATCAGAAGCGACGGCAAGAATATCGAGATTGTACAAGGTTTGCAAATAAGCGATTTTGCACGCACGCAAATTGACGCATCTGTAAATGAGCTCCAAGAAGAAGCTGATACTTTCAACGGATTGGCGTTCTAATATCCCACTTAAATTAGAAAAAAATTTCTATATGAGATTATTCCGATTGAGATTATTGTTTTTTATAGTTCTTGCTACATTTGTATCGCAACTTTCTGCACTTCCTTTTTGGGAATCGGGCAATAATTTTGATTGGAAAAATTCAAAGTCTTCGTATGGCGGAGTGATGCGTATAACAAAACTCAACACACAAAATCCACGTCCGATAAAATTAAATGCTGTGCGATTAGAACTTGCAAAGGTGTTGCCTATCCTCACAAAAAAAGATAAGGATTTTGGCAAGCCGATGCCCGATTATCCACAACACACAATCAGAACAAAACGCCAAACTACTCGTGAATTTGTAGAAAATCTGCTTTCGGAAAATAAACAATTAAAAATTGTTTTTGCATGTAATACAGCTCCGTGGCGGCCATGGACAAAACCTTTCACCCACGCATACGCAGACTACCGTGGATACATTGTTTCTGACGGCGATGTTATCTCGACTGGATTTGTAAACGAAAACGATCTCTTTCCCATTTTATATTGGGATAAACAAGGTCAGATTGGAATAACAACACCTTCTGCAAACGAAAATTTGACTCCATACAAACACGCTATTTTTGCGTTTACGTTATTGCTCAAAGACGGAGTTTCGTACAACGATATGCCCGTTCAAAAAGGTCTTGCAACACATAGTGATTTCCAAAAATTGTATCCTACAATAAATAAGATTTTGTTCCCGTCGATTGCTATTGGTTTCGACAAAGACAAAAAGTATCTTTACATTGTGGGTGTTGATGGTCGCCAGCCAAAAATAAGCGAAGGCGTTTATGCAAAAGAAATGGCTAAAATAATAAAATATTTTGGTGCGTACAACGCTGTACTTATGGACGGAGGCGGTTCAACTACCTTGCTGTGTGTCGACGAAAACACAAAAGAAATTTCTCGACTGAATACGCATCCGAAGAAAAATGTCGAAAGAAAAGTCGGCTTTAGTATTGCGTTTGAGTTGAAAGAATAAACTTTTTTGTTCACCCGCTTTACTCGAGAAATTCGACTTCTGCGACGATTGGATAATGGTCTGAAATTGCGATTCCATCATAATGGTCGGTAATTGTAGCAAACCTATTTACCACTATATTTTTCGACGCATAAATAAAGTCTATCGGATTATCTCCAGTCGATTTTAGGGTATAATCGTTGTATGTTCCCTTGTGGGTGCCGTACCTAAATTTTGCGACTTGGCGAGCGTCGTTTACAATACCTAATTCGCGCAAATAAGTTGATGCTTCGTCTGAATAAAACTCATTGAAATCGCCTGTGATAAAAAATGAATTATCTTTTGTAATCTCTCCAATTTTCTTTACAAGCAACTCCATTGCTGGTTTGTGATATTGCTTAAATTTGCGAACACAAAGATGTAGGTTGAAAAAGTAAAATTCTTTACCAGTCTCCTTTTCACGAAACTTTGCCCAAATACACGAGCGTATAGCATCAAAAGAGAATCCAAAACCAAGCTCATATTTATCTTGGGTTGGAGCAAAATAAAACTTACCTTGCTCTAAAAGGTCAAATTTATCGCGCTTGTAGAAGATTGGGTTATTCATATTCCGACACATCCTACGGAAATTCTCAATTCCCTTTGGCGAAAATTTTGCAATATCGGGATATGATAAATCGCGAACAATCTCACCAGCAACGGCATATTCGGGACATGCTTTTTCTAAATAATCAATTTGAAAACTAAAAGGTTCTTGCATTCCGACGATATCAAAATTGTGATATTTAACCAGAGGCATAATATAATCACGACGCCCTTCCCAATTAGGAATATCTTTCGCCATTCTGCAAAAACCTACATTAAAACTCGCTACATTTATTTTTAACGACTTTTTACTATCTGCAAAATGAATTTGCGACAACGCTATTATGCCGATAAATAACGCGATTAACAAAATTATAGTCTTCTTCATAATTTCACGTTTTCAAAATTCAGAAATAATGTCGAGATTTAATTTTTCCTAAAAAAAAGACGTAAAATTTCTTTTTACTCTTGCAAAAATTTTCAGTTCTAAAATCATATAGAACAACAGCAATAGCGAACAATTTTATATAAATAAAAAATATGGATTCTCTCTTAATTAAAGGTGGCTCACGACTCGAAGGCGAAGTGAGTGTAGCCGGTGCAAAAAATGCGTGCCTTCCAATCTTCGCAGCAACTCTGCTCACAGACCAAAAATGCGTTTTGAAAAACGTGCCTGACCTCTCCGATGTCAGATATATGGCTGAAATAGTCGAAGCAATGGGGGCAGAAGTTTCTAATCCGAAAAAAGGCGTTTGGGAAATCCAAGCAAAAAATATTTCACATATAGCTCCGTACGAACTCGTCAGAAAAATGCGTGCAAGTATTTGTTTGCTTGGCCCGCTCACAGCACGTTTACGCAAGGCGGAAGTTTCGCTCCCCGGCGGATGCGTTATCGGTGCAAGACCAGTCGATTTACATATCAAAGGGTTAAAAGCACTCGGTTGTAAAGTTGAAATCGAACGTGGTTATATTATCGTCGATGCGAGAAAAATTCGCGGGTCGCAAGTATATCTTGGTGGACGTTTCGGCAGTACAGTTACTGGCACGGCTAATATCATTATGGCAGCTGTTCTCACTCCGGGAACGACTGTAATTGAAAACGCTGCGTGCGAACCAGAAATTGCCGATATGTGCAAGATGCTTTCAAATATGGGCGCGATTATCGACGGTGCTGGCTCGCCAACTGTTACAATCACGGGTGTCCCAAAATTAGGTGGAACAGAACACTCTGTTCTCCCCGATAGAATCGAAGCTGGCACTTGGATTGCTCTCGCTGCTGCGGCACGTGGAAAAGTTCTCATCAAAGGAGCACAGAAAAAATATTTGGGGTCGTTCCTCGATATTCTCGAACGTGCAGAATGTCCATTTGAAATTAAGAGTGAATCGTCGATATATGTAGATGCATCGAAGATGAAACTTAAACCGATTGAATGCACTACACTCCCTTACCCCGGCTTCCCGACCGACTTGCAAGCACAACTCTGTGCTTTGATGACTCAAGCCGATGGAATATCTGTTATCACAGAGAGAATTTATCCAGAACGTTTTATGCACGTTCCAGAACTCTGCCGTATGGGTGCAAACATCGTAAGAGAAGGTCCGAGTGCAATTATCAGCGGAAAGACAAAACTTTCGGGTGCACCAGTGATGGCGTCAGACTTGCGTGCAAGTGCAGCACTTGTAATAGCGGCTCTCACAGCTAAAGGTGAGACAATTATCAATCGTATATATCACCTCGACCGTGGATACGATTCAATCGATAAAAAATTGATTCAACTCGGTGCAAAGGTTGAAAGATTAAAAAATTACGAGTAATAAAAAGGTTGAATTGTAAAAAAGAATCTGTTTTATTTATATCTAACAAATAAGAAAAAATTAAAAAAAATTAATGGCAACAAATATTCCTTACAAAGGCGACAAACGCAATTTTAAAGGCGGTAAAAACTTCGGGCCCAGAAGAAACGAAAGAATCAGAGCCCCCAGAATCAGAGTTATCGGTGCCGACGGCACTATGCTCGGCATAATGACTCCATACGAGGCATTGGGCTTGGCAAAGAAAGTCGGGCTTGATTTGCTCGAAGTATCGCCAAACGCAGAACCGCCAGTTTGCCGTATTCTCGATTATGGCAAATATATGTACGAGGAATCTAAAAAACAAAAGTCGCACAAGGCAGTTACAGTCAAGGTGAAGGAAATTAAGCTCCGCCCAATGATTGAAATTAACGACTTTATGACAAAAATTCGTGCCGCCGAAAAATTCCTTTACCAAGGTAATAAACTTAAGATTACTCTTATGATGCGTGGTCGCGAAATGGAATTTAAAGATAAAGCGTTTGACGCAGTAAAGCGTGCTATCGCAGACCTCTCGCATATGGGCCATGCCGATTCTGAACCAAAACTTATGGGTCGTAATATCGGTGTATCGATGTCCCCTGTTCCACAAAATCAACGTAAGCTGAAGTATTCAGGCGAAAACGAAAACGTCGAAGACGGCGATTCGGAATAATTTAATGTTTTCACGACGCAACTTCATCCTATCGCTGCTCGGGCTATCTTGTGTAGCGCCGAAAGCCGTTGCGTTGACTGTAAAAGATACTGAATATATCCCGATATCGCAATTCGCACAAATTTGCGGTATGCGATACCGAACAACCGTTGCGAGAAAAGCTCAAACCGTTTATAGCAAATATTCGAGAATAAATTTTATCGTAAACGCACGTTCGATAAACCTCAATGGGACAACAGTTTGGCTCGGGCATCCGATTGTTGAATACAAAGGAATGCTCTATTTGGCAAAGCGAGACTATTTCAAAACAATCCGCCCTATTATGTACCCGCAAAATAACGGTGTACCGCCAAGATTGTTCAATATATTTATCGACGCCGGACATGGCGGAAAAGATAAAGGGGCTATCAATAAAAGATTTGGTGTTTACGAAAAAACTTTGAATCTTGATATCGCACTTCGCTTGGGCAAAATTTTAAGAGCAAGTGGATATAATGTCAGCTATTCACGTACGAGCGATAAGTTCCTCGACTTGCCCGATAGACCTGCAATGGCAAATAAACGTCGGGCAGATTTGTTCTTGAGTATTCACTGCAATGCGGCGAGTCCGTCAATTAGTGGAATAGAAACTTTTGCACTCACACCACGTGCGATGCCGTCTACAACAAGTGCAAAAATCGGCAAAGGCGATTATGTAAAATATAATGGACATACAAATGATGAATGGAATCAGATGCTTGCATATTATATCCAACGTGCCTTGCATACCGCAACTCGCTCATCCGATAGAGGTGTAAAAAAAGCACGCTTTGCCGTCTTGAAAGATACACGTATGCCCGCTTCGCTCATTGAATGCGGATTCATTTCAAACGATGCAGAATGTAGAAAAATGATGTCGGCAGAGTATCGGCAATCAATAGCACGAACAATCGCAAATGCCGTTATGAACTATCACAACACATTGCGAAGACTTTCTCGAAAAAAATAAATTTCGACTCAAAAAGAAGTGCAACCCTTACAGATTGCACTTTGTTTTATTTCTGTTTTACAAGGTGAACTTCGCCAATTAAGCCCGATTCTTCCAATGGCTTTTTCTCGATTGTATATGGTGGACGATAACTAATGTCTATCAAGTTATTTCCTTTATTCCAGTTGGGATTCTTACTTGCCAAATGTCGCATATAGTTGAATGAACAATTTGTAATTTCAATTTCAAGTTCGTTAGAATTTTTCAAGATGTCTGACGAAATTTCAACGCGATACGGGACACTCCAAATTTCACCTATATATACGCCGTTGATTTTCACTTTTGCAACATCTCGTATTTCATCAAACGTTAACACATATTGAGAAGATATATCATCGACACTAAATTTTGTTTTGTAGACTGCCGTTCCGCAGAAAATCTTTGCGATATCGTCGCCTAGTTTTGTCCAACTTGCGAGTACGTTTGTTGAAAATGGCTTCGGCAGTTTTGATTCTTTTATCGAGCTTGGAACCCATTTTGCGAATGAAATATCCCAAATTCCAACAAGCTTTGTCGATGATTCATCAGCTCTCATCGTTATTTTTTTCAAAGAATTGTTGCGTTTTTTATTTGCAAAAATGAAACAACTTTCGCCTTGCTTTAACGATAAATTGAAAGTTGTGCCATACGCTGTTTTTTCAAATGCGACCTCGCCTCGCTTTTGCGTCAACGGATTAAAATACTCCACTTGTTCGCAATCGGCAGAAATTGCAAGCTTGCCAAAATCGAACTCCTTGTTGAAGTTTACAATAAAATAGGCTGTGCTATCGGACAATTCTTTGCGGATATAATCGAGCTTATAATCGGCAAAAACTTCTCGCTTTGCACCAAACGATGTTGCCAAAATTGTGGCATTGCCAACTTTTACATTTTTAAAGATAGTAAATTTTTCGGCAAAATCTTTCGCCTTTGCACGACGCTCTTGCAAGTTCGCAAAATTCGGTACATCCGAAGGAATCTCGTTTTGGAATACAATCTTTGCACCTTTTTTTGCGAGTTTAAAAAGTTGTTGATATGTATCCAACGGGAGCTGTTTGCAATCGGGAATTATTATCGTTTTGTATGATTTCCCCGTCGCACAAAGTTCGCCATTTTCGACAGTTAATTTTTGCAATTCTTTGTCTGAAATAAAATCAAAGGCAAAACCTTTTTTGTCGAGTTCAGAAATAAGAGAATCAAATGAAGGACACTTTTTGAGCCACGTCGACGCTTTGTGGACATCGAACATCAAGATATGATTTCGCCCACCCGACTCTTTCCAAAATGCATGAATTGGGAAATACACAAGCGTATCGTTTCCACTTTTTGAATTTTGCATCACGCTCTGCACTTGATAAATGTAGCGATTCAAACTCGGGAAGAATTCGGAGAAGTGCGAGTTAAAATTGAAGTTTGTTGACGCATAAAAAAGTCGACCTGGGAAAGCTTTGTCTTTTGGGGTATATGGGAATCCGTGATAAAATATATGATTTATTCCACCTACGAAAAGCTTATCGATATCTGGCTTGATTTGCGAAAGCGACACTTTGAAGTGATTTGCAACCCATGTGCAAGATTCTGACGCAACAAGTTTTTTGCCATTCAGATTCGCTGATGATTCGGCAAATTTCATCATTATCTTATTTGGTCTGCCAAAAATATTTTCACGATAATCGGGATCGTTGCGGACAAATTCAAAACCACTCGAACCGAACGATTCAGTTTCTGGGATGTCTGCAATAGAGTAAAGGTCAATCAAATTGCCGACAGAACCATGAGCTTCGTTTACACTCAGACGTCCCATACGTTTTGCACCTTGGGTGAATTCGAGCATAGATTCATAGAGTAAATCAGAAAGCGTTTCGTGGTAATCTTGCCAAACACGAGTGCATTCTTCTGGCGAAAGTTGCTTATCCGATGATGTCTCATTTTTGGCAATTTCTTCCCAATTTTCAGAAGTCGAGAACACTGCTCTTGCGTATGGTTGAAAATCGTAGCCACGACGTTTTTTAAATTCGTCATAAAAATTTTCCGAAATATTTACACCATAATATTCGTATGAATCGTTGAAAAATCCACGCAAAACATTTGGATATTTTTCAAACGCTTTTTCAAAAATCCCGACGTGAAACTTATACGCTTTATTATTAAATGGATTTACGGCATACCCTTCTCCACCTGGTGATGCTCTTTTAACTATTGCATTTTCTTTAACTAAAACATTTAAATTTTTGTCGAGATGTTTCGATGCGTATTCGTCAGAAACCCAAGGTCCACCAAATGGCCAACCACTTCCCATTGTCATATCGACACCAAGCCCGAGTCTGTTGGCTTCTTTTTGAATATATGCAAGTTTCTGCATAAATTCAGGACTAATCAAATCGATATAATTTGCCTCATCGCCTTTTTCGCCATAACATGGGATAATGCAAACACCGCCCATCCCCGATTTTTTCATATATTCGAGCTGATATGTGATGTCGGATTCTTTCATTGAATTTCCCAAAATCCACCACCAAGCCCATGGTTTTGCAGTATCGTATGCAAACGTAAAATTACAGCAAACCAATAACAGTAATAACAAAGTTCGTAATTTCATAGCGTAAATTATTTAGAATTATCTTCTGTCTGTGGTTGTTGATTATCTCTGAATTCTTTTGGAACAATGCTGAATTGGAAAATCGGCAACAAGAGCAAAAGTCCGACGACTGTTGCACCCAAGACAAAATATCCAGCGGCATCGTGAACAAACCCTGCTATTGAATCTGGACCATTTTCATACGCCCATATCGACAAGAATAAAGCTCGGAGAATATTGTTAAAAAACGCAAAACCCATCGAACAAGCCACAAGCAATATCTTCTTCCAGAGCTTATCGAGGAACACTGCCGACAAGAACGACCCCGCAAACAAACAAGCTGTCAACGAGCGAATCCCACTGCATGCGTCGGCGACACCAACATTGCCGTTTGGGAAACAAAGCGAGTTGCCTTTCATTTCAACGAGGAACCCGAAGAAATCCATAAATCCGCAAACGAGCACTGCAACTTTTGAGAGCAAGAAAAGGCTTATTGCGTGTTCAACTGACGAGAATACTGGTGCTGAAATTATCCACGCAAATGCGGGAAAAACGAACAATGATGAAAAACCTAATCTTTGACGCAATCCCATTTGCTCGCCTTTGAGATTTTTTGACGACGCAAAGAAAGTCATCGCAAAAAATAAGAACGAAAACCCGAAAGTCATAGGGAACATTGCCGACGATGCCGGATTGCCCGAGCCACCTTTAAGAATCGCAAACAATAAGAAAGTTAACGCTCCGCAAACGAGCATTCCGCCGAAGAAAAAGTTAGCAAAATAATCTGCAAGCGAGCGTTTTGTAGCGAGCGAATCTTTTTGAAAATAACCGAAGATTTTTTCCCATCTATCGAACAAAACGTAAATACAAAACATCGGCATAATATAACCGAAGCTGTAATCGACTCTGTTTGCCCAAACGTATTTTAGCGACAACGTTTCGATAACAATCATCGACAAAATAATCAACGCACTCACTACAACTTGCGTCGGCATTTGGAAAAATTGATATTTTTTTAGTTCTGAAAAATTCATTTTTTTGCTTCCCCTTTGTCTTCAAGAATGAGTTTGCCCAACGCTTTTATTATCTTTTGGAATTCCTTATCTTCTTTGAGAGTGAGAATATCTTGCGAAGAATCTACTCTGATAAAATATTGTTCTGGAGCACCCCTGAAAGTCGACAACAACACATTTTTCAGGTATTCAAAAGAGAACGCATTGAAAAAAGTAGCACTATCACCATAATCGTATCGTTCACCATCCATCATATGCCAAAAGCAAACAAAACGCTCAACTGGTGTCGAAAAATTCTTGTATATCATACGACGATAAAATGCAGGGATAAGCTTCATATCGTCTACCTTAAGCACGACATCACTGCGGGCTTTCGATTTATCGTTTTCCCAACCATTGAGGATCCAGCACTTGTCTGGAGTATGGTCTGTTACAACACGTCCGTTAGCCTTGCCCGCTTCCCAATATGCGATATACACAACAAACGATTTTGTCCCATCAGACGATGTATATTCTTTATTGAAATACTCATTACTACCCAAAATTTTTTCAGCCGCACGAACCGCTTCTTCGTTTGGACCAAGTGGGATATCTTTAGAAGTCCATCCATCAAGAGATGCTGGAATAACCTTTTTTAAGTGGTCCGTCGCTTTGGGAGCTGATTTTGGTTGCGTTGAATATGCAAAAAACAAAAAGTAAATTGCAATAGCAACTACCAAACCTACAAATATATTTATATATCTTAACATCGCTTTTATTCTTACTTTTGCGACATTTATTGTCAAATAAAATGCCCTTTATTATTGACTATATGATAGCAACTCTTGAACTATTTTGACTTTTAATAATAAAAAAAGGAAATTATCTTGTTAAAATCGATAAAAAAACAATAATTCCCAATGTAAACACGAAATTTATATAAACTAAAATCGCTATGAAATACAAGGCACTATTAACTCTCTTTACCGCTATAATTCTATCTTTGGTTGGATGTGCACAATCAGACAAACCATCGAATGACCCTACATTTTCTGTGAAGAAAATAAAGGGAGTACCATTTCTGGCTGAAGACGGAAAAGCTATGCGTGGAAGAATGTTCTATGGCTCGACAAATGGTGTACGATACAAAGTTATCCAGCCTGAATGGACTACATTGTCAATGGATATAACGGCAAAATCTGATGACTTAAACGCTCTTGCTCGTATGAGCTTCGATGGACTCGTCAAAAAACTTTCTATCCGACAAATAAATTTAGTAGATTTGACAGATAACAAAACTCACCTTCTCATATCTCCAAAATATCCAAGAACTGTAAAGCGTTTGAGAACATCGGATCCAAAAATCTCAAAAATAACGCATAATGCAGATGAAATTTTTATCGAGAAAAATTCTGATAACTCGAATAACCCTCGTTTTTACATCGACAACATTCCACTTCAAAAAAACAAGAAATATCGATTTGATGTCGAGCTGAAATATGAAAAAGCCGGCTGGTCGGATATGGTAATGGCGAGCAAAGGCGAAATTATCGGTATTTCGTCTGAAAAGGTATTTCTCAAGCAATTCAAACACGTTACAAACGCAAACGTTAATATCATCACTATTCCGATAACGTTGTTTCGAGATACAATGAATATAAAAATGTATGAAGAAATTGCGTCAAAAGTCTTTGACCCAGTTATCGCAATGAACCCAAACGTACGCATTATCCCAAGAATCGGTGTTGATGCTGACGCAAAGTGGCTCGACAAAAATCCTGATTCAGAAATGCGTAATTTTGACGGCAAGCCAACAACACGTATGTCTCGTGGTAATTTCACAAGCTTGCAACGTTTTGCTTCGGTATCGTCGTTGAAATATCGTGAGCATTATGGTGAATGTTTGCGTAATACAATTTTGTTCCTCGAAAGTAAATACGGAAAAAATATTATGGGCTATCACCCATGCGGAGCAAACACTGGTGAATGGTTCTATGCGCAATCGCCAGGACCTATCCCAAGTGGATATGACCCCGCTACACTTATCGCATGGCGTAAGTGGCTCTCAAAAAAATATCAAACTGCCGAAGCATTGCAATCTGCGTGGAACAAAAAAGATGTTTCGCCCGAAACTGCGACTGTCCCAACTTATCAAGAAAGAATGAAAGATATCTCGTATGTTATCGACCCCGCAAAACATCAAAATGTAATCGACTTCAACTTATTCCTCAATGATGAAATGGCTGACACTGTTATCCATTTCGGCAAAGTTATTAAAGATACAACAAACGGCAAAAAACTTTCGCTCACTTTCTACGGGTATGGTTTTGAATTCGCCTGTGGAGTACAATCACCTTCAGTTACTGGACACTTTGCTATGCGAAAAGTACTCAGCTCGCCATACATCGATATGATTAGTGGACCTATATCGTACTCGACTCGTGGAAAAGGTGGCGAAAAGAAATATATGAGTGCTGTCGAAACTTGCACAAATGCTGGAAAACTTTGGTGCGATGAAGACGACAACAGAACTTATCTCATCTGGGGTTCTGGCTCAATTCTGCTCGTCGCTGACCCTGGACAGAAAACTCAAAAGGATTCGATTGACGTTATGCGTCGCAACCTATCGCAACAAATTATACGCAACACTCCGTCTTGGTGGATGGACTTGTTCGGCACCGGCTGGTACGATGACCCTGTCCTTTGGAACCAAATTGAACTCACTAAAAAAGCCGAACGCGATATGATTAAACGTCCACAACGTTATAATCCACCAATTGCGTTGGTTTACGACGAAACATCTATGAATTATGTTGGTCGCCCCTCTAACGTGACTACTGGTGGGCTTATGAGTACTGCACGCAGATATGTCAATTATACCGGCATTCCGTCGGGGCAATATTTGCTCGATGATATTCTTGAAAATCGTGCATCGCCAAAGCTCAATCTTTTCTTGAACGTTTTTGCACTCGATGCCGACCAACGCAAGAAAATGCGTGAAGCATCGGAACGCTCGGCAAGCGTGTACTGCTGGGCAACCGGGTATGCCGACAAGACAAATAAAAAACTTTCGGTTGAAGCAATAAAAGAAGCAACTGGTTTTGAAGTTAAACAAGTAGAAAAGCCAATCTCGACAACCGTGTCGTCTACTCCAGAAGGCTTAAAAGTTGGTCTGCCTGAAAAATTCGGCTACCAAGCGAAAGGTAAAATGACGTTATCCTTCTCGCCTGTTCTCGAAGCTGGCGATATCGTGCTTGCAAAATACGAAACTGGCGAACCTGCAGTTGTTTTGCGTAAGACTGGTAAACATCCACAAATGTTCTTGGGTGCAACAGTTATTACAGAAGAACTCATACGCTATATGGCAAAAGAATGTGGAATACACATCTACACAAAGCAACCAGCTTCGGTCTATGCAAATGGTGCGTACGTTTCGATTACTGCACACACAAAAGAAACACATACGGTAGACTTCAAGACGAACAAGAAAATCTACGATGTCTTCACAGGTGAAGAGCTTGGGCAAGGACCAATCCTCAACTTTGATATGGACGTTGGTGAAGTTAAGTTTGTCAGAATAGGCAAACGTAATCCGAAAAGATAATCACATAATACGAACAAAAAAAGAACACTCGTTCTGAGTGTTCTTTTTTTGTGTGGAAACTTTTAGTTGAGTTTTATCTTCTCTACAAATTCTTTGTCGCGATTTATTTTGAAGTCGGGGTAATAAACAAAGCTGTATTCCGATGAGAATTCTGGCTTACCTTCTACTTCAAGAATTAATTTGAAACGACGGATTTCTTTGCCCAAGTCGGGAATTTTGAATTCGTAATTTCCAACAAATTCATTTTTATTCGGTTGAATTGCTTTCGATTTTAGTGTTCTAACGTTGCGAACTTTTCCATCAAATTCAACTTTGATATTGATTGTCATTGGGTCGAACGACTTGTAATAATCGTTCAATATAAAAGCTTTGCCTGCAAATTTTTCATTTGGTTTCCAAGTGAATTTTGCAAATCGTGCACTCGCTAAAACAGGGCGACAAGCTTGCTTTACGGTCTCGTACGATTGCTTTTTAATTGTCGGGTATGCAATTATTGATTGGTTGCCCGCACCTTCCCATGCGTCGTTGAAGCACCAATTTATCGCCATTGAGCAATATGGTTTTTGTCGACGCGTTTCTTCAAACATAAAGCGATACGCTTGTGCTTGCATAAATTGAGTCTTTTCGATGAGTTCTTCTATTGACTTTGACTCGCCACAGAAAACTTCTGAAGCATAGTAGTTGCTGTGAACACCTTTGAGTAAATCACTTTTATCATTTGTCTTAAACGCATGGTGTTCTATCCAAGCTGGTGTTGGACGAACTGGGAAAATCTCATTTGCTGGGATTGTCTTACGGATTGTTTCAACTGGAGACATCGCCGAAATACCGAACTCGCAATACGCAGTAAATCGACAAGTTTGCCAGTACTGGAAAATATCGACTCGCTCGCCATTGTGGTTAACAAAGAAGTGGTATGGTCCATGAGCCACTCCCATAATTGGCGATGTTGCGTTAAACGGAATTTCAGGATTATATTGAAGTGTAATTGAATTAAGCCAACGCAATGGGAGAGACTGTTCTGTCATTCTCGACCAACTATTGTACAACTCATTTCCACCACGCCAACAAGCCATACACACGTGCTTGCGAAGTTTCTTTACTATTGATGTCGCTTCTTGACGAAGTACTTTCAAGTAAGCTTCTTCATCTGGATAAAAGTTGCAACCCAAGATAAATTCTTGCCAAACGAGCAACCCTTTCTTGTCGCAAATTTCAAAAAACTTTTTGCGTGCAACTGGTGCACCACCCCACATACGAAGCATATTGAAATTTAAATCAACAGCATAATCGGTTAAGATTTCGTATCTTTCATCTGAAACTTTTGCTGGGAAAATTTCAGGATTTACCCAATTTGAACCTTTAACAAAAATTTCTCTGCCGTTAATTTCTAACTGCATTGGTGGCACTGAACGTGTTTTTGCTGGAACGCTTGGCTCCGACCATGCACCTCTATTTGGAACAAACTTCACACGTTTAAAGCCGACTTTCTGTTTGTCTGTTTCCAAAAGTTTTCCATCATCTGAATAAAGCTCAAAGATACTATCGTAAAGATAAGCTTTGCCGTGTCCATTTGGCCACCACAATTCTGGATTTGCAAATTCTATGTTTTCTGAAACGAAACAGTCAGCACTTATTTTGCCATTTGCCGACTTCACAAGTTTGCCCGACTCATCTAACAACTTCCATTTGTACGATGTTTCAGCAAGCTTTACTCCTTCAAGATTTAAATTGATGTTTGCAGTTTTTAAATCATCTGAAAGCGAATACTTAACATAAACGTCATTCAAACGGCTTGCATTCGCAACTTCAAGTTTTGCTTCGCCACAAATACCCAACGGAATTAAGCGTGGATGCCAATCCCATTCGTACGACACAGGTGGCTTGAAAGACTTGCTTGCATTCATTCGATAACTCTTTGGCTTAAAAACTTTGTCATTTTTTCCTCGAACTGCACTCATGAGTGGATTTTCGTTATACCATTTTTCATCAAAATTTTCATCAGGATATGCTTTAGGAGCTGGGAATACTACGACTTCTAAAAGATTTGAATTCTTCAAAAAGTCTGTAATATCAACATTCACTGGCGTAAACATTCCCTCTTGGTCGACAACAAGATTTTTGTTCACATAAATTTTGAAGCGATAATCTATACTTTCGCACTTAAATAAAAGTCTCTTGTTTTTAGATAGAGCTGGCTTTGCGAACTCTACTTTATATGTATAATATCTGTCTTCGAGCCATCTGTATGCTCTTGAATTTATACCGAAACGATAATCTGGCAATTTAAGAGCTTTTGCAAAATCTAACTGGACTGCTCCAGGTACTTCGGCTGGGATGAATTTTTGAGGATAATCTTTTTCGGTTTGGCTCGCCCCCACCTGCCAATTCAATTTTATTTCTGCCATCAGCAATGACGTACAAAGTGCCATTGCTACAACTAATAATTTACGTTTCATCATATATCCTTTAAACTTTTAAGCTATAAAATAACTGATTGCTACACAAACATTCTACAACAATATTCTTTTTTGTATATCAAAAAAGAATGATATGTTTTTGACAAAAATGATATGAATAAAAACAAAAGGCAAAGCTTGCTTTGCTAAAAATTCAAGGTTCTCGAGACTTCTTTGCCAAAACCTTTCACTACAATTTTGTCCTCGCAAAATTCGATAGTTGAATAGGTCGGCTCTTTATTTTGGATAATAGATTGCATAGTCAGATAATGAACACTATTGTGTTGAACATAACCACCCTCGTGCAAATGCCCACAAATAAAGGCTTTCACGCACTTGTTGTTTTCCAAAATTTCTGCGATTTGTTCGTGATTAAACATTGACGCATGTGTAAATGGGAAAATTGTCATATGGCAAAATACTGCAACTTTTTTATTTTCTTGCGTTGCTTTTTTTAATCCATTCTCAAGCCATTCGAGCTGTTCGGAATCTACGCCACCGCCCCAAACTACGCCATTTTCTTTGCCTTTTACTTTAGCAAGCCAATATGCCGATTCATTTGTGCAACGTTCATTTTTAATTTTTGAAACTCGAGAAAGTCGCATAGAATCTAAAACAAAGAAACGCCAATTTTTAACATCAAAACTATAATACGATTTACTTTCCTCGAAAAGCATCGACATCATCTTGCGTTGCACCTCTGGCTTACAACGTAAATCGTGATTACCCAAAACATTTTTTACGGGCACTCCAACAGAAGAAAGTTCGCCCATCATTTTTTGAAGTTGTGCTGGCTCGCCCTCGACAATATCGCCCAAATTCAAGACACAATCAAACTTTTCATTTTTAACTTTTGAGATGGCACTTTGAACTTTCGAGAAAGACATTTTATAATCTTTTGCACCGTCATCTGCTCTATCGTCGTCGCAGTGAATATCGGCAAAAGAAAGCATTTTCACAGACTCACTCTTTTTGCACGACACAACAATCGGTGTCAAAATTCCGCCAAAAATTGACGACATAAAATTTCTTCTACACAACTTCATACCCCACCCCACACATATACTATTGTTCTTCAGAAACTCCGTGATATTTGCGATACTCTATCGTTTGTTTTTCGCCCATATACGACTTCAACAACTTTGGATCAGTCTTGAGCAAGTCGACCATAATAAGCCCGTCGATACATGAACCGAACTCATCATCGACATTAAATGCGAGCAATTCACCATCGAGCTTCAGATAATGTTTGAGCAAAGTCGGTATGCCTTTGTTATCAATTTCAACTTCGGATACGAGAGCCGAAACGTGGTCGATATCGGCGGCACCCTCCATCAACGCCTTGATATCGACACTTTTCATCGACACTTTTGGTGGATTTTTCGCCTTTACAAACTTTGCTAATTCTTCAGATGTTTTGCGTTCCATCAAGAATTGCACCATTAAATCTTTCGATATTGAATTGTATTGTGCACTGATACTCACAGGTCCGTAAAGCACACGATACTGCGGGTTGCGATACAAATATTCGCCGATACCACGCCACAAAATTGCGAGTGTCGAACGTTTCTTTTGGTACTGACTTGCTACAAACGATCTACCCATTTCGAGTGCTGGCGATATGCGGTCGATTAGCTCTCTTTTGATTTTAAATAATGTCGATGCGTACAAACCTTGTACACCAAGCGAGTTCATAATTTTGTCGGTTCTACCGATTCGATATGCACCTGCAATCTTCTTATTTTCGGCATCCCACATAAACATATGCAAGTAGTATTGGTCGAACTCGTCGGTATCAATGCTCTTGCCGGTACCCTCGCCAACCTCACGGAAAGTTTCTTCACGCAAGCGTCCAATTTCCAACATCGCCCATGGAATCTGCCATGCTTCAGCACAATAGACTGATATTTTTTCGCCACTTATCATACATGCAGATTCAGGAAGTGCCGAAATTTCTTTTTCGATAAGCTGTGGGTCGATAGGCAAAATCAAATCTTGCATTTCCTTGTGCATCATCGGGAAAATTTTTTCGATACTGCGTTGAATGATTTTCAGCTGTGTTTTATCTTGCTTTTCGCCCTTGTTATTGCGACCTCCCAAGACGTATGAATTTATACGGAGCCACGAAGTCAATTCTTCGTCATTTTGGAATTCTGAAACTTTGCGTGCCGAGATTACACCACCAACGTGCATTTGTATTTTCTTGCGACGTGCAACATAAAACATTTCTCGAATGAGCAACAATGTACGCAAGCGTGGATGGATAAGCCCAGCCAAATAGAAAAGCCAAGAATTTCTGCCATCAAAATAAACAGGCAAAATATTTGCTTTTGTGCGACGTGCAATTTGTGCGATATTTGTGTTCCACTCGGGGTCGCTAATGCAACAATCTTTAACGTGAATGTGCGACACTGTCCCCGACGGGAACGTCCCGACACAACCTCCATTTTTGAGAAGTCGGATTGTATCTTTCATCGACGACACGTTTTGGGCTGTCGCACTTTTTCCGCCAAATGGATTTACGCATATTGCGTATTCTTTAATTTCTGGCATATTGGCGAGAAGTCCGTTCAGAATAATTTTTGCGTCTTCGCGAACACTCAAAAGCACTGCTCCCAAAACGATTCCATCTAATCCACCGAGTGGGTGGTTCGACACAACAACAAGCCCGCCCTCACGTGGAATCTTCTTCAAATCGGTTTCAGAAATTTCGTAATCAACGCCGATTGCTTCAACAGCACGTTTAAAAAAATTGCCTGATGTTTTCTTTACCAAACGATCGTAAGTTTCGTTAAGGTCGGTAATACCCAAGAATGCTTCGAGCGGTCTTTCGATAATCGAATAGAGAAATTTTAAATACTTATTTTTTATCGACGACCTTATATCGACGACCTTATATATTTTTTTATCTTGCGATTCCATTTGTAAAGATTTTCTTTGCTATTACTCGTCTTCCGAAAGTTTGTATTCAACTGCGTCTTTCAACGCTTCCCACGATGCCACGATGATATTATCGCTCGCACCAACTGTTCCCCAAACCTTGTTGCGATTATCTTTCGATTCAATCTGCACACGAGTTACAGCATTTGCACCTTCTGCACTATCTATGATACGAACTTTAAAGTCGCTCAAATCTACATCTTTAATTTGTGGATATTTTTTCGACAATGCCTTGCGAAGTGCGAGGTCGAGTGCAGCAACTGGACCATGTGCTTCTGCTACGGTATGCTCGATTGTTCCGTCTATTTCGAGTTTAACAGTTGCTTCCGATTTTGTTGTACGACCCATTTCATCACGTTCTACGATAACTCTATAACCACGAACTTTGAAGTGGTCGCTATGTTTTTTCAAAAACTTTGAAAGCAACAAGCTGAACGACGCATCGGCAGCTTCGTATTCATATCCTCTAAATTCGAGATTTTTAAGCTCGTCCAAAAATTCGCCAATGAGTGGATCTTTTGAATCGATATCAACGCCCATATCTCGTGCTTTCATCATAACCGACGCTCTGCCCGACATATCGCTAACCAACACTCGTGTACGATTTCCAACAAGTGCGGGGTCGATATGTTCATAGCTACGTTTTACTTTATTTGCAGCATCTGCGTGGACACCTCCCTTGTGTGCAAACGACGACGCTCCAACGTATGGCAAACGTGTGTTGCTTCGCAAATTCGCCATTTCATCAAAGAACAACGACAAGTCGCGAAGTTTTGAAAGTTGACTTTCGCAATTAAGCTGACGCTTCATCTTCAAGATGAGATTCGGGATTATCGCACAAAGATTTGCATTGCCGTTGCGTTCGCCAATTCCATTGATTGTACCTTGTACCATAGTTGCACCATTGCGTACACCTTCGAGCGATACTGCGATACCAAGCCCACAATCGTTGTGGCAGTGAACGCCGACAGGAGTATCTCCCATATGTGCGACAACTTTTGCGACAATTTCGCCGAACTCGTCAGTCATCGTTCCACCATTTGTATCGCACAAGCAAACAAACTCTGCACCGCCACGTTTTGCGGCATCGAGAGTTTTCAAAGCGTACTCTGGATTATCTTTGTAGCCGTCAAAAAAGTGTTCAGCGTCGTAAATAACCTTGCGACCATTTGCAACCAAATGTGCAACAGTTTCCTCAATCATATTGAGGTTTTCTTCTGCTGTTGTCTTGATGACTTCTTCGACATGCAACAACCATGTCTTGCCAAAGATTGTGATATATGGGGCTTCAGAAGCCAAAAGCAATGCTACTTGATTATCTTCTTCTACCTTTGTATTTGCTCGGCGAGTCGAACCAAATGCTGTGATTTTTGCATGCTTTAAATTTAATTGTTTTACCTGTTCAAAGAACGCCATATCGCGTGGGTTTGAACCGGGCCAACCACCTTCGATAAAATCGAAACCGAAGCTATCCATTTTTTCTGCGAGACGCAATTTTGCTGCAACCGAAAGCGACACACCTTCGCATTGTGTGCCATCTCGCAACGTTGTATCGTATATTAAAACTTTTTTCATAATTCTTTTATTTTAGCTTTTTGACATTTGTTTTATGCGACTCGTAAAAGTCGCAGTTTTTTTCGTTTTTGCGAAACGCCCGCCCTCCGTTGTCGGACGGGCTACATAATGCCATTTGCCTCAATAAATGAACGGATTTTCGACGCATCCGCATCTTCAATCGTCTTGACTATTTGTTTATTCAAAAGTTTTTCGAGCGACTCAGATGTCGGGTGTACAGAAAGTGTTTTTTCGATGAGTTCTGGGAACTTTGCCGAGTGTGCCGTTGATAGCAATACCTTTGTGCAATCTGCTGGCAAGTCTTTGAACGCACAAGCTGTATGCGGATCTACAACTACGCCCAACTCTTTATATACCTTTGCGAGTGTTTCAGAAATTTCGCTATCTGACATTCTCGATGCTGAAAATTCTTCTGTTTTGAAAGAATCAAACACCCATTTTCCTTCACGTTTAAATGCCGACATAATCTCACGAACTTTTGCTGTATCGCCATTCAAGAAGTAATACAAGAAACGTTCAAAATTAGATGACACTTGAATATCCATCGATGGTGCATAGCTTGGTTCGACAGTAGATACTTCGTAAACGCCCGAGTTGAAAAGTTTGTAGAGAATATCGTTTTGGTTTGTCGCAACTCTAAATTCTTTAACTGGCAAACCAGCCTTGCGAGCGAGCCATCCAGCAAATACATTGCCGAAGTTGCCTGTTGGAACAACAAACATCACGTTATTGCGTTCTTGTTTTGGCAAGTTCAACCACGCATAAACATAATATACACACTGTGCCAAAATGCGAGCCAAGTTGATTGAATTTACAGCCGACAAATTCCATTTCGACTTAAATTCTAAATCGCCAAATAACGATTTCACTATCGCTTGTGCATCGTCAAAAGTTCCATGAATTGCGATTGGAAAAACGTTATCTGCACTTGTGCATGTCATCTGACGCTCTTGCAATGGCGACACTCTGCCCTCTGGATAGAGAATAAATATATTTACATTTTTCTTTCCCAAAAGTCCGTTAATTGCCGCACTACCTGTATCGCCACTTGTCGCACCGAGAACATTGATTTTCTTTCCACTCTTTGAAAGCAAATATTCGTACAAGCTCCCGACAAACTGCAACGCAAAATCTTTAAATGCCAAAGTTGGTCCGTGGAAAAGTTCGAGCAAATACAATCCGTTATCGAGCTTACGCAATGGCGCTATTGCAGGATCGTCGAAACGTGTGTATGATGAATCTACAATCTTACGCAAATCTGCCTCTGGAATATCATCGGCAAAAAGCTTCAAAAACTCGAAGCAAAGGTCGGCATAGCCAAGCCCTTCCCATTGTTCTAATTTGCCAGAAATATCGGGTATCGACGCAGGTATGTACAAACCACCGTCTGGTGCAAGACCTTCCGAGACTGCTTCCGAAAATGTCAAATTCTTACTTTGTCCTCTTGTACTTGTATATTCCATAATTAATTACATTAGATTATCAAAAATTAACCGACTGCGAGCAAGAAAAAAAGTCGATTGAATATCGCCATAAAAATACGCAAAAAGTCGGACAGCTTTCTTGCCGTCCGACTCCCAGATAATTGAATTTTTTTTTACTTATCCAGAGCAAAAGCCGAGTGCAAAACGTTTGCGGCAAGATCAGCTTCTTCGAGAGAAATTCCGACAGAAATCTTAATTTCGCTCGTTGTAATAATCTGGACATTGATGCTGTTTTCGGCAAGTGCCTTGAAGAATTTTGCAGCAACACCGCTGTGCGAACGCATACCTGTGCCAACTACCGATACCTTTGCGATATCGCCAGTCAGCGACACTGTCGCACCCTTGATTGCTTCGCAATATGTACGCAAGAGCTTTTCAGCTTTTGCAGCGTCATCTTTCGATACGGTAAAGGTCAAATTAGCCTTACCGCCACGTCCGACATTCTGAACAATCATATCCACAACAACACCGCCTTCGCCTAATTGACGGAAGATTTCCGCCGCTGTACCTGGCTTGTCAGGGATTTCTGTTACTGTTACTTTTGTTTGATTTCTATCTATTGCTACGCCACTAATTACGACGTCTTCTAATGATGGTGCTTCCGATTTCACTATTGTTCCGGGTTCGTTGTTAAAGCTTGATCTTACTTCAAATACTACATTGTGTTTTTGTGCAAACTCAACACTGCGAGCTTGCATAACTTTTGAGCCGAGCGATGCCAACTCCAAAAGTTCTTCATACGACATTTCTGGAATCTTGCGTGCGTTTTTCACTACTCGTGGATCGGCTGTATAAATTCCGCTAACGTCTGTGTAAATTTGGCAGATGTCAGCTTTCAGTGCTGCCGCAAGTGCGATTGCAGAAAGGTCGCTACCGCCACGTCCAAGAGTTGATACATTACCACTTCTATCAATACCTTGGAAACCTGCAACAATCACAACATTGCCTTCGTCGAGACACTGGCGAATATCGCCACCTGTGATTTCAACAATACGAGCTTTTGTGTGTGCATCGTCAGTGATAATACCTGCCTGTGCACCTGTACGCGACACTGCCTTTACGCCGAGCGAGTGCAAAGCCATTGCAGTAAGTGCAATAGTTTCTTGTTCGCCGACAGCCAAAAGCATATCCATTTCGCGTTCATTTGGTTGAGCCGAAAAAGTTTTTGCTCTTGCGATAAGTTCGTTTGTTACGCCACTTCGAGCTGATACGACAACTACAACCTGATTGCCACTATCGACAAAGGTTTTTATTCTCTTGGCGACGTTCAAGATTCTGTCAGTATCTCCGACAGATGTTCCGCCATATTTTTGTACAATTAACGCCATATAAAAAATATTCCGTTCTTGCTATAAGTCATTAAAAAATTAGCTAAAAATGATGACACTCCCGTACGACAAGTCAACGATTTATTTAACATTACTACAAAATCTTCGGACATTTTTCCTTAAAATAAATATTCAAAAGAAGTTTATTTCAAATATGACTTCAATTTTGAAATCGCATAATATGATCTTATAGAACGCTAATATTATAGCGTTTGCTATGCCCTTGCGTCGAGTTCTTCCCAGCGTTGCATAAGGTATTCGTCTTCGGCGTTGAGTTCCTCGAGTCGCTTATTGATTGCTTCGAGCTTATCGAAGTTGGCAACAACATATTCGCTATCTTCGAGCTTTGCCGAAAGCTCGGCACGTTCAGCTTCTATTTCTTCGATACGACTCGGTATAGACTCTAACTCAGCTCGTTCTTTATTTGAAAGCTTCGCACGCTTTTTTTGCTCTTGAGTGGTTTGCTGTTTTACAACTGACACTTCTTTCTTTGCGAGCTGTTCTGCCTTGCGTTCCTTGTATTTCGCCCATTCATCGTATCCACCCGCAAGCTCCACAATCTCGCCCCCCTCATCAAAACAGAAGACGCAGTTGACAATATTATTCAAAAACGAACGGTCGTGCGAGACGAGCAATACAGTGCCATCAAAATTCATAAGTGCGTTTTCGAGAATATCGATTGTCGGCATATCGAGATCGTTTGTCGGCTCATCGAGAACAAGTACATTTGCAGGCACAGAAAACATTTTTGCGAGCATCAGACGATTTTTTTCTCCACCTGAAAGCGTCCCGATATCGCTCAAAGCTTGCTCTGGCGAAAACAAAAAGTTTTGCAAATATCCCATCACATTCTGCTTTGCTCCATTGACCGAAACAAAGTCTGCCCCGCCACCGATAAAATCGAACAAACGCATATTGTCGTCAAGCTCTTTGCGGAGCTGGTCAAAGTACGAAATTTTCAGCGATGTTCCGCATAGCACTTCTCCGTTATCGGCTTTTAACGATCCCAACAAAATATTCAACAATGTCGTTTTGCCGATACCATTGCGTCCGATAATCCCGATTTTATCGCCTTTAAAAATTGTCGTCGAAAAGTCTTTGATAATAGGAGTTCCGTTGTACGATTTTGAAATATTTTTTACATCCAAAACTTTTTGTCCACCGCCGTTTTGCTCTTGCACACGGATATTCACCTGCCCCAATTTTTCGCGACGTTCCGCACGGATTTGACGGAGCTTCATAAGCTCGCGAACTCTGCCCTCGTTGCGAGTGCGACGTGCCTTGATTCCTTGGCGGAGCCACGCTTCTTCTTGTGCAAGCTTTTTATCAAAGACAGCTTCATTGCGTTCACGAGATGCCAACAATTCATCTCTGCGAGAGATAAATTCATCGAACTTACAATCAAAAGCAATGAGTTTCCCTCTATCGACTTCAACGACACGGTTTGCGAGATTGCGAAGAAAATCACGGTCGTGCGAGACAAACACAAGAGTCTTTCCGCACGATTTCAAAAATTTTTCGAGCCACAAAACTGAATCGATGTCGAGGTGATTTGTTGGTTCGTCGAGCAAAAGAATGTCGGGATCGGAAGCAAGTTCACGACCGAGCAAAGCACGACGCTTCAAACCAGCAGATGCCGACGAAACTTCGAGTTCTGCGTCGATTTCCAAACGCTCGATTACCGACATAATCTTTGAATTTACATCCCACGCCCCCAAATCATTTAGTTTAGCCACGAGCGAGTCGAACTCTGTTTGTTCCTCGGCAGTATGCTCTGTTTCAATACGCATGAGCAACTCTTTGTAACGGCAGAGTAATTTCCCCATATCGCCAATACCCGACGCCACAACTGAGTACACCGACCCATTTAAATTGGTTGGAACGTCTTGAGGAAGATAAGCCGACTTCACCGATTTCACACGTTCGACAAGTCCAGAGTCGGCTTGGATTATCCCCGCAATGAGCTTTAGAAGCGAAGTTTTACCAGCCCCATTCCGCCCAACAAGTGCCATAAAATCGCCCTGCTGAATATTGAGATTCGCAGAATCGAGGAGTGGTTTCACACCATATCGCAAAGAAACATCGCTGAGAGAAATTAAGCTCATAAGAAAGAGAACTCTACATAACCGCCCCCACAAATCAATTACAAAAACAACGAAAACCGAACAATGCCAATAACCAGAAGAGCTATTTTAACAGGTCAAAAAAAATCGCATCGGGGTAGAGCCGATGCGACGACCTCAACGAAAGGAGGTGATTGAGATGAGATTGGTTGTCCTACTTCTAATCATCATCAAGGCGATATTAGAGATAATAATCGCTTTCTTGTCAAGATATAAACAAAAAAAAGACCGCGGGGATATTCTCCACCGCGGATGACTTTCAACAGAAAGGAGGTTGTCAAGCCATAAAATTCAAACCATAGCGGGCGACGAGGGTCGAACTCGCAACCTCAAGCTTGGGAAGCTCGCGCTCTGCCAATTGAGCTACACCCGCATAAAATATCTTTTTATAACAAACATTTTTCGCACGTTTGTAAATACATATTTTTAATCAACTGCTATTTTATTTTTCCCTTCTGACAATTTTATCGATTTTTTATTCCATACAAATTCTCCAGAAAGCCCACTCGGCAAATATATTTCACCTTTTATCGACTTCTCTTTGCGAGATAGTTTCAATTTTATCAAACCTTTTTTATGTGCAACTTTTCCTTCGATAAATTTTAATGACGCCATATTTGGCTCGATTCTCACAGTCTTAAATTCTGGCGAACTTGGCATAATTCCACATACGAGCGACAACAAATGATAGTTCGGGCTTGAGCTCCACGCATGGCAATCGGAACGGCTATCTGACGGATTTTCCGCAAATGTCGTAAGTCCGTCGGCAACCATTTGTCGCCATGGTTGTAGTTCGGCAATGTATGTATCGCCCCTGCCGACTTTTCGCATAGCTTCGGTCAAATAGTATCTATAATAGAACGAACATTGTGCAACAGATTTATCCGACATAATCTTGTCGAACACTTCACGTTGACGTTCTACTGGAATTGCGTCGGTCAAGATTGCCCACAAATTTGCGTGTTGGCTGACCGATTTTGCCCCGATATAATCCAACAACAAACCACGCTTTTCGTCCCAACATCTTTTGCCGACTTCTTGTGCGATTTTTTTCGATTGCTCCAAAAATTTCTTTGAGTCATCAGCACGCCCAACATATTTCAAAATATCGGATGCTTGTTTTAATGCCGACGCATACGCCAATGTATGAACTGCCGAACCACACGTTTTTGATATTGGCGGATTACCCCACCACCAATCGACACGTTCCTTGCCTCGTTTCTTTCCACCACTCCAATCGGCAAAACTCCAATATGGCATATCGGCACGCAACATCCCCGTATTTTTATCCATTTGACTATTGAAATATTCTAAAATGGAAAGCATTGCTGGTGTCATTTGCGTGAGCAATTCGACATCGCCACGCCACATCATATAGTCGTGTAGCATACCAATCCAAAAAAGTGAAAAACCTGGTATATACTGTTTTTCCGCCGATGGATAGCGACTTTGCAAAAGCCCTGTGTGATCGCGAGAAAGTGCAAACATCTTCAACGCTTTTTTCATCAATCGGTCATCGCCCGAGACGCAAAGCGAGACAATCGCCTGAATGCGAGTATCGCCGATATACTGCAACTGCTCGAAATACGGACAATCCATAAAAGTTTCAAACGCACACAAACGGATTGTTCGCCAACCGACTTCCCAAATTTTATCTATACTCTTATCATCCGAAGAAAATGCACCTATTTCTTCAAACGGATATGCCGTGAAAACTGCCGAAAAATCGGAGATTATCAAGGGTTCATCAGCTGTTTCAATTTCCATTTGAACATATCGGTATGGTCGATAATAAAGCGTTGTGAACTCTCGTTTTTTACCATCGGCAACAAAAATATCTTCAAGCGTATATGCCCCGTAAACGCCTGCTGGAGCAAAGTCCAAGCCATCAATGTCATTGCGATTATACTTTTTTGCGTCTTTATCTTGCAAGGCTTCAGCATAGCGAAGTTTGATTTTAGAAGACTTGCCTTTGTCGACAAAAAGCTTTGGATATGCAGTTGTATTCACTGCATTATCGAGAAGAATTTTACATTTTGTCTTCGCTGGAATCGTCAACGGCTCATTACCAAATATAAAGTTTGGCACGCTTTTGACCCCTGAAAATCTACGGATTGACGCAAAGCGAATTGGTGTTTCTTCCATTTGTGGAATGTCGCGTTTTGTCAGAAGCCAATCGATTATTCCGCCGTAGGTACAAATAGGTTTTCCAAAAGATACTGTGGTAGCCGATTTCCATGCGGAGTCATCAAAGTCGATATTTTCCCAACCCCACAAATATTTTTCTGCGTCAAAATTTATTCCCGCACCAATCGCCAAACGCTTGGCACGCACTGGCAAATATGCGTTGCTCTTGATTGCTTTCCAGGATTTATTAGTCGACAAGAACTCGTATTTTTTCTCGACAGAATCTAAAATAAAAGCTGGACGAACGCTTATTTGTGCCGACGGAGAAAAGCCTTTCCCAAAATTCCAAACTTTTGCACTGATGATATTTTTTCCTTTTTTCAAATAGGGAGCAATATCAAATACTTCATAATACCAACAAGCAGTATCGCCACTTGACGCCCCATTACCGACATATTTGCCGTTGACATACAATTTGTAGCGCGCGTCTGCACTCACATTTACTTCGAGTTTTTGCGGGACAACATCAAGTTCAAAAGTTTTTCTGAAGTGCATCACGTTATAACCGCCAACAACTGCATCTGCTGGTGCAATCCACTTTGCATTCCACCTTTCAGAATAATCATTAAGTGCAGAAAAAGATGTTGAACAAGCTACAACACTCGCAAGGAAGAAAAGTAATTGCCGAGAAAAATTTTTCATATTTATTTTGCGTCTATTATATTTTTACCCGATGACAATTTTTGTGTTTTACCACGATATTCAAATTCCCCCTCAAGCCCATTTGGCAAAGTAATTTCTCCGACAAGCCCATTGTCGACTTGTTTAAAATTCACTTCGATAAAACCTTTTTGATGTGGCATTTTACCTTTCACCCATTCCAAGCCACAAAGGTTTGGCGAGATTTTCACTTTCTTAAATCCGTAATCAGACGGCATTATTCCGCAGACGAGCGACAACAAGTGATAGTTTGGGCTTGAGCTCCACGCATGACAATCGGAACGTGCATTGCCGACTTTTTCAGCGAAAGTTGTCAATCCATCGGCGACCATTTCATGCCATGGATAAAGTTCGGATATATATTTTTCGCCAGCGTTTACTTTACGCAATGCTTCAGCCAAATAATATCTGTAATAGAGTGAACATTGTGCCAAAGAATCGTCTTTCATTATGCGTTGCATAACGTCGGCTTGTTTCGATTTATCTATAGCATCGCTCAAAATGCCCCAAATATTGACGTGTTGGCTCGATGTTGTCGCACCTTGATAATCCATAATCAAACCACGTTTTTCGTCCCAACATTTTTCCATAACATTTTTTGTCAATTTTTCGGAAAGTTCATCATAGTGTTTTGCGATATACCCCTCGCCTGTACGCTTGAGAATTTTTGAAGCATCTTTGAGAGCACTCGCAAAGTGGAGCGTATGAATTGCCGAACCTTTTGAATTTACCTTGTCGACTGGAGCAGAACCGAAATCCCAAATTCCCCAAAGTTCTTTTTTTGAATTTTTCGACATCGCCCAATCGCAGAAATTCCAATAAGGCATATCTGCACTCAACATTCCTGTATTTGAATCGATTTGACGTTCAAACCATTCCATAACAGTTTTCACGCAAGGTGTCATTTCTTTGATAAACGCTTGGTCGTCGCAGTGCATCGCATAATCGTGGAGCATTTGAACCCAATAAAGCGAGAATGGCGGAATTACCTGTGGAAGTTTAGACGGATAGCGAGACATCGTCAGTCCCTCTGAATTTCTCGATGATGCAAAGAGTTTGATGGCTTTACGCATCAACCGAGCATCGCCTGAAACGTACAATGATACTAACGCTTGTATTCGAGTATCGCCCACATATTGCAACTGCTCGTAGTATGGACAATCCATATAAGTCTCATTTGCACAAAGCAAAATTGTACGCCATGCAATATCCCAAACTTTTGATAAGCGGGAATCTGGCGATGAGAATTTTGCTTTTTCCTCAAATGGATATGATGTAAAGTTGTACGAGAAATCGGAGATAACAAGCGGTTGGTCTTTTGTCTCGATTATAAGGCTAACATATCTGAACGGACGGTACCAAAGTGGAATGAACTCGCACGTTTTTCCGTCAGGTTTAAAGATGTCTAAGTATGATTTTTTGCCATGCGATTTCCCGTCAATTTCGTTGCGATTACCTTTCAAGGAATCTTTATCCCACAAGGATTCATCGTATTTAATTGTTATTTTTGCCCCTGCTCCATTATCGGTGAGCAGACGTGGGAATGCCGTTGTGAGAACTCCGTTGTCCAATAAAATTTCGCACTTTGTATTTGCTGGAATCGTCAACGGAGCGTTGCCCGATATGAAGTTTGGCACGTTCTCGACACCCGAAAATCTGCGGATAGATTTAAAACGTTGCGGAATATCGAACTGTGTGGGAATATCACGTTTTGTCAAAAGCCAGCGATACGCTCCTGTCTTTGATGATACCATTGAGCCACGTTCGATATCACGAGGACGCCACCATTTTTTGTCGTTGTATTCAGGGAGAGTCCAAGACCAATCATATTTTGATGCGTCAAAATTTTCAAACGTACCGAGATTTGTTTTTTGGGTCGCTGTGAAAGCTGATGATGTTTTAACTTTCCAACGCGATGATGTCGACTGCAATTTTAATTTAGAGTCTTCTGTATCGAAGAAAAATGCCGGACACAAAGAAATCTGCGAGGCGTGTGAGCCATACAATCCACCATTCCAAACAAGTGCAGAAATAACATTTTTTCCTTTTTTCAAATACGGAGCAATATCGACAGTGTCATAATACCAATTTTCCAAGTCGCCTCGTGCTGGTCCATAAGCGACTTGCTTGCCATTGACAAACAGCTTGTATCGGTTGTCGGCAGATACGTATGCGTCGAGTTTTTGCGGAACTTTATCGAGCTCAAATGTACGTCTAAATTTCATCACGACAAAATTTCCACCGTATGCTTTTTCAGATGCTTCGCTAATCCAGAATCCTTCAAAAGTTTTTCCGTCCTCGCGAATCGCCGAAAATACCGACGATACAGACGCACACACCAACAAAAAAGTAATCAATTTCTTCATAAACTATTTTCTGAGCGAGATATTATTTTTGCCTGATTTTAATTTTATTTCTTGTCCCTTGAAAACAAATACACCATCAATTCCATTCGGAAGTGTAATGTTTGCGTCGAGCTTGCCATACTCATTTTTTCTTATCGCAACTTCGATATTCCCTGCAGGATGTGGCACTTTGCCAATCGCTTCTTTCAACCTTCCCAAATTTGGCTCAATCCTAATTTTCTTGAATCCATAATCAGCAGGTGTGATACCGCATACGAGCGACAACAAGTGATAGTTCGGGCTTGAGCTCCACGCATGGCAATCGGAACGTGTCGGCTCCGGATTCTCTGCAAATGTCGTCAAACCGATATTTATCATATCATACCATGGCTTGAGATTGTCGATGTACAAATTACCCAAACCACATTTACGCATAGCTTCGGTCAAATAGAATCTGTAATAGAATGTGCATTGCGTAAGCGATTTGTCTTCGATGATTTTTTTCATCAACGAAGGTTGCTTGTCTGCTTCGATAGCATCAGCGAGAATAGCCATAATGTTGACATGTTGGCTCGAAGATATAGCACCTTCAAAATCCATAAAGAGTTGTCGCTTTTCATTCCAGCAACGCTCTTTCACTGCCTTGACAATTTTTGCGTGCATATCGGCATATTTTTTCGACAAATACTCATCGCCCATTTGACGCATAAGTTTCGACGCCTCTTTGAATGTTAGAGCCAAGTGCAATGTTGTGATTGCCGAGCCAGCATTTTCGCCTTCTGGAGCAACACCTCTAAACCAACCTGTCGAATTCTCGCCTTTTGTTTTTGGATCTGACGCACTCCAATCGACAAAATTCCAATATGGCATTCTCGGCTTCAAAATATTTTTTTGCTCATCGAGTTGATTTGTGAACCAATCGAGAATTGTATAAACACCCTGCAGATTTTCTCTAATGTACGCAGGGTCGTTGCGGTGCATAGCGTAATCGTTAAGCATAAGAATCCAGTAAAGCGAGAAAGGCGGAATATGCTGTTCGAGTCTCGACGGATAGCGAGCTTTTGTTATCCCGACATACGAACGCGACGCATTGAATGCCGATATTGCTTGACGCATCAATCTATCATCGCCCGAAACATAAAGAGAAATTAGTGCTTGGATTCTCGTATCGCCAACATACTGCAACTGCTCATAATACGGACAATCGAAGTAAGTTTCGTTTGCACACAAGCGAGCTGTACGCCAACCGACTTCCCAAATTTTCGCAATAGATTTTTGGTCGGAATCAAAAGTCGCATTTTCTACAAATGGGTAAGCGGTGAAATTGCCGTAAAAATCTTTGATTGTGAGCGGTTGATTTTTTGTCTGAATATCTAAACCGACGTATCTGTACGTTCTAAACCAAAGCGTGCTGTACTCACGATTTGCTCCACCGTCAGAAATAAAAGTATCCATTTGCAAACGTCTATATTCAAAGTCGCGATTTTCAACTTCGTTGCGATTTGCTTTTCGATTCTTCTTATCAAAAAGTGCTTCGCCAAATTTAATGTCGATAACACTATCCTTCCCTCCGTCGATTTTTAAAATCGGGTACGCAGTTGTGAGGAATCCGTTATCTATAAAAATTCTGCACTTCGTATTCGCCGGAATTGTGAACGGCTCTTTGCCCGATATAAAATTCGGTACATTTTCTATACCTTCAACTTTACAGATTTTTTGCAGACGCATTTGCGTTTCTTCCATTTGTGGAATCTTGCGTGGCGTCAACATATAAGTAATTTCGCCATACGGAGTATCTACCGGATGTGCTGGTTCATATCCACTTGCAACTTTCCACTTGGAATCGTCAAAATCTATTGATGTCCAACCCCAATCATACTTCGAACCATCAATAATATCGCTCGGACCTGTGAATAAACTACGAATCACACGTGGAGAATATGCTTCCGACTCTTTCACTTTCCAATTTTTTGGCGTTGCTACAAAATCTTCTGCCTTTGTCGCACCGTCGAGAATAAACGCTGTCTTGCGTGTAAATTGTGCGAACGGAGCATAATGCCCAGCGTGCCATACGAGCGATGCGATAACGTTTTTGCCCTGCTTCAAATAAGGTGCAATATCAAAAGTATCGTAATACCAGTTGAACATATCGCCTCTTGCCGGACCTCTACCAACGAGCTTGCCATTCACATAAAGTGCAAATCGATTATCCGCCGAGACGTTAATTTTAAACGACTCTGCGACTTTTTCCATATCGAAAGTTCGTCGGAAATGCACAACGCGATAATCGTTTTTATGATAGTTTTCACTACCCGACCATTTCGCATTCCAAACTTTTGTATATACTTTTGGTGTGTACTCGTTAATCGACGCATTCGCTACAAACGCAAAAAGTAAAACTCCCGCCAAGGCTTTAACCACAAAACCGATAAAATTATAATGATGTTTCATAACAAAACATTTTCAAAAAAAGTCAAAAAACGTCAACATTTAAAATAAATAGACACGTCCACAGACACGCCTATTTTGTATTTTCTTTTGCTGTTAGAGTTAAAATTTTAAAATGACAATTTTTTAAGAGTTGCTTGATTTGCGTTTTATTTTTAGTCCGTCTTTAAAGGCATTGCCGACTTTTTCGCCTAAAACTCGATAGACTTTTGCAGAACTATCATACGCAATCGGACGCAATTTGCCTAAATCGACATTTCCATTTTCGTCTAAAATGGAGTCTTCAGCAATCGCATTGACGATTTTCCCAACAACACGGAAATCGCCGTCGACCTCCTGCATTTCCACAAGCTCGCATTCAAGAGTGAACGGATAAGCTTCAATCACAGGTGCGTTGACAAAATCAGCCTTGCGAACACTCACGCCAGCATGCTTAATTTTGTCGATTTTCCTGCCCGACTCAATGCCGAAGTAGTCCGAAATATCGACCGTTTCAGGAGTCGCATACGACAACGTGAAAGCCTTTGTTTTCTTCAAATTGTCAGTAGTTTTGTGCTCGCCTAAGAGGATAAAAACTTTGTCATAGTCGCATTGAGTTCCCCAAGCGGCATTCATAGCATTAGGAACGCCCGATTCATCATAAGTACCGATAATAAAGACAGGCAAAGGTGCGATTAAAGTTTTAGCTCCGAGATTTTTTTTCATAATAAAATTCCTTTCATAAGTTTCAGAAAACTTTTTATAAATCGGCAAAATTTACAATAATATTTTAAGTTTTCTGAACACTTTGAAAGGAAATTTAAAAATCTTTCGAAAAACCAATTTAATAAACAAGATTTCATCGCCTCAAGACCGAAAAGCCTATTAGATAATCCTTGCTAATCGAAAGCAAATATATATAACGAAAAATAGAATGATAAAAAAGGGTGATATTTTAGTTTACGCAGAATGTCTTGAAGAAGGCGATGAAAATTGCTTGATGATTTCACTTGAAGACGAATCTACCCTTGCAGACGTCCCAATGGTAAAGGTTAAAGAACTCAATACCGATTTAAAATATCCACCAGTAAACTTCTTCGAAGCATCTAATTATAAAGTCGTCGGACATGTAGAAGAATCTGATACTACTGAAGAACTGGTAAAACGCTTTATATCTAAAAAAAAGTGGAATATTTCTTAATATAATTCTAATAATATTTTTAAAAGATGCATATGAATTTATTAAGTCTTTTTAGTGGATGTGGAGGTCTAGATTTGGGCTTTGAAAAAGCAGGCTTTTCAATACCACTTGCAAATGAGTTTGATTCTACTATTTGGAAAACCTTTGAGCAAAATCATAAAAGAACAAAGTTATTGCGAGAAGATATCAGAAAATTAAAAGAAACTGATATCCCAGGTGAAATTGACGGCATTATAGGAGGTCCACCATGTCAATCTTGGTCTGAAGCAGGCGGTTTAAAAGGTATAGACGATGCGAGAGGTCAACTTTTTTACGATTATATTAGAATTTTACGTTGGAAAAAACCTAAATTTTTTCTTGCCGAAAATGTTAGTGGAATGCTGGCGAATAGGCATTCTAATGCAGTTAAGAATATTTTAGAACTATTTACTGAAAGTGGCTACGATGTTTCTCTTACACTAGTAAATGCTAAAGATTATGGTGTTGCCCAAGAACGTAAACGCGTTTTTTACATTGGTTTTAGAAATGATTTAAAAATAGATTTTAAATTTCCAGAGGGTTCTACGAAGGATGATTCAAAAAAAATAACTCTTAAAGATGTTATTTGGGATTTAAAAGATACTGCGATCCCTGCAGCACCCTTAAACCACAAAAATCCAAATGCAATAAACAATAATGAATATTTTACTGGAGCATATTCTCCAATATTCATGAGTAGAAACAGAGTTAAGTCTTGGGACGAGCAAGCCTTTACAGTTCAAGCATCAGGAAGACAATGTCAACTTCATCCTCAAGCTCCTAAAATGCAAAAAGTTGAAAAGAACAAACAAGAGTTTGTAAAAGGGCAAGAACATCTTTACAGGCGAATGACAATTAGAGAAGTTGCAAGAATACAAGGATTTCCAGATAGTTTTAAATTTTTTTATAATTACGTTAATGACGGATATAAAATGATAGGGAATGCAGTACCAGTCAACCTAGCGTATGAAATTGCATGCTCTATAAAACAAGCATTAGAAGGAAGAAATCGTGAGCAATCAAAGTAATGCAATTGGTAGAGCATACGAATATGCTTGTATAACATCTTTATACAATGCGATAAAGCATATAAGGGACGTTGAAATAGTAGAAGATAGTGCATTTCAACATACTAAAATGGAGTGGGATAATATGAATACCTCCATGCAAGCAAAACTTCGTTATGGAGCCGATGCAATTATACAAACTCTATTTGAATTAGAACCCATGATAATAGAGGAAGCAAATGACACACTTTCTCTTCAAATTCAGCAGGATGGCATGGGAGAAGAAGGTGATGTTCGTGATTTGTTGATAGTAAGAAGTTCTCAGAATTGGGAAATTGGATTAAGTTTAAAACATAATCATTTTGCAGTAAAACATAGTCGATTATCTGCAAATATTGATTTTGGAGAGAAGTGGTACGGAAACAAATGTTCCCAGGAATATTGGAATAAGATTAAGCCAATATTTGATAAATTAAGAAAAGATAAGGATGAAGGACGAAAATGGAATGAAATGCCGGATAAATCTAAATCAGTCTATATTCCTTTATTGAAGGCTTTTAAAGAAGAAGTATTAAAAGCAAGCACTTCTCCAAATGTCCCACAAAAATTAGTAGAATATCTACTTGGAAAGTTTGATTTTTATAAAGCAGTTTCCATTGATAAAGATGAATCAACTCTCTTATATTCTTACAATTTACATGGGACATTAAACAAACCCTCAAAAACAGAAAAATCTAAAATCTCACTTCCTATTGTTTTATTGCCAACTAGAATCGTTTCCTTAGAAATGAAACCTAATAGCGATAATACTCTTGAAATGTATATGGATAATGGCTGGCAATTTTCCTTTAGAATACATAACGCTTCAACCAAAGTTGAGCCAAGTTTGAAATTCGATATTCAGATAGTTGGAATACCTACAACTATTACTTTATTTTCGTGCAAGTGGATTTTATCCAAAAAATAATGTAATTTATGAAAGAAGCTCTCTTTGGTATTTTACCATTCCTTTTGAGAACGAAGTTGACTTTTTCTAATATTTCATCTGCTCCATCTAAAAAAAATTTCGCTCGTTCAAAGGATATAGGAGTATAGTAAGAAGATGTTTTCCTAAAGCCAAGATAGTAGCGGATAGGTTTCATGTGATAAGATTGATAGGATATCATTTTATGGAATTTTGCAAGCAAGCCCAAGAAGAAGTAAAGTGGAATCGGAAACTAACGTATCCGTTAAGGAAGCGTTCTGATAGGTTAAAAGCTGAAGAGCGAGAGAGATTGAAAGGGTTTTTTGAGGAAAATCCAGCGATAAAGTTAGCATACGAGTTTAAAGATAAACTGTGTAAGCTATTAAATAAGAAACATCAGACAGTAAGGCAATGTAAGGAAAATATAAAGGAACTAAAAAGAATGATAAAAACGATGAAATACGATACTCCTGTGGAGTTTGAGCATTTAGCAAAAACAATAAGCGAATGGTTTAGTCCGATAATCAGGATGTGGCGATTTACTAAAAACAACTCGATAACCGAAGGTTTCCATAGAAAAATGAAACTAATACAACGAATAGCTTATGGTTATAAAAACTTCCAAAATTATAGATTAAGGGTATTAGGCCTATGCGGTATATTTCATTAAAATCCACTCTCTTTGGAGTTGCCCCGAATAGTGATTATAAAACAAAAAAAATCTAACACGGTTCGTGTTAGATTTTTTTGGTACCTGGAGAGGGGGTCGAACCCTCACGATCGTGAAATCGGCGGATTTTGAGTCCGCTGCGTCTGCCAATTCCGCCATCCAGGCATTTCAAATTGTGAAGTTTTAAGAAAGCCTTTTTTTTCGACTCTTGTCAACACCTTTTTGCAATTTTTTTTAATCTTTTAGCAATGCACTCAAATATGGTATCAGTTGCTTCTTGCGACTCACTATCTTCGGAAGTTCGAAAACCTCACGTTCAGAGTCTTTTGCATAATTTATACGCGACGCAAATTCATCGGCTCCGCAAAGCATCAACAATGAGTCTTGCGTCGAAACATTTGTGATAAACAAAGCAGAAAAATACAAATTATGTGCCTTTCGATATCTCTCAAGTGCCGTCCGCAACTCTTCCAATTTTGAGTTGAAGTGTGAAAAATCCAATTCTTCGATTTGCGAAACCGAGAATTCAACGTCGCCTTCGCTATATATTTTGCAGTCGGCAAGCACGACATCATCGGCTGTATTCGAGAGAATCACACTGTCGCCACTGAAAACATAGTCTGCAAGTTGAGCTCCACTTATGCCGATTATTTTTGAAAGTGCCTCGATTTCTTCGGCATCTTCCGATGTCGCTGTCGGACTTTTCAAATTCAAAGTATCGCAAACTATCCCGCTACAAAGCAATCCCGCCGTACGTTTATCGATTTTCAATCCGCTTCTACGGAACATCGAGCTGATTATTGTGCAGGTTGAGCCAACTGGTTTATTCAAGAATAAAATCGGCGATTGTGTCGATGCCGAGCCGAGCCTGTGGTGGTCGATTATCTCGATAATATCAGCCTCCTCTGCCCCTCTGACTGCTTGCGAAAGTTCGTTATGGTCGACAAGCACGAGCTTTTGTTTTGGCAAATTGATAAGGTCGGTATTCGAGAACAAGCCTTGTAATTTTTTGTTTTCGTCGCAAACGTATATTGTTCTGCCGAAGTACGCTTTTGCTTTTGAAGAAACTTTTGAAAGTGGATAATCGCTTCGGAGAATTGTGAGATCTTTACGCATCAACGGCAACGCACGAGTCGCCATTCTGACGAGCAATGCGGTTGTCGCACTATCGTACGGGCAAGAAAGAACGCTGACTTTTTTAGCACGAGCCATCTCCAAAACTGCGTCGTCGATATCATAACCGCCAGTGATTATTATCGCACGCACGCCCATTTGCACCGCCTTAATTTGAATATCAAATCTGTCGCCGACAACAATCAAATTCTGCTCCGGACGCAACTGTTCCTTATGGATAAACGATCCAAAAGTTGACACTTCCATTGCACCAATTCGCACATACATATCTTCGGGCTTTTCGGCTTCAAAAATGCAATGTGTTGTTGCGTTGAGAGTCTTGACGATGTCGTTAAGAGTTGCTGTTACCCGACGCACTTCTTTTGCAGATTTCGGGTGTGGAATAAAAAATTCGCCGAGGTCGAATACTGACACTTCGCCAAGAAGCTTGTTATTTTCGTCGATTAGCGGAATTGAACGAAGGTCGTGCTTATCGATTGCACCCATAACTGAAAAGCACGATGCGTCGGCATTCATTTTGATGATGTCGGTTTTCATAACATCGCCAGTGCGAAGTCTGACATCGCCAACGAACTTTGGCAGATGTGCATTAAACTTTTCAAGAACTCTATCTATACGCGTATTCGAGTTCCCGCAACGTGCCGCACAAAAGCCCTTCTCGCCGATAAGCTCTTTATATTTCTCGTATGCGAGTGCCGAGCAAATTGAATCAACATCGGGATTTTTGTGTCCAATAATGTAAGTAATTTCCTGCATATTTTTAGATAAGCGAGTTTTAATTATTTTTTATCGGAAGAATATCGCAAGGTTTTATTTGAACTTTGCCGACTATGCCCGACTTAAAAAGTTTGTCGGTTTTTCGCCAAGCAGTAGTCCAATCTGACGATGTAAATCTTTTAGATTCCGATTTTGTTTCGCCTTGCACAACCCAATTTTGCAAGGATTCTTGAGGATAATGAGCATCGCCAATAAGCCTATTTACCCACAAGTTTGCTACTTTTATCTTTATGATATTTTTACCTTCTTTCAGATATTTTGTAATATCGCATCTGTATGGATATTTCCAAAGAGTCTGAACAAATTTGCCGTTAATTTCTACTTCTGCTATATTATAAATTTCGTCAAATTTCAAAATCAACTTACGATTTTCTTTGATATAATTCGACGGAATTTCTATTTCTTTCTCGTATTGCATCGTACCAGAAAAATATTTTACGCCATCAATTTTAGACTCTGAAAGCGACTGAGTTTTTGTAAGTTTTATTGAATCGGGAGCACCTCGATTTTTTTGGAAACGAACAATCCAATCATTAGAAATATCTAACGGTTCGGGCAAATTTTCTACCTTAAGCGAAAACTTTGTTTTGTCTTGGCATTCGCCTTTTGCTGTTCCATTTTCTTCAAAGCACACAGCAAGCTTATCGCCCTCTACCCCTGTATAAATCAGCTTTTCGGGGACATTATCGACAAGCCTTAACAAAGTATTTTCGGCAAGCACTACATTTTTTTCTTTGCCGTTCACACTATATTTCAGATACAATTTCTTCACATTAAAAGGCGACGGATCGCAACCAAACGTTTTGTTTGCAACCCATATTTCGCTTGCGATATTTTTCTTCAGCAAACCTGCTACATCAACAAATTGATTCTTCGCTTTATTGCCGTATTTAGCTTCGATAATTTCTATTTTTGCCTCTGTTTGTTTTTGCGAAGTTTCAAAATCTACAACACCCTGTTCTTGTCCGTTTACAAACACGATGAATTTCGATTCGTTCGCTCTAAAATAGAGTGGTACTTCAACACCTGACGCAATTTTTTTATACTCTGCGATATTTTCAATCTTCCCTGTGTCAGCGTCCCAAAGTTGCGGTATTTTCCCGTTTGCGACATTAAAAAAGATTTTTTTATTAAATGAATTTTTCGACGGATTTGAAATGTAGAAGATATCGTGCGTACCATTTGTCCGACAAACCGTAAGCATATTTTTTGCTATACATCTGGGCGAAACCTTTAATTTAATCAAGGTACCAAGCACAGAACCTTTTGTAAAAAGTTTACCTTTGCCAATACTTTTAACCGATTCGCCACCGTCCCAAATGCGTGCTACGATGGCGTCGAACTCTGTTTTATCATCGGCAAGCGACGGCGAGTCAACTGGGCGTTCAGCCAAAATATTTGCACCATCTGCGACGAGTTTTTCAATCGCCTTAATTTTTTCAATCGTATTCAAACGATTTTTTTCAACGACGAGCAATTCATACGACGCACCATTTTTTGAAGCTTTTATTTTTCCATTCTCGACAAAGAGAACATCGCCTAAATCTTCAACCGAACAAATATCGTAATCAAAACCTGCACTAATTATTGACGTATTCACTGGTGCGTCCCACTTTGAATTTGGCGATGATGTCGGTGGAACAATCAAAACTTGTTTCAACGCTCGCCCTGTTTGCAACAACGTTTGCGACCTATTTACATACGACACCCATGCCTTACCCATTTGCCACCATGTGTTGAGTCGGTGTAAATCGGAACCGTGTTTGCCGAGCGTAAAACCAGGTCCTGCGTTGAATGGTTGATGAACGTATGTGTGCATAATAAACGAGTTCACGCCCATTGCCCATGCATTATCGCCGTAAATTTTCAGCTCTGCAGGGTCGATACTCCAGCGTCCGTTTTGATATGTTGATGTGAACGATTCCGTTCCGCAACGTTTCTTTCCGTAGAGGCTTGCGATGCTCGACACCGATTTTGACGGCGGTTTTTGACGTACCCAAAATTCAGATACAGGAAAGTCAAAATATCTCGATGCTCGGAAATTATCGAAAGGTCCGCCGTATGATTCGACGATAGAGACCAATCCATTTTTTTTGCAAAGTGCGTGGAAGTAATCGAAGTAATTTTCGCAAAAGAGTTCCGATACTGTCTTTTGCAAATCGTACAAAAATTTTTCGCTCTGCTTTTCGTCGCCGACGATATATCCGAACACGCAAGGCAGATATTTTATAATGTCGTACCCACGACGTTTTTTAAATTCGGCATCAAAGCCTTCTGTCCAATTTTGTCCGCCAACTTCATAGCTATCGATTGTCGCATAACGCAAACTTCCGCCTAACCATTTTTGCATTTTGCCCATATAGTGCTCCCAATGGGCGTCGAGTCCACGTTTGGATAGTTTATCGCACTCTAATCCAGTAAGCGAACTTGGAGCATTTTTTGCACCAGTAGTTGTATAACCGATTCGCAAAATTCGCCAATTTCCTGCTGGTAAATCGGCAACAAGCGTACCGTCGGGATTCATTTTTTCGGCCAAATTTACAATGTTATTTAACGCAACGCCTTTGGCAATTTTTCCTTTCGGCTCCGAGTATCCATAACTGCTGGTGATTGATATTTTCTTATCGACATCGCGTATCATCGCATCTTGAAGAAGATTTATTGAACGCAAAGAGATGTCGTATCGTTTATTGAAAAATTCGGGGAATTCGCGTGGAGTAAAATCAAATTTATAAAATTTTGCCGATACATTTTTTCCAAAAGATAAAAATTTTGGAGTACCTTTATCTTTGAATGATGCGATAGATGTTTTTGCGATTTCTTTGAATTGTTTGCCGTCGTCAGAAACGGAAATAGCTATGTTTATGTAAACATGCACTGGGTTAAATTCAAACTTTGCAAACTCTGCCGAGTATGGCTTTTCAAATTCAAACACGACACTTCCGCCTTTATTTGTAGCAGTCGGGATTGTCAGCGATTTTGTCGCAAAGATATTTTCGGCACCAGCAAGTGTTGAAGTAATTTTGGGCAACGGCATTTTCTCTTTTGCTGGAAGTGCGAGAACTGCAACATCTCCATAAAAATTCAGCAAGCTATGCGGTTTTGGAAGCACGATATTAACGCTACCGCCCTCGACAATCACTTCTGAAGCAGTCAATTTTTTCATCGAGTCTTCGACCTTAATCCAAGGTCCGCCAGAGCTTGACCAACCTGTGCAGTTGTGCATACCAAGTTTTATTCCGCAACGTTTTGCTTCGTGTCCCAAATGTTTCATCATTTCTTCCCATTCGGGAGACATCAGTTTTACGGGATTCTTAAATTGTTTTGGAGCCCCTCCTCCTATCGCAAAAATGTGTGCCGATTCATAACCGATATCACGCATTGCCTCCATATCTGCTGTTATGCCCTCTTTTGTTATCATCGCACTGGTAAAGTGATACCATGTTCCAGCTCGTGCTAAATCTTTTGGATTTTCAAAATCCTTTTGCAGATTGTTCGCAAAAACGTTTAAAACAAAAGTCAATAGCAATAAAATTAAAGAAAAATTCTTCATAAAAAAGTTAAGCTTAAAAGTAAAAATTAAAAGTAAAAATGCCATTTTGGAATTTTTCCGTTTTAGTGGTATTTTGTCAAATTAAAAAAGGACACCCTTGCGAGTGTCCTTCTTAAAAATTTGCTTATATTAAGCCGTTAATTCTTTCTGAATTTGTTCCAGTGATTTGTCTTTTGTTTCGGGAATTTTCAGAGCGAAGAAGAATGTCAAGATTGACATCAGACCGAAGAATCCGAATAACAAACCTGAGTAATTTTCGGCAAAGATTGGGAAAATCCAAGTAATACCTGCACACCAGAACCAGTGTGTCATACTGCCCAAAACTTGACCTTTTGCACGAACGCTTGTCGGGAATACTTCCGATATAAGCACCCAAATTGTCGCTCCAAGCGACATCGCAAACGATGCCAAAAAGCCCATCAAACAAATCATCATATAGAGTCCGCCGAACATCTCTCCAAGCTGATATTTAGCTCCCCACAACGTTGGCAGACTCGGATACTCAAAGCCAAGTGCAACAGCGAACAAGAAGAATGTCATAGACACTGAACCAGCGAAGAGCAAGACACGTCTGCCGAGCTTGTCGATAAGCACCATACCGAGCATCGTAAAGATGAGGTTTGTTATACCCAACGGAATTGATTGCAACATCGCCGATTCTTGAAGTACGCCCGACGACGCAATAATACGTGGTGCATAATAATTGATAGCGTTGATACCCGACAACTGATTGAGCGTTGCAACCAAAAACGCAATCGCAATCGGCTTCCAATATTTAAATTGGAAAAGACGTTCGCCCATTTGCGTATTTGCAAGCGACAATTTGATGTCGTCAAGTTCAACCGAAACGTCTTCGCCACCGATTGATTCCAACACGCTCTTGGCTTTTTCTTCACGATTTTTCATCACAAGCCAACGTGGAGATTCTGGAATTGTAAAAAGCAATACCGCAAACAAGAGTGCCGGAATGCCTTCTACACCGAGCATCCAAAGCCAATCGTTTGGAATACCGAACAAGAAATAATTTGAAATGTACGCACTGACCAAACCTAACACGATATTGAATTGGAAGAACGCAACAAATCTCCCACGCCATTTTGCTGGCGATATTTCTGCGATATACATAGGTCCGACAACCGACGACGCACCAACTGCCAACCCACCAAGGAATCGGAAGAATACAAACGAGTACCAGTTGACAATTAACGCACAGCCCATCGCTGAAATGAAGTAGAAATATGCAATCCACTTCAAGCTTTCAAGACGACCAAATCTTTCGGCTGGCTTACCGCAAAACAACGCACCAATCAGCGTACCGATAATTGCCGATGCCATTGTGAAGCCGTGCATAAAGCCACTTAAGCCATACACTTCTTTTATATTTTTTTCTGCTCCTGAAATCACGACTGTATCGAAGCCAAAGAGAAAACCTCCAAGCGACGCAACAAACGCAACCCAGAACATAAACTTTTTTATGTCAGTATTCATATAGGTATTTTTTTTGATTTATAATATAAAGTCTGTTCGAGCAATAACGTGGTCTTGGTAGCACTCGTCGAGCTCGACAAAATATCCGCTCCAACCCCAAACGCGAACAATCAAACTGCGATAGTTTTCAGGATTCGCTTTCGCATCCAAAAGTTTTGCTCGGTTAACTGTATTCAGCTGAAGTTGATGTCCTCCCAAAACGATAAATGTACGAACAAGCATTGCAAGCTTGCGTACCGATTCTTCATTGCGGAAAACAGAGCTATCAAATTCGAGCGTCAAAGGTCCACCATTTGCCACGTTTTTCAAGTTCGGCTTTGCAAACGATTTCACTACTGCCATCGGCCCTTTATTTTCAAGGAACAAACTTGGTGAATAATTTGCTGGAATTACCTCGTCTTTATTGCGTCCGTCTGGCGTTGCCGGATACCCTTTGCCGTGGAAAACGTAATACATTGCCGTGCCTGTTCCTGCACGATAACATCCGCCACGTTCATTCTTAAAATCTTTGAACGCATTGCCGAAAGAATCGAGCAAACGTGTCGCCAAAGAATCGGCGTAATCGTCGTCTGTACCCATTTTTGGAGCTTGCGTACGCAACATTTTTTGGAGGTTTTCATAACCTTCAAAATTTGCTTCAACAGCGTTTACCATTTCTTGAGTCGAGACAATTTTTTCATCGAAACAATATTTCTTGATTGCCGAAAGCGAGTCTGTCGCAGTTGCGACACCTGTGCCGTGAATGCCGTAGTTGTTATACTTCATTCCATACGATATATCACGTTTGCGTTCGACTGCACAGTCACTCATTAACGACATCAATGGTGCTGGCTTTATATAAATATTCTTGTGGCGTTCAAGCATTGCATTTGCACGCATCTGAATTTCTTTTTCAACAAGTGCGTAATAATCTTCAAAAGTTGCACACGTTGGCAAGTCGGGCAAAGTTGCAGTTATGCAGTCAGAAAGCGAGAGAGCGTCGATATTCGGGATATCGAGAGCATATTTGGGAATGATAAATTCCCAACATGCTGCGACAACATATTCGTGTGCATCCTCAGGTGCGTACCCCTTTTCAATTAGGCTCGGAATAACAATATCATCGTTGCTGTATTGCGGAAAGCCCAAACCGATTTTTGTGAGTTCAGAACCTTTTTCAAAAATCTCAAGCGGAGTTTTTGAATCGACTCTGATGTTGATTTTAGGGTCAATCAATGCGAGTTCATAACTGGCTTGCAATGCCATTTCAGAAATCTCATTGAACATATATTCGCCAGAAAGCGAGCGACCGCCAAGCACCACGCTCTGCCCGTTATCGCCTTGTTGCATACCGATGTACAAATCGCTATCCTTGTTGCAGGCAAGGAAAAATTCTTCGAGCAAATCGAACGCTTCTTCTTTCGAGATTTTCCCATTGTCTATATCTGCACTATAGAATGGATAAAGATATTGGTCGAGCCTACCAAGAGTGTTGTGGTAATTGCCTGCAATCCAAATAGAGAAATGCATTATGCGTAAGAGTTGCAAGGCTTCTCTAAACGATGTCGCCTTGCCTCCACGTATTGCACGCAAAACTTGTGCGATGTCCTGTTCGCCCAATTTTTCGGCTTCTAGTGCGTACCTATCAATTAAATCTTGCAGTGCTTCAACTGATACAATCACCGAGTTTAAGAAGATTTTTTCTTCGTCAGTTGCACCATCTAATAGTTTTGTAGCAGTCGCCTTGCGAGCGTCGAGACCTTCATTTAAGATACGTTCGTAATCGGCTGAAAGGTTGAAAACTTCCCCCTTTTCGCAAATAAAATGATTCGCTTTAATTTCGTCCCACTCTGCTTGAGTGAAATATTCTGGAATATCTTTTAATGTGCGAGTGAAAACTATTTTTTCGTTTGGCAAAATGACTGGTATTTCTGCATTCAATGTTGCGACAATCGTTTTACCCGCACGCTCCTGTGCCGACATTCCCGCCGAACGAAAATCCTCTGCGAGTTCGTTCAACCCCAATGATGCCCCACTGCGACGCAACGCATGGTGGCGTTTTTCCACCACAATATATTGTTTTAGGTTTTGTATTCTCTCGTTCATAATATGATATGTTTTATTTTATTTTTTGTAAATGTATCAAAAGTTTTCGGAGCTAAACTTGTGTCGAAATCGGGCTTATATTCTTTGCCGAGCATATAATATTTTGCACCTGCTGTTTTGTGATATCGCAAAAGTTCCACTCTTATCAAATTCTTTGCATCTTTTAAAATATCGGAAAGTTTTTCGAGATTTTCGAGAGAATCGTTCACTGTTGGAATCAGTGGAACACGCACTATAAATGGCGTATTTGCATTGCACAACCATTGCAGATTTTCCAAAATCTGCGTATTATCTACGCCAGTATATTTTTTGTGAATTTGTGCGTCGGTCGATTTATTATCAATCAAAACTAAATCGACATTCTCGACAACTTTTCTAAATATTGTAGATGTTGCAAATCCGCTTGTTTCCACTGCTGTGTGGATTCGCGGTCGAATCTTTGAAAGAACATCGAGAAGAAAGTCTGCCTGCGACAACGGCTCTCCTCCCGTAAAGGTAACGCCACCCTCGTTTAGCTGAAAAATTTTCTCATCACGTAAAAGTTTTTCAGCGAGTTCGTCAGATGTTATTGTTTTTCCGCAAACAGATTCTTCGCCATTTTTTTTGATAAGAATCTGTGGTTTAAATGAAATCCCCTCTGGATTATGGCACCACTGGCAACATAGCGGACAACCTTTCAAGAACACCGTCGTTCTTATTCCAGGTCCGTCGTTGACGGCAAAGTCCTCTATGCTGAAAATTGTGCCTTGCATTTATTATCTTGTTGAGAAAACGTATTTGCAAATGTGCTTATACTTTTCGTTCGGCTTCAAAACAGTCGATGGGAAATTCGGCTGATTCGGGCTATCGGGGAAATGTTGAGTTTCTAATGCGAGCGAACCTCTATATACATACGGCTTGCCACTTTTGCCGATTCTACCAGCAAAGAAGTTTCCGCCATAGAATTGCATACCTGGTTCGGTTGTGAAAACTGAAAGTACTCTGCCAGATGTTTGCTCGTAAACTTCGCACGCAAAGTCGAGTGCACCTTCTGACGATTTATTGAGTACCCAGTTATGATCATAACCTTTTGCACGTTTGAGTTGCTCGTGTTCATCGTTCACACGAAGACCTATTTGTGTCGGCTTGCGGAAGTCGAACGGAGTACCTTCGACAGATGCGATTTCACCTGTTGGGATAAGAGTTTCGTCGACAGGCACAAATGCGTCGGCGTCGATAGTCATAATATGGTCGTTAATATCGCCCTCACCTTCTCCGTGTAAATTGAAGAACGAGTGGTGGGTAAGGTTTACGATTGTATCGGCGTCGGTTTCGGCTTCGTGAGTGATTTCAAATTCGTTATCGTCGGTCAAACGATAGGTCATTTTAACTTTGAGATTACCTGGGAAACCTTCTTCGCCATCGGGAGATTCGAGAGCCATAACAAGCTCTTGTTCGGTTGCCGACAGCACGTCCCACACTTTCATATCAAAACCTTTTACACCGCCGTGCAATGAGTTCTGACCATTATTTTGTGCAAGAGTATATTCTTTGCCATTGAGCGTAAATTTGCCTTTTGCGATTCTATTTCCGAAGCGACCAATCGTTGCACCAAGGAATCTTTCAGCAGTATAATTTACATATTTATCGAGCGTGTTATGCCCCAGTGCGATGTCTGCAAAAACGCCGTTTCTGTCGGGCGTAAAAATTTCGATTACCCGCCCGCCGAAGTTTGAAACCGATATTTCAACACCATTTTTATTTTTCAAAATATACAACGATACTTTCTTGGAATCGACAATTCCTTCAAAGTCCTGCTTATTCATTTTTGAGTAATACGTCTTCATATAACTCAAAATTACAACAAAAATTAGCAAGTAAGTCAAATCTATATACAACAAAACCCGCAAATATGCGGGCTTAAAAATTATCTATTTCGTTTGCGTGGCTTTTTGATTTCCTCGCTCAAAACTGGCTCATTGCGGTATTCAAATCCGTCGAGTTTGCGACGTTCGATTTTCGCATTGATGAAATCTTCAATTCGCTTGAGTGCGATAGTTTCGTCAGATGAAAACAAAGTTAATGCTATGCCGTCTTTGTTTGCTCTACCTGTACGACCAATTCTATGAACGTAATCTTCGCAATGTTCGGGAACATTGTAGTTTATCACATACTGAACATCGTTAATATCGAGTCCACGAGATGCGATGTCGGTTGCAACCAAAATATTTGTCTTGCGATTTTTGAAGTCGGCAAGAGCTTTGTCACGTTCACGTTGCGAGCGATCTGAATGGAGGATAGATACCTTATAATTGTGAGCTACAAGCCACTCGCCAACTCTATCTGAATCAATACGTGTACGTGTAAATACGATAAGACTATCAAACTTAATAGACCTCAAAAACTCGATAAGTAAATCGTACTTTTGAATTGCGTCAACTGGATATATATAGTGTTCGATTGTATCGGCTGGACTGTGGACAATTCCAGTATCGAGGCGTTCTGGATTATTCAACGCCCATTTTGAAAGTCGCATAACTTCGTCTGGCATTGTAGCCGAGAAAAAGAGTGTTTGGCGGTTTTTGGGACAACGTTTTATTATAGTTGAAACGTCTTCAATAAAGCCCATATCAAACATTCTATCGACTTCGTCGAGGACAAGGTACTGTATATTTTTAAGCGAGATTGCTCGATTGCGAATCAAGTCGAGCAATCGACCAGGAGTTGCCACTACGACATCAACGCCACCTTCAAGAGCATCTATTTGGCGTTCCATCGACACTCCACCTTGAATCAGCAAAGTTTCAATCGGACTATATTTTGAGAAGTTTTTGAAAGCATCGGTTGTTTGCGATGCAAGCTCACGTGTAGGACTCAACACAAGAACACGTGGAGTTTGTTGTGAATCGATAAGCATATTTACAATCGGCAACGAGAACGCCGCCGTTTTACCTGTCCCCGTCTGTGCTGTTCCGATGACATCTACGCCTGTCAAAATTGCGGGAATCGTTTTCGACTGAATCGGCGTCGGCGAGACATATCCCATATCTTTTACTGCTGAACAGACCGCTGGGTTAAGCCCGAGTCGTGAAAATTCGGCAACCGATTCAAGTTCTTCAGACGAGAGAATTGTAGGCAAAAAAGTTTTTCTTAAAATGTGTTGATTCCTTGTCCTTTTTGCGTCCGTCTCATGAAGATTTGGAACTTTTGCTCGGCTCACCTTGTCCTTTTTAGAAGGTGAATTCTTTTGAGTTTTGAGATGCGATACGTTCTTTGAAAATTTTGCAGACTTTTTCTTGTCGGAAAAATTCTTTTTCTTCGACTTCTTTTTATTAGACTGCTTTACGTCGCCTTTCGACGCTGAAAAGATACTTTTGCCTATCGATAATATTTTCTTAAATAAATCCATAAAAACCCAAGATACAAACAAACATACGACACTTCTTCAAGCTATTTCTTCTCGACTAACTATTTTGCAAATTAATATTATAAAGGTTGACATAAATAAATAAATCCATAACTTTTTCTAAATTTTCTATGAAAACATTTATCGCTACAATTTCTATGACGGCATTTGCGTTCCTCACTGGGTTCGCACAGGAAATGCCTGCAGACTTAAAAGCTAAGCTCGATGCAAAAGCATTAGAAGTTAGCCAAAATAACGAGTCCAAAGCAAAAGCGTGGGTCTCTCAACAGAAAACTGCATGGGAAGCTATCCAATGTATGACATTTTCAGTAAGTGAAGATGATGTCAAATTGATTAAATCTATTGCCGACCAAAAACACCCACTCGACTACGTTTCACAAGAAGCATTCATTACAGAACAAGCTGGCTTGGCATCGGCATTGCCTGAATATAAGGCTCAACTCGGTGCATCGACATATAATGCTATCCGCAAAAGCTTTGAAGCTACAAAGCCAACAAATATCGGAGTGCTTGTAGAAATGATGCAAAAAGCAACTACCGCAAAAATGGAAATTGATTCTATCACTTCCGACAAATTGCGTCCAAGAACTCTTGCTATCATTAAAAAAGTTGTCGCAGAAGAATACCCTGGCAACTTCGCTGAACAATTAAAAACTATCAAAGAAATCTTGGAAGGTAAATCTGCAGAAGCAACTGCCGATGCAAGTGCTAATCAGCCAGAAAAACGCATTACAAACCGTGAGCTTGAAAAAATGACTCGCGAAATGTTCGCAAACCAAACTTACCTTACAGATGGCGAAAAACGTGCAGTTGCTATCTTGACTGAAATCCAAGGCAAGAAAGTTATGCTTATCCCTGCATCTGCGTATGTACCTGGAACAACACTTTCGAACGTTCGTGGTGAACAATTAGAATTTAATGAAAACGAAGTGTACGCATCAAAGGAATTTCCTTTCGTTATCGTGTTCCCCAAAAGTGTTCCTGAAAACTATTTCCCTGCAAAGTTCATATCAAATAAACAATATAAAGAACTCCCGGGGCAAACTAAGTTTATAATTGGGTACATCAAACAAAATGTGATGGCTTACCCTGTTAGAATTAACTCTGTGACATCAACGCAAGTCGTGTTGTCGACTTTCCTCCCACCAAATATGGTAGAAGGTTCGATGATTGTTGACCCTCAAACAAAAGAAACATTGTCGCTTGTTATCGCAAAACCTGTAAAATTGCGTAAGATTAACTGGATGGATAGAAACCAAGTTAACCGACTCATTCGTTATGTCGAAGCTGAAACTGGCAAACTCTGTGCTATCAGAATCGATGAATTTTCCAAGTGGGAAAAATTCACAGATGACAAATATTACGAACAAAAAGTTGTACTCGAACGCCTCAAGACTGTTACAAACGAACTCTTAAAATTGTTCACAGCATCGCAACTTTTAGACTCGGAACGCTCGCAAATTGTAGGTCAAATCGTAAAGAAACACTACACTGGCTTTAAATCAAAAATGGAAAGATCATCTTTTGAAAGAAAGTACAAGGCGTTTATCGTCGATATCTGCAACTTGATTAAGGCAGAACAACGCAAAGTAAGCGATGTTGATTTCTACGCAATATTTAAAGAAGACGTAAGAATCAATATGGAAATCCTTAATCAAATGCTCAATACTTACGAAAGAGCTACAAAGACTCAAGCATTCTTGAATATGCTACAAGACGACTTGAAGAGACTTCAAGATATATAATGGTCGAAACCAACAAAATCTATTTTTTGACGTTTAGAATTTGATATCAAAATAAGGGCGTTTTCTTCCTCCGAAGATTTCGCCTTTTTTATTTCTCCAATTCTGAAAATCGGCTCGCCAAATTTTGCGAAATATTCTTTTGCAAATTTATCAAAGTTTGATTTCGACGAAAATGTAAATAATAACTCGTAATCTTCGCCATCGCAAAATGCTCCTCTAATCGACGCTTTTTTGCCGTCGAACTCACGCAAAGGTATGTCGGCTTCTAATAATTCAGCACACATACCGTCGGGCAAAAGATTGCGTAAATCAGCACCTAAACCATCGCTTAAATCAATACACGAAGTTATCAAACCACTCTCTGCAAAAAAAACGCCCTGCTCTAATCGCGGTTGAAAAGTTAAATGATGCCCACTTTCAAACGACGCCCCCAATACGCCTGTCGTGCAAATTATATCGCCTTCTTTTGCTCCTGTACGCAAAAGTGGAGAAAGAGTTGTTTGCCCTAACAATGTCAAATGTGTCGAAAAAAAGTCGTCTTTCACCGACGCAAAATCTCCGCCAATAATCTTGATTGCATAACGCTCACACGCACTTCCCATTCCCTCAGAAAATGCGTCGAGCCAATCGAGAGAAATGTTTGGCGAACATATCGAACTTGCCAACGCCGAAAATGGTCGAGCCCCCATCGATGCAATATCGCTAACATTGCGTTTTATGAGCTTTTCGCCAGCCAAAAATGGAGAATCTGTCTCTGCAAAATGTCTGCCCAAGATTACTGCATCGCTTGTCGCACACACGTTATCTTGAAGTGATTTTGCCTTTATCAACGCACAATCGTCGCCAGCACCATAAGGCGAAGGCAAGCTTGCCGATGCTCCAAACTTTGAGCAAACCCGAGCTATCAGTTTTTTTTCTGATAGCGTTGCTACGTTGTTATTTGTTGAAAAGGGATTCATTTTGCGAAAAAACTATAATTAAAACATTCGCCAAATTAAAAAGCATATGTGTGGTTATCGGGGCAATAATCGAACCTGTTTTTTCGTACGCACAGACAAGAATTATCCCGATTATAAAAATCGGCAAGAATGCAAAAATGCTCGAGTGAATCATCGAAAACAAGATTGAAACAATCACAGCCGATACCGCTACCGAAACTTTATTTTTAAATATATTTATATTATTCATCTCACTCGAAACCCCGAAATATTGGGAGACCCAACCTTTCACACATGGGTAAAGCAGACCTCTAAAAAACAGTTCTTCGGCTATCGGAGCAAGTACGATTATCGAAAAGCCCGCAAAAATTTTCAGCCACAAAATGTCGATATCCATAAACAACGCAACCGCCTGTTGCTTTTCGATATCCTCACCTGTAATCAGTTTGTATAGAATCGAAATACACCCTCCGCACATCATAGCCGATATAGCCGAGACAAAATATAACACGCCACTTTTTAGCGACTCACCGACATTTCCTATTGATATTTTTACAGCCAATTTCCGAGCCAACAGCAACACTGCGACCGAAAAACCAACCTGCAAAAATACTGTCGAAATATAGATATTCGATTCCCCTAAATCTAATTTCGCAACGAACTTTGCAATCGAAAGTCCGACAAACAAGAGCATTGTACACACGAAGAAAAAAAGTGTGCTTTGGTATGCGTTTAGATTGGCTGACGGCACGCCAAGTGCTGATTTTTTCGTCAAAAAAATTACCGCAGTAATTATCACGAGCGAAAGCAAACCGAGAATTATTGCGGTAATTAACATTTTTTAGAAAACTTTTTTGCCTGCAAAATATGTAGCTACGACCTTTCCACGCAAGGTTTTGTTGAACCATGGCGAGTTTGTCGAACGCGACAATGTTTTGTCGTAAACATATTCAGCATTTTCATCGATTAGAACAAAGTCGGCACTTGTACCTACCTTGAGTGTACCGACGTCGATTCCCAAAAGTTGTGCTGGGCGAGTCGACATCAATTCGATTAGTTTTGAAAGCTTGATTTTCTTGCTTCTGACAAGTACTTCGTGGCAGACGCTAAACGCTGTCTCAAAACCAGTGATTCCAAACGGAGCCAAATCGAACTCTTTGTCTTTTTCGGTTTCAGTGTGTGGAGCGTGGTCTGTTGCGATAACTTCGATTGTGCCATCGACAACACCTGCGATGAGTGCGTCAACATCCGATTTTGCACGGATTGGCGGACACATTTTATAATTTGTGTCATAATCTTTCAGACACTCATCTGTCAGCGACAAGTGGTGTGGTGTTGCTTCTGCAGAAATACTTGTTCCACGTTTTTTAGCGTTGCGGATTATATCAACCGAGAGTGCACTCGAGATATGTTGCAAGTGGATATGCGATTTTGTGTAGTGTGCCAAAATTGCATCGCGAGCAACAATAATATCTTCGCCAGCCGATGGCCAACCACCGATACCCAAACGCACCGACCACTCACCTTCGTGCATATGACCAGTTTTTGTCAACGTGTTTTCTTGGCAATGATCCATCACGAGCAAGCCGAACATTTTTGCGTATTCCATTGCGTTACGCATAAGCTCTGCACTTTGTACACACGAGCCATCGTCGGTAATTGCTATAACACCAAGATTTTTAAGAGTTCCGTATGGTGCAAGTTTTTCGCCTTTTCGACCTTCTGTAATGCACGCACTTTGGATAACTCTAATCTTTGCGGTTTCTTCGATAATATCATTTATCAAGCGAATCGATGCCGCACAATCTGCTGGTGGAACTGTATTTGGCATTGCGACAATCGTCGTAAAACCGCCAGTGGCAGCAGCGGCTGTACCAGTGGCAACCGACTCTTTCGATGTCTGCCCCGGCTCACGCAAATGTGCGTGCATATCCACAAAGCCAGGTGCGAGAACAAGTCCTTTTGCATCGATAACTTTTGCTTTGCTTGAAACTTTCTTAACAAAAACTCCATTTGCCACGCATACATCACAAACTTTATCGAGCTTTTGCGATGGGTCGACTACTCTTGCATTTTTAATTAAAAATTCTTTTTTCATAGCGTATTATTTTGTTGCGTGCATACAAAGATTCATCACTGCCATTCTGACAGCAACGCCGTTTGTCACTTGATTTAAAATTACTGAACGCCCTGAATCAGCCAATGGCGAATCGAGCTCTACACCTCTGTTGATTGGACCAGGGTGCATAATAAACGCATCTTTTTTCAAGAGATTTTCACGACGCAAATTTAATCCGAAAACATTTGCGTATTCAGAAATCGACGGGAAATGCGTTGCACTTTGGCGTTCGTGTTGGATTCGCAAAAGCATAACAACATCGGCATCTGCGACTGCTTCAGCCAAGTTATAGCTTACTTTAACGCCCATTTTTTCAAACTCCATTGGCACAAGAGTCGAAGGTCCAGCCAAAGTTACTTTTGCACCGAGCTTATTCAAAAGATAAATATTTGAGCGAGCCACACGACTAAAAAGAATATCGCCCAAGATTGTAATTTTTTTACCTTTGAAATCTCCGTTGAATTTTTCACGCATTGTGAATGCGTCGAGAAGTGCTTGCGTCGGGTGAGCGTGAGCACCGTCTCCTGCGTTGATAACCGGCACTTTCACTCTATCTGCCAAATATTTTGCCGCTCCCGACGAGCTATGGCGAACGATAATCATATCAGCCATCAACGCTTCGATATTGCGTGCAGTGTCTTTCAGCGACTCACCTTTTACCGACGACGATACGTTTGTCGCAATGCTTATAACATCAGCTCCAAGCTTATGTGCTGCCATTTCAAACGCTGTACGAGTGCGGGTACTTGGCTCAAAAAACAAGTTTACAACAACCTTACCATTTAAGTATGGAAGCTTTGCCTTATCTGTTTTTAAGGAAGCTTTGAAAACGTCCGCCATTGAAAAAATCTGATTGATTTCGGCGAGCGTCAAATTTTCGGTCGAAATTAAGTCTTTACGGCTCCACTTGAGCCCGTTCATAAAATCTTTGGTTATCATACAAAATTTTTTTGATAATCTATTTTATAGAGAAATCTTGTCAAATATATAATCAAAATCCCTTAAAAAAAAACATCAAAAACCCCACTCAGAGCGTTTAGAACTAAATTTATATCTATATTCAGAAAAACAACATTTTTTTGCAAATTGTAGAGATTACCACAAAACCTGTTAGCTTGATTTTTTATACATTACTATAAAGTAATGTATACTGCAAAAATGTATAATGTTTAAATCAATTTTTGTGATATAATTTAGCACAATACAAATTTAAATTTTTACACAAAACAAAAAAAATGAATGACGACATATTTTGTCGCTACCGCATGATATACTTTTCAGAAATTCAGAACAAGATTTAACGACTATGAGTAGATATATTAGTATGAGAAAAATTGAATTATCGATAAAAGGAATTATAAAATCGGCATTGGTTAATTTATCAAAAGAATATGCCGAAAACATCAACTATGCAAGTGCCCTCTTTGAAATATTAGATTACTATTTAGTCAAAGACATTGCACTTGAAGAATCTGCTAAAATTCAATCGAATGAAAAAGAAAAACTCATCGAAGCAATCAAAGATTCCGACGACACCGATGATATTGTCCACGCTATTCGTAGGACAATTGAAAAGAAAGAAGCCAAAAAATTATTTCAAATAATTTCAAAAGAAATAATATCTAAAATTGACCACAATGATTTGCTTTTTCAAAAAAGAACATCCACTGTTGAAGTCGAAAACATTGGAGATTTCTTCGATCTTAATGACGCTGAAAAACGTTTGATTTTATTTTTTTATGCGTGGAATAAAACTAATGAATTTGAGAATTTTTGCCAAGTTGAATGCCATAATTTAGCACAAAGCAAAATGTATTCTTTTATTGCAACGGCTATTGGGTGCAAAGAGAAAGAAATAGCATTAGCTATAAAAAATCTTCGAGAAAAAAATATTATCGAAAATGTAAGATTCGTTCTTCCCGTTTTGACTGAAGAAATTAGAAATTATATTCTTGAATTTGACGGCTCGAGCATCGCGGAAAAATTCAGCAAAAAGATGAAAATCGACAAAACTTTTAAGCTCTCAAGTTTCCCAATCGAAAGAGACGATATTGAAATTATCAAGAAGATGTTGAAGTCGACAAAACCTCGCCATATTTTGCTTTACGGTGAACCAGGGGCTGGAAAAAGTGAGTTTGTAAAAGCATTAGCAAAAAATTTGCACAAAGATATCTATATTCCAAATCGAGAAAGCAAGAATGGAGAGCTTACACATACAAAGATAAACGCTACTATTTTTGCTTCGTCGAGAAGTAAATCAATTGCACTTATAGATGAGGCTGATGAATTTCTCGAAACCTCGTTTGACGGCTTTTTTGCGGGATTAGCAGGCAAAGGCAACAACGAACGCAAAGGTGCTGTCAACTTACTTATGGATGACGCAAAAGCATCTATTATTTGGATAACAAATAGTATCGAAGGCATCGACAAATCTACCCGACGTCGCTTTGCATATTCGTTGCGTTTTGACGGAATTTCTGATTCTCAAAAAGAAATTATAATAAAAAATAGCGTAGCAAAAAATAAGATTAGCAAACAATTTATCCCTCAAATGAAAACGCTTTCAAAACGCTATGGACTCTCTACTGCAGGGATTGGTCTTGTCTTGGACAAGGCGACGAGCATTTCTGATAACAATTCGGAATTGGCTTACAACATCGATAAAATCGCAAAAGCTCACTACGAGTTAATTTCAAACAAGAAGTCTATCAGCGAAGAAATAACGGTTGATGAACGTTTCGACCCCTCGATTTTAAATATCGATTTCCCGATTGACGCTATCTCGCAAACGCTTTCAAACTATAAAATAGCGACTGAAAATGGGGTAAAAGCCCCAATGAGCTTTTTGTTATCGGGCGTTGCTGGCACTGGGAAAACTCAGCTTGGCAGATTTATCGCTAACCAACTTGGCAAAGAATTAATCTTAAAAAGAATGAGTGAAATCTCAAATTGTTATATCGGCGAAACCGAAAAAAACATTCGTAAAATGTTCCTCGAAGCAACACGCAATAACGCTGTACTTATGATTGACGAAGCTGACTCGCTTTTCTACGACCGACGCAACGCACGTCAAAGTTGGGAAATATCGCAAACAAACGAAATTCTTGCACAAATGGAAATCTTCAATGGCGTATTTATTTGTACGACAAATCTCGCTGAAAATATGGATCCTGCTTCGATGCGTCGCTTTAATTGGAAAGTGAAATTTTCGGCTCCCACGCACGAGGGAAGAATCAAATTGTATTCAAGATATTTTTTGGAAAATAAAAAGCCCAGTTGTGATGTTGAGAAATCTTTGTATTCTATGGACGGACTCTGCCCTGGCGATTTCAAGGCAGTTTGGCAAAAGACACGTTTTCTCACAGACAAGCCCGACTCTTTACTTCTCGATGCACTTAAAACAGAATTAAGCTACAAAAAATATCTCGCAACAACATCAATCAAACTCGGATTTTGTTAAGCAATGAGAATCTCTTGACGACTAACTTTTTTCTTGCCCAAGTAAAAACATAGGCGCGCTTGTGATGGAGCTCGCCTATTTCTTTTATTTAATAGCCATCAAAATCAGGTGGTCCTTTTTCGCTGCAATTAGTTGAGCCAGCCGCCCAAGCTAACAGTACCCATGGAGAAATTATTACAACAAACATTATAATTCCCGTAATAGCCCCATCTCCAAAAATAAAAAATGCGATATTTTCAACGATAATTCCAACGATAAACCATCCACACACAAGCATAAACATCCAGTTCATAGCCAGAGCCATCAAAAAGAACAATAACAACAAGGGATATATAATACCAATCAGAAAATATTTATCCGCTAATTCTCCCATTATTTCAAATGGTTTACATAACCAATTCGGAAATAGTTTACATAACCAATTCGGCTCAGCTTCTTTGATGAGAAGAGGATAAGACAACGTGAAAACAAAAATTGATGCCCCAAACAAAGCAAGCAATTTAAGAAAACCTATAAATTCAAAAGGAGGAAAAAACGTATTATGTTCCATAAATATCTTTTTGGTTAAATTAAATTCTAATGGCTACCTTGCCTTTTTATCCGCATTGAAGTATTTTAAGAATTTGCACGACGAAATACGTCGCAACAGTTTTGAGAAGATTTGTTGGAGTGGAGCGAGCTTTGAATAGACGATTGCTTGAGAGATATCGTTTAAAAACTCTTGGCGTTGGGTCGCATCGGCATAGTGCGTTAAGAATGACGTATGATAAGTTGTTATCATATCTCTATTGCAAAATTTGAAAATTTTTCCACGCAACGATTTTATTGGTGATGTCGAGTTATCGCCAATCAATCCGCTATAAGTCCTCGCACCAAGTGCAATGATAATCTTTGGATTCACGATTTCAATTTGACGTTTTAAAATCGGCAAGCATTCTGCCATTTCGTCGATTGTGGGTTCACGGGGTGTAGAACCACTTTTGACTCGGTATTTCATTATTGGTGCAACGTATACGTCTTTGCGAGAGATTCCAATTTCATCCAAGAGGGAGAAGAAAAAATCGCCCATCTGCCCTGACATCGCAATGCGTGTGCGTTCATCATCTTCGCTCGGAGTTTCGTAAACAAAAAAGACATCTGCCTTATAATTACCATTGCCGAACACGAGATTTTCTATCCCTGCTCTGTCGCGTAATCTTGAATTACAAAGCATATCTTCGTGCGATTCCGCAAGAAAATCTGCTTTCGATTTTTCGTATTTAGAAGCCAAAAAACTTAAGTCAATAATCTGTGGTGTATAATTTGTAGTATTCATAATGCTACCACTATACAAAACAGATGCGACAAAATATGTCGCACGCAAAAAGCTACTAAATTAAAGAGACCTTTACCCATTTTTTTCACATTTGGGTGCGACAGAATATTTCGCAAAAAAACAAATATAAAAAATAAGTGCGACGTATTTTGTCGCACTGGTTTGCTAAATTATTTTCCGTAAAAATTTTTAACACAAACGAAAGATTGAATATGAGAAATATTAAAATTGGAGAGTTAAAAAAACACATTATATTATTCGACAAAGCACATGTTCCGCTTATGATTTACGGAACTTTTGGCATCGGCAAGTCGGACATCGTCAGAAGTTCGGCAAAGGACAAAGCTAAAAAATTTTCAGATAGAAAATTTATCGATTGGATGTCGGCTGACGACTCAACAAAACTCGACGCACTGAAAAATCCGTCAAAATATTTTGCGTTAATTGATATTCGTTTATCGCAACTTGAACCGAGCGATATTCGTGGTATACCAAATATCTTTAACACGCAAGATGTCCCCTGCTTGCAGACAATCCCATGGTCATGGGTGATGTATATCACACGCCCTAACGCCTGTGGTACGCTTTTCTTGGACGAAATAAATTTGGCTCCGCCACAGATTGCGGCGTCGGCATATCAGGTTATCAACGACCGTGTAATTTCAGACAGACACATTTCTGACGGCATAAATATTGTCGCTGCCGGCAACACTGCACTCGACACAGACATTGTCTACGATATGCCAAATCCGCTCAAGGACAGGTTTGCAGAAATTCAAGTGACATTCGATGCGGAATCGTGGTTAAACGATTGGGCAGTCATACATTGCCACCCGATGATAGTTTCGTTCTGTTCATTCAAACAGTCGTGGATACATCACACGTTCAGCGATAGTGCCGACAAAAATGTTACGCCTCGTGGAATCGAGCGTGCGTCAAAAATCTTGAATATGTTTGTTGGCGACAAAGCTGGCGATATAACAATTTCTCCGTTTATGTTCGACGCTATCGCTGGATGTTTAGGCAACGGCTGGACCGTTCAATTTAAAGCATATTTGAGCGTTTATAGAAATCTTGATTTTGAAAAAATCTTGAAAAACCCTGAGATAATTACAAACGCAGAAGAATACAATATAGAGCGTCGGTATGCTATTATTGGCGGTTGCACAGAACGCATTTTATCAATTTCGGATGATAAAAAAATAAGCACAGAAACAAAGTATAAGAGAATTGCAGACCTTATGAAAGTATTGTGCTATCTGCCTTCAAACCTTTTCGTGTTGGCGTGGAAACAACTTCATGCACAAGGTAAATCGAAGATAATTCTCTCGGTAATCGCCAAAAATTTGGAATGCTACGAGCTATTGCAGGCACGCCACTCTGAAGTTTTAAATAAGATTGTTTAATATGAAAAACCAAGAACTCAGATTAGAAATAGCAAAGACGATGCTACTTATGCGTTTCCCATTTTTTGGGTACATAGTGTCGCGTTTGAATATTTCTAAAAACGATAAAATTGACACGTTTGCAATCAATGAGAGATGCGACGTCTTTTACAGTCCTAAATTTCTCGATAAACTATCGGATAGCAATCTGCTGACAGTCCTCGCACACGAGGCACTGCACGCCGTATTTATGCACTTCACGCACTTTTCTAAAACGATAGATCTCGATATTATGAACTTGGCTTGCGATATCGAAATAAACGATATTCTTGTCAATATCGAGAATATGAATATGCCGATGGCTTCCGTTTTGGATATCGACGGGAGTGGCGGAAAAATCCCAAATGAAAATCAAGCCGATGACGAGATTTGCGGATTTGCACCAAACAAAGAGGGCAACTTTGTAATTATTTACAAGCAGAAAAATTACATCATAAAATGTCGGGATAAATCGAGTATAGAGATTTATGACGAGCTTTACGACATCTTGCAAAAGATAAAAAAAGAACACGCTTATCAACTATCATTTTCGGGCAATATGAAAGGCGGTCCGAGAGGTTTTGATGAACATCAAATAGGCGAACTTTCAAAATCGGAACAAGCAGAAGAAGAAAATCGATGGGGCGAAGTGTTAATCGGTGCAGACGTTTATCAAGATAGCGTGAACCCCAAGAAAACTCGAAGCCCAAACGGATGTTGGTACAAACGCTATATCGACAAAATTCTCAAGCCACAAGTCGATTGGCGAGCTGTTCTGCGTAAATATCTAATCGAGTTGATTCCGTTCAACTATTCTTACAATGTGCCAGCAAGAAAATCGTACGCAATAAATATTTACGAGCCTAAAATTTTGCGTAAGCCCTTGGGGATAACTGTATGTATCGACGTTTCGGGAAGTATTGGCACAAAAGAATTGCAAGAATTTTTAAGCGAAGTCGTGGGAATTGCAAAAACTTCAAACGAAATATCAATCCGACGCTTGTATTGGTCAACAGTGGTTGATGATAAAAATGACGAAGTTTTTACACGCAAAAATCTCCGTCAACTTTTTACACCATCAAAAAATATTCATACAACAGGCGGTACGACAATTTCGTGCGTAAAAGAATATCTCGACAGACATCGCGATAGAAAAAACGAAAATTTGGTAATCTACTTAACCGATGGTTATGTTGAAAACAAACCACAGATGCATAAAAAAAGCCTTGTGATAATTTCACCAAATGGCTCGGATGAAATTTTCAAAAAAACAAAAATCCCATTTGTGAAAATGAAAAAACGTCGCGATTAAATGATAAGTTGAAATATTTTGTCTAAAAATTTGTATTATTTTGACTAAACAATAGATAAAAATTAATAACTTCCAAAAAATACTTGACCATTATAAGCATCAAACATATTTTCACTTTATAAAATCAAATTTATTTATGAAAAAAGCCCTATTATTAACCTCATGTTTAGCTGTTTCTTCGCTCTTTGCGGACAACATCGCTATTTCATCATCCGATCAATATACCATTGAAACCGATGGTTTAATTACTAATATTTACGCTACCGCAGGCGTTAGCGACGTAAACGTTAATGTTACTGCAAATAATCTGTACTACTTATACGCAGGTCATGCTGACTCGGACGCAGGTCATGCTGACTCGGTAGATTCAAAACAACTCGACGCAAAATATACTGTTACAGGTGGTGCAACAGTTGCACGCTCTGGTAGTGGTGGTGTTTTCGGTATTCGTTCAAGTGCAGGTTCATCGACTACTTTTACAGTTAAAGATGGTACATACAACATTGGCTCAAAAGATGGCTTGTTTAAAGATATTGTCATTGAAGCGTCATCATCTTCTACAACAGGTAATAGCCAAAAGTTAATATTCGATAGCACATCAACAACAAATGTATTCACATCACAATTAGTGATGAAGGCTAATCTTGGTACAACTATTGAAGTAAATGGTAAATTTAATGTTTACAATGTTGCATTACCATCGTTGACAAAAAATGTGGTAGTTCCAGCAGATGCTCCATATAGCAAAATCAATTTACAACAAAGTGGTTCATTTACTCTTGGTTCGACTGGCACTATCAACACAGATACGATGACAATCACAAATACAAAAACTACTTTTAACGGCACATTGAACCTTAAAACAACATCAGAAACAAATGCTTTGGCATTAGCCGGAAATACAACTGCTACATTTAACAATGGCTCGAAATTATATCTTGAATCAGGGAAGAGAATATTGCTCAGAGATAATGCTACCCTGACTATCAATCAAGGTGCAATGATAGAAGCTGATTTTGTCAGATTTGGTGATGACAAAGGTGGTAAAGGTGCAAAACTCATACTCAATGGCAAAGATGTCCTTAAAAATCCAGCAGGCACAGGTGATTCTAATTTGTTGATTGTTTCAGGATACAAAGCTGACATCAAAGTATCGCAAACAAATAGCTTTGGGCAAACTTCTGTAAATACACAGTCAGAAATCTTCCTTGAATTAGCTTTCACAGATGCAGAAAGTTACATCAACTTTGGTAAAATCCGTGGAGCAGGTGTAACAGACGCAATCTTCAAAGTTAAGAATTTTGAAAACAACCGTATCAAAGGTTATTTGGGCGAACAAATTACTGGAACACAACTTTGGCTCTACGATGAAAAGTTGGAAGATTATGTACAACTTAATGCCGACAAATTTGGCTGGGTTGACGCTGGCAATGGCTATTTCTGGTTGAATATGACAGCAGTTCCAGAACCAGCAGAATGGGCAATGATTTTCGGTGCGTTGGCACTTGCACTCGCAATCTATCGCAGAAGAAAATAGCAGACGCAGTCTGCACTTCGGACCAGACGGAGTCTGGACTTCGGAGCTTCGCTCCTCTCGACGTAGAACGCCACGACTATAATCGTGGCTTTTTTGTTATCACACCGCATTGCTTCGCAGCAGACGCAGTCTGCACTTCGGAGCTTCGCTCCTCTCGACCTTGTACGCCACGACTATAATCGTGGCTTATTTGTTATCACACCGCATTGCTTCGCAATAGCTTGCTCTTTTATTCTACAAAAATCAATATGTCTTTTTTTTAAATGAAAACTCTCGCACATCCGCCAACAAGCGATTGCGAAGCAATGCGATAAGAAAACAGGATAAGCCACGATTATAGTCGTGGCGTACAAGGTCGAGAGGAACGAAGTTCCGAAGTCCAGACTTGTCTGGTCAAAATAATACAAAAGAAAAAAAATTATTAAACTTGACATAGTTCAACAACTTATATTTTTTGAAATATATGAAAATGAAATCTGTTTTATTCTTATCAACATTATCCTTATTTGCCTCGGCAACTTTGGCAACTGTAGTTGACCCAAAAACTACAGCTGGAACAGGCAAACTACAAGGTACAGATGCAAACGATATTCTCTATTTGAATACCCCAACAGCGTCAACACCACAATTGCCCTATGTTAATAGATTTGAAGGGATTAACGCAACTGTAAAAGCTATCAAGGCAAATGAAGGTCAAGACCAAGGAATCTTGTTTGTTTTAAGCCCAGGAGCTGGCACAACAATAGATATCAACACAGCGTCAGACACTGCTGTTGATGTTGATGCATTGATTCTCGCAAATAATCAGTTGCAAATTTCATATACAGACCTCAATTTTAAAAACTCTGCAACTGGCTCAAACGCATGGGGCGTTGTAAATGTCCGATTAATCAATTTGGCGACAGGTGCAGTAGGCGATGTAGTTCAAAAACAGCTGATGAATTTTGAAAAAGGGAACTTCAAAGTTAGCGCGATAGACACTTATCTCGGATCTTCTTATACGAGCAGTGTTAACGTTGCGAGTTTTTCAACATACAACATTTCAAAAGATGCGAATGTAGTACACAGTGGTAATATCCATGTACAAAAAGCTGGTATTTTGAATATTGATGGTCAATTCAAAACAATAAAACCAACTGAAGAAACAACAAACATCATATTTAACAATCAGTCAGAAGCATCGGTAGTTGGTACAACAGGTAAATTTACATTAGGTGCAAGCACAACATTTACAATCAACGACAAAGCTACCCTCACAAATAAGGGTGAAATGATTGTTGAATCGGAATCGAAAGCAATCTACAACTCAGGGTCGACATATAACGTTGAAGGAACAACAACATATAACCTTGGTTCATTGGTTTACCATAAGAGCGGTAGCACCACAAACATCACAGGTACTCTGAATAGTTATGTTTTGAACTCTACAAGCGATGGTTTCTTGGCAGGAGCTACAATCAATATTGGAACTGAAAAGAACAAAGTTGGTGAATTGAATTTTGCTCAAACATCTGGGACAGCAAAAAGAATTACAGTAGCAAGCAATATCAATAACTACGGCAGTATTGTTATGAGTAATGACGACGCTATCCAATTCACAGGTAATGTTGTTAACCACGGCACAATGAATCTCAAAGGTGGCGTATATGTCAAAAATGGTCATTTGACACTTAGTGAAGACGCTACAACAATTTTCACTTCATACCAAAATCTGCAAACAAGACTTGTGTTGGTGGATAACAATGCAACAATAACACTCAAAAGTGGAATTGTAGACGATAAGGGTCGTGAAGCAAACATTGCAACAGTTGGCACAGCAAATGCAAACCTCTACATGAACATTTATGCCGATGTAAAGTTTGGTTTCTTAAATCAAGGCACAAACGATGCTGTATTAAATATCAACCTCTATGAAAATGGTATTTTGAGATTCATGGATGGCGACGCATTGAGAAGTATCCACGCAGACATCAATATTTTCAACTTTGATGAAAATAGAATTTATGTGGGCGATTCTTCAACTGCAGAAGAATTGCAATTCATAAAATTATATGCTGGCGAAGACAAAAATACATTCCTCGGTACAGCAATGGTCAATAACGGATGGTTGACATTAGCTGCAGTTCCAGAACCAGCAGAATGGGCAATGATTTTCGGAGCGTTGGCACTTGCACTCGCAATCTATCGCAGAAGAAAATAAGCAGGCTTTTCATACGATACAAAAAATGCGTTCCAATTCGGAACGCATTTTTTTTGCGTAAATAGAAAATAACCTTGCATCTATAAGTTTTACAATTTGAACTATATTTGCAAAAAATATAACTATTTTGACTTTTTCCAAAAATCCCAAAATAAACGCAAAAAAACACTTGAAATATCCCCATACTTTCTTATTTCTATATGTCATTAATTAGAATACGTATCGAAATGAAAACAAAAACAATATCAACACTGATATCTGCACTTGTAGCATCGTCTGCATTTGCTGTAACTTACGACCCTGCAAACAGCCCTACTCCATTGGGTAAAGATGGCACTTATGTCCAGTTATCTGCTCCAGAAGGAACAACTGAAGCTATCTTTGATGGACAAGGTCAAAGCGATCTTTACTATGTTATTCTCAGCGCCTCAAACCCGGAACAAGACGCTAATTTTACAATAATTAACGGCTTCTCGGCGAAAAGAACTGCTACTGGCGAAATTTTGACATTTAAGCAACAATCAGCTTCAAAAGGTATAGATGCTACATTAACACTTAAAGATGGAACATATAATTTTGCAACATCTGATGCATCGGAGCTTATCATTACATCAGCAGGTTTTGCAGACGGAGTTAATAGTAGCAGAGCCATTGTGTTCGATTCAAGCACAACAACAAACCTTTTCACATCATCGGCAAAGTTTCAAGGTGTTAAAAGTGCTAAAGTAGTATCAAAAGGTACAATTAACGTTTACAATACCACTTACACAACATCTGTACCAAGTGATGTTGCATATGGACAACTCCATACATACGGCACATTCGTACAAGAAAGTGGAACAATAAATGCCAACGATATGCTTGTAAAATCAGTAAATTGCAATATCAATGGCACATTAAACCTCAAGCAAAAGTCGGGAACAAAACACTACCCAGTTGTAATAAGCAACCAAAGAGGTTTAACATTTGGTAAAGATGCTAAACTCACAACAACAGCAAACAGCAGAATCCAATTAAACAAAGATAGCACTTTGACAATCCAATCTGGCGAAAAGTCAATTGCTGTAGATTTGATTATGTTCAATGGCGACAATGGAACTTTAAACCTTTCAGGAAAAAATTCTGTTGTTCACACAAACGGAAAGTTTGACACAGTTTTGCTGACATACGCTGGTAAAAACGTTGCAAAAATCAATGTTGACGACACTAATACATTTGGCAAAACATTTGTAGCGGTCTCGCCAACATTCGCAACAGATAACACATCTATCAGAATTGAAATTGATTTCAACTTCACATCAGATGACCAATATTTGAACTTGGGCGAGATTTATACAGGCGATAACACACCTGGTGTTGACCCAGTTTTCTATGTAAAGGACTTCAAAAACGGATATTTGAGAGCAAGCTCTATCAGAACATCTGGCACAGGTTATGTTGGCGATACAAAGCTCTACATCTTCAACGAAGCAAGCCAACAATATGAATTTACAGAATCTCAATGGATTGGCAATGCAACAGACGGATTTATCCTCACAGTTGCAGTTCCAGAACCAGCAGAATGGGCAATGATTTTCGGTGCGTTGGCACTTGCACTCGCAATCTATCGCAGAAGAAAATAACCAAGCTTTTCATACGATACAAAAAAAGACGTTCCATTTCGGAACGTCTTTTTTTTGTGTAAATATATCTCTTATCACATCCACAAACACCAAGCCATTGCAAAGCAATGCGATAAGAAAACAGGTTATGGAAAAACCAAGCGACTGCGAAGCAGTGCGATAAGATAACAGAATAAGCCACGATTATAGTCGTGGCGTTCTACGTCGAGAGGAACGGAGTTCCGAAGTCCAGACTACGTCTGGTAGTCGTGGCGAACAAGGAAAGGAGGAACGAAGTTCCGAAGTATAAAATTTACCCCTTACGGAAACCACCAAAGAGAATACACCTATCTCCAGCGGGTATGAAAAAACCAAGCCATTGCGAAGCAATGCGATAAGAAAACAGAAAAAGCCACGATTATAGTCGTGGCGCTCAACGTAAAGAGGAACGAAGTTCCGAAGTCCAGACCCCGTCTGGTCCGAAGTCCAGACTACGTCTGGTCGAAGTGCAGACTCCGTCTGCCCCTTACGGAAACCACCAAAGAGAATACACCTATCCCCAGCGGTTATGGAAAAACCAAGCCATTGCGAAGCAATGCGACAAGAAAACAGGATAAGCCACGATTATAGTCGTGGCGTTCTACGTCGAGAGGAACGAAGTTCCGAAGTCCAGACTGCGTCTGGTCCGAAGTGCAGACCTCGTCTTCCCCTTACAAGAGAATATACCTATCCCCATCGGTTATGGTAAAACCAAGCCATTGCGAAGCAATGCGATAAAATAACAGGATAAGCCACGATTATAGTCGTGGCGAACAAGGTAAGGAGGAACGAAGTTCCGAAGTCCAGACTACGTCTGGTAGTCGTGGCGTACTACGTCGAGAGGAACGAAGTTGCGAAGTCCAGACTACGTCTGGTGGTTATTCGACGGGGACGCCTGAAGATTTTAGTTTAGCGATAAAGTTTTCGTCAGCGGAGGAGTCTGTAATGACGCGGTCGATCATATCGAAGTCGGCGAAGAATCGGGATGAGCGGACGCCGAGTTTGGAAGCGTCGCACATAAGGATTTTTTCATTACAATATTGGAGTGCATTTTCTTTAAATTCTGCGTGGATTTCGGCGACTTCGCTTGCACCTCTATCGATATCGACGCCATTGCATGAGAAGAATGCTTTATCGACAGAAATTTTGCGTACGGTAGCCCAGGCGGTAGCACCGCCATAACTGAGGCTCACTCTATCGAGTTTTCCGCCTGTTACGATAACGTTGATTTTATTTTTTCCCATTAAGGGAACAACGGTATCGTGTGCATTTGTTACGACTGTAATATCCATATCGGGCAAAATTTCTGCCAAAGCGAGAACAGTTGAGCTTGCGTCGAGGAGGATAGTGTCGCCTTCTTTTATGTATTTGAGAGCTTTTTTAGCAATCTCTTGTTTTGCGGAGCGATGTTCTTTTAATCGTTTTTGGAGAGGGAGGTCCACTGCTCTTTTTTCGATACGAAGAGCACCGCCATGGGTACGGATAAGTTTATTTTCCGAATCCAAAAATTCTAAGTCGCGTCTGATAGTTTCGTCAGTAACGTCGAACTGTTTTGCGAGCTCGATAGTGCGGAGGCTCGGTTGCGTTTCGAGCATTGAAAGTATAACTCTTTGTCGTTGTCTTGCTAACATAGGTGAAGAAGTTAAACCCTTGAATAGAGTCGTCAAGCAGATTTTTTTAAATACTAACAAAAAATAAATTAAAGTGTTCCCAAAACGGTAATTCCCAAAAATTAGCTAAAATAACCAACCATATTTTGCACATTTTTGTAGTTTTTCTTGGCATGAAAAAGTCGAGCAACAAAACCTTTAAAATATGTACAATTTTGTAGGAAACACTCTTTTGATAATATTATTACTTGACCGTTTATGGCGAATTACGAAAGAATAAAGACATCATTTATTTTAAATCTAATCAAAGGAAAAAAAATGAACGCATATGTAGCAAAAGTTCTCGAAGAATTGAGAGCAAAACAGCCTTGGGAAAAAGAATTCTTGCAGGCAGTAGAAGAAGTATTGTCATCGTTGAGCGTAGTGCTCGACAGCGACAAGAAATACGAAGAATACAGAATTCTTGAAAGAATGGTAGTTCCTGAAAGAACAATCCTCTTCCAAGTTCCATGGGCAGACGATAAAGGTGAAATTCATGTCAACCAAGGTTTCCGTGTTCAATTCAATAGCGCGATTGGACCTTACAAGGGCGGTATCCGTTTTCACCCATCAGTAAACTTGGGCATCCTCAAGTTCCTCGGTTTTGAACAAGTATTTAAGAACTCGCTCACAACACTCCCAATGGGCGGTGGCAAAGGCGGTTCCGACTTTGATCCAAAAGGCAAAAGCGATAACGAAGTTCGCAACTTCTGCAATAGCTTTATGCGTGAACTCTATCGCCATATCGGTCCAAATACAGACGTTCCAGCTGGCGATATCGGCGTTGGCGCTCGCGAAGTTGGTTATATGTTTGGTCAATACAAGCGTTGCAAAAATTCATACGACAGCGTCTTGACAGGTAAAGGTCTCGAATGGGGCGGAAGTCTTATCAGACCAGAAGCGACAGGCTACGGCAACGTATACTTTGCACAAGAAATGCTCGCAACAAAGGGCGAAGGTCTCGAAGGAAAGAGAGTTCTCGTATCGGGTTCGGGTAATGTTGCACAATACACAGTTGAAAAACTCATTCAACTCGGTGCAAAACCACTTTCGATGTCAGACTCGAACGGCACAATTATCGACCCTGACGGTATCGACGCTGAAAAGCTCGCATTTATCTTCGATTTGAAGAATAAGAAACGTGGCAGAATTGCTGAATACATCAACAAGTTCCCAACAGCACAATACCACGAAGGAAAGCGTCCATGGGGCTTGGTAAAAGCAGATATCGCAATGCCATCTGCAACACAAAACGAACTCAATGGCGACAACGCTAAAGCTCTCTTGGAAAACGGCTGTATGTGTGTTTCAGAAGGTGCTAATATGCCATCGACACCAGAAGCTATCGAAGCTTACAAGAGTGCAAAGATTCTCTACGCTCCAGGCAAGGCATCGAACGCTGGCGGTGTTGCAACATCGGGCTTGGAAATGTCGCAAAACGCAATCCGTTTGAGCTGGTCGCGTGAAGAAGTCGACGAAAAGTTGCACAGTATTATGCGTAGCATCCATAAGAATGCTCTCGAAGCTGCTGAAGAATTTGGCACACCAGGCGACTATGTCAACGGTGCAAATATCGCTGGTTTCAAGAAGGTCGCAAATGCTATGATTGCACAAGGCTTCTAATTAAAAAATCCGATAAAATTCAAAAGGACGCACTCGAATGGGTGCGTTTTTTTGTCTTCGCAGTTGAGTATATAACGTAATAAATCCCAAAAGATGCACTCGCAAGGTGCGTTTTTTTTGTAGTATTATTGGGACTATTTTGTTGATTTAATCACCTACTGGTTTAATCTATCAACCACATGAAAAGAAAATTTTTACTTTTAATTTTAGCAACGTTTACTTTGTTTTCGGCAGTATCATTTGCGAGCCAAAAAATCGTTTGCACTGGGAAATATAAAAATCATTTGCAAGGTATAACGATGCTTGACGGAAAAATCTATTGGTCGTACACGACAAAAATTATTTGTACCGATATGCAAGGGAAAATCGTCAATCTTGTCGATGCACCAAACCATCAAGGCGACCTATGCGTTGCAGACGGAAAAATCTATGTGGCAACAAACCACAAAAAATTTAACAAGTTAAATCAAGCTGAAAATTTCGTATATGTTTACGATTCCAATTTGAATTTTATCGAAAAAATTAAAATAGATGAAATGCTTTGTGGACTCGGTGGTATGGAATATTACAACGGAAGTTTTTATCTTGTCGGCGGTGGCGACCCGACGGAACCGACTTTCCGAATCGGCAAATATTCAAAGGATTTTAAGCTCGAAAAAATGTATTACATTCCCAACGGAAATTCCAAATTAGGCGTTCAGACAATCTGCTTTGGATATGGAAAATTTTGGCTTGGGCTTTATCTTCAACCAAACTGCAAAGACGGACTTTGGGAAATGGATACCAACTTTAATGTCGTTAAAAAACATCACATAAACGCAAGTGTTGGAATAGTTCCCACAAATAATAACGACAGAGAATTTATCATCGCTCGAAGCTACACTGAAGAAAACAAATATGCTAAACACACTGCCAGTGCAAAAATTGTGAAAGTTCAAAAATGAAAATTTTTAAATTTATATATTTATTTTTCTGTGTAATTTGTCTGTCGAGTTGTACATCAAGCTTCCCAACAAAAATAGTTTGCCCTGGTACACATCGCCACCATTTACAAGATTTCGCGTTGCACAATGGAAAATTTTATTGGTCGTACGCTAATAAAATTATTATTACAGATGCCAATGGCACGCTCGAAAATATGGTGGATACGCCATATCATATCGGTGGAATGTGTATTGCAAATGATTATATTTATGTTGGACTAAACCTTGCAAAATTTAATGTTCCCAACGAATCTGATGACTACATTTATCAATACGATCTAAATTTGAATCTCGTAAAAATATATAAGATAAATGACCTTAACTGTGGAGTTGGTGGTATTGCTTATAATGATAATAAGTTTTACGTTTTTGGTGGAGCAAATAAAAAAACAAAACAACTACCAATCGCCCAATATTCCGAGGATTTTAAGTTAGAAAAAATCATTGAACTACCATTTGAAGAATCGCCAGACGGAATCCAAACAATGAAATTTGCTTATGGGAAAATCTGGCTTACAACGTATCCGATATTGACTGCTACACACTCAACTCTCGTACTTGACAACAACTTTAAAATTGTCGAAAAATACAATGCAAGATTTCCTTATGGGATGATCCCTACAAACCGTAAATATGGCGAATTTATCGTAACCCACAGCAAAAAAGATCCGAACACATTCGCACGATTCACTGCTTGGGCAACAATCGAAAACCTTACAAAATAAACAAAAAATCGTCCGATATTTCGGACGATTTTTTTTACACTTGCGACTCACGCCAATCGATAAGCGTTGCTTGTGGAGTTTTACGCTTATTCCAGCGATTCCAACCAAGCTTGACAGCTAAATCTATCGGCTTATTTACAGGCGGGAGCCTATCGCCACCTTTCCACGCAACTGCACTAATCCAACCTGAATCGCCCAGCGGAATTTGGAATCTATAATTCTGTGCTGCCCCAAAAACTTCAACAGGCTTGTTCAAAACTATATTTTTTAACGCAAAAATCGGCTCACGATTCCCTTCGCCATACGGGTGCATAAGCTCAAGTTCGTCGAGCAATTCAAGGCACACGTCCGACGCATCGAGCGTAAGATTTATAGAAATACTCGGGGTAAAGTCTATATCAGTTCCGTATTTTGCGTGGATTGTATCGTTTATACGTTTTCTAAATTCTGGAATAAAGCCGTCTTTAACCGACACGCCGACTGCCATTGGATGCCCTCCCCAACTGCCGAGAATTTCACCACAATTACCCAAACACTCAACAAGGTCTATTCCCTGCACACTTCTGCCCGAACCTTTTGTGTAGCCTTCGTCAACTTCGCCAAAGACAATCACAGGCTTGTGGTATTCACGGCTGAGCTTACCGGCGATAATCCCAACTACCCCTGGGTGCCACGAAGAATCGTAAACAACAATGCACGGATAATCGTCGAGATGTTCTGCCTCTACTTGTTTTATAGCGTCTTCGAGAACACCACGTTCTATTTCTTGGCGTTCTTTGTTGATATCGTTAAGCTCGCAAGCGGCACGATAGCACGTTGTGAAATCATCGCCCAAAAGCATATCCAGTGGGAGCGATGCGTCGGCAAGGCGACCGCTTGCATTGATTCTCGGACCGAGTTTGAATGAAATATCAATTGGTGTAATATCTTCGCCCAACGCAATCCCGCTGGCTTGAATCAGGGCTTGAATCCCTGTGCGACGCGTAGATTTCAGACGCTTAATTCCGTATCTTGCCATAATACGATTTTCGTCGACAAGCGGAACGAGGTCGGCAACGGTACCGAGCGACACAAGGTCGAGATAATCTTTAAGATTTATATCCCACGAGCGTGGGTCGTTGCGAAGACGCATCTCTTTTATCAAACCGTGTGCGAGCTTAAAAACTAATCCGACAGTACAAAGTTGTCTCCACGGAGTCGCACTAATATTATGCACATGAGGATTTATCAAAATGTGGTCGTCGACAAAAACATCTTTTGCTTGGTGGTGGTCGACAACAATCAAATCTATACCACGCTCACGGATATATTTGACAGCTTCAACGGCATTCGTACCGCAGTCGAGTGCTATCATCAAATTAGGTTTGCCGTTTGACAACGCACGCTCGAGTGCTGCCTCTGAAAGCCCGTACCCCTCCTCCATTCGACGTGGAACAAAATACGACGGCGATATACCAAAATGACGCAATATACAAACCAAGAGAGTTGTACTTGTAATTCCGTCGACATCATAGTCGCCAAAGACCAAAATGTTTTCGTTTTTTTCTATCGCTTCTATGATTCGCAAAACTGCTGTGCGAAGATTTTTAACTCTGAAAGGATCGTCCAAATCGGCAAGTTTGGGACGCATATACATTTTTGCTCGGAGCAAATCGCTATAGCCACGTTGAAGAATGAGTGCACCCAAGATTGGACTTACGCCCAAATATGCACCCAAGTCTTCGGCTAATTTTTTATCGAACTCTACTTCGCTCCACTTCATTATGTTTTAAGATAAAACCTATTCCCCAAAATTGTCAAGGCTGATGCTTCGGCTAATTTCTGATAATTGATTTTTTAAAGCGTCCGCAAAGAATACACAAAAACGGATTTCCCAAAAGAGAAATCCGCCTTGTGTTCATTGACTTTGTTGACTAAATTAGTTCGTATGTTGCCGGACTTGGTGTTGGCATCTTTGGCAAGACCATATCCAACGTGAGATTTTTCGGCATATATTCGCGTTGCGAACGCTCCAGCACCCACGCACACTTCATACGTTTGCCAGTGTATGCCGACTCACGTCCAGCTATTGCAACATAGCAAGAATCAGCACACTCCTTAAGCTTATTAAACTTTTTACCATTGCGAATTGCATCGTAGAAAACTTCGTGTTCGCAAAGCGTAGCTGCCCTGCGTGGAGCACCAATCGACCATGGCTTTTCGCCTGTTATGCGTTGACCTTGGAAACTCATTTCCAAAATACCTTTTGTACCGATTACCTTAAATGGTGAATAACGGCTTGTATTAGCTTCTTGCGAGCAACCTGCCGAAAGTGTTATTCCACTCTTAAATTCAAAGTTAGCAAACGTGTGCGAGCAATTATTACCGACGTTTGCGTATGTTGGCATTTGTCCGCTAAAGCCGACAACTTCATACGGAAGTTCTCCGCCGATTGCCCACATCGCCAAGTCGAGATTATGCACAAACTGTTCTACAAACTGGTCGCCCGATGTCCAGTAGCGACAGAGCCAATTCATCAACTGATATTCCGCTACATCGGGCGACATTTTCGCCATACGTTGCAATGCCCATGCCTCGTTTGTATAGCTTGATGAATTTGTCAAATATCTGCCGATATTACGCATAAATAAGCACGATACGACATCCCCGATTTGCCCGTCGCGAAGACGATTTATCGCTTCTTGAATTGAAGTTTGGTAGCGTTTTTGCGTTCCACACAAAACCTTTAATTGTTTTGAATCTGCAAGCGGGATGAGTTCTTTATAAATTTTACGCAAGCCGACAGCGTCGATTGCAATCGGTTTTTCAGCAAAGACGTGTTTACCTGCTTTCAAGCACTTTTCAATATGATATGGACGGAACACTGGCACTGTCATCAATGCGACGATATCAGCGTCGGTCTGTACGATTTTATCGATTGCTTCAAGCCCTGTAAATCTTCTGTCGCCAACTTTCCAAAGTTTATCAAAAAATCCACTCTCAATTTTATCTGCTTCTTGCTTGATTGCATTTTCAAAGCGAGTAAGGTTTTCTTCAAAAAGGTCTGCGACTGCAATAATCTCGATATTTTTATCAGCCTTAATCATCATCGTGGTATCAAAAATACCACGAGAGCCACATCCGACTATCGCGATTTTCAGCTTATCACTACCCTTTACTTGAGCAAATGAAAATTTTGGGAGTACTGCTGTTGCCGTACCCAATAATGTTGTATTTTTTACAAATGTTTTTCTGTCCATATATTACCTTTTACTAAAATTCACTTTAATTATTTTTTTTCTAAATTCAACAGTCTTTTCTGAAAATATCTCAAAAAGTCAAAATTTTTCAAAAATTGGGAAATATAGGAAAATAATCCGATGTTTTAACTACAAAAAAAGCGGGTCGATTGACCCGCTCTAAAATCATAAATTAAATTACATTTCCCAATCTTTTGGTTTTGCCGCGTTCGCTTCTTGTTCTTTTTCAACACGAGCACGGTTTCCTTTATTCCACCAGAAGAATACTGGGCTTGCAATAAAGATTGATGAGAATGTACCTGTGAGAATACCAAGCAAGAATACGAGCGAGAAGTCAACTACAATGCCTGTACCAAAAATGAACAATGCGAGTGTCGCAAATATTGTCGACATACTTGTGAGCAATGTTCTTGTGAGTGTACGGTTGATTGACAAGTTGATTACATCACGCAACGACATTGTTGGCTTCATAACAAGCTCTTCTCTGATACGGTCGAACACAACGATTTTATCGTTAATTGAATAACCCATTACCATCAAGATTGCAGCAACCATCGGAGCCGAGAATTGACCTGAACCGATACCGAGCAATCCGAAGATAACATACAAACCGATTGTCAAGAGAACGTCGTGCGTTGTTGCAACGATGGCACCGATACCATAGCTGAATTCAAATCTCAATGCGATATACATCAAAATCGCCAAGAGTGAAAGTGCTACTGCGATTGCCGCGTCGCGTGTGATTTCGCCACTGACTGACGCACCTACGCTTTGTTGCGAAAGAAGTTTAAGCTGTGCTTGTGGGAACTTCTTTGAGAGCATCTCAAATACACGTTCACCCTTTTCGCTTTCAACTTGCAACACAAGTGTTTCAGATTTTGAAGCAAGGTCTGTTTGGTATGATGCTTGGATTTCACCAATACCTGTGTCTGATGTCGATTCACTCAATGCTGTAATTTCGCCAATCGGGATTTTCTTATCGGCATTGAACGACATTGTGATAACATCACCACCTGTAAAGTCGATACTCAATGTCTTATCTCCACGATATACGATTGCAACAATACCCATAATCACAATCACCCAAGAAACGATAAACGATTTCTTTGCATAATTGAGGAATTTGATATTTGTATCATTCGAGATGAATGTACGGGTAAGTGCCTTGCGAATGACATTGTACTTAACTGCCAATTCGAGCATTGCTCGGCTGAGAACCAATGCACAGAAGAGTGTCGTGAAAATACCAACTGCCAATGTAATACCGAAGCCCTTAACTGGACCTGTACCAAATTTCCAAAGAATCAATGCAGAAATGAGTGTTGTAATGTTAGCGTCGACAATTGTCGAGAATGCTTTTTCATAACCCATTTGCAATGATGTCCACAAGCTTTTGCCTGCCAAAGTTTCTTCACGCATACGTTCGAACACAAGGATGTTCGAGTCAACCGCCATACCGATTGTAAGCACGAGAGCTGCGATACCAGGGAGTGTCATTGTAGCACCAAAGCTTGCCAATACACCAACGAGAATTAAAATGTTTACAAATACTGAAATGAGTGCGATAAAGCCCATACCAAAGTATACTGCAACCATAAATGCGATAACTGCGAGCGTACCAATACCTGCTGCCATAAGCGAGCTGTCGCGCGCTTCAGATGCGAGCGATGGACCAACCTCGTTCAACGATGTACGCTTCAAACCAACTGCGAGTGGGTTATTCAATGCGTTTGCCAATTCGATTGCTTCGCGACGTGTGAAATTACCTGTGATTGATCCACGTTCCTTAATTACGCTTTGGATGTGTGGTGCACTCATCAAACGTCCGTCGAGAACGATTGCAAGCGATTGTTTTGTGCCTGTGCGACGGTCGCCATCAAGAATTTCGCTTGTGATTTTTTCAAATATTTTACCACCTTCAGATGTAAATTCCATGCTGACGCTGAAACGGTTTGCGTCTTCCATTGCTGGATATGCTTTTGCGATGATATCGCCCTTCGCTTCTGCACGACGTTTTACGAACATAGGTTCTTCGATAACTCTGCCGTTGCGTTCTGTTTCCATCATTAACACTTCATAGCCAGCTGGAATTTCTGATGGCAATGGCTTTGCTGATGTTGGACGTTGGTCACGGTGTACAAGGCGGAATTCGAGCTTTGCCGGACGCGAAAGTTCTTCGATAGCTTCAGGGTTATCTTTGAGCGATACACCAGGCATTTGAACTTCGATAGCATTGCCACCAACGATTCTGATTGTCGGTTCTGTAACACCAAGACCATTGATACGGTTGTTCATCACTGTGAGAACGTCGTCAAGCTGTCCTTGGCGTGTGAGTTCGTCAGCATTCAAGTTAGTATCGTCAACTTGCAATGTGAACGACACACCGCCCTGAATATCGAGACCCTTTTTCAAAGCACCTTTACTTTGACGATAGAGTTCTTTCAAGAGAATATCATTTTTCTTCTTGAGAATTTTGATATCTGAAACGTTGATGTCTTTAAAATATTTCGACAAGTCAATTTCCTTTGCATTTGCAAGGTCACGAAGTGCGATATAGAGCGTTGGAGACTTTGTCTTGTCGCTTCTATAATTGACTGGATCAACGCGTGCTTGAGCGTCTTTAAGTACTTGGACAAATTCTTGCTGATTTGCCGTCGCACGAGTTTTGATATAATCTTCAAACGGAGTATCACCAAATGGTACCATTGAACCGATAGCCCATGCTACCACCAATGCCGTTATGATGAATTTTCCGAATATTGACGAGTTAGTTCCCGACATAGTTCTTCTTTCTTGTTGTGTTTATTTTATAAAGCTAACACTCACCGACTATGCGATGAGTGTATATAAAAAATTACTTTTGTTCTGCTGGAATTTCATCAACAATCTTATCTTGGATTGCCGATTTGATGAATTCAACTTTGTTATTGTCGCCAAGCTTTACGATAAAAGTCTTTTCTTTTACGTTTGAAATTGTGCCAATCATACCGCCGATTGTCAAAACCTTGTCGCCTGTCTTAAGCTCTGACAACATCTTTTGATGTTGTTTTTGGCGTTTGCGTTGCGGTGCAATCATCAAGAAATACATTGCCGCAAACATAAGTACGACGAATAAGAGCATCGACGAACCACCACCTTGAGGTGCCGTTTCTGCAGGTGCTGTTGCTTGTGATAATACTGTTATTAAATTATACATATCTTTAGAACCTATTGATGTGAAAAATTAAACTTCTAAATAAATCCTTTATCTTAACCCCTTGCAAGAAAAAAACGTGATTTTTTCAGAATAAAAACACTAACAAAAAAAAGCCGACGGAATAAAAATTCCGTCGGCAACTCAAAAGAAAACTTACTTTATCTTCTTTTTAGCTTCTGCAACACTCAAATACTCCTTTGCGAGATTTTGAAGAGTGTTTGCAATGAAGTTTGAGCGATTGCGATTGTCCATACGAGCCAATTCGTCAATCTGCTGTACAAGTGCTTCTGGGAGACTGATTGAAATTTGTGTCATTCCAACAGTTTTACCTGAACCTTTTTTTCTTGCCATGATATTTCCTTATTTTGTTTTTTTATTTTTTGAGAATAATTTTACATTTACTTTATCGGATATTTTTCACTTCAGTAAAAAATATATTATCCAATAATAAAGCAGAGATAAATATACATCTCATTAGAATAATAATTATGCATTTTATATTTTTGTCAAATTTTTTTATAAAAAAACAAAAAAAACAATCATTTATTAATAAATTTTTCAATTATGATATTTTATTTAAATAAAGAGAGACGGCCTCGCAACACTTGCTACGAGACCGTCATCATTAGGGGGTAGGAAATTGAAATATAAATTATCTTGGTTTAAGATAACGGAAAAATATTTTGCAATATGTATCTTTGCCTGCAGTTGCAAAGACCACATCGTATGGGATAAAACCCATTTCGCTCGAATCTTTAACTGTGCTGTTTGAACTGTTCCAACCAGCTGATGAACGAATCGATTTTACACGCGAACGTGCTTTTGATACTGCGTTAGAAAACGCACGCATTTTATTCTTACCAAAACCTGCGACCATTTCAGTTTCCAAATACCATGTTTCTGGAATTTGGTCTGAATAATTGAATCGCATAAGGCAATAGAATTTGCCACCGTCGGCAGTAATCACGCAATCTTTAACTTGAAAATCACCTTTTCTGCCAACAAATTTTCTGACCGCAGCATCAGCCGACGTTTCCGCATCTTCAGCTGAAGAACCCCACATGCAAACTTTGCCGTCGATAACTTGCTTACGCATTTTAACGACCTTCTTTTTGGCTGGTTTTTTATCCTTTTTCTTGAGCTGTGGTGCAAATTTTTCTACTACCGATTCTTTTTTTACAACTTTTGCAACTGCTTTTACAGGTGCTTTTGCCGGAGTTTTCGCAGGAGCTTTTGCGACAACTTTTTTTGCAGTAGCTGTTGCCTTTGCAACTGGCTTTGCTGTTGTTTGAGCCTTTGCAACTGGTGTTGCAACCTTCTTTATAACTGCAGGCTTTGCCCCAACTGCCCCAGCTGGAGCCAACTTTGAAGCGACAGTATTTGTTGATACCTTTGACGGAGCACCATACAACTGCACATTAAAAAATGCTATCAGTATTAAACAGATACTCCCTACACTAATAAGCTTTTGGTTAAAATTAAACATTATTCCTCCTCCTATACTCACCTTTTTAATAGTAATATAAATAACGTGTCAACATAAAATTTAAAATTTTTTTTAAGATTAAAAGGTTTGATGTATTACCTTGACGCAATGAAAAAAATCGTAAAAATGGTGGGATTATTTAGATTCAAAGTTTATGGCTACACAGAATACAGATTACGATTTTACAAATATCGAAAAATTTTGGCAAAACAAGTGGGATGCCGATAACACATTCCACGCAGAAACGTCAACAGACGCTCCCAAGTATTATATACTTGATATGTTCCCCTACCCATCAGGTGCGGGCTTACATATCGGACACCCGGAAGGCTACACTGCTTCGGATATTATTTCCAGATACAAATGGGCAAATGGCTTCAACGTGTTGCACCCTATGGGATGGGACGCATTCGGTCTGCCAGCAGAACAATACGCTGTAAAAACAGGCACACATCCAGCAATCACCACAACCACAAATATCGACAATTTCCGCAAGCAAATTAAGTCGATTGGCTTTGCTATCGATTGGCAAAGAGAAATCAATACGACTGACCCTAATTATTTTAAGTGGACTCAATGGATTTTCCTCAAGCTATTCAAAATGGGCTTGGCGTATGTCGACGAAAAGCCTGTTTGGTGGTGTCCACAGTTAGGTACGGTTTTGGCTAACGAAGAAGTTATCGACGGCAAGAGCGAAGTTGGTAAATTCCCAGTAGAACGCCGTAAGCTTCGTCAATGGGTCCTCAAAATCACAGCTTATGCAGATAAGCTCATTCAAGGTCTCGATTCTCTCGATTGGCCAGACTCAACAAAACGCCTCCAGAAAAATTGGATTGGTCGTTCAGAAGGTGCTGAAGTCGATTTTGAAATTGCCGATTCCGACGCAAAAGGTCAAAAGTTGCGTGTGTTCACAACACGTCCAGACACTCTCTATGGTGCAACTTATATGGTCATTGCTCCAGAACATCCGCTTATCGACAAGCTCACATCGGCAGACAGAAAACAAGCTGTTGAAGACTATAAAAAATCTATTGCTTCAAAGAGCGACCTCGACCGTACCGACTTGGCAAAAGACAAAACTGGCGTATTCACAGGTGCTCACGCAATCAACCCAGTTAATGGCAAATTGATTCCAATTTGGGCGGCAGATTATGTCTTGATGAGCTACGGAACAGGTGCAATTATGGCTGTCCCAGCACACGATGATAGAGACTTTGAATTTGCTCAAAAATTTGAATTGCCGATTATCCGTGTAATCGAAAAGAAAGACAAAGACGGCAACGATGTTCCATTGCCTTTCACCGACGTCGGCACAATGGTAAACTCGGGCGAATATTCCGGAATGAACTCGGCAGACGTAAAGCGTGCGATTATCTCGATGCTCGAAGAAAAACAAGTTGGCAAAAAATCGGTCAACTACAAATTGAGAGACTGGCTCTTTTCACGTCAACGCTACTGGGGCGAACCATTCCCTGTCTTGTGGGTATCGAAAGACGCTTATGAGGCTGTTTCAAAAAGTGAAATTTGGAAAGATGCCCTTCCTGAAAATCCAGTATCTTATAATAGTGAAGACGGAAAAGTCTTCTACGCACTCCCACTTCTCGATAAACATTTGCCACTCGAACTCCCTAAGGTCGACAACTACAAGCCATCGGGAACAGGCGAAAGCCCACTCGCAAATGCGACAGACTGGTTGAATGTAAAAGTCAATGTACAAACTGGCGAAATTAAAGCATCAACAGATGAATCGGCAAATGGTTCTGATTGGTTCGACGCCCACAGAGAAACAAACACAATGCCTCAATGGGCAGGCTCGTGCTGGTACTACCTACGCTATTGCGACCCACAATGCACAACTGCACCAATCAGCGAAGAAGCCGAAAAATACTGGGGTACGCCTGACTTCTATATCGGTGGTGCAGAACACGCTGTTCTCCACTTGCTCTATGCTCGATTCTGGCACAAAGTATTGTACGATTGTGGCGTAGTGAAAGACCCTGAACCTTTCAAAAAATTGTTCCACCAAGGTATCATTCTCGGACAACTCGAATACACTGGTTTCAAAAAGGACGGTAAGTGGGTATCGGCAAATATGGCATCGGAAAACGGCGTTGAAGCTGTAAAACTTTCTGAAAACGATGTCGAAAAAATCGGTGCTACTTTCTATCTTAAAGAAGATAAAAATATAGCTGTTGACGCTCGTAGCTACAAGATGAGTAAGAGTCGTGGAAATGTCGTAAACCCTGACGATATTATCGCACAATACGGTGCCGACTCACTCCGTTTGTACGAAATGTTCCTCGGACCGCTCGAAGACCAAAAGCCATGGAATACAAATGGTATCGAAGGTGTCTTCCGCTTCCTCAAGAAGATTTGGCGTGAATACGTCAATAATAATGACGGCAGTATCGCTGAAAAAATTGTCGACGGCGGTGATGACTCGACAACACTTTTGAAAGCACTCAACGAAACAATCAAAAAGGTTTCGGCTGATATAGAAAACTTGCGTTTCAACACTGCAATTTCGCAAATGATGATTTTCCTTTCGGTATTCCAAAAGGCTGACAAAGTCTCGAAAGAAAGTGCAGAAAAATTTGTAAAATTACTCGCTCCATTCGCTCCACATATCGCTGAAGAATTGTGGTGCAAACTCGGCAACACAAATAGCGTGGCAAAGGCAGAATGGCCAAAGCCAGATGAATCTAAACTCGCTGATGATGTCGTAAAAATGGGCGTTCAAGTTAACGGCAAATTGCGTGGCGAATTGTCTGTTGCAAAAACAGCTTCAAAAGATGATATTCTGAAAATGGCAAAAGAATTGCCAAATGTACTCGCCTTTATCGAAGGTAAGACAATCGTCAAAGAAATTTGCGTCCCTGCGAAAATCGTAAATATTGTTGTGAAATGATAAAATTTACTAAAATTACAGCAGTCGCCATACTCGCATATTGTGCGAGTATAGCTTCGTTTGCGTGGGGCAAAAATGCAGATTTGCAAAATGGTTTTGTATATGTGCATACATCGCGAAATATGCCTGAATTGATTATCGAAGGTAAAAAAGACGCATTGAAAACCAATGTATTGCATAGTGCAAAAAATCTCGAAATAGATTGCGGGGAAAAGCAAATCGCCTTTTTGATTCTCTCAAATCGCACAGTTATACAGCTTGAGGAAAACACAAAAATAAAGATTAAATCTTTCTCGCAGACACCACCCTTCTCTTTCGATTTTTACAGCGAAACAGAAGAAACACGTTCAATTCTCGATATGGAAATTTTGCGTGGAAAAATTCGCGTGTATGGAGTACGTCCTCGTGCAACGTCATCTATAAACGTTGAATCGCCTTTCGGTAAATATGATGTCAAAAGTACAAAATTCACGATGTCGGTATCGGACAAACATACAGAAATTGTGCTTTTTGAAGGTCAATCTACATTCACTTCAAAAAATGGGAAACGCGATTTTATACAAAACAAACAACGTGGAGAAATCTTGGCTGAAAGATTAAATTCAGAGTATCCAATGAAGATAGAATATCTGACATCTATCGAAGAAGATGCTCTTTTGCTCAAGTATAACGATTGCAAGACTGTATTTAATTCAGTGGAATTTTTCAAAGGTAAAGACGGTAAAATGCGTGCGATTAGAATTACACCAAAAGAATTTTTGAATCGCTCGGCAAAGTATGAATACCGCAAATAATGAGGTTGGCTAATTATGGAAAAGCTCTCGCAATTCTTACCAGATAATTACGACAAAACGGCAAAGCTTGCAATTTTGGCTGGCAAGGGAGAGTATCCGTCTATCCTCAAAGATAAGCTTGACGCACTCGGAATCCCCAACGTGCTAATGGCGTTTGAAGACGAAACTTCGCAAGAATTGTGGGAACGTTATCCCGACGGCGAAAGATATTGCACAAACGTTGGACAGCTCGGACATCTTTTGAAGAATTTGAAAAAAGTAGGTGCAAAGTATGCGATAATGGCAGGTCAAATCACTCCCAAAAAATTATTCAAGGGACTGAAGCTCGATTTAAAAGCAACTATCATTATGGCGACGCTCAAGCGTAAAAATGCTGAAACAATTTTTGGAGCAATCGCAAACGAGCTCTCGAAAATCGACGTTGAAATGCTCGACGCACGCTCGTTCCTCGACGACGACCTTGCCCCACTGGGTTCATTCTGCGGGAAGAAGCCATCGGTATTGCCCGAACATATCGAACACGGAATGAATATTGCAAGGGAATGTGCAAGGTTAGATATTGGGCAAGGTTGCGTGGTATCACGTGGCACAGTTGTTGCGGTTGAAGCATTCGAAGGTACAGATGTTATGATTGAACGTGCTGGTACATTTGGTGCAAAAGATTGTATCTTCGCAAAGACAGTAAAGCCAAACCAAGACTATCGTTTTGATGTCCCTGTTATCGGCGAACGCACTATCAGAAAACTCGCTAACGCAAACATCAAAAATGTCGTAGTCGAAGCGAACAAAGTAATAATTTTGCAAAAAGAACTCGTCAAAAAATTGGCAGAAGAAAACGAAATAAAAATTTTTGGAATATAGTAATGAGTATTATCGACGACAGAAAAGAAGCCATACGCAATGAGTACGGATTTTTCGGCAGTCCACAAGAATTGTTTGAATATATAATTCTGAAAAACAAGATGGCAGAACCACTCGCAAAAGAATTGAAAACCGAAGATAATTTAGTGAAAGGTTGCGTATCGAGCTTGTGGTTGGCTACAACTTTCCAAGACGGCAGATGCTATTTTAAATCAGATGCCGACTCTGTTATAACACGTGGAATCGCAGAATTAGTATGCTCAATGTACGACGGTTTGACCCCACAAGAAGTTCTCGATTTCGACCCCGCATTTCTTGAAGAATTAGGTATAAACGCACACCTCACACCAAATCGCAGAAATGGATTGAGCCAACTTTGCAAAAAGATTGCAGACTTCGCAAAAAATTACATTTAAAAAAAAGCGAAAAAATGCTTGAATATCGGATAAAATCAAGACAATATAACTATTAGAAAAGGCGTGATGTTTACAACTCGCCTATTGAATTTTACACAAAAAAAATAACACCCTAATATATAAAAGATGAAAAGAAAATTACTCTCATTAATCTCAATAATGGCACTCCTGTTCGCAAGTGCAGGTTTATCGTTCGCACAAACAGACGCTCCAGCAGAAGATGCTCCAGCAAAAGCTGATCAACCACAGGTTATCGAAAAGTCCCTCATGGACATGTGGAATGCTGGTGGTTGGACAATGTACCCACTCGGTTTGTTCGCAATTTTCGGAACAACACTTATCATTTACAATGCAATTTCAATTCGCCAAAAGAAATTCTTGAACCCAACAGGAGTTAAAGAAGTTGAAAAGTTGGTAGGTCAACTCCAAATCGCAGAAGCAATTGAATATTGCGAAAAGAATCCATCGCCAATCACAAACATCATCGGTTCAGGTTTGGCACGTGCAGATATTCGCGAAATCGACGTTCAAGCAGTAGAATCTGCAATGGAAGAAGCATCGGTTGAAGAATTCGCAACACCATACGTTTTCATCAACTACCTTTCAGTTATCGCATCGTTGGCACCTATGATGGGTCTTTACGGTACAGTTTCTGGTATGGTTAAGGCGTTTAATACAATCGCAGCAGAAGGTGCTGGTTCGGCATCAAAGCTCGCTGATAACATTTCTGAAGCACTTATCACAACTGCAACAGGTATGATTGTCGGTATCCCTGCGATGTTCTTCTTCTTCCTCTTTAAACAAAGCTATGGTAAGATTATCTCGAGTTCATCACGTATCATTGGTGATCTCGTTTACACAATGAAGGTTGCAATCAAGTATGGTCCACAAGAAGTAGAAGCAGAAGAAGCTCCTGCAGAAGAAGCACCAGTTGAAGAAGCACCAGCTGAAACACAAGAATAATAGATAAAAATCTTACGTCGGAAACTTTTTATGAAAGTTTGGAAACCAGCTGATGACGATGGAAACTTTGAAATGACGCCTATGATTGACGTCGTGTTCCTTCTCATCACTTTCTTTATGACAGTCACAAGTTATGCTTCGGCAGAACTTGTGCAGGTCAAGATGCCGATTGCTCCCGAAGCAAAAGTTCCAGAAGATGTAGGCGACAGACAATTCTTGTCGATTGCCGAAAACGGAACATACTTTTTGGGCGCATTTAAATCTGATCTGCCACAGATAAAGTTGGCGTTAGAAGCACGCAATCAGCGTGAAGGCTTTAAAGGTGCGTACATCCGTGCCGATGCAAATACGCCACACAAATATGTCAATGATCTCTTGAAAACTTGTGCCGAAGCAGGTGTTTTTAACATTCTCTTTGGAACATTGAAGGACTAATAAAAATGGCAAGAACTAATTCAGTTTTAGAGTCGGAAGATAAATTCGATATGACGTCGATGATTGACGTTGTCTTCCTTTTGCTCATTTACTTTATGTACCTGCCAATTCAACAAGAAGCCGATTTGTTGTTCTCGTTGCCAGCTAACACTGCACCATCAGCAAATGCGACACTCCCCAATGAATTGAGTATCGATATTGCACCAGACGGAAGTATCTTCCTTAACGGAGCTCCAATCGATAGACCAGGAGATCTGCAATTCAAAGACTTGACGTCGACAATGACAAGACTCCGTCAAAGTGCGGACAGAAGCGGAATTGCGACAGTTGTCACAATCTTCCCTGATGCTGACTCGCCACACCAAGCGTCAATTTCAGTACTCGACGCATGTGCGGCAGCAGGTATCAAACAAGTCTCATTTGCAGAAGCAGATTAAAAAATTTATAAAAAAACAAAAGCATCGGTAAATCCGATGCTTTTTTTGTGTTTTGGAAAAGCTAAAATTTACACATAATCTATTAATAATCTCTCAATAAAATTGCATAGTTTTTTTATGTCAAAATAATGCAAAAAATAGTTGTTATTTTACAATAAATAATCAATAATAAAACCCCATAATGAAGGCATACGATTTATTTGACTTACCGACTTCGCTCGAAAGATTTTCAGAATTTTTCTCTCCAGAAATGGCACCATGGGAATGGGTCGGCAATATAAAAGAAGCACTGGCATCAGTAGATTTTTCAAAGTTGGAATCAAAAAAAGATATTCCAGCTGGTGTTCAAATAGAAGGCGACGTTTATATTCATCCGTCAGTTTCGCTCCCCCCATACGCACATATCAAAGGTCCAGCTTGGATTGGTGCAAAAACAGAGATTCGTATAGGATGCTTTATCAGAGGAAATGTTATCGTGGGCGAAGGTTGTGTACTGGGCAATTCATGTGAGTACAAAAATAGTATGCTTATGGATAAGGTCGAGACACCACACTATAACTATGTTGGCGATTCAGTTCTCGGCACAAAAGCTCACCTTGGGGCTGGCGTTATCTGTGCAAATTTGCGACTCGACCGCAAGAATGTAATTTTGAATCTTCCAGAAGGTAGGATAGACTCGAATATGCGTAAGCTTGGTGCAATGATCGCTGAATATGCTGAAGCAGGATGCAATGCAGTGTTGCAACCAGGTGCAATATTGATGAAACGTTCGGTTGTGCTTTCGTGCGTTGCATTCAAGGGTTGCCTCGAAGAAAACACAATGACTGGTCCAAAAGTTCAAATGCGTAATCTACCACGCTTTGGATTCTAACATTTTCAATCTAATAGAAATTCCACAATAGCCTCCACGCTTACAAAAAATGGACGTATCAGTAATTATCCCCGTATATAATGAAGAAGAAAATTTAAAACCTTTGTTTGCACGCTTGTGTTCTGCAATGGACACACTGGGGAAATCGTGGGAAGTTATATTTACAAACGACGGAAGCACCGATTCGTCTGGTACAATTCTAAAAGAGTTTTGCAAAGAGCGAGACAACGTTCGCCTTATCGATTTCAATGGGAATTTTGGGCAACATACCGCAATTATAGCTGGCTTTGAAAAAGCGTCGGGCGATGTTATTATTACACTCGATGCCGACTTGCAAAATCCACCAGAAGAAATAGGAAAACTCCTTCAAAAAATCGATGAGGGATACGATACAGTTGGTGGATACCGCAAAGTACGTGAAGACACTGCGATGCGTCGCTACTGCTCAAAGTTCGTCAATTTTGCACGCGATAAAATGACGAACATTCGGATGAAAGATCAAGGTTGTATGCTCCGTGCGTATAAACGCAATATCGTGCAAGCAATCTTGCAGACAAACGAACGCTCGCTATTTATCCCTGCTCTCGCTTACACATATTCGGAGCATCCGACCGATGTCGAAGTTGAACACTCTGCTCGTGCGGCAGGAGAATCAAAATACAATATGTATAAATTGATTCGCTTGAATTTTGACCTCATCACAGGCTTTACGCTCGTACCTTTGCAGATGTTCACTTTGTTCGGTTTTTTGTCAAGTTTTGGTTCGTTTACATTAGTTGTGATTCTACTTTTCCGCCGATTCTTTCTCGGATCGGAAGCCGAAGGCGTATTTACGTTATTTGCAATGTTATTCTTTTTGATTAGCGTAGCAATCGTTGGAATCGGTTTGATTGGCGAATACATTGGTAGAATTTACAAGGTGGTACAATCGCGTCCGAAGTATGTAATAAAAGAAATTGTTGGGTTCAACGACAATGCGAAATAAAGATAAAAAAATATTATTTTTCGGATTTAGCGACATTGGCTATCAGTGCTTAAAATATCTCATCGACGAAGAATATTACGTCATAGGCGTATTCACACACGATACCGACCCACACGAAAAACAATGGTTCAAGACGGCTGAATCGCTCGCAAAAGAAAATTTTATACCAGTCTTTAAGCCGTCGACACTCAAGACAGAAAAGTGGTATCGAAAAGTCAAGTATATGCAACCCGACTTGATTTTGTCGCTCTATTACAGAAATATTATCCCTGAAGAAATTTTCTCGCAAGCAAAGTTTGGTGCATACAATATGCACGGCTCGTATTTGCCTACATATCGTGGCAGAGCCCCGTTAAATTGGGCGATAATCAATGGCGAAAATTATAGCGGAGTGTCGCTACACGTTCTCGAAAAAACATTCGACACTGGTGCTATTGTCGATCAAGAAAAAGTCGAGTTTTCGGAAAATGAATATGTGGCAGATATTCAGCCTCGCATAACAGACGCTGGAGTTAAACTTTTTAAAAGGTCGCTCGAAAAATTGTTAGACGGCAATCCGCAAACAACACCACAAGACGAAAGCAAAGCGACGTATTTCGGCAAAAGAACACCAGAAGATGGTCGCATAGACTTCAATAAATCGGCAAAAGAAGTGTATAATCTTATCCGTGCCTTGAGCAAACCTTTCCCTGGTGCATTTGCAAAAATAAATGGAACCGACACAACAATCTGGCGTGCAAAAATTGGCGACGCAACTGATTTGCCTGCTGGGACAATCGCAAACACTTCACCACTGGCAATAGCTTGCTCCGATAAGCTTATCGTTGTTGAAGAATTTGAAGAACGGCAATAAATCTGCCTTTACGATTTATCTTTTTCTGTGGCTGAAATCCATGCGGCAGCACAAGTGTCGCCATAGACATTTACGCATGTACGCATCATATCGAGGATACGGTCGGTCATCCAAATAATACCGATAGCTTCGGTCGGGATGCCTGCAACGCCCATAATCAAAACGATTGCAACCAAACTCGCCGACGGAATACCCGCAACGCCAATCGATGTGAGCAATGCCAAAATTGTAATCGAAATTTGCATTACAATATCTAATGGAGCCCCACCAGCCGACGCATAAATCTGCGAAATAAATACAACTGCTGCACATTCGTAAAGAGCTGTACCATTCATATTGACGGTCGCCCCAAGTGGAATTGTAAAGCTCGAAATACTGCGTGGGATTTTTGCCGAATTTTCGACACAATCGAGAGTAACAGGAAGCGTTGCAATACTCGACGATGTAGAAAACGCCGTCAAGAGCGATGGGAACATATGTTTCAAATGCTTAATCGGTGAAACTCCAACCGATTTCAGAACAAGCGACATTGTAATAATCATATGCCCTAAAAGTGCCAAGACGACAGTCGCAAAGAACATCAAAACTGGTGTGATAACTTCAGTACCTGCTCGTATACATACTGGAGCTGTCAAACCATAAACGCCAATAGGCAAAAGCTTCATAATAACGTTTGTGATTTTTTCAAACATTTTGCTAAAGCTCGTCCAAAATTTATGTTGAAACTCTTTGTACTGGTCAGGCAAGGTATTGATGAATACACCGATAATCACAGCAAATATAATTAAGCCCAAAAGTTGAGTGTTATCTGATGCAGCTTCGACAATATTCGGTGGGAATAAACGCAAAATCACACCGATAACATCGCTACCCTTTGCCTCGACTGTCGGTGCACTTTTTGATGCTTCGCCCAAAATCTTCTGTGCTACTTCTGGCGATACTGCCCCTGGTGCAATCACGTTGATAAGTAGCAACGACAATATAATCGCAAACAAACCAGTAATTGCATAAAATAAGAGTGTTTTTATGCCAATTCGCATAAATTTACCATTTGCCCCCAAGCCCATACTTCCACATACGACACTTGTAACAACAAGTGGGACTACAATCATCGAAAGCATACGCATAAATAATTTGCCGATGAATGAACAAAAACTTTCGACACCATTGCCAAATGCAGAATCAGCCAAACCAGTCGAACGCAATACGACTGCAGTTAAAATAGATAACAATAATGCTATCGCAACTTGCCAATGTAATTTAGATAAAAAATTTCGCATAATTAGTTTTATCATTTCAGAAATGAAAATGTATGGCAAATACTAAATTAAAAAACGTTTCTAAAAATAGCAAAAAAGGGTAAAATTAAAGTATAATTATAAAAATGTTTGACTTTTAATGTTTTTTTTATATTTCTGAGGGCTTTTACTAAAAAATTTACAGGAGAAAATCCGATGTTAATCGAAATTTTAAAGTCAAAAATCCTCAGAGCCGAAACAACCGACTCTCGTATGGACTACGAAGGTTCTTTGGCAATCGACCAAGACCTTATGGATATTGTAGGTATGTTGCCTTACGAAAAAATCCTCGTTGGCAATATCACAAATGGCAAACGTTTTGAAACGTATGCTATTCCAGCCGAACGCGGAAGTAAAACGTTCTCGGTAAGAGGTGCGGCAGCACACCTTGGTAATGTTGGCGACTTGCTCGTAATTATGTCGTTCGCACAAATGACTGAAGACGAAGCAAAAAATGCAAAGCCAAAAACAATCACATTGGCTGAAAGAAATACAAAGATAGTCAAATCGACAAATATCGATTAAAAATTTTTCAAAATTCTCAAAAATTCAACAACTAACTAAAAAAAATATGTCATACAAATTGTTCATACCTGGACCAGTTGCGGTCTCTGAAAAAACATACAAGGCTATGATGACCCCTATCGTAGGTCATAGAAGCAAAGACTTCGTCAAGCTCGTTGACGAAATTATGCCACGCCTCAAACAGTTGTTCTATACGAACGACCCTGTATTCTTGAGCACAAGCTCATCATGGGGCGTTATGGAAGGCTCACTTCGCAATGTCGTAAAGAAGGGCGTTCTCAACTGCTGTAATGGTGCTTTCTCGGACAAATGGTACGACGTTTCAAAACGTTGCGGTAAAGAAGCTGGCGAACTCAAATTTGAATGGGGTCAACCAATCTATCCAGAAGCTCTCGAAAAAGAACTTTCTACAAATAAATACGACGCTGTTACAATCATCCACAACGAAACTTCAACAGGTACAATGAGCGATATCAAAGCTCTCAGCGAAGTTCTCAAGAAATTCCCTGACGTTGTATCAATCGTTGACACAGTTAGCTCGTTCTCAGCAATGCCAATCAATAAGGACGAACTTGGTATCGACGTTATGGTAACAGGTTGCCAAAAAGCACTCGCTATCCCACCTGGACTCTCATTCTGCTGTGTTTCAGAAAAAGCAATGGAACGTGCAAAGACAGTCGAAGGCAGAGGCTATTATTTCGATTTCCTCGAATTCAAAAAATTCTTCGATAAGAATCAAACACCTTCAACACCTATCATCTCGCTCCTCTACGCTCTCAATAGCAAGCTCGATGATATCTTTGAAGAAGGTGTTGAAAATCGCTATGCACGCCACGCAACAAATAATAAGCTTGTTCGCGATTGGGCATACGCACATGGTTTTGAATTGTTCCCAGAAGAAAAATACGGTTCAGTATCGTTGAACTGCTTCAAGAACAACCTTAATGTCGACCTCCCTGGATTGCTCGACGAATTGAAGAATCGCTTTAAGATGACTTTCAACGGCGGTTATGGCAAAATCAAGGGAACAACCTTCCGTATCTCAAATATGGGTGATGAAACACCAGAGACAATGAAGGAACTTCTCGACAATATTGATGTAATTCTTCCAAATTATATCAATAAGTAGTTTATCTATTGCCGACGCACGTGCGTATTGCACGTGCGTTGTTTTTAGTTTTATATTTGAACAAGCTTACTCGTTCTATCGGATTATTACATTGTTATGAAAAAACTAATTATCTCGGAAAAGCCATCAGTTGCGGCAGACATCGCAAAAGTTTTAGGTAAAGCAAAAAAATGCGACGATTATTACGAAAATGATGAATTCGTAATCGCATCGGCACTCGGTCATTTAGTCGAGTTGAATATGCCTGCTGATATCGACAAAAAATACGCACGTTGGTCGTTGGCAAACCTCCCGATTATCCCTGATAAATTCAAAGTAAAGCCGATAGAAAAAACAAAGGCAAAGCTCGCTGGACTCAAAAAACTTTTGGCTCGCAAAGATATTGATGGCGTTATCAACGCATGCGATGCTGGTCGCGAAGGTGAGCTTATTTTTACATACATTTACGAAATTACAAAGTGTAAACTGCCACGCCAAAGATTGTGGGTATCATCGATGACACCTGCGTCAATCCTCGAAGCGTTCAACAACTTGAAATCGCAAGAAGAAATGGAATCTTTGCAAGACGCTGCAAGATGCCGTAGTGAATCGGATTGGCTTGTTGGTATCAATGGCACACGTGCAATCACAAGCAGAATGTATGGCTCGAAGGGCAAAAATTTGGCAAGCGTTGGTAGAGTTCAAACCCCTACTCTTGCTATGATTGTCGAACGTGAACACGAAATTCAAAATTTTAAGCCACAACGCTTCTGGAAAATCACTGCAAATTTCAAAATCGAAAACGGCGAGTACGAAGGTGTCTATCAACGCCCAGACTTCAAACAATCGAACAAAAATCCAAACGACAAAGCTGATAGAATTTGGGACCACGCAAATGCGGAAAAAATCCTTAACGAAGTCCGTTCGATAAAAGACGCAAAAGTTAGCGACAAAAAAACACAGTCGAAACAAAGTGCACCTCGCCTTTACGATTTGACGACTCTCCAAAGAGAAGCAAACTCAAAGTACTCTTTCCCTGCAAACAAAACTTTGAGCATCGCACAATCGCTTTACGAAAAGCACAAGATGATTACATATCCACGTACGGATTCAAGAGCACTCCCCGACGATTACCGCAATGTTGTAGTACACACAATGGGAACACTCTCTGAGCCATACGCATCGTTCGCAAAAAAAGCTATCGATAACGGATATGTAAAAAAAGCTGGAAAACGCATTTTCGATTCAAAGCAAGTTAGCGACCACTTTGCAATTATCCCGACCGACGTATCGGCAAAAAAACTTACAGATGACGAAGCTCGTATTTACGATATGATTGCACGTCGCTTTGTGGCATCGTTCTATCCCGAAGCTATTTTCGATGTTACAACTCGCATATCGGTTGTAGGGTCAAACATTTTCAAGACCGAAGGCAAGGTTCTCAACTCGGCTGGCTGGCTCGACGTTTACAACAAGGGCTCCTCTGACAAAGAAAATCTGCCAAAACTCGAAGATGGCGAAATAGCGACACTTCTCGAAGCAAAACTTAAGGAAGAATCGACAAAACCACCTGCTCGCTATAACGAAGCAACACTCCTCTCTGCAATGGAAGGTGCTGGTAAATTGCTCGATGACGAAGACCTCGCCGACGCAATGAAAGATAAAGGTTTAGGTACACCTGCAACTCGAGCTCAAATTATCGAAAATCTTATCGCTCATAAGCTCGTTGAACGCGATCGTCGCGACCTTATCCCAACAGCAAGAGCCGAAAGCCTTATCCGATTCCTCAACGCACTCGCAATCGAAGCACTCACAAGCCCGTCGATGACTGGCGAGTGGGAACAAAAACTTCGCCTTATCGAACGCAAACAAATGTCCAGAAAAGAATTTATGAAGGGCATCAGCGAAATGACGACTCAAATTGTCGAAAAGGCACGCAACTTCGTTGAAGAAGATGTGGAATCGCACGAAGTTGATATTCCAAATCCAATCGATGGCTCAAAACTTATCGAAACTTTCCGTGCATATAAATCTAAAGACGGAAAATTCATAATTTATAAGACTATCGGCAACAGAAAAATATCCGAAGACGAAGTACGCGAGCTCGTTACAAAAGGCAAGGTTGGACCTCTCGAAGGTTTCAAGAGCAAAATGGGTCGCCCATACTCTGCAACTCTTAAGCTCGATGAAAACTATGCAGTAAAATTCCAATTTGGCGACAATCCTGACGGTGTAGAACGCAAGCCAGAAAATTTGGAAAATGCTACGCTTATCGGCTCTTGTCCAAAGTCGGCAATGGGCTTATGCTCGTGCAAAAATGGCGAACTTGTCGAAACCGAAACTGCTTATGTTTGCCGTTGTCCAGAAGGCTCTGAAAAGAACTGCTCGTTCAGACTTGGCAAAACAATGCTTTCGCACAAAATTACTCGTTTAGAAATTGAAAGTCTCACAAACACAGGGAAAACTCCAGTTATTGAAGACTTTGTTTCAAAAAGAACAAAAAAGAAATTCTCGGCTGCGTTGATTCTCGATGCACGTGGAAATATCGCATTTGAATTCGCAAAACGCACAACTCCCAAGAAATAAATCTTCTAAAAAATGTGCAAAAAAAATGGCAGAAAGTTTTACTTTCTGCCATTTTTTATTAAAAAACAAAATTAAAGATTTTGCATAAGTTCAATCGGCAAGCCGTCTTCGAGAATGAAAGCAGCTTTTACCGTTGGCAAAGGCATAAATGGAGGAATAATAACCTCTGCATCTTTCAATTCTGCGTCGATATCATCGACAACATACGCAATATGTGTCGATGTCTTGACGATTTCAGGCATTTGGCATTCGTCTTCAAAATAGAGGAACTCTATGTTGTTTTTCGATTCTGCTGGGTCTGTGATATACAACTTTGCATCTTCGAGATATATGCCATTTGCTGGTTTTGACTTTTGTGGAATTCCGATATGTGCGAGTGTTCTCATAGTTTTAAGTATTAAATTATGTTTTATATTTTTAGCAAGAAAATTTTAAATTTTAAAATTATGGAAAGATTTTTTTGATTAAATCTTTCAGCGAATCACGCATCTTAAGATCGCCTTTTTTATTAAATTCAACCAAGCGTCTGCACTTGCGTTTCAGCTCGTTTGGATTGTACTTAACAATCTCAACTTCCGATTCCCTTGCACCGATTCGTGGATTTTTTATACGCTCAAATTTAACGGGTAGCCCATACCAAGTTAAGTAAATATCCCAACCACAATCCCTACCTTTATTATCTACTAAGTTTGGATATTTTTTGACAAAGTCTGGCGTACGCTTTGTGTAAACACGGACAACTAACGCAACTGGCAACGATTGCAAATAACCTTTGAATCCGTCATCGATTTCCTCATTGCGTGCTTTTTCGTAAAAATCGAGAGCATCAAAGCCGACAAGATTCATCCCATTATAATTGCCAAAAAAGTTCTTTTGTTTGAAACGTTTTGACTCTCTATACCATTTGTCGAATCTATCGCTTAACAACAATCCCATTTCAAAGTGAAGGTGTGCTTGGGCTCTACCTATACTATAACTTGCACTACGTCCCATTCTACCAAGACGTTTCCCAGCTTTTACAGGAGTCCCCACTGCAATATCGCCATCGATTTCAGCAAGGTGTGCGTACAATGTATAAATTGGAACATCGCAATTGTTGTGAGTCATAACAACGTATCTGCCATATCCACTATTGCCTGCGACACGATTTATCATCACGATATTTCCATCGAGCGATGCGTATACGTCATCGAGAGGTTCCCCACGTCTATTGCGAGAAATTGGCATAATATCTATACCTTCGTGAAATTTATATCCATTATTTCTGACATCCCCAAAGAGACCACTTTGAGGTTTCCCGCTGACAGTCGGTTGGATAAATTCCGTATATGGCTTGCCTTGTGCGAACGCTTTTGACGGCGTCGGCCAAACGATATCAGCCCAAGTGAGCGACGCAAACGCAATAGAAAAGATAATTGCGAAAACTCGGTACATATTATCTTACAAATCTGCTTTAATTCTATTTGTTACCAAAATAGAATCGTTAATTTCGTCAGCAATCTTTTGCAATTCTTCTTGCTTTGGACCATCTGCGATAACAAACAACATCCCGTCGGGAATAACAGTATCGATTTTTCTCAATCCGACAGGTTTGCCGTTTATTTTCATAACGATAAAATTATTCAAATTAGACGCTGTTACATTAAGCAATTTTTTTGCACCTTCGACAGTACATTTGAAATATAATCCATCAATTCGGATACCGCCAGAATCCACGCGAGCAACGTCAACACGTTCGATATCGCCATTGTACATAAAAGTGTCGGTACTGCACATCAGACGAAAATTTGTCGAAGGCATTTCGATAAGTTCGCGTGCGGCAGTTTCGGGAAGCCCCATAACATTCGTTCCGACGTGAAAAGTCAAAAGAGTTTTTAATTCTTCGCCACCGCATCCACCCAACAAAAGCGATACAAGCGATACCAAAATTATGCTAATTATTTTTTTCATAAATTATATAATGATTGAACCAAGTTGACTTTGAATTTTGATAACTAAATCTTCGTCGAGATTCCTTTGTGGAACAGAAAACTCACGTTTTGTAGATGGCTGAATATATTTCTGCACGTTATTTATCGGGCGACCGACCGGACGAAGAATTCTTTTGCGTTCAAGCAATAATGCGAGCATCTGTTTCACGACATCAACTTCATCCACTTCAACTGCCGAATTTTCGTCAAAGAGAGACACAAAGAAATCTTCGGAACTTTCTAACGACATACGGCGTGCCGCACGCTCGTCGGCATCGGGATGTTCACTGACAACACGTTCCCATTTACCGATTATCTTCCCTGAAATTTTCGATACATCAAATTCATCTTTGTGAAAATCGAGTCTATCGAGCAACCCAAGCTCATTGATAAAAACGGCACATACGACTGTATCGCCAGCGGATATATCCCGATCCGATAGTGCCGATTTTTTTGCAAGTGGTTTTATCTGCCAGTCTAACATTTTCTATCAAATTTTATTTTTCGGATTTGTCTGAATTCTTTTTGCGACGCACTTTATTGCCTCTGCGATAGACCCAAATTGCGAGCAGTGTTGTCAAGATTCCAGCAGTTGTATACGCACAGTGCAAGCCCATTCCAAAGCCGATTGGTCCGCCATGCGATGGCGATATCCACAAGATATATGTGAACACGATAAACGCCATAAACAATGCTGGCAAGAATGCAATCCAGCCATTTTTGTTTGCTTTAAAAAGCCAAACAGCACCAGCCAAAAGCGTCGAAGCAGCCAACACTTGATTGCCCCATGCAAAATAATTCCAAAGATTGTTAAATGTCTTTGCACTGATTTGCGACCATGCCAAAAGTCCGACAACCAACACCATCAAAGGCAACGTTACATAGAATCTGTTGAGAATTGGCTTTTGTTTTATAGAAAGCATTTCAGCCAAGCTCAAACGCATACTACGCATAGCAGTGTCCCCTGATGTGATTGCTAAAATCACAACAGCAAGCACAGTGATTGGTCCCATCCATGAACCGAGGAAAGTTTGCGTTACATAAATGAGAACATCTGTTGGTGGCTTTTGGAAATATTCAGGAACAAGGTTGTAAACTGCCAAGCCCGCTGCCGCCCATATCATAGCAATGAGACCTTCGAGCACCATCATTCCGTAGAATGTCGAGCGAGCTTCTTTTTCTGAACGCATTGTACGTGCAACAATCGGCGATTGTGTTGCGTGGAAGCCAGATATAATTCCGCATGCGATTGTCACAAAAAGGAGTGGGATAATAGGATGTCCATTTTCGCCAGTCCATTTCATTTGTTGGAATGCTGTCGATTCATCGAGGAGTGCAGGGTTTTCGATAAGTTGCCAGCATATCGACGCAAATACTGCAAATGTGCCGACCAAGAGCATCATTCCAAAGAATGGATATATCTTCCCGATAATTTTATCAACTGGGAAAAGTGTAGCGACAACGTAATACAAAAATATTCCACCGACCGACAACCAGAAAATCTGAATTTCAGGGAACGCTTTGTCGATTAAGTTTGCTGGTACGTTGATGAAAACTGTTACAACCAAAAGCAAAAGCAAGATTGTGAAATTCGAGAAAAATTTTGAATACCCAGTACCCAAGTTAGAACGAATTATCTTTGGCAGATTTGCCCCGCCCTCGCGGATTGACATCATACCCGAAAGTAAATCGTGCGTAGCCCCTGCGATAATATTGCCGATTGGGATAATTAGGAAAACAATCTCGCCAAATTTAATCCCCAAAATAACGCCGATAACAGGACCAACACCAGCAATATTCAAGAGTTGAATAAGCATATTTTTCCAACGTGGCATAACTACATAATCAACGCCATCGCGTTTAGATATAGCGGGAGTTTCTCTATCGTCGGGCGATATAATTTTTTCGACAAATTTGCCGTATGTAAAATATCCGATAACTAATAATGCTATGCCGAGAAAAAACAGTTCCATAATTATTTTTTTAGATTGTGAAAGTTGATGTGAATTTTGTTAAATGCACGATGAAAAATATCTTTCTAATTATCTACATTCCCATGCGAGTGTCAAGCAATGCAAACAAAAATTTTATCGACATTTTTCGGCTATAAGCAATCATTTTTCCCTTTCAAATGAATCGGGTTAAAACAATTTTAAATTTTATATATGTGCGTCAACTGCACTTTTCGGCAGTCGCACTGGGCGGAGCGTTAGGAGCGTTGACTCGTACCGCAATTTGCTCGATTTTTGAAAGTCAAATTTTAGCAGTTTTTATATGCAATGTGTTAGGTTCATTTTTGTTGTCGATTGCAATCGAGTTGCGTAGACATATTCATCCCGATATCGAAAATATGGTGTCGGTGGGGTTTTGCGGAGGATTATCTATTTTTGCGACATTTTCAAAAGATTCCGTCCAAGCACTCGCCGACGAACAATATCTTATATTTGTTCTGAATCTTTTTGGCAACTTTGCCATATGCGTGCTGACCGTATTTTTGGCACACGCACTTGCGACATATTTAAGAAATCATCGCAACTGGCTTCGCAAACGACGCCGTGCGATATCGCAAAAACTTAAATTATCAAGAAAGGCGAAAACCCGATGAACTATATATCGACAATTCTCGCCGTTTTGGTAGGAGGTGCGATTGGTGCAATGCTCCGATATTGTCTGTCATCGACACTCGATAAAAATCGATTCGATTTGCCCTTTGGGACGTTTCTTGCAAATATGTTAGCGTCGTTTATGCTGGGCTTGTTCTTGGGGCTGGCGAGAAGCGAACCGACCTCAGAACTATTTGTATACTTCACCCAAAGCGGATTTTGTGCGACACTTTCGACCTTCTCATCACTTGCATTTCAAATTGCAGAAATGTTAAGGGAAAAACGTTATGAAGAAGCTTTCGCCTACTCACTAACGACATTCCTACTCGGAATGCTCCTATTCTCCCTCGCTCTGAAAATTTTTTAACTAATACCACGACGGATTTTTATGCGGTGGCGAGAGTCTTCTTCGATTGACATCGAAACTTCGTAAGCGTCGGGCGGGACGCAATCGGCTATGTTGCTCCACCACTCTACGCATACGCAACGTGGGGATGGTGCTATCTCGTCTATCAACAAATTCTCAAAATCTTCGGGAGACGTTAATCTGTAAGCGTCGATATGCACAAGTGTCAATCCGTTCTCAACTTCGTATACCGACATAACATTAAATGACGGGCTTTTTACTGTCGACTTAACCCCTAACCCCTCGGCAAGCCCTTTCACAAAGGTCGTTTTACCTGTACCTAAATCTCCACTCAATGCGACAAAACTATCGTCAGAAAGCGTCTTGGCAAATTTAGATGCAAAAAGGCGAGTCTGTTCTGCCGAATCCGTCAAGAAATCGACATTATCAAACTCGCCCTCAAAATTAAAATCCGACATTAGAGTCTGGAGCAGAATTTTCTCATACGCTCCAAGCCCTTTTCGATTACAGCATCGCTTACTGCATAGCTAAAGCGTATATTTGCGTCGGCACCAAAGGCGATTCCAGGAACTACTGCTACAAGCTCTTCTTCGAGGAATTTTTCGCAGAATTCTGTCGAACTCAAACCAAAGCTCGAGATATTCGGGAACAAGTAGAATGCACCCTTTGCACGACGGCAGGAAATTCCGTCGATTGAATTCAAACCTTCCCAAAGTGCGAGACGTCGTTTATCAAACGCCTTGAGCATATTTGCCAACGAACGCTGTGCGTTTTCAGAATCCTTAATTGCCTCAAGTGCACCGTATTGTGCAAAAGTATTTGCGTTTGATGTCGTTTGCGATTGAATCTTGCCAACGGCTTTTGCGATGTCATCGGGAGCACACATTACGCCAAGTCGCCAACCTGTCATAGAATATGCCTTACTGAAACCAGACACCATAATTGTGTGGTTGCGTGCATCGTCAGAAAGTGATGCTGGGCTGACTGCTTCAAAACCATCGTATGTCAAGCTTGCGTACATTTCGTCTGAAAGAACAAAAATCCCGTGCTTTACGACAACTTTCATCAACGCTTCGAGATCTTCTTTTGAATAGACAGAACCTGTCGGATTCGATGGCGTATTCAAGACAAGCATTTTTGTCTTTGCTGTAATTGCTTGTTCGAGTTGTTCTGGCGTAATTTTAAAATCGTTTTCTTCTGAAGCTGAAACGTAAACAGGAACTCCGCCAGCGAGCTTTACCATTTCCGGATAGCTTACCCAATATGGAGCTGGAACGATAACTTCATCTCCAGGGCTGACAACAGCCATAATCGCCAAATAGCAACTGAATTTACCACCTGCACTGACTACTACGTTTTCTGCTGAAATATTTTTTATCTGTTTCTTTTCTGCATACAAAGCCGACAATCTGTCGCGTAATTCAGGAAGACCTGACGATGCGATATATTTTGTTTTGCCGTCGCACAATGCTTTTATTGAAGCGTATTTGATGAAGTCAGGAGTGTCGAAGTCGGGTTCGCCTGCTCCGAAACCGCAAACGTCTTTTCCTTCTGCCTTTAACTTCTTTGCTTTTGCGTCGACTGCGAGAGTCGGCGACGGTGCTATATTTTGTGCCCAAACTGATAGTCTGCTATTCATAGTAATTCGACGATTAAATAAAAGACAACTCTCTCAAATAATCAAACTTTTTTAATTTCTTTTAATAAAAAACTACAAATTTGTACAAAGCAAATGCGGGGACGTCAAGCATCTTTAAGTACTAATTGAAGTGGTGCGTGGTCCGAACCTTCAATTTTATCGAGAATATCTGTCGATTCCACGTTTTGCAAAAGATTATGCGACACTAAAAAGTAGTCGATTCTCCACCCGATATTTTTCTTTCTCGCTCCGAAACGGAAACTCCACCAACTATATTTTATGGCATCGGGATTGCGTTCTCGCCAAATATCGACCATATCGCAATCTGAAAGGATTTGGGTAAAATCGTCCCTCTCACGTTGAGAAAAACCAGCCGATTCACGATTATCTTTCGGACGTGCAAGGTCAATTTCTTGATGAGCTACGTTAAAGTCGCCACACACAATTTCGTTTTTTGAATTCGCAAAATACTTTGCAAAATTCATATTCCATGTATGTTTAAAATCTATACGCTTCAACTCGTCTTGCGAGTTTGGTGCATAAATTGATGTCAATGCAAATGTCCCAAAATCAGCACGGATTGCCCTGCCCTCCGACACATCGCCCTCGAACGATATGCGTTCAACCGATAGCGGTTCAGTATTTGAAAAAATTGCAGTACCCGAGTACCCCGCTTTATTTGCTGGATGAAAATATCTATATTTAAAAGGCAAGTCTAATGCCGATGCTTTCAATTCATCAATGCGAGTTTCTTGCAGACAAAAAATGTCTGGCTTTTCGGCTTCGAGCATTCCGCCAAAGTTTTTTGAGATTGCACTACGCAATCCGTTTACATTCCACGATACAATTTTCATCACGACAAAATATCAGAAACTGTTTCAATAAATCTGACGTGATTTGACACGTCTTTTAATCCACCGAGTAGATCGTTGAAAAGTTTGCGTTTTTGAACTTGCAACTTTCGCACTCTGTCTTCGACTGTATCTTGTGCAATCATTCTGTACACAAAAACGTCGCCCTTGCGACCAATTCTGTGTACACGGTCTATCGCCTGTTCTTCGACTGCGGGGTTCCACCACGGATCCGCAAGAAATACATAATCGGCAGAAGTAAGCGTTATACCCGTTCCACCAGCACGCAAGCTCACAAGCATAATTGCTCCACCTGTGCGAGTCTGGAATTGCTCGACAGGCTTCGACCTATCACGAGTAGTCCCTGTGAGCGTATATATAGGTGCGGTAAGCAAACGCATAGAAATATGTTCTTCGATAATTTCTAAGAATCGGGTAAACTGACTAAATATCAAAATTTTCTTCCCGCTCAAATACAACTCCTCGACCTTATCGAGCAAGACAGAAACTTTACCCCCCATTTCAGATACGCCATCTTTGCCAATCCACGGCAATAGAGATGCGTCGCACGAGGCTTGTCTTAATCGAGTCAAAAGCGAGAGTACTGTGAAACGTGCTTTTGCGTCTTCGACAACTGCTCCACCGAGAGTATTGCGTGCCTCTGAAAGAAGTTTTTGGTATTCTGATTTCTGCTGTTCCGACATCGGACACGCCAAGTCGACATATACTTTTTCGGGCAACTCTGTCGCCACTTCAGACTTCAATCTACGCAACACAAATGGTGCAATTTGGCGACGCATATTTTTCACAAAATTTTCGTCAGATTGCACAGCGTATTCAAACATTGCACGTTGCCCCATCAAACCAGCCATAAGCCAACGGAAAGTTGTCCACATATCGAGAAGTCGATTTTCAACAGGCGTACCTGTTAGTGCGATTTTTCGATGAGCTTTCAAAGCCATACATGCGAGAGTCGTTTTTGCGTCGGGATTTTTAATAAATTGTGCTTCGTCGAGAACGGCAATTTCAAACGATTGCGTTTCAGCCAACGCTCTATTGCGACGCAACTGCGTATAACTTGACACCCACAAGTCTGCTTCATCAAATTTTGAATTTGATGAGAATATTGCACACTTCAAGTTCGGGAAAAATTTTTCAGCTTCGGCAATCCACACTGGAATTACGCTCGCTGGGCATACCACAAAAAACTTTTTCGATGAGTCTTCTTTGTGGTACATATTCACAAGCGTTAACGTTTGCAGTGTCTTACCAAGCCCCATTTCATCGGCAATCATAGCATTACACTCGTGATCAAAAAGTCGGCGAGCCCACAATACACCACGTTTTTGGTAGTTGCGTAAGAAATCTGGAAGCTCATTTTCTCCCGCATAATTTTTAGCCGTCAAAGAATTAAGCCATACACGCAACTCTTTCGACATCTCAAATGAGCCAGCATAATCCATAATTGAAAACAGCATATAGCGTGGAATTTTACCTTCTTCAAATCCGTATTCTCTGGCACGTTCGATATTCCGTGCAAAAGATGTTTCTGTGTTAGATACTCGTAAAATCCCGTACTCTGGAACTATACGCAAACCCGATGTTCCCGCACTTAAAATCTTTGGGAACTCCGAAGAATCCACAACTTTGCCGTCAACTGTTGGCGACCACTCAACATCAAAATCTGTATTATTTTCGGAAAGAGTTTTGATTATTGGCTTGAGCGATACTTCACGTTCACCCAATGCGAGCAACTCGACATTTGCGTCTTTTCTGATTTCAAAATATTTTTCCCACTGCGGAAGTTGTATTTGCAAAAACGATGGGATTTTCGCAATTTCAGAAAGTAGATAATGTCCTGTTTCGTACTTAAAACCAGCCCTGCGAGACATTGTTGCCAAACGCACCATATTCTCTTTTTGCGTGTCGCCAAGCTCGGTTAACGGAAAACATTTCTCGCCAAACGCCTTGCGAGATTGTCCGTCTTCAAACACCCACAACGCATGGAAGTCCAAACCTTTTCTCTTTGACGCAAATGATATGACAAGCTTGGGATATTCCGATTCTTGAGAAGGTATTTCTTCGGATTGAGTTTCTTTTATTTGCTCTGTTTCTCCGATATTTTCGGCATTGCGAGCTTTTGCGATTGCCTCTTGCTCATCATAATCGAGAAATAAATCGCTCGAAAAAATGTCGGCAACAAGCTCTTCAATCTCGTAAAATCCTGCCACACGCAAAGCGTTATTTTGAAGGTCATCGTTTGAATGCGAGTGTTTGATATACTCGTCGCCCTCAAAATCAATCACACAGAATGGTTCGGAATCGTCTTCGAGTTTTGCACAAATGATAGCCTCGCCCGAGTTCAATTCAATCGTTCGGATTGCACCATTTTTATAAAGTTTGCGTCCGTACAAAAGCTCTTCATCACGAAAGGATTTTTCCCAATCGCAATCTACACGACGTAGCCACAATGCGAGCTCGCTACGCTTGTATATTCTGTTTGCCGAACGCAACGCCATATATTAGAATGCCGACGATCTCGTGCCTACTGCCCACTTATAAACTTGTTCATATTTGTCTGACGATGCCAACCATGAGAAGTCGCGAGTCATTGCATTGCGACGCATTGTCTTGATGTCATCGGGGCGGTCGTACCAAGTTGCACACGCCCATCCGATTGTATTATAAAGTGCATCGGCAGTTGCGTCGGAGAATCTGAACCCTTCGCCCTTTCCAGAACCCTCAACGTATTGCGAAACTGTATCGGCAAGCCCGCCAGTCGAACGTACGATTGGCAATGTCCCATAAATCATTGAGTACATTTGGTTGAGTCCGCAAGGCTCAAAGCGACTCGGCATAAGGAAGAAGTCGGCACCGGCTTCAATCATATGCGAAAGCTCGTTATCGTAGCCGATGTACGACGCAATCTTTCCGCTATTTGATGCTGTCAAATTTTTGAATGAATCTTCAAGCCAAGTTTCGCCACTACCCAAAACAGCGAGCTGAATATCCATATTATCGACGAGTGGTTGGGCAATGCGTGCAAGCAAGTCGAGCCCCTTTTGGTCGAACAAACGCGAGACTACGCCAAAAAGTGGTTTTTTATCGGACACTTCCAAGCCCATTCTTTCTTGCAATGCTTTTTTGCAAACTGCCTTGCCCTTCATATCAGAAACAGAATAATTTTTTGCGATAAATTTATCTGTTTTCGGATTCCAATCTTCGAGGTCAACACCGTTCAAAATTCCGATTAAATCGCCAGCACGGAATCGCAAGAGCGATTCTAACCCGCAACCAAATTGCGATGTCTTAATTTCGTTCGCATATGTTGGGCTGACTGTCGTAATTTTTGTGCAGTTGTACAAACCTGCTTTCATCATATTCAATGATCCGTACGCTTCGCAAGAATCAGCACGGAACTCGCTCGACGGAATGCCAGCGTATTCCAAAACGCCCTTATCAAAAATACCTTGATGCTGAAGATTATGAATTGTAAACACTGTCGCACAACGTCCGAGCGGAGAATGGCGGAGTGTCGTATTCAAATAAACTGGAATCAAACCAGTTGTCCAATCGTGGCAATGGATTACATCTGGATACCAACCTGTCGATATGCAATATTCGAGTGCTGCACGAGAGAGAAACGCAAAGCGTCCGCCGTTATCTTCGTACGATACTGCTCCATAATTATAAATCCCTGGGCGGTCGTAATACTTATTAAACTCGAGGAATTTTACACTCGCTCCACCGAGTTGAGTTGTCCATACCGATGTAAATTCTTCAATACCCAAACCCATATGGACCGACAAATTGTCCATTTCTTTTGTGAAATTTTCTTTGCCTTTAATTGTGGAGTACAAAGGCGTAAACACTTTTACATCGCACCCTTTCTTTGCAAATTCTTTTGAAAGCGATGAAACCATATCCGCAAGCCCCCCAACTTTCGAGAAAGGAGCACATTCGGGCGATACCATTAATATTTTCATTTTCATAATTTTTCCAGTATTCAACCTTGTATTATCTCACACTAAATTATTTCATTGCAACCGTTTTTCTTGCACAGACAAAAAAAAGATTCATCATAAAAATAATGCAAAAAGTTTTCACAATAACTGGGAATCTCCTCGCCGAGACAACAAGCCGTTTCGATATGCCTAAAATCGGGCAGACTGTCCGTGCTATCGGGTCTTCAAAATTTCAAGTCGGTGGCAAGGGTGTGAATGTCGCAAGAACGTTGGCGTCGCTCGACGTGAATTGTTCAGCGATAATATTCCCCGCTGGATTTGTCGGACAAAAATGTCTCGATTTTCTCTCCCGTGAAAATTTTGATGTGATTTCAATTTCTATCGATGGCGAGACGCGTGAAGGTTTAGTTTGCGTGGATTCTAACGGTAAACAAACAACTTTTCTCGGTAGCGATTTACCTATTCCACAAAACGCATTTGAGACGTGCCTAAAGAAAATCGACGCTCAAATTAAAAGCGATGATATTCTCGCACTCTGCGGTAGTTTCCCAAACTGGCAAACCTCATACGCACAAAAATTATCAAAATTGTGCGAAGAAAAAAACGCTCATTTTTGCGTTGATACATACGGGACACCACTAAACGATGTTGTCGATTACCACTGCGATTTTCTAAAATTTAACAAGTCGGAATTACTTTCCTATCTCGCTTCAAAAGGAGAAAATGTAGACTGCTACTCGCAAGAAATTTTTGAATTTGCCCGAAACAAATATTTTTCAAAAGCTAAAATTTTCGCAATCACTGACGGTGCCAACGCTACTTTTGTGTCGGATAAAAACGATACCATAAAAATTGTTCCGCAAAAAATAGAAAACGAAATAAGTGCCACTGGTTGCGGTGATGCACTTTTTGGCGTTGCTATTTCTGAAATATTCATCAAAAAATCATCTTTGAAAAAATCATTTGAACTCGCATCAAAATATGCGTCGCTAACTGCACAATGCGAAGAAACCGCTGTGCTTTCACAAGATAAAATCAAAACAATTTTTTAAATAAAAATGGATTCAGCTCTGCTCGATTACGAACTCCCACTTGAACGCATCGCACGTTTTCCAGCCGAAAAACGCGACAATTCGCGTCTGCTCGTGTACGACAGAACATCGGACACAATCGAACACGCACACTTCGCAGATCTTCCAAAATATCTAAAAACACCACACAATTTTTTTCGCAATAATGCGTCGGTTTTAAAAGGTAGAATTTTTGCGAAGAAAAAAACAGGCGGAAATGTCGAGTGCCTTTTGCTAACTCCATTGGATAGTGGGACAAAATGGACTTGTATGATTAAGCCCGCAAAACGTCTGCAAATTGGTGCTACTTTCGGAGTCGACGGCGAGTTTGAAGCGACAGTTCTCGAAAAGTTTGACGATGGCAGAGCCGTTATAGACTTTGCAATTCAAGGCGATGGCAATGTTATCTCGATGAGTGAAAAAATCGGCGTTGTGCCATTGCCTCCGTACATCGCACGCAACCAAAATTCGCCCGACTACGACAGAGACTTTGACAACGCTCGCTACGAAACCGTTTATGCAAACCCCGAAAAAAAGGTCGCTTCGGCGGCACCAACTGCCGGTTTACACTTCACACCTGAACTTATACAAACCTTGAAAAATTCAGGACACGACTTTTTCGACCTAACTTTGCATGTCGGTATTGGAACTTTTCAACCACTCAAAAGCGATAAGGTTGAAGACCACATTATGCACTCGGAAATTTATGAAATCCCGACAAAAACATTGAGTGCAATGTCCGATAAATCTATGCCTCGCCTTGCTGTCGGGACGACATCTTTGCGTGCAATGGAAGACTTCACAAGAAAACATCAAAACGGCTTTTCTTGCGATTCTCCCGTTTTCGACGACGCCCGCTTGTTCGTTTATCCACCACAAAAAATACTTTCTGCCGATGCGATGATTACAAACTTTCACTTGCCTCGCTCCACGCTAATGTGCCTTGTAGCAGTATTTCTCAAGCCTGAATCATTAGACGGAATAGAAAAACTAAAAGAAATTTATCAAGTAGCTATCGATAATAAATACAACTTTTACTCGTATGGCGACGCTATGTTAATCCTTTAATTCTCTATTTAACTTTACAGGAATTCCGATTCAATCAATATCAAAAAAAATGGCAGAAGTTTTAGACAACAACGAAAAAAATAAGGTCGCATTCGCCTCTGTTTTGGTGGCGTGTGGGCTTGTTGTCTTTAAACTTATTGTCGGGGTTGCAACTGGAAGTTTGGGGATTTTGTCAGAAGCGTTGCACTCTGCCCTCGACTCTGTATCCGCCTTTATTACTTGGATTGCCGTTCGCCTTTCAGACAAACCAGCTGACAATGAACATAATTTCGGACACGGAAAAATAGAAAATTTTTCAGCACTAATTGAATCCATTTTACTACTTATAACGTGTGGGTGGATTATTTGGGAAGCTATCGAAAGACTCTCTTCAAAACATACTGAAATTGAAGTCGGGTTTTGGAGTTTTGCAGTTGTTATAACTTCAATTTTCGTAGATATCGGGCGAGCAAGAATACTCAAAAAAACAGCTATCAAATTTAAAAGCCAAGCACTCGAAGCCGACGCATTGCACTTTGCAACAGATATATGGAGTTCGACAGTTGTACTCATCGGTATAATCTGTGCGTACTTCAAAATCTACTCAGCCGACGCAATTGCAGCACTTTGCGTTGCTCTTATCGCGATATGGGTATCGCTGAAATTGTCGATGCGGGCGATTGATCAACTGCTCGATAAAGCACCAGATGGTATGCGAGAAAAAGTTTCTGAACTAATCGGAAGTGTCGACGGCGTCATACTTTCGCACGATTTACGTGTAAGATGTTCCGGATGTATTTATATTATTGATGTGAATATCCACGTTTCGCCCACGCTCACTATTGTTCAAGCACACGAAATTTCTGAACGCATTGAAAAACTATTGCGTGCAAATATCGGGGAATCGATTATCAACGTCCATATTGAACCAGCCTAATTTAAAAATATGAAAAAAATAAAATGCCTTATCACTGCAGGCCCTACACGCGAACATTTTGACCCTGTTCGATATATCAGCAATCCGTCTTCGGGAAAAATGGGTTGGTTTATTGCACAAGCATCAAAAGAATTTGGTTGGGACACAACACTTGTTCTCGGACCTTCGGCGTTGCCAAATATCGATGGAGTAAATGTTGAACGTGTAGTTAGTGCTGAAGATATGCTCTCGGTATGTCGTAAGCATTTTGACGATTGCCATATACTTATAATGTCGGCGGCAGTTAGCGATGTTCGCCCCAAAATGTTCATAAATCATAAGGCAAAGAAAAATGAAATTGATTTGAATCCACAACTCGAACGTACGCCCGATATCCTTTTGACTCTATCAAAAGAAAAAGGCAACAAAGTGTTAATCGGGTTTGCAGCCGAAACGCAAAACGTTTTGGAGTACGCAAAGGGAAAGCTTGAACAAAAAAATCTCGATGCGATTGTCGCAAACAATGTAGGACAAGCTTCGACCGGATTTGCTTCCGACGACAATAAAATTGATGTTATCTTGCGAACAGGCGAAGTTATCGACTTCCCCCAAGCTTCAAAAAAAGAGCTGGCAAACAGCCTTATAAAATTTTTATCCGACAGATTTTTCAAATAATATAGTCGGCAAAAATTAAATGGAAAAAATTTAGGCGATAAAATATTTGACAAAATTTGTATAGGGTATAGGGGTATAGCCTATATTTAAAAAAAAAGGAAAAATTATGCATTGCAGGAAAGCTGAAGATAAAAAGAAATTAACAACTCGCTTGCGTAGAATAGAAGGTCAAATACGAGGAATTGAAAAAATGATAGATCTCGATAAAGACTGTATCGAGATTGTAAGGCAGATAAACTCGGCTTCGTCTGCCCTGCATAGTGTCTGGGCTGAAGTTGTTTCGGCACATATGAAGCATTGTATAAAGGACGCTCTCAAGCGTGGAGATGAAAAGCTAATTGACGAACTCGCAAACCACCTAAAAAAAGTTAGATAAAATTTTATGAGCTGTTGCCACTGCAATACAAATAATCACACACCTGATGACGAAGAATTGTCGCAAGGTGCAAAACTTATCGTTTCGGCGATATCGCTAATATGTGGATTTTTAGTTCAACACTTCGACATTCAAGTACCCGCATATCCAATCTCAGACCCATCGTGGATTGCTGTGTGGATATGTGCTATGCCGATTTTTAAAAACGCATTTTTTGCAATTTTTAAGTTGAAAAAAATCACTGTTCAAGTACTGCTCGCGTCGGCAATGCTCGGGGCGTTTGCACTACAAATCCTCGCATTACTCGGGTATGTGTCGGAACATCATTCAGAAGCCAGCTACATTTTTGTAGTTGGTGAAATTGCATTCTTAATGGCGTTGGGAGAATGGATTGAAGACAAAACAGTAGTAAAAGCACAATCGGCGATAGTCTCGCTCGGCAGAATTATTCCCAAACGAGCACTAAAAAAAATTGGCGACAACTACGAAGATGTCTGCATTTCTACAATAGAAATTGACGATATAATTGCGATAAAACCAAATGAAATAATCCCTGTTGACGCTAAAGTTATCAAAGGCGAAACATCTGTCGATGAATCGACAATCACGGGCGAGTCTATGCCGTGCGACAAAAAAATATCTGACAAAGTTTTTGCTGGCACGCTCAATAAATCGGGATATATCGAAGTTTGCGTACTCAAACGTGTGAGCGATTCGACCATTTCACTATTGGCAAAAGCTGTCGAAGAAGCGAAAGGCACAAAAGCCCCGATATCGAGAATTGCTGACAAATGGGCGTCGAAAATTGTCCCAATAGCAATCTCAACTGCGATATTTGTTTTCTTGGGAGCAAAATATTTGCTCGGGGTTGATACGTTAGATGCGTTGATTAGAGCAATCACGATACTAATTGTTTTTTGTCCGTGTGCGTTTGTCTTGGCAACGCCGACTGCAATTTCAGCGAGTTTAGGTAAGCTCGCAAAGTCAGGAATACTTGTAAAAAACGGAGCAACAGTAGAAAATCTCTCTTATGTGGATAAAGTGTTTTTCGACAAAACTGGAACGTTGACACACGCAAAAATCTCAGTTTCAAAAATATTTCCAAAGTTCGTATCAGAAGATGAATTACTCTCTATCGTAGCTTCGGCTGAAAAATTTTCTGAACACCCGATTGCAAAAGCAATTTTAGAATACGCCAAAAATAAAGTTGAAATTAAGACACCCGAAAACGTGCAATCGCACATCGGAGTCGGGGTATCGTGCAAACTTGGCGACGATTACATATCGGTTGAAAAATTCCAAGATATTAGCGATATTCCCGATTTAATCGACGCTCAAAAACGTGGCGAAACTATCGTAAAAGTTAATCGCAACGACGAAATTATCGGCTACATAGCCCTTTCTGACACGATTAGAGATTCTGCAAAACTCGCAATAAATCACCTAAAGAATTTAGGGTGCCATTGCGAGATGTTAACGGGCGACTCGAAACAATCTGCCGAAAATGTCGCACAACAAGTGGGTATATCAGATTTCAAGGCACAACTTTTACCACAAGATAAACTCGATTTTCTCAAAAGTGCAAAATTGGATGACAACAAAAAAATCTGTATGGTTGGTGATGGTGTAAACGATGCCCCTGCCCTCGCACAAGCCGATGTTTCTATCGCTATGAGCGATTTGAAAAGCGACTTGGCAATTAACATTTCAGATATTCTTCTCGTCGGTTCCGACTTGCAAAAAATTCCGCAAGCTATTTCTTTTTCGCAAAGAACTATGCGGATTATAAAAACAAATATGACGTTATCGGTCCTAATAAATGCAAGTGCGATAATCCTTGCTTTTGCTGGAATTTTGACGCCTGTAATTGGTGCGATATGGCACAATGCGTCATCGATAATTGTCGTACTAAATTCGGCAAGGCTTTTAAATGCAAAACTAAAATAAAAAAAGAATCCACTTCAGTAATGAGGTGGATTCTTTCATTTTTGAGTTATTGTGATTATTCTGCTACAACTTTGTATTCGCCCGAAGGCAATTTAAATGATCGCTTTTTAGCACACTTAAACTTTTCAAAGTTTTCGTATTTTACTAAATCTTGCGATCCATTTATCGATACCTTTTTGCCTTTAGTTATGTCTGGCATATAAAGTATTGCTGTTGAATTTTGCGGAACTGTTATGTCCATTGAGAATTTTCCGTCTTTAACTTCAAATGCCGATTTTACGTCGCCAACGACAGTCGGAACAGAAATTGATGCTCGTTCAAAAAGTGATGGAATAGGTGCGATGCGATATGTTTTCCAACCAGCTTCAAGTGGATATAATCCGCAGTAGAATTGTGCGATATTTGTGAGTGCTCCACCGCTCCATGCGTGGTTTACAGTGCCACCGCCGTCGCCACCAATCTGCCACGATTCCCAAAGTGTTGAATATTTTTTATCGACAGTCATAGTGTCGAAACGCAGTTGTGTGCGATTGAGAGCATAGTCGTATTTACCCATTTTGATGAGTGCTTCCATTACATATTTTTCCATATATGTACTTGAGTTGTTATAACGCAAGAGTGTACGGAAAATTGCATCATACTTCGATTCGTCTGCGATATTTGCGAGCACAGCCAACGCTTGAACACGGTCATCGGTCCAACCCTTGTGTGTTGCGTGGCGATATGCTTTGCCGTTCCAACATTTGTTGAAACTTTCTTTAATCTTTGCGACACTCGCACGATATTGTTTTGCATCTTCTGTATAGCCCAATAAATCAGCCATATCTGCTGTCTTTTGAAGTGCTATGCTATACCATGCAGAGAAAATCAAACGCTTATCGTGTTGTTGTCCCCAGTCGCCCCAATGCCATCCAGGACGGCGAACAATAGGGAGTCCGTCTGAATCATATTCCCAAATGCTCAAATATTTTTTTACTGCCGGATACGCAAACTTGATAGTTTCGATATCGCCAGTATTCATATAATAATTCCAGAATCCATAGCTGACACTTGCACACATTTGTCCAGGAAGTTCGCCCTTGTGTGTGCCAGGGATTGGTGAGTGCAACACGCCGTTATCGAGTTGCCATGAGACTAATTCGCAGATAGCTTTTTTCATTATGCCATGCGATTTTGGATCCATTGTATAGAACGCTTCGCTGATAAGCTGGACAGCATCGCCCCACCATTGAGCACGTTCACGATCTGGACAGTCAAAGAAATTGTCTCTCATATTGACATAGAGCGTGCGAACTGCTTTTTTCCAGTACATCATATAGAATTCGCTATCGCAATCGAACGTACCCGACATCTCCGTATTGTAGCCCGATTCACGATATTTTACCGACTTAACTTTGACGTGTTTTGGAACGTAAAGAATAATATTTTGCCCATTCATCCAACCAAGCGATTCATAAGTTTGCTCGCCTCTTTTTGTGATATATTCCGCACGGACATTTATAGCCGATCCACCAAAAGTGTGGTCCGTTTGAATATCGATAAGGCTATTTCCTTTAGGATCGTCGATTGTGATAATCGGCGTCATTTGCATATTGTATGGGAGTTTAGCTCTAATTGTGTCGTACCCTTCAGGTGCATTGCGACCCATTTTGACATCGTAAACCGCCCCCTTTGAGCGTTTCATTTCTGCCGATTTTATTTTGTAAAGTTTCCATTGTGGCATTGGTCGCACGACAAGTTTATTCCAAGGCGAACAGCCTTCAGTGCCGAGTTCAACTGAATTTGCACCGAAGAATTTTACATCGTTATTTTGCCAATTTGGAATATCTTTATTTGCATCGAACTTGATATTGCTTTCAGAAAGACGCTTATTAGGAGGTGGATTCATCGCCGAACTAAATGCTGGATGAACAACAGATTTCCACGACGCATCACTTACGATTGATATACCGTCTGCCTTGGCTTCAAAGAACAGCCCATTCTTGCCACTACTCAAGTGTGAAAAGCCCGATTTGCCAAAATACCAATGCAAGATTGCAATTTTATTTTCGCCCTTTTTGAGATATTTTGCGATATCTACTTCGTCGCAATATGTATCTTGAGGAGTCGGACCACGCTTAAGTCCACCTTCAAAAACGACGAGTTCACCGTTTATCCAAAGCCAATATTTACTATCAACAGAAATTCGTGCTACAAGCGACTTCGGCACACTTGCCAAAGATACGTCTTTTCTAAACGCTGTCCATGTATTTGGATTGTCCACATCTTTATTATTTGCAGAAATCCACTTTGCAGTTTGTGCAAACGATGTCGCCACCATCGCACACATCAATAACATTAATTTTATAATACGATTAAACATAATACCTCCAATACACATATTGTTGATTTATGTGGGAAATTTATTGAACGATAGGAAAAATTCAAGATAATTTTCCAAAGTTTCAAGACTCTGGACTATCCGAATCATCGAGCATCATACCCGATGTTTTCGCTACAACATAGTTGCCGACATTGTCGCCAGCAACGTTGCATGCTGTTTCAAACATATCCAACAATGGATTGATTCCGAGTGAGAGTGCAACAATTGTCGCTGTTTGCTCGGGCGACAGATGTAGAACATCGAGTACCATAAACAGTAGAAAAATACTGCCTCCAGGGACTCCACCTACACCGATTGAAACAAGCACAACGCTCGCTACCACAAGGAACATCTGCGACATTGTGATATCTAATCCAAAAATTCCTGCCGATAGAATGACGAACACAGGCAAGTGCAAACACACGCCGTCCATATTGATTGTTGCACCAAGCGACAACGCAAACGATGAAATTTCTGGCTTTACTTTCAATGTATCGTTAGCGGTTTCTATTGAAACTGGCAATGTTGCCGCACTCGAACGTGTTACAAAAGCAGTGATAATCGGAGCTCTAATTTTTGCCAAAATTTTGTACGGATTTTCTCTGCAAGTTATAAAAATTATTGCTGGATAAATCACAAAAATCATAAGCATAATGCCAACGATTACACACATCGCTATTTCTGCGTATGAGCTGAACAAATCGGCTCCATAGACGGCAAAATTCACAAATGTCAGCGAGAAAATACCAATCGGGAAATAGTACAAAAGCCAACTTACAATTTTAAAAATCGACTTTTCAATACCATCGAAAACTTGCAACATTTTTACGATACCTTCGTGCTCGCTCGCCTTTGTCGATTCGATAACTGCACGCGACGCCAATCCAAATAAAATCGCAAAGACAATAATCGCAAAGAAACGTGCCTCCGCTAACGCTTGGAACGGATTTACAAATGCACTCAAGAATAAATCTACCAACATATTTGTTCCACTTTTCATAGACGTTTTCATAGAGTCTACTTGTTGCATAAGTGGAGCGGTTGCACACGAAACATTATCAACTGTCGGCGAGAACATCGATGCAACAAACAAGCCGAAAAGCGTCGCAAATATTGATGTTGTTAGATAAAACAGGATTACTTTTGCTCCGAGTCTGCCAAATTTTTTGAGTGGTAAACTCGACGCCCCCAATATCAACGAAAAGAACACAATCGGGATAACGATTGTCTTGAGCATTGCGACAAGCACCGAGCCAAATGGCGATATCGCCGATATAATCGTGTTGAACAAATCTTTGTCGTCGCCAAAGATGAGTTTAGCTAAAATCCCCGCCAATGCACCGAGTATAAATCCCGCAACATTCCACAAAAGTAAACTGATTTTTTTCTGAGCCATATTTAAATTTATAAAAATCAATACTCTAACTCATCAAAAATTTGCGTCAACAATAATGAAGTTTGTTTCTCGGTTTTATATTTTTGTTTTGTCAAAATTAAAAAATAGAATTTAATCTTTTCCTATGATTGAAAATCCACTTCCAGTTTCGATTATATCAGGCTTCTTGGGTTCCGGAAAAACTACCCTTCTGAAACGTATTTTGGCTTCGTCAAAAAACGCAAGCCGTATTGCAGTAATCGAAAATGAGCTGGGCGATATTCCTATCGACGACCTTATCCTCGCAGAATTTGCCCCCGCCCGTATGGATACTGTTTTAGGTAGAACGTGTTGCGAAACTCGAGGAACGTTTATCAAAACACTTCGAGAAATTTTAAAATCGCGTGATAGTCTTGATAAGCTCGTGATTGAATCGACTGGCGTTGCACATCCAGGTATGCTCGCAAACGCAATACTTGGCGATCCAGAACTTTCGCAAAAAATGAAACTCGATGGAATCATCACCATCGTCGATTCTGCAAACTTTATCTCGCATCTCGACGGCGACGGACACGCTCGAGAACAAGTCGCCTTTGCCGACTCTATCATTATAAATAAGTGCGATATCGCCGATGAGACAAAAATCCAACAAGTTGAAAATATCATTCAAGAAATAAACCCGTCAGCTAATTGTGTCCGCACAAGTTATGCCGATACAAACCTTTCAAACTTACTCGAACTCGGCGGTTTAGATATCAAGAAAATTGCTGGAAGAATCGGTGGGTGTGCGTCAATTTGTAGCGGACATCATTCGCACTCGCACGATATTTCAACTGTTGCAATCAGAACAAATGAAGCGTACGCATTTCTCTCGCTAAAAGAATGGCTTGAAGATTATATCGCAAAACATAGAGACGATATTTATCGAGCAAAGGGCGTGTTGTGGCTCGCTAATGTCGACAAACAGATTGTTTTTCAAGGCGTACACGACAATTTTTATCTTGATGTCGGTGAAGATTGGGGCGAAAACGAACGCATCAATTCTCTCATTTTTATCGGCGTAAACCTCAACGAAAAAGAAATTAGAGATGGTTTGAAAAAGTGCGTCTACTAATTTAAATCTTTTTGAAACTTTTTTGAATTTGCTAACGTTTTAAATAGTACTATGAAAACAATATCAAAACTATTAGGAATTATTTTAATCCTCATTTTATCGTGCGTTTTCACATTTGCAAAAACATATCGAGACCAATATGGTAATCGCAAAGGTACTGCTACTACTCAAGGTAATACGACTACATATCGAGACCAATATGGCAATCGTACCGGCTCTGCTACTACAAATGGCAACACTACTACTTACCGAGACCAATATGGTAATCGCAAAGGTACCGCTACTACTCAAGGCAATACAACTACATATCGAGACCAATATGGAAACCGCACTGGCTCTGCCACTACAAATGGCAACACTACCACTTACCGAGACCGGTATGGGAACAGAGTTGGCACTGCAACAAAAGAAGGTAATCAAATAGTCTATCGGGACAAATACGGGAATCGAAAAGCAACAGCTTCTGAATAAAACTTTAACGCATCTGAATACAGATGCGTTTTTTTTACAAAACAAACTCTGTCGCAAATACTGAAAAAACTTGCTTAAAATTCATCCTCGTAAGATAATTTCTCTATGAAGTTTTTGAAAGTATTTACATTTTTAGCGATACCTTTGTGCGTCTCAAATATCGCTGTCGCCATTGAAAATATCGATATTTGCGATGATAAATTTTCCGCAACAAAATGCGTATTCAAAGCCGACAGAACAAGCTCGGCAGAATATAAAACATCGGCAATGCCAGCTGGATACCAAGGTGTAAATATCGAAATTAAGACAGAATCGCTACAACATTCTGACGCAAAAAAAGAAGATGTTTTTAGAGTACAATTTTATCAAATCGACCCGACATCAAATAAAAAAATAAACAAACTTAAATCGACACCTATTAGAACTTTCGCAAATGCAGAACGTGTCATCGAGCTTGAATCTTGCTACTTTGCAAAAGAAAATTTGCCGATTTATTTAAAAATAGAACGCCTTTGCGACGACCCTGCCGACACGTCGGAAGCCCCTGTTCTCCTTGCTGGAATCAAAGTTTCGACAGTAAAAAAATTGCCTGAACCAATCGTCGTAGAAAATAAAAAAGGCTACAACTCTTGGCCTATGATTCAAGCGTGGAAAGGCAAATTATTCTACCTGTACACACGTGGTAGCGGACACACTATCGGCGAAGGTTCACGAGATACTTTTCTGAAAATTTCTTCAGATAACGGCAAAACATGGAGCAAAGAAATACCATTTGCCACCGATCAATTATACGGCGAAGTTCCAATCGGCAAAGGGTTAGACGAAAACGGAAATATTCTCTTTTGGGTGAGATTTATTGGACGAAAAAATCCGAGCTCGCACAAATTGTATATGTCTGAAGACGGTGTAAATTTCAAAGTGATATCAACACCAAAACTCTCGCCTTTCCCAATGCAAATTACCGACGTTTTCAAAGTCGAAAAAGTCGGACTTATGGCATTATGGTTCGCAACCGATTACAAAACCGACAAAAATTCATGGGGTACTTTGGTCAGCAAAGATAACGGCAAAACCTGGACGCAAACAATAGTTGCATCTAAACTCGATAAAAAACATCATCACACAGAACCTTCTGCAGTTTATTTGGGGAACGGAAAAATCTTGGGTATTTCTCGTGTCCAAAATGGACTCGATTCAACAGATAGAGCCCAATTCCAAATCGAATCGCACGATTACGGCAAAACGTGGACAACTTCTATCACAAATATCGGCGATGTTCAGATTTCAACACCAAGCCTAATATACGACCAAAAAACAGGGCTTGTCAGCAACTACTACTACCAACGTGGACGTGGTATGCTCAAACGTAGAGTCGCAAAAGTTGATGAGATTTTAGGCAATCCGCTCGTATGGCGAAAGCCTGGAATTATCGCATTCGCAAGTGCTGTCGGATATGATGCTGGCAATGTGAACGCAACTTTCATCGGCGATACGCACTACCTCGCCTATTACTCGGGCGACAGGAAAAAAGCAAGCGTTGTGATTTCATCAACGCCAGCTCCACAAAAGTAATTTACGGCAATTTAAATCGTATTGAAGATTTCAATAGTCGGACATTTTTCCGACAAAAACTCTATCGCATTTTGCCCTGTGCAATGAAGTGCATAGAGTTTTTTTATGCCATACGCATTCAGATATTCCGCCGTTTGTGCGAGCCTATCTTGCGAAGCGTTGAGCAAATGAAGTCCGCCAATAATCGTGTGAATTGCAATGTTGGGACGACA
>SUVP01000003.1 GCA_015061945.1 Opitutales bacterium
ACGAGCCAAGCTCGGAAATTGACGATGTAAACGACATCTCGCATATTGTCGATAATGCTCAGTTTTATCCCAAAGGATATGTCGATACATTCAAGTTGCATCCAATGCACTTTGAAAAATATAAAGAGGAATTTGAAGACGATAAAAAAGAATAAAAAATGCGGCAAATTATTTAGATCAGAAAATTACAGCCCACACTAACGCAATTAGCCAAGTTATCCCCGTAGCACCAAAAAGATTGAGAATTAAAATTAACCATTTATAATTATGTTTTCTGCCAAAAGCTATGATAGTTGGAAGAAAATAGATGATTATGACTACTACAAAACAAAGAATTAAAAGAAATGTATCCATGCTAAAAATATAAGAAAAAAGTGCGACAAATTGAGTCGCACTTGAAAAAAGAAAGGAATATATTTTTTAATTTTATTTAGCTAAAATTTCTTTGTAGAGAACATCACGCATTACAGCCTTTACATGCTGATTCGGGATAGGTGGAATTTCAAAACCATACTTTGCGTTGTATTCCCAGTCGGCTTCATTTTCTGATAAAATGGTATTTACAAAATCGTTGAGAACTTGACTGATTGCAGAGCTTCGGCTTATTCCAGCTCCACAGTGAACAAGAATTCGCTCTTTGCCCGATTTAAAAGCATCCTCTACCGACTCAAATATACACAAGGCTTGCTTGCGGTCGAAAATCTTTACGATGTCAGGCTTGCCGATATCTTCTAACGTTGCGTCATCAAAATAAATGATAAGCCCTTTGCGATTAGAGATTGAGGGAGCATCATTTTTAATGTCGCCAGTAAAATCTTTGTAAAATCCATTTATACTGATAACAAAAATCGATTCATCTGCCTCAATCTCTGCTCTATGCTCTAAAACATACTTCCTACTGCAATTAAAAATCTTCATAGTTCCCCTTTGTTAAATCAAAAGAAAACCATAGCACCACCCCACGACAAATTATGACGCAGGCTTCTCATCCTTTTTCGCATCTATAAAATCATTCAACGTATCATATTCTTCATTATTCCACGTATCATATATTTTATTATTCCACGTATACGTATATAAAATTCCTTCAAATTCGAATGTTCGGCCCCAACCATTGTAAAATTTATATTTATGTTTAGGGTCATCTTGATCGGTACATTCAATGACGTCATTTTTAATTTCAATAATTTTATTATTTACAGCTTCTTCTAGCTCTTTATCTCTTTCTTCATGTGCAAATTCAATCACATTTGTTCTTGTTCTTTTTACATATAATGCATAATAATCATAATATTTTTTCAAATAAACATTAGGATCTCCTCCATAGCTTTTTAACCTCCATTTCTCTGCAATCTTTGATAGTAAATCGGTTTTTACTAACCAATATAGTATTTTGTAACGGGGATCATCCGGTGGAATATCTTCCCCATTATCACCTTTTAATTTTATTTCTTCAGCTACCCCTTTCATAAGAAGATTATGAACAGATTTTGACATAACATCATTTATAAAAAAGTATCTTTTAAAAACATTATATTTGGGTTCAAATAAGTATTTTTCTTTGTTGGGGAAAGATTGTAGATTTTCAAAATTTTCACAATATGATAATAGAATTTTTAATATTTCGATACGACCTTTTATCAGTTCATCATTATCAGTTACTTTTTCATCTCCGAAGAGTTCTTTTAATTTTTTCAATTTATTATCAAAATTCGTCCAATCAATATTTCCTTTTTCATTTTTATATAGAAAGCGTATTGTACCACTGGAGAATTCTAAATTTTCTGCATCTCTAATTTTCTCTTTTATATCTGGGATCTCTTTTATTTTTTTAGCCTTTTGGATTTCTTCTTTTAATTGTGCTTCATTAAATCCAACATGTGAACCTTTATCATCAAGCGTAGATAAATATGCTATTATATCATTACAATGCGCACTAAGCTCTTTTATGCGTTTTATAGCAGATATCATTGCATCTAAGTTTTCAATTCCACTTCCAACCATATTAGATGCAAAATAAAACCAATCTTCCAATTTATCTTCTTTGATTTCTTCTTGTTTTATGTTTATGAAATCTTCTTTGATTTCTTTTTGTTCTATGTTTATGAAATATAGACAAAGTGCATAAAATATTACTCGTTTAGCTTGTGTAATAGATTCTACTTGTGGCCTTGAAGAATTTTCCTGCTTCTCTTTATATATTGGGATAAAATTGATCTTTCTCCAATCCGGTTTATTTTCCAAAATTTTATTTATACGACCTATATTCGCCTGTGTCAGAATCTTTTTTATATTTTCTAATATATCTTCAATATAATTTTCATAAATTTTAAAATCCTCATAAGGAACGAAATCCTCATAAGGAACGAATTCTCCATTAGATTTATAACCTAATTTTTTTAATACTTCTTCCGATTGTGCTGGATTTCCATCACTCAAAAATTCGTTTATGGCACAACGATTAAAGAATTCTAAATAAATCTCATCAATAAATGCTTCATTCTTATGTTTGTTTTTCCAAAAAATATCGGTCCATTTGTTATCGATAAGCGAAGCTAATTCTATTATTTCATCTATATCATAATCCTTACTAGATTCAAGGAACTTAAAAATGTCAGCTTTAAAATTTTCAAAATTTGTAAGAGGTTTTCCTCTTGCATTCATTTTAATATATAAATCATCACTTAGTGATGATTTATCATCCTTTTCAGGTTCTAATTTTAGAAATTTTATATTTCCAAAATTACCAAGGAATAAATCCGTATCTGATCCTTTAAATTCGGATTGTATAGTATCTAATGCCCTTAACATTGCTTTTATCGTCGGATCTTCTTGCCATTCAGAAAAAAACCATTTTTGTTTTTTTATGAGGTCGCTAACCTTTGGAAGCGTTTCATCAATTTTTAAAGAAAAAATTTTTTCAGGGATTACACGACAAAACTCTTCAGCAGATATTCGTGTTTGATATGAGAATTTTTTTAAAATATCGATCTTTTCTTCATCTTTATCTTTATTTTGCCATAATAAATATAAATAAAGCAACCAAAGAGTTGTTATGCGCTGTTGTCCGTCAAATGGATAAAAAGTTTCTCCTTCTTTATTGCCATAAATAAAATCCAATTCTAAAATTTCATCTTCCTGCAAAGCAGTCTTTATGGCGTTTAAAAATTGCTTTAGAATATATTCTTTTTCTTCTCGGCCTTGTGCATAATCTCGTTGCAAAATTGGTATTATAACTTTGCTCTCTTCGAGCAATTCTAACAATGATATTGGATTTTCTGAGGTATTCATTATATTTATTATATTTTGTTTATTCTTTTGTTACGCCAAACTCTTCCAAAACATTATATATCTCTGATATGTAATTTTCCCCATCTTTTTCTGACCATATGTCAATGCGTAAATCTTTTGGATCTGGTGTATAATATTTCAAAAAGACATTTTTCGTACATGGTGGAACAAATGCGACATCATCGTTATTATTCGGTTCTTCTTCATGAATTTTTCCTTCTTTAATTTCTAAGATTTTTCCTTTGTCTTTTGCGATAATGTGTCGTCTTTTTGTGGAAAAAATACTATTCCCATAAGAACGGTTTGTTCTATAATCTAATAATGTAAAATTACATATTTTATTCTTATTTTCACCAGAAAATTTTTCATCATTTAGTTGTTCATACAATTCACCCTTAATCTTACTCCACTCATTTGAGCCTATCTTTCCCATATTTTCGTTATATTTTTTTTCATCAAGTTTACCTGCTATGTATAAATCTTCTAAAAATTGTTTTGCCTCTGCGGCATCATCAAGATTATTATCACAGCTAGATGCGATATGCTCAACATCCCATTTTTCCTTTTGAAAAATGCCGAACGGAAACTTATAAAAAACTCCTTGATGATATTTTTTAGATTTTAACAATTTCGCATTTTGATTGATTATAGTTTGAATGTTAAACAACAATAATAGAGGCTTACAGTCTGTTTTTTTAGATTCACTAGTTTCATATTCTTTTGATAATTTTTTAATACCGCTGATTGATTCTTTGATCATTTTTTTTAAGTTGGATAAAAACTCTTCCTTATTATTATTATCTAACCACATTTCTAATAACGAGCCTATGTCCGTATTTCTAGATTTATCTATGTTTCGAAGAAACCCAACATAATGGTAAAACTCTATGGAATTATACCACTCTTTAATTATATTATATTTTTGCTTAATCTCTTCCCAAATTTCAGTATATTTCTTATCCTTTTTACAAATGTTATAAAAATATCTAAACGTACGATACTCTTCATGCATAGATGAAGTTGATTCGTTGTCTGTCTCGTTCGTTTTTCGCTTTTTTTCTTTTAAAATCTCAAATAAATAATCTATTTTAGTTGGTTTTTTGTACGCGCCGTCCTTTTTTTCATTATATATAAAATACCAAAAGTCATCTTTTTGCAAGGTGTTTTCTATTTCATCCCATTTGCTTGCAATTTTAGCTCTTTCCGTAGAAATTGATGCTTTATCAAAATTAGATTCGTTTAAAATTAAAGCCTTTATTAACTCTGAATTTGTTAATGGGATTTTACCTTTATTGAGACGTATAAAAGAAGAAATTTCGTCTGCTTCGGAATTTAGTTGATACCATATAAAATATATATTTTCTAAGATATAATTTAAAAACGATTCACTAGAAAATTCTTCATCTTTTATTTTTGTTAGCCAATCTTCAATAACCGTCTTTGTATTGTTGGCATAGAACGAATCTATATTTTTATTTTCTTCTTTATTTTGTCCAAATATGTTTCCTCTAGATTCATATTTAATTTCATAATACGTTCCTTCTTTATTCAACACCCGAAGTAATATAAGAATAGTTGTTAAACGTTGCTGACCGTCGACAACATTGAATTTTGTTCCTTGAGACGACAATAGCTCTTTTATGGCACAAATAGAGTCAGCTTGCTTTATTATTGCCAATAAATCTTCTTCTTGTTCTAATTCCTTTACAACAAGAGGCTGAAGGCAATATTTTCTCTTACTTTTAAAAGCCTCATACATATCATCAAGTAAATCAGAAACATTCTGAGTATTCCATCTATATCCACGTTGATATTTGGGAATAAAAAATGATTTACGTATTAGATTTTCGATATATTTTATGGCGACAATGTTTTCGTTCTTTTCCATATTATTTTTATATTTTCTTTAATAAATTTTGTTAATTGTTTCTATAACTTCTTTGGGGGTTTGGAGATTTGTCAAAACCCAGTTTACAAAATCATCTAATGAATGAATTTTTTCTCTACTCAAAAATCCCTTTGCATCTAAAGGCTCAGGTTTTATAGCTTCAAAATTAGAATACAACTTGTTGTAGGTTACTTCAAAAGGATGGCTTCTATTATCATATAATTCTTTTACACCATCCAACAACTCATCAATTATGCAATATTTCAAAAACTGAGGTTGCTTTAGTGCGATTAAAATCCAATTACAACCAGCAAATCGATTTTCTGCTTGAATTTTTATTAACCGTTTTTCATCAAACCTGTCTGGATATTTTACTAATAAAGCAAGATACCCTGTATCTGTTTTATCTGCCCATTCGATAAATCTTTCGTCCTTATCAATTAGGGCATACCATGTTTCTACATTAATACAAACTGAATCTAAATCTGTATACTTTTCGATTAAATTTAAAAGCTCAAGAACCAACTCACAATCGTCTATTTTTTCAAGAATTTTTGAATTAATGGCATTGTAACTCCAACGAATCCCATAACAGATTTCTTTATGAATATCTAAATCATTTTTGGTTTCATCATAAAAGAGATCTTTTTCATTTTCTATATTCTCTTCAATCTGATCCCATAAAGATCGTAATTCGCGATCTCTTCTTAGAGATTCTGGCAGTTTTTTTATAAATTCTTCGATAAATAATTCTGATATTAAACGCATAATATAATTTCCTTCTAATACATAATTTATCCTAACAATTTTTGTTTTAGTTTCAAGAGAATTTGTTGGAGTGGAGTAAGGTTGATATGGTTTATTGCATGCGAGAGACAAGAAAGATATTATATTGTATTTTCTTTTTATGAGATAGGCAGAATTTCATTTTATCTTACGATATTATGTAAGCACGAAATCATCTTTTGCCTCTCCAAAAAACACTTATATTTTGTCGATTGATATTTATCTATAATTAAAGTCCAATGTTCATTTGTAAATTCTTCAAACTTTCGTAAAGGACACTTTTCAATCAAGGATTCGTGAGTCATTATAAGCGTAAACCAATCATCAAATGAAAATTTTTTAACGCATTTACATTTATCAAAATTTGATACATCTTCTACAATTTTATCAACTGCCCCTTGCACTATATAGTCCCATAATTGAGGTTGCTTTTTCAATAAACGTCCGACGGTATAATCACTAATTTTAAGCAATTTCTTTGCGTACATTTCCGCAAATTGAGGCTGATATGATAATATAAATAACCAATTATCGCCCCTTAGGGTATCTAAAACTTTGCATTTATCTATCATCTCTGGATGCAGTGCTAAAATTGCACTCCAAAGAAACCTGTTGTTATATTTGATTGCTTCCTTTAGAAATTCTGGATGTTTTTCCAAGATACTGAAAAATGCCCCTGATTGGTGATAGTAGCAATGCTCAATGAAACCTCTCAAGTTTTTCTTAGATTCAAAATATAAAAATAAACAATAAAAACCTTCTGGATATAGACTTGCCATACGCTTAAGAGCAGGTCTTTTTTCTATCAACTCTTTCCATTGGTTTACGTTTAATGTTTTAAAATATCTTGTCTGAAAGTTCACAAAATCCATAACTAACCTTTTGTTTTTCTGTTCTATCGCAAGACGCATTTTGCCACAAGCTTGCGACAAAATATGTCGTCGCAGTTTCTCCTTTACTTTATGGAGATATAGAGAATTGTTGTTCTGTATTGTCGCATTTGTTTTGTGATATTTTGTGCAAAGAATATTATAATAACATAAAAAACTCTCTTAAGCGATAGCACTCTTACATCTGAATTTGATTGATTGGATTTATCTCTTCTCGCAATCAGTGGATGTTGAAAAAATGGTGATTTACCTACTCGCTTTGGGGTTGACCAATAAAAAAACCGCAAGAGAAACTCTTGCGGAAAAGAAAGGAATTATAAAGAAAACAGGCGTGGGTCGGAATCGAACCGACGATGAAGCTTTTGCAGAGCCTTGCCTTACCACTTGGCTACCACGCCGTTTGAATTAAAGCCTAAAGTTAAATAGAAATACAAGGCACAATGCAAGCCTTTTTTAACTTTATTTTAAATTTTTTATTTTACTGGTATTTTAAGCAAGATTTTTCGGACCGAATGTTCGCCGTCTGTATGCAAACTCGGCTTGTGGGCATCGTCAGGATAAAAAATTGCAAACTCACCACCATGCAACACTGATATTTCTGCGTGTGCTGACTTTTCAAAATCGGCACTATCGTAAAATTCAACGTCCTTTTCAGCGTTATATGGTTCTGTTATTTTGAATTGCTTTTTGTCGCCAAAGAAAAATTTTTCTTCGCCTTTTTCAACGTATTGAATGTCGATATACTTTTCGTGGGCTTCCATTCTCTTGTCGGAGGCAGGGCGAGTTGTGTACGATTGTACCATTCTCTTGATTCCGTCAAATTCTGTTGCTCCGTCTGGTTCGTCTGCTGGAGTGTCGAGAATGATTTTAAATGCTCTTGCGAATTCTGGATGTGCAGTTTCGTAGAGTGCGTAATTTCTGATGTTGTCTTTTACCATAATTATTTTTTACAGATTAAAAATCTTTCGCGATATGAGAGGTCTGCAACTGTTTCGGCTGATGTAAAGCCGTATTTGACCGTCGCTTCTTTTGCCAAAATTTGTGGTTGATTTAACCCGCACTCGCAGATTATTACACCGCTGTTTTCCAAGTATTGCGTTGCTTGTGAGAGTATTGTGCGGAGATCTTGTAAGCCTTCGTCTTTTGCGACAAGTGCTGTAATTGGATCAAAATCTCTGACTTCGGGACTAGCTTCTTCGACTTCTTTGTCGGTCAAATAGGGCGGATTTGCTAAAATTAAATTATATTTTTTTTCAACATTTTCAAACCAATCCGATTTAAAAATATTGATATTTAATTTTAGGTTTTTGGCATTTTCTTTTGCCAATTCTATCGCATTGTCAGAAAAGTCCACAGCATCTACGCTGGCATCTTTAAAATGATTTGCCATTGCCAGAGCTATTGCACCGCTACCTGTTCCCATATCGAGAATAGAAATTTTTGCAGTTGCATCGGGAAAAAGTTTAGTGGTTGCAATCTCGCAAAGTTCTTCGGTTTCGTTGCGTGGAATCAATGCACGTGCGTCGCACTTAAGTTTAAGCCCGAAAAAATCGACGTTCCCGACGATGTGTTGCAATGGTTCGCGTTTAGCACGTCTACGAACCATATTGCGAAAAGGTGCAAGTTTATCTTCGGTGAGCGGTTCTTCAAAACGCAAAAATAGATCGAGCCTTTTGCAACCCAAAGCGTGAGCGAGCAAAATTTCGGCATCGAGTTTAGGCGTTTCGATTCCTTTTTCGGAAAAATACGCCGTACATTTTTGGAGAATTTCGAGGACGTTTTGCACGTTTTATTTTTCTGTCAGAGCCTGAATTTTCTGAACGTAATCAGCTTCTTCGAGAGCTTGAATCATATCGCTAATTTCACCGTCCATAAATTGAGGGAGCGAGTGAATTGTCATACCGATTCGGTGATCGGTAATGCGACTTTGTGGATAGTTATAAGTTCTGATACGTTCGGAGCGGTCGCCTGAGCCGATTTGTTCTCGTCGGTTTGCAGCGTATTTATCACGCTCTTCTTGTTGTTTCATTTCGAGCAAACGTGAACGCAAAACTTTTAACGCTTTTGTTTTATTTTTAAGTTGCGAGCGTTCGTCGGCACATTTGACAATCATACCAGTTGGCTTGTGGAGAATTTGCACAGCCGAGTCTGTCGTGTTGACGCCTTGTCCCCCTGGTCCACTTGCACGAGCGATAGAAATTTCAATTTCATTTGGGTCGATATGAATATCTACTTCTTCAGCTTCTGGAAGAATTGCGACAGTTGCAGCTGAAGTGTGGATACGTCCTGCTGCTTCTGTAACTGGGACACGTTGGACACGGTGTGTACCACATTCGTATTTCATTGAGCGATACACGTCGTCGCCCGAGAGCAAAAAGCAAATTTCCTTAAAACCGCCAGCTGGTGATTCGCTCATACTGAGGTTTTCGACTTTCCAACCACGAGAATCTGCATAACGGCAGTACATTCTGTAAAGGTCTGACGCAAATAACGATGCTTCGTCTCCACCGGTGCCAGCTCGGATTTCAACAACAGTATTGCGTGAATCGGTTGGGTCGGCTGGAATCATCATCTTGAGGATTTCTTTTTTTGTAGGCTCGATTCTTTCTTCGAGCATAGCGACATCTTCCTTTGCCATCTCGACAAATTCAGGGTCTGCGTTTTCCTCAATAATTTTTTTATTTTCGTCGATTTGCTTAATGTCGTTTTCGAGCCCTTCGTAGAGTTCGCGTAATTTAGAGAGTTGTTGTTGCTCACGCGAGATTGCACTTGCTGTGCGTTGATCGTTGTAGAAGTCGGGCTCTGCCATCTTTTTGTCTAAATCGGCGAGTCTATCTAAAAATGGTTGAATTGGTGGTATACCTTCCATTCTTTTAATCTCTAAAATTTTTTCTCACCTTGCAAGAAGAATGTTTAATTCTCGACTAAATTTGGCTTGTCAAAAATATATTTTTTAAACGATAATATTTGCATGGAAAAATCTGAAATCCAAAAGTTCTATGAAATAGCGGTGAACACGGCGAAGCTTGCAGGCGAACGCCTCAAAACTATCAGCGAACGTCGTGTTAATACTGACGCTGGCAACGATGTCAAACTTCAAGAAGATGTCGAGAGCGAAATGTTTATTCGTCAACAGCTCGAGGCTACTGGTATCCCTGTTATCGGCGAAGAAAAGGGCGGGGCAGTTGAGCTTGTTAATTCTGATTCTCTCTATTGGGTTGTTGATCCAATCGACGGCACATACAACTATCTTCGTGGTATCCCAGGCGTATGCGTGAGTGTTGGGCTTATGCGTGGTTGGGAGCCTGTTGCCGGTGCAATTTACGACTTTACTCGCAACGAGCTTTACGGCGGTGGCAAGGGCTTGCCTCTGACTCTTAATGGCGTCGAAGTGAAACCAAATTGGTCGCAAGATATCAAACAAGCAGTTTTGATGACAGGCTTCCCCAGTGCGACAGATTATTCAGATGAAAACCTTGCACGTTTTGTGATGTCGGCTCAGAAGTTCAAGAAAGTTAGAATGTGTGGTAGTGCGTGCTGTGCTATCGCATGGGTCGCAGTGGGGCGTGCAGATTGTTATTGCGAGGACAGACTCTATCTTTGGGATGTCGCAGCGGGTATGTCGCTTATGGAATCGGCTGGTGGTGTGTACAAGGCAATTCCACTTGGTATAAAAGATAAACCACTTTGTATCTCGATTCGTGCTGGTGCAAAAGAAGAATATTTTGTAGGTTAACATTTATGAAGAACGACAGATTTATATCTCATCTTGTCAGACGTTTGTCGTGGGAAGATATCGACGAAAAATACGTTGAAAATCTTGTACGCATTGCAAGGGCTGAAGATATTGAAGGTGCGGGCTTGAAGATTTTGCCCAAGCTTGCGTTAGATATTACAACGGCAACACTCACTCCAGAAGCACAGATTACTGCTCGCCTTATGGCACGTCGTGATATGGTTGTTTGCGGAGTGAAGCTTGTGCCGATTATTCTCAAAGTGTACAGTGAACTTTCAGACGGCAATGTGTCGTTTACTCAGAAAGCTAATGATGGCGACAAGCTCGCAAAGGGCGATGAAATCGGCGTTGTGGAGGGGTCGGCTCGTGTGATTCTCCAAGCTGAACGCATTATGTTGAATTTTATGCAAAGGCTTTCGGGGGTTGCAACTTCAACGGCTGATTATGTCTCGGCATTGGGCGATTCAAAAACTCGTGTTTTGGATACTCGTAAGACTACTCCGAGCTTGCGTGTTCTCGAGAAATATGCGTTTGCGTGTGGTGGTGGATTCAATCATCGTATAGGACTTTTCGATAGAGTTATGCTTAAAGACAATCACCTTGTTGCTGCGAATGCCGTAACGGGCGAAGTTTTGGCAAACGCTGTGCGTCTTGCAAAAGAAAAAAATCCGGATGTTGCTATCGAAGTTGAGGTCGATTCTATTGAGCAAATTCAACCTGTTTTGGATGCTGATGCAGACGTTATTATGCTCGACAATTTCAGCTATGACGAATTGCGTGAAGCGTTGAATATTATCGGCGACAAAGCGTGGACTGAAGCGTCAGGTGGTGTAACGCTCGATACAATCGGAACGATAGGCAAGATTGGTCCAGACTTTGTTTCTACTGCAGCTCCAGTCCATTCTGGAAAGTGGATTGATATCGGTTTAGATTCCTAACCACATTCTGTATAAAAAAACTGACAGAAAAATCTGTCAGTTTTTTTGTATATATATTTACAAAAAAAGGTGCGAATTTTTTCGCACCTTTTTTATGTCTTATAAAATTTATTTTGCAGAATAGAATTCTGTGATTTGCTTGATAAGGTAGCTGTGTTCTTCTGCACCAATCTTACCTGACTTACGCATTTCGTCAACCTTAACGATGTTTGAAGCCATATCGCCAAATGGATTCAAACCTTTTGTTGCAGGCAAGAATGCTGGTTTCATTCCAGCGTCAACTGGGTCTGGTGTGAGGTTTTTGTAGTAGCCCATGTCAACCAATGGTCCAAACTTTACGAGTGGGTTTGCACGTACTGATGCGAGGCTTACAACTTGATCCTTATAGCCTTCTTTTACGAGCTTAATTTCATGCACTGAACTTGTGTCGAGTGCGATTGCCATTGGTGTTTGACCAACAAGCTCATTGTTGATGAATACATCAGCACCACATGGCATAGACTCAATTGCGACGTCTTCTGTGAATGTTACTGATGAACATGCTGACAATGTAGCTGCTGCTACTGAAAGAAGGAGTATTTTTTTCATAAAGTTAAAAAGTATTGTTTGGTTTTTGAATAAATAAAATTTGCCAGTTTATTTTTAAACAGTCAAGCATTTTACACTAAAATTTTCATTTTTTTTTACAGCTTGGACAATTCTTGGGAACGATTGCGTGCGGCAATCAAAGCATTGCGTACTGTATCACGCAATCCGTTCTTTGCAAAAACGTCTAATCCGGCGAGAGTTGTCCCACCAGGACTCGACACTGCTGTGCGAAGTTCGTCGGCTGATAATGGAGATTTTTCGAGCAACATTGCTGAACCTGTCAATGTTCTTTCGACAAGTTTTTTTGCTTCTTCTTCTGTAAAGCCGATTGCTTTTGCACCTTCAATCATTGCTGCTGCAAATTCAAAAATATAACCAGGTCCACTGCCTGACAGTGCCGTTACAGCGTCGAGTTGTGCTTCGGCAACTTCCATATATTCTCCGATTGCAGAAAGCACTGTATCGACAATTTTCTTTTCATCGTCTGACAATGGCGATTCTGGTGCGTAGCAAGATATACCTTGTGATATTTGTGCGGGCATATTTGGCATCACGCGTACAATTTTTTTCGCATTCGGGAAACATTCACGCAAACGTGCGATAGATGTACCAGCGAGGATTGATATCAGCACTTGGCATTTTGCGTCTGCACCAGCTTCGGCGACTTCTTTTAGTTGTTGAGGCTTGCACGCCACAACAATTGTTTTTGAATCTGCAAACAACTCATTCAAATTTTCAGCCAATCCGATTGACGTTTCTTTGGACAAGTTTTTTCCAGTGTCGTCGTTTCCGCACGCACACATTATTTGCGATGGTACGACTGCACCACTTGCGATGATTCCGTGTATAATTGCACCAGCCATTTTGCCGGCACCAATAAAACCAAAATCTTTCATTTTTTTAGAGGATTTCTTTTACAAATTCTTTTGATAAATGCGAAAGGAATTTAGGTGCTCGATTTTGTGCTTCGATTAGATTTGGTGCCAACGGCAAAATCTGTGCAACCTTCATATTTGGGATTCCCATTGCGTCGATTTCCTTTTGCGAAAGAGGCGACGATCCGCAGAATATCCATACTGGCTTCTTATATTTTGATGCCAATTTTGCGAGTGCGTATGGACCTTTCCCTTGTGTATCTGTCGCATCAAATTTGCCTTCGCCTGTTATTACGACATTGCAATTTTTTATCAATGCTTCAAGCCCTACATATTTTGCAAAAACATCGAATCCACTGACACGTTTTGCACCGAGGAATGTCATCAAACCATATCCGCAACCGCCTGCAGCACCTGCACCAGCTTCGTCATGAGCACTCTTGAAACCACATTTTTTTGCGACTTCAACGAGGTTCTTCATATTTTGTTCCAAAAGTTGTGCTTCTTTTTCGTCAGCACCTTTTGCGAGAGAATAGCATAGCGATGCACCATTTTTGCCGAGCAACTTCGCATCGACATCTGTCGCAACAGTGAACTTTACATTGAATTTTTTGTCTGGGGCAACGATTTTATCGAGCGAGCCAATACCTTCGCCATTTAGTTGAATTTCGTTGCCAGCTTTGTCGAGAAATTTAAAGCCCAATGGAGCGAGCAACCCGATTCCACCGTCGTTTGTAGCACTTCCGCCAACGCCGATTATTATCGATTTATACCCACGTTCGACAAGTTTTTCTAAAATTTGACCAGTCCCAATATTAGTGAGTTTTGATGGCTTTCTTTCGGAGTCTGATACCAAGTTTATGCCTGATGCTTCTGTCAAACCAATCAACGCAGTGTCGTCGTCAAGAAGTGCACATTTTGCTGTTAGCACTTGTCCTGTCGGGTCGATGGTTTTAAGTCTGATGACTTTTGAACCTTTGACTGCTTTCGATATTGTATCGACAAAGCCGTCTCCACCATCGGTGAGGGTATATTCTGATATTTGAGCATCTTTTGCTTCGGACAGAATTCCCATCTTTATTGCGTGTGCCGCCTGACTCGCTGAAAGCGAACCTCTGAATTTGTCTGGGGCGACAAGGAACTTTAGTGTCTTACTCATATTTCTACTCCTACGGCATAATCTACCGCTATTATCTACATAATTTCAAAATATTCACTAAAAGGCAATTACTTTTTTCATTTTTTATGTAAAAAAATCTGTCGGCAGAGTATGGATTTACGTTTAATTCCGTTTTTATCGGGATAGTAGAAATCGCTATAAACGATTAACGCTTGTAATCGACAGGATTAAATGCGAGTAAGGAAATTTGTGCCAATGCACTCGCTAATATTGCGATTGTGTTTTTCATAAATTTACAAAATAAAAAAGTGTCGCTTTTTTGCGACACTTTTTTGCAAAAAGATTTTAATTAAAGATAAAATCCGTTTTTAACTTCTGGCTTTTCAGTGAGAGCATTCCATGCATTTGCGAAGTCTTCTTCGTTTGATGCAAACAATGGCGATACTTCTATATCGTCTGTTGGCACACCATTTTCATCAACTGCAACTTTTACGCCGACTTTATCGAGCCATCTTGCAACTTGCATTTTTTGATGATTCTTACAAGTCAACGGAGAATCGAGCCCTTCAGCATTTTTCACTGGCGAGAATTCATCACCACGGAAACCTTCTATAATGATAGGCGAGTTCGCCATTGGGAGCGCGTCGAACACGAACATTTCAAACTTAATTCCGTTTGGTTTTTCGGGTTTTACTGCATTACCATTTTCGTCGATGTAAGGAATTTTCTTGTCTGCACGGTGGAATGGCAATTTTGTATCCGATGCACCACCGCCAAGTTTTTCTACAAAATTTCTATCAAGGATATGGATTGCAACGCTACCAGCAATGAATTTTAGTTTGCCGTTTTCGTCGACCATTTCTTGATATTCATTTGGCAAGTCAGAATATTCCACAACTGTCAACTTGCCGTCGAGCGTGCAGAAGTGTCCGACTTTTTCAAGTGCGTAAGCTTTTGCAATCATCTTCGACGACATCTCCGATTTACCGAGAATGTGGAAACCGACAAAATATGGGTCGATTATATTTACCAATGGATTATCAACTTGGAAATAGCTGATACAATCAACGCCACGTTTTTTCAATTCATCGATAGCGCCACTTCGGCACATACCACGCAAGCAACCGCCGTGTCCGTCTGGAGTCATTGCGATTTTCGACTTGCTTTCCATTATGATTTTTCCGTTGTAATCAACTGCGGGCATCAAGCCTTGTTTGAAGAAGATTACATCGTTTTTGTTTAAGCCAAAGAAATTGTTTTCTTCAAAAAATGCACGCGTTGGGGCATCGTTGATATGGCTTGTCATAACCAACCACGGAATTGAAACGCCGTACTTTTTTGAAGCCGACAAAATCTTTTCAGCGAATACTTGGAACAAACTTTTTTGTTTTACAGGTGTAACTTTATACAAACCTTTTGGTGCATTAAAGCCGAGTCGAGTCCCTTGTCCGCCAGCGACTACAAACGCTCCCAAGCGACCTGCTTTGATTGCGTCTTCGCCGATTTTCTTTGCCTCTTGCCACTTTGCGTCCGAGATTTTATCAGCTGGCAATGGTGCATATTCTGCTGGTTGAAGCTTCGTAAAATCTATTGCTGTTGATTCTGTTTTTGAGAACAAAAGTTCGTCATTAAGACTTTTGAGTTCGTCGAGATCGACTTGCTCGAGTTGTGCCAACAATGCCGATTTTTCTTCGTCTGTGAGCGAATCAAAATATTTGAAAACGTGGGCTTGTCCAGCGTCGATAAATTTTTGTTTAAGTGTTTGCATTAGTCTTTTGGAAATCCGTTAGGGTTGTTTTTGTGCCATCTCCATGCTGTCTCGATGATTGAGCGAACATCGTTGAATTTAATTTCCCAATTCAATTCTGTCTTTGCTTTTTGCGAATTTGCATAGAGTGCGTCAGGATCGCCTGCACGGCGTGCGTCAAATTCTACTGGAACTTTTAAGCCCGTCACTTCTTCGACACCCTTGATAATTTCGAGAACCGAATTTGGTGTGCCTGTTCCCAAATTGTAGAATGAGCAAGACCCTTCCTTCTCGAGATTTTTAAACGCAGCGATATGTGCTCTGCAAAGGTCGTCAACGTGGATATAGTCTCGCAAGCAAGTGCCGTCTGGAGTATTATAATCGTTGCCGAAAATTTTGAGAGCAGGGCGTTTGCCTGTTGCCGCAAAGATTGTGAGCGGAATAAGGTGTGTTTCTGGAGTATGATCTTCGCCGATTGTTCCGTCTACGGCAGCACCCGATGCGTTGAAGTAGCGGAGTGCTACAAAGCTCAAACCATATGCTTTTGCACATGCTTTCAAGAAGTTTTCAACATCGAGTTTTGTTTGTCCGTATGGATTGATTGGCAACTGAATGTGATCTTCTGTAAGTGGCAATTTATTTGGCACGCCATACGTTGCACAAGTCGATGAGAACACAAACTTTTTCACGCTGTGTTCGAGCATTGTATCTATAAGTGTGATTACGCCCGAGAGATTGTTGTAGTAATATTTGATTGGGTTCATTACCGATTCACCGACATTGATAAATGCGGCAAAGTGCATCACTATTTCAATCTGTTCCTTGTCGAGAATTTCGCCGACAAGCTTTTTATCTTCGAGATTGCCGAGATAAAATTTTACCGACGGCAATAATGCTCCTTTGTGTCCGTATACGAGATTGTCGAGGACAACTGGGGTGTGTCCTGCTTCAATTAGTTGTCTTACGCAATGGCTTCCGATGTAGCCAGCACCACCAATTACTAATACTTTCATAATTATCCTTTTGAATTTTTAAAATTTTAACGCACCGTTTTTAGTGCGTTAGAAATTGTTTAGATGACTTTTGCTCCGTCGCCTGACGCACAAGTGAAGACCATCGGTTTTTTGCCGAACTTTTGTTCGTAAATTTCCGAGACTTTATCGGCGTCTTCTTGGCTGAACGATTCATCTGTCAATGCCATTACAGCACCTCCAAAACCACCGCCAGAGAGTCTTGCACCGTAAACGCCTTTCATTGTCGATACTGTATCGACGAGAAAATCGAGTTCTTCGCACGAATTTTCAAACAGCTTGCGTGAGCTTTCGTGTGATGCATTGAGCAATTTGCCGACACCACAAATATCGCCAGCAAGCAACAATTCTTTTGCTTTCATCACGCGATCGTTTTCTTCGATAACGTGTTTTGCACGGCGGTATACGACATCGCTGAGCTTATCTTTTACTGCTTCCAAATCGTCCACATTAAACGAACGCAATGGGCGTGATTCTCCGCCTTCTGAAAGAACTTTCGATGCTTGCATACACTCGCTATGGCGTTCTGCATAAAGTCCGTCGACGAGTGCGTGTTTTTTTGTCGAATTAAATAGCCAGAATTTGCAGTTGCTTGGGAGTGGGTAGGTCGAGAAATCTTCCGTTAAGCAGTCGATAAATACTATTCCATCTTTTTTACCGAAACCCGAGACACCTTGGTCGAGGATTCCGCAAGGCATTCCGACAAAGTGGTTCTCGCACTTTCTGCCGATTCTCACAAGTGTCTTGAGGTCGGCTTGGAAGTCGTAAAGTTTTGCCATTGCGAATGCACTTGCCAATTCTATCGCAGCCGATGAACTTAAGCCTGCACCAGCTGGGAGGTTTGAGCAATCGAGCATATCGAAACCACAATCTGCTTTGAGACCTGCTTCGATTAAATATTTGAACACGCCCAACGGATAATTTACCCAGTTGTACTCGCGTTCTTGTTTTTTCAAATCGTCGAGATCTACTGCGATTTTTTCGCCTGATTTTGCACTTGCAAAAATAAGCTTTCTGTCGGTACGTTTTGCCAGTGCAACCATTACAGTTTTGTCGAGAGCAACGCCCATTACCACACCGCCATTGTAGTCAGTGTGGTTGCCGATGAACTCAATTCTCCCTGGAGCTTGTGATACGACTTCAGGCACTCTGCCAAAAAGTCTTACAAACGATGTAATCAAAGATTGTTTCATTTTTTATTAAATTTGTGGAGCTGTGAAGAACAGACCCGAGAAGACAATGTAAAGGAGTACGCTGATTGCCAAAACTGCCAATCCACCAAGCTTTGCACTCTTCGACGACGAAAGGTCGATTGATGTGTTTTCAGGCATTTCAACTTCTTGCTTGAGTGGCTTTACAAGTGTGAGGATAAACATTACAGCCAACGAGCATGCGAATGTGATTGCCATACGATTGAGGAAGGCGATGTCGCCATAACACAACTTGAGGAAGCCGTAAACAATCGGGCTTGTAAGGATACCCAACGCACCTGAGAAACGAGGTGCTTTCTTTGAGAACATACCAAAGACAAATACTGCCAAAATACCTGGCGAGAGGAAGCCTTGGAATTCTTGGATGTACACAAAGATTGTACCCAAGTTTGGATTAGACAATACTGGTGCTACCAAACAGCCAATCACCGCAAAAATAAGTACTACAATTCTGCCGACGAGAACCATATTCTTTTCGCTCGCATTTTTTGCGATGAACTTTTTGTAGATGTCGATTGTGAAGATTGTCGATGCTGCATTGAGCATAGCTGCGAGCGAGCTTACAACTGCACCGAGCAACGCTGCAAAGATAAAGCCACGCAAACCAAAGCCGTCGGGCAATACTTTTGTGATGAGCAATCCGAAAGCAGAGTCGTACTTATAGCCGTAGAGAGCTTGTTTCTTTGCGTCTTCTGCATTGAAGTTTGATTCATATTTTTTATTCCAACCATCGACCAAAACTTTGAATTTTGGGTTAGCTTTTGCCCATCCATTATCGTATGTGTAGCGTGTTTTTTGGAGCGTTCCAGCCTTCTTATCGACCAGATATTTTTTGTAGATAGTCTTGATATTTTCAACTGTGAAAATGTTGTTGCCCTTTGCGTCTTTGAATACTTCAACAACTTTATTTGCGTCGAAAGTCATCTTTGTCGAATCGAGCATATCGAAGTAGACAATTGCACACGAGTTTGCATTTTCTGTTGAAATTTTCTTATCCATTTGGGCAGCTGTTGCTTGCTCGTTTGAGTACAAGTTGAACGCCATAATTCCTGGAATTACAATGATGAAAGGAATGATGAGTTTCAAGCCAGCTGCAAGGATAATACCTTTTTGACCTTCTGCCAAACTCGACGCACCGAGTGTACGTTGAATGATATATTGATTGAAACCCCAGTAGTAAAAGTTAGGAATCCACAACCCGATAATGAGTGCTGTCCACGGGATTTCCGAGTGGTCGGCAGGCATAAACATTGTGAGTTTATCGTAATTGAGGAAGAAGAATTTTTCTATTGTACCAGCGTCTTTAATTGAGTCCAACGCTTGAGGTGTGAATGTTGCAGTTGTTGCGATTTCTGCAACTGGTTTTGAGGCGAATGCGTCAAAAGCAAAGTATGCAATTAACATTCCGCCAACGATGAGTGCAGTGCCTTGCAAAAGGTCAGCCCAAGCACAAGCTTTCAATCCGCCAGCACAAACGTAAATGGCTGCCATAATACCGATTGCCCAACATGAAAGTTCAAGGTCTATTGCAAAAGGCAAACCTTCTGAACTACCGAAAACTGTTTCAGCGACTGTTGCACCTGAGTAAATAACTGCTGTGATGTTTACAAGCACCAACACAATTACCATCATAAACGACATCACTGAACGCGAGAGTGCATCGAAGCGATATTCGAGGAATTGTGGCACTGTGTAGATTCCACTCTTGAGGAATTTTGGGAGGAACAAGAAGGCGACAAATACGAGTGTGATTGCTGCCATCCATTCATAGCTTGCAATTGCCAAGCCCGATATGCCCGATGCACTTCCACTCATACCTACAAATTGTTCTGTCGAGATATTTGCTGCAATGAGCGATATCCCGATGAGCCACCAAGAAAGCCCTCTGCCAGCGAGGAAGTATCCTTCGCTTCCGTTCTCTCCGCGACTTTTATAAAGTCCAACAAAAACCACCGCAATAATAAATGCGATGAACACTGCTATATCTGTAAAAACTGCCATATTCATAATGGGAAAAATATTGTCCTTTTGCCCTATTTTGTCAACAACGTAAAAAAACTTTTAAAGGATGAAATTTACCAATTAAAATAAAAATACACTGTTATTTTCACAAAAAAACAGACGAGAAAAATTCATCGTCTGCTTTTAAATTATGGCAGATACATTACTTTTGTATTTCTGTATTTCCTTCGATAATTGTTCCTTTGCAATTTTCAAGTATTTTTGCAAATGTTTCAGATTTAGATTTTTCGTAGAGACAGTTTTTAATTTTCAGATTTGATACGTCATCTGCGAAAAATGGTGGACGCTTCTCTGTACCATTCCAGTATTGGATTGTTACATTTCCAATCTCTACATTATTTGCGTGGCGTATGTAAAATGCCGAAGCTGGCAATATTCTACCGAACACTTTGGGACCAGGGACATTTTTAGGATTCTCATTGATTTTTTCGGTCATTGCAGTGTCGAGCATTTCGCTTGACGCACCTGCTTTCAAAAGGAACATACAATTCTTTATAGATACGTTTTCAAGTTGGTGGTTGGGAATTGAACTTATCGAGCTTGCTATCCAAGATTCCGATTTTGCAATAATATCACTGATGATGATATTTCTTGCTCCGCTGTTGATATCGGGAGAATTTCCACGATTGCGATGTCCCACTCTTATGCAGATTGGTACTTGAACATCGCTCATTGTTATTCCAGAAATTTTGACATTTTCAAGTTGTCCACCGTCAACAGTCGTCAATACAATACCGCCTGCATTAAGTCTTTTTGGTGATATTCCAAAGCGTTCGGCAAATCCTTTTCTGTATTCATAAAAGTAGTTGCATTCTGATGGTTCCCCAATCACACAATTTGATACTACAATGTTTTTGAACGACCCACGAGTTTCTGTGCCAATCTTGAGTGCCGATGCACAAGAACGTAAAATACAATTTGTGATTGTGATGTTTTCAACTTGATATTTTGGATCGAGGTTTTTGATAACGATAGCGTCATCAAAACTGTCGATATGACAGTCAGAAATGATTATGTTTTTCCCCATAATATCAAGACCGTCATTATTATAATTTGCGTGTCCGTGCAGTTTTATTCTTGTGATAAATACGTCTTCGCAAGCGTACAAGTGGAAAGTCCAGCCGGCAGGGGCTGTCATAAACACGTCTTCTACTTTAATATTTTTTGAATTGTTAAATCGCAAGAGAAATGGACGAGGACTTATCGGCTTTATTTTTCCGTCCTTATTTTCAAACCAATCTTTTCCTGTTCCGTTGATTGTACCTTTACCTATTACACCGATGTTCTTTACGCCATCGGCTACAATTAACGCTTTTTTGTATGCAGAAGTTTTCAATCCCTTGAGAGTCGTTCCTTGGGGAATATTTATTATGACATTATCTTTTAAGTTTATAGTTGCTGAGAGATAAACGCCTTTTTTATCGAAAAAAACTTCGCCACCGCCGGTTGTCGTACATTTATCAATGGCAGATTGTATTGCGGAAGTATTATCTGTTTTTGCATCTGGAATTGCTCCGAATTCAGAGACTTTTACATCATCTGCATTTAATGCTGATATTCCCATTAAAAATGCTGAAATCAAAAATATTTTTCTCATACTTAAGTAATTATCATTGAGATGCGTTTTGTTGTCAAATAAAAAGGACGGTGTGAAAACCGTCCTAAAAATTTTAAACTACTTTGTATTGTTGCGTTTCTCGATGTATTTTTCGTATCTACCCAACGCAGTGATTGGGAAATAGTGTCTGTACCAGTGATAGTTGAGCATAAATCCACGTGCCAACTCTTTACCTTGTGGCAGTGGTGCACCTTTTCGCAAGTCGACCTTTGCACCGAGTCCGTACCCGGGGAAGCCTGTTCCAGTGTAGTATGGTTCGTCCCAAGTGCCGTCTGCACGATGTGTCGAGGTAAGGAATTTTGCTCCTCTTGCGAGGCATTCATCGTAATTTTTGTCGTTAACCGACATAATTGCAATCATCGCCCACGCCGTTTGCGATGCTGTTGACGGAATACCTGTTCCCGAATACTTCGGCTCCATATACGACGCTATACTTTCGCCCCAACCGCCGTCTTCATTTTGTGTTGAAGCTATCTAGTCAAGTGCACGTCTTACTTGTGGCGTTTCTTTTGTATCGCCAATTCCCATAAGGGCAGGGAGGACTCCGCACGTTCCGTAAATATAATTTACGCCCCAACGACCAAACCATGAGCCGTCGTCTTCTTGTTCGTCGTAAAGGAATTTTATAGCCTTTGCGATTGCTGGGTGATTGCGTGAGAATCCGCACATAGTCAATGCTTCAACAACGTGTCCAGTAACGTCTGCACTTGGCGGATCGAGCATTTCTCCGAAGTCGGCAAATGGGATTTTTGTAACGAGTTCACGAGTATTATCACGGTCGAAAGCAGCCCAACCGCCATTTGGATTTTGCATCGCTAAAATCCAGTTAATTGTTCTGCGAAGTGCTGAATCTACTCTGCGTGCACGTACGCTTTCACGAGGAATGAGTTTTTGGATTCTCTTAAGTGTACAAATTGCGATTGCAGCGTCGTCAATATCTGGGTAATAATTGTTTGCTCTTTGGAACGCCCAGCCCCCTGGTTCAACGTGTTTGCCGACCATAACAGACCAGTCGCCATGGTAGCGATTTTCTTTTGCCAAAACGTAATCGAGAGCTTTGAGAAGTTCGGGCGACGTTCCTGGTGTCTCGCCAGCATCCATAAAGGCTGTCATCGTAAGGAACGTATCCCATATCGGACTTTCGGAAGCTTGGAGCATTGTGCCTTCACCAATCGGAACTTGCCAGTGCAAATTAAATGCGTCGATTGCACGTGACATATTTATTTGGTCGAGTGCAAAACCTTCAACGTGCATAATAATTATGCCGTAAATCCAAGGTGGTTGGATTCCGCCCCATGCACCGTCTTCGTCTTGGTGTTCGAGAATCCACTGCATTGTCAGCTTAATTGCAAGTTCTCTAAACGGCTTTACAGGGAAGCGATTATATGCGTGCAAGGCGTGGTCAATCTTCATAAAGAAGTTGTCCCAGCTGATTGCTTTGTTGCTCTTGCGTTGCAAACGATAGTCGACCTTATCTCTACCTTCGGGGAAAAGTTCGTCTAAACGCAAATGTTCGGGCAATTCTTTTATAGGGCGACGCACCGACAAAATAGAAATCGGCATCATTGTCGCACGAGCCCATGCTGCAAAGTCGTATATATTGAATGGGCACCAACGTGGCAAAAAGATAATTTCAGGTGGGATAACAGGTGTATGAGCCCATGGCCATTCTCCGAAAAGTGCCAACCAATATTTTGTAAATACTCTTATGCGTTCGGTCCACTTGTTTTCCAAAAGCCATTTGCGTGCTTTTACCATAACAGGTTCGTCGGGATCAAAACCGCTTACACGCAGTGCAAAGTAGCATTCGAGAGTGGTATTGATATCGCCGTGTTCCGAGCCGTAATAGACATCCCAACTACCGTCTTCACGTTGCTTGTCGAGAATATACTGCAACACTTTTGGTTTCTTGTGATCGTCAAAATCTATGAAATACATTGCCAGAATCCACTGTGCTTCCATACAGCAATTTGTTTCGAGTGGACCACACCACATTCCGTCTTCTGATTGCCTTGCTTTCGACCAGTTTATTGCCGAACGCAATACATCGCGGATTCCCTTATTTGTGGCGTTTGCAGATTCTTTGCTATTTGTCTCTTTTTGCATAATATAAAAACCTTTCAATATTCTTATATTTTTTTACAAAATGTCAACTTTCTTTACATTTTGGTATTATCATAAATTTACTGGGTGAACAGTTGTTCACTTTTCGGTGTTTTGCAAGCTTTTTTGTTGAAAATTTTTTTATAGATAATAGAACTATTTTTATATTATGAAGAAATTTTTTACACTATCATTGGCTATTTTGCCAACAGTTTTGATGTCGGCACCTGTGCAATTTGACGATTTATCAGATAAAATGAAGTCGGCAGTTCTGCAAGATTGGAATTTGCAACTCGGCAAAAATCCAGACTTAAGCAAGGCTTGCGATAACGAATATGCACGAGCTGAACGTTTGCTGAAACGTTTGCAAGATTCCAACAAGCTTGGCAACTTCAAAGAACGTCTTGCAAAAGCACAAGAATTGAAGTCGGGCAAAGATAAGTACGAGGCACTTCGCAAAGTCAAACGTGATATGATGTTTGCATTGCTTTCGTTCGACAAGATTTTGTATGTCGATTCTCCGTTCCCAGTCGGTATGGAAGCTCCGCACGAATCAAGAGTAAAGACCGAAAATACGGCATCGTACGACGCATATCTTCGTACTCTCGACTTGTCGACATCTGATTATTCCGAAAAGACACTTGTCGGCGGTGCGAACAGTGCAATCACTCGTGCATCTCTCAATTACGATGCTGATAAAATCGTGTTCTCGATGCGTGATAAAAAAGATCCGTCGTATAACCTTTACAAAATAAATGCTGACGGCTCGAAGCTCGAGAAATTGACATCAAGCCACTACAACGATATGGATCCTGCGTGGCTCCCAGACGGAAATATCGTCTTTGTTTCGACCCGAAGCAATCACTACATTAGATGTGCTGGTTCAGCTTTCCGTGGTACAACTCTTGCACGTTGCGATGCTGACGGCAAAAATATCTATTTTATCTCGACTAACAACGAAGCCGATTTTATGCCGTCTGTTCTCGACGACGGGCGAATCATTTATTGTCGTTGGGAGTATGTCGACAAAAATATCTTCCGTGTTCAAGATTTTTGGACTGTCAACCCCGACGGAACGAATCCGCAAATTTATTGGGGCGGACAAAGCCATTGGCCCGACTTGAAAATTGGTGCAATTCAAATTCCTAACACCGAACGTGTACTTTTTCTTGCGTCAGGGCATCACAATGTTTTTAGAGGTGCAGTTGCAATTCTCGATGTCCGAGAAGGTACAAACTTCCCAAAGGGAATTTGGAATTTAACACCCCATTTGGAGTGGACAGAAGCATCTGCATTGCACCCTGGGGCTCCCGCACTGCCATATAATAAAGAATTTTCAACACCTACATATTTTGGAGCATTCTATGCTCCGTTCCCGTTGGATTCACATTTCTACTTGGTATCGGCACGCGAAAACAAGGGCAACCATTACACGATTGGCGAAGGCAATTTCTCGCTCTACTTGGCTGATTTTGACGGCAATATGGAGCTTATCAAACATGGCAAACACAATATATTCTATGGTCAGCCAGTGCAGAAACGCAAGACTCCACGAGTCATACCCAGTGCTGTCGAGCCATTGGGCGATAAAGTCGCAAATAAAGAAGCTCCGAAAGGATTTTTGTATAGTGCAAATGTCTATGAAAATTCAGGGATTCCGTTTGGCAAGGGCAAGTATCTTCGTGTAATCGAACATTGTGCTCCGACATACCAAGACGGATTCAGAAATTCAAGTGCAGAGTGGACGGCAACGGTTAATAATATCGGGATGAAAGGGCAGGGGTTGTTTACAAAAACAGGTTCTCGCAGTTTCTGTTTCTTGAGTGGTGAAACAACGATGTCTATTCTTGTCGACGAAAGCCACAAGCGTATCTTGGGTGAAATTCCGATTGAAGACGATGGTTCGGTGCATTTTGAAGTTCCGTCGGTAAAGGCTGTGTATTTCCAAATTCTCGACGAAAATAGAAAAGTTCTTCAGACGATGAGATCGTCGACACACGTTATGCCGAACGAGTTTCGAGGTTGTTTAGGTTGCCACGCAACAAAGACGACAAAAGCCCCGCAAACACGTCCAGCAAAGGCATTGCGTAAGCCAGCAAAAAAGTTGATGAAGCCGTTTAACGACATTACCTTCGGCTTTGAGCGTTATATTCAACCGATTCTCGACAAGCATTGTGTTGCGTGCCACAACGGAGAAAATCAAGACACTAAACTCGACTTGCGTGGAATTCAGTTTGTAAAGGGCGCTCCATTTACAAGAGCGTATGTAAACCTTGTTTTTGGTGTAGACCTTACTCCGACAAAGACGCATTCTGTTGTAAATAGCATAGCCTCTCCAATATCGTGTTATTACGATTATCCGTCGCTTGAAACAGATACTCCGGAAACAGAAAGTGTAATTGCTCCGATGACTGTTTTGTCTTACGTCAGCCCACTTGTTAAGCGTTTGGAAAAAGGGCATAATGGTGTGAAATTGTCTGATGACGAGTTTAACCGACTCAAAGCTTGGATAGACCTTAATTGTCCATTCTATGGCGAAGAAGATGTCCTCGCAACTGATGATATTGATGAACACGAGTTCAATAACAACTTCTATCCGATGTTCAGGGGGCTTGCATATCCGCCAAAGATGCGTACATGTCCAGATGTCGACAGAGCTTTCCGCCAAGACAAATACAATACGCAGGCTGATAGACTCCCAAAAGATAAAGACGGCAAGCATCTGCCAGCTATAAAATACGAGGGAGAAACAAGAAAAGTGATGGGATACTAATCCATCACTTTGGCAATTTATCGGCTATAAAATATCAAGTCGACAAGCTCGTTATCAAACGACATAAAAAAACTTGTGGTAATATCACCGCAAGTTTTTTTGTAGATTTATAATGTGAGAAGTTGAACGCTGAAACGTGGTGTTTTCTTATTGTATGGGTCGAACAACAAAATCACGCATCGTTGATCTTTTGGTGTCGAGATATTGTTATTATATACAGGAACCCATTTGTTTTTTATTCTTCTTGCTATTTGAAGTTTTACAGATGTTTCTTTTTTGCTCTTTGGCTTGTATATCGCATTTGAACCAGGACGCAACACGCGGGCATCGCCACCTACGAGGATTGCAGCGTTAGTTGAGGTCATATTCAAAACTGCAATTCTTTCTTTTGGTAGTTGTTTTGGCGATACGTTCATAGGATAGAATCTTACTTTTTTCCCCATTTTGAACATCAACGCAAAAATTTGTTCAACGTTCAATGGGATAACCATCTTTGCGACTTCTTCGTAAGTGAATTCTTCTTTGGCTTCTTCACCATCAAGTGAAACGCTCTTGACTTTATTGTAGAACACCATTGTGCGAGGACCTTTATATACGAATGCTGGTGCCATTGTACCAGAGTTAATTCTCAATGGCTTATAATCGCTACCAACTTTATAGTGCAGGTCTATATCACCTTGGTCTACTTTAACAGTTTGTGTTCTACCGCCAGAGCCGTGCATATCGGGAATGACCATTTTATTAGAGAATGCCCAACGATAGATTTTTATCGTTACTTCTACTTGCTCTTCTTGTGTCTGTTCCGATTGCTGTGTCTGTTGTTGTGCAAATGCCACAACAAACGACAACATACTGAAGATTAAAATTGTAGTCTTCTTTAACATCTTAATTTAAATTTATATTATATTTCTTTTTCGTTTAACCAACGGAATGATACAATCTTGAAACGTCTTCCGAGTTCCTTATTGATATCGCTCAATTCATCTAAGTGTTCGTTGAAGTTTCTTGTATCTTTGATATCTGCTTGGTATCCGATTTCAATTTCACGACCTGATATACGCCATGGTTCTTGGTTTACCGTTGTTGTATCCATATATTCTGGAGTTCTTTGGATTACCATTTCGCACCACGCTTTACCTTCAACTGTTCCTGTTACTGGATTGCGAACTTCGCCGTATGCACGAATCTTGAACGTATCTGAACGAACAGTTAAGAACGAACCGAGTCTTGAAAGGATATCTTGTTGCATCAAGTATGCAGGTATACCTGTTGCTTGTGGACCGATTGCTCCACGCCAATTTTCCCAAATCTTTCTTGGATCTTTAAATTCAGAAAGGTCGGCATCTTCCTTAATCATTTCAGCGATATTTCTTGTGTTATCTACTGAAATAATTGTGTTTTCGTCGTCGTGGAATGCCTTATTGATTGATGTAGAATCGATAGCTGCTTGCAATACACCCTTTTGAACATGACCAATTCGGTGTGTTATATTGTCGGCATATTCTTTTTCGAGATTTTTTCTATCATCTTTCATTTTTGGCAATTCGATGAGGTCTTCGCCGAGGTAGTTTTCGGTATAGCGTTGTTCTGCCGACATCACCGACGATACACGGTTGACAAAGTGCGACATCGAGTAGAACGGACCTCTATCCTTGACGTGTTCGACGATTGCCGTTGCCAACTTTTCGATTTCATCGTTATTAAGACCACGGAAGCCTTGGAATGCGTTATCTTCCATATCGGCAGTCATTGTGTCAGAGAATTCTTCCGACGAATATGGAGCAGACCAACGGTAGAATGGTGCCATGTTCGTCATCGGCTTTGATCTACCTGTATAGTCTCTTACTTCGATTCCGTAGTATGTTGACAAAATTGCCTTCCATGCATCGATGCTTGTTGAATTTACATTGAATGCGCCGTTAATCCACATCTTTGATGCGTTTTGTTCAAACTGATCTTCTGTGTCTGCAGATTTCAATTCTGTCAAACGGAGTTGTTCTTCCTTGCTTACGCAGTATTGGAGACGTGGGTTTTGTGGATGGGCAATTTCCGTATCCATTGTGTTTTCGGCTTCATCATTACGATATGGAAGTGTTGAGAAGTAGTATTCGTCCCACAATGTATCGTTAAGCAACCACGACATATCGTAAAGGACACTTCTATCTTCGTAATAATCTTCGCCATTTAAGTTTCTGGTACTGTCGGATTTTCCGTTCCACGAGTAATTGTCAGATCCGTTATTTTCGTTGTGCATCAAGCCACCGCCGTCAATCCATGTAACATGGTATGGTCTTTCAGGCGATACACGCGAAGGGCACAACGAGTTGCCGATTGCTATCGATGGATGTTGCAATTCGTTAGCTTGAACTGAAATCGACTTTTCGTTTATCTTTTCGCCTTGTGGATTTGTGTAGTACCATACTGGACCTGCATATTTCCCGACGCCAAATGTCAAATTAGCACTTGCGAGGTTTGCAGGGTTAGAGACAACTTCTGTCTTTCTCAAGATGTGGAAGAGTGGGGCTCTATCTGTACCTACAACTTCTTTCAAGCCAACTCTGACGTGTCCGTTAACTTCGTGAACTGTGTAGCCAACGTCCGACAAACCTTCAGTGTCGCCACTATCCTTTTCGCCGTATGCTTGGTTGATTGATTGTGTAAACTTACATACTTTAGAGATAGTGTTGTATTTCTTAATATCGCTAAATTTCTTCGCATTGATACCAGAGCCGTCAGGATAATATCCCGATGCTTGAAGGTTCATATTTACATATACACGAGCGTTAAAGAATGGTTCGTGCCCGAATTCATTTTCAGACGCATACGGCAACGAGAACACAATACCATACGGAACTGTTCCCTTTGTATTGTTGATACAAGAGTGCAACGCATCTTCGTATTTGTAGTTATTTGCGTTGATATTAAGGTTTCTATGCTTTTGAATCGCTTTTGGTGTTAAGTCTGCCAAGCCCTCCATTGTTTTTGTTTGGTTAGGGTCTGCCAAATTTTTACTACTCGACTTTGATTCAGAGTGAATTGTTGTTGTTATCGGATAATAGTTGGCAAGGTAGCTTGGGTTAGTAAGCTGTGCCTTATCAAAACTTCTCCAATAATTTGCCGAGTGGCGACGTGGATTAAGTGTAAGCCAATTCAGATAGAATCTTGCTCTACCTATTGGTTGTAATGATATACCACTGTTGTCGCCTGTATCGTATTTTGATTCATCAAAAGCTGTGTCTACAAGTTTGACATCTGCTACGCCATTAAATGAACCGAGATAGTAGTCAACCGAGTTGCTTGTGTTTGCACTACCTTCTCTGTTATATCGGACATCTCTTGCTCCGAATGCTGCCAAGCTCAAAAGTCTTGTTCCCGAGTTTGTGTATGCCCAACCAGGACAGTGGAAGTTATATCTTACCTTATAGTTGTTATAACCTGCAGCCGATTTAGTCGTATCTGGCGATTGTGATGGGTCAGGGAAGCTATGTTTTTTGAAGCTGAAGAAACGTGAACCAATCATACTTACGAGTGTTGGTCCTTTAACGTGTGTATCGCCAGCACCCCATTCTGAACCGACTTTATTTGAATTTGAGTATCTGCTAAATCTGAAACCTTCGCGTTTCCAAATCCAAATATCGAGGTGCAACATTGGGTATGAAAGTTCGTGGCGGTGGATAGGATTACTCAACTGTGCGTGGTCGTCCCAAACTCTTGGCGTATTTGATGTATCGCCAGGCATTGAGTAGTCGGGATTATAACCACCTATACCGTATCCCAATGGAGTTGTGTTAAACATTGCACCCAACACACGTTTTCCCAAATAGCTATTAGCATTACCTTCATCGCTGGGATAGGTTGCTTGTATATCTTGCATATCGATATAAAGCTGATTGATTGATGGGTTCATTCTTTCCCCGTTGAAAGCTCTGCATTGTGCTCGAGAAATTTCGTTGAGGTCGAACATTACATATTTGTTATCCATACGCCAGTCTTGGAGACCGTTGCCACCGCCACCAGCTGTTTTGAATTTTGCAGAGTGTTCTGATTCTGGGTGTGGAATATCTACATAGAAGCAACCGCCGAGTTTTCCGCCGTCATCGAGACCATGCAACATTGCATCTTTATCTTCATAGAGCGATGTTGTATTTGTTTTTTCGATAACGCCATTAGGTCCATCTTCGTTGTTTTGTGAGCCTCTTGTTGGGTCGCCAACGTAGCTGATGATTTTTCTCATCGAGAAAATTTTTGCTTTACCAGGTTCAATACCCTTTGAGTCGTACGCCATAAAGAACAAGTTAGCGTCGTCGTGCGAGTCTGTTTGGCTTGCTGTGTGTGGATTACGTGAGTCAATCGAACGCTGTGCCGTAAAGAGCATATAGTCGTCAGATCCTGTCGACTTGTTGATATTCGACCCGTGATAGCCGTGTGTAACAGCGTACAAAATGTTATTTAAGAACAATGGGATTTTCGCAACACGTGCAGCGTAGCGTTGAGTGTTGCCAGCTTGTGTTGCCGCTTCTGATTGCGACGGATAGATGTTGCCGTTGTCGACAATTCCACGCCAGTGTCTGTACCATTGTGATTTTGGGTATGTGAGTGGAATGTTGTCTTTTGCCCATGCTTGTTGGATAATTGGGTTTGCACGGCTGATTTTTGTTCCGTAGCCGAGCGGATATGCTGTTACATAATTACTGTTTGTCTTACTTCTGTCGGTCTTATTTCCGATATAATAACCTCTATGGAAGCGTGTATATTTAGACAACCACCAACCTGTTTGCTTTACGCTTTCCCTATCAAAGAATCTTTGGTTTGCTTGGTTTTCTTTTTTCGACCAGAAGTTTGCACCCAAACGGAATGGTACATAGAATTGTTGCAGATAGTTTGAATCTGGAATTTCTCTTGTAAGTTCAGGTGCTAATGATGGGATTGCTTCTGTACGCAAGTCTCGTAAGCATTGGAAATATCCGTCGCCAGTTTCGTATCCGATTGCGAATCTGAATGCACCGACTGGACTCTTAAATTGACCCCATACACGAATTGCATAATATGTTTCGCCTTTAATTTTTGTATCGAATGGATTGTAGAGAATCAACAACGGCATAATGTGCAATCGCAAGCCGTATTTACTTCCGCCGTAGTTGACAAATGTTGGGACATAGAACACTTGGAAACGCTTTACAACAGGCTTGAGACCAAAACGGTCGTCTGTTTGTACACGTTCGTTAAGAGTTGCCCTTTCTGCCAAATCTTCAGCACGCAAATTGTAGTATGAACGCAACTGATCCCACAATGGACCACCACTATCTTTTGCGATAAATTCATCATCGAACATTTCCATTAGGCGTTTGATTGCACTCTTGCCGTCTGGGTCTGATATGAATTCGTTGCCGTACATTTGAGGACCAAACATATGACCTTTACCTTTGAGAATACGTTGTGTTTGTCCTGCCTTTTGTGGATCAAAATTGTATTGGTGCAATTTGTCGTGTTGCAATGGGTATGCTGTTGTTTTGTAATCGTAGCCAGCAACGCCATAAGGTCTTTCAAAATATTCTGGTTTGTTGTTATTGTCTTTATCGCCGACAATTTCAGTTTCGTTGCCGAAGTCTTTTCTTGTCAAACCGAGTGAAAGGTCTTTCTTTAAGCCACCGTCGCGAACGTTAACGAGCAATCCCTTGGTATCGAACGATGCACTGTGGAAGAACATCTTTGATAATTGTTGTGTTTCAGGGATAGAACCCGAACGGAAAATATCAAGTTGTGATACGTCGCTAAGGTTTCTGATTCTTGAAATCGACGAAGTATCGTCGCCATCATTGAAGTCAAAATCGAATGCGTTTGGACCTGCACGACCGCTTCCACCAGGGATTGTTACCCCGTGAATACCCGAGTAGAATGGCAAACTTTGTGCGCGATAATCAATTCTTTCAGCGTGTTGGATTGCCTCTTTGCTTGCGACTGCATTCAATGATGCTTTTTGGTTTTCGTCTGCAACCCACCATGCAATGCGAGTTTCTTTACCGTCGGTAATTGTATCGCCAGTAACTGGATTTGGATCTACATCGAGTTTTACCAAAGGTGCGAGAACGTCTTGTTGTGGGGCTCTTGCTCCTTGCGAGTCGCTCGCAGAACCGCCTGATACGAGTCTTGCGTATGTGCCGTCTTCGAGTTGTGATGTTGGAAGATATTTTGCTGGAACGTCGCTCCCGAGTTTTGTCGAGCGAACGATATTACCAGATACGAGCCATGTAACAGCTTTTTCAACTGTGTTTGTTACATATTCAGAGCGTGCTTGTTCTCTGAGTTGCAATTTTGGATGGTATCCACGACGTGCGTCCCACACGCCGACCCAATAACGATTTTGTGATATTGCGTTGTCGTCGATTCTTTCGGCTTCGTCGCGTTCGATATCCATCGGCGATGCCCACCACTCATACTTTTTATCTTTTTCGAGTGCTGTGATTGATTCAGATATGATAGGGTCAAACATCGTGGCATTTGCAGTGATGCGTGTGTCTGGACCTAATGCCGACTGCACACGACTCATCGCTTGGTATGCCGCAAACTTCGCCGCCTGTTTAGCTTTGAAGTCTATCATCGCTTGGCGACTCAGACGCATTTGCATCTGCACCATTGTCGCAAGCGTGACGATTAACAGTACCATAAAGCCCATCAAAGCGAGCGACAATACGAGTGCGAACGCCTTTTTATTTGACGGCTTTTGTTTCTTTGAAAGGGAAGGGGTATTTATGAAGTTCATATTCATTTTCTCTAATATAAAAAAGCTATATACACTGCGACCACTAATCAAGCAAAATCTTCTCTTATTTCTCATTGTTTTTGACATTCTTTTTGGCTTTTTGTTCGACACGCATTTACAAAAAAAACGGATTTCCTTGTGTCTTCGGGAAATCCGTTTTTTTATAATTGCAACATTTATGTGATTATCGCTTCTTTATGAAATCGAGCATTTCTTCTTGCATAACGAGCAGTGTGATATTTTGTATGTCGTCGTCGATTTTTGTCATTTCTGCGAAATCGTCTTCGGTAAGGACTCCTTGAGGCAATGATGCGTTTGCACTCGCCAGTATTACCGATAATATCACTCCGACCGCAACTGCCGATGCTGTCGAGTACGAAACGAATTTTTCGAGAAAGCGTCGGTTTACATATTTGATTTTTTCAAGGGTAGATTCTGTTATGCTTGGGAAATCTACTTGTTTTGCCAAGAGAGTGTCGACTTTCTCATCTAATCGAGATTCCATTTTGTCGATTTTTGCGACTTCGTTCATAACGGAATCGGTAAATTTTTCGGACGTTTTGAAGGCATCGGCACTGAGAAGTGTCGAGAGCAATGCGTCTATTTCTTTTTCGTTTGAATCTGATATTTTCATCTTGATGCTTGGCTGTTTGGGGTGTTCGCTTTTTTGAGTGCATCTCGCAACGATATTCTTGCACGATGTATCCACGTTTTTACCGATTGCAAGTTTGCTTGCATTATATCGGCTATTTCTTCGTACGAAAGTTCCTGTTGCTTTAACAACAAGATTGCTGTTCGCTGATTTTCTGGGAGGGTTTCTACGGTTTTGTAAAAAATTTCTTCGAGTTCTTTGAGGTCTGAATGTGTGTCAGAATCGTCGCTATACTCCATTTCAAAAGGGTCGGACACGTCTGCGGGTCGGCGTACATTCTTGCGATGTTCACTTATCAATACATTGCGAGCTATACTAAATAAGTATGTTGAAAATTTAGCTTTGGGCTTGTCGGAATCTGTCCCAAGAATGTAATTTGCGTATGTCTGACGTGCTTTGTACAGGTTTACAAAAGTCAACTGTGCCATATCTTGCGAGGAGTATACGTCGTTGCACGAACGGAAAAAATAATTCATCAAAGGCTTTTGCCATTTCTCGACTATCATCCTGAATGCGTGCTGTGATCCTTCGGCAACTTGGCACATTAATGCACAATCACTATCTATGTCTAACGTGATGTTTTCGCATAGTTGCTCGCTATTTTCTATTTTTTTCATCGCTAAATTTCTCTATTTACACTTTAAAAACGTTCCATTTATAAAAAAGTTGCAAGTTTTTTTTAAAAAATTGAAAAAAAAGCTGGAACGATACAAAAAAATTGTTAACTTACTTTCTTTTAATTTTCAAAAATAAAGTATTAATTCGGAAAGAGACAACTATGAGCGGACTCGTACAATGGTCATCAAAAGCTAAACATAAGGCAGGTAAAAAAGCTGCTGGTGCTAAGCCAAACGCACGCAGACAAAGACTTTTGGCTGCACGCAAACGCAAGCTTCGTGCAAGTGCAGAAAAAGCTGCTAAAAAGGCTTCAAAATAATTAAGGTCGTAGATTTTTTGATAAATCGCATTTGTGTGAAAAAAATGCTTGCAATATGCGAATCACAAAGTAATCTGCGAGTTTTAACAATTTAAGAATTGGAAGATTTTTATCATGGCAAGAGTATGTTCAATCACAGGTAAACGCCCAGTTAAGGGTCGTAAAATTATCCACAAAGGTCAAAGCAAGAAAAGTGGCGGTATCGGTTTGCAACTCGTTAAGCAAACAAAACGCACTTTCAAGCCTAATGTACAACGCGTTCGCGTTCGCACTGCAAGCGGTGCTGTAAAACGTCAGTGGGTAAGCGTTAAGGCTATCAAGGCTGGCTTGGTTGAAAAGGCTTAATTACGCCTTTATATCATCAATATCTTTCGACGCGACTTCCTGTTCATCAGGAATGTCGCGTTTTGTGTTCATATAATTAAACGTCGCTTTTTAGCGAGAATTTTTAACCCCAATTTTGCTTCTTAAATGGAAATTTTTGTTGGCAACCTACCTTTCGATATTACCGAGCAACAAATTAAAGATAAATTTGCCGAGTGTGGCGAAGTATCTAACGTGCGTATGCTAACCGATAAAATAACTGGCAGATTCAGAGGTATCGCATTTGTATCGTTTGTAAATGATGATGACGCACGCAACGCTCTTGATAATCTTAATGGCGTAGACTTGGGCGGACGCCCGATGCGTATCGAAAAAGATAAGGGTATTGACCACCGCTTTAATGGTTTTGGCGGAAGTTTTGCTCCTAAAAAAAGGGGCTTTAATCCACGCTCGCAAAAGCGTAATTTTTCGAGAGAAGATGGACAATCTGAAAATTCAGATAAGCCGTTTAAAAAATCATTTAAAGGTTTTAAGCGTTCACAAGGGGCATCGAAGTACGCTGGTAAAAAAGGTAAAGACTTTCGCTTTAAAAGGGAAGGTGATTTTAGAAAAGCTCCGAAACGAGAGGAACGTCCACGTTCGAGAATTTTCGAGTAATCGGAATTTGAACACAAAAAAACGGCGAAAAGTTTTACACTTCTCGCCCTTTTTTTGTGTGTTATGAAAAGAAAACTATTTTCTTCTGCGATAGATTGCCAAGCCGAGAGCCAAGCTACCGAGAATCATCGCCCATTCTGCTGGTTCTGGAACTGCTGGAGCAACTGCTGAGAGCCACCATACGCCTGCGATATTATCTTTTACCCAATAGAGTTGTTCCGCACCATTAACAATGATTTGAGAGAGATAGTTATCGTCAGCATTTGTGTAATTTACGATACCAAATGCTTTTTCACTAAAGCCGTTGATTACAATTTTATCGCCTGCGTCCATTGATGTGTAGTTATCCAAACCACCATTGCTTACAAAGTCAGTCAATATGAGCTTTGCACCTTTTGAAAGGTTGATATTTAAGACGAGGTCTTCATCTGATTGTTCAAAGCCAATTCCCTTTAGATATGCTGATGCGTTTTCGTAGATAAAGAAGTTTGATGCAGCCTTTGTTGTAGTACCTTTTTTTGTTTGGATACTTTGCAAGAGTGTTGCATTTTTTGCATCTAATGTTATGCCCTTACCGACAAAGAATTTACCTCCGAAAAGGTCGGCACTATTACCCAATGCCAAGTTTGTGTTGAGAACAACATCGTTAGAATTAAAGGTAATACCACTTGCTGCAGTTGCGATATATTTACCACCATGTGCTTCAAATCTACCTTCGATAGTAAGTGAGTAGTGGTTGTCTATTACCTTAGTATTATTATTTGTTGTGTTGATAATAAGTGTACCACCTTTTTCAACAACAGAAGCACCAGCGTTGATATATGATGTAGTTGAGCTTGAAGTATTGTTGATTGTCATCTTTGAGCCATCAACAAGTTTGAGTGCTGTAGAACGTGTTCTTAACTGACCCAATGTGATATCTGCGGTTGAACCAATTGAAACATTTGGTCCTACTGTTGTTTTATCCCAAAGCATTTGTCCACCAACATTGAGTTTACCATTGATTACAGCAGTTACGCCTTCTTTAAAAGTCAATGCACCTGTTGTTGTCAGCGATCCAGTCTCTTCGATTGTAATCGATGATGCACCACCTGAAGTTGTTGTGAAAGTTTCTGTTTTAACTTCACCAGCAATCGTTAAATTTGTATATTCAGAAAGAGAAATATCTGTTGCAACATTGAGTTTGCCATTAGATTCGATCGAAAGAGTTGAATCTGTACCAGCTTCAGTAGAGAGGCGATTGAGTGTTGCTGTACCATTTTTAAGATTAAAGCTTGAACCACTACGCAATACCATGTTGCGAAGGTTTATCGAACCACCATTGTCAACTGTTATTTGAGCACCACCTTCGTCAGCGTTATCACTAAAGTCGTTAACTGCTGTGAGTGATCCATTGATTTCCCATATAGCTCTGCCCGTCGAACCAAATGTATTAGAGCTATTGATTGCACCATTTACGATAAATTTACTTGTTGTATTTGTTGCGTCAGCTTTTACCCAAATAGATGAAGATTCAACCGTTATACCTTTGCCGATTGTAACAGTTCTTGTATCTGTTGCATCGTTAGGGTCGGTAGATGTTGCTATATCTTGATTTGTTTGAAGAATAATTTTTGCAGATGCTCCTTCATTTGCTACCGAGTAAGAAATGTCGGTGTAATAACTGTTGAAATCCATTGCGTTTTTTGCAAATGAAACAGATGCACCATCGTCAAAGACAAAGTTTACATCGCAATTTGTTCCACCGGTTCCACTGATTTTAAAACCAGCATAACCATCGCTGGCAAGGACTGTATTCTCGCCCTTTACATAGATGTTGCCAGTACCATTCACCCCACCACCTTGCCAAAGAAGTGTATTTTGTATTGTTTGGTTTTCCAATACAAAACCATCTTTAACATATGTATATGTTTCTGCCGATAACGCTGACGCTGTTGCAAGTGCAGATAGGGTAATTAAATATTTTTTCATAATCGCGATTTCTTCCTAAAGTTTAAACTGCCTATCACATATACACTAATGTCAAGAAAAAATCAATAAAATATTTTAGGTATGTTTTCCAAAATTGGTATGACAGACGAGTCTGCACTTCGGAGCTTCGCTCCTCTCGACGTTGTTCGCCACGACTATAATCGTGGCTTATTCTGTTATTTTACGCATTGCTTCGCAATCGCTTGTTGGCGGATATTTGTATATTTTTTATTTAAAAAAGACATCGCACCAGACGGAGTCTGGACTTCGGAACTCCGTTCCTCTCGACGTTGTTCGCAATGGCTAAGCCATTGCTTATTCTGTTTTCTTATCGCATTGGCAGACGTAGTCTGCACTTCGGAACTTCGTTCCTCCTTACCTTGTTCGCCACGACTATAATCGTGGCTTATCCTGTTATTTTATCGCATTGCTTCGCAATCGCTTGTTTGTGGATATGCGAGGGTTTTTATTTAAAAAAGACATATTGATTTTTGTCGAATAAAAGAGCAAGCTATTGCGAAGCAATGCGGTGTGATAACAAAAAAGCCACGACTTAGTCGTGGCGTTCAACGTCGAGAGGAGCGAAGCTCCGAAGTCCAGACTCCGTCTGGTCCGAAGTGCAGACTCCGTCTGCTGCTATTTTCTTCTGCGATAGATTGCCAAACCGAGAGCCAAGCTACCGAGAATCATCGCCCATTCTGCTGGTTCTGGTACTGCTGGAGCAACTGCCGAAAGCCACCATACGTTAGCAACATTATCTTTTACCCAGTAGAATTGGTCAACGCCACTTGCCGAGATTTGCGAGAGCAACGAATCGTCGCTTGCAGTGTGGTTTTTGATACCAATTGTATTTTCAGCAAAGTTGTTGATGACAATATTGTCGTTAGCATCAAGTGCACCATAGCCGTCGATTCCGCCGTTGCTGATGAAATCTGTAAGGATAAGTTTAGCACCTTCGCCGAGATTGATTGTCAATGTCAAATCAGCTTCTGTGTTGTAGAAACCTATACCTTTGAAGTATGTTGTTGAGTTCTTAACCAAATAAAGCAAGGCTTCTTCCTTTTTACCTGTAGGGTTTGTTTCTGTGATTGTCGCTGGGTTAATTTGTTTTGAAATGAGCAATGCTGAATCTTGTGCATTCAAAGTGCGTCCTTGGTTAACTTGGAATTTGCCACCATAAAGGTCGCTATTATTGCCTATCGCGATGTTTGTATTTTTAATTGTTACATCATCAGAATCAATAACGATACCACCGCGTGCAGTTGTTAGCCACTTCCCACCGTCAATTATCGCAGTACCAAAAATTGTCAACGAAGCGTGGTTTGCGATAGATTGTGTATTTTGGTTTTTTGTGTTGATTATCAAAGTAGCACCTTTTTCGATAGTAGAACCACTGCCAGCGTTAACAAACGAATTGCTTGAAGAATCGTTGTTGATAGTCAATTTTGCACCACTTGTGAGTATCAATGGGAGGGAACGTGTACGGAATCTCTGTGTTGTGATTTCTGCAGTTGAACCGATTGTAACAGAAAGTGTACCTGTTCCTTCTTTGTCGAAAAGGAATTCTCCACCACAATTGATTTTTCCGTCGATTGTTGCAGTTACACCTCTTTGTAAGTTCAAATTACCTGTAGTTGTCAATTCAGCACCTTCAGCAACATTGAATGTTGATGTTCCGCTATTGAGTGTCATAAAGCTTCCATCAACTGTCGCTGTTCCTTTGAGGTCAAACGAGGTATTTTTTGAAAGTGTTACAGATGTTGCTGTAAAAGATGAACCTTTTGCAACTGAAATCGATGTTGTACCATCTGTAGTAAACGATTTTAATGACATTGCACCATTTATGATGTCGACCTTAGTTCCATCTCTGAGTACTGCATTGCGTTCTAATTCAACAGAGCCACCATTATTGATTGTTAGTTGAACGCCACCTGTGTCATCACCGTTATCGCTAAAATCTAAACCGCCGGTCAATTTGCCGTTGACTTCAATAATAGCATTTCCTTTTGTGAAAATTGTGTTTGTAACATTAACTGTGCCATTTACAACAAATTTGTTTATTGTGTTTGTAGCATCGCTTTGGATTGTTAATGTATTTTTCATTTCTGCATTTACACCAGAGCCGATTGTAACACTTCTTGTATCTGTTACATTATTTGGGTCTGACGATAAAGCGAGGGTTTGATTTGCATTAAAAATTACTTTTGCACTTGTCGCATTTTCAGCGAGATTATACGAAATATCCGTATATTTTTCATTAAAGCTAAAACCGTTGGACGTATATGTTAACTGTGCGTTGTCAGACAGAACAAAGTTTAAGTCTACATTTAAACCCCCTGTACCACTTATTGTGACTCCTTTAAATGTGTTTACTCCGTTTACATATACATTCCCTGTTGGTTCGGTATACGGTGTATCGTAGTTGCCTTTCCAAAGCAAATTGTCTTCAACTGTCTCGTTTTCAAGAACGCTTCCGGTGAATATATCGAAATACGCACTTGCTGTTGATGCCAAAGCAAGTGCAGATAGGGTAATTAAGTATTTTTTCATAATCGCGATATTCCTTCTAAAGTTTAAACTGCCTATTATATATACACTAATGTCAAGAAAAAATCAATAAAATATTTTGGGTATGTTTTCCAAAATTGGTATGCCAGACGTAGTCTGCACTTCGGACCAGACGGAGTCTGGACTTCGGAACTTCGTTCCTCTCGACGTTGAACGCAATGGCTATAGCCATTGCTTATTCTGTTTTCTTATCGCATCGCTTCGCAATCGCTTGTTGACGGATATTTGTATATTTTTTATTTAAAAAAGACATCGCACCAGACGGAGTCTGGACTTCGGAACTTCGTTCCTCCTTACCTTGTTCGCCACGACTATAATCGTGGCTTATCCTGTTATTTTATCGCATTGCTTCGCAATCGCTTGTTGGCGGATTTACGAGGGTTTTTATTTAAAAAAAGATATATTCGTTTTTTTTTGTAGAATAAAAAAGAGCAAGCTATTGCGAAGCAATGCGGTGTGATAACAAAAAAGCCACGATTATAGTCGTGGCGTTCAACGTCGAGAGGAGCGAAGCTCCGAAGTCCAGACTGCGTCTGGTTGCGAAGCAATGCGGTGAGATAACAAAAAAGCCACGATTATAGTCGTGGCGTTCAACGTCGAGAGGAGCGAAGCTCCGAAGTGCAGACTCCGTCTGCTGCTATTTTCTTCTGCGATAGATTGTAAAACCGAGAGCCAAGCTACCGAGAATCATCGCCCATTCTGCTGGTTCTGGTACTGCTGGAGCAACTGCCGAAAGCCACCATACGTTAGCAACATTATCTTTTACCCAGTAGAATTGGTCAACGCCACTTGCCGAGATTTGCGATAGCAACGAATCGTCGCTATCGATATGGTTTTTAATACCGAATGTGTTTTCGGCAAAACCATTGATTACTATTTTATCGTCAGTGCCAAGTGTGTTGAATCCACTAAGAACGTCTGCATCAATAAATTCATTAAGAATTAAAGTTGAACCTTTGCCGAAAGTAATTTGAAGTGTATCGGCTGTGCTCATTTCGCTGAACGCAATACCGTTGAGTTTTAATGAGACATTATCAGCCAATTCCAAATATGATGTATTTGATTGTTTTCCTTGGTGGCTTGCTGTCATCAATGTTGCTTCTGAAAAATCATTTGAAGCATTTACTACGAGTTTTCCACCTGTTACTTCACTTGTTATATCTTTTTCGCCCAAGAGGATATTTGTTTTGATAACATTGCCAGTAGAATTAATTATTGCACTTCGTGAGCTAATTGCGATATATGTACCACCTTCAACGTTAAGTTTGCCATCAACAGTCAATTTATAATAAATTTTAGCAAGCTTTTCTGTGTTGATATTTGTTTTAATAGAAAGTTCTGCATTTTCTGCAACATTAACATTACCTGCAACTGTGAGCAATGCACGATATTTGAGTTCCGATGTATTATTGATTATAACTTTTGAATTTCCGTTGATATTCAAATCTGCTGAACCTGAACGCATATAGAGCGAGTTTGCGTTGATTGTCGCATTATCGCCAAGTGTTATGCTTGCGTATGTGTTGTTAGTGTCGTTTCTGTCAAAAGTTATATCTTTTGCAGAGAATGAACCATTTAATATGAGTTTTGAGGTATCAGCAAATGTAGCATTGGAAGCAAACGAAAAACTTGCACCTTCTGCAACAACGATATTTGATGCTCCTGTAACTCCCAACGAGCCTGTAGATGAGTACGAACCACCGATATCTGCGTCAAGACCGATAAAAGAAGTTCCTCCAGTAGTTGTTTGCCAGTTGCCGTTCATTGTGAATTTTGAACCTTCAGCACCTGTGATTTTTACTGCTGCGTTGCTTTTTACGTTCAAACCTTTTCCAAAAGAGAGGTTTCTTTTCTTAACAGTGGAAGTAGTTGTTAGGTCGAAGATAATACCACCATTTAAGATCATATTGGCACTTGTTGCGTCGTCTGCGAGGTAGAAACTAAATGCTACTGCCGAATCAGCCTTTGAGTTATAGCTAAGGCAACTGCTCGAACTTAATTCTAATGATGAGCCTTGTTGGAATATAAAATCCAAGTCGGCACGAGGTCCGCCCAAAGAAGAACTCAATATGATTTGCATTGCTTTAAATGCTGTATTTGCATCAACACCAACGTATGCTGGTGAATAATCTGTATCGTCAATACCTTCACGTCCGTAAGATGCCAACCAGCCGTCGACTTCAGTTCTACCTGCGCCATATGCAGTTGAAAGCATAATTGGGTTCTCAGGATCTGCCGAACCGCTGAAATTTAGGTTTGTTACACCTTGTGCAGAGAGAGCAGAAAGGGCAAAAAGAAGTGTGATAGTCTTTTTCATAATTAGTGGAAATATTAAACAAATAAAAACAAATAAGTATCTTAAATTAAAATGCAAGTTTTTTTTAACGCATAGATAAATCTTTATTTATTAAATTATTTGTGTCTTATTTTTAAGATGAAAAAAGTGTTGATAATTTTTCAAAAAAATCCAATATCTTTCAAAGAGATGGGGCAATTATATTTATGTGCATTCGGTTTGCATATTTTGTGTCGCTTTCTTGAAAACTTTCTGTATCTATGAAAAAATATATAGCAGTATTATCGACAGGTGTCGCATTGCTTTCGGGCTGTGCGAGTGTATCAGAACAAAAACAATGTGATGAAGCAAAGTACGATGTTGTTGCAATCGTATGGCCAGCGTATCAACCCGAACCACGTTGGAAAGAGCTTGGGATTTTCTCGCACGGCAACGGAGAATGGCAAAATGTTTATGAAGCAAAGCCAAAAACACCTGACCACCAACAGCCAATCGTTCCTCTTTGGGGATATGAAAATGAAGCCGATCCGATTGTCGTAGCTCGCAAAATAGACGCCGCACTTGCGTCGGGAATCAACGTGTTTATGTACGATTGGTATTGGTATGGTGGGCGTCCGTTCCTCGAAAATGCACTCAATGAAGGTTTCTTAAAAGCTCCAAATAATGAGCGTATGAAATTCTACATTATGTATGCAAACCACGATGTAACTGGTCTTTGGAATAATAAAGCTCCAGCGAAAACAAAAAATGATGTCATATGGAATGCAGATGTATCGTACGATGAATTTACAAAAGTTCTCGTACCTCGCTGGATTGGATATTTCAAGAAGACAAATTACTATAAAATTCAAAACAAGCCAGTATTCAGCCTTTACAAGTTAGATGTTCTCGCTCGTGGAATGGGCGGTATTGAAAACGTCAAGAAAGGTTTTGAATATTTCAATGAAGAAGCAAAGAAAGCTGGTTTTGCGGGTGTCCACTTTATGTGGAACAATACTATCAGCAAATATAGTTTTAAGAACATCAAATTGCCAAATAACGACAACCCAACTCCGACACAAATTATGGAATACATCGGTTTTGATTCTCACACAACTTACAACTGGTGCAGTGAATCTTGGAAAGAATACGCAAAGGCAAAACCAGAACTTACATATGATAAGTATGCTGAAATCAGTGTTGGCAAATATGACAATATCAGCAAACGATACGAGAAAGGACAATTCTTCCCACACGTTTCGTTGGCTTGGGATACAAACCCACGCTACATAGATTACAAGCCAAAGGTTCACCCAGCAAAGCCAGCCGATTTTGAAAAAGCATTGCGTATGGCAAAGAAATGGATTGATGAAAATCGCAAAGAGGGAATGCCTCGCCTGATTACAATCAACGCTTGGAACGAATGGACAGAAGGTTGCTATCTCGAACCTGACCAAAAAAATGGATACGGATATTTGAACGCAGTTGCACGCGTTTTCGGTGCAAATGGACAATCTGAAGAATAAATTAAAAAGTAAAAAAATATGAAAAAATATATAGCATTATCATTAGTGTTGGCGTCGCTCCTTTCGGGCTGTGCGACAACATCTGAAAATAAAAAATCTTGCAAGAACGATAAGTACGATGTCGTAGCAATCGTATGGCCAGCGTATCACCCAGAGCCACGTTGGAAAGAAATCGGATGTTTTCCCGACGGCAATGGCGAATGGCAAAATGTGTACGAAGCAAAGCCAAAGTTTGTCGGACACAACCAACCTATTGTTCCACTTTGGGGATATGAACACGAAGATAATGCGGTTGCAGTAGCACGCAAAATCGATGCAGCACTTGCGTCGGGCGTCAATGTATTTATGTACGACTGGTATTGGTACGAAGGCAAGCCATTCCTCGAAGGTGCATTGAATAATGGTTTCTTAAAAGCCCCAAATAACGAGCGAATGAAGTTCTTCTTGATGTGGGCAAATCACGATGTCGACCACCTTTGGAATAATAAAGTTGGTGGGAAGAAAAAGACAGAACGCCAATGGAGTGCAGATGTATCGTACGACGAATTTACAAAAGTTCTTGTTCCACGATTTATCAATTATTTTAAAAAGCCAAACTATTATAAAATCGACGGCAAGCCAGTGTTCTCGCTTTATCTCTTGAACGTATTTGTACGTGGAATGGAACAAAACCCCGAGCTTGCAAAAAAAGCTCTCGATTACTTCCGTTCTGAAGTCAAAAAAGCTGGATTCCCCGATATCGAGCTGATTGCAAATTATATTGGTATTCCCGGTAAATATTCTCCAAAAAAGAAAAATATGACAATCGCAGAAATTATCGACTACTATGGAATCGACGGAACATTTAGCTACAACGTTGTGTTTAGAAAAGAACCATACTCAAAATGGCAAGATTTAGCTGTCGCAAAGTATGATGAACTTAAGCAAAAGACAGGTGTGTATTATCCAGTAGTATCGACTGGTTGGGACAATAATCCACGTTATCCACAAGATCAATTTACGCAAATTTGCAAAGGTAAAAATCCAGTAGGATACGAAAAACACTTGCGTATGGCGAGAGATTGGGTAGACACAAATGTCCCAGCAAACAAGCCAAAGATGATTTTCATCAACGCTTGGAATGAATGGACAGAAGGCGAATATCTTGAACCTGACAAAACTTACGGGTACGAGTATCTCAACGCAACTGCTCGAGTTTTCGGTTCGCACGGGCAAGCAAAGCAATAGTAAATTTAAGGCTAAAAAAGAATGAAAAAAGCAATCTCCATACTTGCGATTGTTTCGTTGATAACATCGTTTTCTTTTGCTCAAAAAAAATCTGATGGGTTAGACACTGTGTCGGCAAAATTTGGCAATACAGTGTCGGGGAATCAGATGACAAAAAAGAGTCAGTTTGTGTTCTTTGAAGGCAACGGAACGCATGCTGGACTTTTGTGTGTAGGGCATTCTCTTACAAAACACGCTCCGCTGAAAAGTATCGGTTGGGAGTTCGATTGGGGAATGGCTGCCACTGCAAAAGAAAAAGATTATGTTCACGTCTTGTGGAATTTGATGAAACAAAAGTATGGAGATATGCCACTTTGTATCGCAAAGGCTGGATATTTTGAACGCAACTTTCCGCAAGCCGACAAAATTCTTCCGCAACACTATACACCTGCTCGCAACTTCAAAGCGAAATGGATTGTCATATCAATAGTCGATAACGTTCAGCCGAAAATGGCAAAAGAACACAGCTTTATCAAAGAATACGAAAAGCTTGTCGACTTTGTGAACCCAGACGGTAAGGCGAAAATTATTATCACAACAGCGTGGTATCCGCTAAAGGCTTTGAATAAAGACCTCATCGAGTTCGCAAAACGTAGAAATATCACGATTGTCGACATCGGCAAAATTTATCATCAAGAAGGTATGAAAGCAACTGGTCTTTGGAAGCACGCTGGTGTGGCAAGCCACCCAAGCGACAAAGGTATGAAAGCTTTGGCTGAAGCATATTTCAAAGCTCTTTCGCAACAAAAATAATCATCAAAAAAATAAAAATGAAAAAAATAAAAACATTGATTATATCGGGATTTTTCGCCGTTGGTGCGTTCGCAAACAATTATGACGTTGCCGCAATCATATGGCCAGCGTATCAACCCGAACCACGTTGGAAAGAGCTTGGTATATTTAATCACGGCAACGGCGAATGGCAAAATGTGTACGAAGCCAAACCAAAGTTTGAAGGGCATCAACAGCCAATCGTCCCGCTTTGGGGGTATGAAAGAGACGACGACCCAATCGCAGTAGCACGCAAAATCGATGCAGCACTCGCATCGGGTATCAATGTGTTTATGTACGACTGGTATTGGTATTGTGGGCGTCCATTCCTCGAAAACGCACTCAATAATGGTTTCTTAAAAGCCCCAAATAATGAGCGTATGAAGTTCTTTTTGATGTGGGCAAATCACCACGTTGAACGCCTTTGGGATAACAAAGTTTATGGCAAGAAAAAGTTTGAAGTTATTTGGAAAGCCTATGTGGGATATGACGAATTTACAAAGGTTCTCGTTCCTCGCTGGATTGAATATTTTAAGAAACCAAACTATTACAAAATTAACAATAAGCCAGTTCTTGCTATCTTTGAAATGGGTATTTTTGTGCGTGGTGTAGGTGGTCCAGAAAAGGCAAAACAAGCGTTGGAATACTTGCGTGAAGCGTGTAAAAAAGCAGGTTTTGACGGATTGCACTTTATGTCGATGTCGTATAAGGGCGAACCCGACGCACCTTTGCCCAATAACGATAAACCCGATGGTGCTGAAATCGCCAAGTATTACGGATTCGACTCTATGAGTATGTATAATTGGCCTTTCCCATGGCTCGAAGGCTACGCAAAATGGCGTTCCGACGCAATGGCAGATTGGTTGCCTCGCAAAGAAAAATATGGTGTATATTTTCCACATGTCTCAAGTGGTTGGGATAATAACCCACGCTATCCAATGGAAAAAACTACTGCAATCTGCAAGGGTAGTAGTCCGGCAGAATACGAAAAAAGTTTGCGTATGGCAAAGGATTGGGCAGATAAAAATATTCCAGCAAATATGCCAAAATTAATTTTTATCAACGCTTGGAATGAATGGACAGAAGGCGAATATCTCGAGCCAAGCACAAAAGATGGCTATGGGTATCTCAACGCAACAGCTCGAGTCTTCGGAGCTCACGGACAAGCAAAAGAATAACTACAAAGAAAAAATATTTATGAAAAGATATATAAAATCATTGATAGCGACAACATTTTTAACTTTGTCTGCATTTGGTACAAGCGGATATGATGTGGCTACAATCATATGGCCAGCGTATCAACCCGAACCACGTTGGAAAGAGCTTGGTATATTTAATCACGGCAACGGCGAATGGCAAAATGTGTATGAATCAAAACCAAAGTTTGAAGGGCATCAACAGCCAATCGTCCCGCTTTGGGGGTATGAAAGAGACGACGACCCTATCGCAGTAGCACGCAAAATCGACGCAGCACTTGCATCGGGTATCAATGTGTTTATGTACGACTGGTATTGGTATTGTGGGCGTCCATTCCTCGAAAATGCACTCAATAATGGTTTCTTAAAAGCTCCAAATAATGAGCGTATGAAGTTCTTTTTGATGTGGGCAAATCACGATGTCGACGGACTTTGGAATAACAAACTAGAGCGTCGTGCAAAACGAAAAGTTATTTGGAGTGCCGATATATCGTACGATGAATTTGTGAATGTAATAGTCCCACGTTGGATTAACTATTTCAAAAAATCAAATTACTATAAAATCGATAATAAGCCAGTCTTGGCAATCTTCGACTTGCCAAATATGATTCGTGGTATGGATAATAGTCCAGAAAAGACCAAAAAAGCGTTGGATTTTTTGCGTGCAGAATGTAAAAAAGCTGGCTTTGCTGGACTTCATTTTATGTCGATGGCATGGTATGGTCCGGCTCGAGGAGCAGTTCCTAATATTAAAAAACCTACGCCAGCAGATGTCGTAAAATATTATGGTTTTGATTCGCTTTCGGTCTATAATATGCAAGGTCCTTACGACGATTACAACGTATGGCCACAACGTGCTATGAAAGAATGGCCAACGTTTATGGAAGCGTATCCGACATTTCATCCGATTGTATCGACAGGTTGGGATAATAATGCACGTTTCTTACCTAAAGATATAACAAAAGTAGCCAAAAATAAGTCTCCTAAAACTTACGAAAAAGTTTTGCGAAGTGTAAAGAAATGGGCAGACGAAAATATCAAAACAAAGAAAAAGTTGATAATAATAAATGCGTGGAACGAGTGGACAGAAGATGGTTATCTTGAACCAGACACTCGTTTTGGCTATGAATATCTCAACGCAACAGCTCGAGTCTTCGGGGCTCACGGACAAGCAAAAGAATAGCGATATTTTTTGAGGATTATTCTCAAGGGGGCAATATATCCATAATTGTGGTTGGGCTTCTAAAAGGTCGCTCCACCTCCAAGTATCTTACATAAAAAAACGCCCTTTAACTTTAGTTAAGGGCGTTTTTTTCTGAGTGGATTGTGGTGCTATTCTTTTTTGTGTCAGGTTTATATTGTTTTATTTTTAGAAGAAAGCTCCGTCCACTCAACATAAACCGATTTTCTCGATTTAGTTCTGCGATTGTCGCAGGAGCTTTTCCTTTTTGTTCTGTTTTCGAGCTTTTGGCTTTTTGACAGGATTGCTGAAGGAAGCGAAAAACAGCAGGGTCGCCATTTCAAACTTCTCCATAGACGCAAGTAGAAAACTTTTTTTTATATTTGTAAAGTCTTTTTTTTTAAATTTTTTCGCAGGTGGAAAAATAATAAAGCGAGAGTTTAATAGCTTTCAGCTTGGTTGATTCAAAATTATGGTCTTGTTTTGTCTATGCTGATTGACCCGAGTTTGTAAAATCCGTCTGTTGCTCTCAAGTCTGCTTTAAACCCGAGTTCTACGATGCGACTTGATTTTTTGCTTTCTTTTAATCGTATTGAAATTTCATATTTTCCAGTAGGGATATCGGAAATATCAATTTTATATGTTTGGTTTACGATACCTTTTGTAAATGTTCTTGTATCGGCTTCTTTTATACGAATAACTTTCTCGAAATCTGAATCTATTTTTTTCAACTTCAAATAAATAGGATATTTCTTGTAGGGTCTTGCCACACCACGATTTTCCCATTCGACAGAAATTGTGGATTCATTCTGATTAAAAGAAATTTTGTTTATAAAAAGCCAGTACCCGAGTTTGTTTGCCATTTCTTTAGCATAGTCGGGATTATCCTCGAGGAATGTTTTTGCGTCGCCGTGGAAACCCAGATATGTACATTGTGTTCGGGCGATAATCTTGTACATAATTTCTGCTCCAAAAACAGAGCCGTTTTTGCCAACCCAATCCTTTTCAGCTTTCATAGCGTGATAATGTTGCATCTCAAGTGTTGTGGGGGCATATTCGGCAGAATCGTCGAAAAATTGAGGGTGCATAAGGCTCATTGCCGATGGCTTGTGATGATATGTCCAATGCACGAGGATAGAATCGTCGCGATAAGATATACCATTCTTTTTTATGTATTCACGCAACTCATTAACTTCTTTTTGAGGGCGACCATCAAGAAATTCATCGCCGATTACAAGTAGCGATTTTTTGAAATATTTTTTGTAAATATCGATATGCTTTTTTATTAGTTCGGTTGATGCAAATTTTTTTGAAGTGTACCAATTATGACCTTCGCCCCAGTTGCCGATACTTGCGATTGTAATTGATGTGATGTATTTTTTGCCGTCGTAGCGTTTTGCAATGGCTTTTTGCAGATTAGTAAGTTTTTTTATAAATATAGGGTCGCTGTAATCGGGTTCCCAAGTTTTTCGGTTGGTATTTCTAACTTTCACAAGTTCACCTTTTGCACCAGCATCTACAACCCATTTAGGTGTTGCGTACACTTGGTTTATACCTGTTTCGCACGCTGTTATTGATAGCGATATTTTAACATTATGTGGAGCCCATTTTTCGATTTGTTCATCGATAAGTTTCCAATTAAATTTACCTTCCTCTGGTTCGAGGTACGACCACGCAAAACGCAAAAACAAGTGGTTGAGACAGGGGATTTTCTTGATGTCATCAAACTCACCTTTGTAGCGAACCAAATTGTTATCGTAATAGTGGTGATACCAACCTTTGTCAGGATTTTCCAATACGCGTTTCGAGTCTTGAAATGATTTTAAATCGATATCCTGTGATTGTGCAAACGCTAAAGTAGAACAAAAAAAAGCTATTATTGTTAATACTGATTTTTTCATAAAAGCCCCCCCGACCTTTTTCTCAAAAAGAGTTTTTTTAAATTAGGTAATTTTTTGATATTACGATATTCTAAGTTCGTACTTTTGTTTTGAGGGATTATCAATAGCCCCAGTTGCCGTCTACTATTATTAGGTAGTTTTCGGCACTGGTGGGGTGGGTGATGATTGTCGTGGCTCGACAGATTCTTTGCGGACTATTACAATTATAACATTTGTCGGCGTTGATTGCACATGGCGTTTTTATACCCAAGCGTTTTGCGTTCTTCGGTGCCGATATATTCTTGGCTCGCCACAATGCCTTTTCAAGTGTCGGCTCTATCTTATTTGTCCCGCAAATATACAAGACTTTTTTGCGATTCACCCCGTATATCGACCCCGATACTCTGTTGCCTCTGCCGTCGATGTTGACGATTTCTCCTGTCGCCGAGATAGCGTTTGCACTCAAGATGTATACTTCGGAAAGCATCGCACCCTCGAATGTTTCGGGCGAGCGATCTACTGCGTGCGAAAATACGACATTTGATTCTTCCAAAGTTTCGTAAACTTCTAATTCCGAAAGTGTGACCGACCCTCCAAAGCCGATTGATGTCCCCTTAAACTCGTTCTTAAGGTATTGTTGCAACTCCTCTTTTGTTGCAAAGTGGAGTGTTTTAAAGCCGTTTTTTTCAAAAGTTGATAAAATTTTTTCGATATCCATTTGCGAGCGAATATGGCGAAATATCGCATTTGAGTCGAGAAAAATTCCGTCTAAAAATGCAAATATTTTAGTAATTATTAAAAAAGTGTTGTAATTTTTGGAAAATATGGTGTGATACTTGGCGACTGGTATTGTCGCTTTTTCCGTTTTTGATTACGGAACATCCTAATCTCCACCATTATTACGACATACCAAACGCACCGCAGTCCTCGGGGGAATGCGGATTTTGCGTTGTTGCGGTTTTTCTCGACCGCCTATATATGCTCGACAAATTCCCCCGACAAACCCACCCAAATATAACTATGGAAGAAAATAAAAACATAGAATCGGCAAATCAGACCGAAGAAGTTGTCGCTCAAGAAGCGGTTGCTGAGTCTGTCGTCGCCGAAGTTGAGGCACCCGCAGAAGAGGTGTCCGTTCAGCCTGAAGTAGTCGCACAACCTGAAGCTGTTGTTAAACCCGAAGTAAAACAAACTCGCAAAAACGGCAGAAATCGCAGTGGAATCCGTAAGAGTGCATCGTCTGTTCAGCAGGCGACTCGTGAGTCATGTGGCGAACTTGAAAATCCATCGGAATTCAAGGAAAAGCTCAGTGGTCAAAATGTATCGGGATATCCTGAAGGTGAAGGCTATTCAGAAGAACGCCCAAAGCGTGAACGTCGCGAACGTGGCGAACGCAAATTCCGCAATCGTTCAGATGAATCGGTTGAAGCTTCAAATGAAGCATCGGATGACAAGAAGGAATCGGCAGAAGCTGACGAAAATCAGCACAAAGGTCCTTCGTTTGAAAGCAGAGGTTTTACACCTCGTGCTGTTGAAGTAGCTCTTTCGGATAATCGTCCGAAGGATGATAAGTTCGACCCTTCTGTTAACGATGGTGTTGTTTCGTACACTCCTGAAGATAACAAATGCTCGATTTCGCTTTTTGAAAGAATCAAGACTATTATTAAGTCGATTTTCGGCAAAAAAGAGAAATCGAAAAAACGCTACAATAAAAAGGGCGGAAAGAAAAATTGGAACAATAATCGCGACAATGGTAAACGCTATAACAATCGCAAAAATGGCGGTAAGGGCGGATACCACAAACGTCGCTACAATGATCGTCGCCCAAACGGCAATGGCGGAAATAAAAACCGTCAAAGCGGTGGCGAAGCATAATCCGATTGATAATTTTTCAAACGCGTCGAGGGAAACCTCGGCGTTTTTTTTGATTAGTTGCAGTGCTGTTTTGCAAGTTGTTTATGCGGTAGTGCAATCTTGACACACACAAATAAAATAAATAGATTCTTCCTGTTAATAAATTTAATGGGGATTTTTTATATGAAAAAATTAGTATTATGTATTGCATTGTTTTCATCAACACTGCCACTATTGGCTCAAAAATTTGGAGCGTTTGAAATTATCGATAAAGGTGCGATTGAAATTCAGTCGAATTGTATGCAGGCTGAGTTCGGAGGCGATTATCAACAGCAAGCACTGAAAAATTTTAAAGTAGAAAAAGATAAAAATACTTACAAAGTCAGTGGCGATTTTATCGTAAAAGCACGCAAGGGAAGTGGCTCTATCGACTTTGGTGGGACGGTCAGCACAGGTGGTGCAGTTCGTAAAAGTAAGGCGTCTTGCAAATTTGTAAAAACAATCAAGAAGATAAAAAATGGTGTCGAAGTTGAATCGAGTTTTCAGACGCCAGAACACAATGTCGGCAAAGACAGAATGTCGTATTCAATCTATCTGCCAACGATGTTGTACAAAGACAGAATTTGGATTGATGACACGCAAATAAAAGAATTCCCAGCAAAGAAAAAATTGTTCAAAGCCAAAAAAGTAAAAATAGTTATGCAATGGCGTACTTTGGAATTAGATGGCGATTTTGAATGCGAAGTTTTTACAACAAAGTGGTCGCCATCTCGCTCTGGAATGGAACTTGTAGGAGTGCGAATTTTCTATAACAAAGTTTCGGATACTTTATACTCGCTGAATTTAAAAATTTCGGATTTTACAATACTTCACAAGATTATGAATATTTCTGCTGTCGCAAATGCCGAAATAGACTTGCCAATCCCAGAAATAACCAGCCATTTTGTCGGCGTGAGATATAAAATTCTTCCGAAAAGAAAAGGTATTGTTATCCCAGCAGGAAAGAGTGTTGAGGTTGATTTTAAGAAATCGTGGAGTGCATATTTGGCAATTCTCAATGCGTTTGATAAACTCACTGACGACGACAAGATTGTCGGTAAAGTTATTGTCAATTATGTAAACAACAAACAACAAGTTTTTGAAGTCGGAAAATCGTTTACGGGCGAATTGAACTCTGACAAACATCCCGAAAATGCTACTCGTGCGTGGACAAGCCAATGGAAAGGTAAGCCAGTTTCGCTCTACACAACTGAAGTTAAAACAGGCAATGCACTCATCAAAAGTGTAAAGTTTGAAAATAATTCTTCGGGGAATTGGACGATTGCCGCAGTATCGTGTAATCGAGAAAAAGTTGGTGCGATAAGATGCGACGAATCGTATATCACCGCAAACGACCTCTATCAGCCGATTTATTACAAGCGTCCAGTTGCGAAAGGTTCGGCGTTGGATATGTCGGGTATACTCGATGCTCCAGCTGGAAAATATGGGCGTATCAAAGTTAAAGACGGCAAATTTGTTTTTGAAAAAACAGGTAAGCAAATCAGATTTTATGGTGCCAATACTTGTGGAACTGCAAATATCCCAAGTAAAGAAGAAGCAATCGCAATGGCAGACCAATTTGCGAGAATGGGTTTGAATATTTGGAGAATTCACCATTACGACGATATGGTAACAACCTCTAAAAATGGCGATTCAGCAGAACTTAATCCGGAAGCAATGGATAAGTTAGACTTCCTTTTTGCAGAGATGAAAAAGCGTGGGATTTATATAACAACCGATTTTTATACAAAGCGAAAATTACTCCCACACGAGTATGACGATATCAAATATCGTGGACAAAATATGAAGCTTGTTTTTGCGGCGTCCGACAAGGCTGTTAAAAATTTGCAACGCTTTATCACAAACATTTTGACACACGTCAACCCATATACTGGGCTTGCGTACAAAGACGACCCAGCATTTTTCTCGGTTGTTGTTCGCAACGAATCATCGTATCTTGGCACAAGAAATTTCGTCGTTCGCACGCCAGTCGATAGCGAGGCAATGCGTCCAAAATTTGAACGTTGGCTTAACGCAAATAAAGATAAATATCCAACTCTTAAAAGCGAGCATGTAAGGTATCAACTTTTCTTGCTCGACGCATACGATGAAACACACGGCAAACTCATAAAGACAATTAAAGATATTGCCCCCGACTTGCTCGTGTCCGACCAAAACCACTGGCACGGATTTTTGAAAAAAGCGATGTCGACTACCTACGATTTTTCGTCGCAAAATTCATACTTTGGGCATCCACTTTTCCCCGAGTATAAATTCTCAACCCCACTGCAAATCCGTAATGATTCTCCTATCTCTAATTTGGGTGGAAGTACCGTTAAAGCTGTCGATTCACAGATTTTTGATAAACCACTAATCATTACCGAATGGTGTTATGTTCCTCCGAATTTGCATTATGCACAAGGTCCATTTCTTGTCGGTGCGTATAGTTCGCTCAACGAACTCGGTGGGCTTTGCTATTTTGCATTCTCTCATAGTTCTGGTGCGATTTTTAAGAATAAAAAAGTTTCCACATTTGATTTTGCGAGCGACCCAATCATGTCGATGGCACATCGTGCTGCTGTGATGATGTACACCCGTGGAGATATTCAACCATCGCCTGTATCGTTCCCAACAGTGGTGCTCACAAATTATTATCGCAATGGTTCGATTAAGTTTTCAAACTATCGTGTTCCTGGTTATGCCGACTTGGGCTTAATCGGAAGAGTAGGGCACGTCGTCGCAGATAAAGTCGAAAATGTAAAACTTCCAGAAGATGCGACCGCAGTATTATTCTCTGAACCAGCGTGGGAAAAAATGGATACTAAAGGAGCATTACCTTTAGTGTACGACAAGACAAATACGTTCTTCTCGCAAATCAAAAAAGCAAATATCGGCAAGGGGAAAATCGATGAGCAAAATAATTTCTATCGTAGCTCGACAGGCGAACTTGAGCTCGACGCAAAGAATGAAAATTGGAAAGCAGTTTCGCCACGCACAGAATCGTTCTTACTGAGAGAAGGGCAGAGTTTACAAGGTAAGTTTGCAAGCGTGAAGTCGGAAAAATCGCTCGCTTCGGTGCTTGTGTCGTCGCTCGATAAGGTCGATTTAAAAGATAGCAAACGCATCCTCATTTTGCACCTCACCGATGTAAAAAATACATATCAAAAATTTGGCGATAAAGATATGACTGTTGTCCAATCTTTTGGTAATCCATCTAAATCAGAAACGCCATTGCTTATACGCAACGGAAAGATATGTTTGACATTGAATTCTACTCTTGAAGGCTTTAAGCTCTATGCACTCCAAACCGACGGAAAGCGTCTTTTTGAAGTGCCGATAACACGCGAAAATAATAAAGCGAAATTGAATTTATCGGTACATAATTCGCAAGGGGCAGTGCTTGCATACGAGCTTGTAAAAGAGTAAAAAAAAAGGCGAAAGATTTTTTCTTTCGCCCTTTTTTTTATTTCACAACTTCGATTTTTTTCGGAGTGATGACTTCGGTTTTGAATTTTCCATCATTCGATTTTTTATATGATACCTTGATGTTTCCATTCGGTGTTGGATACGAAACATCGACAGAATCTTCAAAGAAGTTTGGCTTAATTGAAACCTTTTTCCAAGCAGGTGCTTCTTGTTTTATACCGCCCAAAATTTGAGGGAGCAAGAAAGCAGGGTGGGCACTCCAAGCGTGTGAGTGCGTGCCTTGAATTGAAGAGCCTTTCATAAAAGTTTCAAAAGTTGTGCCGTATTCTGCAAATGGTTGCCATTCACGTTTGATAAAGTCGTAAACTTCTTTCGAGTGTCCGGCATCGACCATACATTGCAAGACATATACAACCCAATACGAACTCGGCATAGCAGTGAATTGTTTTTCGCCTTTCAAATATGGGAGCAAAATTTCACGTTTTGCTTTTTCAAAATCATGTCCTTGTATATTTGTCATCTTTGCCATTACTTGTGCGTGAATAGAAGTCTCGGGCAGAGCTTTACCATTTTTTGCACCGTCAGCAAGGAGTCCATTTGGCAAGAGCAGAGTTTTTGTAATCGCCTTGCGAAGCCTGTCTGCACGAGCTTTGTAGACTTCAGCATCTTGATTTATTCCGTTTTCTTTGCATAAGCGATGCATCTTTTCGAGTGCCTCGAGCCACCACATATTCAAGATAGTAGGTTGCCCACCTCTTTGGATTTTTGTCCAGTCGAGGAAAAGCCAAAAACGTTGGTCGTATGAAGCTAAATCTGTTTGAGGGTCGATAACAGAATCGAAATATTTGAAGATAGATTTTACAGTGTCTCGATGGTTAAAGTATGCTTCAATTTCGCCTGTTTGCCAGTAATAATCCCATATCGAGAGAATCCAGATAAGCGAGAAGTCGGGCAAAATGCAATTATGTGCCATTGTCGGAGCGTGTCCATATGTCAAGCCAAACGGAGTTGGTTGCATAGCGATTGAACGAATCCCACGACGGAAAAGACGGGCATCGCCCGAGATGAAAAAAGTATTCCACGCTTGTACACGTGCGTCGCCCCACCATTGTGCTTGCTCGCGATATGGGGTGTCGACATACGCATCGAGCGAGCAAATCTTTTGAGTTTGCTTACATGCTTGCCAAATATCGTTAATCAATTTGTTCGATGTTTTGAATTTGCCCTTGTCGCCAAGCGGGTATGCACTCCACATCAATGATGGAGTAATTTTTAAATCTGATTGCGGATTGTTTCGCACACGGATTGTCAAATATCGCAAACCTGATAATTGGAAGAATTGGTGTTCTTGCGAGCCAGCACGGCAAATAAGGCGGTGTGCGGGCTTCAAGTTCGAGTGTACTGTGTTAAGCCCCGAGCCGTCCTTTTCGCATTCAGTATAATAAATGTCGACAATTTCGCCACCTTTTGCGTTATCAATTTTTAATATCGGATACCCGACAACCATTTTCCCGAAGTCGAACATCAAATTTTTAAATTCGCCATTTGGCGATTGTGTTGCCGTTGCAAACTTCGAGTTGTCGTTGATGTATTTCGATTGAACTTTTTCGTTGATGAAAAGGTCGGCAACATTGCGATATCTGTATTCTTGGCTGATAGTCTTGCCCGAGCCTTGTGCGACAAATGTTTTCGGATAAATCACAAACTCTTCCAACATTGGAATCATACGGGATTCAAACGTATGATTGGGCATAGAATTGTAAACACGAGTGTCGGTTAAGTTCCAATCTTTGTCGTCAAAATTCAAGTCGGAAATCCACGCAGGGTCTTCAATACGTAAGTCGATATGTTCTTGATTATTCATCTGAATCGACAACGGCATAGTATCGCGTTCGCAACCGAGTTGCTGTTGCATCTTTGTTTTTGAACTCGAGATAATGAATTTGTCTTCGTCCAACTCGAGAGCAAAAATTACTCCGGCGATGCCTTGGTTGAGGTATCCGAAAGTACTTCTGCCGGCATTGTATGCACGAACAGCAATGAGGTTTTCGCCTTTCTTCAAATACTTTGCGATATCAATTTCGTCAAATGGTTGCGAGTGTTGGTATCCACGGGCAGGACCTGATGCGACAAATTTTCCATTTATATAAAGACGATAACATTGGTCAGCCGAGATATAAAACGGAGCCTTTTTAGGAATTGCATTCAAATTAAATTTCTGACGGAATTTTGCATAGGTATTGACGATATCGTGGAAACTGCCACTTCTCAAATCTTTCTTTGAAGGCCAGACCCAGCGAGCATTTTTGAGTGCTTGCGGAACATTAGCCCAAAGTGCAGGTGTTTCGGCTTTGGACGAACAAGCGTCGTTTGCGATTCCGACAGACATCGCAAAGAAATAAACAAGTGATAAAGCAATAATTTTTTTCATAAATAGATTCCTCTGTAAAAAAAATTTTCCACAAGTCCCAAAAAAATGTCAAGGGGAAGTTGTATAAATATTTATGATGGATCTACAATCTATCATTATTTAAAGAATTGCGACACTCATTTGCTGTGTACTATTTGCCTTTAACTGAAAAACGCTTATCTTACAGCAGAACAAATGGGACACGCTGTTGACGTTTTAAAACAACACTACAATGGTCTCGCACGAGAAAAAGAAGCAATCGCATACTTTAATATTGAACCGAAATAATGTTTTATTTTAGAATATATTCTCATAAACAACTTCTAAAATAGATTATGAAAGAACAATTTTTTAATTATTTGAGAGAGAATTCAGATTTCAAAAAATCGGGGAAAGCTCATAGTTATATTTCATACACTCGTAGAATTTATGAAGATTTAGGTATTGATATTTTCGATTATAAAACAATTGAAGATGTTGATTCGTTGTACAAATCTTTTATAAAAGATGGTGTATACAACCAATATAACAGAGATAATCGTAGTTTCCCATCGGCAACGATAAAAAGCTATTTAGATTTCTTACGGGAGAACCAGAATCATACGTTATCATTGTCTGATATTTTAGAAAAACTGTATAAAGAAAAGAAATTACAACCAAGAAATTATTGGGAACAAATATACAAAGACTTTCAAACTTCTTTCGGAAAAGATGCATTGTTATCTTTGTCTGGAAAAAAGTTATTATATAAGCTGTATGGCAAGAAAGAAGACGACAGCTTAACGTATAACTTAGAATTCTCTAAATCTACTTCAGAACTCGGTGGGATAAAAGGTGGTTTCGCCAATAAATTTAGCTTGTTTTATAAAAAAGATAGAGGTGAATGGATATTAAAAACAGCTTCAATATCAGAAGAAGAAGCTATTTCTTTCGCAGAACGTTCAAAGAAAGATATTCTTGAAATTATAAATGTGTGCGAATATCAAGAAGTATATTCAGAACCTAATGAAGTTTTCTTTGGGAAATTAATCGACCTGAATCTTGATATTATAAATATAAATAATTCTTGGGTTATTAAATTATGTCATATGTTATTTCCAAAATTATTTTGTTGTTGGTATAAGTATTCCTATCAACGTTTTTATTTGGAAAAATTGAATCATAATTACGATGAAAATAAGGTTCGCAATGCAATAGAAATGGCATCATTGGCGAAGTCATATCAAATGACTACCAAGGAATTTTCTACTGTAATTGATGTTAAATTCGGACATCCTCCTGAAGTAAAAGATATTTCTACTTCAATAGAGTTTGATGAAGATATGCAAGATACTCGCAAATATTGGCTATACGCCCCTGGTGAAAACTCATACTTATGGGAATCACACTACCATAATGGCATAATGGCTTTAGGGTGGGATTCTGGAGATTTATCAGAGTATTCATCAAAAAGTGAACTAATAGAAGAGGGGTTCACTAAAACAACTGCATTAGCATTATGGGAATTTTATTCTCAGATAAAAAAAGGCGATATAGTATATGTAAAAAAAGGTAGAAGAAAAATTATTGGTCGAGGCATTGTTACTTCTGACTATGAATACGACGAAAATGTTGACGCTGATAAAACTGGATTATACCGACATATTAGAAAAGTAAATTGGTTAGACAATGGCGAATGGGATTTATCTGTTATGGTCGCAATGAAGACATTAACGGATATAACTCAAGACCTAGCACTAAGAGAAGAAATAAATAACTTCTTTGAAGAATCTGATGAAGATATTTCAGAACCAATAAAAACTTTTGAGTATTACACTAAAGAGGACTTTCTCGAAGATGTTTTCATTTCTGAAAGTGAATACGAAAGATTAAAATCTCTTTTACTTCGCAAACAGAATATAATTTTGCAAGGTGCTCCTGGTGTAGGAAAAACGTTTATGTCAAAACGATTGGCTTATTCTATTATGGGAAAGAAAGATCCTGACAAGGTTATGTTTGTTCAATTTCACCAGAGTTATGGATATGAAGATTTCGTTTTAGGATATCGACCAACTGAAAATGGATTTAAATTAGGATATGGACCATTCTACGAGTTCTGCAAAAAAGCCCAAGAAGATAGCGACAATCCATATTTTATGATTATCGATGAAATTAACAGAGGTAATATAAGTAAAATTTTGGGCGAATTGTTGATGTTAATAGAATCAGATAAACGAGGACAAAACATTCGCTTAACCTACGGCAAAGAACTATTTTCTGTTCCTAAAAATCTTTATATCATAGGTATGATGAATACAGCAGATAGATCGCTTGCTGTGATCGATTATGCGTTAAGAAGAAGATTTGCATTCTATCAAGTTGAACCTGCGTTTAATACATCTAACTTCAAGAAGCAAATTTCCGACAACAAGCTTTTGTCAAAAGTCGTAAATGCGATAGAACAACTAAACGTTGAAATTAGAAATTGTGAATCATTGGGAAATGGTTTCCAAATTGGACATAGTTTTTTCTGTGGTAAAAATATTTCAAACTACGATTCTACCACGATAAAAGATATCATTGTGTACGAAGTGATTCCATTGCTTTCTGAATATTGGTTTGATGATCAAGATAAGTTTAATTTTGAAAAACAAAAACTTTTAGCTATTTTTGATGATTAAAATAAAAAACATCTTCTATATGCTTTCGTATGCGATGACTCCACTAAAAGAAAGTGGATATCATAAAACGTCCATTGAAGATTTTTCGCATATAGAAGATTTGTTTGCAATGATATTAGAAAAAGGAATATCGAACCTAAAAAGGACAGGGTTACTTTGCGATTATGAAAACAAAAAAGAAGACTTAAATGTAATCAGAGGTAAAATAAACATATCGCAATCGATCGCAACTGGGATCTACTCAAAACAAAGAGTTATATGTGAATATGACGAATGGACTGAAAATTCATACTTTAATAAAATACTAAAAGCATTTTTATTTCACTTGTTGCGTTCAGTTGATGTTCAAAAAGAGCGTAAAGAAAAATTAAGAAAACTTATACCATTCTTCAGCAATGTGGATTTGTTGTCTATTTACGAAATTCAGTGGAATAAAGTAAAATATAATCGTAATAATGCTACATACAAAATGTTATTAGATATATGCAAATTCCTCTATGATGCATCAGTGTATACAACTGAAAAAGGAATTCATAAACGACAAAAATATGATTACGAAAAAACGTTGCATTCCATTTATGAAAAGTTTTTGTTGGAGTATTTCAAACATCATTATCCACAATATATAGTGCATGCTCCGTACATAAGGTGGTCGCTTGATGATGGTTATGAAAGCGATTTCCTACCTGCGATGAAATCAGACATTATAATATCTGATAAAGAAACAAAAGATACGCTAATTATAGATGCCAAGTTCTATACAAAAAGTATGAGTAATGGGAAATATGGAGAATCAATAAAACTTCATTCTCACAATTTGTATCAAATTTATACTTATGTAAAAAATGAACAATTTCATTCTTCGGGTAAAGTTAGTGGAATTTTACTATATGCAAAAACTGATGAAGATATAACGCCCAATGGAACATATTCATTCGACAACAGTAAAATAATGGCAAAGTCGCTCGATTTAAATCAAGATTTTGAAGATATAAAATTATTTTTAAATTCAATAATAGAAAACTGGCGTTAAAAAAATTGACTTATTTTATGTAGGAGTTTTTACTTCATTCATATTATATTTTTACCTGCCCCTGTAGTTCAACGGATAGAACGAGCGTTTCCTAAACGCCAAATCGTGGTTCGATTCCACGTGGGGGCGAGGGTCTGCTTTTATCCGTTTTTATATTTTATATTAATGATATTTTTTAATTGCGTTTATGCTGTTTAGAGAAATCTTAAATGAAGAATGGAAATCTTCTGATGAATATGGTGGATTCGAGTTTTATTGTCCCGTATGCAAAGAAAATTTTTATAGCGATAGAGATGGTGCTCTAATGCCTTTCCCTTGCGACCATACCATATTTTTATTTCAACACGCCAAAGGTTGTTATGATTGTGATATCGCGGTGTCGTATGGTATTAAACCTATTGATAAATCTAAAATATGTTCTTGTTGGGATTTTAAATCTCCTGAAATTAAAAATGAATTTTACCAAAGAATAATCGATGTCGGCAATTCTATAAAATTGGAGGATTTCCCCAATGTTATTGACTATTACAAGTGTTTCTTCGAGCGTATTGGCGATTTAGATGTTGATGAAATTATATACAAATATACTGAACATCCTACGTTTCACAATGGTTGGCATTTTTATGCGTTTGGAATAAAATATTGAAACTTATTGTAGGTAAATTTTTACCCATTATTTTTACGAAAAAAGGTTCATAAATAGCGATTGTTCCCAAAATGGGAACAAGTTGAAGTTTGTATGTGTTTGCGTGGGTAGGTTTTGTGGAAATGTTGGGAAATTTTGGGATTTTCTTAATTTTTTTCTTGAAAATTTTGTTGCGTCTTATTGAATTATTGTCAAATTTTCTTTCAAGAAAGGAACTCTTTTATGAATTTATCGAAGGATACGCCCTATGCAAAAATTGAACAGCTCGTGCGTGAGACTGTTTATAGGGAAATGAATTTAGCTGTGCCAACTCCAGCACAAGGTCCAAATCCTTTGCTTGTTAATGTCAGTGCAAGGCATGTTCACCTTACTCAAGAAGCCGTTGAAGCCTTGTTTGGTAAAGGTTATCAGCTCACTGTCCACAAATGGCTTTATCAAGAAGGTCAGTTTGCAGCGAAAGAATCTGTCACTTTAATCGGACCGAGAAGTCGCATAATTTCTAACTTGCGTATACTCGGACCATGTCGCCCAGAAAGTCAAGTTGAACTCGCTTTGACTGATGCTCGTGCGTTAGGTTTTGATGTTCCACTTCGCAATAGTGGCGACTTAAAAAATACTCCAGGTTGTATGCTTATGGGGCCTGCTGGTTTCTATGAAATGCCATACGGCGTAATTCGTGCAGCTCGACACGTCCACATGAGCCCAGCTGATGCAGAATTTTACAATGTAAAAGATAAAGAATACTTGAAGCTTCGTGTATATGGCGAAAATTCGATAGTGTTTGAAAATCTCTTGTGCAGAGTTGATCCAGCGTTGCGTTTGGAAGTACATATAGATACTGACGAAGGCAACGCTTGCAACCTCAACGAGTATTCGTTGTGCGAGCTTGTAAAATAAATTTAAATCTAAAAATACAAAATAAACACGAAAGGTAAAAATATGAGTCAATCATTGGGAATGATAGAAACACGAGGCTTCACAGGCTGTGTAGAAGCCATCGATGCAATGGTAAAAGCTGCTGACGTAGAACTCGTAAAGCAAGTTCAAATTGGTGGCGGTTTTGTAACAGCAATCGTACGTGGCGACGTAGGTAGCGTTAAGGCAGCGGTTGAAGCTGGCAAGCAAGCAGCACAAGCTGTTGGCGAACTCGTCAGTGCAAACATAATCGCAAGCCCACACCCAACACTTCTCGAAAAGATGGGTCTTTAATTAACACCTAAACATAGGAAAATATATTTATGAAAAAAGCATTAGCAATGGTAGAAACAAAGGGTTTTGTCGCAGCTATGCAAGCAGCTGACGCAGCAGTAAAGGCAGCAGACGTTGAATTGCTCGGTTGGAAGAAAGTCGGTAGCGGATTGGTTGCTGTATTCTTCACAGGCGACGTTGCATCGGCAAAGGCAGCTCTTGATTCAGCAGTTGAAGCATCAAGCAAAATCGGCGAAGTTACTGCAGCAGACGTTATCGCACGTCCGCATGATGACCTCTCGAAGCTCGGTTGTTTCTCGTTCTAATTGAATAGAATTTAGATTAAGTCGAACTTTCAATGAAGAAGATTCTGATAGCAAACGTCGGCTCAACGAGCTACAAATATACGGTTTTCGAGATATCCGAAAATGGCGATTGTCGCGAACTTTTCCGCGGTGGTGTCGAGAGGGTGTCCGATTACGAAACGGCGATTGCACAGTCTCTTTCTGACTTGGAAAGTAGAGGGTTTGGACGCGAAAGTCTTGATGCAGTTGCCTTCAAAACCGTTTTGGGCAAAGATGTATCGGGCTTGCGTGATGCAGATGAAGTTGTGCTAAAGGCTCTCGAAGATATGAGCTATGTCGCACCTGCACATAATCCGCCGTACGCATCGGCGATTCGTGCATTCGGCAAAGTGCTCCCGTCGGCGAGAAAAGTCGTTTTGTTTGAAACATCGTTCTATCAATGGGCTGACAAAGCGTGGAAGCGTTATGCAGTTCCTCAAAAATGGGACGCTATCGGAATCCGTAGAAATGGATTCCATGGTGCAAGCCACAAATTTTCAGCTGAACGTGTCGCAGAACTTTGCGGAGAAATTCAGGCATCGGAAAGTGCAAAACTTTTGTATGTCAACAATGGTCGTATGAAGCTCGACAAGCATTTCAGAATGGTGAATTGCCACTTGGGTGGTTCGTCATCTGTATGCGGTATTCTCGACGGTGCGGCGATTGGTTCGAGTATGGGATTTACTCCTCAGAGCGGACTTCCGCAAAACAACCGTGTTGGCGACCTCGATTCTATGGCGATTCCATTCGCAATGGCGACATTGGGTATCGGTATAGACGAAGTTATGAAAGACCTTTCAAAAGAAGGCGGTCTTTTGGGAATCAGTGGCGTTTCAAACGATATGCGTGATATCAAGGCACAAGCAGATGCTGGCAATGCCGACGCTCAGTTGGCTATTGATGTTTTAGTGTATTCTACACGCTCATATATCGGTCAATTTATGGCACAAATGGGCGGTTTGGATGCAATCGGGTTCAGCGGTGGAATTGCCGAAAATAATCCGTGGTTAAGAGCAGAAATCCTCAAACCTTTCGAGACAATGGGCTTGAAAGTTGACGAATCGAAGAACGAAATTTTGAAGAAGTCGGAAGGTGTATTTTCGACTGATGATTCAACAATAAAAGCAGTCGCAGTTGTCGCAAATGAAGAAATTGTCATTGCACGAGAAGTTGCGAGATATTTAGAAAAATAAATTTAAAATCAAAAAAAAATCAAAAAAGGTAAAATTATGGCAAACGCAATCGGAGTATTGGAAACAAAGGGAATGGTAGCACTCGTTAAGGGTGTTGACGCTATGCTCAAGGCAGCAAGCGTAAGCTTGGCTGGTCAGTACAAGGACGTAGGTAGTGCATATATGAGTGCATCAGTTGTTGGCGACGTTGCATCTGTTAAGGCAGCAGTAGAAGCTGGTGCAACAGCAGCAGCAGAAATCGGCACTGTTGTAAGCGTACACGTTATTGCACGTCCACACGACAATACAGCAGCAGTTCTCTCGCCAAAGCCAGCAAAGAAATAAGCTAATCGCCAACTGGGATTTTTGCAATGTTTCTTGCAAAGGTAATTGGTAAGGTCGTCGCCACACAAAAAGACGATAAACTCAAGGGAAGCAGATTGCTTATTTTGCGTCCTTTGCAGATTGACGGCGAAAAATCCGCACAACTCGTAGCGGGTAAAAATACAGTCGTCGCTGTCGATTCGAGTGGTGCAGGCGTAGGTCAAGTGGTATTGTTCTGTCAGGGTTCGAGTGCTCGCCAAGCATACGGAATGAAAGAACTGCCAATCGACGCGGCTGTTATCGGTCTGGTTGACAAAGTTGAGGCTTTCTCAGAAGAAGTTTACAAATCCCAAAAATAGTGGACAATTTTGCAAATAAGGCGTTTGAAAAATGTAGTATTTGCAGGCTTGTTCCCAAAATGGAAACAAAAATATGAGCTTTAATTTAGATGAAGAATCATTGCGTCAGATAGTTCGCGGTGTAATCCGAGAAATGAATGGCGTTGGTGGGCAAAAGTCGTGCGGATGTGCGAACAAAGGTGCACCAGCAATCATTTCATCGAGTTCATCGCAAGGCAAGGGGATATTCACAGACGTAGCGTCGGCAGTAAATGCGGCGTACGAAGGGTATCGTCAACTTTGCAAAGGTGGAATGGAAGCCCGCAAGAAGATTATCGATATCGTCAAGGCGATGACGGTAGTCAATGCGAAAGAATGGGGCGTATTTGAGTATAACGAAACAAAAATCGGTAAGCTCGATCACAAAATTGGCAAGTTGGAAATAGTTAAGCTTGTCCCTGGTGTAGAGTGGATTCGTCCAGATGCTTACAGTGGCGACCACGGCATTATGCTCGAAGAATATACTCCGTACGGGGTAATTGGGGCAATTACACCAGTAACGCACTCTATCCCAACAATCGCTGGCAACATTGTAAATATGGTTGCGGCAGGTAATGCGATTGTGTTCAACCCACACCCTGGTGGTGTAAAGAGTGCAGTTAAGGCAGTTAGTGCTTACAACGAAGAAATCGAAAAGCAACTTGGTATCAAAAATCTCATTTGCTGTATCGCTAACCCGTCTCTTGAATCGTTCGACGCAATTTGTAAGAACGACCTTGTGTCGATTATGTGTATTACAGGAGGTCCAGCGGTTGTCAATGCTGCGATGAAATCGGGCAAGAAGTCGATATGTGCAGGTCCTGGAAATCCACCAGTGATTGTTGACGATACTGTTGATGTCAACAAGGCGGCTTCTGATATTATTGCAGGTGGTTGTTTTGATAACAATTTGCTTTGTATCGGTGAAAAGGAAATCTTTGTTCTCGAAAGCGTAGCTGATAAATTTATGCGTGCACTCGATTCACAAGGTGCGGTGAAAATCGGTGGTTCAACGCTCGACAGACTCACAGACGCAGTGTTCTCTAAGAAAGATGGACACTATGCACTCAAGAGAGACTTGGTCGGTAAAGATCCATACGTTTTGGGCGAATCGGCTGGTATATCGGTATCGCAAAGTTCACCAATGCTCTATGCGGAGGTTGACGCAAATCATCCATTTGTAATCGAAGAACAAATGATGCCAATGATTCCAGTTGTCGTAGTAAAGAGTTTTGAAGAAGCACTCGCTGGGGCAGTTCGTGCAGAACATGGCTACAAGCACAGTGCGATTATCCACTCGATGAATGTCGGCAGAATGACAGAAATGGCTCGTGCATTGAACACGACACTTTTTGTCAAAAACGGACCTTCAACTTGCGGGCTCGGACTCGGAGGCGAAGGTTACCTTTCGTACTCAATCGCAACAGCGACAGGCGAAGGTATTTCTAACCCGAAAACCTTTACACGTCGCAGACGTTGCGTAATGGTTGATAACCTTAATATATTCTAATAAACAGCACGTCCGAGCGTATCGGGCGTGCGAAAAAAGCAAAATGCAGACGGCAAAAATAGTAGGAAACCTTGTTATGAGTTGTGCTCACCCGAGTGCATCTGGCAATGCGTTTTTCCTTTGCCAACCGATTGACGAAAACGGCAATGAGGTCGGGGAAATTGTTGTGGCAATATCTCCATTTGGCGGTGGACTTGGCTCGAAAGTGCTAATCTCGACCGACGGAAGTGCGACACGCGAATATGTGCACGACCCCAAAAGCCCACTTCGCAACTCGATAATCTGCGTCATAGACGACTAATATGAAAATCGGCAGAGTCATAGGCAGAGTAGTTCTCTCGAAGAAAGATGAAAATCTCCCTCACGGTTTTCTGTTGGTTGTTTCGCCTTTGGATAAAGGGCAAATCGCAGGCGAGGACAAATCGCAAATATCAAAAAAACTTTCAAACATAGTGTTGTTCGACCAACTCGGAGCACGTCAGGGCGACCTTGTCTCATACGTCGAAGGTGCTGAGGCGACTGCTCCGTTCGATTCCCCAACAGCTATCGACGCCTATTGCGTGGGAATCGTTGACACTTTCAAATACGACAAATCAATTTAATAACAATATAAGATAACTATGAAAAGGGTATATACTGCAAAAGATATAGAAGAACTCAAACGCAACGGCGGAACACTCCCAGCCGACGCAATTCTCACTCCGCAGGCAAAAGAAGCGTTGGCTTCTGGCTCGGCAATATCGTTCGCTCCAAAGGGCGTATCGACATCGTCAGCACCCAAGGAATACAAAGTTCCAGAAAAGGAATACAAGTGGAAGCAAGGGGCAGACCCAAAGACTCCTGAAGAAATCGAAAGATTCTTTCACTCGCCTGAAATCGAAAAACTCAAACGCCTTATTGTCGACTTGGGCAGACGCTCGTATGGCAAGAATTATAACGACGGCAACGGCGGAAACTTTAGCGTAAGAGTGGGCGACAATATCGTTCTTTGCACACCTACAATGATTTCAAAAGGCTCGATGAGTGTCGACGATATGTGCTTTGTCGATATGGAAGGTAATCAACTTGCAGGTAATAGAAAACGCACAAGCGAAGTTCTCGCTCACCTTGCAATTATGAAGCGTCAACCAATGGCAAAAGCATGTTGCCACGCTCACCCACCGCACGCAACAGCGTTCGCACTCGCTGGAAAAACTCCACCACGTTGCGTAAATCCAGAAACTGAAATCTTCATCGGTCAAGTTGGCTTGGCAAATTATGGCACACCTGGAACTCTCCATATGGCAAATGCAGTCGGCGAATGTGGCGTAGATCACGACTGCGTATTTATGGTCAACCATGGTGTTATGACTTGGGCAAACGATATCGAAACAGCATTCTGGAAAATGGAAAATGTTGAAGCACACTGCTACACTTCGATGCTCGCATACCAAATCGGCGGACCAAAGAAATTTACAGAAAAAGATGCGTCCGAACTCGTCAAGATTAGAAGTGCAATGGGTATGGTAGACCAACAGCACCTCACAGAATGTAGCCTTTGCCACTCGTCAGACGAATTCCGTCCCGGAAGCGTTTGCGAAGCTAAAGCTCCAGAAAAACGCGATGGTGCTGGTTTCGATTGCGACGCAGAAAAAATCGTGTCGAAAATTACTCAGATGATAATTTCTGAAATGAAGAAATAATATGAAAGTATCAATCATAGGCGGAGGTGGTCGAGTAGGTTCGTGTGCAGCGTTTGCACTCGAATGTATGGGGCTTGTTTCCGAAATGCAAATTATCGACGCTAATGTCGAAGCTGCAGAAGGTGAAGCGCTCGACCTTTTGCACGGGGCAACAGTTTTGGGCGGTCAACGTATCAACACAGGTTGCTACAAGCGTGCGGCTGATTCAGATATTTTTATAATTACAGCAGGTTTGCGTCGCAAGCCAGACGAAAGCCGTCTCGACCTTATCAACCGCAATGTATCGCTTTTCCGTCAGATTTTGGCGTCGATAAAAGAAGGCGGTTATAAGAAAGATGCTTTTGTTTTTGTGGTATCAAACCCTGTTGATATCTTGACATATATCGCATCGCAAGAACTCGACTTACCTCGTGAACGTGTGATTGGTTTGGGTACGATGCTCGATACATCTCGTTTCCGTGCACTCATCGCAAAAGAATTGAAAGTGCCAGCAACACAAGTTAGTGCGACAATTCTTGGTGAACACGGCGATTCAATGTTCCCTGTATGGAGCTCGGCTACAATCGATGGCTTGCCAATGAAAGGTTTTGACGGTTTTGATTTCAACTTCCAAAATCGCATCTTTGAACGTACACGTCAAAGTGGTGCTGAGGTTATCAAACGTAAGGGCGGTGCAGGCTATGCAGTCGGTGCGTCGATTGCTCGTGTGGTAAAAGCAATTCTTTTGGATTCAAGAGAAGTTTTGCCTATCTCGACAATCCAAACAGGTGCATACGGCTTGCGTGATGTTGCAATCAGCGTGCCTACAATGATTGGTGCAAACGGAGTTTTGAAACATATCGAACTTGAACTGTGGCCAAAAGAACAGCAAGCGTTGATGAACTCGGCGATGTCGCTAAAACAGACAATCGCAAAAGTTATGTAAAATTTTGCAAAAACAAAAATGGTCGGGCATTAAAGCTCGACCATTTTTTGTGCCTAAATTGAGTTGTTTTATTTTTCAGCAATCCACATATATTGACCTGTCGCACCACGATTACCTCTGATGTAATAGGGGATTGCTTTAATTTGTTTCTCGTTGCTCGATTTATCGAGTGCAGTAGTTGTTATTGTGTAGATTCCACCAAGCGTGTTTTTCTCAAATTGAACATCTAACTTTGCGTCCTTGGGGATTGCTCCGGAAAAATCTTTTTGGGAATCTACAAAATGAGGGTTATCTACCAACTCAACAGTATAGATTATCGGACCATACGCTAATGCTACTTTCCCTTTGTTAAATGGCACTTTTGGAGCATGAATTTTGCGAGCAGTTAATTCTATTTCAAAGTCGATAATATCGTTTGATTTTACGTCGATAACAGCATAACCTTTGTCTGTTGTGTAATCATATTTTTTATTATTTACTAATATTTTTGGTCTTTTGCAATTTGTCCAACTCGGAATTCTAATTTTCAACTTTGTGCTTTTGGATATCTTTATTTGTACTTTTCCATTCCAAGGCATATTTGCCGATTGTACGATTTCAACACCATTGGCGAACTTTGCAGAGCTGGATATAAACTGATTTATATAAACTTCGCTATCGTTGTACGAATATATGTATTTTTGAAGTTGCGAGTAGAATTTTAAAAGCATCGGTGGGCAACACGCACAAACATGCCAATCCCAGCGATTATGATTTTTTATGTTGATAGGATTTTTGTAGAAGAATTTATTTCCGTCAGGATTGATACAACCGAGAATACTGTTGTACATTTCAAGTTCCATAACATCGGCATAATCGCTTTCGCCGTGTGCAGATATCAAATAGTGGCAGGCAAATCCGTATGCGACCGACGCACACGTTTCGCAGTAGCCATCGTTTGGAAGAATATAATCGCGTGCGTACGATTCAGTTCCGCCTATTGCACCAACGGAGCCATTTACATACATTTGCTTTTTGTAAATGTTTTGCCAAATTTTATCGGCAGTGGAAATGTAGGTGTTGTTGTCAAATTCCAATCCAGCCGCAACCATAGCAGTGTAAAATAGGTTTGCCCTTACGGCGTGTCCTTCACCTCTTTCTTGATCGAAGTAATATTTGTGGTCTTGGGCATATTCGCCATAATTTGTGTTATGTTCACGTCTGTCATAGTTGCCACGATTTTCAATCCAGAATTTGACCAAATCGGCATAGCGTTCTGGCTTAATGTTGAGAGGATATTGAGTGTCAAAATTATTGAGAGTTTTTACAAGCTCTGGATTATTTTTTAAATATTGATAGAGGCAAAGCAAAGTTTCTTCAGCTAATTCGTGCGATGGTACCATATTGATTTTTGGTGTCCCGTCGGCTTTATTTCCATAGCCATAGTTTGCAACAATGAATTCTGCAAAACGGCAAGCGACATAAAGCAACTTCGGCTTTTTTGTCGCCTTGTAATAATTTAACCCAGCTTCGACCATAGTTCCAAAATTATAAGCGTCGTGCAAGAAGAGAGCGTTTTTATTTGCGTCGAAAAACTTGTTCGGTTCTTTTATCATCACATGAGTTGATAAATAACCTGTTGGCGATGTCTTCGAAGCCTTGAAGACTGTGTCGATGTACGAGTCTATCAATTTTTCAAGATCATCATTTTTGTTTGTTAAAAGGAAATTTCCAGATGCACTGATTACCTCAAAAAATAAACCATCAAGCCACGGATTATTTTCAGCTTTGGGTTTACCATTGATAATTCCTTGAAAGTGTCGGATTGACCCTTGCTCCTCGAATTTTTTGAAAGAGTATGGTATTGTTGTTTTAAAAAATGTTGACAAGTATTTATTCCAGAAAACATCGTCGATTTTTACATCGGTAATTTCGGGATATTGCAATTTTAGAACAGGTTTTTTTGCGACTTCAAAAGTGATTGTGTACTTATCCGAATTTGAAATGTCGATTGTTGCGATACCATTGAGAGAATCGGCTTGCGTGATTTTTAAAATCTCGGAATTTTTTGAAGTTTTAAAATTAGCTTTGACTGTCGGAATTTTCTTTGAACCGAAGGGAAGTACACGTTTGTAGTTTTTTTGCGAACAACTAAATTCTCGGATTTCTACGTCATCAACATATATTGAAATATTGTGTGCTTTGCAATCTATGCAAGGCTTTGTGTGATTCTGAGTTTGGTTGTGTTGGGCGAATGTTGAAATCGAACAATATGCCGACAAAATTAAAATTGCGTATAATTTTTCCATATTTTTATTTTTTTAATCTGATTATTGTAAAGGAGTATGGTGCGATTTTTTCAGTGAACTTTCCACTTAGTTTTAATTGTGTTTGAATTGGTGTAGCATCTAATTGGGATAACTCACCTGCGAGGGTTGTTTTTGTCGCATTGCGTATGGTTGATATTGTAGGTATATCAACATTTAACTCAACTTCTCTCGGAAGTATATTTACGATTTTTACAATAGTGTCGCCAGTTTCGGTATCCTCAATTATTGTAGCTTTTAGGCGTTCTGTTATACCGATATGGTCAGTGTTTAAATTTAATGATGAGTTTATAAGAGTATTACCAGTATTATTTCCAAACATCTTTTGAACGTGGTAGTCTGTTGTTAAATAAACATTGGCGTTATCAAAATAAATCATATTTGGATTCCATTGGCAGAAGCCTTTTCTGCCAAATAATGGAGCAAAGGATGCCATAATTACTTGGTCTGAATTACGTTCAATATTTAAAAGATGGATTGCAGTGTGTAAGGCAACTTCGATATCGCTTTTTCTCTGCTTGTTGTGGGTGGCATACTCGCCTACAAAAACTTTTGGTGCGTTGCGTGAATATGAGTCGTAAACATATTGATGGGTTATGAAGAAATCTTTATCCATATAATAATGTTCGTCAACAATTGGAGTTTTCAGACGCTTTGATAAATCCCAACCAGCGTGGTAGTCTGTGTTTGCAAAGCCAGGACCGCTATTGCCAATAACAATTATTTTTGGATATTTTTTATTTATCGCTTTTTGGATAATTTCATAGCGGATGCAATATTCTTTATTGATTTCATCTTCGTTGCCAACTGCAAGATATTTTAGATTGAATGGTTTTGGGTGTCCGTTTTCTGCTCTGACTTTTCCCCACTTCGTAGTTTGTGGGTCGCCATTTGCGAATTCTATTAAATCTAAAATATCTTGAATGTAATTTGGCAATTCTTGCAAATCCAGAACTTCCATTTTTCCACGATATTGGCATGATATTCCCGCAGGAACGACAGGAATAGGTTCTGCACCAAAATCCTCGCACATCTGGAAAAATTCAAGGTATCCAAGACCTCGCGTTTGGTGATATTCCCATAAATTTGGGCGCGGAATGCGTTCTTCAAGTTTTCCGATAGATTCTTTCCATTTGTATGCGTCATTCAAACTTCTGCCATGAACAAGGCAACCGCCGGGGAAACGAACAAAGTTTGGTTTTAAGTTTGCTACGGCTTCAGCCAAATCTTTTCTCAATCCATTTTTACGATTTTTATATGTTGCACTCGGGAAAAGCGAGACCATATCAATGGCAATTTGAGAATTTTTTTGCGGAATTATTTGGAGCTGTGCATTGTTACACGAAATAGTGGAAATCAACTTATATTCGCATCTTTGCCATTTATTACTTAAGTTTTTTATGTTTGTTTCGCTTGCAATTATTCCGTTTTTATCGACAAGTCTAATTTTTAATGATGTGTCGGTATTATCTAATTTTTTTACGAAAATCGATAAATTGTAGGTTGCATTTTTTTCAATTTTAATTCCACCCCAGCCATTGTTTAAAATCATTGAATTGTCTTTATAAGATTGTAAAATAGCATAGTTTTTATTATTCTTATGTATGGGATTTTGTGATTTTATATTAAAATCTATTTTACCTTTTTTGTCCCAAGCGGTTGTGGGATTCCAATTTTTTCTGTCCCATTTTGAATATTCAAAGTCGCGGTTTTGGATTAGTTCTGCATATAATCCGCCATCGGCAGAGTAATTGACATCTTCATAGAATACTCCAATAAGATTTTTATTTATTTTTTTTGTCGATTTAACATCGGCTTTAAGTGTAGCTCTTAGTTTCTTGTTGCCGAGAAATTTTTCGATGTTTTGTGGCGACATTGATGTAATCAATTTACATCTCTTATTAAATGTAATTTTTTCTTTGAGTTTTGCGATTGTATTTTTGTCTATCGAAACGTGTATGCCGATTCTGTTTGTTCCACAAATATTTTGCGATTTGTAAACATCGGGGTAGAGTCTTGTATGTGTTTTTATGGGCTTGCTGTAGTTGAAGAAGTCGAATGTTGAAATTTTGTATGCCTCCTTTTGATTTTTAAAATAGATATCGTATTTATTCTCATCATTCTTTTTTACGGCGGGATAGTCAAAAGATATTCCGTTGGGCAGATTCACGTTATTTTGCAATTTCCATACAATTAAGTCTTCCGATATTTGATGTGCAAATTTATTTGGAGCTCCTTCAAATGACCAAATACAATGCCAAAGGTTGTCGTTAGTTTTGAACAAATACGCATGTTGCATCGAACGTGTTTCGCCAAAACGTTTTGTACTTTTATGTGAAAATGGCGTGTTTTCGAGAAAGGCAAAAGTGCCGTCATTTTGTTTAAATGCAATTTGCAGACACTTCTCTTGTTGATTTACAAACACAAATGCTTGTCTGCTTTTTTCTATGGTTTTTTCAGAACTTCGGTATGCTATTGTGAGCGATGGTAAACACCACAGAACCCCCAAAAATATGTAAGTTAAACGTTTCATTAACTTTTAAATAAAAATCAAAAAAAAGTAATGTCAAATAAAAAACCAGCCATATTTGACTGGTTTTGTCGGACGATATAAAGTTATGATTTGTTTATTTAGAGAGGCGTTCGATGTGTTCAGCGACTTTGTCTCTCAAAATTTGTATGACATCCGGATTAGGCAAGAATTCTGCCGATTTACGTCCGCCAGCGTTTGGATAAACAGCGAGCGATTTTATTTCGTCGAGAAGCTTGAGTGCGTCGGCATCATTGTGTTTCTTTGCAAGCTTTTCGAGCAGAATGTAGTATTCGTAATCTTCTTGTCCATCTCTGATTGATTCGAGGCGGATAGATGTGTAGAGTTCTTTCTTGCCGATATATTCGGCGTTGTAGATAAAGTATCCATCGCCATTTGGATAGCGATTGCGTCGAACATTTGTTGGGTCTGAATCGCTGATTCTATCTTTATGGACAGCCCACTTGAACGGATTTTGCGTGTTCCACAAAACTCCCCAATATTCATATGCGGCAAATCCGCCAGCATAGCAATAGAGAGACATTATACGTTCTTGTGCGTTGTATGGGGTATCGATACAATAGTTGCCGTCGGTTGTGAAGATTTTAATCTTATTTTTTTGCTTATTGAGTTCTTCAATTTCCTTTGGCGTATTTGCTGCCGAAATATTCAAGCCCCAAGCGTCGATACCATTCTTGAGTGTTTCTGTGTAGCCCCAACTACTCGAGTATATCTTAATTTCTGGAGCAACTTCACGAACGATATCGCAGTAGCGGTTGAGCATATTTGCAATCGGTTTACGCCAGTAATATGGTTCATCGGAGATGAAGAATATGAAGCGATTTTGCCACCCTTTTTTTACGATGTGATCGTAAATTGGCTTCACACGTTCTTGAATAATTTTAACGTATTCAGGCGAAATCTTCGACAAATCTTTGCCATGGTATGGCCATTCTCCTTCGACAGGCGATACTACTTTAAAATCTTTTGATACCAAAGAGTAGAGTGGACGTGCCCAGTTGAGCATAGGAATTGGCAACGGCAAATACAAAAGTTTAACTTTTTGTTTGTCGAGAGCGAGTTCGCAGAATTTGTCGAAATCTTTGAAATCAAAATCAAATTGCCCCTTTGGTTTTGGTATAAATGGGCGATATGGAGTATCTATTGTAATACGTTTCGTGCTGACGTAATTTTGAATGTATGTGCGATCGTAGAAACGCTTTGTCATTCCCGGTTCAAGTGTAATTTTACGCCAACGTCCAAACGATGCGGTTTCTTGATACGAGAACATCGCAGTGAGGTTCGAGTATGTCGGGATTGTGAAATTGCGAACTTCAACTTGATATGGAATTGACGCTACAACTTGGTCGCCTTTTTTCAATTCGACAACGCCATTGTAAATGCCTGCCTTTGTGTTTTCGTCTGCCTTGAACGACAGCTGGATTGATTCTGTCTTATTCTTTTTGATTGTAATAGATTTTGTAGGAATCAATGGGTCAGGGTAGAACTCAAGTCTTGAAGCAGGTGGAATACAGCGTTCGTAGAACTTCAGATGTGTGAACATATCGTAGCTACTCATATTATCGACTGCAACAAGCCCAACTTTGCCCAATTCTTGAATCTTTAGCGACACTGATGAATCATCTTTGTGTGTTGGTGCTGGTGCAGAAATTTGCAACTCGCCGAGATTTTTATTTGAGCGAATTGCAAGTTGTAAGTTTTCGTATTCATTTTTTGCGAGCGAAATTTTTGCGTCGCTTGCCTTTCTTGGCGAAGCAAAGAATGGGAAAACTTTTACTATTGAATTGACCTGCCAAATGCGTGTGCGTTCGTCTTTGACATAATCGTCTGCAGTTGAATATGTGAACTTGTATGCGTCGTTCGACTCGCAGAGGAATGCGTTATCGAACAAGAAATCTTTTGGGGTTTTACTCAAAATAATGAAAGATAAATCGGCTTCTCTATATGGATTTTTAGCTGTTACCGCTTGAACTTCCCATTCCCCATTGCTGATGAGTGTTGCTTCTCTAACGACAATATTTCTTGTGCCTTTTTCCGCCAATTTCAGAACGGGTGCCTGTGTTTGTGAGACATTCCCAAGGTTCTTACCCAAAATCATTCCGATGTATGTTGTGTTCGGCTTTGCTTGGAGTGTCTGTTCAATCCCTGGAAAATTCCCGTATTCCTTATCGAGCTTAAAGTGCAATGCTTTTTTGCCAAAGGTTTGGTCGTCGACAATAGATGTTATTTTTTTGCCGATGCCACGATATTTCCAGTATGACAAGTCTTCTTCAAAATTGCCGTTTTGCAAAAGGTTATTGCTGTTTGCAAAAATCTCTGCGACATCTTGGGGATTTATGACATTTCTGACTTCTGCAACTTGGTCGCTCGGGATATAGCTTGCTTGTTTTGCACCAGTTGTCTTGATGTTTTGGTTGCGTCTGTCAGACTTCATATAGATGTTATATTGTGTTTCACTCATAGGGTCGATTTTATCGACGCTGAATATGAGTCTGTCGCCGAAAACACCGCATTTTACTGGCTTGCCGTCCTTAAATACTTTGAAGTCTGAAGTTGGGAAGTTGCCTTGTGCGACTCTTTTTATCGGTATTGTTCCCAAGACTTTTTCTTTTGGTTCTTGTGTCAAATTGAAGAATGATGCAGTTATGCGAACATCGTATTTTGAACGCGATACTTCCCACTTGCGTGTTGCTTTATCGACAGTAAGTTTGAGTTCTTCAACTGGCATAATTTGATATGAGAACTCTGTGCTGGGGACTATTTCTTTAACTTTGATATCGTCAAAATAAGTGTCGGCATCGGTAAAGCTCATCGTTTTAACCAATAGACGAGTGTAGCCTTGTGGTACTTTAAATTTCTTCGAAATCTTCACCCAATCGCCATTACTGTTGATTCCACGAGGTGATATCACGATTGGCTTTTTCGGGTTTTCGAGTTTGCCGCCGAGCTTAAAAAATTTGTTTTCTGTATCGTAGTTCAACGACAGATAATAGCCGACTGCTTTCTTTGAATTTTCTTTCAAATTCTCGACTTTTACCCAACCTTCAAATAAATATTCTGCACCTTCGTTAAGTTGCATCTCACGGCGAAACGCTACCCAGTTGTTCATCCCTTTTGTGTGTGCAGATATCTTTCCAGAGTGTGCGTGTTTGTTTGAAAGCGAGAGCTGATTTGCTTGAGGTAGATCTAAATTTTGCCAACGGCGGAGGGTTTCACTTGCAGGTTGTTCAAAGTCTTCAATTATTGAACCGAGTGTGTAGAAATCGGGAACTTCGTTTGCTTTTTTGTTATCGAAATAGATGTAAATCGACGCAGTTTCTTTTGCTTCGCAGAAGAATGGAATTGTAAGCACAGCATCTTTCTCAACAACTTTTCCGTATGGTGCAATAGAGAACAATAACTCTCTATTTTTTTGCGATACAACGCGGAGTGAATCCACTTTCTGCCCAACTATACCGAGCTTTTCGGCTGACAAAAATAAGACTCGCTCTTCGAGAAATTTGTCGGTGTTATTTGTTATTTTGACCTCAACGCGTTTTTTTGCTGGCTCGCCTCTATCCATATAAAGTGGATAATGCCACGTCATTTGGGCGGAAAGCCAAGTTGTAGTCAAAAGTGAAAATAAAATAAATGTAATCCTCTTCATAAATATTCTGTATAATGTCATTTGAAGAGTAGTCAAGTTTTCTTATGATACAAAAAAAGTCGGGGAAACCCCGACTTAAATCTGATTAGCTTTTTTTCTTAATTATAAAATGAGGTCTATGTTTTGTCTCGAGATATATTTTAGATATGTACTGTCCTAAAATCCCAATGCAGAAAAGTTGGATTCCCGATAAGAAGAAAATTATACATATCATAGAAGTCCATCCGTACGCAGAGTTGTGGAAGATTAGTTGGCGAATCGATAAGAATACAATAGCCAATGCAGAGAATGCACAAAATATAATTCCCAAAAATGAAACCAATATAAGCGGAACTGATGAGAACGATGTCAGTGCGTCTATCGAATATATCGCGAGTTGCCAAAGTGTCCATTTTGTCTGACCTGCAGGGCGTTCGATGTTATCGTACTCAATCCATTTTGTCTTGTACCCGACCCATTCATAAATACCTTTTGTGAATCGGTTGTACTCGCAAAGCTCGAGAACTGCATTGAGCATCTCGCGAGTCATTAGGCGATAATCTCTCGCCCCTTCGACAAATTTCAAAGGCGAAAGTTTATTCAAAACATCGTAAAAAACTTTTGCAAAAAATGTACGCACTGGTGGTTCGCCATCGCGTGTGCGTCGGCGTGCTGAAGCAGAGTCGAAACCTTCGTTTAGAATTGCGTTGAACATTTCTGGAAGAAGCGACGGCGGATCTTGCAAATCGGCATCCATAATTGTGATGTAGTCGCCCTTTGCAGACTTCAACCCAGCGTACATTGCCGATTCTTTGCCGAAGTTTCTTGTAAAAGATATGTATTGCACTTGCGGATTTTTTTCGGCGAGCTTTTGGATTTCAGCAAGCGTTGTATCCGTTGAGCCGTCGTCTACAAAAATGATTTCGTAGTTTGGGTTTCCCATTGTAGCGATGGTTTTTTCAAACTCTGCATAGAACGAGGCAATCATTTCTGTCTCGTTTTTGCATGGCACAATAACGCTTAAAAGTCCGTCAAAAAGTGGAGATTTTTGTTCAGGTAATTCCATTTGTTTTTCAAATTCTTCTTCCTTTATAGATTTTTTTATATATTTTGCAAACAATTTTAAAGGTATTGATTTAGCGGTTTTTTCAAGCGTTTCCAAAGTTATTTTGTGTTATTTTCTATTTTTATATATTGTAAAGACGCTATGGAAACGCAAAAAAAAGAAATGATAAATAAAATTAGAATATCCGCAGATATAAGTAGTAATGATAATCCGTCAAACTACGATTATGGCGGTATGGTAAAAATAAAAAGTGGCGACGATGTCGTTTTTGAGTTCTTGTTGCTCAATAATAGCGGGCTTATCGATACTTCGCAAATTCGTGCATTGACGCTCGAAGTGTTAGATATCGGCTGTTTGAACGCACCCGAACCACGCTCGGTGAAATTGCTTGCGTCTAAAACATTGTTGGCAGATGAAATTGTCGCATTGGAAAGTGTTGACGATTTCAAAACAGGCAAATGCAATGTGTCGTTCGCATTTTCGGCACAAGAGACCAACTGGGGTAACGGACATAAATGGATTGTGCTGTCAGGCTATTCTGTCGACAACTCAAAAACAACATTCACACAAGGCTGGATTGAAACATTTGCAAAATATTCAGCCGAAGACCAAATTTTGCCCGATGTGCAATCGCCATTTATTCGCAAAGATTATGCTGACGCTCTCTATTTGAATATGGAAGCAAACCTTGCAGATGTGGAAGATGTTGCCGATGCTCGCAGAAATTTAAGTGTGTATTCTTATGAGGAAGTTCGCGACCTTTTGGCTCAGTCGGAATCTAACGTTATTGATGCTATCGATTATAAAATTGATGCTGGCATAGCTCAAGATGTACAGAAAAATTCAACTGATATTGCCACGCATTCTGCTAACATTGCCTCGCTTGCTGTGGCTAAAGCTAATCGTGGTGAGTTTTGGTTTTATGGGGGAACGCTCACTTGTGCGAATAAGTTTCAGCTTAACGCTTTCTCTTGTGTATGGACTGCAACGCTGAATGTTTCGGATTTGCCAACTACAAACAACAACACTTGGGTCTATACTTGTCAACATAAGGCAAATAGCACTGGTTTCCACGTTGGCGTTCATCAACCAACAGAGAATAAACCAGCGTATATGTGGCTTCAATTTTATTATTATGACTCAAGTAATACTTGCCATTACATAAGTCAAAACTTTGTTGCCGATTGCTATGACGGCAAGCCACATACTTATGCTGTTATCTTTAATGGTAGTTTGATAAAGTTTTTAGTTGATAATGAACTAAAGTTGAGTGCTACATTAGATTATGATTTTGTTCCACGAGATTGTTCGTATCCATTAACTATTGGAGCAATCACGCACAAAATTTCTCGCATTAAATATTTCAACTTTGATATGTCTGCCGAGGACGCTCCGTATACAATCGATGATTATATCAGTGGTAAAGATGAATCGCCTTTGTTAAATCAATCGAATCCAACACAGGATTGGCACTTAATGCCAACAGGTTTTTCTCATGATGCTTCAACGGGTAAAATTACTATGACAAATACGTCAACAGTTAATTCATATCCGTTTGCATTGGGAACGTTGTTGCAAGGTGTGTCATATAAAATAAAGGTCAATGGTTCTATTTTGAATGCTTCAGGAACGCAAGCAATGAGATTGTATTTGCCGACTGATAGCTACACAATGACTCGAACAAATATTGCAACAGGCGAAACTACAACTACTGAATATGCTCAAAATGTGGCTTATTTATTTGTTTCAGACGGAAACGAATGGAATGTTGAAATAACGTTTGTTTGCAATGCAAATTCTACCAATAGCAATACATATTTAAGAGCTGATGCAGTGGATACATCTCGTGAAAACTATTTCTATTTTTCAGCCGAAAATATCGGTGCGTTGCTTTCGCTCGATGATATTAAAAGTGGTGTGCAGATTCTCGATAAATCGGGGAATCGCAACAATGCAAATATTTCGGGAACGGTCTATGCGTCGAAAGAAAATAACCCTGCTCGATGTATGGACTCGGCTTCGTTCTCGTGGGCGGGAACGATGACAACTCAAAAATTCGCAAATAGCGATGTCGCAATCCCCGCAAATTCAAAGGTTGTCGCATACGCAAAGGCGAGTGTGGGTATGTCGGCTTCGTTCACTTGCGGTAGCAATTCTGCCGTGTCAAAAGAGTTGTCGGCAAATACTCTTACCGAAATTGGCTCGTTCTTCAACGCTTCGCAAGGTGCGTTTAAAGTTACTCCAAGCTCGGCTACAACTGGAAAAATGGAAGTATATCTAACAATAGAAAAATTCTAATTATGGAAAATCAAACAATGGAAAATCAAACAATGGAAAATCTCGGACTTATTAAAATTGGCGAGGGCGTGTTCTGCCGTGTTAATAACGTAGTTGTCGATTGCGATATTGTCGACGCAAATGGTAATCTGCTCGAAAAAGACGGCGTGAAACAAGCTCCTCACTCGCATATCGAATTAACTGGCTCTGACCTCGTGGGACTCGATTTGCCTGTGCAGGTTGTCGCTAACAAGGTCTATGGTTTGGAGGGGTAGGATAACTTAACTTCAATAGTAAAAATAAAAGGGGCGATAACGCCCCTTCTTTTATTGTATGTTGTGAAAATTTGTTCGGATTATTTCTTCTTCAGGTGGTCGGGTTTCAGTTGTGTTTTTTAGCGACTTCAACAAATACGCCATATTGTCGGCGAGTGTTCGCATAGTTTGCATACCTTCTAAATCTCGCTTTACATCGTCTGGAGTAAATCCGTGAGTTGAGTTCCAGTATTGCGATGATACGACAGGCATTCTACTAATTGTAAAATATTTGTTGAGTCTATCGTAGGTTGCACTTGCACCACCGCGTCGGCAATTTACAACGCATGCACCGGGTTTGTATTTAAGATATTTTCCGCATGCGAAGAAGAGTCTGTCGAGAATTGCACACAGCGAGCCATTCGGACCAGCGTAGTAAACGGGCGATCCGATAACAAGTGCGTCGCATTCTTTTACACGTTGTTCGAGTGCAGTGTAGAGTTCGTCTTTAAATACGCAACCATCGCCATTTTTACACGAGCCACACGCAATACATCCGCGTACAGGATTCATCCCGATATGATAAATTTCAGAATCAATCCCATTTTTATTGAGCTGATTCGCAACTTCAGAAAGAGCAGTGAACACACAACCTTCCTTGTGAGGACTTCCATTTATAAGCAGTACTTTCATAATCTCGACAAGATAATATTTCTTTATTATTGGGTAAATCTTTTTTTTCAAAAATTTAGCAGTTGATTTTCTTGCGAACTATGTTTGCATTTTGGTGTCAGATTATTTGTTGTGGAAAATTTTAACGATAACAAAAAAAATTCATTCGGGTGGCTCGAGATTGTCGCATGGATTTGTGCGATTATCGCGTTTGCTCCGGCTTGTGTTTGGCTCTATGGAGCTCTTGCACAAAGTGGTCAATTACGCGATGCTATCGTTATCCTGATTTCCGCACTCGCAGTGTTGTCGGTTGAGTACAAGATTCGTCCGCACAAACCGAAGTTTTCAAGATTATCGGCACAATGGTTGTTTTTTGGATATATTGCAATTTTTTTAGCAAAGTATCTCGATATTTGGGGTGTGTTTCTCGCACTTGCGGGATTCTCATCGGCATTGATAGCAATCGGAGTTGCGTGCTTTGACAAACGCAGATATGTTTACGCAGGCGGGGCTTCGTTTTACGCATTCACAGTGTTATCGTTCTTTACGCACGCATTCGATTTACCTTTGCGAGTACTCGCAGGGAAGTTGTCGGCGTATATTCTTTCGTTCTTTAATAAGTCGGTTGCATTGCTTGCGTATGGTGGAGAGTCGGCACAGATTGCGTTGAAAGTCGACGGAAAATCTTACCTTGTGGCAACCGAATGTAACGGATTCGGTATAATACTTGGTTGTATCGTACTGTCGGTTATCGCAGTATTTTTCAGAAAAAATATCGGATATTTTAAGCGTATCTCGATTATTGCGATATCTGCAATGTTTGCGTATCTAATGAATTCACTTCGCATAGTGGCGATTATCTCGCTCGCTCCAATTGTGGGGTCGAGCAATTATCATATTATGCACGAAACTATGGGATACACGTTTTTCGCAATCTCGCTGATTTCTGTTTGGCAACTCGCTCGAAAAATCTAATCTGATTTTTGTATATTTTGTACAAATTTGTAGCTTTTTGATGAAAAGTCCAAAAAAAATGTAAGATTTGCAAAAAAAAGGTTGAAGCAAATTATTATGTAAGTAAAAAAGGGAGTGATTTTTTATGGGGAAATCGACCTTAATAATTTCCAAAAAAATATAGGAGACATAAATAATGATAGATCCAAAAACAGTACAAAATAAAGCACTCGTTGCATGGGTAGAAAAATGGGCAGCACACACAACTCCCGATAGCGTCTACTGGTGCGATGGTTCGCAAGAAGAAGCAAACGAACTTTACAATCAAATGATTGCAAAGGGAGCATGTATTAAGCTTAACCAAGAAAAACGTCCTGGTTGCTATTACTTCCGCTCAGATCCACGCGACGTAGCTCGTGTTGAAGCACGCACATTTATCTGCTCGAAGACAAAACAAGAAGCAGGTCCTACAAATAACTGGATGGATCCAGTTGAAATGAAGGAAAAGCTCAACGGTTTGTTCAAGGGTTGTATGAAGGGTCGTACAATGTACGTTATCCCATTCAGCATGGGTCCTATCGGTGGACCAATCTCGCAAATTGGTGTTGAAATCACAGACTCGCCATACGTTGTAGTAAGTATGCGTATTATGGCTCGTGTATCGCCAAAGGTTCTCGACGTTCTCGGTGCAGACGGTCGCTTTATCCCTTGCGTACACTCAGTTGGCTTGCCAATCAACTCGCCTGAAGACGACGTAATTTGGCCTTGCAACCCAGACAACACATACATCACACACTTCCCAGAAACACGTGAAATCATCAGTATCGGTTCAGGATACGGTGGCAATGCGTTGCTCGGTAAGAAGTGCTTCTCGCTCCGTATCGCATCGGCAATGGGTCGCGACGAAGGCTGGATGGCAGAACACATGCTCATTCTCGGCGTACAAGATCCAAAGGGCAGAAAGAGCTATGTCACAGGTGCATTCCCATCAGCTTGCGGTAAAACAAACTTTGCAATGCTCATCGCTCCAAAGGAACTCCAAGACAAAGGTTGGAAAATCACTTGCGTTGGCGACGATATCGCATGGATTAAACCAGGTCCAGACGGAAAACTCTATGCTATTAACCCAGAAAATGGTTTCTTCGGCGTAGCTCCTGGTACAAGTATGAAGACAAACCCAAATGCTCTTCTCTCATGTGCAAAGAACACAATCTTCACAAACGTTGCACTCACAGACGATGGCGACGTATGGTGGGAAGGTATGACAAAAGAACCACCAGCACACCTCATCGACTGGTTGGGTAATGATTGGACACCAGATTGCGGTAGAGTTGCTGCTCACCCGAACAGCCGTTTCGCAGCTCCAATCGAAAACTGCCCATGCCTCGACGAAAACGCTGAAAAGCTCGAAGGTGTACCAGTATCTGCAATCGTTATCGGTGGTCGTCGTCCAAAGGGTATTCCGTTGGTTTACGAATCATTCAACTGGACACATGGCGTATACCTCGGTGCAATGATGGGTTCAGAACGTACAGCAGCAGCAGAAGGTAAACAAGGGGAACTCCGTTCAGACCCAATGGCTATGCTCCCATTTGCTGGCTACAATATGGCTGACTACCTCGGACACCTCGTCAAGATGGGTAAAGGTCTCTCGCAAACACCACGTTTCTACCACGTTAACTGGTTCCGTCGCGACGAAAATGGCGACTTTATGTGGCCAGGTTTCGGTGCAAACGCACGTGTGTTGGCATGGATTGTTAACCGTCAGTATGGCGATGCAAAGGCAAAGGAAACAGCAATCGGCTTTGTTCCAGAATACGATGATCTCGACTGGGACGGAATGGAATACTCAAAGGAAACATTCGCTGAATTGATGACATACGATGCTGAAACAGTAGCAGCACAGCCACTCAAAGAAGAATTGTTTGAACAGCTCCCACACTCACTCAAGGTTGAGCGTGAAGCATTGCTCGAACGCCTTTCATAATCGGCTGATGCAAATAAAACGCGGGGCAAAAAAGCTCCGCGTTTTTTATTTAATAAAATGCTTGACAATCTTTTAATATATAAAAAAAATCCGAATATAAAATTTATTAAATGAAAAATTGGTGGCACAGTATTAAGGTCGCATAGAGTTTAAAAATGGTTTAAACTTGTGGCGGCCTTTTGTCTGGGTCGCTTTTTTTATGACCTGATAAAAACCACAAACAATTTTAAAAAATGAATACATCGGAAAATAAAAAAGGAAAATTTGGCATCTTCGGTGGACAATATGTCTCCGAAACATTGATGGGTGCGTTGAACGAACTCGAATGCGAGTTTGAAAAAGCGATGAAAGATAAGTCGTTCCTCGAAGAATACACATATCTTTTACGTGATTATGTTGGGCGTCCATCACCACTTTATTACGCAGAACGCTTAACTAAATTTTGCGGAGGTGCAAAAATTTTCTTGAAGCGTGAAGATCTGAATCATACAGGTGCACATAAAGTAAATAATACGATAGGACAGGCGTTGCTCGCTCGCAGAATGGGAAAGAAGCGGTTGATTGCCGAAACTGGTGCAGGTATGCACGGCGTGGCGACAGCGACAGTAGCGGCACTTTTCGGTATGCAGTGCGATGTGTTTATGGGCGCAGAAGACGCACGTCGCCAAGCACAAAACGTTGCGAGAATGAAAATGTTGGGTGCAAATCTTGTCGCAGTCGAAGCTGACAGAGGTGTTGCAACTCTCAAAGAAGCGATGAACGAAGCCTTACGCAACTGGGTGGCAACTGTGGAAAATACATTTTATGTAATCGGTACAGCAGCCGGTCCACACCCATATCCGACAATGGTGAAAGAATTTCAATCGATAATCGGTCGTGAAGCAAAACGTCAGATTATCGAAAAAATCGGCAAGTTGCCAACGCAACTTGTGGCATGTATCGGTGGTGGAAGTAATGCGATTGGCTTGTTCGCTGATTTTCTCGATGAGAAAGATGTTGCGATTTATGCGGCAGAAGCGGCGGGCGAGGGTATCGAAACTGGTCGCCATGCGGCGAGCTTGAACGCTGGTACAATCGGCGTTTTGCATGGTGAAAAAACATATCTTTTGCAAGACGAGTTTGGGCAAATACAAAACACACACTCGGTATCGGCTGGGCTCGACTACCCTGGAATTGGTCCGGAACACGCTTACTTGCACGAAACTGGCAGAGCAAAATATATCCCGATTACAGACGCTCAAGCAGTCGACGCATTCCAAAAACTTTGCAGACTTGAAGGGATTATTCCAGCACTTGAGTCGTCGCACGCGATTGCACTTGCGATGAAAAATGCGAGCGAGCTTTCGTCGGACGATTCTATTATCGTGTCGCTTTCAGGCAGAGGCGATAAAGATATGGATTCGGTTGTCGAGTATCTGTCAAAGAAATAAATCGGAAATAAATTTTATCCAAAAACACTGTGATTTATTTGTCGCAGTGTTTTTTTATTTTTTGCACAAGTGCTTTTCGAGAAAATGGTATCCTTGCTCAAGCACGTCAAATGGCGGACGATGTCCCTTTGCGTGATTGATAAAAAGTAGTCGGTCAGGAAATTTTGAGTAAGATTTTGAGCGATTTAGAATTTTCAAACTGTCGTTGTTATCATATTTTCCAGCTAAAAAAACGAAAGGTTTTGCATTTGCGATATCGAGTAATTGCGTATGGTTTAGTCCGTCAGCCTTGATTTTTTCGAGCTTTTCGCCCCAGTACCAAATATCGTGCCAATTAGATTGTTTCCATTCTATGCCGAAATCGCTTGCGAGAATTACTTTTATGCGAGTGTCAATACAGCCGACGTAAAAGGCGATTTTCCCGCCGAGCGAGTGTCCCGCAATGCCGATATTTTCGGCATCCACACGGTTGTCAGCTTGTAGAATATCTATGATAAGTTGCGTATCGAAAACGAGCTTACCCATACCCGACCACTGCGGATAATCTTTCATTAGCGAACGCCCAGCGTCATTCCACCTCGAGAAATCTTTGCGATGCTTGTTTGATTTTATGTAAGTTAGGTGATAAGTTTCGGCGGTTGCGACAATAAATCCACGTTCGGCGAGATGTCGCATAATTGCGATATTTGGGGAATCTGCTTGCTTGAGGGAATCGGGGAAGAATCCGAGCATTTGTTCAGGATTGTAATAAGGCACGACCACCGCAGGCGTGCGTTTTTTTAAGTTTTTGGGGAAGGCGATGTAAAGAGTCTGAAACGTTCCGATACCATTTGCTTGTCGATAAACCTCAATATCGAGCGTTTTAAATTCATAACGTTTTAGTAGCGTCAACGATTTTTCAAAAACATAAGATTTTGGTGCCTCAAGAAGCGATAGCCAATTGTTCTTTATTGCCGATTCTGTTGCAAACGCAACAGAGGAAAATATGAAAATTGTTATGCAATAAAGAAGTCTCATAACTGGCGATTTTATATTTTTGCAGATTTATGCAAGTTTTATTTTTTTTGTAAAATTACTTGGGAGATATCAGTTTTATTTTGATTTTTTTAGAGAGGTTGTTTATATTTTCAGCAATATTTTAATGAAGATTTTTTTGTCAAGTTTAGGTTGGTTGTTTGCCAAATGCCCAGAGTGCGTTGTCAATCTCTTGTGTTGGACGGTCGGGGCAATTATTTATTATTTCCCGTTCGGACGCATATCTTTGGCTCATGCTAATATCGCACGCACGCTCGTTGATGTCCCGTTGGCAGAACGTAAGAAAATTGCGTTTGAGTCGGCTCGCCGTATGGTCGAAATGGCGTTGTTCGTCTTGGCAAGCCCCCATATGTCGACCGAAAATTTGCGTCAACGTGTGGAAGTGTCGGAAAACCTTATGAAAGAGCTTGCCGACCTCTCGGAAAATCCACGTCCAACAGTGCTAATGATTCCTCACTTTGCGATGATGGAAACTATCACGATGTTTCCAATTCTCGTCGATAAAAAACTTCCTCGTACAGGCGTATTTTATCGCCCCTTCGACATTCAAGGTATGGAAGATTGGGTGAGGTCGAGCCGTCAGCGTTTTGGTATCGACTTGCTCTCTCGTAAAAAAGGACTATTTCAAGCCGTCTCGTATTTACGTGACAATGGTTGCATTGCCGTCCTGTTCGACCAAAAAGTATACTCGGGTATGCGTTCGTTTTTGCTCGATAGAATTTGTATGACATCTGAACTTGCGGGGATTCTTGTCGAAAATTCAAACGCCAGTGCTGGTGCATTTTGGGCGACTCGCACAGGCTTTTGGCGTTCGCGTATAGATTGTAAACGCTTTACGGGGAAAACGATTGAAGAGATAACTTTTGAAGGGAATCAGTGGCTTTCCGAAAAATTGCGAACCGACAAAATTGCCCAATGCGATTGGCTTTGGTTGCATCGTAGATGGCAACATATTGACGGCTTGAATAATTTGTTGTGCCTAAAAGAAAGAAAAAATATTTTGCAATTTTCTCTCGAAAAAATGGGCTTAACTGAATTTCCACGCACATTCAGAATTTACATAACTATGCCCGACGCAAATAGCGATATTCTCGCACTTCTCCCGCTTATCAAGTTGATGAGGCAATCTCGTCCAGACGCAAATGTGTCGCTATTAGTTCAGAAAAAATATGTGCAAATTTTGCGTGAGGCAAATGTGGCTGATAACATTGTTGAATTGCCAAATCGTGAAGACGGAGCATTTGTACGCATATCGGCGTACAAGCGTTTGCGTGGTGGTTATCCTGAAGTTCATTTTAATTTTTGCGACTCATTTTTGGACGACATTTGCTCTCGAGTTTTGAGAGCCGATTTCTCGCTCGCAATTCAAACTTCGAGAAAACGTCTTTTTATGAAAGATGTTTACAATGCGTCGCAATCGACTAAAAATATTGCAGATGTTTACGAGGCATTCTTGCGTAAATACGGGCTTAAAGGGGAAGTGGAAAAGTAGAATTTTTACAACAGCAACAATCAATAGGAACAAATATGAGTACAATAGGCACACCGTTTAAATCCAATTCAACAAAGGCTATGCTCTTGGGCAGTGGCGAGCTTGGGAAAGAAGTCGTCATTGAATTGAAACGCTTGGGAGTCGAAGTTATCGCAGTGGACAAGTATGCTAACGCACCTGCAATGCAAGTTGCCGACCGCTCGTATGTGATTTCTATGCTCGATGCCGATGCACTCGAAAAAATTATTCTCGAAGAAAAGCCCGATTATATCGTTCCTGAAGTCGAGGCTATCGCAACCCAAAAACTCGTAGAGCTTGAGGAAAAAGGTTTCAATGTGGTTCCGACTGCAAAGGCTGTGAATTTTACAATGAACCGTGAGGGGATTAGAACGCTCGCTGCAGAGACGCTCGGTATGAAGACATCTCCGTATGCGTTTGCGGCGAACAAACAAGAGTTCCTTGAGGCGATTGAAAAAATCGGAATGCCGTGCGTTGTAAAACCTGTAATGAGTTCGTCTGGACACGGGCAAAGTGTAGTTAAAACAGCGAACGATATTGATTATGCGTGGGATTATTCGCAATCGGGCGGACGTGCGGGAAGTGGCAAAGTGATTGTTGAAGGCTTTGTCGATTTTGATTACGAAATTACATTGCTGACTGTTCGCCATAGTGGTGGAACATCGTTCTGTGCTCCTATCGGACATAAACAAGTTGACGGAGATTATCGCACGAGTTGGCAACCACATCCGATGTCGCCAAAAGCACAAGCGTCGGCAGAAGAGTATGCGAAGAAGATAACTGATGCACTCGGAGGATATGGTATTTTTGGTGTCGAAATGTTTATCAAAGGCGACGAAGTTTTGTTCAGCGAAGTTTCGCCACGTCCACACGATACTGGTATGGTAACAATGATATCGCAAAATCTTTCGGAGTTCGCTCTCCACGCCCGTGCGATACTCGGCATACCGATTGTCAATATTCGTCAGTATGCTCCGTCGGCGAGCCGTGCGATTGTCGTTGAGGGCGATTCTGATGAGATTGAATATTCAAATATCGAAAAAGTGTTGTCTCGTGCCGATACAGATATGCGTATTTTTGGTAAACCCGAAGTGCGTGGACATCGCCGTATGGCAGTTATGTTGGCTCGTTCCGACTCGATTGAAAACGCCTTGGCGACAACAGAAGATATGCAGAACGATTTTGTAGTTAAGACAAAATAATCTTTTATCAGTCGAAAAAAAGAAGCCACTTTTGGCTTCTTTTTTTGTCGGATTATAAATTGATTTTTATACCTTTTCGCAAGTATGTAGGGATGTCTAAGTCGACACCATTTCTGATATTTGGCGGAGTATCGAGGAAGAATCCACGTTGCTCCGATAATTCCACAAATTTAAATTCCGTTTGATTGTCGTCGGGCTTAACCTCTGGTTGCTTTTTCTTTCTGCGACCCAGCCCAAAGAAAGATTTTTTCTCCGGTTCAACTGGAACAGGTGGAACAGAAACATCTGTCTGTTGCGGAGGTGGTGCAACATCGATTACTTGCTTTGTGTCTGCTGGCTGTTCAGGTTCTGCAGTTTTATTTACAGATTCTTCTTCGTTAGAAAAAGATGTTGGAGCTGATTCGATTTCGTTTTCTGATTCAAATTTGTCTTCGATTACTTCGGCTTGTTGGTGTTCTATATCATTGCACAAGCCCATTGCACAAACTTCAATTTCTGTGTCGAGCGATTCATCTGTGATTGCACCGAACGCCATTTTTGCGGGCGACCCAAATTTTTGCGAAGCCAGCTCGAGAAGTCTTTGCATTTTGTTCATTTCAAACGAAGGCGAACAACGCAAGTTTAACAACATTGTTTTTGCCGAAAAATCTTTTGGTAAAAGTGGCGATTGTTGCAATTCTTCGATAGCGTCATCAACTGCATTTTCGGCATATCCACGACCAAACGATGCGTACGAGATTTTTTGTTTTGCTTGATTGTCGTCAAATAATTTTATGAACGTAGGGAAGTCTACATTGACAATTCCATTTGAAGACAACAAGCGTGCGAGCGACTGCACCATATTCACAATGTGAAGATTTGCCTTTGCGTATGCGTCGATTATCGGGAGGTTTTGCTTTGCCAAAATTACATCGTTTGGCAATGTGAACGACGCACGTGTGAATCGTGAAAGTGCGAGTTTTGCTTTTGTTGCGAGTTTTGTTTTTTCGATTCCTTCGATTGCGAGGGCAGAAACTGTAAAGCTGACAACTTCGCAATTAGAATTTTCTGTTGCGACTTTTGCGAGCATTGGTGCAATGATACTACCAGTGCCTCCGCCCAGCCCCGCTACAAGCACGACGAGTCGCGAACCATTCAAGAGTGCTTCTAACTCCGACGCTTTTTCAGATGCACCACTCTGTGCGATAGCAGTATCGCCACCAGCACCTTCGCCATTTTCAATCAAGCAAATTTGATTTTCAATTTGACATTTTTCGAGTGCTGATGCGTCGGTATCAATAGCCACGAACGATGCTTCGGGCAAGAGTGGTTTGATATCATTTAGTATCGCAATTCCCGCTCCGCCTATGCCGATTATTTTGATGTCTGAAATTGCTATCATATTAGAAATTGAAAATGTTTGAGAACCAACTTGTTTTTTTGTGAGAATTTTTTTCTTCTTCCATTCTCGCATACTCGAGTAATCCGAGTGCTGTGGAGTACTCCTGATAGCGTACTCCCGGTTGAAGTGCACTGCAGAATTTTCCTTTTGAGCAAGGCACTTCAAGTATAGCTTCGGCGAGTTCGCAAATGCCGTCGAGGTTTGATGTTCCGCCAGTCAAGATAACTTCTTTAAGCTCGCATTCTTCTGGAATATATTTTTCGCAATCTTCACGCAAGAGCGTGAAAAGTTCTTCGAGTCTTGCCCGTATAACTTGATTTATTGCTTCTAACGAAATTTTTTTATCGCCAATTTGTTTGTCGCCTTGATTCCAGAATTTTTGCGATTTTTCATCTTCTGTTATTATCGCTTTCCCGAGTTGAATTTTTATACGTTCGGCATTTTTGCGATGTAAATGGAGACCGAGCGAAAGGTCGTTTGTGATATGGTCTCCGCCAACTGGAATTACGCCTGCGAACACAGGTTTGCCGTGTGCAAAGTATGCAAAGTCGCTCGTGCCACATCCGATATCAACAACAAGCACACCGTCTTCTTTTTGTTGCTTGTTTGCAACAGTGTAGCCCGACGCAATGCCCGAAAATACGAGATATTCAACCTCGAGACCAAAACTTTGTACGACATGTAGTGCGTCCATAATTTTGTCGCTATCGCCATGCAGAAGCCAATATTCAACATCTATATGTTCGGCACGTTTGCCGATAGGGTCGGCACAATATTTGCCGTCGAGATAATATCCGCTACAAATTTTTTGGATAAACGTGCGACCTTCTGGAAGTGATTTCCCCCTTGCGTCTTCGATTGCACGTTGCAAGTCTTCTTTTTTTACGAGACCATCGGCACTTGATACGTTTGCAGAGCCTGTATTTCTAAAACCTTTTATGTGAGTGCCACTGATTCCCAAGCAGACAGATTCAATTGATGTCGAGCTCGATTTTTCAGCCATAACGATTGCCGCTTGAGCTTGTGTTGCTGCTTTTACGACATCGCAAATATCTGCTTTCTTTACGCCAGTAGTTGTGGCTTGTCCACTCCCAACGATATTGAGCATTTTGTTATCAATGATTTCACCGAGAAAAACCTGCATTTTCCCAGTTCCAATTTCGAGTGCCGCTATTGTTTTACTTTTGCTCATTTTGTTTGTGGTTTGGCAATTTTCACGATTGACGAATCTTCGTAAGTGAGGTCGATTTTCTCAACGTTGTCAATCGGGTTATCTTTCATATATTTCAAGATGTACTCAAGCCTATCGATTTGACGCGTATATTGATTTGTTTTGAAAATATATTTCATACCACTTTTCGTGCTGACTGTGATAATCGGCAAAGTAATACTATCTATTTGCGAAACGTCGATTGAAAGCCACGAGTCGAACTCTTCGGGCAGACGGATTTTCACAGCGTTTACAAATTCAACGAGTTTATGTATACTTTTGTATCTCGCTGGGACATTGCCGTCGAAAACAATTTTTATACCTTCTATATATTTGAGCGTATCAATCTCATCTTCATCGATTGAAATCGGTGAAAAGAAAGATCCTTCGCTCGACAAAAGATAGATGCGATTCTGGTAATCAACTTTCAGCAAAACTTTTGCGAATGGCTTGTGTTCAGAAATTGTGATCCTCAAAATATCGGGATAAATTCTCTCTACTCGAGATGTCTTGATTTGCGAGAGCATTTCGAGCATTTGTTTTACTTCAAAAATATTGATGTCGGCAAGTTTTGTTCCACTTTTGATTTTCAAATAATCGTTCAGCCATGCACCTGATATTTTGCCGTCGGTTTTAAGTTCTATTCTACTGATTGGTTTGCTATCGCCTGCAAAAATGTCATCGAAATAAATGTTTTGGTAGGCATAGTAGGCGAGGTATCCTAATCCGCAAACAATTGCTACAAGTGCGATTCTTTTTGTCCACGTCCATATAGAACGGAAACGTGCACGCCACGACAATGGCTTGGGCTTTCCTGTTAAGTCTCGCCAATCGCTTGATGTAGGTTTTGTTTTTTTCTTCGCCATTATTTAGAGTGTCGTGCAATCGCACCTTCGAGCAGTTTTTCGCACAAGGATTTGAAATCGTATCCGACACAACTTGCACTTTTAGGGAGTAAGCTTGTTGGGGTCATTCCTGGGAGAGTGTTAATTTCGAGGATAACAAACTTCAAATTTTCTTCGTCGGTCATAATGAAATCGACACGAGAGAAGTCTCGGCAACCACAAACTTTGAATGCTTTTTCGGCAGATGTACGCATTGCGTCTTCTGCTTGTTTTGAAATCTTTGCAGGGAATTCATATTTTGTAGAACCGGCAGTGTACTTGCGTTTGAAATCGTAAACTCCGCCTTCTGGCATAATTTCTACAATACCACACGCTTTCCCATAAATCACGCCGATTGAAAATTCTCGACCTTTACAAAATTCTTCAGCCATCCACTCGCCATCTTCGATTTGCGACAAGCCACCTTCGGCATCTTGAATTGTGCGTGCGACAATCAGCCCGACGCTACTTCCTTTGTCGGCTGGCTTAATGATTGAGCCGTTCGGGAAAAGTTCAAAAAGTGTTTGTGCCGACGGCTTATTTTTTGCGTTAAATTCAAGCGAGCGTGGTACTGGTAACGATGCAAATTTCAAAAGCGATTTTGTTGCGGGCTTAATCATACATGCTCTGCTTGCGAGCGAATCGCAACCAGCGTATGAGAACCCAGCTTCATCGAGTTCAGCTTGCAAAGTGCCGTCTTCGCCGTAATCGCCGTGCATTGCGGGGTATATGATTGTATCTTGCGGATTGAGATTTTCTGGAAGTTTGTTTTCGTCGAGTCTGATTAGTTGAGCATCGAACGAGTCTTTTAGTGCGTCAAAAACATTTTGTCCGCTTACGATTGACACGTCGCGTTCGGGCGAAATACCTCCGCATAAAACTGCTACTTTTGGTTTCATTTTAGTGTACTAAAAAATTCTTTTGCTGGAAAATAAAAATCACCAGCACCAACGATTGCTACGTTGATTTTCTGCGTGTTTTTATCATTTAACTTGTCTGTTATAATTTTGAAGAAATCTTCAGGTTTCGCAAGCATAATACGCATAGATTTTGCGGAAATTACATCACTTTCTCCGAGTGGATCGAATGGCTCGCTTGCTGGATAAACGGGCAGAAGTAAAACGTGAGAATTTGATGTTGCGTGAGAATCGAGAATCTTTGCAAAGTCGTCTGCAAATTTGCGAGTTCGCGTGTAGCGATGCGGTTGAAAAAGTATTATTTTTTCGCCGTCAAATTTTTCAGAAAACCAATTTAAGAACGACATCACTTCGTTTGGATGATGTGCATAATCGGCTATTGCTCGCAATTTTGGAGTATCGCAAATTATTTCTTGGCGACGCATTAGTCCACGAAAATCATCGAAAACGTTGTTATTTAATTTTTCTCCAAACGTTTCTTCGTATGCGACTTTCGCCATGGCACGATTTATCTGCATAAAATCACCTTCGGCTTTTACTGCTCGTGATGGCGTTTTGGAGCGTTGTGCGATGCGTGCAAGTATCGCATCGTTTTCTGGGTATATCACAATTTTTTTCGTTCGAGCAAAGAGCCGTTCAAACATTTCTTCGAGCTTTTGCGTGTCGGCATATGTGTCGGTATGGTCGAGGTCAGCGTTGAGTGCAACGCAAACTTCGGGCGAAAAATTTTCGATAGTACCGTCGCTTTCGTCTATTTCAGAAATGAGTGGTTTGCCGTCTTGACAATATTTGTGCATCGGGAAATTTGACGGAATTGCACCAACTAAATATCCGCTATCTTTTTTGTTTTTTATTATGCAATGTGCCAAAAGTGCACTGACTGTACTTTTGCCGTGGCTACCGACTATTGCAGTCAATTTGCGAGTCGCACAAATTTTGCTCCAGCATTCACCACGTCGAGATATATTATTGCAACCTGTTTCTTTTTCGATTTCACCGATGCGTCGTTTCAGTGCTGTGCTGATTATTATTTTTCTGTCGGTTTCGATTTTATGTAATGGGCTAAATACGATTCCGCAATTTTCGAGCTTTGTTTTTAGTTGAATATTTGGGCAATCGTCAAAGCCTTGCACATCTGCTCCACCGTCTTTTAAAAAGGAAGCCAAAGGTGCCATACCCATTCCGCAGACACCTAACATATAATATTTTTCCGACATTATTCTATTTCTCCGCTCGCAATTGCAGAAAGGTCGGCAACTATTCTCGATGTATCGTTTTGGTCGTCAACACGACTAAGATTTTTTATCATTCTCGTTCTCAAATTTGTATTTGAAAACAATTCTTTTACTTCATCGAAAAGTGTAGATAATTTAGTTTGTTCAACAACGACACAAGCACCTTGTCTTTCAAAACATTTTGCATTTTCAAGTTGATGGTTATCGGCTGCGTAAGGGTAGGGGATTAGTGCCGACGGAATTCTGCAACGTGCCAATTCGGCGATTGTACCAGCTCCAGCTCTCGCTACTATCACTTGCGAAGCCGACATTGCCGATGCCATATTATCGCAAAATTCGAGGAATTTTATTTTGCGAATTTTTCCGTCGGGCGACATTTTTTCTCTGTCCTGATATTTACCTTTTCCTTGTCCGCAAACGCAGAGAACGTCGATATTTTGTTCTGCTAATTTTTCAAAATTATCATTCGCCCAATCATTGAGAACTAACGCACCCTGACTCCCTCCGAGGACGACTAAAAGATTTGCCGATTCATCAAAACCAAAAAATTCCTTCGATTCTTTTTCGGGCAATTTTTTGATTTCACTTCTTATCGGATAGCCCGAGTACTTAACTTGCCCTGATTTTCTGCGTGGGATTTTTACGCCAAATGGAACGTAGATTCGCTTGGCAAAACGTCCGAGTAGACGAGTCGCCTTGCCGGCTTTTCGGTTTGCTTCGTGCAATACAATCGGGATTCCAAGCCATATCGATGCGAGCGAAAATCCGAGCGAATTAAATCCACCAAAGCTTATCACAACATCTACTTTTTCTTTTTTGAGAGTTTTTATTCCAAACGCAATAGAGCGTCGCAACTCTGCCAAAAATCTCAAAAATTTAATTGGATTTTTCGACAGTGCCATCCCTGGAGCTTTGATAACATTCAAATCTGTATACTTGCCGATAAGGCGTGAGTCCACATCTTTACGGCTGATTACAAAACTTGCTTTGTGTCCGGCTTCAATAAGAGATTGTCCGACTGCTAACCCTGGTGCAAGGTGTCCACCAGTTCCTCCGCATAAAATGATAAAATTACTCATAATTCACCTGCTTTTATTTTCTTTGGGGTATTCCATGAGCGGATGCAATTTACAATTAACCCAGTGAATGCAAACATCATCACAAGGTTTGATCCGCCGTAGCTTATAAATGGGAGTGATATACCTTTTGTTGGCATCAAGCCAGTAACAACGCACATATTTGACAACGCTTGAACTACAATCATAAGTAGTGCGCCTATCGCAACAGAAAATTCATAGAGGTTTGGTGCTTTTTTCAAATTCCAAATTCCGACCAAAAGGATAATCATAAAAAGTAGGGCGACTAACATTGTGCAAATCATCCCCATTTCTTCGCCGACGATTGCAAATACAAAGTCGGTATGTGCTTCGGGCAAAAAAGAAAGTTGTTGTCTGCCTTGACCGATTCCAACGCCAGTAATTTGTCCGGAGCCGAATGCGAGAATACCTTGATAAAGCTGATATGAACCTTCTGTTTTTGTCCCTTCGATATCGAGAAAACTCAATACACGTTTGAGTCGGACAGGGTCGTTATATACCATTATGCAGAAGCCGATAAGGGCAGGTGTTGCCAATGCTAATATCTGATAAATCTTTGCTCCGGCTAAGAAAATTAGCGACATCCCGATTGCTCCGATTACCGCAGTCGTACCAAAGTCTGGCTCTAAAATAATCGGCACACAAAATACTCCGACGATTGCAAGTGGTTTTATCAAACCATCGATGAATGAGCTCATCTTGCGTTGATTGTCGTACAGATAACTCGAAAGCAAAATTACAAATGAGAATTTTGCGATATCACTTGGTTGTATTGCAAAAACTTTAAGATTTATCCAGCGGTGCGAACCGTTTACTTCTGGAAAGAAAAACACCAAGCACAATAAAATAAGAGATATAATTGCGAATGGAATAGATATAGATTTCAGAAATTTTAAGTCGATAAAACTTGTAAAAAGCCCAGCGAAAATTGCGATAACTAACCACATCGCTTGTTTGCGGACAATTCCGTACGGGTCTGTCGCACCGGCTCCTGCACTCGTTAAGATGAGTAGACCGAGTGCAGTCAACACCAAAACGGGTAGTACGATTGCTACCCATGCACTAATTACAGGCGATTTACTTTTTTTTAAATCCATTCCCCCGCTCCCGAATTAGAGTTCAATTACGGGAGGGTTTGTGTTTTGTACAGGAGCAACAGGCGAAACTGTTTGTACAGGTTCAGCTGTTGTTGTAGTTGGTGCAGAAGTTGGTGTTGGTTCTGGTGTAACTACAACTGGAGGAGTACTTGGTTTTTGAGGCTCTTGTGTAGTTGGTTTTTCAACAACAACTGGTTTTGGCTCAACAGGTGCTGGCTTTGCTGTTTCTTGCTTTACTGCTTTTCTTGAAACGATTGTAAGCTTTTGACCTATTCTCAATTTGCGAGCATCTTTTATGGAATTCTTTTCCATAATTGCCTTGACTGATGTCCCATATTTAAGAGCGATTGCACCGAGTGTTTCACCACTTTTTACAACGTGCAAAACTTCACCTTCTGCGAGTTTTACTTCGGGTTTTGCTTCAGCTGTTGCTGTTGCAGTTGTGCTTGTTGCGTTCTTTGAAACATTCAACTTTTGACCAATTCTGATATTGTGATTTTTAAGATTATTGATTGCCATCAACTGCTTCACCGACATCTTGTATTTGCGAGCAATCTTTCCGAGATAATCGCCTTTCTTGACGATATAAGTTGTCAACTCTTCTGTCTCAACATTTGTCGATTCTGTTTTTGGTGCAGTTGGAACAGCTGGTACAACTTCAGCAGTTGGTTCTGGTGCAGGCAATGCTATTTCTTGACCAACGCGAATTACGCTTGAGCGATCCATTCCGTTAATTTCAAGAATCTTGTTGAGTGATACTTTGTTTTTCTTTGCAATCTTTGCGAGTGAATCGCCTTTTTGCACTTTATATGTAATCAAATTAGCGTCTGTTGTTTTTGGTTTTACAACAGGTGGTTCGCTTGGCTTTACAACTTCAGTTGTTTCAGTTTTCTTGTCGTCCGAAACAATTTCTTCTTGTTTACCGCCACCCATTTGCCACTGTGGGCGAGTCGGAGGAACGCGAAGTGCAGAACTTCCTTCTGGAGGTAGCACTTCTTTTTTTGCTTCTTCTTTTTTAGCTTCCTCTATCTGAGCTTTTTCTTCGTTAGAAGGAACTATTTCTTCTACCGTCGATTTTGCTGACGTAGGCTTTGTTTCTGGTTCGGAACTGCATCCTGCTTGGAAGAGAAGCACGCCGATAACCAATGCGTGAAATGCGATTATTGTACTGATTGCAACTGATTTTTTCATATTAGAATACCTCTTATTTTTATATTTATTTTTACTATTTTTTTAAATTCTTCAAACACAAAACTTCATTTTTGAAAGATTTTCCACGTTCCGAGTAGCTCGAGAACATTCCGAAGCTCGAAAACGCTGGGCTGAACAGTACTGCCGACCCTTTTTTTGACATAGACATCGCTTTTTCGACTGCGTCTTTCATAGAATCGCAAACGCAAACTCCGTCAGATAATTTGCCGTCGAGCATACATTTTAATTTTTCTGCAGTTTGACCTATTAAGATAGCACTCTTTGCCGATTGACATATTGCGTCGACAAGCTCTGTTAAATCACAATTTTTATCTTTCCCGCCACCAATCCAAATTAGATGATTCTCATCTTTTAATTCTTGCAATGCACCGATTGTAGCGTGTGCATTTGTCGCTTTTGAATCGTTGTAGAAGCGAACCTGATTTACTTCTATCGGCGTTGAAAATCTGAATGCGGGCAAATCGAATGTTTTTGCACTTTCTTCAAACTTATCTTTTGTAATTCCAAATTCTTTGCCGACTTCAATCGCCATATTGAAATTACGCGATTGTATTGAATTATCGAATGGCGTCGGTGCAGGGACTGGATTATTTTCATCCAAAACTATTACATTTTCAGAAATTGTAATATTTTGTGATTTTGCAAAATCTTGTACTGAACTGCCGATAAATACTTTGTCTTTTGTAGCTTTTAATAAATTGTTTTTAGCTTGGAAATACTCTTGCATATCCTTGTGCCAATCGAGATGGTCTGGAGCAAAGTTTGTCCAAAGAAGTATATCGGGCTTTAAAAATTTTAGATTAGAAGTTTGGAAACTGCTCAATTCATAAACTGCAATTTTGTTTTTATCGCTTCCAAATTCTGCACAATATTGACTTAATGGAAAGCCGATGTTGCCTGTGGATATTGCATCGAACCCACATTCATTGAGAACTTTAGTTATAAATTTTGTGAGTGTAGTTTTTCCGTTTGTCCCAGTGATTGCGATAATTTTTCCTCTCCACGCAAGTGCGGAAAAATCGGCTTCGCAGACGGCGCTTGCTCCGTTTTCTTCGGCGAGAGTTATCCATTTGTGGTCTGGACGGAATGCGGGAGAATATACAACTAATGCGTGATTTTTCGCAGTGTGTTCGTCAAACGGTTGCAATAATTCTCCTGCAATTTCTCCAGTTTTTTTAGAGTTAGCTTCGGCGTAAAAAACCGACTCAATTCCAAGTGAATCGAGCAGTTTTTTGGTTGCAGTACCACTTGCACCTGTTCCAAAAATTGCAACAGGTTTATCGGCACAAAGCTCTCTGATTTTTTCTATCATTATCTTATCTTGAGTGTAGCAAGCCCTGCCAACGCAAATATCAACGAGAGAATCCAGAATCTAATTACGACACGTGTTTCTTTCCATCCCTTTAATTCAAAGTGATGGTGGATTGGCGACATTCTGAAAATTCTTTTCTTTGTGAGTTTATACGAGCCCACTTGCATAATCACCGACATTGCTTCCATCACAAAAATTCCACCGACAAGCACAAGGGTAATTGGTTGTTGTACCATAAATGCGATTACACCGATGAGTCCGCCGAGTGCGAGCGATCCGGTATCGCCCATAAATACGTCTGCTGGATGAGCGTTGTACCAAAGGAACGATAGTGCCGCTCCCAACAATGCACAACATACGACAGTTAATTCTCCCGAAGCAGGGATGTATCTGATAAAAAGATATTCAGCTGTAATCATATTGCCCGCAACATACGAGAATACTGCGTATGCGAGTGCGACCGATACTGTACATCCAATAGCGAGTCCATCCACACCATCAGTCAAATTGAGGGCATTGCTCGAACCGCCAATCACAAAGAAAATGAATATTGCACCAAACCAAAATGGCATACTTTCGATAAGCGGATATTTCAAGAATGGAATCCAAAGTTCACGCATCAATGTGCCGTATTCTTTTGAAAAATACAAAAGAGCGAGTGTGATTATCGATACTGAAATTTGTACTGATAATTTGATTTTACCCGATACTCCTTTGCTATTCTTTTTGACGATTTTTGTGTAGTCGTCAGCAAAGCCGAGTGCTGTTAGGGCAGAGTATACAAAGAGTGCTACAAACACCAAAAGATTTAGGCGTGCGAACAAAAGCGAACTTATCATTACCGACGCAAATATAATAATACCGCCCATTGTAGGAGTCCCTTTTTTGCTGTCGTGCAAATCGGCAAGTGCGCCAACTTCTTCTTTTGTTCTGAAACTTTGCCCAAATTTTATTCTATGTAAAACTCTTATTATGTATGGAGCAATGATAATTCCAAGTATGAATGAAAATGCCATTGCACTCGCACATCTGAATGACAGATAGCGAAACAAACGCAATGGACCAAACCAATCTTCTAAATTTGCAAGTTCAAATAACATTAAATTTTCTCTCTTTCGTCTTCGTCGTCTTCTTCTTCAAAATTTTCATCATCGAAGTCATCCTCATAATCTTCGTCGAAATCTTCGTCATCTTCGGTGTCGTCGAAATCTTCGGAGTCAGAAGTGTCTTCAATGTCTTCTTCTATTGTTTGTTCTTCGATAGAATCGTCATCCGATTCCACTTGTTCATCATCTTCTTGTTCTGGTTGTGCGGGTGAATTTAATTTTTCCAGAACAGCACTTGGGAGCGATTTTTCAAGCTCGCAAACTCGGCTACCTTTGACGAAAATGAATCCATCAAGCTGGGCAACTTTTTCAGATGCTTCTTCGGATGTTTTGTAGACAAAAATATTATTTTCGTTCCAACCATTTTCGAGTAGTCCAGTTTTGTAAACTTCGGCAAAAGCTCCGACGAGAACTGCGATATCGTTTTCGCGTGGTTGAATATGCGAGCCTACATCTTTGTGATGTGGGTGTGATGCGAGCCCTAATTCTGCCATTGTTCCCAAAACGTATGCACGCTTTTCTGCATTTTCAGAAATTTTTGTGAAAAGTGCAAGAGCGTCTCTCATCGAAGTCGGCGAGGCATTGTAGCAGTCGATATAATATTTTGCCGACTCCATTTCTACAATACTTCCACGCATTGGCAATGGTGCAAACGTTTCGAGAATCGACGCAATACGTTCTTCTTTTGCACCCAACATCAATGCACCTGCAATCGCCAAAAGGGCGTTTTCAATCATTCCAGTTGTCATTCGTGGAATTTCAAAATAGAATTCGTCGCCACCTTCGACACACATATCGATTGAAATCGTATTTGCGTCGACATCGCCGAGTGCGTATCTAAACACGAGGTCGGCTTTGTATTCAGGAGCGTCTGATGATGCGACAATCGCCTTGCGACAAGTTAATTCATCAAATGCTTTCCAGCTGAGAAGATTGTGGTGAATTAAGCACCAACCACCTTCGGCAACACACGAAGCAAGAACTGATTTTTCTTTCGCAACATTTCCAATTTGCTCAAATCTTTCGAGGTGAGCAAGCCCGACATTTGTGATTATTGCGATATCGGGTTCAATCATTTCTGCAAGCTCACGCATTTGGTTTGGAGCACCCACGCCAGCCTCGACGATTGCGAGCTGATTTTGTCGCAAATCCATTCTTGTCAGCGTGAGGGGAACGCCGAGTTCGTTGTTGAAATTTTTTTCAGTGATGAGTGGGTTTTTCCATTCAGTCAATTTTGCGAGCATTTCCTTTGTGGAGGTTTTGCCACACGAACCTGTTATTCCGACAACGGGACTATCGAAACGTAATCTATGCAGTTTTGCAACTATCTGAAACGCTTTGACAGAATCTTTCACAACAAGCACTGGAACTTCTACATCAAGCTCTCGTTCGGCGATGATTGCAGTTGCACCATTTGCGACAGCGTCGCTTGCAAAATCGTGTCCGTCTCGCGTTGCTTTAATTGCGATAAATGCAAAATCTTTTTCGACATTTCTGCTATCGATTGTGAAGCCTCGTATTTCTGGTCGTTTTTCTGGATTGAGATTTTTCCATTCTCCGCCAGTCCAGTTTTGTAAATCGTCTATTTTAAAAAATGGCATAATTTTTCTTTTGTTTTATAGGAGACCTTTGAGGGTTAAAAGTTCTTCGGCTACTCGCTTATCGTCGAATGGGATAATTGTGTCGCCAAGCTCTTGGAAAGTTTCATGACCTTTGCCTGCAATGAGAATACAATCGCCGTCAGAAGCGGCATCTATTGCGAGGTTTATCGCTCTGCGTCTATCTTCGATGAATGCAATTCTTGATGAATCAACAACGCCAGCTTTCATATCTTCAAAGATTGTCGAGATTTCTTCGCCACGAGGATTGTCCGATGTTGCCCATGCAATGTCGGCATATTCTTGGACAACTTTTGTCATAATCGGACGCTTTGTTCTATCACGTTTCCCACCGCAACCAAAGACAACAAGCAACTTGCCTTTTACAACTTTACGCAACATCGAAAGACCATTTTTTAGAGCATCGTCTGTGTGAGCGTAATCGATGAAAATATCGAATTTTGCAGGGCTTTGGACTTTTTGCATTCTTCCAGGGATACCTCTGAATTTTCCGAGAATTTCCACAGCCCGCAAAATATTGCGACCCGACGCATATATCATCGCAAGCGACGCAAGAGCATTTGAAATATTGTAATGACCTGGCATATTGATTTTCACTTGCGTTTCGCCTTCTGGATAGACGAGTGTAAAAGTTGAGTTTTGCGGACGCATCACAATATTTTTTGCACTGATTGTTGCGTCTTGGGCATCTATACCAAACGAGACAAGCTTTGTTTCGGGCAAAAGTCTTTCGGCAATTTTACGTCCGTAATTGTCATCAAAATTTATAACGGCACATTTGGGAGCTTTGCCGAGTGCACCAGTGAACATCGACGATTTTACTTCAAAGTATGAATCCATCGTCTTGTGATAATCGAGGTGATCTTGTGTGAGATTCAAGAAACACGCACAATCTACTGCGATAGACTTAACACGTTTTTGTTCGATTGCGTGCGAGCTCATTTCGATTGCAGTTGCCTTGCATCCGGCATATCGCATTTGATTGAACATTGCGTGGAGTTCTAAAGCTTCGGGAGTAGTACGGCTTGCGGGCAGACAGCGTCCGCCTAAATCGTAATGAATTGTTCCAATCAAGCCACACTTTACATCGAGTTTATTGAGCATTTCTTGGAGCATCCACGAGACACTTGTCTTGCCGTTTGTGCCTGTAATACCGAAGACTTCAAGGAGTCCGTCATCGTTGCCATAAAAACTTTTTGCACCTTTTGCCGATGCTTCAGCGATGTTCTCTACTTGAATCCATGTAGCTGGAAAAAATTTTGGAGATGGCTTTTCGGATACGACAACAACAGCACCACGGTGTGCAGCTTCTTCGACAAAATCGTTGCCATCGCAGTGGAGTCCTTTAACGGCGAAGAACGCAGTGTTGGGAGCGACACGTCGACTGTCTGCTATGAGCATTTTTACTTCGACATTTTTGTCTCCAGTAATTTTTATTGCACCGACTGCTTTTGCGAGGTCGTTTGCTGTGTAAGGTGCAATACCACCATCTTGTTGTGCGAATGAAAGAGCACCAAACCTACTCTTTGCTCCGCACAAGGCTATCAAACTATTTAAATTGGAAAATCCTATCATAACTTATCTCCATGCGACTTTCTTTTCGTAATTCTCATCGGTTTGAATACCGAGATAACTTGCCGCTTCTTTTGCTACATTTCTGAATGACGGAGCTGCTACAACACCCCCGTAGGCGATTCCACGCATCTTTGCAGAATCAACAACCACTGTGATAACTAATCGTGGACGTTGGGCAGGGAAGAACCCCGAGAATGATGCAACGTGGTCTCGGCTACTATATACTCCGTTGATGATTTTTTGTGTAGTTCCCGTCTTTCCTGCGACTTTAAATCCTTCGAGAGCTGCTCTTCGAGCTGTACCAGTTTTGCTGACAACTTCGGTTAGCATTTCGCTCATCAAATATGCAATTTTTGGCGAGATTACACGACGCACCGCACGAGGTGGATAGCTGACAATAGTCTGTGAATTGTTGTCGAAAACTTTTTTGACAAGTTGCGGTTGCATATAAATTCCTTGATTGGCTATGACACTCATTGCACAGTGAACTTGTAGTGGTGTTGCTGCAACTGCGTGTCCCATCGGCAGACGTGTAATTGTCAAACCGTCCCAATCTTTTACTTTATGTAGCGTTCCCGCAATTTCTCCTGAAAGCCCGATATTTGTCTTTTCTCCGAAGCCATAGAGATGTGCGTAGTTGTAAAGTTTTCTTTCTCCGAGTAAAATCCCAAGTTGTGCCGAGCCTTTATTTGAACTCTTTTTTGTAATGTCGCGTACCGAAAGTTTACCCATTTTATGTGCTTCTTTAGGCAGACGCAAAGTTTTTCCACGATATGTAATTGTTGGTGAGTCGCAATCGAACACGTCGTCTGGACCAACAAGCGATTCATTCAATGCGGCAGAAATTGAGACGATTTTAAAAGTTGAGCCAGGTTCGTATTGGTCGCAAATTGCTCGGTTTCTCAAATTGTCGGGATCATATTTATTGTAGTTATTTGGATCGTAATTTGGGTAGCTTGCCATTGCCAAAATATACCCACTACTCGGATCGCTGACTATTATGGTAGCACTTTTGGGATTATATTTCTTTACGATTTCTTGAACTTCTCTTTGTGCGATTTCTTGAATGATAGAGTCGATAGTCGTTTCGATATTCATACCATCTTCAGCTGGAACTTCACGAGAACGGAAGTGTTCAAGCTCTCTGCGTTTGCCGTCTCGTTCAGTTTCAATCCAGCCGTCTTGCCCACTCAAATAGTAGTTGAATTGCTTTTCAATTCCTTGTTCGGCATTGAATTCTTTGTTGACAAAACCGACAACGTGCGATGCCAACTTGCCCGAAGGATACACACGGATATATTTGCGTTCGCCACGGAAACCTTTTATCTTTAAAGCTCTAATTTGTTCGTACGTTGCGTCGTCAAGGTTTTCCATAACTTTCTTCCAACGTGGTGAAAACGACACAAAGTTTTTCTCGATTTCCGACTTCTCGATTTTTATGATTTTCGAGATTTCCGAAAATGCCTTTGGCTTTAGCTTTACTTGTTCAGCCCTGCTTTTTACGACAATGTTATTATTTGGCTTTGTAGCACATTTGCGAATGAGTTCGTCGAAAGTCATATCGAGATTTATACCGATAACTCTCAAGCGACGTTGTTGTGCTTTCGTCAGACGCGACTTTATTTCCGCAATGCGAACAGCATCGCTATATGGCGAGCAAATTTTCAACAAATCTTGATATGGCATTTTTAGAATATCCGCGAGCTTGTGGAGCTTGACGACCCCCTTTTCGTCAAACTCCACTCGCTCTGGATCGACTCCAAGCGTTATTACAGGACGGCTTGTTGCCAATAGATTATGCTTGGAATCTACTATATTCCCACGTTTTGCGGGTACACATTCACGGAGCTTTCTCGCTTTATCTGTTGCCGCAATACTCTGTTCGCTTCGTACGACATGCAGATAATATAGGCGAGCAAAAATTGCACAAAATACAGCACAAAGTAAGATTGTTAATGTTGCTAATCTTCCCTTATATATAAATATAGCTGTTTTTGTTTTTTTACGCATTATTGTCTAACTGCACCTTTCTTTGTTGGAGCTTTGAATGAAACAAATCCTTTGTTGCGTTTTGAAAAATCGATTCTACCGCCGTCGTAATTTTCATATCCCCATACGACTGCTGTTATTACTGGACGTATCAAACGTGTGCTTGCACGACGTGTTAAAAGTGCAGGATTTTTTTGTTCAGCAATCTTTACTGCAAGCTCTGCATTGTCTCGTTCGAGTTGATTAATTTGTTTCTCGATTAGCACTATGCGACGCCCAATTTCTCGGCTTTCTTGGCGTTCAGCAGATATTGCAAAAAAACCAGTACCGACAACTATCAGCAAAAGTAAAAGTGGTGTTATAAGAAGTATGTTTTCTTTTCTTTTCATAAATTAGTCTTTCTTTATGGCACGAAGTTTTGCACTTCTACTGCGTGGGTTTACCGATATTTCTTCTTCTGTTGGAATTATTGGTTTGCGTGTGAGAAGTTCGGCAAGCTTTGTTCTGTCTTGCACAAAAGAGGTGTCGAAACGGTCTTCTGGACGTCCCGCCATCTTCTTGAAAAATCTTTTCGCAATGCGATCTTCGAGCGAATGAAAACTGATTGTTGCGAGGATTCCACCACTCTTGAGTGCATCGAATGCTTTTGGCAATGCACGTTCAATCTCGCCAAGCTCATCGTTGATTTTTATTCTGATAGCTTGGAATGTACGAGTAGCAGGGTGAATTCTTTCGTGCGACGGAATTGCGTCGGCAATCTCTTTTGCTAAATCTGATGTTGTCGATATGCGACCTGCTTCACGTGCCGACAATATCGCACGAGCTACTTTTTTTGCTCGTGGTTCTTCGCCATACTCACGCAAAACTTGTACAAGTTCATACTCGCTGACAGAATTTATGTAATCGAGGGCAGTTGCACCTTCACGAGTGTTCATACGCATATCGAGCGGACCTTCTCGCATAAACGAAAACCCACGTTCTGCTTCGTCTAACTGAAAGGAGGATACGCCGAAATCAAAGAGAATCCCAGCGTATCCACCAATCTGTAGTCTGTCCAAATCGGAGAAATTTAATGGATAAAATTCAAATCTGTCTTTGTATTGAGCCTTTACTTCTTCAGCTCTTGCAACTGCTGAAGGGTCTCTATCTATTGCAACTACTTTGCAGTTTGCCGATTCAAGTATTGCTCGGGTATGTCCGCCACCACCGAAAGTGCAATCTAAATATGTTTCGTTGTCTTGGGGCGATAAAATTTTGACAGCCTCGCAAAGCAACACAGAGATATGTCCGTGCTGTTGCGTCTCATTCGAGATTGTGCTGTCATTTGAAAATTGCATTTGTAGTATCTATTTCCTTGTAAGAGAAAGATTCTTTTGCGGTCTGCATTGAGAGTGCAGTGTTATGTAAGATTGCATTCATTAGAAAAATTGAGTTATATTCCGAACTCCTCGATGAGGGCGGTGTCGTCCTCAAGCGTTGATTGCGCGAGCCATTCTTCGCGGAGTTGCGGATTCCAGATTTCAAAATCGAGCTCATTACCAGCAATGCAGACTTCTTTTGTTATATTTGCCCACTTTAGAAGCGACTCACTGAGCATAATTCTGCCTTGTTTATCGCAACCAAAGGTTTGTGCGTTTTGCAAAAACTTTGCCAACGCTCTGCGTTTGTTGGGGTTTGCTATCGAGATTTTTGAAATTTTTTCGCGGAGCAATGCCGTCTTTTCAGGTGGCATCACAATTATCGCTTTATAACTGGTAGCTTGGATTGCCAAATAAGTGTTTTCATTATCATCTCCGTCAAAACGCCATTTTGATGGCAAAGCAACACGGCGTTTATCGTCGAGTACTTTGCTGTATTCGCCGATAAATTGGGCTATTGCTGGTTTTACTTCGTCTGACATTACTTACTTATTGTTTTCCACTTTTCACCACTTTCCCCCATTTCCCACCACAAGTCAAGTATTTTTTCGGAAATTTTAAAAAAATTTTTAGTGCTTAATTTGTTTATTCAACCGTTAGTTATGTTTTTTTATTTAAACTTTTTTAGATTCTTTATTTTTGGGGCATTTTGGTGGCGTTTTCTTAAGTAAGGTCCTTCAAATGTTGTTGACACTTTCTTTGCACAGTTTCATAAAGAAAGCTTATTTATGGATATAAAAAGAGTTATATTTTTATTTTTTGTAGTCGCGTTATTTTCGCTCAAAAGTTTTTCAGAAAATTATGACGACTCTCTATTGCTCGATACACTTGTTGAAAAGGGGATTATTACAGAGCAAGAGGCGATAGAAATTAAGAAAAGCAATGCAGAACAAGCTGTATGTTTGCCAGCTGTAACAAAAAGTTTTAAAGCTGTCTTTATTTTGCAGACACGATTTACCCACACACACCAACATACATCGCCGTTAGGTGTTAGTTTTTCAGACACAAACAGATTTTATATTCGCCGATTTATTCCTGCATTTTTTGCCGATATCACAGAAAATTCAAAAGTGATGATATCTATGTTTTTTCCCAGTGGCAACCCACTCAATACGTTTGATTACGAAATTGATATTGATCACGAAATTTTTAAAGGAAAGCTTTTGATGGGCTATTGGATGGTCAATTATGCGACTGAAGAATACGATAGTTGCACGCAATTATTTACGCCCGACCGCTCATTTTTGTGTCTATATTTTGGTAGTTATGGCGATGGTGGTTTTGATGCTGGTAAGAAGACTGCATATTCAACTCAGCTTGGTTTTGCAGGTTATCACACAGGTGTTTATTGGTATGGCGAGCATCCAAAAAATCCAGAATTAAAATATTCATTAGCACTTGTAAACTCGCAACCTGGTTTTCATTTTTCTTCACGAGATAACGGAATCGGCACTTGGTTGACATTAGAATATGAAACAAAAAATCGTCCGTATAATTTGCGTTCGGGTATAACATTTGGATATTCAAGCCATCTAACAGCTGCTATTGACGACGCCAATGCGTTGCCGTCGAACATCGTTGAAAATGGCGACGCTTACGGCTTTAATCCGTTCTTACGTTTTAATTACGACAGATTTACTTTCCACGCAGAATTGATGTACACACGCCTCGAGTACGGCAGAACTCGCAGTAGTAATATTCCACTTTACACAAATAAATCGGAAGCAGCATCGCCTTGGGGCTTTTATGTTATGACAGCTTACAAGCTCTTTAAATTGGGCGATTGGGGGGAAATCGAGCCAGTATTTAAATTCTCATATTTGGATACAGACGGACGTGGTGTGAGACTATCAGATGTTGTGCATAGTATGAAAAATAACGGTCTTTATGACAAAGTTTATGCTTACTATGGCGGTATAAATTGGTATGTGCGTGGTCGCTATTTGAAGTACACAGTAGGCTTTGAATATTACGATATTTTCGGCGATCCATACACTGGATCATCGGCGAGAAATGGTGCGACAAATCAAATTATCGCACAGATGCAAATCTTGTTCTAATCTGACAACGCAACTTTTGTAAATTTTGAATTAAATATCAATCTTGATGTGTCGAATTCTAATTTTTCTGCTGTTGCGATAATCCGATTTATCGTATCTTCAGGCAAGGTTGGAGTTCGTGAAAGAATCCACAGATAATCTTTTCCACTGCCAGCTACGAGTGCCCATTGATAATTTGGATCGAGTGCGAGAATTAGGTAGTCGGCATAAAATGGGCGGAAGAAACTTATCCGTAATTTTGACGGGTCGTTTGGGTCGGGAGCGTATCCTTTGGCTGTGGCTTTTGTGCGATTGCCATATTTGTCTGTCGCCGAATTTGTGATAGAAACTGTGCCGTCGTCGAGGAGAACGTAATCGGCTTGAGAGTCGAATTTTCCACGCTGGAATGAAGTCTCGAAACGAGCAATTTCATACCATTTGCCCATATATCGTTTTAGGTTTACGTTCTTTGCCGTAGGCGTATTATTTACGCTTGAGCACGCATTTAATGTTATGAGGGTAAGTGTTGCCAATATGGTTTTTATTATATTGCTCATTTGTATTCCTTTTTTTTGCGAACGAAAAAATATTTTTGTCTTCAAAGATAAAGCCCGAATCCAAGAGTTTTCTTGGGTTAGCACGCACATCTGCGAAAATCATTTCATCGGAAATTTTACCGAGAAGCACTCGCAAAATCCATTTTGGGATTCCAACTGAAATAGAATATTTTGTAATTGCACGAAGTGCATCGGCAAAATCGTTGTAAGTGCAAGGTTCGGGAGATGTAAAATTTACTGCCCCTGAAAGTGATTCATTAGAGATTGCAAATTCTATCGCATTACATAAATCGGAAATCGAAATCCACGACATCGCACACGAGCCATCGCCGAAAATTAGGCGTATCCCAGCGTGCGTGAAATTTTTTACCAACTTAAAGAAACCACCATTTTCATCGAGTACTACACCGAATCGCATATTGACAACTCGTGTGTGCGGAGTTTTTGCAGAGCGTGAAGCACACTCCCAATGTTTGCAAACTTCGGCGAGAAATCCATTGCCAATGGGCGAGCTTTCGTCGACTTCATCGCCGTTTTGATTCCCATAATAACCGATTGCCGACGCACACAAAAAAACTTTCGGAGGCTTTGCAGATAGCGATATTGCCCGACTTATAGCGTCTGCTGAATTTATCCGACTCTTTATGATTTTTTGTTTTTTTTGTTTTGTCCAGCGTGTAAAAATATTTTCACCTGCCAAAGAAATTATTGCGTCGAATCCAGATATGCTGTGTGGATTTACATAAGCGTTTTCAATATCCCAAAAGACTTGTCCACGTCGATGTTCTCGAGAAAGTTTTACAACTTTCCATCCTTTACTTTTGAAGTGTTTAACAAGAGCTTTACCTACAAAACCACTCGCACCTCCGATTAGTATTTTTTTTGTATTCATAATTTTTTTGTGGAGTGTTGATGTGTGGTATTGTCGATTTTTATTTTATGAGATTGCCTTTAAAACCGCATTATAATCGGGTTCTTCGGCTATTTCTTTGTTTAATTGAGTATATAAAATTTTTCCGTCTTCAGATATGACAATTATCGCGCGTGCAAAAAGTCCACGCAAGGCTCCGTCTGTAATAATTACTCCGTAATCGGTGCCGAATCTTGATTCAGGTCGACAATCTGAAAGTGCTATAACATTTGAAATTCCTTCGACAGAACAGAATCTTTTTTGAGCAAAAGGTAAATCTTTTGAAATACACAATACGGTTGTGTCTTTTAGGTTTGATGCAATTCCGTTAAACTTTCTCACCGCCATCGCACATACGGATGTGTCGAGACTTGGGAATATGTTTAAAATCAGACGTGTGCCTTGGAAATCTTCGAGCGAGATGTCAAATAAATCTGCATTTACAAGCGTGAAGTTTGGGGCAATATCGTTTATGCAGGGCAGTTCTCCAAATGTGTTAGTCTCGATATTTTTGAATTTTGTTTTCATAGAAATAAAATTGATTTCTACAAAATAATTCGGAAATAAATTTCCAATCATTAACAAAAAATATCGGAATAGTGAAAACGTGTTGCACAAAAAAATGCGTCAAAAAATTTTGACGCATTTTGGGGAGTTATAAAATTGTATTATTTTCTTTTTCTGTAAATCGAAACAGCCAATGCCAATGCTCCGAAAATTACAGCAAATTCTGCTGGTTCTGGAACTGCTGGTGCTACTGCAGAAAGGTAGTAATAACCTTCTACAACTTGGTCGCTCCAGAAAAGGTCTTTCAACAAATTACCATCAGAACCTTTTATGTTGAGAGTCTGTGTTGATTCACCCTTTTTAATTACAATCATTCCATCTTGGTATTCTGAAGCAATTATATCTTTATTAAAGAGCAGGGCACCATTTTCGAGCGAATTCAAGAATTTTATATTTGAAGAATTACCTGATGAAATTTGAAGAATCGATTCAATATACAAATTAGCATTATTTGTGATATTGAGTTGAAGTGTAGCTCCTGATCTTAAGTCTATTTTCAGTGCTTGGTCAGCTGACATATTGATTGTCATCGTTGTAACGAGTGTCACAGCGAAAAGCTTATTTATATCACTTTCTCTGATTGCATAGTCTTTATCGAGTGTGAGAGATACTGCATGATTTTGTGATGTAACTCTTCCCGTGTAAATATATCCGCCAGCATTTTCTTCAATCGAGATATTCAATGGACCTTTAAAAGAATTTAAGGCAGTATGTACTGTAAATGAACCTGTACTGCCATTCAACAAGTTTATATTAGCAGAAGAGCCCGGTTCTGCTATAATCGAATAACGCGATGATGTTCCCATCGCACTATTTTTAATAGTAGAAATGGAAGTAGCATCTGTGAAATTTATCGTTCCACCGAGAGTGATTGTATTAAATGTATTGCTTCCACCATTTGTGGTTACGAGTTCAGTTGCAGAACCTGTTCCGGAAATTAGGGTTCCGTCCGAGAATCCATTATCTGAAAGTGTGAACGATGCATTTGCAACGCCAGCGACAAAGAATGGCAATAGAATTGATGCTATTTTTTTCATAGTATGTTAAATACTTTTTGGGGTTTTATATAAATATCTTAAATACTAATAAAATAAGGGTGATAAAAGTCAAGTATTTTTGTATTAAAAAAATCGGAAAAATATGCTTAATTTTGAGGGAATATTTTTGTTTTTTACGAAAATTATCGGGCGATGGGGATGTCGTTCCAATCGGTCGTGTAGTTGGGCGATGCCATATTGCGTTTAGGAAGCCATTTTTTTTCGAGACCTTCCGACAATGGAATCAAAGCACGCTTGCCGAACTTTGCGTTTATTTTGTCGACAGCTTCAAAGAGCTTACTATTTGTTGCGGTCTGTTTTGGTGCAAATAAGTCGAGCTGAACAGCTTGATTGCCCAAGCCCCAAAAAACTATTCCCGATTTTTTATAACGTCGACCTCTTCGGAAAAGTCGGGGTAAATGTGGTTTTACGGAATTGAGCATATCGATAGTGTCGTCAGTTGCGACTGGGAACGATACCGACACTTCATCCATACCGCCGTCTAATCGATATGGTTTGTACTCTGGATAATATATACTGTAAATGTTTACACCTGAAGCACGTTGACCTTCAGCACGGAGTTTTTCAGCGGCACGGGCAATAAAATACGATACCGATTGCGTGATGTCGTCGAAATCGACAACTGGTTCGCCATAACATCTCGAATAACTTATGCTTTGCGAGAGTGCGTTAATATCTTCTTCTTCGTAGCAAGGTATTCCACGCAACTCCATTGCGGTACGCACCATACCAATAGAGAACATATTGTGTAGCTTTTCGTCGCCATAGTTTGCCAGTTGCCATGCCGTGTAAATCGCATTTTTGCGAAGTTTTTGCGAGAGGTTTCTCCCCACACCCCAGACTTCTTCAACGGGAAGTTTATCGATAACCGACTTGATGTCGTCGGGCATAACAAAAACCCCACTTGGCGATTTTTTGCCGATATGATTTGCAATTTTTGCCAAAGTTTTTGTCGGTGCAAAACCGACTCCACAAGGGATACCAACCCATTTGAGAATCGTCTTTCGGATTTCTTTCCCAAAACTTTCCCAGTCGGCATTTTTGTCGAGAACAGGGTGGATGTAGGCTTCGTCAATCGAGTATTGTTCGATATCAGGTGCAAATTCTGCAAGTGTTTGCATAACTCTCCGTGATATATCAGCATACAACTCGTGATTGCCTGAACGCAAGATTAGTCCGAGTCGGGCGATGTCGGGCTTGAGTTGGAAATAGGGCGTTCCCATCGCTATTCCGAGAGCCTTAAACTCATTTGAACGTGAGACAACACAGCCGTCGTTGCTCGACATAACGGCAACAGGCTTGCCAACGAGCGTCCTATCAAAGATGCGTTCGCACGAGACAAAAAAGTTGTTGCCGTCTATAAGCCCAATCATATTACTTGCGGAATTGTTTAATTGTCGCAGTTACCACGCCAAAAATTTCTAACTGCATATCGTCTTTAAAACGTATTTCTTTGTACTTTTTGTTTGTTGGCACAAGTGCGATTCCGTCAGAATCTTTGCGAAAATATTTTACGGTAAATTCGTTTTGGATACACGCTATGACAATATCGTTATCGAGGGGATCGAGTGAGCGATCAACAACGAGAATATCGCCGGAATCTATACCAGCTTCAAGCATAGAATCGCCCATAGCACGAACGAAAAATGTAGCCGATGGTTTGCGTACAAGCAACTCATTTAAATCGAGCGGTTGCGAGCCGTAATTGTCCGCAGGCGAGGGGAAACCAGCCATTACCACGTTTTCCATAAGTGGAGAATTCTGTTTTTGATTTTCCATACTTCTAAAGTAAATATTATATGTAAAAAATAAAACCAAATATTTTAGCGAAATAAAAAAATGTTGTAATAGGCAAATGTGGTTGTAGGATTTTTGGCTTATGAAGAAATATATATCGATTTTATCAACATTAATTTTAGCGGCGGTATCGTTTGGCGATATCGCAGTACACTCGCATAGAGGCGAAAAAAGTCTTGCTCCAGAAAATACGGTTGAAGCAATAAAACTCGCTTACGACTTGGGTTCGCTTATGATTGAGACCGATGTAAACATCACAAAAGAAGGTCATCTTGTTGTGATGCACGGTGAGCGTGAACTCAAGAAATATTGGGGTATAGACAAAAATGTTGAAGATTTGACTCTTGAAGATTTGAAAAACTCAAAGCTCGCTTGCCCCGAAAAATTCGACCCAAAATACGCAAACGTAAAGATTCCAACTTTCGATGAAATTCTAAAAGTTATCCCCAAAGATAAACGTTTTGAACTCGAAATTAAAAAGTATGGCAAAGATTTTGCTCGCAAAGCAGTAGAGGCAATTAAGCGTGCTGGCTTGACCGAAAAAAACGTACTCGTAACGTGTTTCGACCCAACAGTAATCAAAGATTTTAAATCAAAATATCCGCAATTTAAAACGATGTACATTTGCTATATCAAAAAGACAAAAGGCAAATTGAGCAAAACGGCAGAAGACATTATAATAACCGCAAAGGACGCTGGTGCAAGCGAAGTAGCTATCGGTGGATATCGCAATATTAATAGAGAATTTATCAAGAAGATTCAAGACGCTGGTTTCCAAGTCGGCGTATGGCAAGTAGAAAATCTCGACGATTTAGACTTCGCATATCAATTAGGTGCAAATCGTGTATGCAGTAATTATGCTTATCAGTTGCGTGAAGCATACAAACGTATGCAAACATTGAAATTTAAATAATTCTATTGCAAAATAATCAGCGAAAACGTCGATATAATTGTGTATATCGGCGTTTTTTTGTATTTAAAGATTGCTTTTCTTTGAATATAGTCTAATCGGTTTTTATTAGAAAGTAGTATGTCTAAAAAGTTGAATTCATTTAGATAATCATTAACTATGGATTGGTTGACAAATTTGTTTTTTGGGAATTCGGTTGCACAATGTGTTGTCGTGCTTTCGATTGTAATAGCAATCGGAATTTTGTTAGGAAAAATCAAGGTTTGTGGACTTTCACTCGGCGTAACTTGGGTGTTGTTTGTGGGTATCGCTTTCGGGCATTTTCAAATGAATGTCGATGCCGATATTTTGCATTTTGTACGCGAGTTTGGATTGATTCTTTTTGTCTATTCTATCGGATTACAAGTTGGACCAGGCTTTTTCTCATCATTCAAAAAGGCTGGTATAAAACTGAATGCGATTGCGGTAAGCTCGATTTTTACGAGTGTTTGCGTGGCTCTACTGCTCGCTTATATTTTTAAAGTCCCGATGCCAACTATGGTCGGGATTATGTCGGGAGCAGTAACAAATACCCCTGGTTTAGGTGCGGCTACGCAAACATACATTGATATTACAGGCAAGAGCGATCCGTCTATTTCGCTCGGCTACGCTGTCGCATATCCACTCGGCGTGATAGGCGTGATTCTTTCGATGATAATCATAAAATCGATATTCAGAATTTCTACAAAAAAGGAACTCGATAAACTCGCAAAATCGGCAGAAGAGCAAGGTGGAGCTCACCGCATTTCAATTTCAGTTGAAAACCCTTCTATTGCGGGAAAGAAAATTGAAGAAGTTGTAGCGTTGGCAAACCGACATTTTGTAATATCGAGAGTTTGCCGAAAAAATGGTGTGATAGAAATTGCATCTCCAGAGACAATTTTGAGCGTTGGCGATAAAATTCTTGTCGTGTGCGATACATCGGATATGGAGTTTATCATTTCGTATCTGGGCGTAAAAATCGATATGGAATGGCAGAAGCTTGATACAGGGCTTGAAGCACGTCGCATTCTTATAACAAACCACCAAGTGAACGGAAAAAGTCTCGGTAAACTCGGGCTTTTTGGCGGTTTTTCGTTCAATATTACTCGAGTAAATCGTGCAGGTATCGACCTTGTTGCTCACTCCGATTTACACTTGCAAGTTGGCGATAGAGTAACTGTTGTCGGAGCGTCGAGTGCGATTGCAAATGTCGAAAAGGTGTTGGGTAATTCTATGTTGAAGTTGCGTCAACCTAATCTTGTGCCGATATTTCTCGGGATATTTCTTGGTGTCGTGTTGGGTTCTGTACCGATTTTCTTGCCGATGATTCCGCAACCAGTTAAACTCGGTTTGGCTGGCGGACCTCTCGTTGTGGCAATTCTTTTGAGCCGATTTGGTACTAATTTCAAAATGGTTACATACACGACAGTTAGTGCCAGTTTGATGCTTCGTGAAATTGGTATAGCCTTATTCCTTGCATGCGTTGGGATTTCTGCTGGTGGCGATTTTGTATCTACAATCGTACAAGGCGGTGGATATAAATGGATTGCTTACGGCTTTGCTATCACAGTTATTCCAACTTTGCTTGTGGGAATTTTAGCAAGGGCGTTTTTGAAAGTAGATTATTTCAGATTGATAGGTGTTCTCGCTGGAAGTTCTACTAATCCTCCAGCACTTGCATATTCAAATGCACTCAGTGGGAACGATACTCCAGCGGTTGCATACGCAACTGTTTATCCTCTTTCGATGTTTATGCGAGTGATATTTGCACAACTTTTGATAATTTTGTTTGTGTAGAAAATTATCCTTCAATTAGAATTTTTATCCCGATTGCTATGAGGATAATTCCGCCCAAAAAAGTGAATTTGCTATCATGGCAACATCCAATTTTATTGCCGAATTTTACGCCAAATATGCAGAATAAAAAGGTGATAATACCGATGTATATCGACGGATAAAAAATCGGGTAATTTAAACATTTGAACGATATCCCGACTGCGAGTGCATCTATACTTGTGGCGATTGAAAGAATCGCGAGTGTTTTTAAGCAAAGTGGGTTTGCAAAGGTCTGCTTTTGGCATGAGCAATCGCCCCTATTTTTGTAGGCGTCGTAGAGCATTTTCGAGCCGATTACAAGTAAGATGAAAAAGGCGACCCAATGGTCAAAATTTTTTACAACATCATAGCCTAAAGCACTCAAATTCCAGCCTAAAATAGGCATCACAGCTTGAAATAATCCGAACGAAAACGCTATCGCAAGTGCATTTTTTGTCGGTATTTTTTCTGCAGATATTCCACATGCGATTGACACCGCAAAGGCGTCCATAGAGAGTGCAACCGCAATAAATGTCAATTCTGCAAGATTCATATTTTTCAATAGTGTATTTATTCAAAGCTACAAACAAGAAAATTTTTCAAAAATGGTTGAAAATTTTTAGAAATTTTGCAGTGATTGTCCTTATGGAAATTTTAGAAATAAACGGAAATAAACTTTATAAATTTAATGTAGGGGCATCGTCGTATTTAATGGATCCATTCCATGGTGCACGTTTGATAAATTGGAATATTATGATGGCAGACGGAACAATCCGAGATGTCATTTATTGGCCAGAAAATGAACGTATATCTGGTGCAGGTTTGCCGACTGTCTTGGGCGGGATGTTTATTATGTTCCCATTTTGCGGAAACTCTTTCATCGACGGGAAAGCTGGTTTTTGGAAAACTCCATATGACGAAAAAATCAGAGCAATTCCACAACACGGCTTTGCGTTGGCAGGCGATTTTGAAGAAGTATTTTGTTCTGATACCGATATCCGTTTGCGATACATTCCTTCAGAAGAAGCAAAAGAAGGGTATCCTTTTAAATACGAATTTGAAGTGTTTTACAAATTCAACGAATTGTCTTTTTCGTGCGAATTGATTTTGCATAACGACGATTCTGTGAAAATTCCATGGGGTGCTGGCGTGCATCCATTTTTTACAATCCCGTGGTCGAGCAATACAACTCGCAAAGATTATCGTATAATTCACGACGCTAAAAAGGGATATTATATTCAAAAAGACGGCTCGTTCGTTTCTGCTGATATCTCGAAAAATTGCTTTGATGACGCTGAAATGGTGAATCGTTTGCATGGGTCGCTCAAGACAGGTGTAATCACATTTGGCAACAAGAGTGGCGAAGAAGATATCACCATAAAAATCAATGGCGGAGGAACTCCAGAAGCTGGTACAACTTTGGTAACTTGGACAAAATCGGAACAAGAACCATACTATTGTGTCGAGCCGTGGATGTCTATGCCAAACTCGGCATCAAACCCAATCCATTACGTTGCTCCGAATGCGACAAAATCGTTCAGTGTGGATATTTGTTTGTACTAATCTATGCGTTCGGTTTTTCAAAGGGTAAAAAGTGCATCGGTCGATATTCTCGATGGCGAAAAATATCGCAGTGGGGAAATCGGCAAAGGTGCAATGATTCTTGTGGCGGTGGAAAATGGCGATACTGAAGACGACGCAAAATGGCTCGCAAATAAAATGGCGGGGATGCGTGTTTACGAAGACGCCGATGGCAAAATGAATCTCTCGCTAAAAGAGGTCGGGGGCGATGCGTTGGTCGTTAGCCAATTTACGCTTTTCGGCAATATGCGAAAGGGTATGCGTCCGTCGTTTAATCGTTCAGCTCATCCAGATGTTTCGATTCCTCTTTACGAAAAATTTTTGGAATATCTCGAACTTGAACTTGGGAAAAAAGTTGAACGAGGTGTCTTTGGAGCGTCGATGGATGTATCGCTTGTTAACGACGGTCCCGTCACAATAATTACCGATTCACGATATCGTGAAATATAACTTTAAAAAAATGTCCCGATACTCACGGGACATTTTTTTTAATCTTTGCGAAGATGTTTTGGTTTCTTCCACTTCAAAAGTTTTTTCAACTTTAACCTGTCTTCGACTGCGACGATGTAGCCGACACATTCAGGGAATCCACACTTGCAGGGGTGGTCGAGAAAATGCTCGAGAGCGTAGCCATAGTTGTACAAAAGCTCTTCACCTTTTTTTATATCACGTGTTGCATAAATCCAAATTGTGCCGTCTTCATTGACTGCTTCGCAATTTGTGCGACACGCATGGTTGATAAATCGAGCATCGTTATATTCAAAGTTTCCGTCGATATCATATTTATCGTCGAGCTCAAAAATATACACCGAACCACCGCCAGTTTCTTTGGCTTTTTCTTCGTTTGCCAAACCACGTCGGTTAGATTCTTCCTTGTCGATTTTTTCGCCCAAGTACTCTATTATACGCTCGCCAGCTTTGATATCGCAAATGGCAAATACGCCATTGCCATGAATTGACGATTTGCGGACTTCGTGCTTTTTCATCTTACTTTGCAGGGAATTGTCCGTTGCGAACTTCTGTCACATATTGCGAGTATGCGTCGACAATCTCTTTGCCAATTTTTGCATACTGCTTCACAAACGATGGCGGATTTTCTGTAAGCCCCAAAATATCGGCACAGACGAGGACTTGTCCGTCGCAACCGCTTCCTGAACCAATACCAATCGTTGGAACATTTAATAATTTTGTGATTTCCGATGCACAATCGGCGTCGGTCATTTCCATAAGAACAGTAAATACACCAGCTTGTTCGAGTGCTTTAGCGTCGTCGATAATGCGTTTTTTCTCATCTTCCGACTTGCCGAATTTTCTGTATCCACCGAGCTTCAAGACTTGTTGTGGCTCAAGTCCGATATGTCCCATTACTGCAATTCCGGCACGAGTGAGTTTTGCAATTTTATCTGCAATTTCAACACCACCTTCTATTTTAATAGCATCGGCACCGCCTTCTTGAACGAGGCGTTTGCAAGTGTCGAGCAGCTTATCGAAAGAGTAGTGTGCACATGCGAATGGGAGGTCCGCAAGAATCAACGCATTTGGTTTTGCTCGAGCCACTGCCGAAGTGTGATGTACCATCATATCGATAGTAACAGGTATGGTTGAATCGTAGCCGAGAACAGTGTTGCCAACTGAGTCGCCAACAAGGATAATATCGACATCAGCAGAATCGGCGAGCTTTGCAAACATTGCGTCGTAAGCGGTAATCATTGCGATTTTTTCGACGCCTTTTTTCTTCAAAATTGTTTTAGTAGTCTTTTTCATATCAAATTATTTTTCGATAATATGTTTTGAAATTTCTGTTGCAATTATCTTTGCACCTTCTTCATTCGGATGGATTTTATCGGGGAAGAGTTTGCCTTTTCCATCAAAAACATCATACAGATTTATTGTTTTCAAACCGTGCTTTTTTGCAACATTTTTAACTTTTGGAATAATGATATTTTTGACTCTGTCGGCGTCGATATCTCTGCTTTTCAAAAATGCTGGCACTGGTATACAAAGGTAAATTGTCGGATTTGTCGGAAGTGCCTTGAACGAGTCAATAAGATTGCCCATGTCATTTTCAAACTCGTCAATGTGGACAATATTTTTCTCTTTTGAATCGTTTGTGCCAAGCTTGATTACAACTACATGAGGAGCGAAATTTAGGGCGTTTTTATATTCTTCTGTTTGAATATATGGTCTATCGCCTTTTGAAAGTGTAGTTCTACCGCTCTTACCAAAATTCTGTACATTGTATTTATCGCCGAGAATATTGCCAAGGCGAGTTGGGTAACAATTTGCCATTCTCTTTACTAAACGTGAACCATATGTGATAGAATCGCCCACACATGCAACGCGAATAGCAAGAATGTGTTTAGATACCTTTTCGGCAATAATCTTTGCACCTTGTGCATTTGGGTGGATTTTATCAGGGAAGAATTCGCCCTTGCCGTCAAAAATTTCATAGAGATTTATCAATTCAACTTTCTGAGCTTTTGCGACATTTTTAACTCTTGGAATTATCGCATATTTGACTCTATCGGCATCAATGCTCTTTCCACTCTGAAATGCTGGGACAGGTATGCATAAATATATTCTTGGGTTAGTCGGTAGCTTTTTGAATGATTCGATAATCGTAGTTAAATCTTTTTCAAAATCTTTTTTTACAAAACGAGCGTTTTTTTCTTTTGAATCATTTGTACCGAGTTTAATCACTACAATGTTGGGATTAAATGCGAGGGCATCGGTATATTGCTTTGTTTTTACATATGGAATATCTCCTTTGAAAAGTGTTGTTGCACCATTTAAACCGAAGTTTTTAACGTCGTACTTATCGCCGAGAATTTTTCCGAGCTGTGCAGGGTACGAGTCTTTCTCGCGGTTTTTAATGTATGCTCCGTAGGTGATAGAATCGCCCACGCAGGCGATACGAATTGCTTGTGCGTGTGATGTACATGCGAACAAGAGTAAAGTCAAAATAGATAGAATTTTTAACATTTTTGTATCTTATAATTTATTGTTTTTTGAAGAAATTTAATTTGTCGAGAGCATTGCCGATTACACGTTTTGTCGAAGTGAGAACATCGATAAGATTGTTTGATGGCTTGGAAACTGTCCCTTGAATGTAGAAAGTTGGACCTTCGTAAAACTCGCTATTTTCGGTTTTTGTTTTTGCGTAGCCGATTTGTTCGAGCAACGTTTTTGTCGAACCTTTAGCGTATATGACAACTGGGATATTCATTTTTTGGTCGCCGAAAGATTGAGCGTTAGGATCGAAGAAAATCTTGCCCGACTTTGAGCTTAAGATTAGCGAGTTTGTTTTTATTTCTACATTGTCTATGTTATAATTGTAGTCTGGCGAATTTCTCGAAAGTTTAATTTGTGCTGTTTGGAAATCTGTTTTTGAAAATAATGAAATCAACTCTCCTATTCCGTCGAGTTCTTTAACTTTGTTGTTGAGCAAACGTCCTGTCAATTTGAATACCCCACCGACGATTGATGTACTTCTGCCAGCAATACTATTTTTATCGAGCAGTCTTAAAATGCCCGCACTTTGTGAATTTATGAGAGCTTCGCCACACAAATATTTAAGGAGGTGGTCAGTGTTGTTCCCAGCACCTTCTACTTTGAGTGTTGCATCGAATATGCCCGAAAGCATTGGGTTTTCCTTATCGGCAAAGATTTGCGATGCGTCTAATCCTTTTAGACTAAATGAAGAAGTGTCGAATTTATATGGAATATTTCTTGCAGAATCGAATGTGATTTTTGCAGAGCCGTCCAATTTTGCACTCAAAACATTTCCACTAATATGTTGCAAATTAAGTTCAGTTGATGTCGACGATAGCTTTGTGCTGAAGTCTTCAAGCATTGTTGAATTTTTTGAAGTCAACTTTTTTATCTGTGCTTCGAGTGCTATATTTTTGCCGATGTCCCAAAAGGCTTTTGTATCTTTTTTTGCAATGGAATCTTCTTTTTGCAAAACATCGAGAGTCGGTTTTACTATGCGTTGCGATTTTCCTTTCTCACTTTTTAGCGATTCTTGGTCGATGTATGTTGGGTTGGAGAATGCACCTGCAAGTGTCATTATATCTTCGAGAACGAGCGACTTTGATGTTAATTTTAATTCTAATTTTTCTACGTTGTCAAAGTTGATTGTTGCATTTGATTCTCCACGAGTAGATTTGATATCGAGATTAGCAAAGAGTGATTTTAAATCTGATTTTACTTCAGCTTTGAGCGTGTCTATAACATCGCTTGAAGTTCGAGTTAGCAGTGAATTGATTGCGATATTTGCTTGTGCATTTTTGCCGTCAAACGTTGCCGATATGTCCGCACTACCACGCGAAATGTTAGAAAATTTAAGGAGTGCTGGCTGATTGAAAATTTGTGGCAACGACGTAGCAATGTTTGCCTGTGCCGAAATTATCGACTTATTAACAAGGTTGTATTCTGCAGTTGCGTTGCCAGTACAGAATGAATTTGTACCAGTTCCCAAAATGATTTTTGTCAAATCAACGGATACTTTTTCTGTATTATATTGTGCCTTTGCGTTTGCCGATATTGTGAGGTTTTGCACTAGATATTTTCCGTCTTTTTTATATGACATCGAATACGTCGAAGCCGATATATCGGCAGAAAAATCTTTTTGATTTTCGCTCGAGACCGAGATGGATAGAGCAGTTTTTTCAGCATCGAGTTCAGGTACGAATGGTTTTATCAATGCGAATGGGAAAGACGGTGCGTTGATTGACAAAATTTTGTTTGATGTTGTGATGATTTTTGCGTCCGACAAATTATATGTTATGGGCGAATCGAGTGTGATATTTGTGGCGTTTTTACCGTCTTTATCGGTAATAGAAGCCTTGAGTTCTTTTACGAGAATTGAGTTGCTTGCGTACTTTAATTCTGAGTTTAAATTGATACCAAGCCCGAGCGATTCTATCGAAGAAAGCGAGTGTACACGCGATATGATTGGGTTCAAATTGCCTTTCCCGATAAACTTAATATCGGCGATGTTTTCAGCGTAATTTATTTGCGATTCTATTGTGAGTTTACTTGTTTGCGAATCGACCACATCTATTGAAATTTTCGCATTTGTAGCCTTGCCAACTTGTGCGTTTACATTTGTCAAAATGTTGATGTTTTTGACGAGCGGTTCGCCCGCTTTTGAGATTGTCGCATTGGTTAATGATATTGGCGAGGTCGTGAAAATCTCGAACATTTCATTTCTCTTGCGAGCCGACATTTTCGTACAAATGTTGTCGGAAGTAATTTTAAAGTCGGGTGCAAAAGCTTCTACAATTCTTGTCGGGATAGACATCGTTATTGCGAGTTCTGCGTTTTCAAGTTCTCGTGAATTGTTGGCTACAAAAGGTTTTGCTGAGATGTTTACAATAGGCGTTCCGCTTTCGGATAAGTTTGCATCGAACGATGATACTTCAATTTTCTCGCCAGTTTTTTTTGCATTTATTTTTACATCTACTGCACATTCTCCGATTGGTTTAAGGGAAGGTGAAAGCTTTTCGAGAGCCGAAATTTTCGAGTCTCCCACAAAATTTATTGAGACATTTTGCAAGTCGATTGATGCTTTTACATCTGCGTAAAGTGCCGTTGAAAATGTCGGCAAGGCGATTGTGTTTGGCAAAAATTTTTGAACCAAATTATCGGTTGCGTCTATGCGAAGTTGTGCTGATACATTTTTATAAGAGTAGGGAAGTTCAGCCGAAAGTTGCACGACTTTCTTCTTGTCTGCTTCGAGAATTGCTTTTATTTGAGCAGAATCTTTTTCTCCCGTTATAGACGTTTTTAGTGTCGCACCGTCAGTTGTTGCTTCAATAAATCCGCTTTCAAATTTTAAATCTTCTTTTGCCGATATTGCTTTTGCTGATATTGAGAAATCTTTGCCGTCGATAACAAAATTTGCTTTCAAATTATCGAGTTGAATTTGATATGGAAATTTAAATTCATTTTTTGTCGCAACAGATGTTTGAGTAGGTTTTTGCTCGGGTTTTTCGGCATTTGATGGTATCGCTTTTGTATCAATTTTCGCATTTTTAATTGTTAGCGATTGTACATTTATTTTTCCAGAGATTGCATCAAACAAAGAGTACGATGCTTCAATTTTATCGATATTTGCGAGCTTTGCATATTTTACACCTGTAAGTTTTGCGTTGGAAAATCCTATCGAAACTTTGTCGACAGAAAGTTCGGGAACAAGCGAATTTGCTATTTTAGTTTGCAACGATGAATTGAGAATTACAGCGATTCCAATCGCAAATAATCCCGCTAAAATACATAGAAAAATTAGTATTTTTTTCATATTAGTTTTCAGAAATTATTTTGTTCAAAATATCTTTTTTTATGAATACCGACAGCAAAAGATTTTTTCTTATGCCGTACATTTCTTCGTCGTACTTTGATTTATCGATAATTTTGCGAATAGCTTTTTCGGTGGAATAGTCGCAAACAATTACATCAAAAATTTCCAAATTTTGTGGAATGTTATCGTTGCTCCAAAAGCCTACATTTCTATATTTACGCAAGAGAAATGGTGCTGGCCACATCGATTCTTTCGCAACAAACGCTACGGGAATATCGGTTTCGTATTGCGAATATTTTGAAGCCGAGTGAACACGTTTTATAAGGTTATCAAAGTCTCGAACAGTATGAGTATAAATGTATGGGTTGCGTGGGTCGCTATGGTATCTAAGCGATGCGTTGGAAGAAAGCTTATACTGCCAAAATGCGAGACCTGCAAGCACTACAAAGCCGACTATCTGAAGTATTATTTTTTTTGACGACATCAGCATTGCTGAACCAAAGCCTGCAACTGCACAAATAAACATCATTGGCGAAAGCAACAGCCATGGTGTTTTGTAAGTAATCATCGAAAGAATTAACACTGCAAAGAGTGCGTTTAAAAATGCGAAAATTGTGAACGTACATTTCCATGCAGATTTTTTTCGGTAGATGATTGCGAGGGCAAATCCGAATATCGAGAGCAATACAATTGGCAGTTCGCCAAATTTTGCACCTTCGCATTTTTGCCAAAATAACAATTTAAAATAATAGAAAAATCCGGATGCGTGTGCTTGCGATTCAGCTTTTTCAAAAAAGTGCGAGTACGATTTTATTGCATCGGCAACTCCGCCCCAATTTGAGCCAAACGACGAGTACAATGCGACCATTGTGCATATCGCACCGAGTACAAATGCAAACGCAAGTTTAGGTGTTGCTTTCGACCATAAAATCCACTTAATATTTTCACGAAGCCGACTTTCTAACATCGCACAGACGCCAAAAGATAAGAACATTGAAGCGTATGAAATAATCGCGGTTTCTTTTGTCGATTGAGCAAGCCCAAGTAAAGTTCCAGTTGCGAGTGCAAGCCAGATATTTGGCGAACACGCAAACTGCCATGCACAGATAGCGAGTGCATAAATTAACGTAGCAAAGATTATTTCGTGTACAAAATATCCTGAATAAATTTGTGCGATTGCCGACATAGCAAAGCACGCACACGCACCCCAGCTTGCTCCACGCCCGATATATCTTCCCGACAAGATGAGCAATGCCAGAGCAAATACTGTGACTGGTGTGAGTGCGTTTCTATAATCTTGAATTTTTATTTCAGCACTTGCTTTTTTTTGTGTTGCGTTTGCCCAGTAGTAGAGTGTTGGTCCGTGAGGTCCGTTCGGATTATATTTGTATTCTCCCGAATCGTAAAGTTGCATAGCAGTTGTAGCTTGTTCGGACTCATCTGCATGGATTGCTCTATTTGCGATGTTTGTTTCTCGCAGTGAGAAGCCCGAAAAAAGACAGGCTAAAATTAGTGCTATGCCGAGTATGTATCTCATTTATTTTTATCGAATGCATCGAGCAAAACTTTGGCGACATCTCGTGGAGGTTTTACTGGCATTCCTTGTAAATTTACAAAAACGTGAATTGTGTGTCCGGTAACGAGGAGTTTCCCGTTGGCGTACATTTCGTATTCTATCTTGATTTTTACGCTTGGTCTTTCGGTTATGCGAGCAGTAATTTCGACAATATCGTCGTACTTTGCAGGGAACTTATAGTTTAGGTGCGATTCAACAACGGGCAAGTGATAGCCGTTTTCGTTCATCGTTTTGTAGCTCAAACCAATCGAGTTTATGAGAGCTAAACGTGCAACTTCGCACCACGGCAAATAGTTTGCGTGGTAGACAATTCCCATTGCGTCGGTTTCGGCAAAGCGTACGCGAACTTCTGTTTTTGTCTCGATCATATTTCGTTTTCTATGACTTGTTCGAGCGTTTGACGACGGCGAATTTGTTTGATTTTCCCGTTCTTTAAAATCATCACTTCGGGTGAAGCAGGGTACGAGTTATAGTTTGATGGGCTCATCGAACTGCAGTATGCACCAGCACCGCCGATTGCACAAAAGTCGCCAATCTTTGCTTCAGGAAGTTTGCGAGGTGCGAGTGCTTCGGGATCTGACGGAGCAGGTGTGAGAATATCGCCACTTTCGCAACAATGCCCGACGATAATATATTCTTCGTTTTTCTTGCGAGGCTTTTCTGATAAAATTGAAATCGGGTGTTGGGCTCCGTAGATTGAAGGACGGAGAATATCGGTCATACCAGAATCGAGCTTAAGGAATTTGTATCCGTCTTTGCCAGTGTCGCAAATATCTTGGATTGTCGTCAAAAGTGTTGCACAATTTGCAAGCAAGAAAGTTCCGGGTTCGATTTCAAACTTGAGTTGACGCCCTGTTTTCTTTGCGAATTCTTTTACGAGCTTTGCGACAGGCTTGCCGATTTTCTGCAAATCGGTCGATTTCTCGCCTTCTACACGTGCAACTTTGAATCCACCGCCCATATCGAGCGTGTGTACATCTTCAAATTGTGCCACTGTATTTAAGCTCATTTCGGCAACTTTCTGCCACACGAGTGGGTCTGAGCCAGAGCCGATATGCGTATGGATTCTCACAATTTTGAGATTATATTTTTTTGCAATCTCTTTTATTTGTGGAATGTACTCATACCAAATACCAAAAGATGATGCTGGTCCACCGACGTTTGTGCGTTTTGTTCCGCCCGAGCCAAGCCCTGGGTTTATACGAACCCCAACATCTTTGCCTTTTGCGACCTTACCAAATTCTTCCAACTGATGCAATGAACACGCATTAAACAAAACTCCTGCCTTAACCATTTTCTTGAGGTTTTGTGGGAGTTGTTGCGATGAAATCGATATGCGGTTTGGTTCAAAACCTGCAAGCATTGCACGTTCTACTTCGTATCCGCTCGATGCATCGATATGCAAGCCAAGCTTGTGAAATAGTTTGAGTATTGATGCGTTTGACGATGCTTTCATTGCGTATCGAACAGTTAATCCGAACGCATTTGGGAAAGCCAAAGCCGATTTTGCTTGTGCAATCAAAGCCGATTCATCGTAAACATAGCAAGGTGTCGAATATTTATCGGCGATTTTTTTTGCTGTCTGCCAGTTGAAAAAATTTTTCTGCTCCATCTTCATAATTATATAGAAGAGAAGTTTGGCAGATTATTTAATTTTGTCAACCGCTTCAATCAAGGCAGATTCTGTTAAAATTGCTGGAAGGATTATCGGTTCGCCTTTTGTCGAATAGAGCAAATTCAGCGGAACGCCCGCACGCCCGAATTTTTCGAGCTCTTTAGTGATTGCATTGTTGCGAGAAGTCCAATCGCCGACGAGAATTTTTATTTTGTTTTGCTCAAAGATTTTTTTGATTTTTTCAGAATACAAAATTTGTTTGTTATATTGACAAGTTAAACACCAATTTGCAGTGAAATCGACGTATATGTTATAGCCATTTTTTCGCAACTCATCGAGTTTTGCAACGCTCCATTTATTCTCGATATTCATCGAGTCGGACGTATTGTTTTCTTTGTTTTGCAAAATGATTATAAACGATAATACTATTGCCACAAATAGCCCAAAAATTGCCGAGTTCCTGACTTTTCGTGTCCGATGTGGCAAGGCGAATCTCCCGTAAGAAATCAGTCCGATTGCAAGTATGGTAAGCGACAAGCCAATTCCGTAAAAATTGCCTGTTTGTTTTGAATAAAGCCAGCCAAGCCAAATTGCAGTTATGAAAAGTGGGATGGATAAAATCTTTTTGAAAATATCGAGCCATTTGCCAGGGCGAGGTAGTAGTTTCGCCAAACGAGGAATTGCAGAAAGTATGATATATGGCGATGCCATTCCAAACCCGAGCGATGCAAATATTACCAAAGATTCAATCACAGAAATTTGTGTCGATAACGCAACGCCAACGGCACTTCCCATAAATGGTGCAGTGCAAGGGCTTGCGACCAAAACAGCGAGTACCCCAGACATCGCAGACTGCACATATTTATTTTTTGAAATAGATTCTTGCGTGTATGCAAACGTTCCACCAGCAAGGCTTGAGCCAATTTCATAAACTCCCGCAAAACTCATCGCCATCGCAAAAAATAAGAGTGCCATTGAAGCTGAAAATATCGGATTTTGTAGCTGGAAACCCCATCCGAGCGATTCACCTGTAGCCCGCAAAGCGAGTAAAATTCCAGCCAAAATTAGAAAACTTGCGATGATTCCGAGTGTGTAAAACAAGGCGTTTAAAATTATTGATTTTTTTGAATCGCCAGCATTTTTTGCAAAGGAAAGGATTTTTATCCCGATGACAGGGAATACACAAGGCATCAAATTCAAAATAATTCCGCCCAAAAATGCACCAAAAATTATTGAAAAAAATTGCAGAGTTTTAGATTGCACAGGCGTAGTAGGTACGAATTTTACGGAAAACTCGGCAGTAGCTTCTTCTGGTTGGCAAGTGTCGGAACAAGCAAGCCACGAGGCATTGATTAAAAATTTTTCTGTCTTGGGAGAATCTATTTTGCCGGTTGGTGCGATCGTCGCAAAAATTTGTGTTTCGCCATCGTATCCGCCATATTCAATTCCCATTTGTTTGAACTTTTTTTCTTTCGCCCAGTCGATTTTTTCGAGCTTAAAGCCTTGCGGTAGTTTGAAATCGATTTTTGTAGGCGAGCCGAATTCAGTTTTTTGTCCGTAGATGTGCCAGTTTTTTGGAATCGAAAAATTTAAAACGACATCAAATGAGCCATCTTGTTTTACGTCGGTTGGGATAGCCGAAAATTTTACCTGAGCCGAGTATAGAAACGTGGAAAAAATCGACAAAAATAGAATAAAGAGCAATCTTTTCATAAGTATATATAAATAATATGTTGACAAGGCGGTGTAAAATTAAGATTTTTTAAAGAAATCGGAAGTGTTTTAAAGGTTTTAAGTCTAAACCTTCATTGCGATTTTTATCAACAAAAAATAAAAAAATTTATGGCAGGCATCAAAAGATTGTTCTCAAACGATATCGGGATTGACCTCGGTACAGCAAATACACTTGTTACTCTCAGAGACGTAGGCGTTGTGATGAGTGAACCAAGCGTTGTTGCAATCTACAATAATTCGAAGAAGGTTGTGGCAGTTGGGGAAAAAGCAAAAAAGATGCTTGGTAAAACCCCAGGTAATATCAGTGCAATTCGCCCAATGAAACTTGGCGTTATTGCCGATTTTGAAATTACCGAAATTATGCTCCGCTATTTTATCCAAAAGGCGTCGAAGAAATTTACTATTGTTCAACCTCGTGTTGTAATCGCAGTGCCTTCTGGTATCACAGAAGTTGAACGCCGTGCAGTTCAAGAAGCGGCAATTCACGCAGGTGCAGGTTCTGTTTGCTTGAAAGATGAACCACTTATGGCTGCTATCGGTGTAGGTCTTCCTATCGAAGAACCAGCCCCAAGTATGATTGTTGATATTGGTGGTGGTACAACTGAAGTTGCGGTTATCTCGCTTTCAAATGTCGTTGAATCTCGCAGTTTGAGAATCGGTGGTGATGAATTTGATAATTGCATTATTCAGTATATGAAGCGTGCATACAATTTGTACATCGGTGAAAAAACAGCTGAAGAAATTAAGATAAATATCGGTTCAGCATTCCCGTTGGAAAAAGAACTTTCATGGGAAGTTAGAGGTAGAGACGCTGTTTCGGGCTTACCTAAAACTCTATATGTGTCATCGCAAGAAATTCGAGAAGCTCTTTCTGATGCGTTCGACCAAATCACAGATGTTATCCGTGAAGTTACTGAAAAAATCTCTCCAGAACTCAGTGGTGACCTTGTAAACCGTGCGATTGTTTTGTCTGGCGGTGGTGCTCTTATCCGCAACTTGAATTTGAGAATCACAGATGTAACACACATCCCATGCTTTGTTGCTGAAGATCCATTGTGTGCGGTTGTAAATGGCACAGGCGAAGTCTTGAAAAATTACGAGTTCTGGTCGAGAGAGAACTTGTAATTGTAAAACAATAAGTCGGTATGCAGTGGCGCAGATTGACATATATTCGCAATCTTGTGATTTTAGTTGTTGCAATTTTTGCATCACTGTTTGCTCCGTCGTTTGTTCGCAATGGAATTAAAGATTGTTTCAGAGAATTCCAAGCCCCAATAGATTCATTGTCGTCGCAATTTAACGATTTAGCGACATTTTGGGGTCTGTCTTCAAACACAAAACGAGATTTAATCGAGGCTGGTCGTGATTTAGCTCGCCTTAACGCTGGGTATCAAGGCAAAGTAATCGAAAACGAATCTCTCCGAAGTGAGCTTGGAAGACTCGAAAAGATGCTTTACTTGCCGTCGTACGATAAGTTTAAGCACGAAGTTGCACGTGTGTGCCGTCGTGATATCAACGCATGGTGGCAACATCTGACAATCCGCAAAGGTAAAATGCACGGAATCCGTAAAGGGTACGCAGTGGTTTATGCGGGCGGAGTTGTCGGACGAATTTCTGAAGTAGGCTTGTATACATCGACAGTAGAACTTGTAAGTAGCAGAAATTTTAGAATGGCAACTTGTGCAGAAGGCGACGACAGACCTTTGATTTATCAAGGAGCTGGTTCGTTATCATTGCAAACTGCACAAGGCGAGGTTTCAGACGTTCCAGCCGATATGTCGGCAAGTACTACACACCCGATAACACTTGTGACATCGTCGTTGGCAGGTACATTTCCAGATGGTATATATGTTGGCAAGATTTTATCGCTTAAGTCAGAGCCAGACGGAATTTTTAAATCGGGTTATGTAAAACTCCCGAAAGGTTTGGCGTCAATAAAAGAGGTGTCTGTACTCGTACCGATTGCAGATGCGAAAATTAGGTAGAGATGTTTAAGTATATCGATTTTAAACCTATATTTTTCATCTTTGCAAATATCGTATTTGCACATATTTTGTCTGAATTAAATTCAGAAGTTGCACCATACATATACTTTGTTGTGCCAGCCTTGTTTATTGTGCCGTCGGCACTTTTGCTGAACTTTTTGCCGATGCTTTTTAGCGTGGCATTTACCGCATTTTTCTTTGAATCGTCGACGCCAGTGCGTGCAGGTTCTACTGTTGCGATGTGGCTATTTGTCGCATATATCGTACATACAATCAGACATAGATTTATTGTGTTAGATTGGTTTTCGCTGTCGGCATTGTATATTTTGACAAACTTCGTATTGTTGGTTTTGTATTTTATATTTTTCCCAAAACAAGCAGACTCAGTTGGAAGTTATATTGTACGCACCGCAACCGACACATTGTGTTCGTCAGCTTTGCTTATGGTTGTCGGTAAATTCTGCATAACAATTCCAATTTTACTTGCGAACTTATGCGGAATTGAATTGTCGATTAGAGAAGAAAAATAATGAACGTAGAAAAAACATATTCAAAGAAGAATCCGAGAATCCCAGTGTTTGCATGGGTTTTTGCGTTCGCATTTGCATTGTTGATTCTTGCGTTGGCATATCGACAAATTTATCTTTACGATTTTTATGTAGAGAAGGGAAAACGCCAAAGTATGCGTCGAGTAATCGAGCCTGGTACCCGTGGCGATATTTACGATAGAAACGGAAAGTTGCTCGTAACAAATGAACCAATTTTTTCGGCAGTAGTATATTTTAATGACATACGCAAAGAATTTCGTGAAGAATATTTCAGATTGAAAAAGCTCGAGCTGTTGCGTCTTGCACAGATAAAATCGAAAGACCGACCAAATTATAACGAGATAACTCAAAAGGCACGTTCAAATGTCCTCAACAAATATTTACAGCAGATAAATTCAATTTTGGGAACAGAATATCAGCTGACAAACAAGGATTATAACAGGCACTTTTTGCAAAAACAACTTTTGCCATTTCCGCTTGTGAAAAATCTTACTGCACGCGAACACGCAATTCTTGCAGAACGAATACCGGTAAACTCGCCAATCCAAATTTACACTGGAACTGCTCGATATTATCCGTATGGCGATTCAGCGTCGCACGCATTAGGTTATGTTGCAAATAATTTTGACGAAGATAATTCAAAAATACCTGGGGATGATTTGCGTACATATACAATTGTTCCAACGATAGGTAAGACGGGAATTGAAGCGGCTTTCGACGAAAAATTGTCGGGTGAAAGTGGTGTGAAAATTTGGATTGTCGACTTGGCTGGATATAAATACGAAATGGTAAGAGATATTCCACCAAGCAAGGGCGATGACGTTGTATCATCGCTGGATATCGATATTCAACAAGCAATCGAGGAATCGTTTGGGAGTCGAAAAGGAGCGTCGGTAATGCTCGATGTAAAAACGGGCGAAGTGTTGTCGCTTGTAACTCGCCCCAGCTACGACCCCAACACGCTTTCGCCATACATAACGCACAAAGTGAATGCCGATATTATGGCACGTGACGCATGGCTGAACCGAGCAACACAAGGCTTGTATCCCCCAGGTTCTACTTTCAAAGTTATGACAGCAATGGCTGGGCTGAATTCAGGTGCTATCGACAAAACATCAATAAAAACTTGTACAGGTGGATATCGTGTTGGGAATAGAATTTTCCCATGTCATAAACGCTCTGGACACGGTAATCTCGATTTGGTTGGTGCACTTGCCCATAGTTGCAACGTGTTTTTTTACGAGACTGGAATCGACACAGGCATTGAGACAATCGCAAAACTCTCCGAAGATTTTGGTATGACAAAATCATCTGGAATTGAATTGAAAGAAGATTCTTGGCGAAGAACAATTATCGCAACTCCAGAATTTAAAAAGAGACGTCGCCAATACGACGGACCTTGGTCTAACGGCGATACGGCGAATTCATCAATAGGTCAGGGGTATATGCTTTTTACGCCTATGCAAATGGCGTGTTTTACGGCATCGTTTGCACGCGGGGAAACTCGCACAAAAGCGTCGATTCTCCACAATCCAAAACGCAAGACAGATTCACAATATCACGGTGCTGAAAAAATCAATATCAATAAGGCAGATTATAATACAATCGTCGAGGGAATGGTGTCGGCAGTAGAGAATGGAACTGCAAAACGTGCAAGGCTTGACGGTATAAAAGTTGCGGCAAAATCGGGTACGGCACAGGTTTCTGTAAATGGCAAAAAATTGACGCTCGCATGGATGATTGCATTTGCACCAGCCGATGCTCCTGAAGTTGCGATAAGTGTGATTGTAGAAGGCGAAGAAGCCGGAGATGTCGGTGGAGGCAGAACCGCAGGACCTATCGTGAAATCGGCATTCCAAAAATATTTTTCAGCCACAAATAGAACGGCACTCGAAGTTGAGAATTAAATAAGATTTTTGCGTTTTTCGCCAAAACCTAAATTGAAAAAATTTCAAGCAAAATCGGATTTAAAATGTGAAAAAAATCTTTCAAAATTTTTCATATAATCTTGCAAAGCTTGTGCGAATTAAAAAAATTGTCGTCATAATTTTTTAATAAAAATATATGAGCGACCCTATAAAACACGAGTGCGGAATAGCGTTAATCAGGCTCCTCAAGCCTCTAAAGTACTATAAGGAAAAGTACGATGACTCGATATATGGCTTCCACAAGCTCTTTTTGCTTATGGAAAAACAGCACAATAGAGGGCAAGATGGTGCTGGTATTGGTGCAGTAAAAATCGGCGTTCCGGCGGGACAAGGTTATATCTTCCGTAACAGAAACGCAAAATCGAATGGCTTGTCTGAAATCTTTACAGACCAATTTGAAGATTATGCAGATAAAGTTAAGAAAGGTATAATCCACCCAGAATTTGTAGATACAGTAAAGGCAAACTTCGATTACGGAGCAGAATTGCTCATCGGACACCTTCGCTACGGAACAGGCGGTTCGTACTCGAAAAGCAGTTGCCATCCATTTTTTAGAAAGAGTACTTGGCCAGCTCGCAATTTGATGCTCTTGGGAAATTTTGGAATAACTAATTCTGATGAGTTGACTAAAAAACTTGTCGAACGTGGTATTCACCCCGTAATCAACGCAAATACACCAGCAATTCTCGAAGAAATTTGCTACCACTTGGACATAGAACACGCAGAAATATATCGTGAATTACGCGACGAAGGTTATGCAGGTGGCGATATTTTGCGAATGATGAATGAGCGTTTGAACCCACTGCGAATTGTCAGCCACGCTGCAAAAAATTGGGACGGCGGATACACAATCGCCGGTGCAATCGGCAATGGCGACGCATTTGTACTTCGTGATGCAAACGGAATCAGACCTTGTTATTACTACAAGAATGACGAACTTATCGCATTTGCGTCAGAACGTGTTCCACTTATGACAGTCTTTGAAGCCGACGCTGAAGACATCAAAGAAGTCTCGCCAGGGCATGTTTATGTAGTCAAGAGCGACGGTACATGCTACGAAGAACCATTCCTTGAAGCAGGCGAAAAGAAATCTTGCACCTTTGAAAGACTCTATTTCTCTCGTGGAAACGACCCAGAAATTTATCGTGAAAGAAAAGCTCTCGGAGCAGCACTTTGCCCGAAGATTTATGAATCAATCGGCAAAGATTTCAAAAACGCAGTCTTCAGTTATATTCCAAATACAGCCGAAATGGCGTATTATGGAATGATGAGTGGTTTGCGTATGATACGCCGTAACGAAGTTAAAAACGAACTTCTTGAATTGATTAAATCTGATAGACCATTGACTCCAGAAATTATCGATTCTTTGGTAATGGATAATTGGCCACGAGGCGAAAAAGTCGCACATAAAGATATTAAGTTGCGTACGTTTATTTCGAAAGAAAAGGATAGAATGCAGTTGGCGTCGCACGTTTACGATATCACATACGGAGTTGTAAAACCACAAGATACTCTCGTTTGCCTTGACGACTCTATCGTGCGTGGAACAACTCTTAAACAACAAATTTTGCGAATCTTAAGCCGTACCAACCCGAAGAAAATTGTGATTGCATCAACTGCACCACAAGTTCGCTATCCTGACTGCTATGGTATAGATATGAGCGAAATTGGCAAATTTATCGCTTTCCAAGCGGCAATAAAGTTGTTGAAAGAAACAGGTAATGGCGACGTTATTGCAGATGTTTATCGTCTCTGTTTGGCTCAGAAAGATAAGCCGACATCAGAAATGGTAAATCACGTTGCAAAAATTTATGAACGCTTTACAGATGACCAAATAACAGCAAAAGTTGCAGAATTGGTGTACCCGAAAAACATCGAATGGAATGGGGAAGTTGAAATAATCTTCCAAACAAATGAAGATTTGTTGAAGTCAATTCCGTCTTGTTCGGGCGACTGGTTCTTCTCGGGCAACTATCCAACGCCTGGCGGATACAAAGTTCTCAACGACGCATTTATAAATTATTACGAAAATAAAGAAGGCAGAAGCTACTAATTTAGCTTTTGTTGAATCGACGCAAACGAGTGTAGCAACTCAGTTGCGTCGATTTTCGTTTATACGACAAATGAAAAAAAACGATTTAAATTTTGAATGGAATGAAGGTAGAAGTGCAGGTGTTTTCTTGCACATATCGGCATTGCCGTCTGAATATGGGATTGGCAATATCGGGGAAGCGGTAATTCCATTTTTAGAATTCTTGAAAAGCTCGGGGATGTCGTGGTGGCAGATATGTCCGCTCGGACCAACTGGCTATGGCGACTCGCCATATCAATCGTTTTCATCATTTGCTGGCAACCCATATTTTATCGACTTTGGCGAACTCGAAAAAGCTGGTTTGCTCGAAAAATCCGACCTCGCACACCTTTCTTCACTCCCAAAAAATCAGTGCGATTATGGTGCAATATATAATTTGATTCCCGACTTATTACGCAAAGCGTCGAAAAAATGGCGTGAATCGGGAATGAAAGATGTTTTCAAAAACTTCAAATTTTCATTCAAAAATTTCTGTAAAAAAAATTCAGAATGGCTCGATACCTTCGCACTTTTTTCATCCCTAAAACGTTGCAACAACGGAAACCCTTGGTATGAATGGGAGCCATCTTTGCGAGATTTTAAGAAAGCTCCTAAAACAGATGTTGCCAAGAATTGTGAAGATGAAATATTTTATATCAAATTTTCGCAGTGGGTTTTTTATAATCAATACGAAAAATTTAAGACTCTTGCAAAAGAGTACGGTATAAAAATATTTGGCGATATTCCGATTTTTGTGGCACACGATAGTGCAGATGTATGGGCGAATCCGTCGATATTTGAACTTAATAAGGACGGCACAGCAAAGAATGTAGCAGGAGTAGGTCCTGATTATTTTTGTGCAGAAGGTCAACTTTGGGGAAATCCATTGTACGATTGGAAAAATAAAAAAGCCGAAGTTTACGAATTTTGGCGAAAGCGAATTTTGTCGGCGTCAAATATGTATGATGCAATACGTTTCGACCATTTCAGAGGTTTTGCTGACTATTGGTCGATTCCCGCAAAGACTAACGATGCTCGCAAAGGATCGTGGAAAATCGGTGCTGGAGCCGACTTTTTTGCATTCCTAAAAAAACATTTTCCAAAAACTCGGTTTGTCGCCGAAGACTTAGGTTTGCTTTCAAAACGTGCTTGCGATTTACGAGATTCGCTGAAGATTCCCGCAATGGCAGTTATGCAGTTCGCCTTTGGAGACAATGCGTCTAACCCATATTTCCCTCATAATGTAAAACGCAACTGCATTTATTACACTGGCACGCACGATAACGATACGGCAGTTGGTTGGTATAATTCTGCAGAAGAAAAAGCACGAGACCAGCTCCGTCGATATTTCCGTTCGGCTGGCGATTCTGTAAATTGGGATATGATTCATTCAGTGATGTTGAGCGTTGCAAATCTTGCGATAATCCCGATGCAAGATATTCTTGGGTTTGGTTCCGATTGCCGATTCAATACCCCTGGAAAGCCCGACGGCAACTGGCAATGGCGTATGACATCAGAAAATTTGGCAACAGCGTTAGAACACAACGCACCTTATTTGAAGTCGCTCTCAATTTTAGGCGGACGTTATCGAGAAGTTGAGGTCAAAAAATTAGGGTTGAAAAAATAAAGTATCTCTATAGTAATAAAAAATAATGGGAGAAAATCTGATAGAACGCGAATTAAAAGGCTTGGCAGTGTCCAAAGGTGTGGCACATGGCGAGGCGTTTGTTATGCTTCATCGTGAATTGGAAACACCTGTTTACGAAATAAAAGACTCCGACAAGCCAGCGGAAAAAGAACGTTTTGAAAATGCAATACTCAAAACTCGTGCCGATATTCTCCAGTTGAAAGCAGAGCTCGCCGAAAGTGTCGGCGAAACCGAAGCGGCTATTTTCGATGCACACCTTCTTGCACTCGAAGATGTCGCAATTATGCAAGAAACGCTTGCTACTTTTGAACGTGAACATTTCAATATCGAGTACTGCTACTCGAGCACGGTAAATAAATTTATCAACGCATTTGAGAAAATCGACGATGCGTTTATCCGTGAACGTATTACCGATTTTAAAGATGTATCTCGTCGTTTAATTTCAAATATGCTCGGCATCGAAACTGCAAAAATTGGTGCGTTTACCGACCCATTGATTTTAGTCAGTCGAGATTTTGCTCCGTCAGATTTCGCACTTGTAGAGAAATCGAAAATACTTGCGATTGTATCCGAGAGAGGCTCGCAAACAAGCCATACTGCGATTTTGTCGCGTTCGCTTGGAATCCCTTGTATAGTTGGGGCAGTTGGTGTTGCAGAGTCGATTCAGTCAGGCGAATTTTTGCTTGTTGACGGGTACAACGGCAACATAGTTGTAAATCCGTCAGACGACACGTTGCGTCGATATACCGAGATTGAATCGGAACAACGCGAAATACAAAAGTTGTTCGATACTTCGTTGCCTTATCCGTCTGTAACGCCCGACGGAATGGACTTTCAGATAAAGTTGAACATCAGTTCGGCAGAAGATATACCAGTTGGATCAATGAATTATTGCGACGGCGTGGGGCTTTTGCGTACAGAAAATTTCTTCCTCGACGCAGGCGGTTTCCCCGACGAAGAACGTCAGTTTGAAGTTTATCGAGATGTCGCAATTTCAGCGAACGGCAAGCCCGTAACAATCCGTACGCTCGACTTGGGTGGCGATAAAAATCTCAATCTAATGAAAATGGTCAATAAGGAAGAAAATCCGTTTATGGGATACCGTGCAATCCGCTTCTGCCTTGACCACAAGGATATTTTCTCGATTCAACTAAAAGCAATTCTTCGTGCGAGTGCATATGGCAAAATTAGAATTATGCTCCCGATGATTAACTCTATTCGAGAAGTGGAGCGTTCACGTCAGCTTATTGAACAGGCGAAAGAAGAATTGAGTTCGGCAAATATTCCGTTCGATAAAAATATCCAAATTGGTGCAATGATTGAAGTGCCCAGTGCTGCGTTAACTGCCGATATTATTTGCGATGCGTGCGATTTTATCAGTATTGGGACGAACGACCTTATTCAATATATTTTGGCTGTTGACCGTGTTAACGATATGGTCGCACATCTTTACGAGCCAATGCACCCAGCGGTAGTTCGTGTTCTCGATATGGTGATTTCGGCAGGGCGTAAAGCCGAAATTCCCGTCAGCGTTTGTGGTGAGCTTGCTGCCGACCCAATGTTTGCACCACTTCTGCTTGGTATGGGCGTTTCAGAATTCAGTATGAGCCCAACATCAGTCAATGAAATTAAATTTTTATTGCGAAAAACAACTTACGAAAAGGCACGCAATTTGCGAAATGAAATTTTGGCATTAAAGCGTTCACGCCATATCGTCAGTCGTTTACGCTCGTTCCATTACGAGTCAATGCAACCTTATATGAAATAATGGAAAACTTCGATATTTCCACATTACTTGCACGTCTTGAAACTGAATCGATTGAATTTTCGGTTTCGGAAAAATCTCGGTTTGACGCATCGCTCGACCATATGCGGTACAGCTTTATGCCGTCGGTTGTCGTGTACGCAAAAAGTCAGGCAGATATTCAGAAACTCTTGAAAAATTGTAATGAGCTGAATATCCCAGTGAGTGTGCGTGGTGCTGGCACTGGTTGTGCAGGCGGTTGCGTGCCAATCTGCAACGAGATTGTTCTCGATGTCTCGGCAATTAATTTTATTGAGATTGACCCTGTCTCTCGAATTGCACATGTCGGAGCAGGTGCAATCACAGCAGATATCGACGCACAGGCGAAAAAGTTTGGGCTATTTTATGCTCCAGACCCTTCGTCGCATAAGTTCTCATCTATTGGTGGAAATATTGCGTGCAATGCAGGCGGATTGCGTGCGTTAAAATATGGCACTACACGAGAAAATCTTGTCGCATTGAAAGCAGTTTTGCCCAGTGGCGAAGTCATCACAGGCGGACTGCCGTTGAAAAAATATTCAGTGGGATTAAATCTTCGGGATATTTTTGTAGGCTCAGAGGGAACGCTTGGCGTGATAAGTCAAGCGTGGTTGAAATTGCTTCCACTTCCGAAAACAAAATCGGTGTCTCTTGCATTCTTTTCGAGCGATTCAGACGCTGTTGTTGGAGTCGAAAAAATTATGCAGGCAAAACTTACGCCAGCGGTTTTTGAATTTATGGATTGCGATACAATCGCGTGCGTACGCAAACGCAATGCCGATTTGCCAATTCCAGAAGGTACTTCAGCGTTGATTGCGGAGTTCGACGGCAACGAATCTGAAACATCTGCACAAGCAAAAAAATTCTTTGATACGCTCGATGGTTTTGCGGTAGAAATAAAAATTGCCGACGGCGAGGAAATGGAAAAATTGTGGAAAGTTCGTCGTTCAGCGTCGCAATCGATGTACGAGCTTGGCGATAGCAAAATTAGCCAAGATATAGTTTTGCCTCATAATGCGGTCGTAGAATTTTTCGACTATTACAAAAAGTTGGGCGAAACAATGAATCTTGCAACGCCAACGTTTGGGCATGTCGGAGACGGAAATTATCACATTCATTTTATGTACGATTCTGCCGATTCTTCTGCACGAGGTAGAGCAAGCGATGCTATGGATCTGGCGATTAAAAAAGCAGTTGAGCTTGGCGGAGCAGTGTCGGGCGAACATGGTATTGGATTCTTGAAATCGAAATATATGTCGCTTCAACATTCGCAAGTGGAACTCGATTTGATGAAGTCGTTAAAAAAAGTTTTTGACCCTAATAACATTCTCAATCGTGGGAAAGTTTTTGAATCGTACGACACAAAAAATTTAGCACCACTAAAAAATATAAAATTGCCGTGGGATTAAATTTCTAAAAAAGTATGTAAAAAAATACGCCGAAAAATCGGCGTATTTTTTTGTCTGTGAGTTTAAACTATTTTGAGAATCGCAAAATTACAAACGAGTATGGTTGGAGAGTTTCTTTGAATTTCCCTCCCAACTTTGTTTGCGATTCTGTGATTGTAGGTTTTGTGTCGGTGTATTCTTTGCCTGTGAAAACAGTTTTCTTTACCGTTTTTTCACCATCAATTTTGCTCGATATATCTGCCGAAATTTCAAGCGGAACTGGTAGAATATTTATAAGCTTTACGATTGTATCGCCGTTTTCATCAGAAATGATGCTTGCAAATGTACGTTCTGCCATCCCGAAAATTTTTGTGTCGAGCTTTAATTTTGAATCAAAATATTTTTCACCACTATTTAACGAGAACAGTTTGTGCATATAATATTCAGTTGTTGGATATGCACCTTTGTTGTCGGCAAGAATCATATAGCTTTTAGTAAAATAATGATTCCTACAAAGCAACGGAGCATACGAGAACATTGAAACTACATCGCCATTGCGTTCGAGATTCATCAAATAAATTGCAGATGTCAACGAGCTATACACGTTGTTTTCGGCAACATTTATCGTATCGTATCTTTTGTTGACACTATTCTTGATTTTCTTTTTCCCTCTATATTTTGGTGCAAATTCGCCAAGGTAAACTTTTGGTCCGTTGCGATCGTGATTATCATAAAAATCTTGATTTGCGATGTACCATTCTGGCGGGCAATAGTAGTGTTCGTCGATAATCGGAGTCTTCGACTTCTTCACAATTTGATGACCTTCGTTGTAATCTTGACCTTTTGCCATAATTCCAGAACTGCCAATAATTATTATTTCTGGATATTTCTTATTTACAGCATTTTTTATCATCAAATATCTTTTTTCGAAATCTTTTGTCATTTCATCTTCATTGCCGATTCCGAGATATTTCATATTGAATGGAGCAGGGTGTCCGTTTTCGGCACGAATTTTTCCCCACTTTGTCGTTTTAGCATCGCCGTTTGCCCACTCGATTAAATCGAGAACTTCTTGAACGTATGTTGGCATATCTTCCATTGGTATGCACTCACCACCATGAATTTGACATGCAACGCCAGCGGGTACAATCGGAACTGGTTCTGCACCGATATCTTCGCAAAGCTCAAAGTATTCATGATAACCCAATCCAAAAGTTTGGTGATAATTCCAGATAACTTTTGTCGGTTTTCTATCTTCGAGTTTGCCGATTGTGTTTTGCCAACGATAGAAATTTGCAACCTTGTCTGCGTGAACAATGCACCCCCCTGGGAAACGTAGGAAATTTGGTTTTAGTTGTGCGAAGAGTTCAACAATATCTTTACGAAGTCCATTTTCTCTGCCTTTGTATGTGTCTTTGGGGAAGAGTGAAATCATATCGAGGCAAACTTGTTTCCCGCCATTTACGTTGAGTTCAAACTTGGCGTTTTCTATTTCATCTGATGCAGTTAACTCGACACTATATTTTTTCCATGCATCGCCTTCAATTTTCACAGAACCAGTCAACGCAATTTTTTTATTGTTGAAAACTTTCGCAGAAATTTCTGTTGGAGTTTTCGATTTTGCAAAGAAACTGAATCTATACTTTCCGCCTTTTTTCAAATAGATACCTTCAGCCCAGCCAGTGTTGCGGATTGTCGCTGGAGTCGTCGTATCGAGCTGAATGTAGTGTGGATTATTTTTTGAAATAGGGTTATCAGTCTTAACTTGATATTTTGTATTCGGGAATTCCCACGCAGTAGTCGACGTGTATCCTTCGCGGTCTGTCGGCAAAAATTCAAAGTCGCGATTTTTGATGCATTCAGGATACAATACGCCGTCGCAAGTCATACCGACATCTTCATAGAACAAGCCAAACATTTTTGAATTTATTTTTTTCGATGTGCCAGTGAGCGAGAGTGTGGCTGACAATTTTTTAATGCCATTTAGGTGCGATTCAATATTATCGGGCTTTATTTTTTCGATAGCTCGACGGCGTTCTGCTTGCTTTTCTTTTGCGATAAAGGCATCCAAAAATGGTTTTGGAAGTTTGGTAAATACGCCTTCAAAAGTTTTATCATTTATTTTCAAATTAGTGTATTCGTTAGCATATTGAGCTTCTGTAATTTTTTTCGGAGCTGAATATTTGATGAGATCAGGCGTTTCGATTTGATAGAAATCTTTTTCGCTTCTAAATTTTACGACGTATTTTTTACCGTCGATTTTTACGATTGGGTTTAGAAATGTAATCGAGCTTGGGAGAGTAGTATTATTCTGTTTTCGCCACGTTGTGTAATCTTCCGAGTATGAATGTCCAAATTCAGAACGACCTTTCCCAAAAGCCCAAACGCAATGCCAGTTGCCGTCGATACCTTTGAACAGATATGGAGTTGTCATTTGGCGAAGATGGCGTTTTTCACGTTGCCCAAAAAAACTAAAAAGTAAATCGATATTTGTTGTTTCCCATTTGTCGCCAACCTTATAGCCAATCTGCATCGGGGTTGCTATCCCTCTCCCGTTTGGTGGCATTTTATGGTCTTTACTTGAATATATAAAAGCTGAAACTGTTTCTTCTTGTTTGCAACTTGTTGATAGTAAAACTAAAATTCCCAAAAATATAGATATTAAGTTTTTCATTTTGTAAAGTGTAGTAATGTTAAATTTCCTATCAACAACAAAACTTATTTTTTCAAAAAAAAGTTGCATAGTTTTCCGATAATGTTCTATAAAAAAAGTGCAAAATAAAAAACTATGAGTATCAAAATTGGTATTATTGGATACGGAAATTTGGGACGCGGTGTAGAAAACGCAATTCGCCAAAATCCCGATATGGAGTTGTCCGCAGTGTTCACTCGTAGAAATCCCGAATCGTTGAAGATTTCTACTGAAACAGCAGTTGTTGCTAACATTTCTGAAATAGAGAAATGGCAAGGTAAAATAGATGTTATGATTCTTTGTGGAGGAAGTGCAACTGACTTACCTGTGCAAACTCCAGAATATGCAAAGTATTTTAACGTTGTTGATAGCTTTGACACTCACGCAAAAATTCCAGAACACTTTGCGAATGTCGATAAATCGGCAAAGGCATCTGGTAAGGTTGCAATCATTTCTGTCGGTTGGGATCCTGGAATGTTCTCGCTTAATCGCCTTTACGCAAACGTAATTCTTCCAGAAGGAAAAGATTACACTTTCTGGGGTAAGGGAGTCAGCCAAGGACACTCCGATGCAGTGCGTCGCATTGCTGGTGTTAAAAATGCAAAGCAATATACAATCCCAGTGGAATCGGCTCTTGAAGCTGTGCGAAGTGGCTCAAACCCTGAATTGACAACTCGCCAAAAACATATTCGCGAGTGCTTTGTTGTTCTCGAAGATGGTGCCGACGCATCGAAAATCGAAAACGAAATTAAAACGATGCCAAATTATTTTGCCGATTACGACACAATCGTAAACTTCATTTCTGAAGAAGAATTTGTCAGAGACCATAGTACAATCCCACACGGCGGTATGGTCATCAGAACAGGCAAGACTGGTGCAAACAAAGAAAATCAACATTTGGTTGAATATCGCATTAAGCTCGATTCAAATCCAGAATTTACATCGAGCATACTTGTTGCGTACGCACGAGCATCGTATAAACTCAATAATGAGGGCGTATCTGGTTGCAAGACAGTTTTCGATATTGCTCCAGCTTACTTGACTTCAAAATCGAACGAAGAAATTAGAGCGACTATGCTTTAATTGTTGTCGGAAAAAAGTCATTAAAAAATCTCCAACAGAATTCTGCTGGAGATTTTTTTGTAGATGTTATTTTTGTGCCTTTTTCTATTCTGCAACAATCTCAAAGAAGACTGTCGGTCCGTTTTGAAGTGTGGAAGTATCAAGGTTGATTTTTACAACACCATTTTCTTTTTGAAGCTCGATTTTTTCGCGTCTTTCGCCGTTCGAGTGCAACGGATACATCACAAAGTTTTTGTCGGATGCGAGATTTGCGAGAGCATCGAGCTTGCCAACTTTCAAGCAGATTGGACCTTTCCCAGTTTTGACAAGTGTCACAAAATTCTTTTCAGGTGCAGAATACACTGTGCCAACTCTTTGTGCTTCGGTTGTATATATCAAAAGTAGACGTGAGCTTTCTGGAATATTTTTTCCGTCGAGCGACGAAAGTGCAATGCAACCATCAACACTTGTCGAGTTGATTTTCAAATTCTTTAATAGTTCACTTTTGTTTGCAGATATCGCAACGGCTTCTGTGCGTGGTGTGATAACTTTCAAAAGTTTTTCTTTTGCACGCATCGTGATTTCACCAGTATCTGTTTGGAACACGCCGTTTGCGGGATCGCTGATGTTATCTTCAGAAATAATTTTTCGTTCTCGCAAAAGTTTTGTGAATTTTGCGATATTAAATTGTCCGTCGATAGAACGTTCCACATCTGTAAACCAATCTTGTGCGTATATACTTGCAAAACCAGATGGAGCAAACTGAATGTCTGCCTTTTTAGGAGTCGATTTCTTCAGGGCTTGCGGACGTGTTAAGTCGGGCAATGATACTGCGAAGCCGACCATCAAACCTACCGATGCTTGATTCAAATTCATCGGGAATTTTGCAACTTTACTTTCGTCAAACCATTTTTTTGGCATCACTAAATCGGCACGCTTTTTCGATTCCGAAACGTCGCCACGGAAGAAGAGTAAGTATGTCAAAACTTCGTTCGCACGCATAATTGGCGAACCGCCAGCACCAAATGCATCAAGGCTCTTTGGTTCTTTTGTTACCGGATTGACGTGTACCAAAAATTGCGAGAAGCCTTGGAATGCTCCATACGCAGGCATTAGCAATCCACCTTCGTAAACGTGAGGATTCCAGAAACAATAATTGTGTTCTGTTACGATAAGCGGACGGTCATTGATTTTTGTAGATATTGTTGTGAGAACGTACGAGCCATTTCTTGAAATCGCACTTTCTTGACCAACCGAATTCCCAACTCTTCCCCAACCACCACGAGGATGACAGTAGTAGATGTCAATCGGCACAATGTCAGACGTTGTCCCACGAGGGAGAATTTCACTCATACGACGGCTTCCGTCGCCTTCCCAAACTAAACCCTTGTATCCAGCTTTTTCAATTACACTGCGACAAAACTTATTATATTTTTCGTGCTTGTATGATATAAATCTGTACCAATCGCTTGTCGGACGACCAGCACGCTCACGATAATGTATGTTGACATCTTCAAAACTTTTAAGCGGAGTTTTCTGTTTCCATTCTTCGTTGAGCTTTTCGATTGTACCATATTTTGCCTTGAGCCACTTTCGCCATTTTTCTTCACCCAGTGGAGCGACATCAGGAATGTTCATCATCAATCGGTCGTAGCCCGAATTCATTTCGCCAAAAAAGTTTACGCCCAACACGATTGGATCTTCAGCAAGCGTCATACCAGTGTACGGATTTTTGTGTGTGAGCAATCTCATAACCGAGTTTTCCCAGTACCCAAGCCAAACAGGATCGCACATCAGACATCGGAATTTTGGTTCGTCTCGACGTTCAAAAGAGTAGTTCGGCTGACCTATATTCCAGCTGACCAAACGCAACTGCACATAAATACCATTCTTCTTCAACTCTGCGATAAGGTAATCGACCATATCTTGATGCTCTGGCGTTTCAGCAAAAGTGCGAGGCCAAATCATAACCGAGTTGTATCCTTGTGCGACTGTCATCGCAACCTTTTCTCGAACATTTTTGCGGGTTTTTTCAACATCGCCTTTCACAAGCAAATCACGACTAACAACACCATTGTATCCGAAAAATTTGACAGCTTTGTTCGGACGTTTCTCAAACGCAAACTTCCCTTTTTTGTTGATGATAAGCCGACCAAATTTACCAGCTGGCTTTTGCGATTCATCCACGCCAAAATATATTGCCGAACCTTTCTTTACCCAACCATCCTTGATGTCCGCACGCTTATATTCCACCGAACTTATCGTTCGATAAGGCTTCGCATACTCGACAACCTTTTTTGCAGGTGCACAAATTGCAAAATTAATTGCACATATTGACAATAAAATAACTAATTTTTTCATAATCTTTTCCTTACTAAAACTCTACAACAAATTTTCTCAAACTTAAAGCCTTTTTTTTTTATATGACGGGCACCGGCAGGCGATTGCCGTAGGCAATATCGCCTGCTGATTTTGGGTTGCCGGATTTTACAGAAAACTCTCCAAGGCGTTGGAGAGTTTTCGTTTTTAGGAGTTAATAGATGTTGGGGAGGGTTGGTTGCACCCTCCCCAAACCCCACGCAAGCAGGTGAGCCACCTGCACATCGTTGAAGGGGCGTTGCCCCTTACGGAGATTGCATTCGCAATACTCCTATCCCTGTTCGGATTTTTATTTTGTGTGTATTGCTATTTTAATGATTTAGTTTTTAGAATAATAAAGTGAGGATGAACCGGTGCTTTTATTCTACCTCTTTGATATTCTATTGCCGTTATTGCCAGTGTAGTATGGCAATAACTAAAAATGTTGCACATTTTTACAATAGAATATCGGGGGAATTGCACCTACGCTTCCAGTTGATGTTTTACGGAGCTAAATACGATGAATCGCAAGTTCCCACGCTTTTAAAAAACACACCATTTAAAAAACTAAAACGAAAACTCTCCAACGCCTTGGAGAGTTTTCTGTATAATTGTGCAACCCGAAATCAGCGAGCGATATTGCCTACGGCAATCGCTCGCCGGTGCCCTTCATATAAAAAATTTAGAAGGGGAGGGCGAATCCGCCGGTGATGGAGGACATTTTTTCTTCTGAAGCTTGTTTTGCTTTAGAGGATGCGTCTTGTACAGCTGCAACGATAGATGCTTCTACGCTTGCGACATCTTCTTTGAGAAATTCGGGATCGATTTTAATCGACTTGAGAGCACCTTGTCCAGTTACGACTGCTTTGACTGCACCACCGCCTGCCGAGCCTTCGACTTGGAGCATTTCGAGTTCTGCTTGAGCGGCTTCCATTGCCTTTTGCATTTTTTGTGCTTGTTTGAGTAATTTACCTACTCCTGCCATTTTATTTCCTTTGTTTTATTGTTGTATTTTTGAGATTAAATTTGTTTTACGCACAGAAGAGTGAGGTCGTCTGCGTGTTTAGTTTTGTCTGAAAATGTTTCGACATCTTTAATGATAGCATCGTTCATTTCCTTTGCTGATTGTGTGCCAAATTTTGATATTGTCGATGCGAGTCGTGCAGTTGTGTATTCTTCGTCTTCTTTATTTAAGGCTTCGGTGATTCCGTCGGTGTAGAGGACGAAGACATCGCCTTTATTGAATTCAAATTCTACGTCTTCAATAGACTCGTCGAATAGTTCAGAATCGACCATACCGACTGCCATACCTGAGCCACGGATTTTTATTGCGGGCGAAGTTGGCTCGGTTGATTTGTAGAGGAGAGCGGGTTCGTGTCCGGCACGAGCGAGTGTGATTTTAGATGCGTTGGTATCGATTATCGCATAGGTCATAGTGATAAACATATCGGTACGCATAGACTCGACAATATCGGCATTGAGTTCTTTTAAAGTTTCCGATGGCGATTTATTTTTATGTGCGAGTGCTTGTAATTTTGTTCGGCAAATTGCCATAATTAACGAAGCCGACACGCCTTTGCCCGAGACATCGCCAACTGTTATTCCTATACGATTATTTGGAAGTTTGTAGAAATCGTAAAAGTCTCCACCGATTAGTTGTTGTGGTATATATTTAACTGCAAATTGTAGTGATTGCGTGTCGGGCATTGTCGACGGTAACAAGTATTTTTGGACATCACTTGCGAGACGCAAATCGAATTCCATTTTATTTTTTAGGATTATCGCCGAGAGTGCGTCCATATTGTGCAGTGCCATACCTGCTTGTTCGCCGAGAGAAAGTGCGAGTGAAAAATCTGTCGAATTGAATGGTTTTTCTGAAATCGGGTTTGCTATTGCGAGAACTCCGTAAAGTTTATTTCCGAAAGCGACGGGCACAGCAATCATACTTTTAACTTGCAACGATTCATCGCCATGTTCGATAACTCTCGAGTCTCCCATTGCATCTTTTATTATGATACCACGCATTTTTTTAGCGACCATACCGATGACAGACTCGCCGACATTCAGAGTTTCTTGTACGATTGCTTCTTCGAGAAATTTTGCACGGAGCATATTGCCTTGCTTTGATATTCTTCGTGTTTGAGGCGGGAAGAGTCCTTCGGTTGCACGCGATACCAATTTGTTGTCGTGAGTTTTTTCGTAGAGGCAAGCAGTCATTGCACCGCAAGTGATAGCGGTTGTGCGGACAATACGTCGGTACAGCTTTGTTTTGTCGAGTTCGCCACTACTCATATCTTCGGCAGTCGTATGAAGAAAATCTATGATAATATCTTTTTCTTCTCGCATTCTGTCTATATCTTCACGCACAGACGAGTAGTAGCGTTGCGACTTCCACATCATCAGCAGGGCGATTGTGGCGACTATGCACCAAATTGACAGAATTGTAATTGACATATTTTTTATTGATTTTCTTTTTTCAAGAAAGCGATAACATCTTGAAATTTTGCGAGGTTTGCAGAATCGGCTTCGATTAAACTTTCGTGAGCGGAGAGTATTTCAGCCGATTTTGCGACGTTTGATTCAAGTGTAGTTTCGTTTGTCGTAGTTGTGTCGAACGATGCTGTTTTTACCAATTTTACAAGTCCGAGATTTTCGATAAGCTCTTGATTGCGTTCTGACAAATTCAGCATAGTCAATGTTCCACCGATTTTGCGAAGTTTGAGAACTGCACTTGTAATCATTCCCAAAAATGTGCTATCCATTCCTGTACATTGGCGACATTGTATGAGCAGATTTTTGCAACCACCGTCGATAGTTGCAGAGAAGAACTCGCCGACATTTCGGCAATTCATATATCCCGCCTTGCCGACGACCGCAAGAATTGCGGTGTCGGCATCGACGTGTACAAGATATTTTGTTTCTTCGCTCATTTAGCGAGGGAGCTATTTGTTGAGAATCTTTTTGAGAACGTAAGGCAAGATACCGTCTTGCTTGTAGTATTCAACTTCAATCGGAGTATCAATACGCAAGAGAAGTTCAGCCTTCTTTTCTGTTCCGTCAGATTTTTTGATTGTCAAAATTGCCTTTGATGCTGGAGCGAGATCGACATCAATCGAGAATGATTCTGTTCCGTTGATTCCGAGCGATTCAGCGTCGTCGCCATTTGTGAATTCAAACGGAAGAACGCCCATACCGATGAGGTTGCTTCTGTGGATTCTTTCAAATGATTTTGCTACAACTGCACGAACGCCCAAGAGTTTTGTGCCTTTTGCAGCCCAGTCTCGTGAGCTTCCCATACCGTAGTCAACACCACCGAAGACAATCAAACCTTCGCCACGTTTGCGATATTCTTCTGACGCATCGAAGATTGCAACGTTGTCGCCAACGCCGTCGATTTTTGTGTATCCACCTTCGACTCCACCAGCCATTTTATTCTTGATGCGAACATTTGCAAATGTGCCACGAGTCATAATGCGGTCATTGCCACGACGTGATCCGTACGAGTTGAAATCTTTTTGTTCAACGCCGTGAGAACGCAAGAATTTTCCAGCTGGACCATCGACAAGAATTGCACCTGCAGGCGAGATGTGGTCGGTTGTGACGGAATCGCCGAGGATTGCAAGTGCGCGCATATCTTTCAATTCAGGGATAGCAGGAGCATCCATTGTGAAAGTATCGAAGAATGGTGGGTTTTGGATATATGTGCTGTTGTCGTCCCATTCATAGAGATCGCCAGTTGAGCTTTCAATTTTTTGCCAACGGTCTGGACCACTCATATCGGCGTAGCGTTTTTTGAACATTTCGCTCTTGACGTTTTCAGCGACAGTTTCGGCAACTTCTTTTGATGTCGGCCAAATGTCAGTTAAGAATACGTCTTTGCCGTCTGGAGTTTTTGCGATTGGTTCTCTATCGAAATCTATATCGACTCTGCCAGCGAGTGCAAATGCTACAACGAGTGGTGGACTCATCAAATAATTTGCTTTTAAGAGTGCATGTACACGAGCTTCAAAATTACGGTTGCCCGAAAGAACGCTTGCACATACGAGGTCGTTCGACTTCACTGCTTCTGTAATTTCAGCATCTATCGGACCTGAATTACCGATACAAGTTGCACAGCCATAAGCAGCGAGGTTAAAGCCGATATTGTCGAGATACTTTTGCAAACCAGCCGATTCAAGATAATCGCTAACAACACGAGAGCCTGGTGCGATTGTCGTCTTTACATACGCTGGTGGCTTGATTCCAAGTTCCGATGCTTTTTTTGCGACCAAGCCTGCTGCAATCATTACAGATGGGTTTGATGTATTTGTGCAACTTGTGATTGCTGCAATCAAAACGCTTCCGTCGGTGAGATCGCCTTTTGATGTCTTTACGACTTTCTTTTCCGATTTGCTTTCGGCTACAAAATCGCCAAATGCTTTTTTCACATCAGCCAATTCAATTCTATCTTGTGGACGTTTTGGACCTGCGATAGATGGCTTTACTGTTGAAAGATCGAGTTCTACAACCTTTGTGTAATCGCATTCGCCTTTGAGCGGGATTCCAAAGATACCTTGTTCCTTGAAGTAATCACGTGCGAGAGCGATAAGTTTTTCGTCTCTGCCACTCAATTTGAGATATTCAAGAGTTGTTTCGTCGACAGGGAAGTATCCCATTGTTGCTCCGTATTCAGGAGCCATATTTGCGATTGTCGTTCTATCTGCGAGTGAAAGTTTGCGAGCACCTTCGCCAAAGAATTCAACAAATTTGCCGACGACTTTTTCTTGGCGGAGCATTTGTGTAACACGAAGTGCGAGGTCTGTTGCAGTAACGCCTTCGTTCAACTCGCCAGAAACGTGTACACCTACAACTTCTGGAACTTTGAAATATACTGGTTGACCAAGCATACCAGCTTCGGCTTCGATTCCACCAACGCCCCAACCGACAACGCCTAAGCCGTTAATCATAGTTGTGTGCGAGTCTGTACCAACAAGAGTATCTGGATAAATTATGCCGTCTTTAGATTCAAATACCAAGCGTGCCAAATACTCGAGGTTAACTTGGTGAATGATACCAGTTGATGGTGGAACAACTGAAAAAGTTTTGAATGCTTGTTGACCCCATTTGAGAAATTTGTAGCGTTCGGCATTGCGTTCAAATTCTTTTTCGAGATTTTTTTCAAATGCGTCTTGAGTGCCAGCATAGTCCATTTGAACGGAGTGGTCCACAACCAAATCGACAGGAACGAGTGGTTCAACAACGTCAGGATTTTTACCTTGTTTTGCAGCTGCATCTCGCATTGCGGCGAGGTCAACCAAGAGTGGAACGCCAGTAAAGTCTTGCAATACAATACGTGAGACGACAAATGGAACTTCGTAGTCTCCTGGTGTAGATGCGTTCCAGCCGGCGAGTTTTTTTACGTCGGCTTCGGTAGCTCTACTTCCGTCGCAGTTGCGAAGTACACTTTCGAGTACAATCTTGATACTAACAGGTAGACGTGATACGTCGAAACCTGAATCTTTCAGAGCCTTGAGGCTGTAGATATAACCTTTTGCACCGCCTTCTGACGATACAAATTCTTTCAATGTATTTAAGGGATTATTCATAAATATATCTTTATTCTTTAGTGTTATTGTCTTCTAAAATCACTGTGCAATCGCCGACCATTTTGTCTTCAACAGAGTCTATAATAATTCTCATATTGAGCTTTGCGATGTACAAACGTTCGCCTTTTTCGGGGAATCTGCCAAGCAAAAAAGTAATTAACCCACCGAATGTAGAAACTTCGTCTGTTTCAAAATCTACATCGAGGAAATCTTCAACTCTTCGCAATGCGGTCATAGCACCGACTTTGTATTTGTTTTTGCCGAGTTGTTTTATTGATTGATTTCTCTTTTCCCCGAATTCTGGGCGTATCTGCCCGACGAGTTCTCCCACAGCCGAATCGAGCGTGAGTATACCGATAACTCCGCCAAATTCATCTTCAACCAATGCCATTTGCAATTTGTATTTCAGCAGTTTCGCAAGGGCACTTTCAAGTTTATCATTCTCACGTACACGTAATGTTTCACGACAAAGTGATTTGTAGTCGAGCGATTCAATGTTGGTTTCAGACGCTTCTGTGAAAATATCTTTGATATGGATAATCCCGATGCAGTCGTCGAGGTCCTTATTACAAAGTGGGTATCTTGTGTGATGTGAACCGAGTGCGAGTTTCAAGTTTTCCGAGTTGCTTTTTTCTGTGTCGAAATAGACAATTTTTGTGCGTGGAAGCATAACATCGCTAACATCGAGTTCTTGAATTCTAAAGGCGTTTTTTACAATCTTACCAGTGTATTGCGAGATTGATTCAGTATCGTTTTCATCGGCACGGAGCATCATTTCAACATCGATATAATCGAAGCCCGACTCCAATTTCTTTAGTTTTTTAGGGAGTATACGCTTAACGATAAATCGGGCGACAATTTCAATCGGGACAAATACGATAAACGTTATATACATAATTGTTCCCAATTTTCTGATTGTGGGCATCGGATAATTTCTGCCTATGCGTGTCGCAGGAATTTCAAAGAGTGCGTATTGAATAAACAGCACGAGTACTGCCGAAATGAATGCGAGCAATATCTCAAAAAATGTTGTGTGAGTGATTCCAAAAAGTTCGTCAATAGTCGTGAGCGAAAAATACATCGACAGCGTTGCGACTGCCAAAAAGAATTTGCGTCCTAAAGATATGACCGACGCCATTCTTTCTGAATTGTAGACGCAAAACTTGCCAACACCCGACAACGATTCTTTGTTTGAATCTTTATCTTTGAGATTTAAAAATCTGAACGATGCAATCGCAAATGACATCGCAGCGAGTGAAGCTCCTCCGACGATTGCCAAGAGCGAAAGTATCGCACAAATTATAAACTGCCAAATTGCCGACATTTTTTATTTAGCAAATTTTGCTAATTCTTCGATACAACGTGCGTTGCCTTCTGGAGTGTCGATTGTGATTCTAAGCCAATCGGGCAGACCATAGCCAACGTTCGGGCGTACGATAACGCCACGCTTTTGCATTTGCACATATACATCTGGTGCATTTTCAACCTTAACCATTACAAAGTTCGCACCGTCTGAGAAATATTCAAAACCGAGTTTTTCAAAAGCTTCTTCAAATTGTTTGCGTCCGGCATTATTCATCTTACGGCACTTTTCGAGGAATTCAGTGTCGTCGAGTGCAGCGAGTGCTCCAATTTGTGCGAGGCTATTTACGTTGAATGGTTCTCTTGCTCGATTGATATAGCCCGCAAGTTCTTCCGATGTGTATGCGTAGCCGATTCTCAATCCGGCAAGACCATAGATTTTCGAGAAAGTTCTCAAGCATACGACATGGCGACCTTCTGCGATAAGTGGACGCAAATCGACTTCTTCATCTTGATATTCTGCGTATGCTTCGTCATAACAGAAAACGACGTGTTCAGGGAGCGACTTCACAAAATTGACAACTTCGTCTTGTTTCAAGACTGCACCAGTTGGATTATTTGGGTTTGTCATAAACACGACTTTTGTTTTGTCGGTAACGGCGTCTCGAAGTGCGTCGAGGTCGTACTTAAGGTTTGGCATAGGTACGCTCACGCATTTACCGCCCATAAAAATTGTCGCCAACTTATACACGATAAACGATTGTGCACCGAATACAGTTTCGTCGCCTTCGCCAACAAAACATTGTGCTATAAATTCAAGAAGTTCATTTGAACCATTGCCAAATGCAAATTGTGCTGGTGTAAGATTCCACTTCTTTGAAAGCTTTTGGCGGAGCTCGTAGCATCCACCATCTGGGTAGCGATTCAAATCGCCAAAGCTTTTTGAGATTGCTTCGAGTGCTTTGGGCGATGCTCCCAATGGGTTTTCGTTAGACGCCATTTTCAAGATTCCGTCAGGGTCAAGACCGAACTCGCGTGCGACGTATTCGATAGGTTTGCCTGTTTCATAAACAGGTAAATTTTTTATTTGTTTCTTTACTATATTTTCAAGCTTCATACTATGTCTATATATAAACAAAGGCGATTATTGGAATTTATCCTATTTTTGCAAGCGTAGATAACAATTTAATGATATTTTTTTATGAACATTTTTTGCACAGGTGCGACTGGTTTAGTCGGCTATAATTTCATCAAATCAGCGTCGGAAGCAGGGCATAAGATTCTTGCTGTTTCCAACTCGCACGATTTACCCGCTATTAAAAATGTCGAACAAGTTAAGCTCGACTTAACCGATTCTTCGGCTCTTCAACGTGTAGTGCTTGATATGTTTCCGGAAATGGTTGTGAATTGTGCCGCAATTTCGAGTCCAGTAGATGTAGATGCAAATCCAGAATTAGCTGAAAAGATGAACGTTGTTTTGCCCGAGAATTTGGCACACTTGTCGCATCATGTCGGAGCAAGGTTTATTCATCTTTCAACTGATATGGTTTTCGACGGAACAGCATCACCATACAAAAATACTGATGTTCCTATGCCATGTACTCTTTACGGAACAACTAAACTTATGGCTGAAAAACGTGTCTTGAAAGTCGATGCTCCAGCGACTGTCGTATTGCGTCTCAGCCACGTTTGTGGAAATAGTCTCACCGGACGCCGTTCTCTTCACGAAAAACTTTTGCGTACTTGGGCGAGTGGACAAATTTCAGAGTTGCGTACAAACGAAATAAAATGTCCACTTTCGGTTGAGCGTCTTGCCGATTTACTTTGCGAACTTTGCGAGCGTCCGAATGTCAGCGGTATATACCATTTTGCTGGGCTTGAAGCAGTCAGCCGATACGATATGGGCAAACGTGTCGCAGAGTTTTTCGGACTAAATCCCAACGAGTTCATTAAGCCAATTCAAGCCGAACGCAATGTCAATTTAACTATGGATATGTCGTGCTTGGCATCGAGAGTTAAAACACGCTCTTGTATGTTTTCTGAAACTTTGGCTGAAATGAAATTGCCTTCGGATTTAGAAGAATGGGTGAAATCAAAATCGGGTAAAGTTCCTGTTAAGCGATTTAAGTTGTAATGAAAAAACTTTTTGCAGTCGCTTTTGTTTTGCTCGCTTGTGTGAGTAGCATGTCTGCGTCCGAAAAATTGACGCAAGCACGTTTGACTTCGCTTTCAAACGACTTCCGTGCGAGCCTCGAAAAACTCGATGCTTCCAGCGGTGCAATGTGTGTTGTCGCAAATGGGAAAACTATTTTCGGTAGAGATTTTATTTTGAAAGGCGACAACAAAAAAATAAAAAAATTTCCGTTGGGGAATACGTCGCAAGCGTTGATGTCGCTTATGCTTGTGTCGATGGAAAGCAAAGGTAAAATATCGGGCGATTGGAAGATTTCTCGATACTGCTCATACTTAAGCCAAAAATATAAAACAACTTTTTCCGACTTCCTCTCGATGCGTGGCGGAGTAGATTCTCATTACGATAGCTTATTGCCTCCCGATTCTTCGGCAATCGAAACTTTCGAGATTGTTTCGCAACTTACCCCGACTTCCCAATCGGGCGATGTTTTCTCACGTTCTCGCTTGAGTGCGACTATAGCGGGATATGCAATCGGATACATTTTCGATAAGCGAGAAAAGAATATGAAAAAGTCGTTCGCATCGTGTTCCGAAGAATATCTTTTTAAGCCATTAGGATTTATTGAGCCACGCTTTTCATCCTTTAATTTAGCGACATTCCCAGCCACAGCATACGCACTTTGTATAGCCGATATCGCTAAATGGCTCGAATGCGAAACATCGCAAACCCCGCAATTTTCCACGGCTTCAGCGATATCAAAAAGACGCGAACCTATGCAAGAGTCAGAAAAATTTTCGCAAGGTTGGCTACTCTCATACGAAAAAGGTATGCGATTCTTTGTATCGGCTGATTATTGGGAAAATTGTGCGAATGTCGTAGCAGTTTTTCCGTCGGTAGATGTCGCTGTCGCATTTTTTGTTTCATCAAAAGATTCAAAAAAATCTGCAAAACTTTGTGCCGACTCGGTGTCTAAAATTATTGAAATTTTAATGTTCTCAAAAAAATAATATGAAAAAAATTCTCGCTACATTTTTGATTTTATCGACCGTCTTATCTTGCGTATTTGCGAAAGAAGTTTGCAAAATTGCGTATATCGGCAATTCAACTATGCCATCGGCAAATGTCGCAATTTACAACGGTGTACGCGATGCTCTAAACGAATTGCAATCACGATATGGAAAGAAGTTTGAGTTGGAATTTGTATCCGAATTTTCCGTCGAAAATCAAATTAAAAAAATCGGCAATGTGTATATCGACGGATATTCTGGGGCGGTCGTTTTCCCAATTTCAACAGATACAAAATTGACTTCAGCAGTGCGTGCATTGGCTGAAAAATCGTTTCCGGTTGTGCTTGTCGGCAGAGATTTAAAGGAGTCTAAAAGATTGCTTTACGTAGGCGGTGATGAAAAAAAGTTTTATGAAACGTTGTCGGAACAACTAAAAATTTTGGCAGGTAAAGATACTTTGCATTTGTATATCTACGGCAATTCAAACTCTTTCCTTGCCGATTCTACTGAACGTGCGAATGCAAAAGAAAAACTTTTTCAAGTTGCAAAAACGAATTTTAACGAGGTTCTCTTGAACACTATTTCTGATAAAAAAATTACGCTCGAGCTGATTGAACTTTACTCGCTTTTTACGATGGCAAATAAAATATCGATTATGCGACGTGATAATTATGGAGAAATTTTTATGTCTCCAGAATTGCTCGCCGATATGACGCCTATCAACCGAGATACCGATAGACGTTTTGCGATATGTGTCGGCGGTGCTCCGTATTTGTCAGAATATTTGCAGTCGGGGCAGTTGTCTGCTTGCGTGTATAACGACTTCTATGGATGGGGATATTTTTCGGCAAGAGCAATCGCAGAAAGAATTGTTGAATCTATCTTGCCATCTGCTGATATACGCCTAATTAAGCCACTTGTAGCGACTCCCGAAAACGCCGACTCGTTTAAATCTGATTGGAAAAAGTGGACTAAATAATCATAAAAAACAAATATTCAATTCATTCTTTTAAAAGTTAGAATAATCTAACATTTTTTGTTGACAATATTTCTTTCTTTGTTTTAGCTATATTCAACAAAATTAAAAATTGTTCTTTTTGATTCTTCAACTTGTTTTTTATTTTGCGAAATAGGGTAGAGGTTGCGTCCCGTTGATTTTCGCAAGACTCCTTTCGTTTGGCAAGTTGGAGATGCTAAAAAACAAAGTAATGCCATAAAACACGAGCCACTGGGGCTAATGACATCATCCCCAGTGGCTTTTTTTAGATAAACTTACGTTTTGGTTTTGTTGCGTTAGAAAAATTTTACCCACAAAAAAAGACGCCCGAAAGCGTCTTTCATAAAAATTAGTCTACAATTTTTTCGGCTTCTTTGAGCTTCATTGAAATCAAGCGTGTCACCCCTCGTTCTTGCATTGTAACGCCAAAGATTGTGTCCGCCGCCGACATCGTTCGCTTGTTGTGTGTGATAACAAGGAATTGCGAGTAGCGGATAAACTCTTTGAGCAAGTCAGTGTAGCGACCAACGTTTGCGTCGTCGAGTGGAGCGTCAAGCTCGTCAAGCACGCAGAATGGCGACGGTTTAACCATATAGATTGCAAAAAGCAACGATACTGCCGACATCGTGCGTTGACCACCTGAGAGCAACGACAAGCTTTTAAGCACTGTTCCTGGCGGACGAGCGACAATTTCGATACCACTATCGAGTACATCTTCAGTTTCGACAAGTTTGAGGTCAGCAGTGCCACCGCCGAAGATTTTTTCAAAAGTGAATTGGAAATTCTTTCTGATTTGCTCAAAGGTGTCGGCAAAAAGCTTTTGGCTTGTTGCGTTAATTTCGTCGATATCTGCAACGAGGGCATTTTTCGATGTCCAGAGGTCGTCAGTTTGAGCTTTGAGGAAGTCGTAGCGTTCCTTGAGTTCGGCGTATTCTTCGATTGCTGCGTGGTTAACAGCACCCATTGCGTTGATACGTTCACGCAACTCGCGTACTTCTTCATCGATTTTTCCGAAGTCGGTTTCGTCCATTTTTGCGAAATCTTCTTCGGTTGGTTCGCCACGTTCACGTTTTTGTTTTGGCGTTACTTCGCCTTCTTCGAGTTCATCGAGCTTTACACGAAGTTCAAATTCTTCGTCAGACTTCCAGAGTTCCATTTTCCAATCTACTGACGAAATTTCTGTTTCGTATTCATTGAGGATACGTTCCGAAATGTAATCTGTTTTTGCACGAAGTTTAGCGAGGCGAACATCGCAATCGTTCTTTTGTGAGTTCGCACGCATCAATGTTTCACGGTCGCCAGTTAGCGATTCTTCGTAGTCGGCTATTTTCTGTTCGCATTCACCAAGTTTTGCTCGACCTGCTTCGATTGTCTCGAGTGCTTGGCGGAGTGTTTCTGCAAGTGCGTCAGAACGTTCTTTTTCTGCGAGTGTCTCGGCGTCGAACTTTGTGATTTGGTCGGATATTGATTGCGATTCAATCGTGCGACGTTCTATCAATGAGCGTGTTTCGGCTTGTTGTTCACGGATTGTCGCCAAGCCTTTTTCCAAACTTTCCAATCTTGCACGTTTTGACGCAAGCTCGAGACGTGCTTCAGATACGACTGCATATTTTTGGTCTTTACTTTCACGAAGTTCTGCAATCTCACGTTCTTTTTGTTCTGCAATTTCTCTCGATTGTGCGATTGTTTTTTCGGCTTGTTCGAGTGCTTGCATCGCTGTATTGAGCTTATCTTGAGCTTCAAAACGTGAATTTTCCATTTCAGCGACCGATGCCGACTTTTTCTCTAAATCTGCCTTGCGTTCTGCTATTGCAGTTTCGGCTCCCGACGTTTGTGCGTTTATCGACGCAATTTCTCGCTTAATTTCAGACGCCACATTTTTGCGATTTTCAATTTCGACTTCTGCTGAATCGAGTTGTGCATTGATTTCCATCGCATTTTCGTTGAGTGTCGTCAGGGCAGAATTATCAACTTCAATTTCTTCTTTGAGACGTTTTATTTCTGTATTGCGAAGTATGAAACTGCTTTCTGTGTCGCGTTTTTCTCCGCTTGAGGCGTAGACTATACCACGTGGGTCGAGAATACTGCCGTCTCGAGAGACTGCTGTGATAAAACGGAAACTGGGGTTGTTTGCAACAAATGTCGCAAAACTTGCAATGTCTTCGCAGAAGAAGCAACCCGAGACCATATTTTTCACAAATGGCTTCAGATCTTCTCTGTCTGTTTTTACGATGTCAGCACCTTTGAAGATTCCGTCGGGCAGGGCGATTGCCGATTCTTCAAAATTATTTGACGATACTTGGAATGCCGCATTGCCGAGATTGCGTTCACGCAAAAGTGTGAGTGTTTGCGAAAGTTTTGATGAGTCTTCAAGTACGACAGCGTCGAGTGCAGAGCCGAGCATTGTTTCAAATGCAGAGGTCCAGCCGTCTGCAACTTCTACATTTTGGCTGGCGATTTTCACGTTGTTTGCGTCGAAACATTCGGGCATTCGACCTTTCATAATCGACTTAACGCCTTCTGAAAATCCTTCCATTCTCGATTGGAAATCGTTGAGCAAACTTAGTCTTGCACTTTTACTTGCGAGCTGTCTGTCCATTTGCTGAATTTCCATTTGTTTATTGCGATATTGTGTACGCAATTCTTCCGAGCGTGCTTGAGCTTCGGTAATATCGGCTTCGGCTGTCCCGAGTCTTTCGTTGGCATTTTCGAGTGCTAACTTCAATTCTGCTTCGCGATTTTCGAGCGTAAGCAATTCTTCTTTTACTTGAAAAATTGAGTCCGACATTGCCGCATGTCGCACTTGGTACGACTTCAAGTCGACTTCAAGTGTCGTACAATTTGCACGCAAACGTGTAACCGAACTTTCGCTCATCAAAGCTTCTTGGCGAGCTCTTGAAAGCTCGTTTTCTGATGCTCTGAGCATTTCTTCAATTTCAGCTAATTCTTGGCTATGGCGTTGGAAAACTTCGTCATCTGCCGATACCAAATTTAATTGCATTTGCTGAACTTCGATATCGCCTTGGGCTCTACCTTCGAGTGCTCCGAGTTGTTCGTTAAGAGAATTTATTTCTGTCGAAATTTGTTCGAGGCGTTCGGTGAGGTCTTTTTTACGGACGACTGCGAACTCGCTATTGCGTTCGGCTTGTTCTTTTTGAGAGCGTGTTTCAGCTGCGTTTTGACGCAAATAGTCGAGTTGCGATATGCACTGGGCTCGTTCAGCACGCATTTGTGAAAGTGTCTCTTCGGCGATAGTTAATTTTTGCGAAAGCTCGAAAATTTCTGAAGAAATTTTTTTCAACAATTCTTCATCTTCTTTTAGAAGTTTTGATTGTTCCGCATAATTTTTCGCATTGAGTGCGAGGTCGAGGTGTCGCAAACGGAAACTCAAACGCTTATATCGAAGTGCCTTTGATGCTTGGCGTTTTAATGACCCAATCTGGCGACCAATTTCTTCGATTCTATCTGTCGCACGAGCAAGATTTTGTTCTACAAGTGCAAGCTTATTGAGTGCTTCGCGACGTTGCGTTTTGTACTTTGTTATACCTGCTGCTTCTTCAAAAATTGCACGACGCTCACCAGGGTTAGACGACAAAATTTGGTCGATTTGCCCTTGTACCATAAACGAGTACGACACACGTCCAATACCAGTATCCATAAACAGATTCTGAATATCTTTCAAGCGTGCCGATTTGCCGTTGATATAATAGTCGCTACCTTCGTCGCGTGTAACTTTACGGCTGATTTCTACTTCGTTAAATTGTGTACCAAGTTGACCTTCGCAGTCAGAGAAAAGCAGGCTGACTTCGCAAAATTGCAAAGGTTTGCGTGTTTCTGTTCCTTGGAAGATGACATCTTGCATCTTGCCACCACGCAATGCTTTTGCACTTTGCTCACCGAGAACCCAACGGATTGCATCGACAATATTACTTTTTCCGCAACCATTAGGACCAACGATACACGTTATCCCAGGGGTAAGTGGAAGTTCCATCTTATCGGCGAAACTCTTAAATCCGTTGATTGTAACCTGCTTTAAATACATCTTATTTTATCGAGTCCTTATACTCAGAGAATACTTTTTCGATATCTTTTGACGATCCGCCACCTTGTGCAAAGTCTGGCTTTCCGCCACCTTTACCACCGAGTTTTCCAGCAATTTCACGGACGATGTCGCCTGCTTTTATTCCAGCCGAGACAGCGTCGGCAGAGCAGAGTACGAGTACTGTCGCTTTTTCGCCAAACGATGCACCGAGAACTGCAACGCCGTCGGGACGTTCTTTTATAGCGTCAACTGCCAATTCACGCATCATTGCTGGAGAATCGATTTCAACGACTCTTACCATAAATGGAATCTTGCCGTCTTTTAAAACTGCGTCGTTTGCCAAACTCTTTGCGAGCTTACCAGCGTTCTCTTTGCGGAAACCCTTGAGTTCTTTTTCGAGCTCATTCTTTGTTGCGACAAGCTTGCGAAGTCTTGTCGGTGTCTCTTCAGTTTTGCAAGAAAGCTCACGAGATATTTCACCGAGCATAGATTGCATTTGCTCAACCTTCTGCAAGGCGGCAACGCCGGCGACAGCTTCGATTCTTCGTGTACCAGCCGATATTGCACCTTCGCCGAGAATCTTGATGAAGCCGATTTCACCAGTTGCCGAAACGTGTGTGCCACCGCATAGTTCTTTGCTGAAGTTGCCCATTTCGACCATACGCACTACTGCACCGTATTTTTCCGAGAACAATGCCATACATTCTGGTGGAACTTCGTTGCGTGGGATAACTCTCCACGAGACTGGATCGTTTGCTAAAATTTTGTAGTTTGCAAGGTTTTCAATTTCCTTGAGTTGTTCTGCACTTGGGGCTTCGTAGTGAGTGAAGTCGAAACGCAATCTTTCGGCGTCGACATACGAGCCTGCTTGGCGAATATGTGTGCCGAGAACTTGTCGCATTGCCCAATGCAAAATGTGTGTCGCAGAGTGGTGGCGTTGAATCGAACGGCGACGCAATGCGTCAACCGATACCGACACTTCGCTCCCGACCATTTTCGATGCAAATGCACCCTTGCGAACTTTGTGCAAGATATGGTTTGCGTTGTCTGCTTTTGTATCAAAAACTTCGTGTGCTTCGCCAGCTATTTCGATAAAGCCAGTGTCGCCAACCTGACCACCTTTTTCAGGATAGAATGGTGTTTGTGGAAGGATTACATAGTCGGCATCATCGTCTTCGAGAATTGCACTGATTGTAGTTGTGAAGTTTGCAAGGTTTTCTTGTTTGTAGCCTGCAAATTGTGTTGCACGTTCTGCTTCTGAAAGATCTGATACGCTGATGACTTTTTTCGTCTGTGCGTCTCTTGCACGTTGACGTTGTTTTTCCATTTCACGTTCAAAACCGTCTGTATCAACAGGCATATTGCGTTCACGGGCGATAAGTTGTGTGAGGTCAATCGGGAAGCCGAATGTATCGTACAAGATGAACGCTTGTTCTCCACTGATTTTACCGTCAGTTGTTGTGATTCTATCGAGCAATTCAAGACCTCTATCGAGTGTGCGTGCGAAGCTTGTTTCTTCGGCTTCGATTGTCTTTACAATCATCTTGCGTTGCTCCAACAATTCAGGGAAGTATGGCGACATCTTTTCGATGACAGGTTCTGTCAGACGTGTAAAGAAGCCACGTTCAAGCCCTAAACGCTTTCCGTACATAACTGCACGGCGGAGGATTCTTCGCAAAACGTAATTTCTGCCTTCGTTGCCTGGGATAATCCCATCGGCAATAGAGAAGGTCAAAGTTCTGATATGGTCGGCGAGAACACGGAACACGCAGTCGGTAAGTTCTTGGCTCGACATCTCGCGTGGGTCGCGTGGCAATGTTCCCATATAAGTCTTGCCTGACATATGCGAGATATATTTGAAAATATCGGTGAACAAATCGCTGTTATAGTTCGATGCAAGCTCCGAAAAATCTGTGAAATTTTTTGTAGTTGCAATGATGCCAGCAACACGTTCAAAGCCCATTCCGGTATCGATATTCTTGTTCTTGAGTGGTTCAAAATCGCCATTAGGTAGGGCGTTGAACTGCATAAACACCAAGTTCCAAATTTCAATACAAAGTGGTGAACCAGCGTTGACAAGCTCGCCCTTTGTGTCGCCTTTTGGTGTGAGGTCGATATGGATTTCTGAACATGGACCGCATGGACCTGTTTCGCCCATCATCCAAAAATTATCTTTCTTACCACACTTTTTGATGTGTACTTCAGGATCGAGACCATACTTGTTGAAAACTTCAACCCAGTAGCCGTACGCTTCGTCGTCAAACGTTGCAGGTTCGCCTTCAGCTGGTTCATAGACTGTTGCGTAGAGGCGTTCTTTGGGGAACTTCCAGACGTCTACCAAAAGCTCCCAAGCCCACTCGATTGCTTCTTTTTTGAAGTAATCGCCAAACGACCAGTTGCCCAACATTTCAAAGAATGTGTGGTGATATGTGTCAAAGCCGACGTCTTCAAGGTCGTTATGTTTACCGCCTGCACGGATACATTTTTGTGTATCCGCCGCTCGCAGAAATGGATTTTTTTCTTCGCCCAAAAAGTATGGTACAAATTGGTTCATCCCCGCATTTGTGAACAACAAATTTGGCGAGGTCGGCATAAGCGATGCCGAAGGAACTATTGTGTGTCCCTTTGATTTAAAAAATTCCAGAAAACTTTTTCTAATTTCTGCGGAGTCCATAACTGATAATATTTTATTAGAGTCTGTCGATGATTGCTTGTTTCATTTGTTCTGTTGAAACAGCGTTCATTCCGAATGCGATATCGCCTGTGCGTACGCCGTCGCACACTGCTTGGCGAACTGCTTTTTCGATTTCCGATGCGATTGCATCTTCGCCAAATGAGTATCTCAACATCAATGCAGCTGACAAAATTTGTGCACATGGGTTTGCGATTCCCTTGCCAGCAATGTCTGGAGCTGTTCCACCTGCTGGTTCGTACAAGCCGAATTTCAAACCGAGTGAATTCTTGATGTCGCCAAGCGATGCACTGCAAAGCATTCCGAGCGAACCACAGATAACTGCCATTTCGTCAGACAAGATATCGCCGAACATATTTTCGGTAAAGAATACGTCGAATTGGTTAGGGTCGCGTGCTAATTGCATAGCAGCGTTATCGACATACATATAGGTCAATTCAACTTCAGGGAAGTTCTTTTTGAAATATTCAGTAACAGTCTTACGCCAAAGTACAGATGTTTCCAAAACATTTGCTTTGTCGATTGAGCAAATCTTTTTGCCACGAGCCATTGCTGTGTTGCCGGCAACTTCAGCGATTCTTTCGATTTCACTTACACGATACATCATTGTGTCGCAAGCTGCGAGTTCGCCGTCTTCAGTTGTCCAAGTTTTCTTTTCGCCAAAGTAGATACCACCTGTGAGTTCACGAATGCAAACGATGTCAATACCATTTGGGATTCTTTCAGCCTTCAATGGCGATGCGTCTGTCAACTGAGGGTAGAGCAAGCCTGGGCGGATGTTTGCGAACAATTTGAAAATTTTACGCAATGGCAAAAGTGCTGCACGTTCTGGTTGTTCTGCTGGTGGCAAGTGTTCCCACTTTGGTCCGCCGACCGAACCGAAAAGAATAGCGTCGGCATTTTGGCAAGCTTCGACTGTCGAGTCAGGGAGTGCTTTGCCGAATTCATCGATACCAGCTCCGCCAACTGCGTGTACAGTGTAGTCAAGCGTGTGTCCGTGTTTCTTACATGCGACATCGAGAACTTCGAGTGCCGCCTTCATTACTTCGGGCCCGATACCATCACCAGGCAATACTGCAAATTTAAATGTGGACATATTTCTCCTTTTTAATTCAAACCTTCAATTAAATACCTATACATCTACACGCTCAAGCTTTTTTTTCTATTTTTAATATCGAATTGAGAGACGATAAAAATCGTCTAAACTACAAAATTAGATACAAAAAAAATCGCCCAATTATTGAGCGATTTTTTTGTGTGTTTTTATATTTTTTATTTCTTTCTGCGATAGATTGCAAAACCGAGTGCGAGGCTACCGAGAATCATCGCCCATTCAGCTGGTTCTGGAACAGCAACTGCCGACAACCAACCATTGTTGATGTACAGGTTTTGAATCTTTACTTCTTCGCCATCGATTGTTTGGTATGCGTCAAAGACGTTGTTTGGGTTTTCAATTTTGTTTGTAACAAAGATTCTATTTTCTGCAAAATCGTGAATTACAATTTTTGAATCGTCTACCCCAAAATAAGAGGTCAAAGTAGAATCGTTAGTTGTTGAAAGATAGATATCGATATTCTTTCCGTTTGTAGAAATGCTCTTAAAAGCTTGGTTTGCTTCTATTCTGATAATCGAACCAGTTGAGCCTGATGTTCCTTTAATAGAGAGAAGTTCGCCTGTCGATGTTGTCATAGCGTTTTCTTGTTTGAGAATCAATTCTCCGCTACCCAAAACTACAGACGAGCCGAATTCTGATTGTCCATCAACATAGAATTTTGCACCTTCTTCGATTGTGATATCTGCCCATTTTGCATCAATATCAGTTTTAGCACCACCATTAATTTGTAGATAACCGCTTGTCTTAAATGTAGCACCATTTTTGATTGTTGCTTCTCTATTGAAATACGTTACGTTGCCAGATAATTGTGTTAAAGACGAACCATCGTTAAGGACAAATTGTGCAAGACTTGTAGCACTACCCAATTCTACTTTTCCATAGATGTCTAAATTATGTCCATTCCCATGTTTTAAGTTTTTAATGTATGTAGTTGTTTTTTCACCCAATGTTACAGCACCATTTCTGATTTCCCATGTGCCTTGAATGTTAATATTTGTTTGACCATTAAAACTTATACCACCCACCGGTGTAGCTGTCACAAGTTTTGAGCCTTCTTCAACATAAATCTGTGGGACAAGATAACTACGGTCAACGCCATCTTCTTCTAAAACTTGATCTCCAACTGTATTTATTCGTGAAGCGATTGTGAAAGTAGAATTGTTTGTAACATTCAAACGTGAAGCTTTTCCCAAATAAAAAGCATTAGCATCATTTAAAGTTGTTGTGAAATTTGTATTTGTTTGAATGTTTAATGTTGGGGTCTGTTGTGCATTTGCACCACCAGAAAGTTCAAATTTTTTTGAACCACCGTCGATGATTGCTGTTACAGCCGAGCCTTTTGAATTCTTGATTGTAAAGGACCCCATTTGCAAATTAAAATAGCTCGAAGATTCATTCTTAAATACGTTGTACGTTTTTGGGTCTTCGTCAGTCGTTGGGTTTGCTGTTGCAATATCAAAAGTATATGTACCAAGTGTATTCCACCAAGTTGGTGTAGTTGATACTGTCGAAGTTTCTGGAATTGTTACACCACCAGCTTTTAATGTAAAACTTTTTGCCGCATATAAAATGGTTAGGTTTGAAGACCCTATGCGAGCTCTTTTTTTGTCAGAAGCAGTGTAGTAAACGTTGACATCATCTTCAACATTTACAAATCCAGCAAGTGAATCTGCTGTAGAAATGACAAAATCAGTAGCAAACAATGCTCCTGAAATTGACATAATTGCGAGGGTAAGTAGGGCTTTATTTTTCATAAGAATGTAGTATTATTTAAAATTCAAAAGATAAATAACTTGAATGCATAAATATTGCAAGCTTTTTTGTGAAAATTTTTTGAAAATTGAAGAATTAAAAAAACGTAAATATAAACCCAAACCCGACTTAATTTTTCCCGAAATAACAAAACCTCCCTAATAGCTAAAATGAGAAAAGAATAAATAATCTAACAACTAAAACGAAAAAAAAGAATAAATAATCTAACAACTAAAACGAAAAAGAGAGTAAATAGTCTAACAACTAAAACGAAAAAAAAGAATAAATAATCTAACAACTAAAACGAAAAAAAGAGTAAATAGTCGAACAACTAAAACGAAAAAAAGAAGAAATAATCTAACAACTAAAACGAAAGACCACCAACGCCTTGGTGGTCTTTCTGTAAATTCGGCAACCCGTTTCAAAGGACGATTGGCTACGCCAATGTCCGCCGGTGCCCGTCATACAAATTATTTGCGACGGCGATAGATTGCGAAGCCGAGAGCGAGGCTACCGAGAATCATCGCCCATTCAGCTGGTTCTGGAACAGTTGCGAAAGCGTAGTTGAGCCAGAATCCGCCTGTTGTTGATTGCCAGAAGAAGTTTTCGTCTGCAAGTTCTGTGCCATCGAGAGCTTCGCCTGAGAATGTGATATAATCGAGGTTTGATCTTGAAACTACGAAAATTTTATTGTTTTGGAAATCTTCAAATATGATGTTTACGTTTTCATTATTTTGTCCACGGATTTGACTTGCTGTGATGCCAGCATTATCATTACCCAAGGCGATAGTGATGCTTGTATCTTTTTGAATATAGAAGTCGCTAACGTTAATGTTTTTATATAGTTCAAGGCGTGGTTTGTATGTACCTTGAGGTGTTGTTATTTCAAATTTGTCTGTTCCGAGGTCGGCAGATTCTCTTACAATAAGAGTACCATTTTTCAAAAGAACTTTTGGTGTTGTCAATGTGCCGTAAAGATCGAGCGTGCCATTTAATTCCAAGCCATAAGCGTATGTTGAAGTAGTTGTGGCAGCCAAGTTGATTTTACCATCTTTATTAACAATAGTTTTGCCAGCGTCTATTTTTAAGTAGTATGTGTTTGATGTGAACGAAGCCGAAACTTTGAGTTCGCCATCAATGGTGATAGTATTTGCATTTGCACCGATAACACCTTGTGTATTGGTGTATTCAATCAATGCGTCTTTTGCGATATTGATATTACCGCCAAGTTGGACGGCTGTTGTGAAAGTAGATGTTCTTTGTGCGTCCCAAGTTGATGTTTTAGCAAATGTGATTGTTCCACCATTTTGGTTGATAGCACCAGTAAATTTTGAACCATTATTGAGGACAAGAGAATGACCAGATGGTGCCATATAGTATGTTCCACCGACAGAAAGTGAGCCGTTGACAGTTGTCTTGTGGTAATTTAAGCAAGCTTCCTTGCCAGTACTTGCTTTAATATCGCCACCGACAGTCATATTACCGTCAATTTGGAATGATGAAGTTCCTGATGAATTTGTAGCAGCATCGCCCACAAATACCAAATCTTTTGCGATAGACACATTGCCACCTGCATCAACATTCAATGAGAGTGGGTTTAACTGATTTCTCCTAAATTCAAGATTGTCGTAAACATTGAGAGTGCCATTATTTTCTACTTTAAGTATACTTCTTGTACCCATGTGGAAAGTGCCAGTGTTGACAACGCCACCATCGTTAATAACGAGTTTTGTTCTGACGCCACCACCTTTGGTGTCGTATGGGTTTGTGCTCCAATCGAGTTCAATTTTGCCCCATTGGTCTTGGCTATCGTTGTATGCGTTAACTGTGCCTGCAATATTTATGCCATTGCCGTAGTCATTTACAGATCCCCAAAAAGAAAGGGTAACGTACGAATTGATAGTAGAACCTTTTTCAAAATAAATACCTTTTGAAAAGCTTGAGGTTTTTGTAGACGCCATTACGATTGATGCCACCGCATTTGTGCCAGTTGCCGAACCCGACGAAATAATGTCGTAATTTCCACGAATACGCAAACTGCCTTCGAGCGAGCCGAGCGAATATTGGATAACTGTTCTTTCTGTTGCGTCAGATGCGTTGATATCAAAAGTTGTTACGCTATCTGTTGCAGTATTGTCTATTACATAATTTGAAGTGATAGACTCATCAGTAAAGATTGCTCTGAGTGTTGGCGAACCATTTATGTCGTAATAAAGTGTTCCGTCTGATGCACCAGTGAGTTTGACATACGATGTATTTTTGAGTTCTGGTTCTTCGCCTCCCCACGCAGTTGCGTCGGTAAAGAGGGCAGGGTTTTCAGCGTCAGACGAGCCAGTGATAGTGTCGGTAGCTGTTTTAATATATGCTGGGCTTGCGAACAATGATGTCGCCATTACCAACGGAAGATAGAATGCTATTTTTTTCATATGTATATAAAAAGGGTTTAAATTTTGATATAAAAAGTAGAGCAAGATTCTTAAATTTCAAGTATTTTTTTTCTATTTAAGGAAAACGGTTTACATACTTATGTTTTTTGTCGGGATATAGTTGCGAATTTTTTATTTGTCGCATCGGTTTTATTATACTTTTAAAATCAAGGAGTTGATTGGGGAAATGTGTAAAATTTGAAAAAATTTTTATAAAAGTGCTTGACGAAATGAAAAAAATCCGAAATATAAATCGACTTAATTTACGCGGGCATAGTTTAGTGGTAAAACCCCAGTCTTCCAAACTGGTGATGTCGGTTCGATTCCGTCTGCCCGCACCATTTATTTTTGTTCATCTAAACAGGTAAAAAACGTGAGTACACCGCTTTTAATGTTAGGTCTGCCAAAGGGTAGCCTTGAAGAATCAACAATCGCGCTTTTCAAAAAAGCAGGTTGGAAAATCACAAAGAGTTCTCGCTCTTATAAACCGTCGATTGACGACCCTGAGCTTGACGGACGTTTTGTTCGTGCTCAAGAAATCAGCCGTTATGTAGAACAAGGCTTTTTCGATTGCGGTCTTACAGGTTATGACTGGATTATCGAAAACGATAGCGATGTCGTGGAAGTTTGCGACCTTATTTATAGTAAGGCAACAGCTCTCAAGTCTCGCTGGGTTCTTTGCGTAAAAGAAGACTCGCCAGTTAAGTCGGTAAAAGACCTCGAAGGGAAACGCATTGCGACAGAGCTTGTAAACGTCACAAAGAAATATCTCGCAGAAAATGGCGTAAACGCAAATGTAGAATTTTCATGGGGAGCAACAGAAGTTAAAGTTCCAGATCTCGTAGACGCTATTGCAGATATTACAGAAACTGGCTCATCGCTTCGTGCAAATAATCTCCGTATTGTCGACACAATGCTTTATACAAACACAAAGCTTATCGCAAATAAGTCGGCATGGGAAAACCCAGAAAAGCGTGCAAAGATTGAATCAATAGCATTGCTCTTGCAATCGGCACTCGACGCAGCTTCAAAGGTCGGTTTGAAAATGAACCTTCCAAAAGCAAACTTGGCAAATATCATTTCTGCACTCCCAGCACTTCGCAACCCAACAGTTTCGCAGTTGTCGGATCCAGCATGGGTAGCAGTTGAAACAATCGTCGAAGAAAAAACAGTTCGCGAAATTGTTCCAACACTCAAGGCAAACGGAGCAGAAGGCATTGTTGAGTATCCGCTTAACAAGGTTATCGCTTAAGACTTGTAAAATTTTTGTTGCAAAGTTGCAACATAATCGACAAAGTTAAATCACTATGAAAAAAATATTCTCATTTGCTCTCATCGCAGTATCAGTTCTTCTTGGTGCTTGCACAACAAGCGTCGTTGTAGATTCTACTGCACACCCAATGGCTACATACGATAACCTTTCAGGAGGTTTTGAAGCAACGCTTTCGGGTAATATCAACAACGCATTTAAAGCTACAAATATCGCTCTTGAAAGAGACCTTAAATACTTCCGTGTAGGTCAAAAAGCAAAAGATAATCAGTGGTATGTGTACGCTCGTGTTGAGCTTGATGTGTTGATTGTTGTATATCTTAAACAACTTCCAAATGACGAAGTTCAAGTTAAGATTGAATACGGCAGTGGCAACTTGATGAAGAGTCAACAAATCTTCAATGCGATTGCAAAGAATATGCGTATGTTTGAACGTCGCTAATAGAGTGATTTAGTTTCAAAAACTCGCCCATTCCGATTTTGGTTGGGCGATTTTTTTTTAAGAAATATATGTTGGAATTTTTACCATATTATAGCGAAATAAGGCTTGGCGGACACATTGCGTGTGCGTATTTAGCGACAATCGTCGGTATTGTCGGTCTGTATGTTGGTAGGATTTTAGGGAAGTCGAAAATATCCAGTGGAGCTATTGCGTTGTTTTCGATAACGCTTTCGGGGTTGCTATGGGTGATTGCGTTTTTGGAATCAATCCAAGAGGAATGTCGAGAACCTTTTGCATTGTTCCTTTTGATTTTGTGTTTGCCGATTTTGAAAATAATATCGCTCGAAAAGTGGAAGCAAGTGTTTGTGGTTTGGTTTTGCTATGTAGCATCGCAAATTTGGTTGTATTGGGCAATTTATTACTTCTTTTTCAGTTGATATTCTCGCAACTTTGTAATTGATTGAAAGGGCAAAGTTTTTTTAAGATTTTATTATTAGAGTTAGCACTTTTGTCTTTGATGATGTGTCTATTCTCGCAAGAAAAGAAAATATTATGAAGTTTGAAATAGTAGATTTTATAAGCAAGTTGGTGTCGTTTAAAAGCGTATCGGCAGATTCAAATTATGCTGACGAAGTTCGCAAATGTGCCGAGTTTTTGACAGAGTCGTTGTGCGATTTTGGGTTTTCGGCAAAATTGCATAATACAAAATTACACCCGATAATTTTTGCAGAACGCAAATGCAAAAGTGGTTCGCCAAAAATCCGTATTCTGTGCTATGGGCATTATGATGTTCAGCCAATCGACCCAATCGAGAAGTGGAAAACTCCACCATTTGAAGCGACACTTGTCGACGGAAAATTGATGGGGCGTGGAACAGCCGATAACAAAGGTCCGTTTTCGTGTCTGTTGGGTGGATTGCTCGCATATCTCGAAAAAAATCCCGACACGCCAATAGATTTTGGGATTATGCTTGAGGGCGAAGAAGAAATAGGTAGCCCAAATATGTGCGAGTTTGTCGAGAAAAATGCAGAGCTCATCTCGAGTTATGATATGTTGTTGCTCAGCGACACATCGTCGGCAACACGCGATACGCCAATCTTGACAATCGGACTTCGAGGAACAGGCAGTTTTGACGCAGTATTTAAAGGTCCAAATACCGATATTCACTCGGGTATGTTTGGTGGAATGGTCTATAATCCGATTCAAGCGATGTTTGAAGTGTGTGCGTCGTTGCACGACGAGAACGGCTTTGTGAATATCCCAAATTTTTACGATGGGCTTGAAAAACTCGCAGATTGGGAACGTGCGGAAATCGCAAAAAATCCTTTTGGCGAAAACGACGTAATGCAGTTGTTGGGCGTTAAATCTTTGTATAAACAAAAGGGCTATTTACCGTCTGAAGCGGTGCGAGTGTTGCCGACAGTTGAAATCACGGGCGTAGGCGGAGGGTATCAAGGCGAAGGTTCAAAATCGGTGATAGCGTCTGAATGTTTTTGTAAATTTTGTTGTCGAACAGTAGCACCACAAAAGACAAAAGATGTCATAATGGCAGTCGAAGAAGCTATCCGTGAACGTACTCCAGCAGGTGTAGAAGTGTCGTTTATAAATTACGATTCCTATGGCGACGCATACTTCTTGAACCCCGAATCTTTCGGCGATGACAGACGTGGACAAATTCTCAAGAAAGCATTTGCGTCGGTTGCAAATTCATCAAAAGAAGCGTTTGGCAACGAGCCTATTCTCTTGCGTGAGGGAGCGAGCATTCCGTTAATATCGCTGATAAAATCGCAAACAGGGTTAGACTCGCTTATGCTTGGTTTGTTCACTGCCGAAGACAATTTGCACGCTCCCAACGAAGGTTTCCCGATTGAAACAATCCAAAAAGCACAAAAATATTACGAGCTGTTTTTTCAGAGTATTTTGAAATAGAAACTTGCCATAGGAAATAAAGCTTAAATACTAAATAAAATGTTAACTTGTAAGAAGACATATTTTGACGTTCCATTTGCTCATCGCCAACACTTGCACGATGGACATTGCTCATTTGTACACGGACATAATTGGGATATTTCAATAACTTTCGCATGCGATAAAACAGACGAAAACGGTTTTGTTGTCGATTTCGGAAAGTTGAAATTTTTGAAAAAATGGATTGAGGAAAATCTCGATCACGCATGCGTTTTCTCGAAGTTCGACCCACTATACGAAAAGATTGTAGCGTCTGCTCCGGAAGCGTGGAAAATTTATCTCGCCGATGAGTGTTCGTGCGAGGGCTTGGCAAAACATCTTTTTGATGTCTTTAATCCGCTTGTGTCAGAGGCGACAGCGTCGAGAGTACGTGTTGTATGCGTCGAAGTCAGCGAGGATAAAAAGAATACTGCAAAATATTTTGAGGATATTTCGCATCTGTAAAAATGAAAAATTATCCGATAGCAGAAACATTTTTTTCGGTGCAAGGCGAAGGTTGCCATTGTGGTCGCAGAGCCTATTTTATAAGGCTTTTCGGATGTTCTGTGAAGTGTAAATGGTGCGATTCTAAATCAGCGTGGAATGGATCTCCAACAGAGATAAAGTCGGCTGAAGAACTCGCCGACGAAGCAAAAAAATCAGGAGCAGAATTTGTTGTGATAACAGGTGGCGAACCTTGTATGCACAACCTTTTGCCTCTTTTGGCTTGCTTGGCTGAACGTGGGATTTTGGCACATCTGGAAACATCTGGTGTATGTAAAATCGACGAAGCCGAAGGCTCAAAATTTTCGTGGGTGGCATTGAGTCCCAAACTTTTTCATAAGCCGTTAAAGGAATCGCTCGAACGTGCCGACGAATTGAAATTGATTGTTTCCGACTTGTCTGAAATGGACGAATATGCCGAGCTTGTCAAAGATGCAAGCAATGCAAAGTGGATATGGCTACACCCCGAATGGAGCAAGGCGACCGACGCAAAACTTCTCGACGGCTTGTGCGAATTTGTAAAACAAAATGGCGGAAAATATCGCATTGGTTGGCAAATGCACAAATGTTATTTTGTCCGTTAACGAAAAAAATTTTGCGAGGTGAAATCATAAATCTTGCATAATTTTAACGATGTATTTTTTATATAAACATTATGAAAAAGTTAATTTTAATTTTATCTTCGTTGTTAATTGTCGCTTCGGCATATTCATTTAGCTTTAGCAATCTTGCGAAAAAAGTAGCAGATACGGCTTCTACAATCGCTGAAAACGATACGACAAAAGCGTTGTCGGCAAAACAAGAAAATGCTCTTGCAAAGTACAAACAAAGCAAAGAAGAATTCTTAAAAGGATTCTCGATTATTGCCGACGCATTGGGGGCTACTGACCTTAAAAAACAAGCTGACGATGCTCTCGCAAAAGTTGAAGCACAAACAGTAAAAACTCTCGACGTTGAAACGGTAACACAAGTTGCTGACGAAGTTATCGCAAAAGCAAAAGCTGATACGACTGCTTCTGATGTCGCAAAATCGGCGTCTGACGTAGTTAAAGCAAAGTATGAAGAAGCTATGAGCTATTTCAAAAAAGCTATCGAAGGCGAAGTTGAAACAGCAAAAGTTGTCGCAGATGTAGCAACACAAGCACGCGATGCTATGAAAAATGCAGAAACTTCAGGCGAAAAAATTAAAATCGCATCGACATTAAAACCATCGATGGAACTCGCAAAAACTATCCCTGATGATATTTCAAAAAGTAAAGAAGCAGTGCTTGCAATTCTCCAAAAAATCAAGGCAAACGGGGCAACGCTATCATCTGATTTGCTCGATTCTTTGAAGAAATAAATATTACTTTTTTATTCTAAACAACGCCAATTTTTTTAAGTCGGCGTATTTTTTTTCGAAAAAATTAGATAAATCTAACTTTTTTTGTTGACAAGTTAGTTTTAACTAACTTTCATAGGTTGTCAGTTTTCTATGAAAAGGGTGCGAAGCTCGGTTTCAGAGAAAAAATTTTTTTAAAGCAAAAGTTAGATTGAGCTAACAAAATTTATGAATAAAACAAAACAGATAATTACAGCCACAATTTGTGGAATATCGTTAATTGCATCTTCAGTTTTTGCTCAAGATGCCAAATGTGCTTGCGGTGGAAAGGATGCAAATTGCCAAGATAAAACTCCTGAATGGCTCAAGCGTGATAGTCTCTTTTTGTCATCGGCAACAGAAAGCCTTACAGAAAAAACAGGTTTTGCTCCGTCGATAGTTTGGACAGGTGAAGGGTGGGCTGATGTCAGCCGTGGTTCAAATATCGAAAGTATGTTCGATTCTTTGTTTACACTTGGCTTTGAACAAGACTTGTCGGTTGCGACAAAATCGAACGGACTCGGTCGAATTGGCGTAAGTGCATTTTACTATACACAGACAAACGATGGTGCGTTGGGCGATTTAGATTCATCGCAAGGTTGCTGGAGTAATATCGTCGCAGGCGATATGGCGAGAGTTTTTGAAATTTATTATGCAAACGATTTTGAGACAAAAATTGGTGATTTCGGGTTTAGAGTTGGTCAGCTTGCAGCCGATGAAGATTTTATGGGAATGGATTATTCCGATACATTTTTGAACTCGTCGTTTGGAGCAATTCCAAACGTTGCACCAGCTCAACTTTTCTCGCAATATAATGTTGCAACGCTGGGTTTGGTTGTCTACTATGCGTACGAAAACTTTGATGCTACATTTGGTATTTACAATGGTAATATTGGGCAAGATATTTCGTCGAACAATGGTTTTGATTACTCGCATACTTTTGATACAATCGCAGTTTGGTATCAGTTGGGATACAACTACAAAATTGGCGAATTAGATGGTCGAGTAATGTTTGGTGGAAATTATCATAGCTCGCCAGATAAAATTAACTTTGACCAAATTGATGCAAACAGTTTTTATTCTTTTTACTTTGGGGTACAACAGGCTCTCATAAATGATGCAGAAGGTAATGCAAAGTTTGGGGCTTTTGCTCGCATAGGTTGGGCACCTGACAGTAAATCGTCAGACCAAAATTTTTATGCAGACTTTGGCTTCAACTGGTTTGCACCAATCCCGACGCGTACAGACGACGTTTTTGCAATCGGCGTATCGGTTGTTGAAAACGAACGCAGTGCTCGTACGGAGTATGCACATTATGAAGGAACACTCGAAGCTACATACAGATTCCAAATTACACCAGCAATATCATTCCAACCCGATATGCAAATATATCTCAACCCAAATGATGATGCAAAGGGTTCGGCATACGTTGTAGGTGCGAGAGTCGAAGTGATATTTTAATAATATTTGAATATGGCTAAAAAAACAGAAAATTCACAAAAAAGTGTTAGCTCTAACAAAGAGCTGACACTTGCCGATTTGCCTATTGGTTCGTCGGCAACAATCGTTAAGATTATTCCAAACGCACGTGGTGGAAAAAAATTTGCTGATGTCGGGCTTGTCCCCGGTACTGAATTAGTGATGGAATCGCACGCACCATTTGGCGGATTGATTCGTGTAAAAGTTATGGAAACAAGTATGGCTTTGCATAGCGACGATGCGAAAAATATTGTGATGAAAAAGGAATCTAAAAAATGAAAAAGAAATTTAAAGTCGCACTGATTGGCAATCCAAACTGTGGTAAGACTTCAATCTTTAATATGCTCACAGGAGCACGCCAGCACGTTGGCAATTACCCTGGTGTAACTGTCGAAAGTAAGGCTGGTTCGTTTACAATCGGCGATGCAGAAATTGAACTTATCGACCTTCCTGGAGTTTACTCGTTGTCATCAAATTCTCCAGAAGAAGACGTAGCTTTTAATGAACTGACAAAGGCTGGAATTGACCTCATCTTGAATGTTATCGATTCATCAATCGCGCGCAGAAGTTTGTATCTGACAACACAACTTGCCGAGCTTCACATCCCAATGATGCTCGTGTTCAATATGAGCGACGACGCACAGAAAAAGGGAATAAAATTTAATATCGAAAAGCTCGAAAAATATTTTGGCTCGCCAATTGCACAAACGGTTGGTCGCACATCAGACGGGGTAAGACCTTTGGTTGAAAAACTCACTGTTGCGCTGGAAAACTTGGAAAATCACGGTGTGCCAATGCTTTCGTACGGCAGTGATATTGACGATTCAATCGAGGCAGTTGCAAAGAAAATTGACGAATTGAAAATCGAAAGATACGCACATATTCCGTCGAGATTTTTTGCAATCAAACTTCTCGAAAGCGATTCTTGCACGATGAAAATCCCCGAGCTGAAATCGGTAATGGGCGAAGTTGCGGAACAGATAAAACACCTTTCAGATATTCACGCAATCGACGATACAACAACTTTTATGGCAGATTGTCGATATGCAATGCTCTCGGGTGCGTGCCGTGATGCTGTTATGATGACAGGTGAACGTCGCAGAGAAATCTCTGATAAAATCGACGCTGTTATGACAAATAAATTCTTCGGTTTGCCGATTTTCTTCTTGGCGATGTATATCACATTCTGGTTTACATTCACATGTGCAGACCCAGTTATGGGCTGGATTGAAGAGTTTTTCGGTTGGCTCGCAGACTCAGTAAACGCAGTTTGGAGCGAAGACACAATGCCATATTTACGCTCGATGATTACCGACGGGATTATCGCTGGTGTCGGTGGTGTTGTAGTATTCTTGCCGAATATCTTGTTTATGTTCTTTGCGATTGCGATTCTCGAAGAGAGTGGATATATGTCGAGAGCGGCATTTGTTATGGACGGGCTTATGCGTAAGTTCGGCTTGCAAGGTAAATCGTTTGTTCCGCTCGTGTTGGGCTTTGGTTGCACCGTTCCAGCGATTATGGCAACACGTGGTATTGAATCGGAACGAGACCGCAAGACGACAATTATGGTCCTCCCATTGATGAGTTGCGGTGCGAGATTACCAATTTACGCACTATTGATTCCTGCATTCTTTGCTCAAAAATATCAAGCGTTGATGATGTGGATAATTTATTTAATCGGTGTAATTGTCGCACTCTTGGCGGCGAGATTGCTGAAAAATACAATCTTTAAAGGCGACGGCGAAGTCTATCTTATGGAATTGCCTCCGTACCGTTTGCCAACATTACGTTCGCTTCTCTTGCATATGTGGGATAAAGGCAAGGTATATTTGCAAAAAGCTGGGACAATCATCTTGGCGACATCAATCATCTTGTACATCGCAAACACATATCCAGAAAAAACGGAGTTCTCAAAAGATTACGACGCTTTGACTACACAAGTTGAAAAATCAAATATCGACAAAGAAAAGAAAGAAGAAGCACTCGCTACTCTCGAGAACGAAAAAATGGCTGAATCGATGGAATATACAATATCGGGCAGTGTAGGTAAATTCCTCGAACCAGTGTTTAAGCCAATCGGTTTCGACTGGAAACTTACAACTGCAACAATCGGTGCGTTGGCTGCAAAAGAAGTGTTCGTGTCGCAGTTGGGTATTCTTTACGCAGAGGGCGAAGCCGACGAAGAATCGGATACATTGCGTCAACGTTTGGCAAAGCATTATACGCCACTGCAAGCATTCTGTATGATGTTGTTCGCATTGTTATCCATTCCGTGTTTTGCGACACTTGCAATTATCAAACGGGAAATGAATTCTTGGAAAATGATGTTTGCCGAAGCTGGAATTTTGTTTGCGTTGGCATACATTACAACGATGCTCGTTTATCAAGTTGGAAGTTTGTTGCAAATCGGCACAAAAATAATCGGACAATAATTTAGTAAATGGAAACAGTTTTCATAGTAGTTGCAATCCTCGTGGCGATAGGTATTTTGTACTTGTCGTCGCGAGGAAAGAAAAAATCGAAACACGAGTGTTCGTGCGGAAATAGTGGCACTTGTGCGTGTAGCCGTGGCAAGTGCGACTGCGGGAAACACTGGGACGCATAAATTTTAATTCTGATATTACTGCAATAAGGATGTGGATTTTTTATAGTTCATATCCTTTTTTTTAAACTTGAATAAGAAAAGCGAAATGTTAAATTTTCAAACGCTATGAAAAAGATTATATCGTATATGATGTTGGCAGTGCTTGCACTGTCGGTTTCGGCTTGTGATTGTGCAAAATCTTGCGATAAGCCTGCAAAAAAAGAACGCAAAGTTGCTGTGCAAATGTGGACTACACACTTCCACCATTTTGATGACGCTATAAAGCAACTCGCAAAGCTTGGTATCAAGTATGTAGAATGTTATCCTGGTCAAAAGCTCTCGGCATCAATGCCAAAAGCAAAATTCAGTCACTATATGAGCGAAGCTGAAAAAGCATACGCAAAAAAAGTTCTCGCCGATAATGGTGTCAAGATGATTGCATACGGTTGCACAGGTGCGAAAGACGAAAAAGGTATTAGAATAATCTGCCAATTTGCAAAAGAAATGGGTGCAGATATGATTGTTACCGAAGCAAAGGAAGACACAATTCCATTGTGGGACAAAGTTTGCGGAGAGTATGGTATGCGTATGTCGTTGCACTCGCATGAACGCCGTCCAAAACAACCAGAGTATAAACATTACGACCCAGCGTTCTTGATGACAGTTATCAAGGATTATAAGAATGTCGGTATTTGTGCAGACAATGGTGCATGGTCACGTTCAGGTCTCGATGTTGTCGGTGGATTCAAAACTATCAAGGGTAAGCTTTTTGAAATTCACCTCAAAGACCAAAAAACTTTTAACGATTTGAAAAGCCTTTGCACTCCATACGGCGAAGGCGTACTCGATATGAAAGCAATTCTCGCTGAAATCGATAGCCAAGGTTTTGACGGTTATTTCATTATCGAAGACGGCTCGTATAAAGATTATGTTTCGACAGTTGAAAAGAATTTGAAATATTTGCAAAACAACTAATCGAAAAAAAATTCAAAAAAAAGGACGGCGGAACACCAATGCGTTCCGTCGCCTTTTTTTTAGCATCTGCCAATGCAGTGCAAAATTATTTCAATATGTATCCATCGGCAAGTTCGCAGAATTCTTTAATCTGATTTTCTTTCCATTGTTCATCTTTGCCGAGTTCGTTTGCAATTATCTCTGCTACAACTGGTGCAGATTCTTTCGCCGAGCGAGCGTCGAGGAACATCAAGCGGACACGTCGAGCGAGTACGTCTTCAACAGTTTGAGCAAGTTCGTTGCGAACAGCAAAAATAACCTGTGCTTTTGTGAAGTTGTATTTGGGATGGATTTTTTCGCATGCTGATTTATCGTGAGCCGAGATTGCACTGATTTTTTCAGCGTCTGTGCCATAGACATAATTCCAATCAGAGCGATCTACATTTTCTTTGTAGCCGTGCAACTTCATATTTGCAGTCGAGCAAGGCTTTGCTGAAATGTTCGCTTTTTTGAGTGCTTGGTTTAGGACATCTTCAGCCATAGAGCGATAAGTTGTCCACTTGCCACCCGTGATTGTAACCAATCCAGATTTTGAATGATAAATTTTGTGCGAGCGTGAAATTTCTTTTGTTTTTGTCGAACCCGATTTTGTCGGAGCAGCGAGCGGACGTAGCCCAGCAAACACGCACAAGACATCTTTGCGAGTAGGCTTTTTTGAAAGATATACACCAGCTTGTTTTAAGATAAAATCAACTTCAGATTCAAGAGCACGAGGCTCAAGTGTTTCTTCATCAAGTGGCGTGTCCGTTGTGCCGAGGATAGTTTTGCCATGCCAGGGAACTCCGAAAAGAACACGTCCGTCGAACGTTTTTGGAATCATCAGAGCCGAGTCTCCTCCGAGGAATTGAGCATCTACAACCAAGTGTACACCTTGACTTGGGCGAACTTTCTTCGACGCTTCAGGTGCATCCATAAGCATAATATCATCGACAAAAACACCTGTTGCATTGATTACAACTTTTGCGTTAATTTCAAAAGAGTCTTTGTCGGTAAGAACATCTCGTGCGATTACTCCAGTGATTTTGCCGTCTTGATTTTTCACAAGGCTTTCAGCTTTGACGTAATTCAAACACGTTGCACCATTGTCGATTGCAGTGAGTGCGAGCGTGATTGCCATTCTCGAATCGTCAAATTGTCCGTCGTGATAGACAACACCGCCACGCAAATTTTCACGTGCAAGGGCAGGTATTTCTTTGAGGACAGTTTTCTTTGAAAGTGGAAGTGAACGTCCCAACCCGAGACGTCCCGCAAGCAAATCATACATTGTCAAACCGATTGTATAAAACGCACGTTCCCACCAACGATATTGTCCGATAATAAAACGCATATCGCGTACGAGGTGCGGAGCGTTGCGTTTCATTCTTCCACGTTCGTGCAAGGCTTCACGTACGAGAGCAACATCGCCTTGTTGGAGGTATCTGACACCACCATGCACAAGTTTTGTACTTCTACTTGACGTGCCTTTTGCAAAGTCAGATTGGTCGATAAGTATAGTTTTCAAACCACGAGTTGCCGAGTCAACTGCGATGCCTAATCCCGTAGCACCACCACCGATAATCGCAACATCCCACGTTGTATCTTTTGCTTTTTTGAGAGAATCGTTTCTATTATTCATAAATTTGATATCGGGAAGAATATTTGAAAATAAAGTGTAAGTTTTATTTGATTTAATCCGAATAATGATGTAGAAGTTTTTTAGACAAAGCAAGATTTATGACAAAGTATATAATGGCATTAGACGCAGGTACAACAAGTTGCAGATGTATCCTGTTTAATCACGCTGGAGAAATCTGTAGCGTGGCACAAAAAGAATTCAGGCAGATCTTCCCAAAGGCTGGATGGGTAGAGCACGATGCAAACGAAATTTGGTCGACCCAAATTAGTGTAGCTGTCGAAGCTATGGCGAAAGTTGGTGCGTCGGCTGATGAGGTCGCTTCGATTGGTATCACAAACCAACGTGAGACGACTGTCGTTTGGGATGCAGAAACAGGTCAGCCGATTTATAACGCAATCGTGTGGCAATGTCGCAGAACATCGGAATATTGCGATTCTCTTAAATCTAAAAAACTCGACGACTTTTTCAGAAAACGTACAGGTCTTGTTATCGACGCTTATTTTTCGGGTACAAAATTAAAGTGGATTCTCGATAATGTAAAAGGAGCTCGTGAGCGTGCAAAGGCTGGTAAACTTTTGTTCGGTACAATCGAAACTTGGCTGATTTGGAAACTCACCAAGGGAGCAGTCCACGTTAGCGACTACTCAAACGCATCTCGTACAATGATGTATAACATCAAAAAACTCGAGTGGGATTCAGATATCCTAAAGATGTTCAACGTGCCAAGGTCGATGCTTCCAGAAGTAAAGCCGTCGAGTTGCATCTATGGCGAAACCGATTCACAGTTCTTTGGTGCTCCGATTAAAATTGCAGGTGCGGCGGGCGACCAACAGGCAGCACTTTTTGGTCAACTTTGTTTTAAAGCTGGCGACGCAAAAAATACATACGGCACAGGTTGCTTTATGTTGATGAACACAGGCGAAAAAATTGTCTACTCGAAAAACGGACTCGTTACAACAATCGCATGGGGCATTGATGGCAAAGTAAATTATGCTCTCGAAGGATCGATTTTTGTCGCAGGTGCGTCGGTGCAGTGGCTTCGTGATGGGCTGAAACTCATCGATGAATCGGTCGATACAGAGTATATGGCGACAAAAGTTAAAGATACAAACGGATGTTATGTCGTGCCAGCTTTCACAGGCTTAGGTGCTCCGTATTGGGATCAATACGCACGAGGTACTATTGTAGGTCTCACTCGTGGAGTAAACAAATATCACGTTGTGCGTGCAACGCTTGAGTCTATCGCATTCCAAGCAAACGACGTAATTTCGGCAATGCGTTCCGATTCAAAAATGAAACTCAATACACTGAAAGTCGACGGCGGTGCGAGTGCAAATAATTTCTTGATGCAATTCCAGTCCGACATAACTGATGTTCCTGTCGCTCGACCAGAATGTCTTGAAAGTACAGCGTTAGGTGCAGCGTATTTGGCAGGGCTTGCGGTAAAGTTCTGGAAGAATAAGACGGAGCTTGCAAAGAATGCAAAACTCGGTGCTACCTTTAAACCAAATATGCCCAAGGCTGAACGTGCTGAACAAATCCGCAACTGGAATAAGGCAGTTGAATGTTCAAAAGGCTGGGCAAAGTAATTTAAAATAGAAGGGGAATTTATATGTTAGTTTTTCTATCTGAACTTATCGGTACTGCGATACTGATTATCTTGGGCGATGGTGTCGTGGCAAACGTGCTATTGAATAAATCGGGAATGAAGGGCGGTGGAAGTGTCCAAATTACACTTGCGTGGGGTTTGGCAGTTCTCATTCCAGTGATAATTTTCGCAGATTCTTCAGGAGCATTGTTTAACCCAGCACTCGCAGTTGCACTCGCTTCCGAAGGCTCGCTTGCGTGGAGTTTAGTTCCAGTGTATATCGTTGCAGAAATCATCGGTGCATTTATCGGAGGCGTGATTGTCTATGTTTTGTTCAAGGCTCAATTCGACGCAACAGAAGATTCAGGCTTGAAACTGGGCGTGTTCGCAACACGTCCAGCAGTCCCAAATGTACCATTGAATTTCTTGAGCGAACTTGTAGGCACGTTTATTTTGATGTTTACAATTAAAGGAATCGGACATGCTGTCGGTATTTCAGGTGGAATGGATAAAATATTTGTGTTCGCACTGATTGTGTCAATCGGTATGTCATTAGGTGGATTGACAGGCTATGCAATCAATCCGGCGCGCGACTTCGGACCACGTCTTGCACACGCACTCTTGCCGATAAAAGGCAAGGGGACATCCAACTGGGGCTACGCATGGATTCCGATTATCGCTCCAACAATCGGGGCACTTCTCGCAGTAGGATTATTCAACATCATTCCTTGGAAGTAATCGCATATTGCAGTGTATAAAGCTTCTCGTTCATCGTCAAAGATAGTGGGATGACTAAAGAAAGATATAAAAGCGATAGGGTAAAAAAATAAGAGCCTAAATAGGCTCTTGATTAAAGTTTAAAACATCAAAATTATCGGGCCACCGAGAGTCGAACTCGGGACCTCTTGCACCCCATGCAAGCGCGCTACCAGACTGCGCTATGGCCCGTTGTTTATTGAAAAAATAAAGCTACTTTCTTTTACTCTCTTTGCAAGTTTTTTTTGTACTTATTTAGTACAACATTTTGTAGAATCGGGCAACTCGCTTTGTTATTGAAGTCAACGCTTGGGCTGGTGTGATTCCAAGTCTGTCGCAGTATTCTTCGATTCCTATCGAAAGCCCACCATTTTCGCCAACGATAATTGCTTCGTCGCCAACTTGGATTTCATCAAAATCGCTGACATCAATCGTCGCTTGGTCCATCGAAACTCGACCGATGACATTCGCTTTTTTTCCACGAATTATTACACTCATTTTTTCGCTTGAATCTCGTGGAACGCCGTCGCCGTAGCCGACCGAAAGCAATGCAACTTTTGTATCTTTTTCAAGCGTGTATGTTCTGCCGTAGCCAACAGTCGCTCCCTTTGGCAAATTCTTGATTTGGCTGACCGATGTCCTGAAAGTCAAAACGTGTTCTGGCTCAAAACCCTTTAATATCGACTTTTCCGACGGTTTCATCCCAAACAAAACAAGCCCAGCACGCAACGCACAATCAAACGGAATTTGCGAGATATCGCAGACATCGCTGTGATGCAAATAAATCTTTTTTTCTTTTGAATCTATTTTTTCTTTGGCGTGTTTTAGAAATTGTATGTCTGCATTTGCTCCTTCATTTGGGGCACCTGTACCTGTCCCTAAAAGGCACAATGCTTCGAGATTTAAATATTTTGATTCAAGCAGTGCATCGAGCATAAGTTCGGCTTCGCTCGCCGACGGAAGTGTGCAATCGGTTGTAGGTACACGCATATGAACATTTATCGATGTGTCGAGTTCTTCAGCGATTTTTTCAAAACGCTTGAGTTCTTCAAGGCTTGCCAAAACGGGCGTTAGCGAGTTTTCAAAATATGCACGCTCCTCGCCTGCTAACGATGAGGACATCACAATAACACGCCAGCCCGAACCGACCTCACGAACTTGTACGCCTTCAGAAACATTTGTAACTGCGAATGCGTCGGCTCCGCTCAACATCAGACGCACGACCGACGCAGATACGCCATATCCGAATGCGTCGGCTGAGACCAACGCAATGTATCCACGTGTTTTAGGCATAAAAAATCTGAGCTTACCCAAGTTGCGTTCTAACGCACATAGGTCAATTCTAACAGAGCATCTTAAATGTGTGCTTGAGCCTTCCATTTTACATATTCTCTTTTTGTTAACGATTTTGCGTCGGGTGGCATATCGCAAGGCGAGAGAAGCTCGCAATGTTGTTGCAGTGTCTCAAAAATTTGTGCAGGCGATGGTTGCACTTCTTCAAATTCCGACAATTCTTTTGGTAAAATTTTTCGCTGTTTTAAAATATATTTTTTATCTTCTGCCGAGTTATCGATTTCTGAAATTTCAATTTCTTTTTGTTCGATAATATCGCCATTTGCAAAATTAACAATATTCGCAAAACCTTTTCGCGATGGCGTGAAAAGCGAGAATTTATCGGGCGTTGCGGGGATACTTGCAACTGCAAAACTTGCAACTTTCATAGAATCCCACTCGAGAACTTTTGCGTTGTGAAGCTTTGCGAGTGTCGATGCAAATACGCTTGCAAAACGTTCGCCCAACATCGACCCAGGACCTGTACAGATTGCGTAATTTTCGATTTTAGAAAAATCTGAACATATCTCAGACATCGCTTGCGAAACAGTTTCGAGGGCAGGGGCAGTTGTTGTAAGCTCTTTTGCGAGTTGATTATTTTCAACAAACGCAAGCTTGACGTTGTCGCCACTGGCATCAATTATTAGTGTAGGTTTGCTAAACATTTTAATAACGCTTTCGTAAATTTTTTGGAGCAATCCCCAACTCTTCTCGATATTTTGCGACAGTTCGTCGGGCGATTGTTATACCTTCGCTCGATAGTATTTCTGCGATTTTAGAATCGCTCAATGGCGAGCGTGTCGATTCATCTTCAATCATCTGTGCGATTTTATTTTTAATCGATTTGCTCGATATATTTTCGCCTGATTCTGATTCATATCCACCGCTAAAAAATATCTTTAATGGGAAAAGTCCGAATGGTGTTTGGGCGTATTTTTCGGCTATTGCACGTCCGACTGTGGTTGCGTGTATATCGAGCAAGTCGGCAATATCTTGCATAGTCATCGGCTTTAGAGCATCGATTCCATTTTCAAAAAAATCTTGTTGTTTTGCGAGTATTGCGTTGGCGATTTTCTGAAGCGTTTTTTGTCGCATCTCGATTGCGTCCATAATCAACTTGCCGTCGCGAATTTTTTCTTTGATATATGCTTGTTCTTCTGCACGAAGTTTTCCGAGCATTGCCATTTTGCGATACTCTTGGTTTATCTGCAAGCGTGGATAGTTTTCACGCGAGAGTTCTGCGACCCAATCGCCGTCGGGAGTTTGCGAAAATATTATATCGGGCAAAATGTATGATTCAGCTTGATTTTCAAAATCAGACGCTGGTGATGTTTTGAGTTTTGCAATTTCAGCGATTGCATTTTCAACATCAGCCGTACTGCGATTTTCTATTTTTGCGATGTCTTCAACCTTGCGTTTCATCAAGAGGTTGTAGTGCAATTCCAAAATTCTATATGCAAGACTATTGCCGAGTTGCTTGTGTTCGAGTTGAAGCATAAGCGAGTCTCTCATATCGAATGCACCAATTCCCGACGGTTCGCTTTCTCGCAAAAGTTCGAGAGCTTCGTTGATTGATTTTTCGTCAAAACCATTTGCTTTTGCGTTTGCGATTGCATCGGGTAAGAGGAAACCACGTTCATCGAGCGAGCCAGTTAGGTTCACAAACGCCTTTGCGACATTCTCATTTTTTGCGTCGAGATTTGCTTCGGTCAACAGATATTCTTGAAGCGACAATTTGTCGGGGATTGAATTTAAGACAAAATCTTTTGTTTTTTGTGCGTCATTATTTTGTTGTGCCGAGCTTTGCGTGTCATCGTCGAAATCGTCGTCGGGGAATGGATTTTCGCCGATTGTCTGCGGACGTTCCGATTTATCGACATTTGACAATTCTTCAAGGAGAGGATTTGTGTTGAGTTCGGCGTCGACAATATCACGCAACTCAAGGGCACCAGCCTGTAATATTTCCAGACTGCGTTTGAGTTGAGGCGTGATAGCAAGCGATTGATCTTGCCTTAATGATTGTTTAAATTCTGTCGACATTTTCTTATATCAATAATCACTTCCTTTATTTTTCTTACAAGTAGAAAATAAAAAAAACGCCCGAATTTTTTTCGGACGTCTTTTTGAATTTATTAATATACATTAGGTTTTAATTCAATTTTCCAATTCATTGGATATGCTTTAAATTTAGAATTGTTGTAAAAGTCGTCTTCATTTATGTATTTGAAAAAATTGGGTATAGAATGAATTGACTTATCTGAATTAGATACAAGAGTTAACTCATAACATCCTTGTTTACTGTATTCTTCCCCAACTTTTCGCTCGTTATCACTTAAATAAAAATAATTTTTATTAAATGTTTTTATTTCTACGAATATTTTTTTCCCATTTTCATTTTCATATGTTAGATCATATCCATATCCGTCACTATTTTGGTCGCGTGATATTTTTTGTACATTAGTGTATATTTTCTTGTATTCATTGAATACAATATCTTCATTCAAATTTCCTATTTCATTATTTCTTGCATTGTTTTTTTGTGCGTTTCCAATGTGCTTTCTTTGTATATTATTTTTATTATGTTGTATATTCTTTTCTGATGTAATATGCAAAGGAATGATTTTATATGAATTCTCTTTTATGTAATCTATTTTATTTTTTTCTATAGGGGTGATTGTTGTAAAATATAAACAGCTTTTTTCGCTTTCATTTAGGGTATACCCATATGGTAAATTAGAATTAGATTCGTTTTCTTTACGTAATTCTTCGACTTCAATGATATTTTCAACCATTTGTAATTCAAGATTCCAAAATTGTTTTCTAAATTCTTCTTTAACTATTTCACGATAATCAACTATTAACGTTTTATCGTAATAATCATGTTTATCTTCTATACAATTTATTATATTTTGATAGTTGTCAATGTATCGCAGGTATTCTGTATATTTTTTGTTTTTCTCGCAGTGCTTCCATAATATATGTTTTGCGAGATCCTTATGTTCGGAGACAAAAGATTCTAATTCTTTTTGATGGTAACTATATAATTTTAGTTTTTCGTTAGATATTTCATTGAAATCATTTAATGTAATATTATATTTTTTTATAATATCTATAATTTTTATAGTTTCGTTAAGTCTCGTTGATTGTAATTGAGAATTAATAAATTCTTTTTCATTATTATCTTTTATTTTATCTAAAAGTTTACTTTTTAAGCACTCTATTCTTTCTTCTGATTTGTTTTTTAATTTTAATAATCTGAATGATTCTTCCAAAATATCCCCGTAATTTTCTGGATCAATGAATTTATCTTTTGAGGTTATAAAGCTTTCAAATAGAAGTTTATCTTCTTTCTTTGAGGTTAATTTAAATAATAATGTGTAAACATAATATAATGTATTTGAAGATATTTTATTATGATCAGATGTGCTAATGCAAAAAGTACTATTATTTATTTGCAGAATATCGTTTTCTTGCGTGAAATATATATTATCGTCTATTTTATATTTTGAATAATTGTCAATTATCTTTATTGTCAGATTTTGAATCTTGTTTGCAACTTCCTGCTTCTTATCTTCTTGGAATAATTCACTTCTTAATAATCTAAATGCTAATATATAAGGTTTTAGATCATCTATTAATATATAAGGCAATGTTTTTTGTTTTGGGGATAATTCAATTTTGCTGGTGAATTCTTTAATATTAAAAAAGTCAATAATATCTTTTGTCTTACATCTTTCTTGTGGGAAATCTAAAATATTTATCTCTTTTTGAATGCTTGCTGGCAATGGATTTCTAACTAAGTATACATCATTCTTATCTACATATTTATTAGATTTTGTGTATAATTTAAAATTACCAAAAATTGGTTCTCTATTTTTTGTAAAATTATAAACTGCATCTGTATAAATTTCATTAGAATGTTTGCCATCAGGAAGGATTTGATCTAATTTTTTGATTATATCCGACAGATAATCTTGCGAGAAATCACTTATATCTGATGTTGCACCAACTTTTTTCAGTAAATTGTGTTTATCTTCCTTATTTATATCTTTTAATATTTCATCTTCTATATTAAAACTAGATAATTCTGGATGATTTTTATTTATAGCATTGGCATATGCTTTATCTAAGAGATAATTATTAAAGTTCTTTGATTTTCTTATTTGATATGCGATGAAGGTTGGAATCGTTTTCCATTCACTATTTTTCCAACCTCCTCTTTCTCCTTTATAAGTTAGGTGAAATGCCTTGTTTTCTAATTCACCTTTGAGTTCTTCTATTTCGTTTATTAAAAAAATGATATGTTCAGGTTTTATTTTTTCTAATAAATTCTTGTCAAGTTCTTTAACAGGGTTTTTATGAGAATCAAAACAAATGTACCAAATTTTTTCGGTTGATTCTGTATTTAAATTTAATTTATCTGCTATATATTTACCATATTCATTGTGTATATTGAATTCTATTTGATTTCTTCCTTGATACGGTTTTTTTTCGGAAATCTTCAAATATACGTTTATTTTTAGTTCTTTTAAGAATTCTTGAATATCTTTTTTGTTTTGTTTTCTTAGACTATTGGTAATTTTTATATAATCTCCTTGTGTACGAATATTCCCAAAAATTAAATTTTCGTGTTTTGAAATGGGAAAGTCTTTGGTTAAATATACTTCGTCTATATATGACAATGTGTTTGCATTTGTTGTTACAGGTACACGTACATTTGGAAGAGAAAAACGAGATTTGATAGATGTTTTGCTGTATACATAGTATAGAAACTCAAACATTTGATCTATAATATTACGATCACTTCGGGTTAAACGTTCTCCCTTTTTTTTGTTTATTTTTTTATTTGCTATATTAATTATAACTTTTAAAAATTCACTTTTTTCGTAAACAGAGATATTGTCTCCAAATATTTTAGAATCTTTCAGTTTTTTGGCTAACTCTCTGCCCGGTGTTTCTTCTTCTTCTAATTTAAATATTTTTATCAGATATGTGTATAGTTTTTTGTTTAAAATTTTAATTTCTTTGTCCGCGTATTCTGGAAGATTTTTATCTATTTTACTTATGAAAATATGAGTATTTTCTTTTATTGGTTCATTGTTTTTATCTAATAAAATAGGTATGAATATGCCTTGATCTTTATAAAGTTCTTCTGTTATCAGTAGATATATTAATTTAGATAAATTCTCATTAGACAAACCTTCTGAAATTTTGCATATTTTATTTACAAAAGTGTCATCGTCATACCTATTCCATACGTCTATTTCATCTTCAGTGTCGTATGGTTTTATGTGTTCAGAAAAATATTGTATCGTATCGGGATTTTCTAATAAAAAACCTGCAAACGAATTTCCGTAATTTTTTATCTCATCTTGAGATCTATATTTATTATCTACGCAAGGATATATTTTTGCAGTATTTGCGATTTCTTCTAATTTGGCATAGAATCCCAGTTTTTCTAGGTTGTCATAAGGAAAAATATCTTTGGTGCCAATAATCATATTATAGGCATCCCAGTTTGATTCTTTGTTATCGGTGCGTTTAATTATTTCTTTAGATAATAAATTTAATATTTTTAATATTATAAATTCATTTTCTTTTTCTTTATCATTAACAATATCATTTCTATCTGCTGTTAAATTAAATCGACCATGTATAATTAATGGTAGGTCAAATTTTATATTGGTTGGCAGATAAGAAAATATATGCCGATGTTCCTCCGGTAATTCCCCGTTTAATGGATAAGCTATACCTATTTCTATTTCTTTTTTATAATATTTTATTTTTTCTTTTTTTATATACCAATCTTGAACTATTTCTTCTTCTGAGTCAGAAAGGTTGTAAGTGTTTTCTGTAAGCTTTTCTTTTTTTATTGTTCTTGTTTGAGTGCCATCGGATATTACAATCGTCCTTATCTTTTTTAGGAATAAAAGTAAATAACACGATAGATCCGTTAATTCGTTGCGTAAATCATTTTCACACTCTTTTTTTACAACTATTGTAATTTTTGTAGTGAAAGAGTTTGATTGATTTGATTTTCTACAATTAGGTAACAAAAGAAGAGGGATTTTATTTATATTATTTCGGATATCATCGTTTTTTTCTATTTTATCTCTATATTTTTCATAGAAAATTTTTCGATTTTCTTCTTTAAATTCAATAATTATATCGTTAGAACATATTGTTATATCATTTGTAACATTGAGTAGCGATCGAAACCCCAAACCTTTTTCGCCAATATTTTCGCTTCCTGTTTTTGATGATAAATCTGTATAAATTAACGATCTAAATCCTTCATTTGAAAAAGGATTTCCTCCATTTATAAAGGACATTAATGTGTTATTGTTTTTATCTTTTTCAATTTTTATATGGAGATAATCAGATTGTGCGTCATCCGCATTTTGAAGCATTTCAAGAAAGATTCTTCCATTGTATGAATCTATAGTTCCTTTTGTTCTATTTATTTCTTGAATCAGTGGATTGTGATCGAAAAAGATAGCATCATATCTTTTATTTAAAATATTTTCTATTTCTTTTATGTTCAAATTATTCATAATAATATATACTAAATATTGGCAAATAATCATAATCAAATTCAAAATCTTGTAAAGGTAATAAAAAATGAGGTAGTATTCTACCTCATTTTTTATTGCCTATTTTTATTTCAAATTCCTGAAAGTTGCTACTGTTTGATGCAGTGGAGGGAATTGTTTGTGGGCATTTTTTAGTACGAGTTTTACTTTATGTTTGCCGTGGGGAAGGTCGTAGACTTCGTAGAGCCAGTCTCGGCGGAATCTGTGTTCTTCAAAACTATAGTTTGCGTCTATTTGTTTCTTGCCATCGAGGAAAACTTCCACTGTTGCACAGTTGCCTTTGATATGCCATTTTTTCGACATATTCTTATGGTGAGTTGGCGTATCTGTGTTATAAATTGCAACGCCTGTGCCTTCAAATTCTATTTCTACAACTGGGTTTTCTTTTGTGATAGCAGGCAACTTTTCTCTTGAAATGTTTAAGTATCCAGCGATTGCTCCGCTTTCGATATATTTTTCAAACACCTTTGGTATTCTCGGATTTTTGACAGTCCCAAATTCAAATCCATTTTTTTCGTAGGGAAGTGCGTCGGGTAAGACTACATCTATCTCAAGCTTTTCTTTAAAGATGTTTACCCCGTTTGACTTCAAAACATTCAAAGCGTGCATATAGCCAGTTGAATAGGTCTTCGCGAGAGTATAATTTGTGCCTCTAAAGTAATGAGTTTTTTCCACTGGTTCGATATATTTACGCCACTTTTCAGGAAGATTGGAGTATCCAGAAATTATTGCGAGAATACCACAAGCTGTCGACGGATTGCAGTCGGAGTCTAAGCCACAACGTGTAGAAATATCTGCTGTTTTATCGAAATCTCCGTTGCCATAAAGCAACCCTATAACAACGTATGCGAGATTATACGGAGCATAAATTCCTCCCTTGCTTTGTGGTATATACTTATCGTGAAAAGTTTTCCAAGCAAGCTTCCAATCGGTCTTATTTTCTTTGTAGTGGGCAATGATATCGTTGACGACTGCGTATGTTATACTTTCTTTTGGGAGAATTTTTGAAGCATATTCAACAACGTCTTGTGGATTATCGAGTGCAAATGCGAGCGAACACATACTCGCAATGTACGCACCGCAATAATAACCATCGCTTGCGTTAATTGCTTTGCCGGCAACTTCAGCAAACTTCAATGCAGACTTCACATTTGCAGGCGACATCAAGCCAGCGTAGTCTGATTCAATTTGGAAATCGATATCATCCGAGCGACTATTATTTCGCCAAGAAGTAGGAACATTAGGGTCTATATTGCCGTCAAAATAATTTATTCTCGCTTTTAAATTTGCACACCAAAGTTGGAAATTTGATTCAGCAAGAGCTTTCTTAAATTCTTTGCGAGGGGCGTTTAGTCCGAATTTTTCGTAGACCGACATAAATGTAATTCCCACATACAAGTCGTCATACAGAGAACCTAATACTCCGTTGATACGATTGTTTAAAGCAAATTGTTGCCAGTTTATTTTTTTATCGTCGGGAATTATTTTGTAGTTGAATTTAAACTCGGTTGGTCCACCGTATGTGCAACCGATAAACTTACCAGCCCAACCTCCACGAATTTTGTCGTAGAGTTGCTCTTTAGTAAGTTCGATTTTTTTCGGAAGTTCGCCAGCAACCGACGTTATAGCAAAATACAGCGATGATAATCCGATTGCGATAAGTGTTTTAGCCGTCATATTTTCTCGTCCCCCATTTTAGTCTTATTTAGTTTTCATCAACTTCAAAACTTCTTTTTGTGTAGCGTATGATTGTGCACCAACCTTTGTAACTTTTAAAGATGCCGCAGCGTTCGCAAATGTTATTGCTTGGTCGATTTTATCGAACATCTTAAGACCTGCCATAAATGCACCAGTAAAACAATCGCCCGCACCTACTGTGTCTATTGGGCGAACTGAGAATGTTGAAAATCTTTGTTCGCCGTCGTTATTAAACAATGCACAACCACGTTCGCCAAGTGTAACAATAACATTGCCGACGCCTTTTGAAAGCAACGATTCTGCCGCAGTTTTCATCGATGTAAAGCCACGTTGAACTTGCAAGATTTCGATTTCATTTGGTACGAGCCAATCTACATTTTTCAAAATTTCATCTGAAAGAAGTTTTGCTGGGGCAGGTGTTAGGATTGTCGTGCAACCTGCTTTTTTTGCGAGTTTCAAACCTTCTTCAACAGTATCAATATTTGTTTCGAGCTGGAATGCGACGTGTGAGAATTGCGAGAAATCAATACTCTGCATATCTGCTGGCGAAAGTTTCAAGTTTGCACCAGGAGCAACTGTGATAATATTCTGACCTTCTTTGCCCACTGTAATCAACGCAACGCCAGTGTGCGAGCCTTTGAAAATTTTGACAAGCGAAGTGTCCATTCCTTTATTTTGCAGATATGCGAGATAATCGCGACCTATACTGTCGTCGCCCATTCCAGCACAGAAGAGAGTGCCTTCGTACAAAGTCTTTGCAGCCATTGCTTGATTTGCACCTTTACCACCTTCGTGTTGAGCAAAAACTCCACCGAGGACTGTTTCGCCCACGCGTGGGATTTTTGGTGATTTAACAACCATATCCATATTTGCACTACCGATTACTAATATCTTTTTCATAAATTTTTTTCCTTTTTTCTCATTTTATTGTCGAACATTCTTTTATACAAGTAACAAAAAAGTCAATAGCTAAAGAGCGATTTTTTTAAATTTATTTTTGCGATATTAACTTTTTATTTCAGATTGTTTCTGAAGAATTTTCTTTGTTTGCGGACAAGTGCGATTGTGTTTGCTTGAATTTCTTTCTGAAGTTCCGATAAATCGCTCTTGTTTTCTCGAATAAATGCGATTGTTTCACGATATCCTATTGCCGACGATGCTGACGGATTTTCCAATATGCCCGATTCAATCAGACTCTTTGTTTCGTCGACAATGCCGTCGTCAATCATTTGTTTTGTACGCAGTTGAATTCTCGCAAAAAGTTGTTCATCGGGGAAGTCGAGAATAGTGAGGTTGCGTTCAAAGTCGCCAAGTGGACATGGCAATTTTTTGAAATCGTCAAGGAGTTGTTGGGCTGATTTTCCCGAAGCCAAACATCTTTGATATGCGTTTTTGACACGTCGTGGATTGAGAATATCCACGCATTGTGGAGCGTTGGGGTCGAGTTCAAGTAGGGCTTGTCTCAAACCTTCGTCGCCAGATTGAAGTTCTATTTCATCTGCCTTACGCAGTACTTCGTCGGGGATTTCAAGGTTATCGGTAACTGCCGAAAACCACGCTTTCAGATAAAATCCACTACCACCTGCAATTATTGGTTGTTTGCCTCTTTGCAAAATATCGGCGAGAGCTTTTTTTGCGTGTTCGATATATTTGCTGACATCAAATTTTTGCGATACATCGGATACATCAATCAAGTGATGTTTAACCCTCTCTTGCTCGTATTTTGTGGGCTTTGCGGAGCCGATATCCATTCCTTTATACACCAAAACGCTATCGCAAGAAATTATTTCTCCGTCGACTTTTTCAGCGAGTTCTATTGCGGTGGATGTTTTTCCACAACACGTCGGACCAGTGATTATTGTGATTGGGATTTTCATTTTTTGCGGAGTTTTTGGCAAATCTGACAATACGTTTCAGGCGTCTTGCAACTGCGTGCGGAGCAGTGTTCACGTCCGTAATAAATAAGTTGCAAGTGGAGGTTGTGCCATTTTTCTTTTGGAAAGATTTTTTTCAAATCGGCTTCCGTTTGTTCGACACTTTTACCCGATGTAAATCCCCACCTTGTTGCAAGACGATGAATATGCGTGTCCACTGGAAACGCTGGCTGACCGAATGCTTGCGACATCAATACAGATGCCGTTTTATGCCCAACTCCTGCGAGTGATTCAAGTTCTTCAAATGTATTTGGAACTTCGCCACCATATTTTTTGCATAGCGTTTGCGACATCAATTTTATATTTTTCGACTTCGACGGAGCGAGTCCACAAGGGCGTATAATATCAAAAATTTCCTGTTCGGAAAGTTTCGACATTTCCTTTGCAGTGCTTGCTTTTTTAAACAAAATTGGTGTAATTTCGTTGACACGTTTATCTGTGCATTGTGCCGACAAAATCACCGCAACGAGAAATGTAAAGTTACTTGTGTGATTGAGTGGAATCGACGGATTCGGATAAAGTGCGTCGAGCCTTTCAATTACAAAGTTAGCTTTTTGTTTGATTGTCATTTAGTCGATTGCAGAAATTGTAAATGCAAATTTGTAAGTTTTGCCACTTGTGATTCTGGCTTTTTCTTCGGGAACAGAACCCCAAGAGTTTACACCACCTACGCCGTAGTTCATTGCCGATACGTTCACGATTTTAAAGTTGCGGTTTGGTAATTGGTGCGGATGCGATGCTTGTTCGATGTCTTCTTGCAAGCATGGGTATGTTGAAAGTTCAAAATTCTTTCCGTTGAACGATGTTATTTGCAAGTCGGCAATAGAACTGCCCGAGAAAGTCGCTTGACGAACTTGGCATACGGTTGATGCTTCTTGTGGATCGACATATTTGAAAAATCCGTCATCAATTTTTTCTTTGAATTTTCCGAGCCATACTCCTGCATTTCTGTCGCAATAATTTTCGGTCGGACCAAGACCATACCATTGACGTGTTTCGTATTTATTATTTATCGCAAATTGCATACCTATTCTCAACAAGTCTGGACGACGTTTTGCGATGCTAATTTCGCCTTCGACATCAATTTCGCCATTAGGTCTTATCGTGTAAACTATTGTTGAGTTTGTATCGCCAGCAGGGAGTTTATATTTTGCGATTATCTGAACCGATTTTTCATCATCAATATATTTTGCGTTGAACTGTTCGAGCCTTGCACGTTCTGCAGCAGTACGCCACAAGTTGAGCTTTTCGCCTAACTTTGCCCCCATATCATTGTTTGTGCGAGGTCTCCAAAAATTCATTCGCATCTGACCGAGAATAATTGGTTTGCCTTCGTAGACATAGTCGTAGAGCCAACCAGTCTTTTTGTCGAAACGTACGGAGAAATCTTCGCCTGAAACGAGAATTTCGTTATTTTCGTTTTCGAGCATTATTTTACCTTTAACATCTTTCTTTTGTGGAGTGAAAATTCCGCCAAAATCAAATTGCTCCCATGCGACTTCTTCGCCGTCGTCAAAGCCGAGGGTATCTTCGTTAGCGATGTATGAGATGCGTAGTGCGTATTCTCCGTCTTTCTTGAAATCTACATTAGAAATATCGAGTGCAACTTTCGACTTTTCTTGTGGACGTGTTGCAGGAATATCAAACGAACCATTTTCAATTTCTTCGCCATTGCGTGTGATAGTCCATTTGCCCTTATATTTAGAGAGGTCGATGAAAAAGTGTTCGTTAAATATTTCTAACACAGCCAACGAACCTGTGAATTTATCGAGCTTTGTGTGGATGTTTTGATGTAGCTTTTTTATCTCTGGTATTTGAGGCGACGGTGTGTTGTCGGGCTGAACTACTCCGTTGCAACAGAACGAATATTTTGTTGGTCTGTCGCCAAAATCGCCGCCATAAGCAAAGAAAGTTTTGTCAGATGGTTCTTCTTTGAATTCTGCAAAATTGATATCGCAAATTGCGTTGCCAGCTCCGAAGAAATCGGTTGATATTGCCGAGTCGACCACTCGCAAACGTTCTACTGCACCATTGAAAACAGTGTGATTTTCTTTGTCTTTTGGAGCAATCATCAGCGGTTGCAATGCACAAATTTCAAATTTTTCAATCGGGCGTGTTGCTATTTTTTTGTTATTTATAAAAATCGACATTTTCCCGTCGCCAGCTTTTGCTGAAATTTCAACAGGTAGTTGAATTTCTTTTGCACGTCTTGTTTCCAAAACGTCCCACGCTTTGCCGTTCCATATTGCGAAGGATATAGCTTTTCGATTATCGACCAACTTCAACGAGAATGCTGTCGGTTGTTCGACAATCGTTTCTGTCGGAGTTTTTTCAATCGCTGGACGTGCCGACACTCTGTTGTCGACATAATTTGAGCGACTTCTGAATCCTTCTTTTGAAAGTTTTACTGATACCGTGAAAGCGTCTGTTCCGTTTTTGAAAAGCCCAGGGTAAGCTACTGCTGACGCACGGAACATCGGTTTATTGAGTGCTACATAATTGAAGACTGCAATGGAACGTTCGGGCATTGCGGAGTCGCGGACAATAATTGTCGGTTCTGCTTTTCGGGTTATACCTTGGTCTTTCCAATCCCAAATAAACCCGCCTTGGAAGCGAGGTTCTTTGCGGATGAGCTCCCAGTATCTGCTCAACGCACCACCACTATTTCCCATTGCGTGAGCGTACTCGCAAATGATTACAGGCTTTTGTCTGCTTGGCTCGAAGTTATCTTGCGAGCGTAGATATTTTTCGATTCTGTTGGGGCTTGCATACATCACCGAGAACATATCGGTATATGCCAACTTGCTGTCTCTGTCGTAATGAATAGGACGTGAATTGTCGCGTTGGCGAATCCATTGCGACGCATTTGCAAAACTTTCACCGTCTTTTGATTCATTGCCGAGCGACCAAAATATTATGCACGGGTGATTCTTATCTCGTTCGACCATATTGCGAACTCTATCGAGAATAGCTTTGTCCCAAGCAGTATTGGTATCGTGGAGAATCTCGCCTTTTTCCTTGTATCCAAAGCCGTGTGCTTCGATATTTGCCTCGTCGATTACATACATACCGAGTTCATCGCAAAGGTCGTAGAAGAATGTTTGGTTAGGGTAGTGCGATGTTCTGATTGCATTGAAGTTGTATTTTTTCATCAACGCAATGTCTGCTTTTGCGTCGGCTTGAGTTATCGCTTGGGCTGTTGTTGGCGAGTGTTCGTGGCGGTTTGTACCTTTGAATAAAATCGGTTTGCCGTTGACCAAAATCTGTCCACCCTTTGTTTCGATAGATCTGAAGCCAACTTTGAACATTGCAAAATATTTTTGTTTTGCTCCGGAATCCATCTCGATTAAAAGCTTGTAGAGATTAGGTGTTTCGGCTGTCCACGCTTTTACGTTGTCGATTTCCGCAAAGTTCCATTTGCATTTTGCCATAGCACCAGCTTTGACAGAAACGTTTGTTGATGCAGTCGCAACAATTTTGTCGTCGGGAGCATAAAGTGTCCCTTTTAAGATTGTTGATTGCGTACGCGAGGCAGAATTTTTCATCATAATTTCTGTCGTCAACGTGCCGTCGAGATAATCGCTTGTGAGTCCGACTCTATTGAATACATCTATAATTCTCAGTTGCGGGAGAGTGTAAACTATAACTGGACGATAGATTCCAGAGAGACGCCAAAAGTCTTGGTCTTCAAGATACGAGCCGTCGCAATATTGATAAACTTCTACTGCGACAGTGTTGCGTCCAGCCTTGATATAATCGGTGATATCAAAAGTCGCTGGTGTACGACTATCTTGAGAATAGCCGACTTTCTTACCATTTATCCAAAGATAAAAAGCACTGCTGACACCATCAAACCTGATAAACACACGCTGTGTCCCCCATTGCATAGGGAGATCGAACTCGTGCTTATACGACCCTACCGCATTACGCAATTCTTCAGGATAATTTGAGTTTGCTTCGTCTGGCTCATCCATTACATACGGAGGATTTGTTTTAAACGGGAAGCCATTGTTCATATACAACGGCGAACCAAAGCCGTGCATCTGCCAGTTTGACGGGACAGGGATTTCTTTCCAATCGGAAATATCAAAATCTTCTTTGTAAAAATAAAAAGGTCGGTCTTTGGGATTGCCACAGTAGTGGAATTTCCAGTTGCCATTTAGCGAGATTTCATACGTCGATTTTTCGGAATTGAGAGCATCGCTTGCGGACTCATGGAAAGACATCGTAGCATTGGCAGGTTCTTTATTGATTCTAAACACTGCTTCATTCTGCCAATCGTCTTTAGCGAAAGATGATGTAGATAATATGCAAAGCAAAGAAGCCGATACTACTTTGAGAAAATTATGTTTTATGTGTTTCATATTAGTATAATAATATTGTCGTAAAAAAACATCTTTTCAACGCAAAAAAAATTAATGAATAAAGAAAGAAGAACGAGAATAAAAAAGTAGAGATATAATGTAAAAAATATAATTGACTAAAATCTGAAAAATTGGGATAAAAGGAGCTTTAAAACATCGCCGGAATAGCTCAGTTGGTAGAGCAACGCTTTCGTAAAGCGTGGGTCGTCGGTTCGAGTCCGATTTCCGGCTGTGATGTAATTAGCCTGTAAATTTTTACAGGCTTTATTTGTATCTTGGTTTTATCGAATAATGACCAATGTAGAATGTTTATCAACGCTCGTTTAATCCTATTGACACTCCCTTAAATTAAGTATTCTATTGGAAATGTTAAAATAATACAATCTGCAAGAATGATTTATTTATCAATTTATAATCTATAAATATTAGAGGAAATTATGAAAAATATTATCAAAATTCTTATCGGGATATTCGTGTTGTTCTCGCTTGTTGCGTGTGCATCATTAGATTCTAAACCGAAACAACCAAGAAAAATTGCTGTTCAAATGTGGTCGTTGCACGACGTATCTTTGAAAGAAGCTTTGGAAAAATTGAAAGGCTTAGATATCGATGGTGTGGAGTGTTATCCAAACCAAAAGATTGGTGGAAAATATCCAAATGTGCCGTTTAATCAAAATATCACCGCCGAACAAAAAGAATATGTTAAGCAGTTGTTCAAAGATAATGGCTTGAAAATGGTTTCATTTGGGGTCGCAAAAGGCGAAAAGGAAGATGTTATCGAAGCTCTTTGTAAGTTCGTTTCAGAATTTGGGGTAAAGCGTATTATCACCGAAGACCGTGTTCTCGCATTTCCTCTCTGGCAAAAGTATGGCGAAAAATATGGTATTACAATGTGTCTGCACCACCACGCTCTCGACGCATACAATCAGTATTACGATACATACGTTGTCAACAAATACACCGCACCATACAGCAGAATCAAATCAAATCCTGACGTTGGGCATTGGGTTCGTTCGAACATCAGTGCGGTTCAAAGCATAAAAGATTTAAAGGGAAACATCGGATCGATTCACATCAAAGATGAAGACGCTTACGGAAAAATGGATAGCAAGGCAAAAATTTTGGGTGAAGGTTTTGTGAACATACCTGAAATTCTTAAAGAGCTCGATAAACAGGGCTACGACGGCTACTTTGTTATCGAGTACGAAGATCAGTGGGGCAAAAATGTTCCTTTGATTAAAGCATGTGTCGATTATTTGAGAAAAAATTAGTAAATAATTATAACAACAAAAATTTGAGGGTGTAACACACCCTTAATTTTTGACTTTACAACAAATTGTTCTTTCTTAAATTTATTCCGTGAAGTACGCAAAGAACGCCGTGCGTTTTGACTTTACAACAAATTGTTCTTTCTTAAATCCAGCTTTGATATTGTGCGATGTCGGAACATGTTTTGACTTTACAACAAATTGTTCTTTTTTAAATTGCTGGAGCAAAAATCAGAGGCAACACTGCAGTTTTGACTTTACAACAAATTGTTCTTTTTTAAATTGCTTATCTCGAACTCACAAACAAAAGCATTGTTTTGACTTTACAACAAATTGTTCTTTTTTAAATTGTTCGATATATCTGTTGTGTTCTGGGATTAGTTTTGACTTTACAACAAATTGTTCTTTTTTAAATTAGTGTTGACATAATAGAATAAATAGTCGATACTTAGATTATAATTTAGTTGTAAAGTCTTAACTGATATTGCCAAATTTTATGCTCTGCATAGCACCTTGAAATTTGGCATTTATTTTTTATATGAACAGAGATTGGTCGTTATCAGTCTCTGTTTTATTGTTTGTATTAGAGTTCATTAATGAGTCAAAGAATTCTATTTGGTCGGGGACCTTTTCGATCTTTTTAGGCTTTCTGCATATAAGTTCACTCATACCCCATTGCCTATCTGTAAAAAATAAAAGACGTATATCTCCTGTTGTCGGAGCATAGCTTTTTACTCGATCGTAGTATTTTGTCATTCGTTCAAGTGATACACATGGACGAGAGTATACAGAGTATTGTATCATTATAAACCCATCGTCTAACAAGGCTTTTCTAAATCGATTAGCTTCCTTGCGTTCTTCTTCTAAAAGAACTGGTAGATCAAATATTGCCATTAACCATCCCATTCTGAACGGACTTTTCTTTTCGTTTTTCATTAATCAAGTTTTGGTGTCCAAATATAATCGGCTTTTTTATATCTATAAGCATTTGCAACACTTTCGCAGACAATGTCTGATGCGTCCAAGAGTTTTATAGTTGCTCGTCCTTTTCTTACCCGATAATCCTTTAAAAATCTTCCAAAAAATACAGACCACAACTTTATTGTTGGTTGATCTGTTGATAGCATAAACTTGTACAGGGCGTAATCAACAAATGCTCTAAATGGTTCTATAATGTCATATACAAGGGGCGTGTTTCTATAGTATGTTTTATGGTTAACGCCTAATAGGTAATTTAATCCGGCAACAATTATACTTCTGTGGATAATTCCCCCCATAATACCATAGCCATAGTTTAAGAATATATTTATTTTAGAAGTTTCGTCTTCGGGATTTCTACGTTGCCCATATTCGCCTAATTGTGGGAAATAATGTTTCCAATATTCACGGGCAAACCATGCTTCGTTTAATTCTACTTTTGGGCTTGAAAACATTTTTTCTATTCTTGAATTTTTTATTCCTATTAATTTTAAACAATTAACATTATTTTCTATTTTGGAAAATAGAAGTCTTCGCCATATCGCAGAGTTTAAATTTTTATTACCCGAAGATTGATTTAAAACTACTCGTGTATCGTATGTACGCTGATTTGGGGTTGTTATTCCAACAGGTTTAAAATTTTTACAATGGATCATTATTGCATCAGCGTCAGTTAAGGCAGAGATGACAGCACCACTTATTGCAGTTGTTTCGTTTAATAAAACAACTGCACGCAGATCCTCTATTGCTATTTTTCCAATAACTTCGTTATTTTTCTTACAGACTAATAGACCACGCTCTTTACTGAGTTTGCATCCGTTAATATATGATAACTCATTAATGATTTATTGTAATACGAGTCATTCCTGCTTTCATTATGTAGTTTATGTTTATTGCATTTTGTTCTTCACCATTTGAATTTGTAAGGACAATTCTTCCTTCTGTTTTTATCGTATTAAGTGAATAAATTCCTGATGGTATTATAAACTCATCTTTATTATTTACAACATCGTTTTGTATATGTACAAGGCACCCACTCTTAAAGAAACCTACAATTTCAAGAAAGTCTGGATTGTTTTTTAATTCTTTTTCAAGTTTAGTCTTTGATGCGTGGGCGTATATTGGTTCAACCTTATACTTATTTGATTTTGTCTTCCAAATAATTTGTCCTTTATGTGTGTTACCTTTGCGATATGCACCACAGCCATCTTTTGATAAATTCTTAAATTCAGTTGGTTTTCCAACATATACAAGGATACGTTTTATAAGAGCTCCTTTTCCGAACTTTGATGGCATTCTTACGGTGTCACAAAAGTTTATCCAATCTTGTTCTGATGGATTTGTATTTACAAAGTCTCTTATAATTTGGCGTGTTACGGGGTTGATGATGTCATCTTTGTTTACGAGCTTTTGCAATGCACTAAGATCATACTTCGGATTTCTCCCTTTATAGCCTAAAGATTTTAAATCAAACTTTCTAACAATGCATTCTTTTTTGCCAACTTTTCGCTTAGAATAAATAGTTTCTTCCAAGCGTGGTTTCATCTTTGCAACATTGTTTGGAATAATTTTATCCAAATAAGATCTAAATATGCCCTCTATATTGTTTCTTATTTCTATAGGGAAAATTTCAGAAAATTTTATTTTCTTAATATCTTCACCCACTGGAGCAAAACATAGGCACATAGCATCCAACGCATGGTGTTTTTTGTTTTTTCTATTCTTTTCGTCTAACTTTTCTGTTTTTATTATGCGTTCGGTATTTGATAATGCTTCTTTTTCTATTTCTTCCAAAATATTCAAATATTTTCTCAAAAAACCTGTTTCATTAATAGCTTTTATTAAGTCATCTGATTTCTTTAAATATTTTTTCACAGATTCGTTATCGGAATCTGAAGATAACTTTTCTTTTAATTCGTTAATATATGTTAAAGCTTCTTCTGATGTTATATCTTTATGTAAAATCCTATTTAATTTATATGCACTTCTAATTCTTGAGGTCATTCCACCTGAAACGGTAAAAACACGTTTTTTACCTTCAGTTCCGCCAAATTGGAATCCAAAATGTATACATACAATCTTTTGTGCAAGCTTTGCAATCCACGCTGTTTCAGCAAGAGCTGTGTATTTTTCTACAAGTTTTACGGCATTTTCTTCCAGTAGTAATTGGCAACGTTTTGCTCCAAGTAACTTTTTTCTTGTGTTAACTCTATCTACATACGATGTCCATTCCGAAGTTCCCCCAAGCCATTCAAATGGTGTTTTGTCGCCTTTTTCCTTGTTCGTTTCTTTTCTCGTTAAGACATAATTATATATTGCATCTGGACCGCCTCTGCTACGAGGAACGATATGTTCGATTTCAAGATCAGGGATTTCCGATGGCATAAATGTGTCGTTTTTTTTGTATAAGCAGACACCCCCTTGCTTTTCAAATAGCTCAAGTTTCAAAAGCATTTTGTTGCCCTTGAACTTTATTTCATCAAGCTTTTCAGCAAGTTTAAGTTTTTCTTTTCTACGTTTCTGCATTTTTTCATGCAGATCATCTTTATCCTTTTTGCTAATGAAGTCGTCTCGAACAAATTCAAGTATAATTCTATCAGGAACGCCAAACTGCGATTCAAGATATTTTATGCGTTCATAGAAAAATGATAATCTGTGGCGTACAATAGGGTCATTTTGTGAGCCTATAAGTTTATTTATTTTTTCTGCCGAATTACCAATACTCTGTTGTGTGTAGTTGAATGTTTGAATATCTGGAATGTAAATATTATTCCATTGAATATCTCCCATCAATTTGATGAAATCTAAATCTTTTGCAACAATCCCTTTCTTTAATTCTGTATTGGTAATTGTTGATAATTTTTTTGTGTGAAATTCCGATGGCTTTGTTCCTGAAAATATTAATTCTTTCAACAACGCCATTGCTGGACGAGAAAATGATGTTCTACCCGATTCTTTTGGTGTATCTATTTCAGATTGGTTTTCATTAAGAATTTCTGCGGAAATCGATTTTAAAAACTTTTTTAAATTCGTTTTTGATATTTTATACTTGTTTTCCTGTCCGATCTTAAATAGTTTTTTAAAGTTTTCAAAATCTAAAGATTCTATATTCAGATTTCTGAAAAATCTTAGATTCAATAGTTTCATCGCAAGGGTGATTTCATAATAAAGAAGATCATTCTCATTCTTTATTTCATTAAGTTTTTTTACCTTACAAACATTAAAACGAGGTATAAGTTTACACTTATTTATAATACGATTGTCAAAACGTGGAATTTTTTGACCTAATGCTGTCCAATCACTTTCAGTGCCTCGTTTTAAATTGAATCTTTCTCTTAATTGAGGATTATAAGAGGCATATGCTTTTTCTGTGATGCCATACAAGATAAATAGAGCCTTGTTCTTTAGTTTTGGATATTGAATCGATGCCATCTCAACCAGTCGAACAAATTCCCGCTCTACATATGAACGTGGAACTACGTATCCTTTAGCTTTGTCTGCATTGTGATCAATACGCAACGAAACTTTTGTAGGGTCGGTCGGATTCCACAAACCCATCTTGAAGGCTTTAAAGAAACACGGATAATTGTATTTCGAGTATTCTTCTGTTGAAAGATTAGAAAGATTTGAGAGCATTTGATCCTTTTCTTTCTCGAAAAGCTGAAGCTTCTGTGAATATTCTTCTTCGGAGTTATTTTTTTCTGTCTCTGTCTCTTTCCAAGGAATATCTGCGTCATATCCACGATTTTGAATCGCAGAGTTTAGTGCCTTAAAAATTTGCCAGCTTTCAAGCTTTTCGCCTAATATAAGTTTACAACGCAATGCTATTGAATTATAACAAATTGTTTCATCAGCCGACGGAAATTCTTTTTCCAATCTAATATCTCCAAGGGATAATAACTTCCATTGTCCATCGACAATTCCAACTTCTCTTCGTTTTAAGATTTCAATACCTGCATCTTTCAAACACTTTTCAAGAAATGCTTCTCTTGCTTTATGAGCAGCACGTGTACGATATTGTCGGCGGGCTGTTGCGGCAGTTTTGATTTCAGCAAAATCTGCATCGATTAATAATGATTCGACGTGTTTAAATTCATTACCAATTCTAACCGCTTCGCCAAGAGAACCTTTCCCAATATCGAAACCCCATACGTTATTATCATTATCAAAATTTTTCATAGTTTTATGAATTAATAGATTATTAGAAATAGAATGTTCTTTTTAATATGCTAATAATTAAGAACATTTGAAGAAAATTTTAAATTTTAATTTTACTTTGTCAATAATATTTATTATTAAAATAAAATTTAGATACTTCTGCTTTATTCAGTTATTATATCTGCAGTTTTAAATTTTATGACTTTTGCAAGTTCTGAAAGCGATAGTTCTACTTGGTAGCCGATTTTCCCAGCACTGAAAACTATTGTCGGGCATTCGAGTGCAGTGGCGTCTATTGTAGTTTCAAAAAATTTTTTCATTCCGACAGGCGAACAGCCTCCGTGGACGTAATTTGTGGTCGGTAATAAATCTTTCTGCTTGAGCATTTCTATCGATTTTTCTCCAACAGCAACTGCAGCTTTTTTCAAATCGAGTTCTTTTGCTACTGGAATTACAAACACAAAATTTTTTCGAGATTTTCCGATTGTCACCAACGTTTTAAAGACGCAACTTTCGTCTTTACCTATTGTCTTTGCGACTTCAACACCACTGATTGCACCGGTACTTGAGTAAGTGTGAAATTTAAAATTTATTTTCTTTTGCTCAAAAATTCTGACTACATTTGTCTTTTCGTTCATATCTTAAAAACGTATTCCAACTTTGCTTTGATACAAACAAAAACTTATTATCTTGCGGATTTTATCTTTATTATTTTATAGTGCTTGGGATGTTGAAAACAATTTTCAGGATTTCTTTGCTTGTTGCGTTGATTGTTTCGGTCGAAGTATTTTTCGGCTGGAGCGAGTTGTTTGTACTTGTCGAGCAGACGGCAAAGAATAACGAAAATAGTCTCGCTATATTTTTCTTGCTGATGTCGGTAGGTTGTGCGTTTGCGTTTCCGCTTTCATTTTGTTATTTGTTTGCAGGGGTTGCGTTCGGATTTCTCAAAGGGTGGGGCGTGTGTTTTGCGGTACTCGCCGTGAGTTCGACAATCGGATATTTTCTCGGTCGATTTTTTGTACCTAAAAATGTGGTTGAAAAATTGTGTTTGCGTTTCGGTATAGATTCAAATCCGAGAGGGCGTGCGATGTTCAATGCAAACTTTCTTGTACGCGTAATTCCCGGGATTCCGTATTGGCTTCAAAATGTGATTTTGGGCGGATTGCGTTCCGACTTTCTCTTGTATATTGTCGTAAATTTATTTGCTCAAGGTGCGATTGCAGGGGCTATGAATTACTTTGCATCATCTCTTGCAGAAGAGGGTCTTGCGAAGTATTTGGCGTTTGCGATTCTCGTTTTGGTGCTCTCAATTTTTCATATTGCGGTAAACATTGTTTACAAAAAATCCACTAAACAGACGAAAGATAAAGTTTGTTGTTGAACGAAAATTTTGTTCTGTTTGACTTATTTCCGATGAACCCGATTCAAAAGTTTTGGTGGTATTTTAGAGGATTTATTTTATTTGTCCTCTATGTATTGCTGAACATATTACTCGTGGCTTTCACATTGCCATTTTTATTTTGTTCACAAAATACTCGTGCAAAGATAATTTCAAAGGCACTCCGATTAGTACTTTGGATTGTGTTCGACAAAGGAATATCGTCGTTTGGTGGATATAATATTTCTGTGAAAGGTAAGGAAAACATTTGCGAGAATGGTGCAATTTACGTTTGCAATCACGCATCGCTTTTTGATCCGTTTTGGGCGATGACTTACATTCCCAATGCTGGAGTCCTGATAAAATCGAAGTACGCAAAAATTATGGCAATTTGGTATTTGGTAAAAGTTTTCGATTTTATAGCGATAGATTCGCTTTCGCCATCGGCACTCGCACCTGTTGTCGAACAAGCACAACGTTCGCTTGCAAATGGTCGAAATTTATTGATATTTCCAGAGGGTACTCGCACTATGACTGGGCGACTTGGCGATTTCAAAAGTCTCGCTTTTAAGTTGTCGAAAAAGACAGGAGCACCGATTGTTCCAATGACAATTTGTAGCGATGTCCCATTTTTTGCAAAGTTCCAAAAGACAATAATTCCAGAGGAATTTGCAAATCTGACAGTGGAATTTTTGCCAGCACTCAAGCCAAATGATTTTCGTGATGATAAGGCAATGCTCGCATCGACACATCGAATAATATCGAAAAATTTGCGTGGCAGATTGTTTGAAAAAACTTGCAACAATCTCGAAAAATAAAATATTACTTTTGTGATGATACTTGGAAAATCAGACATAGAAAAATATTTACCGCATCGTTCACCCTTTGTTTTTGTCGACGAAGTGCAGTCGCATATTGTGGGAAAATCTATCCAAGCAACGCTTTTTCTCGACGAAAATTTGCCCTTTTTTAAAGGACATTTTCCGAACAATCCCATTATGCCAGGCGTATTGATTACAGAGTCGCTTGCACAAACTTGCGGGTTGTTGCTCGCTTTAGACGAGAAAGAATCGGGCGTTGAACGCGATTGTGCAAAGGTGTTTTATTTGGCGACAAACAATATGAAGTTTTCAAAAGTCGCAAGGGCAGGCGATACGCTCATCTTGAAATGTTCGCTTTCAAAAAAGTTTGGTACGCTTGCACAATTTTCTGTTGAGGCGTCAGTTGGTCGCGATAAAGTTGCATCAGGTGTGATAGTTTTAGCCGAGCCAAATTTATAAAATGAAAGTATTGTTAGTTCGAGGCAATCCAAGAAAAACAGGCGTTTGCGAGCGTCTTGCCGATATTTTTGTCGACGGACTAATCGCTGGTGGAGCCGATGTTTTTGACTTTGATACAACAACAGCAAAAATTTCTCATTGCAAGGGATGTTTAACTTGCAATTTTGGCGAAGTCGGGCGATGCGTGATAGGCGACGATATGCTTGAAGCTTGCGATTATCTTTCATCTGCCGATGCTCTTATTTGTGTTTCGCCAGTTTATTTTTATGCGATGAGTTCGCAAATGAAAATGTTTTTTGATAGATGTTTTCCGTTTGTGCGTGGATATAGTTATAATGCAGATTTGCAACGCAATGAAAATAGTTTGTCGTTTAAGAAAATTGGTAAAAAGTTTTTGACAATTTCAGTTGCGTCGGGGCGTTTAAGTTCATCGTTTAGTTCGATGTCGCATACTTATAAAACAATCGCACAAGCTCTTGGGTTTGATTATTGTGCTGATATTAAACGTGGAGAATCTGTCTATTTTTCGGGCTTGGGAGACGATTCTGTTAGGGTCGGGAAAGTGCTTTCAGCTTTCAGGAAAGCTGGCGAAACCTTTGCAAAAACTGGAAATATTGAGAGCGAGCTTGTCGACCAAATGGAAATGGAACTTGCCCCTAATGATGAGATTTTTTCAAAACGTGCAAAAGTTTTTTGGGAGCTTTCAAAACATCAAAAAGTTGGCGAGCGTGAAACTGCCGACTTAAAAGCTGAATTACGCAAACTCGCAAAAAAGATGCAAAACAGCATTGCGAAAAATTATCCAGAAAAAACTTTTTCTATCAAATATTCATTTATCGATATGCGAGAATCATTTTTTGTCTCTATCGATTCTCAAAAATATAAAATCGAAAAAAATGTGGAACAATCTTCTGCAGACGTAGAAATACGCCTAACTTCGACATTGTTTTACGATATAATCGCAAACCTCCGCGACATATCATCGGCAATAAAATCTAAGAAATTAACGTATGTTGGCGATTCCTATTTGTTCTCGCTTTTTGCCGATTCAATAAAATAAATCTACACGCACGCAGTCAAACCGCCGTCGACGATTATTGTTTGCCCTGTGATGTATGAGGAGTCGTCGGAAGCGAGAAATACTGCAACATTTGCCACTTCTTCTGGTTTGCCAAAGCGTTTCAGTGTAATTTTTTCAACTTGGGCTCTCGCAATTTGTCGAGGGATTTTTGCGGTCATATCTGTTTCGATAAACCCTGGGCAAATGGTATTCACACGAATAGATTTTGTGCCGAGTTCAGACGCTAACGAGCGAGCAAACGCACACAATGCACCTTTGCTTGCAGAGTAATTTGTTTGTCCTGCAACGCCAACGAGTCCAGAAACTGATGATATAAAAATTATCGAGCCACTGCGTTGACCGTACATTTTTTTTGATGCAAGCTTTGTCCAACGAAACGCTCCGAGCAAATTAGCATCGAGTACAGAAGTGAAGTCGGCTTCGGGCATCATCGGCAAATATCCGTCTTTTGTTATACCTGCGTTATTGACGAGAATATCGATTTTTCCGGCGTCAGCAAAGATTGTATCGAATGTTTTTTCGATAGCCGATGTGTCGGTTTGGTCGCACTTAAATGCGATTGCGTTTGTCTCTTGTTCGAGTTGTTTTACGGCATCGGATTCACTTCTGTAAGTAAAATAAACTTTTGCACCAAGTTCAGAAAATTTTTTTACTATCGACGCTCCAATCCCACGCGAACCGCCTGTTATAATTGCAACTTTGCCTTTGAGTTTCATTTTAATTGAAGATAACGCTTTCTAATTTCATCGGGCGGATTGCGGACAAGCTCGCCAGTTTGCGAGTTTATCAAAACGCAAATACACTCGCAAAAAGCGTGTGTTGTTTTTGTTTGTTCGTTGATAAGTTCGTGCGTAAATTCAAGGCGACCAGTGTATGTTTCATCAATTTTATGACGTGTTATTACCACGAGTTTTTCATCATTACGCACTGCTTGTTCAAATGTATAATTGCATTGGCGAACAGCGACAGCCACGCCCAATTTCATCATATCAGAAAACGGCATAATGTCGTTCATCACTTGAAATCTACCACGTTCAAACCAGTCGAGATAAACGCTGTTGTGGACAACTCCCATCATGTCGAAGTCTCGAAAAGTTGGGATTATTTCAAGCTTTCTGATAATTCTTCGAGGCATTTTAATCTTCCATCGGAGTGCCAAGACTCAATGCGATAAACGGTGGACGCGAAACAGTTTGTATGTCTTCGTCTCCATTTGGTGTGCGTGCGTACGCAAAGCCAGAGGCGACATATTCAGCATCGAAAATGGCAGTTGCCAAGAATGTATTAGGGATGTGGCTTTTTGCCGACGAAACAATTTCACCGACGCAGACATCGCCGTCATAAATTTTTTCGCCGACAGAAATAGGTGCAGAGCTTTTCATTCCCACCAATTTTCTTTTCAAGCCATTTTGACGTTTTTCAAAAATTTTCTCGCTCCCGATAAAAGATTCTTTTTCAAAATCGATTGTCCATTGCAAGCCGAGTTCGAGAGGGCAACCGACGTTTTTGCCTTCGGCGTGAATGTTAAAAAAGTTGCCTTCAAGACGTGCAGTTTGGTGTGTATCAAATCCACAAAGCATTCCATTATGGGCGTTGAGCGATTCAATAATTTTGTCAGCGAGCTTTTCTGCAATCGCATTCGGGGCGAGGAATTGATAACCGTACTCTCCCGTTTTTCCACTCCGTAAAAGATATACGTCTTCGCCTTCAAAATCGTATTTTTCTACTGATAAGAATGGCAAATTCAAAATGTCGGAACCAAAAATATCTTTTGCAATTTTCCACGCAAAAACTCCGTCGACCGATAGCAGAACGTGTGATGTCGTGATGTCGGTCGCCCCCGAATTTTCCGAGCATAGCGGGGCAGATGCACCTTCCGAGACTTCTTCTGCAATGACAATTAACTTATCATCGATATCCGCAACAAAAACGTCTGCAACAACATTGCCATTGTCGTCGGCAAGAATAGTATTTGCAATTTTGCCGTATCGTAATTTGAGAATATCTGCCGAGAGAATCGAATCGAGAAAATCGAGACCGTCATTTTCATCGTAGATGAATTTTTTAGTAAACGAGAAATCGCAGAAAACGGCGTTCGAACGCAAAGTAGATATTTCTTTTTGCGAGTCTCCAAAATTCTTCACACATTGCACACCCGAAATCTCGCCGAAAACAGCGTTCAACGATTCCCATTTATTTTTTAAAATTAGTTCGTGCATTGTTTATCCTGTTCTTGAATTATGAAGTCTGCAAGAGTGTTGAGCGAACGCAAAATATGCGTTCCGTCTTCTGGCATTTTAATCGAAAAATTGTTTTCAACGCAAAGTACGATTTCAAGAATGTCGAGCGAATCAAGCCCGAGCCCCGAGCCGATAAGCGAGACATCATCAGAGAGGTCGTCGGGCGAATATGGGAGGTCGAGATTTTCCGCAAGCTTTTCTTTCAGTGCTTGGCAGACTTCTTTGCGTCTTTGCAATTTTGTTTTGTCGATTGGCATATTGTTTATTTATATTTGTAAAAAATTCAAAAATACGCACTATTAACGTATTGTTTTATATCTGATTAGATATTGAAGCAAACGCAACTCCATTTCAAGACAAATGACTAAATGAAAATCTGCACGATAATTCCAACATACAATCATCGCATTAGGCTTGGCGAAATCATAAATGCTTTGCCAAATGACGTGTGTGCTATTGTCGTCGACGACGGCTCTAATCCACCGATTGAAATTGATTCTATGCGTGCAAAACTTTTTAGGTTTGAAAAAAATCGTGGCAAGGCGGAAGCATTGAAATTTGCTTTTTCTAAAGCCTTGGAAATGGGGTTTACTCACGCAATTACGCTCGATGCAGATGGACAGCATAAGCCGTCGCTTGTTCAGGATTTTATTGAGTGTGCCGAAAAAAATCCTGATGCACTGATTTTAGGTGTACGCGATTTTAATAATCCATCGATTCCACCAGCCCGAAGATTTATGAATAAATTTTCAAACTTTTGGTTTTGGGCAGAAACAGGGAAGAATGCTGGCGATACGCAGTGTGGTTTTAGGTGCTATCCGCTCGCACAAATTTTGTCGCTGAATATGGATTTTGGAGGTTTTGTTTTTGAGACAGAATTACTCGTAAAAGCATCGTGGGCAGAAATAGAATTTAAAGAAATAAAAATACCTACAATTTACGATTCCGAAAGCGTTGCAGGCTCGCATTATCGCCCAATTGCCGACACATTTAAGTTCACAATGATGAATACAAAATTATTTTTTGCCTCGATTTTCTTATCAAGAAATCGTCTAAAAAATATGTCATTAAAAAAATGAAATTTGTAAAAAACGCAGTAGCTTTTTTCGTTAAGCAGAGAATTCTTTTTTGCGGAATTTTTTTGCTGTCTGCTTTTTTGACTTTCTTTGCGATGTCGCATGCGAACTTTTCGGAAAATGTTTACGATATTTTGCCAGTGTCAGACGATACTGTTCATGCACATTTAAAAGCTACAAAATTTTTCGGACAATCGAAAACGCTTTACTTTAATATTTCTGGAGAGAATGCATCGGCAGTGTCAGATATTCTTTCAGAAAAACTTTCTGCAATGCCTGAAATAAAAGAGGTTTCGGGGACAATGGCAACGCAAGACTTTAGAAAAGTAGTACAGGCATTGTTGAAATTTACACCCGAACTTTTTACTAATGAAGACGAAATTTTACTCCGTGAAAAAATCAAAAAAGATGTACTCGAAAAACGCTTGAACGATTTTAAAAAGAAGCTTTCGGGCGTAGGTGGATTTGGTGTTAGCGATGTACTCATCGCAGATCCAGTTGGCGTATTGGACATCTTTTATCAGAAGCTAAAAAAATCATCCGACTTAGATGTTGCGTCGTTTTCAGACGGAAAGATAATATCAAAAGACGGCAAAAATTTTTTGATTTTAGCAGAGGGCAATTTTGATTCTTCCGATTCGCAAAAAAGTGCAGAACTAATTTCTAAAATCGAAAAGATTTTAAAGAAACTAAAAAACGATTTTCCGTCAGAAAAAATAGCGTACGCTGGCGGGTATAGAATTGCAACTGACAATGCGAAAATAGCAAGCAGAGATTGTTCAATGTGCTTTGTGCTTACGATTATTTTAATGTCGGCAATTTGTTTTTTTGCATTTCGTTCTCGCATTTTTATGTTGTTCGCGGTTGCTCCGTCGCTGTTGGGAAGTGCGATTGCGTTTGCGTTTATGTCTATTTTTTACGGGCGTGTAGCATCTATTTCTGTGGCATTTGCGTCGATTGCAGTCGGGGTGTCAATAGACTATGCAATTCATATTTTGTATAAATTAGATTCGCTTGGGAAACTCGATTTATCAAAAGTTGCTGATGTTGCAAGTACGCTTGCTCGCCCAATAGCAATGACTGCTGGCACGACCGCAATGGCATTTGTTATAATATTTTTTTGCGGTAGCGAAGGGTTTTCTCAACTTGGAATTTTTGGTGTAGTTGGAGTGATAACTTCGGCGTTATTAAGCGTGTTTGTTATGCCAGCATACGCAGTTGGGTTGGGAAAAATATCGTCAAAACGAAGATTCTTTGATTTGCTTGCGAAAGGAATTTTTCCGCTTTTCAAAAATTACAAATTATCGATAGTTGTGATTGTAATTTTATCTCTATCGACGTTGCCTTTTTTGTTTAATCTAAAAATAAATGGCGATTTTTCGAGCCTTAGTGCACTCACTACAAACGCTCGTGCAGACGATGTTTTAATACGCAATGTGTGGCGTGATGCTGTATCGAAAACATATATTCTTATCGATACAAAAAATGCAGAACTCACAAAAAAAGAATCTAAAAAAATTGAAAAGTGGCTCGCCGAAAATGGCGTAAAATATTTTCCTATTTCTAATTTAGTGGTCGATTCAAATACTAAAAATGAAAATATAAAAAGGTGGCACGATTTTTGGAATGACTCAACGCTTGCGGAGTTAAAGAAAAACTTTTTGCTTGCATCAAAAAGTGTCGGAATGAGTGCAAAAGCATTTGAGAAATCCATATCAAAATATCCGACTCTCGCAGATGAAAAATTTGATGTTTTAGCAGATGGTAACTTATCAAAAATTTTTAAGGGCAAACTTTCAGCCGATGGAGTTATCGCTCTTTCAGTAGTTTTGCCAGCGTCATTTGATAAGGTAGAGTTTTCAAAAAAATTAAAAGAATTTTCGCCTTGCAGCGATTACATCGAATCCTCTTTCTTGGGCGAGCATATCGCAAAAATTACATTTGATTGGTTGATAAAATTTGCGATGTTGGCATTTGTCTTTGCGTTTGGATATATCTATTTTATATCGCATAAAATTAAATTTGTTTTTGCGGTGTTGTTGCCAGTTGTTTTTGGGTTGGCGTGGTGCTTCGGAATTTTGGGTATGTTGGGAATTCAGATAAATATTGTCAGTGCAATTTTTGTGATTTTTGCAGTTTGTGTCGCACAAGACTACTCTGTGTTTTTACTCCATTCATCTACTTCGGATGAAAATAAAATTTCTACATTGGCGTCAGTTTTACTCTCTGCAATAACTACAATTTTTGCATTTGGTACACTCGCAATCGCAAAGCATCCGATGTTGAATTCGCTCGGTATTTCTGCGGGTATTTCGATATTTTCGATTCTATGTGCGTGCATTTTGTTTTCATCAATATCGTCAAAATGGTTAGGAAAAAAGCAAGATGAAAGATAGTAAAATTCAGTGGACTGGCAAAACGTACGGCGGATATTTTGGCAATTGGTGTTTCTTGAAACTTTTGAAATTTGGGATGTATCCGGCATATTTGTTGCTTGTTTTTGTGGCGTCGTATTTTCAGATTTTTCGACCAACTGCGTGCAAAGGTGGTGTGATATTTTTAGAAAAAGTGTTGGGGCGGAAAGTCGGCAGATTCTCATTTACACTTTATAAACTTTTATTTTCGTTTGGCGTATGTTTGCTCGACAGAACAGCGTATTTAATAGGTAGCGACAAAATAAAAATTATTGACGACGCTGAAATATCGATAAAAGAAATTCTCAGTTCGGGTAAAGGAGTGATTGTGCTAACTGCACATATCGGAGGCTGGGCGATATCTGCAACTCAACTTGAAAAATATGGTCGCAAACTTTTCATAGCAGGTGTGGATACTGAAGATTCACGTTTGCGAGAGCTTGCAAAGTCGGTGCAAAAACGTGGTAAGTCGGCAATCAATACCGATGGTGCAATGGGAAATATTCAAGCGTATTCGATTTTGCGTGCGGGTGGAATTGTCGCAATGCACGCTGATAGATATGCTGGTGGACGCTTTGTAGATGTCGAGTTTTTTGGCAAAAATGTAAAAGCTCCGTTGTCGCCATACGCACTTGCAAAAGCGTCTGGCGTGCCGATTGTACAAACGATATGTGTTCGTGAAAAACTTTTTACTTATAGGATGAAAGCGTTGTCGATTATCGATGCAGAAAAAAAATCTCCAGAAGAGTGTGCCGAAATATTTATGAAAAATATGGAATCTGCGTTGCGAGAGCATCCATACCAATGGTTTAATTTTTACGATTTCTGGGCGTAAATAGGCTTGCGAGGTAAGCCGTAAAATGTAAAGATTACTCTAAACAAAAATTTTTCAAAATATGGATAAAAAAACTCTTATTGACGATATTAAAAATAAACTCGTTGTGGCACTCAATTTGCAAGGCGTTTCCGCTGATGATATCGACGAAAATTCCGAACTTTTCAGCGATGATGGGCTCGGGCTTGATTCAGTTGATGCACTCGAGTTGGTCGTTATGGTCGAACGTGAGTATGGTGTTGTTGTCGATGAAAACGATGATAGAAAAACAACATTTGCAAGCGTATCGTCATTGGCAGATTACATCATTTCTAAAAAGAGTTAATGGCGTGCAGTCCAGCAGTTGTTGCGGTCGGGCTAAATTGTTCGGCTGGTTCAAATGCCGAGGAATCTTTTCGTTCGGCATTTTTAGGCAATGACGCATTGCAAAAACTTTCACTTTTTAAAAGCCCGAGACACAGCGAAAGATTTGTCGCACAAGCCGATTTGAAAAACTCAAAACGCCTTTCGAGATGTACACAGATGTTGTATTTGGCTCTCGATGAGGCATTCGAAAAAATCGATTTAAAACAAATTTCGGCGGATAGAATTTCAGTTTGGTTGGGAACAAGTATTGGCGGAATTTTCGAAACCGAAAATATGCTGATAGAATCGCGTCAAACTGGAGAGAAAAATTTTTCAGCACTTTCAACGTACGAATGTTCGACCTTGGCAGAGATTGTTTCAAAACGCATAAAAGCTAAAGGCGAATGTACCGTTTTTTCAACAGCATGTTCAAGTTCATCGCTCGCAATTGCCGATGCGTGCAATGCGATTGTACAAGGTGATTGCGATGTCGCAGTGGTTTGTGGGGCAGATGCACTTTCGCGTATAACGGTAAATGGATTTGGTTCGCTTTTGCTTTTGTCGGATAAAAAATGTTCGCCTTTTGATAAAAATCGAAACGGAATAAATTTGGGCGAAGCTGGCGGAGTTATGGTTATTTGTAGCGATGCGATTGTGCGTAAGTTGAGTTTAAAACCTCTCGCATATTTGTCGGGCTGGGCGTGTTCTTGCGACGCATACCACGCAACTGCTCCGCATCCGACAGGCGATGGTGCGTTTGATGCGTTTAAAAAATCTTTGGAAAAATCGGGAATGAATGCTGGTTCAATTACCCATTACATCGCACACGGAACGGCAACGCAAGGTAACGATACTTCTGAAGCGTCGGCAATGAAAAACTTTTTTGGCGAAGATTGTTTGCCAACATTTTCATCGATAAAGAGAATTTTTGGACACACTCTCGGCGCGAGTGGAATTGTAAATGCGATTCTTTCAGTTAAGGCAATTGTCTCTGGGAAACTCCCTAAAAATAGCGGTTTTGAAACGATTGACGAAAATATAGGAATACCTCCGTTGACGGAATCAAAGACGCTTGATGTGGAAAATATTTTGTCGGCATCATTAGGTTTCGGGGGAAATAACGGAGTGTCGCTTTTTTCAAAGTATCCGAAAAATATTAAGGATTTTAATAAAAAACGCTTATTTGTTTATGGTGTGTCGTTGCTCGGGAATGGTGGAATTTTCCCAGATGCAGAACTTCTAAAAGAAATATCGCCACTAAAAAAACGTAAGTGGGCACACTTGCAAAAAATGGGTTTGCAAACGGCAAAAGAAGCAATGCAAGATATTGTGCCAAATGTGCAAGGCGATAAAATCGCAGTGTGTTGGGGTACTGGGCTTGGTATGACTTCGCAAACAGCATCGTTTATCGAAAATGTAATCGATAAAAACGAAGCTGAACCGATGCCAACTGCATTCACAAATTCTGTCCACAACGCAGTTTCATCATTAATTGCTGTGCAGAGTGGGTACAAAGGACTCAACAGTGCGACAACTGCAAAAGAGATTTCTTTTGAATCGGCATTATTGCAGGCGATGCGAGAAATTTATTCAGGCGATGCACTCGCATCGATAGTCGGTTCTGCTGATGAATATTCTCATTACGCATCTGATTTTCTCGCATCGAGAAGTGCTAAATATTCTCGTGCTGATTCATCGAAAGTATCTGATTTTTCTGTCGCATATTTTATCGGTGATGAGCAGTGTTGCGATAGAACACCACTTGCAGAAATATTGACAGTTGATATTGCACGACGGGCATACAATGTTGAATTAGAAACTAATCGCATTGTGCGTTTGTTGAAAGCCAACGGACTTTCGCTTGAAAGTATTTCGTATTGGTCGATGCTCGATTGTGTAAATAATTTTCAAGAAAAATGGATGTCGGCTTTGTCCGAAAAATTGGGCGTTTGCGAGTTTGCGAAGCCATTAGGAAAGTATGGTGCAAATTACTCTGTTTCGGGGGCGTCGATATTTGAATCACTTTCTGAAAAAGGAAAAACTTGCGTTCACTATTCACTGTCATCAACAAATATGTCGGCGATAACAATATTTAAAGTGTTATGAAAAAGTTTTATTTAAGCTTATATTTTGTATTTGTATTTGTTGCAAATTCTTTCGGTTTGACGGTTGCGATGAAGTTTGAAACGTCGAAATACATAGCGATTATGGAATCGGCGATAAAAGGCGAGGCGTGTTTTTTTTCTGATGAAAACGGAAATGTTCGTTGGCAAACAATCTCGCCATACGAATCTGTTATGCTTTTAAATAGCAAGGGAGTTTTTCAATTTGAAAAGCAAAAAGGGAACTGGCGAAAGCTCGATTCAAAATTTGGTGGAACAGTAAAACGCATAGTTGATGAAATTCGCAAAATTATAGTTGGCGATTTTGGAGATTCTTATGAAGTAAAAAAAATTGCTGATTCCGTAGAGCTGATTCCAAAAAATTCTTCAGCAAAAAATTTTATTTCTAAAATAAAAATCACACTCAAGCAAGGTACTCAAATCCCAACTATTATTGAGTTTGTGGAGGTTAGTGGTGATAGAACTGTTATGAAAGTTGTGGAAATTTCGCAAGATGCAAAACTTGATGCATCGATTTTCGACGATACAAAAATTGGAGATTTTATTTACCCCAAAAAATGAAAAAAATCGTAGCAGGTATATTTTTGTTTTTTTCGGCAGTAGGTCTATTTGCTGGAAACAATTTGCTTTTTTCGTTTGCTGGTCAATCGTACATTCAACGTGGCGTGTTGACTTTTGATGATAGAGAATTTGCAATCACAGTTTATGTGGTTTCAACTGCAGATAAAAAAAAGATGATAATGGAATCGCAAGCTGGGCGTCTTGCACATATTGAGCTCGATTCACTTGGCGATGTTATCGTTTGCGAGGGCGGGAAGTTATTTCCAAAAAGTTTTGTTGAACGCTTTGTATTGCCGAATTTTAGGGCGATTATGGGTTTTACAAAGTTTTTTAACCAGCCGTTAATGTATTTAAAAAATGGTAAGGTTTGCGAGATTCATTACGATGATGTTGCAATCAATTTTTGCGACAATTTAAACACATCGCCGAATAATCTCGCATGCGTAGAAATAGTTTCGCCATCATACAAAGTTGATTTAAATTTTGTTTCTCGAATTTCAAAAAGGTAGAAAATTTTATGTCGGCATTTATTACAGGAATCGGAATAATATCGCCAATCGGTTGCGATTGTGCGACAGTGTTGGAATCGTTGCGTCAGAAACGCGACGGAATCGGGACAGCAACGAAAATCGACGCATCAAAATTCCACTCGCAAATTTGTGGAGAGGTTCACGACTTCGATTGTGCGTCGAATATGTCGCAACCCGAGCTCGAAACTTACACCGACCCATTCATACGTTTTGCAATCAATGCTGGCAGAATGGCTGTTCGAGATGCGGGGCTTGAGGCACTTCCAAAGTCGACAGCAATTGTCGTAGCATCGTGCAATGCTGGCATGAACTCGGGAGAAAAAGAGTATATCCGCAAGTTTGAAAATAGTGCGGAGCCATTTAATCGTTCGATTTCTACGCAATCGGAATTTTATGCTTTGTGCAAAGCTATGGCACACACAATGCAGGTTTCGGGAGAATGTTATATGGTCAATACTGCCTGTTCTGGCTCGACTGCTGGAATTGGATTAGGGCAGTGGCTCATTGATAGCGGACAATATGATTGTGTTATTGTTGGAGGGAGCGATGCGATGTCGCTTGCAAATTATGCTGGCTTTAGTGCGATTAAAGTTGTTTCCGACGAAAAAATTGCTCCGTTTTCGACACCAGTTGGAATGAATATTGGTGAGGGCTCGGCATTTTGGATTCTTGAAAGCGAGGCTACCGCACGCAAGCGAAATGCTCGTGTTTATGGGAAAGTTATCGCACACGCCACAACAGGTGATGCACACCACCCGACGCAGCCAGACCCGCGTGGAGATGGAGCATATCGCACGATGCGTAATGTTTTGCAAAATGCTGGCGTGAAGTTGGAATCTATCGGTTGTATCAATGCACATGGTTCGGGTACGTCGGCGAATGACAAGGCGGAATCAAAAGGTATTGCGAAATTTTTAGCAGGTGCAAAAGTGCCGATAACATCGACGAAATCGTATACTGGACACTGTATGGGGGCTACTGGAATCATTGAAGCGACTTGTCAACTTCTCTCGATGAATGATGATTTTATTCCACCGACACTCCGCAACATTGGTGTTCGTGCGGGTTGTGAAATTGAAGCTGTCAGTGGCGACGGTATCGAGGGAAAGTACGATTGTTTTCTTTCTGCGAATTATGCGTTTGCTGGCAACAATGCTGGGATTATCGTCGCTAAAGAAAATTTTGAAGACTACAAAAAAACATCGATTCAGAAAAATCAACGAATAGTTATCACCGGTGCTGGAACTATTACATCACTCGGATTGGGCTTTGATGAAAATCTTGCACGCTTGGCAAATGGAGATTCTGGAATCAAGAAGATTGAGCGATTTGAATCGGAACGATACGCTGGGCTTGCGGAACTCCCAAATTTACGAGCTTTTGACAGACGACTCGATTTCAGCGGAATGAATTTGATAAGTACTTATGCGACTATTGCGACGAAATCGGCTCTCGACGATGCGTCGGTGCGTATGCGTCGAGATATATCTGAGGATGTCGGGATTGCGGTTTCTACTTGCAGAGGTTCGTCCGAGACGGCACATATGGAAGGCGTGTTCGCCAACGAAGATAGACGTGGCGACATCGCATGTTTTTCAAACGTAACAGCGAACTCGACTGCTGGATGGGTCTCGAAAGCACTTGAAATAAAAGGTGCAAGTATAACACTTGCATCGGGACAAAACTCGGGGCTTCAAACTCTCGCATATGCGTCGGATATTGCAAGGGCGGGCGAAGCAAAAATTTCTGTGGCAGTTTCGGCTGATGAACTTTACAAACAAATGATTGACGCATACGAGGAAATTGGCAATTTGCATATTGGTGCGGTTGAGCATGATTTCCATCTGAATTATTCGTCGTATTATAAAGGCGTTTTAGGCGAGGGTGCTGTCGCAGTTGTTGTTGAAACTTTGGACAACGCAGCCGCACGAGGTTCGAAAATTCTCGGTGAAATTCTTGCATATTCTTCGACTATGGATTGCGTAGATTTTCTTGAACCCAATCTGACAGGTGTTGGTCTTGAACAGGCAGTTCGCAATGCGTTGGAATCGGCAAAACTTTCTCCAACGGACATCGACCTTGTTGTCTGGAGTCCACGTGGTTGTGCACACGACGCATCGGCAATTTTAGTTCGCGACAAAGTGCTTGGGAAAATCCCAATGTTGACGACATCGTTGCACACAGGATACATTGAAACTGGTTCAATTTTGCACTCGCTTATGTGTGCGTTGAAATCTTTTGAGAAAGGTTTGCCGTTGTGGAAACAACGTACAGGTCTTGCATCGTTTGACGATTTACCATTACCTGAAAATCCTAAAAAAATATTGTGTTTGGCGTCGAGCCATATGGGCAACAATTATGCGATGATAGTCGGACGCGAGTAATTTAAGCGTCGGCTAAACATTGTGATTGTGGCTTTGCGGGGGAGTCAGAATAATCGTCGCAAGTGAGTGCGAGTTTGAAATCATCACTCCAATCAATAATAGATGCTCCCCACGAAAGACCAACGCCAAACGCACATATGACAACACGCATTCCACTTTTTAATCGACCATTTTTAACGGCATCAGCAAGTGCGATAGGAATACTTGCTCCACCGCAGTTGCCTATATCGTGCATTTTGAAATAGACTTTTGATGCTGGAATTTTCAAGCGTTTTGACGCACTCGATACCATCATTTCACCGGCTTGGTGGAAGATAAACAAGTCGATATCGTCGATTGAAAGCGATGCCTTATTAAGCAATTTTGTAATTGTTTCGGGAATAGTTTTGTATGCGAATGCAAAAATACTAAATCCGTTTATGTACATATTTGCGTTTGTTCTGATATTGCCGTCATCGTCTTGTTTTTCGATATCATCTTCACGTGTGTGAGGTTTACGCATTGCAGATGCAGGGCAAATAAGATTGTCGAAACCAGCGCCGTCAGAACCAAACTCAAATTCAATAAATGATTTTTTCTCTGACGTCTCAAGAAGTACGACAGCCCCAGCGTCGCCGAAAAGTGTGATAGCACTTTTGTCGAGCGGATGAATCAATTTTGATGGAGTATCGGCATTGATGACAAGTGCTTTTTTTGCCAAGCCTGTTGTTATCCACGACGACGCCGTTGCGATTGCGTAAGGGAATTGCGAGCATCCCAAGTTGATGTCAAAGCTCGCACACGATTTTTTCAAACGCAGTCTATCTTGCATAATACAAGCGGTTGACGGCATTATGTAATCAGGCGTTTGTGTCGCAAAAATCAAGAGATCAATTTCGTTGCGTAGTGTCGGTCTTTTTTCAAAAAGAAGTTCGCACGCTTTAAAGGCGAGGTCTGAAGCACAGACGTCTTCGCTCGCAACCCGACGTTGTAGAATCCCAGAAATACTTTCTATTTTTTTCATAGCGTCGGCTCCGAATCTCAAAGCGAGTTCTTCGCTTGTGAGTTTCTTGTCGCCTGTTGCATACGAAATTGCTGTGATTGCTACATTCATCGTTTTTATCTTTTGCAGATTATTTGTAATGTCGAGAATTTTTTAATCTTCGCTACGTCCAAACATTTTGAAGACAGCAGGTGTTACTACAATGCTCAAGAGAGTTGACGAAAATAATCCACCGACAATCATTACTGATACGGGGTAGAGCAATTCTTTTCCTGCTGAATCTGGATTGTACATTAGTGGAATCAACGCAAAACCTGCAGTTAGAGCGGTCATCAAGATTGGATTGAGTCGCTCGAGAGTTCCACGCAGAATCATTTTTTCGTCGAAACTTTCGCCTTCTTCGTTCATCAAGTGCAAGTAGTGCGAAACGAGCATAATCGTATTACGCGAGGCAATGCCGGCAAGTGCGATTATCCCGACAAGCGACGCTACCGACATCGTGCCGATAAAATACCACGTTAACGCAATTCCACCTGCGAAAGCAATCGGAACAGCCAAGAGAATTTGAAGCGATAAGTTTATACTTTTGAAATACGAAAGCAACAGTGCGAAAATTGCGAGCATAGCAAAAGCGAAAAGAATTGTTATACGTTTTTCGGCATCGATGCGACTTTGGAATTGTCCTTCGACAACCGCATAGCAGTCGGGGTTCTTTCCAAGCTTTTCGCTAATCAAATTGCTGATTTTTTCAGCGAGTTCAACCGAACTTATATCTGAAACATTCAACGATATTGCTATGCGACGTGTGAGTTTTTCACGATTGATTTGGTTTGGCCCAGCACTTTCGATAACTTTTGCAAACGATGAAAGTGGATACGCACCTTGCTCGGTTGGGATAAGTAGTTGCGAGATTTTTTCAACATTTGTAATATCGGTTTCATCGAGTCTAACAAAGACGTCAAAGAATGCATCGCCCTCGAGTACATCGGCTACTTTTTTCCCACCGAGTGCATCTTGTAGAAGATTATTTAAATCGCCCAACTTAATTCCGTAGAGCTTGATTTTTTCACGGTCGGGTTCTATACGGATTTGTTTTGTAGCGTTTTGGCGTTCAACATTTACATCTACTGCACCTTTTATTTTCTTGATTTCAGAGGCGAGTTCTTCGGCTTTCGAGGCAATTACATCCAAATCTTTTCCGTAAACTTTTACGGCAATTTGCGATTGAATTCCACTCAACATATAATCGAGTCTGTGTGCCATCGGTTGACCAATAGAGTAGGTTATACCTACAACACCGTCGAGAGTTTTTCGCATATCGTTTATCACTTGTGTGTGTGGACGCTTCGATTTATTGAACTCGATATTGAACTTTACAATGTTGACGGGTTCAGCGTGGTCGTCGCCTTCTGCACGTCCGATTTTGCGTGCAATAGATTTTATTTCTGGAATACGCATCAATGCTTTTTCGGCGACAGACGCAATTTCATTTGAGCGTTCAATAGAGCTATCTTGCGAAAGTTGGAGGATTACCAGAGAGCTACCTTCGTTGAGTGGTGGTATAAAATCTCTACCCATCATCGGCAAAAGAGCGAACGACATTGCTGTCAACATTGCCGATACAAATAGTGCAATTTTCGGGAATCTAATCGACGGTAAAATCAACAAATATTTTGCGAGAAATTTTATTGCACACGATATAAATGGTTCTTTGCGTACTTTGTCGGAAACGCCTTTTAATAGGAGAGAGCAGAGTACTGGAACGAGCGTCAGTGCGACAATGAACGATGCAATCATCGAAACAATCACAGCTTCGGCGAGTGGACGGAACATTCTGCCTTCAATTCCGCTGAGTCCCAAAGTAGGCAAGAAGACGATGACAATTATCGCTGTCGCATAGAAAATCGATGCACGAATTTCTACGCAAGCGTCGAGAATAACAAGGGCTGTATTGCGTTTATTTGCAAGAGTTGCGTTTTCGCGTAAGCGTCGATAAACGTTTTCAACGTCGACAATAGCGTCGTCAACGAGCATACCTACTGCGACAGCGAGTCCACCGAGTGTCATCGTATTTATCGATGAGCCAGTAGCGTAAAAATAAATTAACGCAATCGCGAATGAGGATGGAATTGCGATAATCGTAATGAGCGTTGTTCGCACGTTGAATAGAAAAATGAACAAAATAATAAAGACCATTATTGCACCGTCGCGTATTGCATCTTCGACATTTGAAATCGCTGTGTTGATAAAATCATCTTGTCGATAAACGATTTTCAACTCGACTTTTTCAGGCAGTGTTTTTGAAATTTCAGCGATTGCATTTTCAACCGCTTTTGTAATTTTCAGCGTGTCGGTATTAGGCTGTTTTGTGAGGGTTAGCACGATGCCGTTTTTTCCGTTGACGGCAGCGTCTCCACGAAGTTGGGCTTTGTCGATTCTAACTTGTGCGACATCTTTTATGAGTATTGGTGCATTCTTTTGCGTGCGGACAACCGCATTTGCGATATCGTTTATATCCGTACTTCTGCCAATATTTCTGATTGTCAGTTCCGTCCCTTTGTTGCTGACAATCCCACCGCCAGTATTGTTTTGTGCAACTTGTGCAGACTTACATATCTCGTCGATTGTAATTCCGAGCGACGCCATTTTTTGTAAGTCGGGAATTATTCTATATTGTTTTACTCCACCGCCAGTTGACAACACTTGCGAGACACCTTCGATTGATGAGAGTCGGCGTGCAACATCGTAATCGGCGATAGTGCGAAGTTGAATTGGCGAGATGTTGGGATTTTCCGAGCCTAACGACATCACTATAATTTCACCCATAACCGATGCAATCGGTGCGATTGAAATAGACACGTTTTCTGGAATTTTATCACCGAGCGTTTGCAGACGCTCTTGAACGAGTTGACGCATATTGTAGGTGTCTGCATTCCAATCAAAATCAATATTGATTAGCGACAAACTTGGGCTGTTAGCTGTGCGAATTCTCTTTACCCCGTTGAGACCTGCGAGTGCATTTTCAATCGGAATCGCAACGAGCTTTTCAACTTCTTCAGGTGCGTACCCAGGGGCTTCGGCGACAATTGTCGTTATAGATTTATCGAGGTTTGGCAAAATGTCGACGGGCAATTTGAAAAGGGCACTCACACCGCCACACATTGTAATCACTGCCAACGCCAGCGTTAGAAATCTGTTCGCCAAGCAGTATTTAATTATTGCTGAAAATATTTTCATTTTGCGTTATCCTTTCTTTTTCCGAAGAAGCTCGCTAAAATAAAAATTAAATTCAATAGCAATGACGCACCCAAGATAGTGTAAACAAGATTGTGCAAATATTCTGAATCTATTTCGATGTGTGAGAAGAATCCGTCTGAATATTTGTGTTCTTTGTTATGTTCTTTTTCGGAATGTCCACAACCTTCGCTATGTTGATGTTCTTTCTTGTGGTCGTTGATATGTTCTTTTTCAGAATGTTTGTGTTCGTTTGTTTCCTTTGCATGTTCATGTTTATGCTCCTTTGCATGTGGCATAAATTGCAACTGATATGCACCGTTTGTTGCTACAACTTCATTTGCGTGTATACCATGCAAAACTTCAACATATGTGTCGTCAGATTTTCCCAATACAACATTGCGTCTTTCGTAAATCCTGTCGTTCGGGCAGACCTGTACAAAGGCTGAATAATTGCCGTGTCCACCGAGAAGTGCATTTTTATTTATGGCAACTTTTACAGGTTTATTATCTATGACGATTGCAAAAGAAGCTCGCATAGATTGCTTGATAAGCCCATCGGGATTGTCTATTTCAAAATATGCTCCGAGTGTCGAAGTGTTGGAATCAACTTTTGATGCGAATTTTACGAGCTTGCCGACGTATGTTTCTTCTGGATACGCTTCAAATCTTATGCGTGCCGTTTGCCCGATTTTCAGCTTTGCTATTGCCGATTCCCATACGTTTGCAACTGCATAAATTTTTGAAGTATTTGCAATTTTTGCAATAGACTGATTTGGCGATACCGGCGTGCCAAGCGATACGTTCAGCGATTCCACTATACCTGAAATTTGTGCGTATAGCGTTGTCGACGGCGGGGGATTACCGAAGAGCAAGCTTTCGATTTTTGCAATCGGTGCACCTTTTTTTACGAATGAATCGGGCTTTACATAAAGTTCTACAACTTTGCCTTCTATTCTCGACGACACTTCCGCTTCTTGTTCTGGGATATTTTGAGCAGTTCCCAACGCAGTTATTATTGTGTCTATCTTTCGAGAAGAAGCTTTTTCTGTCTTGAGATTTATGTTGTGTTCGGCTTCGTGCGGTATTTGTATTATCTTGTGTGCGTGCGAAACATCAGACGACGGAGCATCGCCATGGTTGCAACCTTCGTGTTGTGCAAGGGCTGTTTGCGTAAAAATAGCTAATATTAAAATGTATGTTTTAATGTTGAGTTTCATTATTTTTCCTCTTTTGTATTTTTAAATTCTGATGCTTTTAAATTTGATGCACTCGCAGATAGTTGTGCAATTATATTTGTCCGACGTATTTGCAACTCGAAGAGATTTTTGCGAATATTGAGAACTTCGATAATCTCTGTTTGTCCTAATTTTTGGGCTTTGAGAAGGTCTGTTTCCGACTTCTTTACGAGTGCGATAGTTTCGTCATCAAATTGTTTCAGTGCTTCTGAATATTTATTGAATCGCATTTGCCAAATTCTGATTTCGTTTCTGATATCAATTTCTTTGGATGTTGACAAAGTTTCGGCACGTCGGCGAGAGGCGAGTTTTTCTTGGATAGACCCGTCGAAAGAATTGAAAGGCAAGGGGATTGAAAGTGCAATGCCCAATGCGTCTTCGTTTATGAGTCCACGAGGTTCGTCTTCGCGACGTGAGCGACTATAAAAAATTCCAATCTCTGGATCTTCAAATTTTTTAGCTTTTATGAGTGCTATTTGTGCTTTTGTACTTTCTTCAGCAAGCTTGAACATTTGGTAATCTGGACGGTTTTCCAGCAGTGTCGATGAAAATTTTACGTTGGGGTTTTCTGCTGGAGCAAGCGTTTCGGCAATAGATAATTTTTGCGAATGCGAAAATCCCAAAAGCGTTTCGAGTTCGATTATTGCCGATTCAGCGTCAATTTCATCTTGTATGATTTCGTTCTTGTAGCGAGCCGATTCACTCCTTGCAAGATTCACTGATATTGGCGATGCCTCGCCACGTTCGGAAGCTTGTCTGATTGTTTCGATTATATCGTCGAATACTTTGAGTGCGTCTTTTTTAGTTTTCAGCACAGCCAACTTCTCTTGTGCATTTATGTATGCAAGTTCGACTTTTAGTGCGAGCGAACGCATCGCTTGGGCGTATTCCATTTCAGCCAAGCGGACATCTATTTGCGACACATCAGTTTCTTTCGAGAGTCTATTGGTTAGCGGGAATTTTTGCGATATTCCGACCGAAAATTCAAACTCGTCGCCGTCGCGGATAATTTTCGTTGTGCCGTATTCAAGGCTTAACGATGGGTTTTCAAGGCGACCACTTTGATGGAGTCTACCTTTAGCTTCATCTATCCCGATTTTTACTGCACGCAGTTCGAGATTATTTTTCAGTGCAAAATCGACAGCACCTTGTTTTGTTAAACTGATTGTTTTTGTTTGGGCAAAGCACGTCGCTGAGACTGCAAGCACAAGTATAATAAATTTTAGATATTTCATAAATCTTCCAAGTTGTAATTTACAAACGTACCGTCAGACAAACGGCAAACTACACTTGTCAGATTATCAAATTAAAAGGGGTAAGGTGGGCGACACAATCAATGGCGGAGGTAGTCCCGTCTTGATTTTAAAATTCTTAAATATGTCGCAATTTGGTTCTACTACAAAATTGAATTGATATGCCAGCTCAAGTGAAAAGCATGATATATCTTTGATTTTTATGAGTTGGCTTGTGTCGGAAAAATCTTTTTCAGAAAAGCCAGCCAAGACAAAATCGTGGCAGTGGTTGTGTACGTTAAGTGTTGGTGAATCGGCGTCAGTATGAGTGTGCGAGCAACAATGTTCTTGCGAGAACTCGATATGAACGCCATCGGCACATTCACACGCAACGAGTGCAAGCGATGTCCCCGCAATCGAATTGATTGCGATGATAACCACCATTAGCACTCTCAAAAACATTTTCATTTTTAAAATATTCTCTCAACTTCTTTCGACATTGCAAACTTTTAATTGTTCTCCTTCTTTTCTACAATTTTATTGCCGAGAATTTTTATGTTAGACGTAGAGCTGTTTTCATACCAAACTCCAAATTTGTTTGCCAGGTCAGATTTTTCAAATTCATTACCGACAATTATTATATCTTTCGCATGAGTTGCAAAGAATCCGTTGCGATATTCTTGCGGAAATTTACGGGATTTTGTGTTCTTAAATTTGTTATCGGCAAATATGATATTTTCTGCAGAACCGATTGTTGCAAGCATTCCATAGTTATTTATAAAAGTGTTATTCGCAAACAGTGCGTTTCTGATAACTGGATATTTTGATTGTTCTGATGATGGGTCGATTTTCAAATATGCTCCCATAAATATTTCACGTTCAAAGCCCCAATTTTCGTTGCCTCGCGGATTACATTCTTCAAAAGTGCAGTTGCGGACAACTACATTATTTACCCCATATCCTTCGCACCAACTGTTGTTCGTATATCCGGTTTCGAGCTTTATTGCTCCCATTTCATTGCGTTTAAATTTGCAATTTTCTATTGTAACATCACGTGCTAAAACGAGTATTCCTCTCGCACGATTGTGGTGGAAATAGCAATTTCTCACAATTATATTATGCGTATTGTGTTTCTTATTAAAGATTACATAATTGCCATTTTTTGAATTTGGGATTTTCTTATCGAACACAAGTTCATATTTCTTTTTGCCAATTTCTTTTTTTGCTTTTAGCGTAGCAGTAAAGTTCAGTGGCGAGTAATCGTTATTTCTGAACTCGATTTTATCGCCGATGTTTCCGTATGAATGACGGCTTTCTATGCTATTTTCTGACAGACGTGTTCCGTAGGAGCTATTGTCGTGGAAGTTTATGCAGTCGTCGGCACCATAGGAGAAATCGCAGTTCTCAAGCTTGATATACCCTTGCGAGCTTGCGACGTGTAAGTGGTCTGCTGTCGTTGTGATAATACGTTTCTTGTCGTTTGGCGGGATAATTTTTACATTGTCGAACAACGTATATTTTTGTTGGTCTCTTATTCCAAAAGCGTGTCCAGCACAGGATAGCATTGTAATATCCGATAATGTTATATGATAATTACTATCCATTGTCATATTTGTCATATCGTAGTAGAAATGTTGTACACGCAATAAAAATCCTTTTTTTGCAGATTTTTGGAAAGCTTGTTTGCCGTAGATTCTTATTGTGTTTGGGGTGAGCCATTCAAATTTTGGTTCGGGATGTCTGCCTTTGTGCATATCGTAGATGAAATTTGTTTCGCGTTCAAGACCGACTGAATTTTCCTTTGCATCCCATGGTGAGCACATCGCAAAACGCAGATAATTTGGGTATTGTGGGTGCTTCTTGTAATGTACAAGTTTGAAATCTATATATTCTTTTTCTTTGTTGACGTCGATAATTTCAGCGAGGCTCGCAAGCGGGGAAGTCTCCCAATCCCAATCTATTTTCAAATTGCAAATTTTAAAGCGAGTATTTTGCTGGATATAAAAGTTGGGGTTTCGGCTATATTTGCGGAACACAAAAGTAGCTCCGTTGCCGTCGAAGACAAAATCTTCCATTTGGGAAATTATGATAGTACCGTCTTCAAATAGATTGTATCGTGCATCTTTTTTAAATACCAGTTTTGATGCTTTTACTTTTTTGCAATAGGCGAGTGCTTTTTTTATCGATTTAAATGAGACATTCTTTTCGGGTACAATCCCAAAACGACTTGCTTCGACAACCTCGCCTGTCGGATTATTGGGTTGGTCGATTGAAAATTCCTTTGCACCTGTCGGGATATTTTCGCTTGGTATTCCTTCAAATTTCGTATAGTCGTTTTTTATAGAGATAAATTTTATTGAGTCATCTTCTTTTATCGAAAAATCGGAAATTTTACATTTTAGATTTTTATGCACCATAAAGCTGGGGGCGTATTTTTCAGCGTCTTCGGGTGTTTTGAATTTTATGAATATGTCTTGCGGAACTGCTGATGACGGCACGTTGTATTTGATTATATCGGTGCCATCTATGTATGGAACATCTACCATATTGCGAATCAAAAAGTGTAGGAACGATTTGTCGTCGCCATTGCTCGCATGAACTTTCATCTTCAGTATGTAGCGAGTATTTGGTTTCAAAAGTCCTGTTTTTAAAACCAACATAGGTGCGAAGCTTCGAATTTTTACACCAGTTGTGTCAAATTCTAATACTTTGGAATCGCTCGAGATTGTGCAAAATCTTGATTGGTTTGCAACGTCTTGCTTATCGAAATTTTCAATCGCAAAGCTTGTACCCGTTAACAACAAAATTATACAAATAACCCTTACAATATTCATAGCACACACATTAAAAAAATTTTTCTCAAATGCAATCCATTTCTCAAGGCAGACGTAGTCTGCCAGACGAGTCTGCCAGACGAGTCTGGACTTCGGACCAGACGGAGTCTGGACTTCGGAACTTCGTCCCTCTCGACGTTGTTCGCAATGGCTATAGCCATTGCTTATTCTGTTTTCTTATCGCATTGGCAGACGTAGTCTGCACTTCGGAACTACGTTCCTCTCGACCTTGAGCGCAATGACTATAATCATTGCTTATTCTGTTATCTTATCGCACTGCTTTGCAGTCGCTTGGTTTTACCATAACCTGTTATCTTATCGCACTGCTTCGCAATCGCTTGTTGGCGGATGTGCGAGAGTTTTCATTTAAAAAAAAGACATATTGATTTTTGTAGAATAAAAGAGCAAGCTATTGCGAAGCAATGCGGTGTGATAACAAAAAAGCCACGATTATAGTCGTGGCGTTCAACGTCGAGAGGAGCGAAGCTCCGAAGTCCAGACTGCGTCTGGTTGCGAAGCAATGCGGTGTGATAACAAAAAAGCCACGATTATAGTCGTGGCGTTCAACGTCGAGAGGAGCGAAGCTCCGAAGTGCAGACTACGTCTGCTGCTATTTTCTTCTGCGATAGATTGCAAAGCCGAGTGCAAGACCGCCGAAAATCATCGCCCATTCTGCTGGCTCTGGTACTGCTGTCGAGAAGATGACTGAAAGCGAGTTGCCGTCGGACACAAAGTTCATATTGTAGCCCAAGTTATTTGTTGCAACTGTTTGCTTGTAGAATTCGTTTTCATCTTCAAGTGTATCGGCTGTGAAGATTTTATATTCTTTGTTCAATTCTACATCATCAGTCAAAGTAAAGTCGATGTTGAATGCACTTGCAATTGTTATTCTCTTTGCTGTGATAATGTCTTGTTCTGTTCCAGAAATATCGAACAAGAGTTTTGCTTTTTCATTCAAGGCAATCACATTTACGTTCAATTCGCCAAAATTTGTATCTTCCGAAACAATACCGAGGTAACCGCCGTTATTTTCAAAGAAAACATTTGTTGAAGTGAGTGATTTACCATTTACATACAATGTGCCTGAACGAGCCGAAATTGTGCCGATTCCTGTATTTGTGCCACGCAAGTATTGTGTACCTTTGTTGTTACCGCCCGTCATCAAAATTTTGATTCCATGAAGGGTTCCACTATATGAATATTCTTTCCCTTCGGCTGTTGCCAAAATCATATAGGTCAAATTGCCTGTATCTTTAACGTATGTGCTGATACTACCTGTTCCGCTGATACCTTTTATATCAACAACAACGCTATTGTCTGAATTTGTTGCTTCATTATTTAAGAATACCGATGGGGTTTTGTTATCGGCAGAATTCATTGTGAGAACGTCGATATAAACGTTTCTTGTCAATTTAGATGCATTTTCGTTTGATTCAGTGATACCCAAAGAAAGAGTTGCTTCACCTGTAAGGGTAATATTCTTTGCTGTGAGCTTGCTACCTCTTGCCAAGATTTTTGAAGTTCCTTCAAGGTTGATGTCGCCACTAAATGTTGTTGTTGTAACTTTTGTTTCGAGGTACCCTGCGTCTTTTCCCGATATCGCATTGGCGTTTAATGTTGTACCATAGATATAGTTCTTTGAAGAACCATTCATCGAGATTGTACCAGTTGCATTTGTTGTATCGGCATAGATGTACAATTTGCCCGATGCGTACGAGTTTATATCTTTTGTTGTAACGTTCTTGATATTGCCGTCTGAAGAACCTAGATAAAGTGTACCTGTTGCAGTGCTATCAGAGGTTGCCGAGCCGATGTTAATCGCATTACCTACTGTAAAATTTGTCATCGTGCGACCGGTATAATTTTTATTTGCTTCGGTATTTACACCTTTCCAAGTTACTATTGCATCATATTGGTCTAAAACCAAATTTACATCGCTCTTTGCTTCAAAACTAACAGGGGTTGTGTTTGCTGCGGTTGCAGTTGGCGATACTGTAACCTTGAAACCGCTTTTCGGATCCTTTGAATTATAAAGATTTTGGAATGTCAACGAATTTACAATGCCAAATTTTGCAATATCACCAGAATTATCCCAAAGAGCATACCCAATATTCCAGCTTGCTTGAGATGAGCCTATCGATGTTTGCACTTCCATTCTTTTAACGAAATCGATATAGATATTATCTGATTCGCTTCCTTCTGCTCTGTTTGGAGTCCAACCTGTAATAGTACCTGATGCACCCCATCCAGCCGATGTTAGATAGTAGTCCGTCGCTGATGCGGTAAGCGAGGCTCCCATAACTAATGCTGAAATCGAAATTTTTGCAATATTATTCATGGATATACATAAAAATATGAATACTAAGATATGTCAAACGTTTTTTTATTTTTTCTTGCATAAAAATTTTTTTCATTTTAGGTATATCGGGAAAAACAGGTATATCGTATTTTAATCACCAATACACACGATGAAACAAAGCGTTTTACAGCACGAAAAATATATTTGGCAACTTTTTGACGACAATCAGTTGCGACTTCTCCCCAAAGGCAATAAAGTTAGCTATTTTTCAAACAATAGCTCTACAAGATATATGCCCGCAAACCTTATCAATAGCGGAACTCATACTATCACTGTCCCCGAAACGTTGCCGACCGATATTCTCGCAAAACGTGGTATTGTATCAGGTGGCTTTGCCGAGCATACAAAGGGATATTATCACTCTCGCAAAAATAAAAAATTTACAGATATTCTGTGTGTTACAAAAGGTTTTTTGTCGGTAAAGTATGACGGCAATAAATATAAACTTAAAGTTGGCGAAGCACTCATTATTCCACCGAATCGCCTTTGCGATTCATACGTTGAATGTTCCAAGACAAATGTATTTTGGCTACACTTCAAAAATAACGAGTATTGGAACGGCATTTTTGGAACGGAAATTCAGATAAAACAATTTGCACGTTTTGAGGATATCCACTCGATTATGCATGTTTATCTCAACGAAGTTTACGGAAAACGTCGTTCTATGTTAATTCTTGAATCGTTGGCAGATACGCTTGCAGAACTTATCAAGGGAGAGTTTGTGCAGTTTCAAAGAGCATCGAAAATAGAACTGTACGAAAGATTTACGGATATGCTTTCTGAGATAGAACGCAATCCCGACAAAGAATGGAAATCCAAAGATGTCGCAAAAAAACTTTGCATTTCTGTAAAACGTCTCGACGAGTATTGCTTGTCGCACACGTCGCAAACTTTTACTAAATTTGTACTCAAGACAAGGATGAAAATTGCGTTCGAGATGTTAAAATCAAAATCTCTAACTATTTCAGAAATAGCATCAAGGGTAGGGTATTCAACGCCGTTTTCGTTCTCGAGAATTTTTAAAGCGTATTACGGGCAATCGCCTAAAAATTTGCTCATATAATAATAGGCGATGTCGATTAGGCGTTGGCGTGCCTCCTTTGTAGTCCACGCATTGTGTGGGGTGATATAGCAGTTAGAAGCCGATAACAATGGATTGTCAGCAGGCGGAGGTTCTGCCGAAAGTACATCAACCCCAGCAAAAGCGATTTTCCCAGACTTTAACGCATCAGCCAACGCTTGTTCATCGATAAGTCCGCCACGACCAGTGTTGATTATCCACGCACCATTTTTCATCTTTGTGATATTTTGTTGATTGATAATCTTTTCTGTTTCTAAATTGAGCGGACAACAAAGTGCGATTATATCCGATTTTTCAAAGAGGTCGTCAAGAGATACATAGTTTGCAAATTGGTCAGTTTTACCGACTTCAAGTCTTGGTGTAAATGCTAATACATTCATAGAGAAAGCGTTAGCGATTTGTGCTGTCTTTTTGCCTATTGCACCGTATCCGATTAACCCAAGAGTCTTGTTTGCAAGCTCTGTTTGTTTTGTCAGTCAAAAGCAGATGTCAGGCGAGCGAGTCCACGCTCCGTCTTTGACAGCTTGCGAGTGCGTTTGTACGGCATTTGAAATATTCAATATATGAGCAAAAATGCACTGTGCCACGCTATCGGTACCATATTCAGGCACATTATTTACTTTAATTTGGAACTCTTTTGCAGATTCAAGGTCAATATTATTCACTCCTGTTGCGAGAATACCCACATACTTGAGCTTTGGCAAGTTTTCAAATTGTTTTCTTCCGAGTATAACTTTGTTGGTTAGAATAATATCTGCATCTTTTGCACGTTCGATAACAAGTTCGGGTGGGGTACGGTCGTAGGCGATAACTTCGCCGAGTTGCTTAAAGATGTCCCAATTTAAATCGTCGCGGACAGTTGTGTAGCCATCGAGAATAACAATTTTTTTCATAGTCGATATTATTTATTTGAAATTATTGATGTCGACATTTCAATAACACTTTAAAAAATTTTGCAATGAAATATAAACATATAGTTTGGGATTGGAACGGCACTATCATAGATGATGTTAAGCTTAGTGTCGAGATATTTAACGAAATGTGCGATACTTGTGGAATCGCTGGTCTCGATTTGGACGAGTACCAACGCAAATTTAAAATTCCAGTTAGCGACTTTTATGTCGAACATGGTTTTGAGTACAATAAGTTCGACTTTGATAAGATAAGTATTTATTATGTAGAACAATACAACAAACGTAGGTTTAATTGTCCACTCCACGATAATGTTGTTGAAATTATGCAATTTTTGAATGAATCGGGCGTGTCGCAAAGTATATTGTCGGCATACGAGCAAAATTACTTGCGTGAGTGTGTGCAACATTATGATTTACATAAATATATGGACAACGTTTTCGGTTTGGATAATATCTTGGCTGGCTCAAAAGCGGGATTGGCAAAAAGTTTGGCGGAACGTATCGACGCAAAAGGGAATGAGATTTTGATGATTGGCGATACTACTCACGACAAAGACGCATCCGACGCAATGGGTGCAGATTGTGTTTTTGTCGCAAAAGGTCATAATAGTGCCGATAGACTCGCCAAGTTGGGCGTGCCAGTGTTCGACTCGCACGCAAAGTTGTTAGAGTTCATAAAAGAGTGCATTTGATATTTATAAAAAAATCTTACAAAAAAGATTGACTTAATTTTTGTATCTGATTTTTCTATATATCAATTATGAAAAAATTACTCGTATTATTTTTAACTCTTTCAGCAGGTTTATTATCTGCTCGCACGCTCCCTAATGGAGAAAATATTACCACACATGTTGTTGAAACAGAAAAGATGTTGGTAGATGCTGGTTCGCTAACTATCTCTGGTGAGGGTGCTTTGCTTGAATTTAATATTAATTCTGCACCTCAGTATTCGTTGGCGATGAAGGGTTCTTCCGAATTACTAATCACAAATGGAGGTTCTCTTGATATGAATTCTCCAAGTTCCTCCGCAGGTGGTATTCAGCTGAATACCTCTTCTGTCATGACAATAGATTCAACTGCAGGCGAAGTTTATACAGATAAAGTTGCACTGGCTTCTGCTAAGGCGGTTCTGAACATTAACAAAGAAAATGCGATGGTATCGTGTTCATCGGGTGTTCCTTATGTTTATCTTACGCTTCCATCTAATGCAACAGTTAATTTGAATGCTTCACACGCATTTAGATTGGACGTTCGTAATGGTATAACACCGACAATAAAATTTGCTAATGGAGCTGTTCTTTCTGTTATGTCATGGGAATATAATGGAACATCAGCTTCACTAAAACTCGTAGATTTTGTAGATAATTCAATCTTCTTTAGTACTGGCGATAATGATGACTATATTTACTCTTATGAAGAAAATGTTCTCACCATTAAAAATGGTTCATCTACAAAAACAATTTCTATTCTTAATGAAAGTGGTCAGGCTTTTGAAGGATTAGCATTGCATGCAACAGAAGGTGGATATTTTCTCGCAGCAGCAGTGCCAGAGCCAGCAGAATGGGCGATGATTTTCGGAGCATTGGCACTCGGGCTTGCAATCTATCGCAGAAGAAAGTAATCAAGAAAACATAAACTTTTCAAAAGAGACATTCTGAAATTCGGAATGTCTTTTTTTGTAAATATACTTGACTTATTTATTCATCAAAAATATTTTTTAATTAGAATTTTAATAATTGGTAAAGTCGTACTATGAAAAAGTTATTTATTTCATCACTTATCATCGGTGCAACTGCGTTTGCATTTGGTGCAGATAATTACAATATTGGTGCATCGTGGAGAGGTTCTGGCGGTGTAGATGATTGGTCAAATGGCAACGCTACATTCTCTGAAGACGATGCGATATTCGATTATCAGTACTATATGCAGGCAACAGGTATAACAACTCCAGGTAATTGGGGTGTAGACTACTGGTTGTATAGTGAAAATACGTCCCTTAAGCCATACTACTCGCCATCTTCTTTGACATTCCAAAATTTGTCATACGAGAAAGATGGTGTTTTAACAGCTTCTAAGCTTTATTTAACGTCGAAAGCCACTGGGAAAACTACACTCACAGTTGCGAACGACATCACATTCAAAATGGATGCGTCAAATACATCGGTAGTTTTCCAAAACACAAGTTCAACACAAAGATTTGGTTTGATTAGTGCTGGTGGAGATTTCAATATTGGTACAGCAGACCAAGCTGAAGGTGTTAAAGGTACACTTGCAATCGGCGGATCAGGGTCTAACATAAAAGAGCTTAAAATAACAGGTGCGACAAATGTAAGAACAGGTGGTACACTCAGAGTTTTTGCAGACACATATACAACGGGAAAAATCACACTTGACACAGCATCAAGCTTAATAATTGGCGACGGAGACACATACGGCAATACCCTTACAGTAAACGGTTATAGTTCAACTGGTACTTCGTCTGCTAAAATCTATGCAAATACAGTTAACATTACAGACACTATCAGTTTGACGAATACAGAGACATCTACGAGAACTACAATTTATGCTGACTCGCTCTCGACAAAAGATATTGTAGCATCAGGTAATGGTTGGCTCTATTTCTACGCTAAAGATGTTGAGACAAATACAACATTCAATGTAGATGGCAATATCACACTTAGCGATAATGCAAAAATAATGTCGCAAAATGGTACATCGTTCGGTAGCAATAATGTCAGAGCAGACATCACTATGAGTGGAACATCGATGTTGTCGTTTGGTTTCGCAACAAGTGAAAAATTATCAAGAAACGTTTACGCTGGTGTTATCACTCTCAATGGTGTAAGTACAGATTCAAGACCAACTATCAATTTGATAAACATAACTGCAAGACAAGATAGCCATACTACTTGGGATATAAAAGGATTGTCTGGTACACAAGGTAATATTACAATTTACACTCCTGGTACTAATAATACGGCAAGTCTCATATTGTCAATCGATGAAGGCAAAACGTATTCATACAGCGGTGTTATACAAAATTTACATACTATTATGACTGGTACAAATAGCAAGGGTGTCCAGTACTTGAGAGGAAATCTTTATAACATCGGGACATTAGAATCAAGAGGTGGTACGTTGTATATAAATGGTACACACCTTACAGGAACGAAAATTAGATTTAACAATGGTTCTGGTAAATTGGGTATAGTTTCAGAAAATTCTGATTATGGTGAACTCAATGCGGCATCGATTGAACTCAATTATAGAGCTACATTGTTGCTCGATATTTCAGATTCTGTTCAAGATATAATCACAGCAGATGGTATAAGTGTTTCGGCAACTGAAGTTGGCGGTGCATTAAAAACATTCCATATCGATTTCAATTTGGCAGACGATATCGTTTTAGATAAACAATATAGAGTCTTTACCGCAAAAAGTACACTCAATACTAACGGCACTTCGCTCGATTTGATTACATCGACAAATAACTTGGGCTATGATGTTGAATTTAGCGTTGCTGATAATTCACTTTATGTCATATTCTCGACAGCAGTACCAGAGCCAGCAGAATGGGCGATGGTTTTCGGAGCATTGGCACTCGGTTTTGCAATCTATCGCAGAAGAAAATAATCGGATCTTTAAATTTTGCAGAAAAACGTTCCAAAAAATTGGAACGTTTTTTTGTATCAATTTGATTGAAATATTATTTTCAAAAAAATATTGACTTATTTTTGGCATCTTTCTATTTCTTGTTTAGCTTTCAACAAAATATAGTATTATGAAGTCATATATTATCGCTCTATCATCGTTAATTGCGTTTTCAGCATCATCGTATGCATCACTTTCTATTGTGGAAGATACATATGTTGATCCAAAAGATAAAACAGGTAATACTTATACAACCGCAACAACTAAAGTTAGCGGGACAGGTACTGTTGCTGATTTTGGTTCTACACTTTCATATAAGTCGATGTGGTTGAATGGTGCAGATATTACACTTAATGATTCTACTAAAAAACTATTAATTACTGCTACAAACAAGGACTCGGGTGGATTGTCTGTTTCAAAAGGTTCAGCTTGGTACGATGTTGTCTGCCAAGGTTCAAACAAGATAACTGTAAAAGATGGTGGTACGATTTCATTATCAGCTTCTAATGGATTGACAATTTATGATAGTGATGGAACTTCAACTCTTGATTTGACTATTGATAGCACTGCAGGTGATGTTTCTATTAGAAAAGTTTACATAAACAATGGTTCGATGCTTACTGTAAATCTTCATAAGGTAAATGCGTTGGGTGCAGGTTCTCAACTTGGAAGTGCATGCGGTGGAAAGCATCTCACTGTGAATATGGATTGCGACCAAAATGTCGCTCTTGATTTTCGTGCAGGTACAAAAAATGCATTTAATATCACAAACGGAGCAACAATGACCGTTTCGGGTTGGGGTTATATTGCAAATGGTGCAACAACTTCATCAATCATACTTGCTGATGGTCTTAAAAATGGTTCTATTCTTTTTGCTAACACATCTAAGTATTGGAGTGAAGATTCTTGGGACGAAGAAAATTCTGTATTTACAGTTAAAGCTGAAGTAAAAGAAGATGGCGTTGTTACTGGATATAAAACAATGGCTATTTCTTTTGTTGACGAAAATGAAGAACAACTCAAAAACTTATCTTTTTCTGCAGTTGAAGGCGGTTGGCTTCTCACAGGAATGCAAGCAGTACCAGAGCCAGCAGAATGGGCGATGATTTTCGGAGCATTGGCACTCGGACTTGCAATCTATCGCAGAAGAAAATAATCGGATCTTTAAATTTTGCAGAAAAACGTTCCAAAAAATTGGAACGTTTTTTTTGTATCAATCCGATTGAAAAATTTTTCCGAAAAATATTGACTTATTTTTGGCATACTTTTTTTATGTTAACGCTATGAAATTTAAAACGTTATTTTCTACATTATTTTTCACAACTCTTTCTTCAGCGTTGTTTGCTGGCTTTACCGCAACTGACGCAGTTTCTGAAGGCTCAAACCCCGTAAGTGGTGGAATGAGTTTTAGTGGTTCTGGCTCTGTTGATGAATTGATTACAGCAGGTGGCTCAAATGAGTACTATTTTATCAGATTTCAAGGCACTAATATTAACTTTGATTCTGACAAAGATCTCAATACAACTGCTACAAATGTTCAGCTTGGTACATCTAAATACTCATTCAAAATTGAAAATGCAACTACAACTTTGAATTTTACAGGCAAAGGTGCTTTGAATTTAGCAAATTCAAGTAGTAGTGGTGGTATGTATATATCACAAGCTACAACAATGAACTTTGAAAAGGGTTGTGGTGGTTTACAAGCAGGTAAGATTGCAGTAGCAAATACAAATCTTTCAGTATTTAATATTAACGAAAAGAATGCTATTTACAGTAATACAAAAATTGATCCAGTTCTCTGTTTGGTAGGTATAGCTGTTAGATTTAATTTGACTGCTGACCAAGCATTTTCAATGGATTTAAGACATAATTCAACAGTTAATGTCTCTGCAACAGCAGGATCAAATTTAATATTTTCTGATGTAAATCAGATTGTACTACAAGATGGAAACGCCCCTGTTTCAAAAATAAACTTCCTCGAAGATTTTGAAGGTGCAGTTCTTATCGATACAAATTCACTCACATCGTTTGATGTCGAAAACAAACAAGTTCTTGTCAACGCAGGTGGTAAAGATAATTGTGTTTTGAACTTTACTGCTGATTCGGGCTTTGATTGGGACTCAATTACATGGACAGAAGACTTTATCTACGAAGGAAACTCGTATTTGAGAATCGGGGTAGCAGTACCAGAGCCAGCAGAATGGGCGATGATTTTCGGTGGTATTGCACTCGGGCTTGCAATCTATCGCAGAAGAAAATAATTAAAAGTTTTTATCAAAAAAGCTCACAGAAATGTGAGCTTTTTTTGTGAAGTTTTATTTGATTATTGCATCGATTAAAACTGGGTTGTGGTCGGAAGGGCGTACTCCGTTTATAGATTTATCAAAAGTTTCGTGTGTTAAAACTTTGATGTTTTTCGAGACAAAAATGTAATCGATAGGGGGGTGTGCAAGGCGTTCTGGGCTTGGTGGGGTCAGTCCGAAGAATGTTGCATTAGAGCCTTTGTGGGCAGTAAGTGAAAGGTCTTGCGAATTGTTAAATTCTTTTGATTTTACAAAATTTTGGATAGTTTCTTTTTTGCCTGTGTTAAAATCGCCAACAATTATGAACGGCGTATTGCCAGCAATTTTGGGGACTTCGGTCTTTAGCAATTCAAAAGATTTTACACGATCTTCTTCATTGCGACTGTTTAAATGGAGATTGAAAAAGTAAAATTCTTTTTTTGTTTTTTTGTCTTTAAATTTTGCCCAAGTGCAGAATCGATTTTGTTTTTCGCCTTTGCCACCCCAACCATCAGACTTTTTTTCGGGAGGGTAAGGGTTGGGCCCAAACCAAAATGTACCGTTTGAAATTTTTTTAAGGCGATTGTTGCGATAAAATATCACATTGTTCATTGCCCAAGCTCTTGTGAGTCGTTTAATTTTTGGTTCGTTGAAAACAACACTCCACGAAGCATCGAGGTTATTCAAGATGTAATCGACTTGTGGAATGTCGCATTCTTGGGCTCCGCAGACATCAAATTGCAAGTCTTTGAACGCTTGTACGAGATGCGGTTTACGTTCTTGCCATTTGTAGCCTTTGCCGTCGTATAGAATATTGTAGGTGGCAACTTTTAGGGATTGTTCGTTAGGTTGCGAGTCTGCCTGACACGCAGAAAAAGCAAAGGTGATAATTGCAGACAATAGGGTTTGTAAGAACAATTTTTTCATAGATTATTTTTCTAACATAATTTTTCTGAACGCCAAAATTTCAGCATCTGTGATACCAGCCGACTTCAAAAACCTTTCAGTTTTAGTTGCAGTAGATTCTTTTTCGGTGCCGAATTTTTTGATATTTTCTACAATGGGAAAATAACGTCGTTGTGGAGCAAATGCCATATTGTTTGTTGCAAAGATTGTGAATTGCCAGTCTTTTTCAAGTTCGTCATCAGATACACCCAAAACAGCGTTCAAGATATAGCAAAGTGTTCCGGTTCTGTCAGCACCAGCTTGGCAATGGATTGAAATAGGATAATTATTTTTGTCGCAAAAAATACGGAAAAGTTGAGCGTAATTTTTCTTGCCATTTTCTGTGAAAGTTTGTGCATAACATAGAGCAGGGATATGAACCCATTTGACATTTTTACCGAGTGGCGATGCTTTCATATTTGCGACTTCTTTTTTTGAACGCAAGTCGAGGTCGGTTTTTATCCCGATTGAATTTAACAGAAATTTTTTGCCGTCGGGCTTAATTGTATCTTTGCCAGCCGTAGTGCCGTCTTCACTTGGGCGATTAAATGCGACACTTCTAATGATGAGATTTTGTTTTATGCGTTTACCATTCAGCCCAACTCGACCACCCAAATCGCGCGCATTACCAATTCCGTCAATCTTTAGCACGCGAGGAGCGAGGTCTTCGGTTGTGAAAGTTCGCGTTTTAGAAATGTCGTTTTTGCCAAGAACTCGCCAATAATATTTTTGAGCCATCTTCAGATTTTGAAGTCGGTAATATTTTTTCTTCGTCTTAATTTCAATAGGATTTTTGAAATCTGGATTTTCTGAAATCTGCAAAGTGAAAGTTTCTTTTGAGTCGGAATTCCACGCAAATTTTATAGGATAATATCTACACTCGAGTGGCTTTCTATACTTTTCATCGCACATTAACGCATTACGTTCTTTACTCGATTTATTGAGGAATAATCGCGATAATTTTGAGTGTCTCGACACAACAGCATTTTCGAGAGGGGCAGTTAGTTCGATTTTTGCAAATGCACTTATCGATATAATCAGTGTCGCAAAAAGTAGTGATAATTTTTTCATTATGCGATTAAGTTTTTGTATGAATTTTTTGCGAGTTCGGAATATTTTTTCAAATTTGCTCGATTCTCTTTTGTGTCCTTTTTATTCATCACAATTTCACGAAGAATCTTCCCTTGAGCTTGAATCAATTTTGAGTGTTCGGGAAAGTAATAATCAAAAAGGAAATACGCAAAACGTACATATCGGTCATCTCCATAGGCGAGCGGAGCAATGCGACCTTTTTCTGTCGCATTAGTGCAAGCGTACTCGACAACAGCAATAGAACGATGATTCATAATTGCATCTTTGATGTCTGCAATCGAGTTTGACGAAGCAAATACAATCGAATAACCTTGACCTTGGTCTCGAACATCGTGTCCATCAGATGTGCCAATAACTGGATATTTTATTCCTTGAGCTCGAAGTTCTGCATAATTGATTAGTGCTCTCGAAATTGACATTTCCGCACAGCCATAATTTATCAATTCATAAACGTCGAAAATTTTGCGTTTGCAAACTTCGTCCCAAAGTTTCTTTGGCATTTGATTATAATAAAACGAGCCGACCGAACCTCTCGACCAGTATGGGTGGTTGAAAACTGCAAGACCGCCGAGTTTTCTAATAATCTCGCATTCAGCCTGAATTTTTGCGATATCCTTTCTTTCTCGAAAAGTAAATTCTTTGTCGGATATATCTTTCATTATAACATCGACACGTCTATAAAATTGCGGAATATGCGAGTCGATATATTTTGTTACGCTTTCTGTTGCACCAATGTTGTGGATATGCGGATGTGCTCTATGGCATTCTTCCGCACAATAAAAAGCCATTGAAGTATCAAAAGGTTCAAAAAGATTTTTCATATCAACCGATGGCTGATAGCGTCCGTGATCAGAGAGCGATTGGAAGTCGAACCCACATTCATAATTGCGAAGTGCGACGTTTTCGGGGGTATCTTTTCCGTCGGAACGTGTCGAGTGAATATGGAAATCGCCACGGAGCGGAATGAGCGAAAGCATATCGGCATTGAGTGCGTACGCATGCAGAACGGCGAGTGTCTTGGGGTAGAGGTGCGATGGCGTATCTTTGGGGATTTTCTTTTCAAATATTCTGAAGCAATAGCATTGTTCTCTGCCAAATTTTACTTTGAAAACGATTCTATTTTGTTCGAGTTTAAAATTTAGTGGAGTTCCGAAGGCTCGGTTAAAAAGTGTTCCGTCTATTTCAGACGCACCGTCGTCGCCAACAACTGTCAAAAATCCTTTTGCGACTTTGTCTTTTAGGTTTGACGGGAAATTTATTGATACATCGTATTCTTTGCCTACTTCAAAAATTTTTTTCGACAAATTGAATCCAGCGACAACCGATTTATTTTCTGCACCTGATAGGGATGTCGGTGAGAATGTAGCAATCGCACCAGCGGAGGCAATCTTCAATAAAAATGTTTTTCTGTTCATATCTTAAAAAAATTATATAAAAAGTAGGTAAAAACAAGAATATAAAACGTTAGATTTTTTTCAAAAAAAGCTTGCACACGCAATTTAAACCTACACTATATCTAAAAATAGGCGTTAGAGTATCGAACGATATTTCGGGGTCGGGCTACCAAAAACCATAGGAACCATAATTAGCCGTGGGGGTTGTTAGTTTAATTTTCCCTTGTTTTTATTAGGGTGAAATACGATTTCTGGGGCATTTGCGAGATATTCCGCAATTCCTTCAAACGAAGGTTTAACGGTGTTTTCGGCGACGGGCTGAGAATTCGGATTACAAAGTTGTATTCCCCAAAAAATTGCGAAAAATAGAAAGATAAAAAAATGTCAAAACACAATACAATCGATAAAGCTGCTATCATCAAGGAATATCAGCTCTCTGACAAAGATACAGGTTCATGCGAAGTTCAAATCGCAATTTTGAGTGCTCGCATTGCACACCTCACAAACCACTTGGCTTCAAATAAGAAAGACTTCCACTCACGTCGTGGTCTTATCGCTATGACAAGCCTCCGCAGAAAGCTCTTGAACTACCTCAAGGCTAACTCGCTCGATCGTTATAACAACATCATTCAACGTCTCAAGCTCCGTAAATAATGGTGCAAATGTTGAAATAATTTTTCAGAGGGCAAGCTTATTATTTGATAGGCTTGTCCTTTTTGATTTTTAGCAAAAATAATCTCGTATTTTTGTTAAATTTTCGGGTTATCCGAACAAAAGAAAATCGCTGTAAAATCAGAACGTCCGATCCGTTCAACAGCACAAATAGGAAAGAATAAAAATGGAACAACAATATAGCGTAGAGGTAAAAGACCTCGGCATAAAAATCTCGACAGGTACAATCGCAAAACAAGCGAATGGTTCTGTCACAATCTCACTCGGCGAAACTACTTTGTTAGTTAACGCCACAGCAGCTGGTGCACTCAGAGACGGGCAAGACTTCTTCCCATTGACAGTTGACTACCGCGAAACATACTCGGCTGCTGGTAAATTCCCTGGAGGCTATTTCAAGCGTGAAGGTCGTCCAAGCGAAAAGGAAATTCTTACATCGCGTCTTTGCGACCGTCCACTTCGTCCACTTTTCCCAAAAGGCTTTATGAACGAAGTTCAAGTTATCGGTTTGCTTCTCTCAGCCGATATGGTCAATGAGCCAGACATCCTTATGGTTAACGGTGCGTCTGCTGCTATGCTCATTTCTGATATTCCGTGGAACGGACCAGTTGGTTGCGTACGTCTCGGTGAAATCGACGGACAATTTGTTGTAAACCCAACTCACGAGCAAATGCTCGATTCAACTCTCGACCTCATTTACGTCGGTAACGAACGTGAAATGATGATGATTGAAGGTTCGGCTGAACAAATCCCAGTTGACCGTTTTGTTGAAGCCTTGGAATTTGCTCAAAACGAAATCCAAAAGATTATCGAAGCACAAAAGGAACTCGCAAGACTTTGTGGAAAACAAAAACGTGAATTCCCGCTTATCGTTTGCAAACCAGAAATCCTCGATATGTGCAAAGAATATGTCGGTGGACGTTTGCTCGACGCAGTATTCCAAGACAAGAAACTTCAACGCCAAGCAGATATCGATGCTTTGATGAACGAAACTGCTGAAGTTGTTAAGGAAAAAGTTGGCGAAGAAAACTTCGATATGGCACAAATCAAGATGGCTTTTGAAGTCTTGCAAGAAGAAGTTTATCGTGAAAATATCCTCGATGCAGGTAAGCGTTGCGACGGCAGAACTTATACAGATCTCCGCAAAATTTGGTGCAAAACAAATGTTCTCCCACGTGTACACGGTAGTGCACTCTTCACTCGTGGCGAAACTCAAGCACTTGTAATGACGACTCTCGGCACAACTAAAGATGTTCAAGAACTCGATGGTTTGACAGGTGGCACAAAACAAAAATCGTTCATCTTGCACTATAACTTCCCACCATACTCGGTTGGCGAAACTGGCCGTTTCGGTTCTCCAGGACGTCGTGAAATCGGACACGGGAACCTTGCAGAACGTTCGCTCTTGCCAGTACTTCCATCAGAAGATGAATTCCCATACGCAATTCGTCTCGTATCTGAAATTATGGAATCGAACGGATCGACATCTATGGCATCTGTTTGCGGTGGTTGCTTGAGCCTTATGGACGCAGGCGTTCCGATTGAAACTCCTGTTGCTGGTATCAGCTGTGGCTTGGTAACTCGTTTCGACGAAAACGGAAAACTCCTCAAGCACGTTGTTCTCACCGACATCATCGGTGCTGAAGACCACTATGGCGATATGGACTTCAAAATTTGCGGTACAAAAAATGGTATCACAGGCTTCCAGCTCGACCTCAAAATTCAAGGTTTGCCAATGGATATCGCAAAAGAAGCAATCTATCGCAACCGTGATACGAGAATGCAAATTCTCGAAATTATGCAGTCTGAAATCGAAAAGCCAAATACAGATCTTAAGCCAACAGCTCCACGCATCAAGACAATGCAAATCGATCCAGATAAAGTTGGTATGCTTATCGGACCAGGAGGAAAGAATATCCGCCGTATCGTCGAAGTGTCGGGAGCACAAATCGATATTGATGACGAAAACCCAGGTCGCGTACTCGTCTATGCAACAAGCTCGGCAAGTATGGATAGAGCAGTTTCTGAAATCGAACTTGTTACAGGCGAAATCGAAGTTGGTAAAACATATCGTGGTATCGTTCGTTCGATTAAAGAATTTGGTGCATTTGTTGAATGTCTCCCTGGAAAAGAAGGCTTGGTACACATTTCTGAACTTGCAGATTTCCGTGTAAACAAGACTGAAGACGTTTGCAAACTCGGCGACGAAATCAAAGTAAAGTGCATTGGTATCGACGATAAGGGTAGAGTGAAACTCTCACGTCGTGCAGCACTTTTCGACGAACAAAACGCAAATAAATAAGCGAGATTAAACATCGAGCGTCGCTAAAACCCGACGCAAAAACAAAGAGACAAGCCGAGATAAGCTTGTCTCTTTTGTTTTGAAGTTTTTTAATAAAAAGATTGCATTAGTAATAGTGTTTTGAGATTATTTTTTTGGAATTTTGCGGGAGATAATGCAGTTTTTTGTCAATTTTGTAATATCATTTTTGCGTCTTGTTGCGGGAGTTTTTGTTTTGATTCTTGCATCGGGAATACCTGCGTATTTTGTTGCAGTCGATAAAGAGGCAGTTGTTTCGGCTGGTAAGAAAACTTCTATGCCCATTGATGTTGCACGGATTTATTTTGATGGTGCAAAACTCTCAACTGCTATGCTTATTGCCAACGCTTCGGCAGAATCAGACGAGCTAAAATCGGCAGTGGATTCTTTATATAAATTGCATCCAAATTGGAAGATTGCAGGTGGCGATGAACCATTTTTTGATGCGTTTCAATCGAGCCTATTTTCAAAAGATTCGCCACAACAAAATGGATATTCAGTTTACTCGATTTTGTCGCTTGGGGAAAATCGCAAAAAAATGTTAGATTTTTTGTCGCAATCGCAAACTGGGCTTGTCGCAAAATTTCTTGCGTTGCGTAAAATGACATCTGTCATTCTTCCGCCAGTTTACACATCGGCAGGTGCTCCGCTTGAATCGGCTTTGTTGACAAGTGCATTGCTTGCACAAACAGGCGACTTCACGCCAGCGTTTCTCAAAGACGTTTCTTATACCTTGAATTTGATGAAGGGCGACTCGGCATCGAAAGAGCGATTCGAAAAATACTGCGTTGGGTTATTGACTCTTATGCGAGATATGGATTGGACACTTTTGCGTTCTTTCTTCCCGCATTTTAACTCGCTTGATGATGTATATGATTTTGCACGTGTGTATAAATCGGCAAAGACTGAAAGTTTGCGTAATGTATTTGCATCGGGCGTTTTGATGTGTGGCGATGTCCGATTAACTTGCGATTATTTGCGTTCGGCAGACGAAGAAAAATGGCGAGACTTCGCATTTGCATTTCTCAATGGCGAGGGTGGTCTGAAATTTTTAATCGAACAAAATAAACCGATATATCGCACGAGTTGGGGGACATCTTGTATAGAGCCGATTGTGGAGCCTATCAAAGAATATTTTGGTGCGTTGGCGGTTGAATATCCACACGGACTCTTAACGTTAAAAGTAATCTTAAGCATATTTGGTGGATACCTTTTTATACGTGGATTATTGCGTTTGTTCGTGCCGAATAGAGACACGCCGTCGTGGGCGTCTCCACTTGCGTTGGCTCGTGGATTTTTCCAAGGTGCGATAGTTTCGTTAGTATTTTTTATCTTGGTTGAACCTAACGCATTTAAGATAAAAGTAGACGATAATCCGCAACCAGAATTAAAATTTTCATTTGAAAAAATCGCAAACACAATACAGGAAGAAACTATGAAGTTTGAAACAGATACTGCAACTTTGTCGGCTATCGGACTATTTTTTGTCCTTCAGTTGACCGTCTATATTCTTGGCGTAATTCGCATTTGGTCGATTCGCAGAATAAATGCACCTGCAAAGCTCAAACTAAAACTACTCGAAAACGAAGACAATTTGTTCGACCTCGGGCTTTATATCGGCTTGGCTGGGACAGTCGTGTCGCTCATATTGTTGTCGATTGGTATCGTTACAGCAAGTTTGATGGCGGCGTATGCGTCTACTCTCTTTGGGATTTTATTTACATCGATGATAAAAATCATACACGTCAGAAAATATAAACGTCAGCTCATAATCGAAGCAGAAAAGGATAACTAATAATATGATTCATCCAACAGCAGTAATTGAAGATGGTGTTCAACTCGGCGAAAATGTAAAAGTTGGTGCTTATGCAGTGATTGAAAGCGGTGCAGTTATCGGCAATAATTGCGTAATCGAACATCACGCAAGCATCCGTGGATATGCGAGAATTGGCGATAATTGCAAGATTGCATCGTTTGCGGTAATCGCTGGCGAGCCTCAAGATTTACACTTCGATTCTTCGATAAAATCGTACGTTGAAATTGGAGAAGGCTCGGTAATTCGTGAAGGCTCGACTATCCACCGTGCGACATTCCCAGAGATGTCGACTAAAATCGGTAAGAACGCACTCCTTATGGCAAACTCGCACATTGGGCACGATTGCGTTGTGGGCGACAATTACATTCAAGCGTGTTTTTCTGCTCTCGGCGGACACGTTCACGTTGGTAATGATGTTTTTGTAAGTGGTGGCGTTATGATTCACCAACGTTGTCGCGTTGGCGAGGGCGTTATTATCAGTGGGAATGCCGCAATTTCAATGGATGTTCCACCGTACACAATGTCGTATGAACGCAATTATTCGGCTGGATTAAATCTTATCGGTATGAATCGTCGCAAGATGCCACGCGAAGAAATTGCTGAAGTAAAATCGCTTTATATGCAGGTCTACAAGACGACATCAGCTCGCAAAAATGCACTCGCTTTACTTGAAGCAGGTGTTGCAAAAACTCCAGCTGGAATAAAATTCCTCGAGTTCTTCAAAGAAGAAAAGCGTTATATCGCACCACGCGAACGCAAGCAATAAATGGAAACGCAAAGAAAAAAACTTGCAATAACAATCGGCGATACTGCTGGTGTGGGGGCAGAGATAATCTTGAAGTGGGCAACCGAAAACCCCCATTTGCACGATGTTGTTGAGGTTATTGCCCACAAAGATTTTCTCGATAAATTGCCCGATTCAATCTCGAAAGTAAAAGTCGGTGCCGACGATTACAAAGCAGTTGCAGGTTCTCCAGATGCAGAAGGTGCAAAGATTGCCTTTGACGCACTCGAGCTTTCTGCAAAAGGTTGCAAAGATGGGAAATATCGTGCTGTGATAACTGCACCAATCTCGAAATTTCAAATGAAAAAAGTCGGTTTTGACTTTGCTGGGCAAACCGAGTTTTTCGCAGACAGATGGGGCGGTACACCTGTTATGGCGTTTGCTGGAAAAAAACTTTTGCTATCGCTTGTAACTTGGCACGAGCCTTTGCGAGATGTCCCAAACTCGATTGACGAGGCAAAAATTACAAGGGCAGTTGAGTCGGCAAATGAGCTTGCTAAAAAAATTCGCAATGTAGAAAATCCACGCATAGCTGTTTGTGGACTCAATCCGCACGCTGGCGAAGACGGTATTTTGGGAACAGAAGAACGCGATGTAATCGACCCAATTCTCGATAAACTCCGTGCTGAAAAATATCCGAATCTTTCAAAAGCACTCCCTCCCGATACTGTTTTTGAGCGTACATTAAAAGGCGAGTTTGATAGCATTGTGTCGATGTATCACGACCAAGGGCTTGCTCCGCTGAAAGCATTAGAGTTTGATTGTGCGGTAAACGTTTCGATGAATTTAAAATTTTTGCGAACAAGTCCCGATCATGGAACAGGTTTTTCTATTGCGGGTAAGGGTATAGCGTCGGCAAATAGTTTTGCGTCGGCAGTCGAGTTGGCGTTAAAGTTGACGTAAACCAAATTTATCTCGCAAAAAAAAGATGACTTCGGTTATGAAGTCATCTTTTTTTGTCTTTTAGAAATTATTTTGCTGGATTTTTTATTTCGATAATATCGTGTGGAGCCGATTCTTTTTGACCTGCACCAGTCAAGCGTGTGAAGCGTGCATTCTTGCGAAGGTCTTCAAGTGTGCGAGCTCCGAGATAACCCATACCACTTTGAATACCACCGACAAATGTGCGAAGTGTATCGTCAAGCGATGAGGAAACTTCTTTGAGAGCTTCAACACCTTCAGCAGTAACTTTATCTGTCTTAACTTTGAAATCGTGTCCATAGCGAGCAGCACTACCAGCCTTCATTGCTGCAAGGCTACCCATACCACGATATTGCTTATACATCTTGCCGTTAATTTCCATTACTTGACCAGGTGCTTCTGGGCAACCTGCAAGCAAACCACCACAAATCATAGCATCAGCAAGAGTGAGAGCCTTAACCATATCGCCACTCTTTGTGATACCACCATCGGCGATTGTTCTTACGCCGAGTTTGCGAGCAGTTTTTGAGCAAACGTAAAGGGCAGTGAGCTGTGGAATACCAACGCCAGCTACTATACGAGTTGAACAAATCGAACCAGGACCTTGACCGATTTTGATAGCGTCGGCACCGCATTCAGCCAAGTATTCAACGCCAGCACCATTTGTTACGTTGCCACCGATAAGAGTCAAATCAGGGAATGCTTTGCGAAGTGCTTTTACTGTTGAACCAACGCCTTCTGTGAAGCCGTGAGCTGTCGAAACTGCGGCGACATCAAGACCTTCGTCGACGAGTGCACCAACGTGTTCAATGATATTATTAAAGTCGAGCTTGCCGTCAGGTGTTCTCATCATTGCGATTGACGCACCGCAGAGCAAACGGAACTTCGAGTCGCGTGCATTTGTGCGTGGCGACGAACGTTCTTCAGAAATTCTTTCGATATCGCTGAGTGTGAAAAGACCACGGAGTTTATCGTCATCATCAACAACAAGGAGCTTATGTACGCCGAAGTGTTCGTCGAAGAAAGCGTCGGCAACTGCGATAGGGTCTGCACCGAGTTGGCTTTGCGAAACTGTGAATACGTCTTTGCGAGGTGTCATTGCCTTTTCGACACTCATAGATGCGTATCTATCTTTGACGATTGCACCAGGGAGCAAGCCGACAAGCTTGTTGTCTTTGTCTACAACAGGGAATGTACGGAATCTAAAATTGCGATCTGAAACGAGCTTGAGGACATCGCCAATGAGCATTTCAGGAGCAACTTTAATTGGGTCTTGAATAAGACCATGTATATAATTTTTTACACGCGAAACTTCGAGGAGTTGTTCTTGTTGGCTCATATTGCAGTGGATAAGCCCCAAACCACCATTGCGTGCCATACCGATTGCCATTTGCGATTCCGTAACAGTATCCATATCTGACGAAATCATTGGGAGCGACAATGAAATAGAGTCGGAAAGAGTTGTGTCTGGGCGAGTGTCGCGTGGGAGTACATCGGAGTACTGCGTAGCGAGAGATACGTCGTCATAAGTGAGCCCGAAAGCTGCGTTTTGAGTGAAGAACGCATCAGCGTCCAAAAAGAATGTATCGTCTATATTATTACTCATAGTTGGTTGATTTTCCCTTATTTTAGGTAGAATCAATTTGCGAGGTTGTCAAACAAATTTTCAAATTTTTATTGTTGAAGCGCTCTCGTAAAAGACTTAACGTTTCTTTTATGAAAACTAAATTATATTCTATATTGGTCGGTGGGTTATTATTTGTTTCAACGCTTTTTGCTCAAAGCAAAGTTATAACATATCCAGCTCCTATAACTGAGAAAATCTCATCTTTGTACACTCTCACTGTAAACGGAAAGCAGATCGACTTGTACAAAGCGTCATCGCCACTTTTTGAAGGTGGAGAATATTTCTTTGGTTATTTTGATTTTGAAGGAAAGGTCGATGTTGTTGTTAATATAAAACCGAGAAATTATCCCGATGATAGAAATCCACGCTACAAAACGGAATTGTTATCGAGAACAATCAAGAATGCAAAAGTCTTGCCCACAAAAGTATCATTTTCAGCCGACAAGCCATTTGATGCTACAGTCCTTTATGAAGAACGTTATATGCCGTTGGTGATTTTCGGGAATCCAATCGAAAAAAATAAACCATCGAAAAATGATCCTAATGTAATTTATTTTGGTGCAGGGGTACACGTTCAAGACGAAGTGCAAATTAAAGAAGGTCAAACATTGTATCTTGAAGGCGGAGCTGTTTTGAAGTCAAAAATCAAAGGCAGTGGTAATAACATCAGCATACGTGGACGAGGTATTGTCAGTGGAGACCTTATTCAACGCAGAAAAATTCCACAATTAGTCTATTTGCGAAAATGTGAAAATCTTTATATCGAAGGCGTTATCTTTAAAGATTCTCCTCACTGGACTTTCACAATGCAAGATTGCAACAAGGTTGAAATCGACAATATGAAAATTTGTTGTTCGCGTATGATTAACGACGACGCAATCGATATTTGCAATACATCAAATTTAACACTTCGCAACGTGTTTGCGAGAGCTCAAGACGATATTATCGCAATAAAGGGTTTCACTGGCTTGCCATGTGAAAATATACTCATCGAGGATTCAACATTTTGGACAGATCGTGCAAACGTGTTCCGTATCGGCTATGAATGTAAGGCAGAAGCGATGCGAAATATAAAAGTTCGCAATATATTTGTTCCATACTATTCATCGAACTATCGCGGACCCGAAGAATACTGGGCAAAGGGCATTATTTGGCTCCAAGCTACTTGTGATATGCCGATGTTTAATATTCACTTTGAAAACATAAATATTCGTTCAAATGGCGATAATCAATGCGTGTTGTTGGCAAACCCTCGTGTAGTCAACTGGCGTGATTGTAAGACGGCTGGCAAAGTGTATGATTGCTCGATTAAAAACTTAAATGTGTGGGGTAAAAAAGGTGGTTTTAAAGGGTTGTTGTATTTTAAAGGGGCAGATGAAACTCGCTCTGTGAAAAATATCACGCTTGAAAATATAACATACTTTGGTGAAAAAATTGACGCAAAATATCCACACTTCCAAGATACAAAGCACTACACGTCTGGGGTATCGATAAAGTAAGGATAACACAAAAAAAGCATTCCAAATGGAATGCTTTTTTTTGCGATGTTTAAATATTATTTTCTTCTGCGATAAATAACAAGTCCAAGAGCGAGGCTACCTAAAATCATTGCCCATTCTGCTGGTTCAGGAACTGCAACTAATGCAGAATCATAAACCCAATATCCCGATACGCCGTTATTTATACCAGATTCAAGTATGATTGATTCAAACGCTACGTCTTTCCCGTCAACCAAATTGTAAAAAGAGTATGTTTGGTTTCTAACCGCCGAATTTGATGGATCTGTAAATGTTACATAAAGTTTTGTATCATTTTCTGTCAATGAGAATACACTATGATTTCCTGTTTCAAGAAAGAAACTACGAGTATCAAAGTTTTCAAGTGTAAATGATGCCGATGTATTATTTACAGCTCCGTTTATATAAGTGTCGCTAATAGTCAAAATAGCATCATTTCCAGCTTCTTTTTTGAAAGTGAGCTTTGAATCTGCTCTCATATCGGCAACAAAACCTTGAGAAGCATTCAATTTGACAATTCCATTTTTTGTAACAGGACAAATAAACGCATGTTTGTAAGAGGAACCAATCATTCCAGCGATACCATTTTCTTGATTGATTGTCAAAGTTCCACTTTGCATACCTATTTTACCATTTTGTACATATCCACCTTCTTCAACAATTAAGTTGCCTTGGCTAAGAACAAAATTATCTGCTGTACTTGAGTACACACCGATTGATGTTGGTGCAATTAATTTTCCACCATTTGCAACAATTACCGAAGAATTATAATTGATAGACAACGCATATTGTACGTTTGTATCGAAAGAGAGTGTTCCGTTAACTGTAAGTGTTGATGTCTTTGCAAACTCACACTTCGATGTAACATTTTCCGTTTCTCCTGCTTTTACTGTATAATCAGAATCAATTGCTGTGGGAAATGCAAATGATGTAGATGTCAATGATGCTAAAAATATTGAAGTTATTATCTTTTTCATAGAGATATTATAGAAATTTAAATGCTAAATTTAGTCAAGGATTTTATGTAAGAAAAATATTCAAAAAAAGAGTGGATATTTTAAAATATATCGCCAATATGTTATTTCGTGCGAATTTTTGTTTCTGCAATTTTGGATTTTTGCTGATTCAAATTTTTGACACAAAATTTTTACTATCGCAGCAGTATGAATACAGAGTATATAAATATCTTGGCGACCGCTACAAGTGGAACGTCAACATCTATTAATCCGGTTTTCTGGCTCGTTCCAGTTGCCTCTATGATCGCACTTATCTTCGCATTCAAGTTCTATTGCGGAATGAAAAAAGAAGATGAAGGTACAGATGTGATGAAAAAGATTGCTGGACACGTCCGTCAAGGTGCTCTCGCATATCTTAAGCAACAATACAAGATTGTGGGCGTAGTGTTTGCTCTCTTGTTTGTGTTCTTCGCATTCCTTGCGTACGGACTTAATGTACAAAACGAATGGGTGCCATTTGCGTTTATCACAGGTGGTTTCTTTTCGGGGTTGGCTGGTTTCTTCGGAATGAAGACTGCAACGTACGCATCTAATCGTGCAGCTTACGCAGCGAAGAACTCGCTCGACCACGGGTTGCGTGTTGCATTCCGTTCAGGTGCAGTTATGGGCTTAGTCGTCGTAGGTTTGGCTCTCTTGGATATTTCAATTTGGTTCTTGGTTCTCAATTATTTTATCGATGGAATGGACCAAGCACATAAGATGGTTATCATCACAACTACTATGTTGACTTTCGGTATGGGTGCAAGTTTGCAAGCACTCTTTGCTCGTGTAGGTGGTGGTATTTTCACAAAGGCAGCAGACGTTGGTGCTGACCTCGTAGGTAAGGTAGAAGCAGGTATCCCTGAAGACGACCCACGCAATCCAGCTACTATTGCAGATAACGTTGGCGATAACGTCGGCGACGTTGCTGGTATGGGGGCAGACCTTTACGAATCTTATTGCGGTTCGATTCTCGCAACTGCAGCACTCGGTGCAGCCGCATATATGACAACTCCAGTTATGCAGATGAAAGCAGTTTTGGCACCAATGGTTATCGGTGCAATCGGTGTAGCACTTTCGATTATCGGCATCTACTTCGTACGTGTAAAAGCTGGTGCAAGTAGCAAAGAACTTTTAGGTGCACTCTCAAAAGGCGTAAACGTAAGCTCGGTTTTGATTGCACTCGTATCGGCTGGAATCCTCTATTTCTTGGGTCTCGAAAATTGGCTCGGCAACTGGGGCTCGATTATGGTCGGTTTGGGAACTGGTATTTTCATCGGTAAGATTACAGAATACTACACATCTGAAGCATACTCGCCTACAAAGGATATTGCTTCGCAAGCAAAGACAGGTCCGGCAACTGTTATTATTGCAGGTATGGGTACTGGTATGATTTCTACATTCTATCCAGTTATCGCTATTGTTGTCGGTACTGCATTGGCATACATTTTCTCGGCTGGTGGCGACTTTGCAAATCTTTCACAAGGCTTGTATGGTATCGGTATTGCAGCTGTCGGTATGCTCTCGACACTCGGTATCACTTTGGCTACTGACGCATACGGACCTATTGCCGATAACGCTGGCGGAAATGCTGAAATGGCTGGCTTGGGCAAAGAAGTTCGCCAACGCACTGATATGCTCGACTCGCTCGGCAACACTACAGCAGCAACAGGTAAGGGCTTTGCTATCGGTTCAGCAGCACTCACTGCTTTGGCTCTCTTGGCTTCGTATGTTGAAGAATTGCGTATCGGATTGGTTCGTATCAAGGGCAATGCAAATATCACAGATTATGCAAAGGATGCAATCGACGGCTTGACAAAGCTCGGTGGTTCGCTCGAAACAGCAAGCTTGGTTGACTTTATGAATGTATATCAAGTCAATTTGATGAATCCAAAAGTATTGCTTGGTATGTTTGTCGGCTCGATGATGTCTTTCCTTTTCTGTGGTCTTACAATGAATGCAGTAGGTAGAGCAGCAAACCAAATGGTAAACGAAGTACGCCGTCAATTCCGTGAAAATACTGGGATTATGGAAGGTAAATCTGACCCTGATTACGCACGTTGCGTTGAAATCTCGACAAAGGCAGCACAAAAAGAAATGCTATTCCCATCGCTTTTGGCAGTGGCAGCTCCAGTCGTTATGGGCTTGCTCTTTGGTGTAACTGGTGTTCTCGGATTGCTCGGTGGCTCACTCGCGTCGGGCTTTGTTCTCGCAGTATTTATGGCAAATAGTGGTGGTGCATGGGACAACGCTAAAAAATATATCGAACAAGGTAATTTTGGCGGTAAAGGTTCAGACGCTCACAAGGCTGCTGTTATCGGCGATACAGTTGGCGACCCATTCAAAGATACATCAGGTCCATCTTTGAACATTCTCATTAAATTGATGAGTATGGTTGCTATCGTTATGGCAGGCTTTACAGTCAGCTACTCATTGTTCTAATCCCGACAATAGCTTATTTTTGGGGAGCTTGCGGAAGATGTCTTTCGCAAGCTTTTTGTTTTTTGTTGTTGACTTATTTATTGTTGAAATTTTACTTCTGAATTGTTCGCGGGAGGTTTGATTGCGAACACTAACAATTAAAATCTAAAAAAATATGATAAAGATAATTGCTCTATTGACTCTATGCTCAATCAGTTTTGGTTGTGCGTCAACTGCTCCTAAAAAATGTACAACTCCACCAAAGCCAGATGCTCCAGCAGGGCTTCTGCAAGGCGAGTACAAATTGAATCCAACCTTTAGCGATGAATTTGAAAATGGTTATGATGCATCGCGTTGGAATAAATTTTATAAAAATTGGGACGGGCGTATCGGAATGTTCCACTTTGCCCAAAAAAATGTAGATGTACGCGATGGGAAACTTGTTTTGACAGCTCGTGCAGAAGACCCTGCAAAAGTAGATCCAAAGCTTGTTGCAGAAGGTAAGGGTAGATATTCTACTGCTATTTCCCGTAGTAAAACTCGTGTACATTACGGATATTTTGAAGTTAAATTTAAGTCGATGAACGCTTGTGTTTGCAACGCATTTTGGCTCAATGACCCACTCGATCCACCAAAAAAATATCGCCCTGGAGATAAGATTGAAGAAATCGATATTTTTGAAGTTTTCGGAAAGTGCAATAAAAAGCCAAAGAAACCAAATGATCCGCCAATAGATAGAACATATTTCACAACAACACACGTCGCAGATACGCCATATGTAGAATCAAAAGTTTGGTTGGGTAGAGAAGTGGAAGGCAAGAAACTTCGCGTGAATGAATCGTTCTCTGAACGTTATCACACTGGTGGATTGTTGTGGACACCTGAAAAACTAATTTGGATTCTCGACGGCAAAGTTGTCGATGAACGTCCAAATAAATCATTCCATCGCCCAATGTATCTCAATATAAATTGCGAGGTTATGATTCCATGGGGTGGCGAGCCAGACCACAAAGATTTGCCTGCTGAATTCAAAATTGAATATGTCAGAGTGTGGCAGAAAAAATAGTTAGTATGTCTTACAAAAAAAACGACCTCTTACAAGAGGTCGTTTTTTTTATTAGATTTTTTCCAGAGTTGCGACGTTTTCGATGTGTCGTGTCTGTGGGAATAAATCGAAAGGTTGTAGCTTGAGAAGTTTGTATCCGTGTGTTGTTAGGAACGCCAAATCTCGAGCTTGCGTGTCAGGTCCACACGAAACATAAACTAATTTTTTAGGAGAAAACTCGATGAGTTGTTCGAGGAATTTCGTATCGCAACCGGCTCTGGGAGGGTCGATAATCATCGATGTATTTTCGCCTTCAAATTTTTTCGAGACATCGGCAAAAATAGTTTCAGCCTTGCCAATGAGAAACTCGCAGTTGTCGATATTATTTATTTTCGCATTTGCGTTAGCACAAACGATAGCCTTCGAGCTAATTTCTACTCCGGCGACTTTCTCGAATTTCTTTGCCGATGCCAACGCAAACACGCCAACACCGCAGTATGCGTCGACAAGATATTTTGTGCCTTGTGCTTCCGATATTGCGTAGTCGATAAGTTCAGGGAGGATAAATGGATTGTTTTGGAAAAACTCACCAGCACAGAATTGATATGCAATATCACCAACACGTTCTGTTTGAATAGCGTTGTTATCTTGGCAAACGCCTTCCATACAATCACGTAAAAGCAGAGTTCCTCCACGGCGTGGATTAGAATTTTTGATTCTTGCACGAGCGTCAGGTAGGGCTTTGTTGATTGCTTGTGATGCAATCGGGCATTGTTCGACATCAACAAGAGTGTTGCGTCTGCCTTGCATAATAAAGCCTACTGGCATATTGCCATTGCGTGGACGTTCGTAGTGTGGTGTTAATTTTGAGCGATAACCATATTGCTTTGGGGAAGGATGAGTAGGGCTAACTTCAAAATCAATTCCGCCAATACGTTTCATTAAATCGGCAACTTGCTTGCGTTTCCATTCGAGCTGTCCAGCGTACGACAAATGTTGATATTGGCAACCTCCGCAGACGCCAAAAAGAGAGCATTGTGGTTCGACTCGGTCGGGCGACGGACGCACAACTTCGACCAAATCGGCTTCAGAATAATTTTTATGATTTCTGTAAATTCTTGCTTTCACACGCTCGCCACCGAGAGCGTAAGGCACCATAACAACCCAGCCATCGATACGTCCGACACCTGAACCGAGATTAGTTAAATCGTCAATTTCAAGTTCGACAATTTGATGATATTCAAACGGAGTTGGTACAAAATTCTTTGGAGCTTTTTCCTGCATAATCGATAAAAAAATTTAACACATTATTGTAGAATTTATTTTTTTGTGCGAACATATTTTTTCAGAAATATTAAATAGATTAAAAAATTCGATTGCGAGAAGTGAGTTTTTTTGTTTTCATTGCGTCTTTAAATGGAAGAAGAATTTATACAGAGCAGACAAAATCCACGTGTAAAACTTTTGAGTAAATTGCGTGATAGGTCTGGACGCCGTAAGCTTGGGCTTTTTGTGGTCGAGGGCTTGCGTGAGCTTTCACGTTGTGTTGAAGCTGTGGGCGTTGAAGAAATTTATTTTTGTCCGGAATTTTTTAAGAGTGCCGAACACTCGCAGTTTATCGATAAAATTAGGGCAGAGTGCGAAATCCCCATTTGTAGACTTTCGGAAGGTGCGTTTGAAAAAGTGTCGAATCGAGAAGGTTGCGATGGTCTTTTGGGCGTTGCAAAACAATGGGGTTGTCTGCTTTCTGATATCGATTTATCGGCTTATAAAAATCCAACAATTCTGGTTGCCGATTCAATCGAAAAACCTGGTAATTTGGGTGCGTTAATCCGTAGTGCCGATTCACTCGGAGCAGGTGCGATAATTCTGACAAATTCAGTTAGCGACATTTTTAATCCAGCAGTTGTGAGAGCGTCGCAAGGGGCAGTATTTTCGGCACAAATTGCGTTATCGACACCACAAGAAGCATCGCAGTGGCTCAAAGAACGAGGAATAAAAACTTTTGGTGCGCACTTGGGAGCATCAGATTTTCTATGGGATGCAGATATGTCGATTCCGTCGGCAATCGTTGTCGGTAGCGAAAAAGACGGACTTGGCGAAGACTGGAACGCTCTGTTGGATTGCAAAGTAAAAATCCCAATGAGTGGACTTTCCGATAGTATGAATGTAAATGTCGCAGGTGCGATTTTCTTGTACGAAGCATTGCGTCAAAAGTCAGAATAAAATATCTGAAAAAGTCAAAATTTTACAAGAAACTTGTTTGTAGATTACAACCAGTTTTTTTTTAATCGTTGCAATCGAATTAGCAATTTGATTAACTATTTTGCGAAAAACAAATACATTGTATATATGAAACTAAGAAATATATTATTCGTGTTGGCTATGGGGTTGTCGCTTTTGGCGTCGGCACAAACTTATAAATTAGAAAACTCAAAAGTTCGTTTCGAGATTGATTCAAAAGGTCGCCTTGTATCGCTGAAAAATCTTGTGGCAGATAGAGAATATACCAAAGGCGGAAAGGGGCTTTGGCAGATAATTTATCAGGAAGGCTCGTCGCTTGAAGAAATTATCACAAGTGAAGATGTGCCTGTTGAAGTCAAAAAAGAAGGCGAAAAACTTATTATCAATTACGGCGGTGAGTTCCCTGTAAAAGTAGAGTGTACGCTCGATGATGATGATATTAAGTTTGTGCCTGAAATCAAAAATAACTCGAAAGATAAAATCTTGCGTGAGTTTCAATTCCCAAATATTCAAGAGTTGATTCTCACAAAAGATAGCCAGTATTACACTTCGGCAACAGGCGGACAAGCCCATGATTTGCGGTCTTATGCGATGAGTGGTTTTACTCATTACAAGTGGCAAGACGCAAAATATGTTCAAAAATATATCCTTTACCCTGGTGTTGCATCGCTAAATTGCTTTCTCATTAACGAGCCAAATACAGCACTTTATTTTGCAAATTACGACACCAACTTTAGCAAGACATTGCATATGGCAAGACTCCCAAATATCTCGAAAACTGGAGCAAAAGAATATGGTCTGCCAGCACTTTGTATGATAAAATACCCGTTTTTGAAATCGGGCGAATCAAAGAAATTTCCAGTGTATGTCGTTTCTCCGCAAATGGGCGATTGGCACGTTGCAATGAAAAAATATCGCAAGTGGGCTGAATCAACTTGGTATAAAAAAGGACCACTCGCAGAAGATTATAGAAAATCGAATGGCTGGCAAAGAGTAATTCTCCGCCACCAACACGGAAAAATTCTATACAAATATAGTCAACTTCCCGATATCTACACAGCAGCTGAACAAGCCGACTTAAAACATTTGCGTCTGTACGGCTGGTGGAAAGAAGGTATGGATTCAGGTAATCCACAATATTCTGAAGATTTAGAACAAGGTGGCGATGCGGAACTCCGCAAGCAAATTAAAGCAATCCAAAAACGTGGTGGTAGCGTAACTTTATACTTCAACGGACAACTTATCGATACAAGCACAGAATATTACAGTAAGATTGGTAAAGATATTTGCGTGAAACGTTTTGAAGGTTTCCCCGACATCGAAACGTACCCATTCGGAGGAAATGGAACAGCGTTGCGAGTCTTCCCATACAAGACTTTTGCAGTTGCTTGCCCATACACAAAAGAATGGTTGGAACGAATGAAGTGGATGGCAGATAGAGCAATCAGCTTGGGCGCAGACGGAATCTATTACGACCAAATGGGACACGACGTTTATCCATGTTGCGATAAATCGCACGGACACCCCGTTCCATTTATGGATATCAACAAAGCAAAACGTGAGATGTTCCAAAAAGTTTGCGAATATGTACGCTCGAAAAAACCAGATATGCCAATCGGGGTAGAAATCGTTTGCGAGCAAATATCGTCTCTTGCCGATTATGTACACAATTCTGCATGGGCAAATAGAATAGTAAGAATGGACAAAAATGGTAAGCCATATATGGGATTTGTCCCAATGTACCAATATGTGTATCCTGAATTTTCCACTTGCGACTTGGGCTTTTACGATGAACAAGATATTGACAAGCACTTGAACAATTCACTTATGCGTTCGTGGCGAAGCGACGTTTCTGTATTCCGTTGCAGAGGTACATTGCACGATACTCCAAACTACAAAGCATATCTGAAAAAGATAAATGGCTTGCGTGAACGTTATCGCGACTTGATTCTCAATGGCAAATTCCGCGATACAGATTTAGCCGAATGCTCGAGCAAAAAATTGCCATATTATACATACGAAAATGGAAATAAAATGGCGATAGTATCAACCCAAGCACACTTGAAAAAGATAGATGCAGAGTTTGTCGCAAAAGGCTATAAATACGTCGAACATTCAGGCTTGGGTAACTTCAAAGTTGAAGGTGAGGGCGACACTGTGAAAACATCGATTGGCGAACGCAGTGTTGTTGTGATACTTTTTGAAAAGAAATAAAATATCAAATTTGCACTTCAAGGTCTGTGAGATTACTCACAGACTTTTTTGTTATAAAGTCAACATAGTACAAGAAACATTTATATAGAGTACAAAAATAATTCATTATATTGTTGCATAAACAGAAGGATTTTAATTATCCTCTCATTCTCTTATAACTTATACAAATTATCAGAAATATGAAAATGGGAAAATTACTAATAACACTCGGTTTGTTTGTCGCATCGGTATCTTTTGCCGAAACATACAAACTTGAAAATTCAAAAATACGTTTTGAAATTGACGACAAGGGGAGTGTCGTATCTTTGAAAAATTTTGAAACAAACAGAGAATATGCAGGCGGAGGCGGTCTTTGGCGAATCATCTATCAAGACGGACTTTCTCTCGAAGAAAAGCTTGAGAGTGAAGACGTACCAGTTGATGTCAAAAAAGAAGGCGAAAAGTTGATTATCAACTATGGCGGAGAATTCCCTGTAAAAGTAGAATGTACTCTCGACGGCGATGATGTTCGCTTTGTGCCAACTCTTAAGAACAACTCGAAAGATAAAATCTTACGAGAGTTTCAATTCCCACTCATCAAGAATATTCCAAATATTGCTGATTGCGAGTTTATGACAACTCACTCAGGTGGCGAACGTTACAATAGCGTACATGGATATATCCGTGGTGGCTACACATCGTATATGGGGCAAGATAACAAGGAAGTTCAACGTTATATTCTTTATCCAGGAAGAGCCGCTATGAATTGCTTTCTTGTTAACGAACCAAACTCGGCTCTCTACTTTGCACACTACGATTCAAACTTTGGCAAAACATTGCATATTGGTCGCTTGCCGAATATATCAAAAGTAGGTTTGCATGAATTTGGTTTACCAACGTTGGGTATGGTAAGATACCTCTATTTGAAAGAAGGAGAATCAAAGACTCTCCCAGTGTTTGTCGTTTCACCACAAACTGGCGATTGGCGTACATCGATGAAAAAATATCGCAAGTGGGCTGATTCATCGTGGTATCAAAAACGTCCAGCAACAAAAGATTTCAAAGAATCGAATGGTTGGCAACGTGTAATTTTCCGTCACCAATATGGAAAACTTCTTTGGGGTTATGATAAACTTCCAGAAATTTATACATCGGCAGAAGAAGCAGGCTTGCATACACTCCGTCTCTACGGATGGTGGAAAGAAGGTATGGACGCTGGCAACCCTCACTATTCGGAAGATGATACACAAGGTGGCGATGCAGAACTTCGCAAACAAATTAAGGCAATCCAAAAGCGTGGTGGTAAAGTAAATCTTTACTTCAATGGTCAGCTTATCGATACCGATACTGAATTCTATAAGACAATCGGTAAAGATATTTGCATTAAGCGTATGGACGGTACTCCACACCTCGAACGCTATCCTTTCGGTGGCGACGGCACAGCACTTCGTGTGTTCGGAAACAAGACTTTTGGCGTAGCTTGCCCATACACAAAAGAATGGCTCAAAAAACTTATTGAAATCGCAGACAGAGCAATCAGCTTGGGGGCAGACGGAATCTATTACGACCAAATGGGCCACGATATTCTCCCATGTGCAGACCCAACACACGGACACCCTGTTCCATATATGGAAATCAACCGTTGCAAACACGAAATGTTCAAGAAAGTTTGTGAATATATCCGTGCAAAGAAACCTGGTATGACTATCGGTGTTGAATGGGTTTGCGACCCAATCGCTCCATTGGTTGACTATGTTCACAATTGTCTTTTTGCAACAAATTATGTCGGCAAAGATAAGTTTGGTAAGCCGTTGACTGCTTATGCTCCATTGTATCAATACGCATTCCCAGAATACGCAACATGCGATGCTGGTTTGTATGACGACCGCGATATTATTCGTCGTGTAAATATCACACTTCTTCGTTCATGGCGAAGCGACGTTTCTATCTTCCGTTGCCGTGAAACAATCAACGCAACACCAGTTTATAAGGCATATTTGAAAGAAGCAAATAAGCTCCGCGATCGTTTCCGCGACTTGATTCTCAACGGAAAATTCCGTGATATCGACTTGGCAAAATGCACAAACCCACAAATAGATTACTACACATACGAAAATGGAAATCGTATGGCAGTTATCACAACACAAGCACACTTGGATATGGCAAAGGCAAACTTTATTGCCGACGGCTACAAGTATGTTGAACATGGTGGTTTGGGCGATTACACTGTTGAAGTCGATGGCGATGTCGTGAAAACTTCGATGAAGAAGAATGCACTCATTGTGATTGTCTTCGAGAAGAAATAAAACCAACATTTAGAAAAACAAAAGGCGTGCAGTTTTGTACGCCTTTTTTATTTGCAAATTTTTGAAATTTTAAATTGTGATTTTTTCAAAAATATTCAAACTAATGTTCTATAACTTATAACTAACTAAAATTATTTATTATGAAATACGCAATCGGAGTAGATATTGGTGGAACAGGCACAAAACTCGGCGTTGTCGACGAAAAGGGCAACGTACTAAAACATCACGAATTTAAAACGACAGATTATAAGGATTTTCCTACATACGTCGACGGTCTTGTCGAAGCAATTACAATGCTTACATCAAGCACAGAAGGGGAATGTCAAGGCGTTGGTATTGGGGCTCCGAATGGAAATTATTATTCTGGTAGAATCGAATTTGCTCCAAATCTCCCATTTGGTGATGGTGCACCAATCGTCGACGCATTGAAAGAAAAGCTCGGCTATAATATCGTATGCTTGAGCAATGACGCAAACGCTGCAGCAATCGGCGAAAAAATCTATGGTGGCGGACGCAACCTCAATCACTTTATTCTTATCACTCTCGGAACAGGTTTGGGTTCGGGTATTATTTGCGACGGCAAAATTGTTCTCGGTGAAGACGGCAACGCTGGCGAACTCGGACACGTTTGTGCAGTGCCAAACGGACGCATTTGTGGTTGCGGAAAGCGTGGTTGCCTTGAAGCATACGCATCGGCAACAGGTATCAAACGTACATTTATGGAAATGGTCGCAAAATATAATGGCGACTCTATTATAGCAAATACGCCTTGGGATAAGCTCGACGCACGTGTTGTGGAAGACGCTGCAAAACAAGGCGACAAGGCGGCAATCGAAACATATAATGTAACAGGTGCGATATTGGGTAGATGCTTGGCAGACTTTGTACACTTTTCTCGCCCATCAGCGATATTCCTTTTTGGAGGACCAGTTAAGAGTGGCGAGATGATTCTCGAGCCGACACGCATAGCAATGGAAAAAAATCTGATGCCAGTTTTCAAAGGAAAAATCAGAGTATTAGCATCGGAACTTCCACTTGGCGATGCCGCAATTTTGGGAGCATCGGCAATGGTCTGGGACGCAATCGCAAAATAAAAAAATAAAGAACTAACCTGATATCAGAAAACTGCCAAAAAAATTGGCAGTTTTTTTATATGAAATAATAAAATAGTTTTAAAATTTTTAACGATTATAGTCTTGTTATTTCTTTGCATAGATAAAAGCAAATGGATATGCGACAACTTTCCCTGATTGCTCTCCGTCCGTTTTTATGACGATAGTTATATATTCTTCTGCTTTTTTTGTAAATTTGAGCTTGTATCTTAAAATAACGTATTGGCTATCGGGCATCGATGGCATTGTTTCACTTATCGATTGCGATACTAATTCTCTTGATATAAAATCGCCATAATTTTTGTATTTATCTATTTCAAATTGTATTTTATATTTAGATACTTTGTAATAATATTTTTTTCTGCCGAAAATACTTTTTTCTCTTTTCTTGTATGACATCATTTCAGCAGATTTGACATTTTTTCGTTCCACAAAACCGAGGAATCTTTCGGCGACAGAAATTGCCTTTGATATTGAGTTGTTCTCAGAAGTTTTACTCGTAACTTCTATGTTTTGTAGTGGCGATTTTTTGAGAACATTTACAGGTTTGGGAAGTGTTGCCTTGGGAAGCGATGCTTGAGGCATTGATACTTGTGGAATACTCGACGAGTTTTGTGCAATACTACTTATCGAGATAATTACAATGATAATTACAGAAAAATATTTTTTCATAATGTCAGAATGATTCTTGAATGTTAAAATAAAGCAGAAAAACGAATGCTATACTTGGATTTATTTTTTTCAAGATAATTTATTGTAAGAAGTAGTACAGTTATGCAAAAAGTCAAAAAAAAGGTTGAGAGAGTGAAAATATAGTGTCAATATGTAAAGTGATAATGGAAAGTTCTACAAAAAAATTTAGCAAAGAAGATATACTTGCGGTGATGCCACAACAACCTCCGTTTCTTTTTGTCGATGAAGCTGAAGTTTTAGATGGCGAAATTATCGGGAAGTATAAGATAAAAGATCCGGAAGTTTTTGCCGACGGACACTTTAAAGGTAATCCAGTTTTCCCTGGAACTTTGATGTTTGAATCGCTCGGGCAACTTTGTGTTCTCGGCTTGATTAAAGGCGTTTTTGAGGGTATGGAGCGTCCTGCCGATTCATCAAAAATCTTTTTCACTTCAAGCGAGTCATCACGTTGTATGCGTATTTGCCGTCCAAATGAAGTTTTGGAATTGCGTGCAAAACCGACAAGAATACGTCGCCCAATAGCGAGCTTTGAAGCCTCGATAAGATGCGGTGGCGAACGCACTGCGTTTATCGAAAAACTAACATTAACTTTTGATTATATACCACAATAATTATGCAAAATAATGTAGTAATCACAGGCTTGGGTTTTATCACAAGCATAGGCAATAGCGTAGAACAGGTTATTGATAGCCTCGTAAATCTCAAAAATGGAATCGAACTTTACGAGCCATTTGCAGATGAGAAAATTCCAGTGAAATGTGTCGGCACTGTGAAAGATTTTGACGTGTCGAGTACTGACCCTGAAGATTGGGTGTATCCGTCGGAATATCAAGTACGTCGAGATGTCTTGCGTGGATTAGCTCCGCACGGCTTGTACGCATATTGTGCAATGAAACAAGCTATTGCCGACGCAAAACTTTCTGACGCAGAAGTGTCGAATGTATCGACTGGCTTGTACACAGCTTCGGCTGGTTCAACTGGTATGCTTTATCACAATATGCAACGCCTTGATAAGCATGGTGTGTTGCGTGCTAATCCTCTCGGTATTGTGTGTTCGATTGCGGGGACATTGTCGTTCAATCTCGTATCGGCATTTAAAATTAAGGGTTCGAGTTGTGGCTTTGTATCGGCTTGTGCAAGTAGCTCGCATGCGACAGGTTTTGCGTTTGACGAAATTGCATCGGGTCGCCAAGACAGAATGTTTGTCGTTGGTGGCGAAGATGGAGACTATCGCACACTCTTGCCATTTGCCGGTATGCGTGCTTTGAGTACATCGAAAGATCCAAACACAGCGTCTCGCCCATTTGATAAAAATCGCGACGGATTTGTCGGTTGTGGCGGTGGTGTCGTTATGGTTTTGGAAAATGAAAAAGTTGCACGTGAACGTGGTGCAAAAATTTATGCGAGAATACGAGGTTGGGGACAAGCGAGCGACGGCTACAACGTTGCAATTCCACATCCGTCTGGCGAAGGTGTTATAAATGCATCGAATATGGCACTCAAGAGTGCAGGTATCACAGCAGATGATGTCGATTACATCAACGCTCACGCAACATCAACTCCGATTGGCGACGCTGCCGAAACAAAGGCGATTGTCGCAGTCTTTGGGGAAAATAAAAAATTGAAAGTAAGTAGCACAAAGGCAATCACAGGGCACGGGTTATCGCTCGCTGGCGTTATGGAAGCTGGTTTCTGTGCGTTGGCGATTGACCGTGGGTTTACTCCAGGTTCGGCACACATCGAAAATCTCGATGAACGTATGCAAGCTTTGAATATCCCGACAGAGACAAAATTTGATTCTCCAAAAATTGTGATGTCGCTCAGCAGTGGATTTGGTGGAGCAAACACTGCAATAGTAATGGAAAAAGTCGATTAAAATGATTTGGTTTTATCGCCTTTTATTTATTCCCGCATTCTTGATTGCTATTCCGTATTACGCAATGAGAATGATTCGTCGAGGTGGATATGCGAAAGATTTTTCGCATCGCTTCGGCGGACAAAAGAACTTACCAAAAGTCGCAAAAGGTAAGACACGTTTTTGGATTCAAGCAGTTAGCGTTGGTGAGGTTGAAGCAATTTCTACACTTGTAGATAAATTTGCATTGCGTGATGATGTCGAGCTTGTCATTACAACGACGACAAGCACAGGCTATAAAATTCTTCGTGAAAAATATGCTCCAAAATGTTTTTATGTTGGCGTGTTTCCAATGGATTTTTGGCTGTTTAGCCGACGGGCATGGAATAAAATTAAGCCCGATGTCTGCATTCTAATGGAGGGAGAACTTTGGCCAGAGCATATGCACCAAGCAAAAGTCAGAGGTGCAAAATTACTTTTGTTGAATGCGAGAATTTCAGATAAATCGTTCAAACGATATTTGAAAATTCCGTATTTTGCACGTCGTTTGTTCGATAAATTTTCAGCAATTTGCGTGTCGAACGAAATAGATGTCGAACGATTCATAGCCTTGGGTGCATCGCAGTCGAGACTTCATTTAACAGGCAATATGAAGTTCGATTCAAAACCGTCAAAATATTTAGACGATGCCGAAAAATTGGGACTTCGCAAAGAGCTTGGGTTTGCTCCCGATTCTTTTGTTTTGCTCGGTTCGTCAACGTGGGCGGGCGAAGAAGATATGCTTTTGAAAGCGTTAGATAAAATCCGTGCAAAAGGTATAGATTGCAGATTGTTGCTTGTTCCACGCCACGCAGAACGCAGAGAACAAATAAAGAAAATTATTGCCGATTATCCACATTGCGTCAGAAGCGAATCTAAACAAGCAGACGACGGGACACTCGTATATTTGGCAGATACCACAGGTGAGTTGCGAATGTTTACACAAGTTGGGGACTTGGCTTTTGTTGGCAAAAGTTTGTCGCCAAATGTGGGTGGGCAAACCCCGATTGATTGTGCGTCGCTTGGCACGCCGATTGTTTATGGACCAAATATGACGAACTTTCGTCGAGCTTGCGAAACACTCGAACGCGACGGTGCAGTTGTAAAAGTGCAAGACGCCCAAACGGCAATATCGGAAATTGTCCGACTTGCTGAAAATCAACAAATCCGTGAGACGCTCGCCGTGAAAGCAAAGAAATGGCACGAATCGAATGTCGGTGCAACGGACAGAACTTTTGAAATAATCGAAAAATCGATAGCATAAATTTTCAAAAAAACAAAAGCCGTTCGGGGATTTTCTCGAACGGTTTTTTGTTTATAAATAATTGTAAAAAATTTTATTTGATAAAAGTTTTAGCTTGACTGTTCAAATTCTTAATCCTATTCTAACTTCGTTAACAGAAAGGCTATACGATGAATTCAAGAGAGTTTTTTGATAGATTTTATGGTGCTTGGTGGGGAGCGTTTATCGGTGATGCTATGGCAACACCTTCGCATGGGTACTCGTCCGAAAAAATGCTCGCAAACGATTATGGGCAAATATCGGGGTATCTCAAACCTCAGCCATTGCATCCAGAAAGTGTGTTGCACACCTTGCCTACTGGAGAACTCCCACCTGAATTTGATTACATCGGTAAAGATAGACGCAAGTTATGGGCGAGTCGTGGAACTCATCCGCATTGTACGTTAGAGGCTGGCGAAAATACATTGCCACTGTTTCTCGCATTGCACCTTGCAGTCTCGATTGCGTCGTCAGGGAAGTTCGATATCGACGCATGGTTTGAACGCTACAAAGCTGTAATGACAACCGAAGGTGTCAATCGGGACACTTTTATTCCGTCAGTACACAGACGCTATTTTGAAAACTTGGCATCGGGAAAAACTCCCGAAAAGAACGGCGTTGCTGACGCCCATATGAGCGACATCGCAATATTTATTCCGCTTATGTTCTTCACGTTTAAAAAGGACATCGGCAACAAAATGGATATCGTGCGTGCACTCGGAAAATTCACAATCGGCGAAGGTGCATCGTCGGGGGCATTCTTCTTGTCCGAGCTACTTGCGAGAATTTTAAAAGGCGACTCGCTCGAAGACGCAATCTATAAAAATATGACTCCCGATAAACACGTTAGCCTCGCATTCCCATATCGCAGATGGATTAAAAATCGGGACGATAATCAAGCGATTGAGTCAATTGGTCGATACGCAGCGATTGAAGAGGGCATTCCGCTCAGTTTGTATATCACGCTTAAATACGGCAACGATGTCGCCAAAGCAGTTTGCGTAAATGCCAATATTGGCGGAGAAACGACGGGCAGAGGTGCGATTATCGGTATGCTCGCAGGTGCACAGTGCGGTATTTCCCGCATCCCACGTAAGTATATCGACTCGCTAAAATATGCGTCGGAAATTCAAGGGGTCGGTGAAATGTTGTACAATTTGATTCGTTGATTTTCTTGAAAAAAACTTGACGAAATTTTCAAAAGTCTTACGTTGTTTTTCATTATGGCAGAAAAATCAGATAAAAACGAATTTAATGTAGCGGGCAAATTCTATGTTGACTCGCAATGCATCGGTTGCGCTCTTTGCGCATCAACAGCGGACGGTTTGTTCGCAATGAGCGACGAAGGTTGTGCTTACGTTTGCAAGCAACCAGCTGATGACGCAGAAACAGCTCTCTGCACAGAAGCTATGGAATCTTGCCCAGTTCAAGCTATCGGTGACGACGGCGAATAATTGAGCAACAATTCAATTTTTAAGGGCTAAAAGCATTACGCTTTTAGCTCTTTTCTTTTTTGTATCTTGCGTTTTTTTCTTGTCTGTAAATTTTGAAATTTTAGTTTTCTAAAGTATGTCAAAAAAGATGAGATTATATTTTGCTGTCGTGATGTCGGCAGTGATTTTAGTTTTCGCGTACTGGAATTTTGGACGTGCTCCACGCATTGTACACAATTTTAATCAAGATTGGGAATTCCACTTGGGCGATATAGGTGCTGGCGACTTTGCATCGTTGGAATTTGAGAAAATATCAATGCCACACGAGTTCACAAAAAATGACGTCGGGGTGTATCGCAAAGAATTTGATGTGTCGGCATCGTGGGAAGGCAGGAGTGTTGTTCTCGATTTTTCAAAGCATTCAGGGAATGTCGATTTTTGGATTAACGGGGCAAAAGCAAATCCGAATATGTCGAGTGGAGCAGGGTTTGAAATTGAATTGTCGCCTTATTTGCGATATGGTGAAGTCAACGCTATTGCTATGCGACTCGGTAAAGACGCAAAAGTAAAAACATCGGCTGGTATAGATGGACCTGTTTCTTTGGTTGTTAAAAATAAGCTTTCTATTGTTCGCAACGGCATAAACATTTCTGTTTCTAATGAAGATAATTTGTCGAAGATTTTTGCGAGAGTTCGCATCATAAATAAATTGACTACACGTGAGGTTGTTAGCGTGCATTTTAAGTTGAAGGATTCTCAAGGCAACAATGTTGCAGAGCGAGAACTAAAAACTGGTATCGACGGTGGAGCTCTTGCGATGTTGTCGCTCGAAATGAAAGTTGAAAATCCGATTATTTCAACTAATCAAACGCCCAAGCATTATACGTTGCAAGTTTCGATTACAAAAGGGCAGAAAGTTTTGGACGAGCTTTCCTCGAAATTTTAAATTACAAAGAAATAAAAAAATTGCACATCTAAAGTTTTAGATGTGCATTTTTTTTTAACGTGTTGAAAAGATTCTTTTGTGTCGGGGTAGCAGTACGATTCCGCCACGCTTTTCAATTTCTTTTTCGGTTTGCATTTGAGCTTCACGTGCCAGTGCATTCATAGCTTCTAACTCTGCTTGGCGTTTTTTCAAACGTTCAATTTCAGCTTCTCTATCTTTCAAAAGTTTTTGCATTGCCAATATGCGTTGGCTCGACGACTTATCGTTAACCGAACCTTGCAAATCTTTTAATTTTTGCAAATCACTTTTTGTTTGGGCGACTGCCTTTGTGAGAACATCACGTTGTTTTGCAAGTTCAGCCGATGCTTTTTCAGCAGACAAGCGTGCGTCGGCTTCACGTTCGAGTTGTGCGTTGAGCTTATCTACAATTTCCTTTTGAGTAAGAGCACTTGTACGTTTCGACTTCTCGAGCATTTCACGTGCGATGCGTGCTTTTTCCATATTACTTTCAGCACTCTTTTGAGCGATTCTACTCAAGCGTTCGGCTTCAGCAGTTTCGAGATTCGCTTTCTTTTCGATATCGTGAACTTTGTTTTGCACGATTTCTGTTTCGGCTTCGAGACGTATTGTTTCGGCACGTTCTTGTCCGTATTTGAAAAAGAAAACGACTGCAGTTAGTGCCAAAAGGCACATCGCAAAAATTAAACTACCTTGAAAATCTTTCATAATTTTTTGATTTTATTTTTTTGCAACAAGACAAACAGCGTGAACACCTATTCCTTCTTTAGAACCTTCCCAGCCCATTTTTTCGTTGGTTGTGGCTTTTATACCGATGTTCTCAACTGGAATACCAAGCGATTTTGAAAGTACTTCTTTCATCGCTTTGACGTGTGGAAGAATCTTTGGAGTTTCAGCGATAATCGAGCAATCTACATTTACAACTTCATAACCGAGCTTGCCGATTTCTTCAACTGCACGCTTAACTATCTCTTGCGAATTTATACCTTCGCACGAGTCATCATTTGGTGGGAAATAAAATCCGATATCGGGCAGGGCGAGCGAGCCGAGAATTGAATCGGCAAGTGCGTGGCTGAGGACATCAGCGTCGGAGTGTCCGAGTAGTCCGAGCTTTGATGGAATCTCTACTCCACCGATAATACATTTGCGACCTTCCACGAGTCTGTGGACATCGTAGCCATGTCCTATTCTGAAATTGCAATTCATTTTATACCTTTCGAGTTTAAAAATTCAATGTAAGCGATATCTTGTGGGACTGTTATTTTTGGGTTGGGATAGATGTTTTCAACTATCGAAACTTTTTTTCCAAAAGCTGTGTATGCAGCGACATCGTCTGTGATTTTCAGCTTATTTTTTTTGACGAATTTGTATGCTGAAAGAATCTCCGAGGCTTTGAAAACTTGTGGCGTTTGCATTGCCCAAAGACGTGAGCGATCGAGGTCGTCGAGCTTGACATTTTCAGTCTTTTTATTTGCAGGAATGCGTTTGATTGTATCGACAACTTTCGATGCAAGAACCGATGCTCCGTCGCGTTGAGCCGATACAGAAAGCAACACAATATTTTCTGCTCCGACAAGTGGACGAGCTCCGTCGTGGATAAATGCCAAGCCATCGGAGTCGGAAACTTCAGAGAGACCGTTCAGAACGCTGTCTTGGCGTTCAGCTCCACCGTTGGCAAATTTTATCGAGATATGTTTTGAAACGTTGGGGAAGTATTCTTTAAGTGCCGAGCGAATTGCCTTTTTTTGTGCATTGTCTCTGCAAACAAAAACAGCTTCTGCAACTTGTCCGCTTTCGAGAAACGCTTTGAACGAGTGCATAATCACAGGCAACCCCAAAAGTTCTTCGAGAACTTTGTCTTTCACAACACCACGCATTCTCGATCCACTTCCGCCAGCGAGCAAAATTGCCGAATTCTTCGGAGTTTGCTTTTTATTTTTTGTCGGAGATTTTTTCATCTTATTTAAGTTCGTCGATAATTGCTCGTGCCGCTTCTGCTGGATTTTCAGCCTTGAGAATTGGGCGACCCACAACGATATAGCTCGAGCCAATTTCAGATGCGAGGGCAGGTGTCATAATACGCTTTTGTTCGTTTGCGTCGCTACCAGCTGGGCGAATTCCTGGTGTAACAAGCTTTACATCGTCGGGAAGAATTTTTCGCAATGCCTCGATTTCAAGAGGAGAGCAAACAAGACCTTTCATTCCGCAATCAACAGCAAGCTTTGCGAGATGTTCAACTTGTTTTGCAGGAGGGAGCGATACGCCAGTTTCAGCGAGTCCGTCCTCGTTGAACGATGTGAGAACTGTAACGCCCAACAAGAGCAAGTCGGGATTTGTTTCTTTTGCGGCATCGAGTGCGAACTTCATCATTTCGCGACCACCGCTTGTATGGATTGTAAGCATCGAAATCGGCAAGCCCTTCAAGCTTTTAATTGCTGATGCGACTGTGTTCGGGATATCGTAGAGCTTTAAATCGAGAAAGATTTTAAAGCCCATATCGGCAACTTCGCGTACAAAATCGGATCCGTATGCGAGATACATCTGCAATCCAATCTTTACCCATTCTAAGTTTCCTCGCAACTTTGTGAGCATATCCAACGCCGACTCTCTGTTTGGGAGGTCGAGTGCGAGCATCAATTTGCAATCGTGTTTTGACATATTGACGCGTTTATGGCATACTACTTTAAATTTTTCAAATATTTAATATGAAAGTACAAAAGTTTTCTCCAGCAAAAGTAAACCTTATGCTCGCAATAACAGGTGTTCGCGAGGATGGTTTTCACAACTTGGTAAGCATCGTAAGCCCAGTAAAATTCGGCGATGAGCTGACTGTCGAACTTCTCGAAGGTGCGTCAAAAGACGAGCTAAAATGCAATATGGAGGGCGTCCCTTGCGATGAGTCGAATTTGGTGGTAAAAGGTGCTATCCTTTTCCGAAAGGCGATTGGAAAGGATTGTTATTTCAAATTTGACTTGGTGAAAAAAGTTCCACATGGTGCTGGTCTTGGCGGTGGAAGCTCGAACGGAGCAGTCGCATTAAAGGCGATGAACGAGCTTTGTGGGAATCCGCTTACGATGAAGCAACTCGAGGATATTGCGTCGGAGCTGGGTAGCGATTGTCCTTTGTTTCTTTCCGAAACGCCAGTTGTTATGCGTGGTCGTGGCGAGCTTGTCTATCCACTTTTTGGCGATGCGCAAGATTACATTTCTCGACTGAAACTATTTTTGTTTAAGCCCGAATTTTCGATAAATACAGGTTGGGCATATTCACAAATGAAAGCAAATCCGTCGGATTATATCGACGCTGACGAAGCAGAGTCGTTAATTTCTGTATGGCTTGAAAACCCCAGTATTACTGGACTTCCACTTGTTAATAATATGCAGATTGAAGCATTTAAAAAATATCCAGCTCTTGAACTCGCAGTGGAAAGCGTGAGAGAAAAATTCCAAATTCCCGCAATGATGAGTGGATCGGGAAGTGCATGTTTTGCAATTGTAAATAATTTAACTGACGACCAAATCGATGAGCTTGAAGCTCACATAAAATCGATGTTGGGCGATTCTTGTTTCACAGCCAGAGCATACTAATATGAGATTACTTGCTTTAATATTTTCAATTATTGTCTTTTCGGTTTTTTCTTATGCAAAACCACTCGAGCCAGTTGTTGTTAAGAAAAATGTCGATGTTGTAAAACGTCAAATACGCGTTGCTGTGTTGGGTTTCCCGATGTTGTCGAGAGTTCCTCCAAAGAATTTTTCGACCGACAAAATGATAGCATATTTGAAAAGCAAAATGGACGTTGTTGTTGCCGATAAGCCCGACATTATCGTAACTCCAGAGCATGCTGACGATTACGCATGGCTTCCACTCGATCAAAAACTTCAGTGGATGAATCAACGTGGCGAAATCATTTATAATTTTATGCGCGATTACGCAAAAAAACATCGTTGTTATATTGTGTTTGCGACATATCGTTATAGAGGTGATGTCGGTAAAAATAGTTGGTCGAACTGTGCAATTCTTATCGACCGCGATGGCGATTGCGTGGGTGTTTACGACAAAAATTATCTTACAATAGGCGAAATGGAAAACGGACTTATTCCAGGCAAAGACGCTGTTGTCGTAGATACCGACTTTGGTAGAGTAGGAATGGTCATTTGTTTTGACCTGAATTTTTGGGACTTGATGAAACGCTATGCCGATTTAAAGCCAGATATTTTAACGTTTAGTTCGTTCTATCACGGCGCTTATATGCAAAATACTTGGGCGCATCGTTGCGAAAGTTATTTGCTTGGTGCAACTATCGGAAATACGATTGACAAAAATGTTGTTGGTCCAGCAGGCGAAGTTCTCGCACGCGAACATAGTGGACTTAACTGGATTTCAATCGACATCAATACAAATTTCAAAGTTTTGCACTGGGATAATAATCGCGAAAAAATTATGGAAGCAAAGAAGAAATATGGACGCGTTCTCGATGTTCATACGCCAAATGAGTGTGGGCTTTTGCCAGTTTTTTCAAACGATCCTAAAATTCCAATCGAAAAAATTTTGAAAGAATTTGAAATAGAAAGTTGGTCGGAGTATTACCAACGCAGTGTGAAAATGCGTTCCGACATTTTGAAGAAAATCAATTAAGCAAAATATTTTTCGATTACTTGTTTTGCACACTTATAGCCCTCGTCATAGAGGGCTGTTAGTTTTTCTGGATTGCTTTCGAGTCGGCTTACTGTCAGGGGATTTTGGGGACGGATAATTATTGTGTCGCCGTTGCGTTCGCATTGTTCGGCAAAGGTGAGTGAGTCGTTATAATTTTCGTGTGCGTGTTTTAATGCCTCTATTAATTTTGGATATTTTCTATACAAAATTTTTGCCAAAAAATTATACATCGAACTTTTTTTGTATCCGACATTTCTCGTTAGAACAACGATGTTCTTCTTGTATCCGTCGGCTATTGCACGTCGAATCGGGATAGGGTCTCCAATTCCGCCGTCGAGGTATGGTACGCCTTCAAAATGTGTTATCGGCGAAACGTACGGCAATGAACACGATGCTTTGCACGACATCAAAACTGCGTCAGGCGTTTGAGGTTTTACAAAATATTGAGCTTTGCCGGTCAGACAATTTGTTGCAACAACTGTCATTTGTCCACCTTGCATATATGTATCAAAATCGAATGGATAAATTTTTAAGGGTAAGTCGCCAAAAAGAAATTTGTAATCCATTATGCAACCTTGCGTGAACATATATTTTAGCCCAATATAATTGTGATGTTCAAATGCACCAATGTTGCAATATTTCGCACGTCCACGTTGCTTGGCTGTATATGATAATCCGTTTGAGCTTCCTGCCGAAACGCCAATCGTGTAGGGAAAATATAGGTTGTTATCCATAAAGCAATCGAGTACGCCCGATGTGAAAACACCACGCATACCACCACCCTCAAGCACAAGCCCTATATTTGAAATATCTTTCATTTTGATAAAAATGTATTTTCTTAAATTAACTTTATTTTTTCAACAACATAAATTGTTTCCAAGGAAAAACAAAATAGTCAAAAAAAATCCAAAAAAATATTGCAATGCAGTTGGTAAATATTTAACGATTTAGTCATGAAATTAAAATTACTATATAAATACGCAATTTTAATCGCATGCACGCTTACTTTGGGTTTGTCGTGCAATGCGAAAGACAACACACAATTAGAAAGATTTTTTTCATATCGTTCGTTCCTTGCCGAGTTCGACGCAATGAAAGATTTTGCAAAACAAGGCGTCAATACGATTTGTATAATGCCGTCGAATACGATAAACTCACTTGGTGAGCCGTACTGCGAGTATCCGCCATTTTGGCGAGGAAAAGGTCAGTACGATTGGGAAACGCTCGACAAACAATTTACAGACGTGTTGAAGGCAAATCCAAATGCAAAAATTATTTGTATTGTAGATTTAAATTCACCACCGTGGCTTATGCGAAAAATGTCGTTCGGGCACTCGATGGATTCAGATAGTTTTTCGATGCTTTCAAACTCGCTAACTTGTCCATTTTGGCGTTCAGAAACGACAAGATTTTTGAAAGATTATTTATCGCACCTCGAAGAAAAATTTGGCGACAAAATTAAGGCATATATGCTCGCATGCGGACATACTGACGAATGGTTCAGTTATGATTATGGCGTTGCATCGCTCTGTAAAATCAACGCCTTCCAAAAATGGCAAAAAAAGAAAAATATGAAAATTCGCGATGTCCCGCCAATTTCGCGTCTTTACAAAGCATCGTTTGAAAACACATTGCGAGACCCGCAAACAGAACAAGATTGTGTCGATTTTGTACACTTCATAAATGATGTCGTAGCCGATTCAATGATTGATTTTGCAAAGATTGCGAAAGGGCTTATTTCGAAAGATAAACAGTTAGGTGCGTTCTTCGGATATATCCACCGCAACGCAATGGATGGGCATCTTGAGTACGAACGTGTTTTTGCGTGCAAAGATTTTGATTTCATCGTATCGCCAGCAGTCTATTCAACACGACGTATGGGCGAATCGAGCGGAACGCAATCGGCAGACGGCACACGCAAGCGTTATGGCAAAGGTTGGTTGCATGAAATCGACCACGACACACACACATTTAATCACAAGCTCTCGCCATATGTAAGCATCCAAAACCGTTGGAGTTGGCAGAATCAAGCAGAAACTGACGCTGGTTTGAAACGTGAATTCGCAGTAGCAACAATCGAGCACTCGTCGCTGTGGTGCTTCGATATGTGGGGCGATGTTTTCAAAACTCCCGAAACATTAGCTGTTGTCAAACGTGGTCGAGAAGTGTGGGATAAATTTAGTGCGGACAATTCAAAGTCGGTTGCTGAAATTGCAATTTTTGCTGACCCTCAAAGTATGCGTTATGTAAACCAAATGCGTAAGGGCAATGTAAATCACGTCGCAAAAGTACGCGACCAAATATCGTCGATGGGAGCACCAACAGAAATTTTCTCGTTCAACGATATCGGTAATGTCGACTTCTCGAAATACAAATTGTTTGTTTTCCCACAAATGCACTTGCTTACGCCAGAGCGTCGTGAATTGCTCGAAAAGTACATACTCAAAGACGGAAAGACTGTTTTGACAACTTACGCACCTTCGATTATCGACGGCAAAAAACTCGATGTTGAAAATGTCAAAAAGTTTACTGGTTTCGACTACGGCTCTAAAGGTATCTGCAAGAAAGATATGGACGGCTGGAAGAGCGTTTATATCTACGATTACAAAGACGCTACGGCTGAAGTTGTCCGTAAAATTGCGGAAGAAGCGGGCGTTCATTTCTATGTGGAAGAGTTGTCGCCAATCCGTGCAACTGAAAATCTTTTGATGGCACACGTCAAAGATGGCGGAAAGAAAAAGATTACTCTCAAGAAAAAGTATTCAAAAATTACAGAGCTTTATACGAACAAAATCGTCGCCACAAATGCATCTGAATTTGAGTACGATTTTGCAAGCCCCGACACAGCATTGTTCTTCTTGGAAGAATAAACTAAAAGGCGATTACAAAAAATGGTGGATAAATTTATCCACCATTTTTTTATTTAAAATCGTAATAAATATTCCATATAAACAAATCGTTTGGTTGAATATTTATATCGGTAAATGGCTCTGGGCAGACGCACGTCGGCGATGTCCAAAAGTTCATTTTTGAATTTGGCTTATCCGATGTAATGCGAACTTGGCAGAGCTTTTTATCAACTTTGCTTTCGGCTAAAATATCGTATGCATCGATCGTATTTGGCGTTTGGATATTTTTCAAAAGTACAAATTCACCTTCTGGGATTTCTGATTTTAACGCAATTTTATTTGCGTTAATTTCGGCTAATTGGTTAAACCCCGCAATCTGTTCGCCATTCCAATCAAATGTAGACTTTATGTTTGTTGAAGCATTGATGTTGTCTGAAAATGTCAAAAAATTATGATTGTAAACGGCTGTACAAATGGGAGAAACACCTGTATTTTTCAGCTCGTGTGAGATTGTCATTCTCGAACGGCTTGCATCAAAAGTTATAGTTTTTTTGTAAACGTAAGCATATTTTGTGTCTTGCAGAGTGTGTAGAAATCTTACCCCATTTTCGATTTCTTCAACAATACGTTCCCCACTATTTATAACAGGGTAGGTATATCGAAAGTTGTATGGTTGGTCAGAATCTTTTTGTAAAATCCCAACGCCAATTTTCAGAAAACTATCGCCAACTTTTGCGGAATCGTAGCCGATTTGCGAGAATTCTTCGACTGCACCTGATATTGCGTCGTGAAAAGTTTTGTCGCTTTGGTCGGTCCATTTTCCGAAGTATTCAACATTGTCGAATTTTATCGAAGCCGATACGCCAGCACGATCGAATCGAGTGCCTAAATAGGACATCGTGGAATCGTCGGCACCAGCGTAAAATACGGCTTCAAATTTGCCCGTTAAAATTTTTATTTTTGGCAAGTTCATCTTATGGATTGTAATAGTTGTCGCGATTACGGATTACACTCGGCAAGAGGATTACCAACGCCAAACCGAAAAATCCGAGCGATGCACAGATGAGGAAAATTGTCTGATAATTGTTGAATGTGAATCCACCATAGTTCCACGAGGTCGAGAGAATTCCACCTAAAAGTAGGAAAGACGACGCCACTCGTGAAAAGCCCATCCCCATCATCTGATAAGTTTGGCAAAGTGCTGTCGACATCGGGACATTCCCTGGCTTTGCAAGCGAGAGTGTTTCTTGCGAGAATGCACAATAGAAGCATGCGAATGCAAAGTTGCCAAAGAATAACAATACGCCTGCAATTTCTGCAACGTACGGTGTTTTTTCTCCGCAGAAGAAGAAACTGAGAGGAATGAGAATAAACAATGTATGAATCATAAACTGCATATTTCTGATTCCAATTTGACGCACGAGTTTTCCGTAAACGAAGAAGCCCAAAACGTATCCGAAAATTCCGACCGAAGAAATAATCTGTACGATATTGTCGCCACAATGCAGACCTTTTTTAAGGTAGAGCATCGGGAGTGGGAGAACTGTCATATACGCAAAACTTATAAAGCAGATATAAATGCAAAATCCCACAAGCGAGCTGTTCGAGAGTGCTTCTTTGACCGATTTCCCAATGTTGCGTTTTACTTCAACGTGATCGGGAATTTTAATTTTCGATATGAAAATAATTCTGCCGATAACTAAAATACCAGTCATTGCGATAACCGTCTGCAAGACCCACGCAGGTGGCTTTTCTCCCATCGCAAAGCCGACGAGCGAGAGAATCGACGCACTCAAAATGTAGTATGAAAAACGCATAAACCCGAAGAAGTCGCCACGTTCTTTGGGTAGCAAAATGTTCGAGAGTAGGGGCATCCACGCACCCATCCAAAGTGGTTTTGAAATGCAGAAAATAAAGCATCCGGTAAATGCGACATATTTTCCCATTCCACCAAAAAATGCTCCCGACGCCATCATCAAATACGAAGCTAACGCAATATAACAAGAAATGTTGATAACACGTTTAGCTCCCAATTTATCGACGATTCTGGCTGTCGGGATTAGCAGGAACATCGAGACCATACCAACCAAACTTGTCGAAAGCATAATCATAGATTCGCTACCACCAAGCATAGCCAAGTACAGAATTATGATTGCACTATTGTCCATTACAACGTCGGTAAAACATCCGAACCAAGTAGACGCATACGCAAACATTCTGTATTTTTTTCTTGTATCTGCACCGAGCGATTCTGCGTAAACTTGTGGATCGATTGGTGCAATATTTGAAGTCTGATTTTCCTGCATAATTTTATTTTTTTGGAATTATTTTATTGTCCGTCGATTGAGAGCGACCATTGTGGACGCTTTCTGAATGGCGTCTTGAATTTTCTGTTCAACACGCCTTTTTCTTCGAGGTGAACATAACATTCGGTATCGCACGCTTTACCACATATACTTGCACAGTATGCGTGTTTAATTGGTGGATAGAAGTGTGTGCGATCAATAATATCTTTTGCACGTTCTGGCGAAAGTTTTGCTTCGCCCGATATCACTGCGAGCTTTTCTTCGATATCATCGTATGCGTCAGTTGGCATAAATGGATTTTTAGTTCTGTTTGCACCCATATAATACGCCGCACATTGCCATACGTCGAGCTTGCCGTCGGCACTCAAAGCTTTTCCAGGGCAGGCTTTGACGCACTTGCCACATTTGTCGCAAAGGTGTGGTTCGACAATCGGATCGGCTTCAAGTTCTGCATCGGTCAAGATGAAAACATAGCGTTGGCACGGACCGAAATCATCGGTAAGAATCGAGCCAGAAAGCCCACGTTCACCGAGTCCACAATCGACAGCACATTGCTCGAAATTCATTTGATTTTCTGCAACTTTGCCATGATAAATTTCAGCGTAATCAACTTCTGGATTTGTCGAGCCTTCGCCATTCATAATGAGTTGGTTTCTACGTTGTGGCAAAGCGTCGAAACCAGCTTCTTCGAGAACTTCGCATGCACGCAAGAGTGCCAACGGCATAACAGTTTCTTCGAGCGTTTCGACTGCATTTGTCGTGTATTGGTAGTATGTAGAACCTTCTTCGATTCCACGTCTTGCTCCACGAAGTTGACGGAATGCCGCACAGATAACAGTTTTTGTTTCTGGCATAATTTTCAAGATAGCACTGTCGCTCATTCTTTCAATATTGCCAAAACGCACGATATCGGCTCCGTCCTTTTTGAGACGTTCAATTATTTGTTCTTTTAAATTTTTCATAATGCGTTGATTTCTTTGAGGTGTTTGTAGCATACCATATCACACTTTCTTCCGCACAAGCATGGCGAGTAGCCCGTTTGGCTTGGAAGGAAGTCGAGTTTAGGATAGATTGCACGAGCAGATTCACGGTCGAAAACTTTGTCGCCGTTGATGATTGCTTCACGTTCAGGATCGCCTTTGAGGAAGTCGTCTGTCATAAACGGATTCGACTTGTGTGCTCCACGATAGTAAACAGCACACTGCCAAGTGTTGACATCGTTTTCGCCGATTGCTTTTCCGGGGCAACCTTTGATACATTCATCGCAACCTTCGCAGAAATTTTTTGTGAAAGGTTCGTCGCATTCAAGTGGAGCGTCTGTAACGATGAATACCAAACGAACAAATGGTCCAATCTTTGGAACAATCAAGTGTCCAGAGCGACCGACTGAACCGAGTCCACAAATTTGTGCGGCTTGATTGAAGTCCATAATGATGTCTGGCGGTGGCTTGCTTGCGTTGATTGGTTCGGCGTGAACAAGCTCATAAGTGTCGATAAGTTCGGGGTTCGTCGTCTTATCGCCTTTGATTCGCAAATTTGAAATATTGCGTTGTAAGCATGCATCATAACCTTCGTTTTCAATGAGACCGCCCATTTTCAAAAGGAAAATTTCGGCGAGGTCTTCGTCGATATACTTCACACCAACTTGTGTGTAGTTGAAGTATTGGCGTTGTGCGTCCATTGTTTTATAGAAAGCACGAGGTACACGGAATCCAAAACCGATAACACATTTTGCATTTGGCAAAATCTGTTTTGGGTCTCGTTGTGGAATAGTGCCTTCAAAATATTTGATGTCGCCAATGCCGACTACTGATGCACCAAATTCAATTGCTTTTTCTTTAATAGTTTTTGCGTCTAACATAGTGCCTCCTTATCTATCCATTGCCCATGCTTTGCCGGTACGCAGTGGTTTTTCAAAACGCTCAGCCATACAGCCACCTTTCTTTTCGAGCATACTTACGCATGCACGAATACATCCACCGCACTTTGCCATATTGTAGCCGACCCATGTCGGAAAATATTTTTCCAACGCTGAATAAACTTTGAGAATTTCTTGTTCGTTTGCTTGACACTTTCCTTCGAGCAAATCGAGATCGCCATTTTCGTTTTTGTCCCAAACTTCCTTTGGTACAAATGGATTATATTTGCGTCCGCCGTGAGTATAGAATGCGTAGCACTTCCATTCATCGAGTTTGCCCCACTCGCAGACTTTTCCACCGATTGAAACTTTAATACTTTCAGTCGTGCTAAGGCATCCTCCTGGGCATTCTTTCGCACACATCATACAACGACGGCAAAGTGGTTTGCCCGAGTAGAGTGGATCTGGCTCAAGTTCAGCATCTGTAAAAATGAAAGCTAATCTTTGCAACGGACCAAATTCTGGCGTGAGGAACATTTTGCTCCAGCCCATTTCACCGAGTCCGCAAGCTACACCTGCCAAGCGGAAGTGGAATTGCAAATCGGGCGGAACTTGACCTTCTCGCGCGGCACGTGTAAATTGTACTGTTCTGTGGTGGTCGGTCTTTTTCTTTGCTTGCTCCATCACTTGAATTTGTTCTTCAGGCGAAAGAGTATTCCCTGGGGTAGCGTCCATATCTGATACGCAACCACGAGCCCCTGTGTTGCGGTAAACTGCAGCTTCGTATCCGTAGTCTTCAATGAGTTTCCCAACGTGGTAAAGTACGGCAGGTGCGTAAATTTCGTTAATACCGCCGTATGCCATTGACGGATATTGATAGAATTGCGTTCCTTCTTCAATTCCACGTTGAACTCCGCGTGGAATACGGAACACCATTCCGATTACTGATTTTGCTTCTGGAAATATGTAGCGAGGGTCCATTTCTTTCGGAGCACCGTCGAACCTATCCATACTTCCGATTCCGCATAGATCCGCTCCTGCGGCTAATGCGGCGTCTTTGACCATTTGGCTGGTTAGCATTGTTTTATTCCTTCCGTTTTATCTAATGTTATTGTTGCGTTTTTTTGAATTAAATTGCAGTATCCGCAAGCTTCGCAATTCTTGGTGCAGTTGAGGCGATTCTGTGCGTACTCTTGTGGGATTTTCGAGTTGTCGATAATCGACGGGTACAAATGTCCTGAATGCGACGGCTCCGTTAAATCGAGAATATTTCCGCCAAATTTTTTTGAACAATATGCTTCGATTATTGCAGATGGATTTCTCGATGTTCGTGTCGCCAATTTTATGCCGTCGCATAAGTCTTCAAATAAATATGTATCTTCTGGACGGATAAAATTCAATCTTCGCAAAAGAGTCAAATGCGATTCTTTATTTTTGAGAAAATCGTGGCACATTCCGTGGAACTCAAAAGCGTTGTCCATTTCGGCAATCTCGTGTTGATGGGCGACAAGATTGTCGTGGAAAGTGCGGGCAGGGCAGAAATTCAAACATCCACTATTTGCGAGAATATAAAGCTTCTTGCCGTTTTGCTCGCACCATTTTTTCATAGATTGAAGTCGAGATATGCTCCAATTAAATTCTCTTTTTGCGTAGAATCCGTCGAAGTGTTCGGCGAGGTATGCCATTGATTCAGCCGAGCCAATTTCCATATTTACCGATGCACGAACTTCGATGTCTGGAAAATTCATCTTCACAAACTTTGCGATAATGGGCGATGTTGTAGTAATTGACGATAACGCAAATTTTTCTATCGAGTGGTCGATAGCGTCGCCTATTTTATTAAAGAGCGAGCGTGCTTGGGCTCTTGCACCATAGCAGTTGCCGTTGAGGAGCAAGTTGCCTTTTAAGCCTGCTTGTATATATTCAACAAGGTCGGCTTCCATTTTGGCTTGTTGTTCGATTGTTGGCGTGCCACGCCCAGTTGTAAATCCATAATATGGAAAATACACTTCGCCGATATGTTCTATCAAACGCAGGGCTGTGCGTTTCATAATGTCATCGGCTTGGTATCCTATTGTAAATTTCATATTCTAAATTTTGTTCTAACGTTAGAGCAGTTTAGTGTGATTTTCTTATTTTTATTATAATTATGTCAACGAAAATTCTTTTGTTATAAGTTTTGCAAAGTCTGGTGAGTTTGCGTCGATATAAATTGTAGGGTTTTTTAGCTTTCTTGCAGTAGGCGTTGCCGACTCTATCTCAGTAATGATTGCTTGGCAGGTTTTGCAGATTAGTTCAGTAGTCGAAGAATGGATTACTCCGACAATATTTTTATCTTTAAAGAATTCACCTTTACAATTTGCTTGGAGAACGATTTTTGGCGAATAGCCTTTGAATTCTTTTTTGATTAGATCGCTCAAAATTAAAAAAGTACGCCAACCGCTTGCGACAATTCCGTCAGGCTTTTTTTGACAAATTTTACGGAGCTCTTCACGACGTTGCGTTTGGTTAAATGGCAAGATTACTTTAAATGTATTTTTTTTACCAATACGTTTTATGGCAGAGTCAAATTCTTTACTCCATGTTGACGATTCAAAAAACAGACCAGCAATTTTGCCTTTGAGATTTTTTAACGCACAATCGAGCGAATCGGATAAATCGGGGTTTATTTCGATGGCACCTCGAACATTTGTATCATTCACAGCCACAGGACAGGGGATTTTTGAAGTATCGGGAGCTTTTTTGCCAAGGTGAATTATGCCGTCTACTTCTCGCATTACGAGCGATTTTACTGCGTTTTCATCATCATCAAGTGCGATAAGAAGTTGATAACCTTTTTGACGAAGTTCTCGCAATGCAGTATCTGCGATATGAGCAAAGTACGAATTTGTTAAATCTCGCACGACCAATCCTATCGTTTTACTTTTGCCATTGCGTAAGGCACGAGCCGATGCCGACGGGCGATAATCGAGCTTTTTGACTGCGAGTTCGATTCTCTTTCGGGTATCATCTGTCATGCGTGCTTGTGGGTTGCCCGTAAGGAATTTCGACACGAGTGTAAAATTAACTCGTGCCTCTTTTGCGACGTCTTTTAAAGTTGCCTTACGTTTTTTCGTCATACAAGTTCTAACGTTAGAGCAAAATTATTTTTCATCTGCCCATTAAAGTCAAGGTATTTATTTTTATCTTGAAGGATTTTTTGTTTCTAATAGTTGTTTTGATATGAAGTTTTCTCGCATATTTTCATTGAGTATTTTTTTGTTGTTTGCATCTGCAACAAGTACTTTTGCTCAAAATTTAAAAAATTGCCATTGTTATGTAAATTTAATGGCAAAGTCGAAAATTGAATTTGTTTCAGAGGTCAAGGGAGCGTCTGCCCAAACGGGTACTATTGGTGAAGATTATCGCAAGAAAAACGTTTTGCGATTCTTCTATAAATCTGACGCACCAAATGAGTGGAAAAATGTATCGATAAAATTCAAGGCTCATTCATCGGATACGGTTAATATCTGTCTTTCATCGTCGGAACAAAAAGGCAAAGACGGAAAAATTCTACCTATTGCAACGTATTACGATGATGTGAAAGTTAACGGGAAACTTTTGCCTAATGGAGATTTCTCGAAAGACTTTTTAGATTGGCATATTTCTTTCGCTGGTAATGAAAAACTTTTGCCTAAAATAATTCAAACAAAAGAGATTGTCAAAGACGGCAAATGTGCACGCATAACTCGCAAAGGGCAGATTTCTCAAACTATAAAAGTTAAAGCTGGCGAGGTTTACGAGCTGTCTTTTTCAATGCGTTATGCTGGAATTTTTAATCCACTCGATGACGATATGGCATTGGATTTTTCGGATAGTTTTAACGACAATTCTGCTACGATGAAAAAAATAAAAGTAGCTTTGCCCAATCCAAAAATTTCAGAGGAAGGTACACTCATTAACGGAATCAGATTTAAATCTACCAAGGTAAAAGGGAGAAGTGCGTTGATTTTACGCAACAAACTTTTGCCGTCGGTAAAGAGTAGGGTTGATGTAAAAGTAAATGAAAATCAAGCAAGGGCTCGATATTTTTATTTTGTGCATACAGCATCGAGTGCGATGCCTAAAAACACTCATTCAATCGGCAGAGTGCTTATGACGACAAAGTCGGGTAAGCTCATTAAAAATGACGTTAATTATAAGCATGCGTATGGGTACCAAGACGAAAAAATCAATGGTTTAAATGCAAAGCCATATAAAGTTGATGGCGGAACTGTTTATTTTTCGCGGTTTGCGATGCCTGAAAATGATCTTGTTGATACGATTTCATTTGTAAGTTTTTATAAGTCGCCATGGGTTATTTACGCAGGAACTTTTTCTGATACGAATGTTTATCCGTTTGAAATTTTTCAACCAAATGCAGATGAGTGGTCGTATGCAGATGTTCCAAATACATATTACGATGTTGAGAAAAAATCGGCACTCGATTTATCTGAAATGGTCTTTACGCCTACTCCAGCTGGGGCGACTGGCAGAGCGATTGTGTCGCCACGTGGGACTATCGCATTTGAAAAAACTCCAGAGACGGATGCAAAGTTCAAATCATTTTCTCTTTGGCAAGCAAGTTTATTCAGACACATTCCAGCAGAGGAACGCAAAGATTTTATCCGTAAGTTTGCTGTAAATGTTCGCAAGCAAGGTTACAATCTTGTGAGAATTAAATTAGATTTCTTGAAGGATTTTTGCGACAAGCCACACAAGCCAGAATTATTTGATATGACCGATTTCCTTCTGTCTGAATTCAAAAAGAATGGTATATATTATCAGATAATTTTTGGAACGTATGCAGATGGTCGCAAGGATTATAAATTTGGCGTGCATAACGATGTCAAAATGGAAATTATTATCGGCGAAGAAAAGTCGTGGCAACGCTGGAAAGATAGTGCAATAGAATTCCTCGAACACATAAATCCGTACACTGGGTATGCGTGGAAAGATGAGCCATCGTTGCTTTGCGTTGAATATTACAACGAACTCACAAATTCATTAGGGCGTTTGTATCAACTTACGCCAGCTTTACGTGATGCGACTATCGCAAAGTTTTTGACATATTTGAAAGCAAAATACAAAACTATCGACGATTTAAACAAAGCTTGGAATGACGCTAATTTTATATCGACAAAATTTGATTTCAAAAGTTTTGATGACCTAAAAAAATATAACATATATGCTCGCAACTGCGATTGGCTCGCATTTGGTTGGGAACATATCAACAAGTTTGGCAAGTTTGCCGAAGATGTCGTGAAATCGACAGGCTACAAAGGGCTTGTCTGCGAGTGCAATACCGCTGCGACATTTACAGCACTCGAGTATGCTAATCGTTTTGCAGATGTTGCGATTGTTAATCGGTATTTTTCACATCCGAGTGGCTTTGGTGGCACTAATGTTTCTTGCTCCCAAGATAGTGCAGTTGCGGGATATTGGATTAATGATTTAGTTTCTCGTGGATTTAATAATCGCCCATATTCAATCACCGAATACAACTATTGTTTTTGGAATAAGCATCGCTACGAGGCGTTAGTTTTGATTGCACCTTACTGTGCGTATCAAAATATGTCGGCAATGACAATTCACCAAGATCCTTTCCCAATTAGGAAAAAAGTAAATCCACGTATGGGAACATTTACAGTAGGAGGTTCTCCGCTTATGCGTGCGAGCGAATTGTTGATGTCGTGCTTCTTTATGCGGGGCGATGTAAAGCCCGCAAAGCACAGAGTTGATATGACAATTACCGATGATTTCTTGCGTACGCTTTCTGCAAATAAAGCGAGAAATCCGTTGCAAACATCTATTTCATCTTTGACTGGATTCAGAATGAAATACGAAAAAATGGATTACCTTTCGGCATTGAAAAATGTTAAGACAAAGCACGCAGATATCGAAATAGCTCCGATTGGTTCGGCTATACTCAAGCAAGAAGAGTGGTTTCAAGAAGTTCTTGCTGACAAAAGTTCTGACTCTTTTAATCTCGAAAAGTTTGTAGGTCAGTTGCGTGAAAAGGGTATTCTTGCAGAATCAAACAAGACCGATATAAAGCGAGGGATTTTCCAAACCGATACCGAACAAATTACTCGTGATATCAAAAATATCTCGATGAGTGTTATAACAGATTACTCCGAAGCAGTTGCGATGAAAACTCCCAAGCAGATGCGTTTGTCAAAGTTGAAAGTACTTTCGAGTACAGAGCCAGCGACAATCGGTGTATGTTCTATCGACGGCAAAAAGCTCGGTGAAAGTTTGCGTATGGTTTTCATTTATGCGACACGAGAAGTAAACGAAGATATGAAAACATCGTTCGATAATTCTTATGCAATCACAATCGGAACAAAAAATATTATGCTTAAAAATGGGATTGTGAAAGCGGAGTTGCGTGTTGACGACTCTAAAAAATATACAGTGTATCCGCTGTCGTTAAATGGTGTGCGACGTGAAAAACTTCAGATGCCAGTTGTGGATGGCGTAATGAAAATTTCGATAGATAATTCAAAACTTAAATATGGAGCAACGACAATGTTTGAAATTGTCGCAGAGTAAAATTTTAAATAAAATATTATGAAAAAATCGATGTTAAAATTATTGTGTTTGTGTGTTTGTTTTCTTGCGTCGCTGACGATGTTTGCACAAGAAAAGAAACTGAATTCAGATGTACATTTGAGAATCATATCTCGCATAAAGCTTGAATTTATCGAGGATGCAGGGGGGCGTATTGTCGTTCAACCATTGCCCGAGAAAGGCGAAAATGGCTGTATGATAAAATATTTAAAACCACTAAAAAATAATAAATGGCAAAAAGTGTCTTTAAAATTCAAGGCATTGCAATCGGGCAACACTCACTTTAGTTTTTATATGAGAGATAAGCGTGGCTTGAAAAACGCAATGGCTGGTTATTTGGACGATGTGAAAATCGACGGAGTGCTTGTCGAAAATGGCGATTTTAGCAGACGATTTGTACATTGGTCGCCAGAAAAATCAAATGAGTTTCCAATTAAATACATATCAAAAAAGAAATCTAAATATGTTCGTATAAATTCAAAAAAGGGCATATCGAGAACCTTTGTTTTTGAAGCAGGCAAAACTTATGAATTTTCTTTCAGAGTAAAATCTATTGGCGAACTCAAAGCACACAGCGACGACATATCTGTTAATTTGTCGGATATTGTTAACGTAAATCTTGCTGACAAAAATACTCCGTTTATTTCCGATACGTTTGCAAAATTTAATTCTCCAAAATTGTATAACGGAGTTGTGTTTGCTCCGTCGGTATCGGGCGAAAACAATGCGGTAATTTTCCGTAGTTCAAAATATCTAAATGGATTGCCGTTTACAACTATCAAGCCCGAAAAACCAGCACTTGAAGAACAGTTTATCTATATATTGCACACTGCATGCAACGACGCAAAAAGTAATGAAAAAGTTGGGTCGATAACTCTTGTTACCGATCAAGGCAACAAGTATTATCGTGAAATTAAATTCGCAAAAGATGTCGGGTTTTTTGGCAAGCGTGGTAGTTATAACAACGCTGTTCCGATTGAAATTAGCAAGGGAAAGTTTGTTTATTTTTCGAGAATCGAAATGCCAAATTTTGAAAACGTTGTCTCGATGTTTGTTTCTGCAGATGAAAAGACAACGTGGGCACTTTTAGGTATAACGATTAGCGACAAGAAAATTTATCCGTTTGAAGTTGCGACTCCTTCACCACAAGAATGGACAAAAGCAGACATTCCAGAAGTTTCAAAAATTGTCAAAGGTTCGGCACTCGACTTCTCCGATATGCTGGGAACGCCTATTCCAGCTGGCTCGGCAGGCAGAGTTATTATATCGGAACGAGGAACTTTGGCATTTGAAAATTCACCTGAAAAAGATGTGCGTTTCCGTTCATACTCATTTTGGAGTCCATCGCGATTTGTTATGCTTCCGAAAGAAGAACGTTATGAAAAGATAAAAGATTACGCGTCGAGAGTCCGTGAACAAGGCTACAATCTTGTCAGAATAAAGCTCGATTATTTGAAGTCGCACATGTACGAAGCGCAACGTGAAGAATTGTATGAATCGACCGATTTCCTCTTGAATGAACTTCGCAAAAATGGTGTGTATTATCACTTAATTTTGGGTACTTACGATGACGGCAGAGTCGGCTATAAATACGGAGATCACAACGATGTCAAAATGTACACAATGTTGGGCGATGAGCAAACTTTGCAGTTCTGGAAAAAGAATACAATCGAGCTACTTACTCATATAAATAAATATACAGGCGTTGCATACAAAGATGATACAGCACTTCTTTGTGTCGAATATTACAACGAACTTACAAATAGTATTGCACGTTTGAATCGCCAAAAACCAGAAACACGCAAAATGGCACTCGAAAGATTTGTAGCGTATCTCAAGACGAAATACAGCTCGATTGACGAACTCAAAAAAGCGTGGACAGACGCAAAATTCCTAAAACACCCAAAGTTTGATTACAATAGTTTTGACGATATCAATTACATTTACACATCATCGCCAGATTGGCAGGAACTTTGTTGGAATGGGATAAATAAATTTGGCGAGTTTGCGGAAAAGGTCGTCAAGGAGGTTGGTTATAAGGGGATTATTGGCGAGTGCAACACAGGTGCAACATATGCTGGAATGGACTACGAAAACCGATTCACCGATATGATGATTGTCAATTCTTACTACTCGCATCCGAGTGGTTTTGGCGGGCAAGATATATCGTGCAATCAAGCGTCAATCTTGAACAAATTTTGGATAAATGGCGTGATTGGCGGACGTGTCAATAATGCACCTTCGGCAGTTACCGAATACAACTATTGCTTCTGGAACCCTCATAGATACGAGATTTGTGCACTTGTTGCACCATATTGTGCTTTCCAAAATTTCTCGCTGATTACTGTTCACCAAGACCCGATTGCATACGACGGAAAATATATACAAGCTGTTGGTGCGTTTTCTGTCGGCAATTCGCCAGTACTTCGTGCGAGTGAATTGTTAAATATGTGTTTCTTCCAACGTGGCGATGTCAAGCCATCGGCACATCGTGTGAATATGAAAATCACAAACAAGTATCTCAAAACGCCATCGGCTCAAAAGGCGAGAAACCAAGAACAGACGAAAATAGCGTTGCTTTCGGGCTATACTACTGTTTTTGAAAAAGGTGTATTTCGTGAAAAACTTCAAAATGTAAAAGCTAAAAAAGCTGATATGGAACTCTATCCGAGTGGCTCGTCTGACTTGCGAAGCGAGGAGTGGTTCCAAGAAATTCTCAACGACAACAATGGCGGTTTCGATTTAGAAAAGTTTGTGAAAAAAATGCGTGAGAAAGGTATTTTACGCCCGACAAACAAGACTGATATCAAGAATGGAATCTTCCAAACTGATACTGAACAAATCACGCTCGATTCACTCAATCGTTCGTTGAGCGTTATAACCGATTGTTCTGAAATCGTCGCAATGGCAAATCCAAAAACAATTCAACTTGGTGCATTGAAAGTCATATCGTCGACCGAACCAGCGTCAATCGGCATATGTTCTCTCGACGGCAAGAAGATTCCCGATAGCTCGCGAATGGTCTTTGTGTATGCAACTCGAGAAGGCAATGCGACAATGAAGATGTCGCCAAACTACGTATTTGCAGTAAGCTTAGGCAAAGGGGTAATCCTCAAAAATGGGATTGTGAAGGCGGAATTGAAAGTTGACGCATCGAAAAAATACGCAGTTTATCCGTTGTCGTTAAATGGTGATAGACGTGAACGCCTCGAAATGCCAGTCGAAAATGGTGTGATGAAAATCACTATCGACAATTCAAAACTCAAATATGGTTCGACTACAATGTTCGAGATTGTCGCAGAGAAATAGTTTGTAAATTTGAACAAGGCTTGCGATAAAAACGTCGCAAGCTTTTTTTATATCGACTTGCAAAAATTCTATTTTTTTACAAAAATTAAACAGATGAAATTTTTTATATCCATTTTGATTTTAATGGCGACATCGCTGTCATTTGCAGAACAACAACGTGATTCTCGTGTGTCTGATATCGGGGCAAAACTCGTGTTGAACAAAGCGTACAACGGCGATGCAGAGTCGATGCTTTCGGTCGCTTTAAGTTATGCACAGGGCAAAAAAGGTTTTCCAAAAGATTTTCCCGAAGCGATAAAATGGTTTTCTCGTTCGGCTGAATTAGGCAATGCGTATGCACAGAATTTCTTGGCATCGGCGTATTCAAAGGGTGAAGGTGTGCCACAAGATAAAAAGCTCGCATTCGAGTGGTGGAGCAGGGCGTCGGAACTCGGTTATCCTGAAGCGATGTACAACTTGGCAACATGTTATTCAAAAGGAATAGGTACAAAACTTAATTACAAGGAAGCTGTCAAATGGTGGCAAAAATCTGCTGATTGTGGGCATGCAAAATCTCAACTCAATATTGCGGCACTCTATCTAAATGGTAGCTATTTGAAAAAATCGGTCAAAGACGGGATGCTTTGGCTACAACGTTCCGCTGACGGTGGTAATGCTGATGCAAAAACTGCTCTTGCGGGATTTTATTATCATGGTCAGGGTGTTCCTCAAAACAAGGCTGAAGCTTGTCGATTGTGGACGGAAGCTGCCGAACAGGGTGTTTTGTTCGCTCAACGCAATGTCGCAATTATGTATTTAAAAGGCGATGGCGTGAAAGCCGACAAAAAGAAATTTTTTCGCTACACATCTATGGCATCGGAACAAGGCGATGTTGATTCGCTCTACAATATGGGTGTGATTTACGAAGTTGGCGATGGCGTTGAACGCAATCTTAATACTGCTCTTGATTACTACAAATGTGCGTTAGAAAAAGGTCATCCCAATGCGTCAAAGAAAATAAAAATGATAGAGCAAGCCAAGAAATAATTTCAACAATGAATGGAATGTGTCGGGTTTGATTAGCTGATTTCTTGTTTTTACAAATTTAATGGACACAAAAAAAACGGCGACTTTTGGTCGCCGTTCTTATTTGTTTAAGAAATGTTATTTCTTAACTGAATCAATAACCTTCTTGATGAGTACTGCGAATGCAGCGTCATCATTGATAGCGAGTTCTGAAAGCTGTTTTCTGTCAACTTGAACGTTGAGAGCTTTCAAGCCAGCCATAAATACGCTATATTTGAGACCAGCTGCTCTGCAAGCCGCATTGATGCGGGTAATCCAGAGGCTACGGAACTCACGGCGACGTACACGACGGTCGCGATAAGCATATTTGCCAGCGTGTTGAACTGCGTCCTTTGCATAACGGAAGAGGCGTGATTTGTTTCCAAAATAACCTCTTGCCGCCTTGAGAGTACGCTGTCTGCGTTTGCGAGACGCTACTGAACTTCTAACTTTGGGCATGTTTTATTCTCCTGTATTTTTTTAATTAGCTTGGGGGTCGCCTTCACCCTTGCAGCTTGTTTTTGTCTGTGCTTTAAGATTATTACGCAAAAGGCATAGCCTTCTTAACGTTAGCGGCAACGCCTGGAGTTACGACTTTGTCGTGACCCATGTTGCGCTTCTGCTTCACAGTTTTAGCACTGAGAAGGTGGCGTTTGCCAGGGCTTCTGCGGAGTACTTTACCTGAAGCAGTAATCTTGAAGCGTTTAGCTACTGATTTCTTTGTTTTTTGCATTTCTCGTTTTGTAAGAAAATTAAAGCTCAATATTCAATACGATTTCTTTCGCCTGTAAAGTAAAAAAAATCGAAATTCTGCATTTTTTTGAAAAAAATACGGCAGATAGAATTTATCCGCCGTGATTTTCTGCAAATCAACTTGTTATGCAACGTCGATTTCGCGATATGCTTGGATAAGCTTTTGGTCGCCAGCTGGCGATTTATCGCTTTGTCTGTGTTCCATACCATAGATTCCACGATAGCCCTTATCGTGAATATGTTTGATTAGTTGCTTATAATTAATTTCACCAGAAAGTGGTTCTGTGCGGTTTGGACAATCACCGAGGTGGAAGTATGCAATTTCGTCCCATGCATAGTCGATATTGCGGATGAGTGTACCTTCGGTATGTTGTTGGTGGTAAACATCGTAAAGAATTTTGCACGATGGGCTATTTACTGCCTTGCAAATCATATATGCGTCGGAAGTTCTTTGCAACCAGATTCCAGGGTGATTTACAAAGCAGAGCGGTTCAAGCACCATAATCAGACCAGCTTTTTCGCACATTTCCGATGCGTACTTCAACTGCTCGACTGCATTTGCCATTTGGTAGGTATGTTCCAATGTCAAATCATCTTTTCCGAGAACAACTGTTGTCCATTTTGCGTTGACTCGTTTTGCCGTTTCGATTGTCTTTGCGGTTTCGATTTTTATTCTTTCGATAGCTGCTTTTTTGTCTGGACGTTGTCTTTCGTTTTCACGACACGATGTCAACCAGCATGATTTAGAACCACAGCCTATCGACGCAGTGAACACACCAAAATCCATTCCCAATGATTGCATTTTCTTCGACAAAGCGACTTGTTTTTCGAGAGGGTATCTCATCATTTCATTGTCTTCCATTGCTCGAAAACCTTGGTCGTACCACCACTGGATTTTATCGACATCAGAAAGCCCTTTTACGCTATTTGCACAAATATTTGTCCACTTATAAATATTTGGAGCAAATTTGCAGTTGAAAGGTTTGCCCGTTTTTGATTCCTGTGCAACGGCTGTTGAAGCTCCGGCGAGTGTTGTTGCTCCGAGGATTGCACCTAACGCATTTTTTGAGAATGTTCTTCTATTCATAATCGTTTGTAGTGTTTCTGTAAAAATGATGTTTTAGCGATTGAGAAAGTCAACATAAAAGCCTCCACCGAGTACGACATTGGGGTCTGTATCGTGAATAGCCAAAACTTGACCACTTGCGATTGCACGTTGTGGTGTTTCAAACTCAACTTTTGCTCGACCACTTTCGAGTGGAGTAAAACGTACCTTTGTGAGATTATCTCGATAGCGAACTCTTGCCCAAATTTCACGAGGTTCGAGAATCGGTTTGTTAATCCAGTTGATTTCATCGATAAAAACTTCGTTTTTCCAAAGGTATGGGGCATTGGGTTCATCGAATGCAATTATCAGTTGATTTTTTTGATAATCTTTTGCGACCACCACATAACATTTTCCGTCGGTGTTTGACGGCACTCCGATTCCTTTGCGTTGCCCGATTGTATAATTGTGCAGACCTTTGTGTGTTCCCAAAACTTTGCCTTGCGGATTGACAATATCGCCAGTCGATTCAGGGATGTAGTGTTTGAGGAAATCTTGAATTCTAATTTTGCCGAGAAAGCAAATACCTTGACTATCTTTTTTTTCGGCGTTTGGCAGATTATTTATGCGTGCGATATCGCGGACATCGCTTTTCAAAAGCGAACCGATTGGGAATTCTGCACATTGAATTTGTGCTTGTGTAATCATCGCCAAGAAGTACGACTGATCTTTGCTTGGGTCGGCACCCATAAGTAAATCTCGAGAGCCGTCGTCATTTTCTCGCATCGAGCAATAGTGTCCTGTTGCGACTTTTGCAAAGCCACGTTCTTTTGCATAATCGAGAAATTTACCGAACTTCATTCTTCGGTTGCACATTACATCTGGGTTTGGAGTGAGTCCACGTCTGTATCCGTCGACGAGATATTCTACAATTTCTTGACGATATTGTTCGATAAAATCGACCACTTGAAAATCGACCTTCAGATGTTCTGCTACTGCTTGGCAATCGAGGATATCTTGGTGCCAAGGGCAATCACCGAAAACGTCGATACCTTCTTCGTTCATCCACGTTTTCATATATGTTGCCGAGACATCTTCGCCCGATTGCTTGAGGAGGGTAAGAGCAACCGAACTATCTACACCGCCCGAAAGGGCTACCATTATTTTTTCTTTACTCATTTTGAATTTTTAAACCACGCAGTTGTTATAGAGTACTGCTTTATTTTGTAATTGATTACACGTTCTGTGATGTTGAGCTTTCGTGCGGCAGCGGCGGCATTGCCCTTGTTTGCTTTCAAAGCTTCGGTGATAAGCTCGCGTTCAAAAGACACAATCATAGAGCGGAAGTCGGCATCGTCGCCGTATGGGGTCGATTTATTCATATATCCGGCACGCACAGCTGGCGTCAAATTGTAGCCCGATATCGCAGAATCGTTTGACGACATCACCGCACGTTCGATACAATTTTCAAGCTCACGAACATTACCTGGCCATGCGTAAACAGTCAGCATATTGATTGCTGGTGTTGATATACGCTTTATATTTTTTCCGTAAATTTTGTTATACTTTTCGAGGAAGTGTTCTGCCAAAAGTACGATATCGGTTTTTCTATCTCGCAGAGCAGGCAAGTGGAGAGTGTTTTTTGAAATTAGCAAATACAAATCTTTGTCGAAATGGTTTTGTTCAACGAGTTTTTCTATATCCGAGCTTGTCGCAAAAATGATTCTTGCTTTTGACGCAACTTCGGTTGTGCCATTGATACGTTTGAAACGTCCTGTCGAAATATATTGTGCGAGCATCTGTTGGGCAGGGAGCGATGTTTCTGCAATTTCATCGAGAAAAATTGTTCCGCCTTTTTCAAGGAGTCCTTCCTTACCAAAGTGTGCGTGTGCGAAAGAGTCTTTTTCAAATCCGAAAATTTCTCCGACAAGTGCGTAATCGGGCAGGGCTGCACAGTTTATTGTGCGAAATGTTTTATCGAAACCAACGGTTGAACGCCCGATTGCACGAGCGACAAGTTCTTTGCCTGTTCCAGATTTTCCACGAATCAAAACAGGTGCAGAATGTCGGGAATATCGTGCGATAGATTCATAGACAATTTGCATTGCTCCGCAGTTGCCGAGAATATCGGCTGGTCGCATCAGGGTCGAGCTAAGTTCGAGTTTTAAGCGTCGGTTTTCGTCGAGAAGTTTGTTGCGTTCTTCGTGTCTTAAATACACGAGTGCGACAGCGTCAGCCAAGATATTTGCGACAGTTTCGAGGAGAATGACGTCGCGTTCGAGGTCTGCTTTTTGTGGGAGTCGGCGGTCGATACTAAGTGTGCCGATAACTTGTTCCATATAGATAATTGGCACGCAAACAAATGCTATTCCTTTCAGCGACTCTCCACGAGTCTTTGTGCGATCGAGAAATTCTTTGCTTTTGGATATATCTTTTATGACAATAGATTTCCCTTCAGATGCGACACGTCCAGTAACGCCTTCGCCCATTTTATAAACTCCACGTTTTATGGATTCATCGTCCATACCGTGCGAGGCTTCGATAAACAAGTAATCGCCATCACGCAAAGTGATAGTTCCACGCAAAAGTCCCATTTCTCGATTGAGAATTTCGAGCGTTTCGGCGATTAGTTCGGACACGTTTTTTCTGCACACGACAGCTCTACTAATCTTGTGCAATACAGACATCTCGAGGTCATCGTATAACGCCTCTGCGTCAGTTTGTGTTGTCCGTTGTTCTCGCATACTTGTTCTATATAATTTTACATTACATCTCTTATTTCAACAATATTTTCCCAAAAAAGCTTGTCTACTTCTTCGGAGATTGTAATGTAATATTTATGAACAGAAGAAAGTTTTTATATAAGTTGGCAATGGGGGCTTCATTGATGTCGCCTGTGGCTGTCTTGGTAAGCAAGGCCGATGCCAACTCGCCCGATTATAATGTAAAAGTTGTAAAGACAGAAATTAAATTTGGGCTGAAAAAAACTTTGCATTTCTTACATGTGTCTGACTCGCACAAAGTGCCATGGGATGAACGTTCGCCATCGCAACGCAAACTCGCAAAGATACGCAGAAAATTGTTTTCAAATTCAGATAAATATTGGCAGTTAGTTTTAGAATATTCAAAAAATAAAAATTTGCCAATCTTGCATACGGGCGATGTCTTCGACTTTTATAATCCAGCGTCTTTGGATTTTTTGAAAACTCAAGTTATGCCAAACGTTTTTGCGTACGCAGTTGGCAATCACGAATTGAGTAAGAAATATGGAACTATCAAAGACGGTTTGCCGACTAAGGAAATGAAAAAAACAGTCGCTGATAGTGTCGGATATGATATCGAGTTTTCGTCGCGTATCGTCGATGGCTTGAACATAATCGCAATGGATAATGGATACTACCAATTCAGCGAAAAACAACTCGCATTGCTCAAGACTGAATTAAAACGTGGTTTGCCAATTTTACTACTTTGCCATATTCCAATTTACGATAGAGATTTTGCCGAAAAAGATCTCGCATACAAGAGAAGTAAAAGTAAAAAAATAAAACTCGCAAGCACGGTTGGTGCTCCAGTTGAAACTTTGCAAAATGTAGGCGGATTTCTGAAACAAGCCAGAACTCCAACACCAATAACGGCTGAAGTCGTAGATATTTTGCAGAACAATCCGCTCATCAAAGGCATATTGTGCGGACACGTTCATCACACACTTTCGAGTGTAATGCCAAATGGTGCAATCCAAGCGTGTATCGGTGGTGGATATTCAGGTTGGGCTCAAGAAATAACAATTAGCTAAAATAAATTTATGAAAAGAAGAACGTTTATATACACAATATCACTTGGATTGGCAACATCGCCACTTCTCGCTCAAAAGGCGAAGAAAGATATTCCCGAAAAATTAAATATTACAAAGGTTGAAATAAAAGCAGGTGCTAAAAAACCTTTGAAATTCTTGCATGTAACCGACTCGCACGTTATCACATGGGATAAGCGTTCGCCAAATCAAGAAGATATATATAAGAAAAGAATCAAGGTATTTTTCCGCTCGAGAAAACGTTGGGATATGACGTTGGCATACGCAAAAGAAAATAATTTGCCAATTTTGAATACAGGCGATGTTTTCGATTTCACAACACCTGCAAGTATCGAATTTTTGAAGAACGAGGTTATGCCAAACTCGTGCATTTACGCAGTCGGTAATCACGAATTCAGCAGATATTGTGGAAGTCAAAAAGAAGTTGAACACGACGCTGAAACTGTCAACGCAATGCAATCGGCAGTTAACTATGATATCGGATTTTCATCGCACATAATCGAGGGTGTGAATTTTATAGCGATAGATAATGTGGTTTATCAATTCAATCAATCGCAACTCGAAAAGCTCGAAGCCGAGATAAAGAAAGGTTTGCCGATTATTGCGATGTTCCATATCCCGATTTATTCTGAAAAATTCTTTAACTATCTTTTTAAAATAAATACAAGCAATCCACGTCGACCACGCAAGTGTACTTCTCTTATCGGACTACCCGACGACAAAGTAGCTATGTGCGACCAACGTATGATGCGTCGACAAAAGCCAAATGAAATCACTAAAAAAGTAGTAGAGTTGCTTTCGACAAATAAATTGATAAAAGGAATTATTTGCGGACACGTTCACAAAAATATTACCGACACTTTGCCAAACGGAGCTGTAATGACATGCTCCGAGGGTGGATACAAAGGTTGGGCACAAGAAATAACAATTAGTTAGAAAAGAATTTTGTATCCATTGCCATATTCAGAGTAAAATATGGCAATGTTTTTCTGCTTGTAAATGCTATCAATATTTAAAAAAATAAAGTGATGAAAAAATTTCTGACATTTATTTTACTCCTTGCTGTCGTGCCGAGTTTGTTAGCTCAAGGTTTTGATTTTGAGGGCAAAATGAAACTCGCACAAAAAGGCGACGCAAATGCACAAAATGAAATTGGCGAATATTTCGCTGACGGCGGGCAAGGTAAATTTCCACCCGATTATATGAGTGCTGTGAAATGGTGGGAGGCTGCCTCAAAAAATGGTTCGGCTCGTGCTATCACAAATATCGGAGTTCTTTGGTATATGGGGAAAGGCGTGCCAGCTAATCGCCATAAGGCTGTGCAAATTTGGACAGAAGCTGCAAAGTTGGGCGACGCAGAAGCTCAATATTTGTTGGGGCAAGCTTATAGCGGGGGCTTAGGTGTTCTGCCTGATATCGTAACAGCGGTATTTTGGTGGGACAAAGCGGCACAGCAAAATCACGCAAAGGCACAGTGTAATTTAGCTTTCGCATACGCAAATGGTAAAGGCGTTGATAAACGTGATTTGAAAAAAGCATTTGAACTTTGGAAAGCGTCGGCAGAACAAGGCAATACGACATCGCAAACCTATTTGGGCTTGTGCTATTTTTCTGGCGATGGCGTCGCACCAGACTTGAAAAAAGCCATTGCAATTTGGACAAACGCATCCGATTTTAATAATCGTGAAGCACGCAGATATTTAGGGATTATCTATGCAACGGGGAAAGGCGTAAAGAAAGACATCAAAAAAGCTATGGAATATTTTAGGCTTTCAGCATCGCAAGGCGATGAGGAAGCAAAAAAATATTACGAACAGTTGCGTCTTGATAATGCGTCGAATGTAAATCTAAAAATCAAAAAATAAAACTATATATGATTATGAAAATCTCAAAATTGATAAGCGTACTTTCGCTTTGTACACTTGCAGTTGCGATAACTGGTTGCGATGATTCAAAATCGGCTTGCAACGGATATGTTTGCAGAAGCGAAAAATCAAATAAGTATTTAGAAACAACCGACGGCAAAACATACATTCCAGTCGGGATGAATATTTGCTTTCCACGCTTTTTGACTGAAGAAGAAGCAGTCTTGGCAGATTATGAAAAGAAATTTGCCGAGTTGCAAAAGAATGGTGCAAACTGGGTTCGCATTTGGCTCTCGCACCAATTCTTTGAAATTGAAGATGAAAAAGAAGGTGTTTACAACCCAAAGAAAATCGCACGCATCGACCGAATTTTCGACCTTGCCGATAAGTACGGAATCCGTTTGAAGCTTTGCTTTGAACATTTTATTCATCTTGTCGATAAAAAGCCATTCCTAAAATTCAGTACAGCTCCAGCATTTGACAAACGCATCTATCATAAAGATTATGGTGGTTCGTTCTCAAAGCTCGAAGAATTTTTCACAACAGAAAAAGGTAAACAAGTTTATCTTAACAGAGCACGTGTTTTTGCAGAACGCTATAAGAATCGCAAATGCGTTTTTGCTTGGGAAGTTTGGAATGAATCGAATTGCATATCCTTGAAAGAACGTGTCAAGATTATCTCGAAGTGGAATTCTGAAATTCTTCCAGAACTCAAAAAGATGTTCCCAAATCATATGGTTGTAATGAATCTTTCAAGCTATGACAAAGCATTAGTTCACAAGCATTACGACGCTATGAATATCGACCCCAATAACGATGTAACGCAAATTCACAATTACATTAACGAGGGGCATTCTATCGTAGAATGTAAGTCGTCAGTAGATATTATGGCTCACCACGGCATATCGCATATGCTCAAGCTTACGCCTAATAAACCAATCTTGTTCGACGAAATCGGTGCGGCATCGCCAAACCACGTTAGTGGTCCACACAAAGGTTACGAAACAGACAAAGACGGCATATTTATTCTCGACCAAACGTTTGTTCCATTCTTCTGTGGAGCATGCGGAACGGGGATGTCGTGGCACTGGGAATATTACATTCAAAAGCACAATTTGTTCTATATTTACGCTCGATTCAACAAGGCGATTGAAGGTTTAGACCCAATCAAAGAAGACTTTAAACCACACTATTTTGAAACAGCAAATATGCGTGTATATGTTCTCGATGGCAAAGATACAATGATTGCATATTGCCGTGATAAAAATAATTGGTGGAAGACTGAATTGACTTTGAAACAAAAAGCAAAAGAACTTTCGGGCGAAAAAGTGTCGTTTGCAAAATTTGTTCCAAATGTAAAATCGGTTGAAATTTATCAGCCAGTTGCAGACAAGTCGATGTCGGCAAACGTAGCAACCGACGGCAATATCGTATTGCCCGACTTCTTGCGTGCAACAGTAGTAAGAATCAAGAAATAGTCTTGCAAGAAATCAAAGAAAACGGAACGCCTATGCGGTTGTTCCGTTTTTTTGTGAGTAATAACTTGAAAACATCGAAATAAAAAGAGACCTCTTACAAAGAGGAAAGGTTTTTATCCGATTAAACAAAAAATCTATTTGGAATAACAAAAAAAGGAGACTCAAATAGAGTCTCCTTTTCTTTGAAATTTTCTTAAGCTGCCTTTTCAGTCTTACGCTTGATTCTTTCAAGGCGATGACGTCGGCGTATCTTTCTTGCGAGCTTTACGATAAGTTCATCAATCGACTTATACATATCATCGCTTTCGACACTAACTACCATATCAGGACCTTGAATTTCAATGTGGCCTTTCGCAGAGAACTCGTTGTGCTTGCTCTTATTCGGCTTGTACGCAAGTTCTATTCGTAGCCTAATGATTCTGTCATCGTGAGTGAACAATTTGGACATTTTGTTGACGACGCTTTGCTTGAGTGCGTCTGTGAGTTCCAAGTTTTGTCCAGATATGATGATGTCGTTGTCGTTCATTTTTTCCTTTCGGGTTAATTGGCTGTGCGTGATTCTCGAAGTTTATCGAGTCGCACTTCGCCGGTTAAAGTATATTTTGCTTATCGGAAAAATTCCGAGTTGGCAAAGTTGAGATTTTTTTCAAAGAACAAATTTTTTGTCGAGCTACTTGATGAATTTCTGATTGAAATTTCTCAAAACTTCTTCCTAATAGAGAGTCTTAAATCGCTAAAGGAATGAGTCGCTTTGACGTTCTACAATGTAGAAAAAAACGCAGAAATAATCAAGAAAAAAATGCAAAAGAACGAAATTAATTCTAACTGTGCAATAGCTCGAGAATTGCGAAAATACGACGCTGTAATCATCACTGGTGCTTCGTCTGGCATAGGTCGTGGATTTGTAGAATTTATCGACCTATATGCCGATGTGAAGTTGTGTAATTTGTCGCGTACTTTCCCGACATATTTAAAAGACCGCAAAAACTTCTTAAATGTTCCATGTGATTTGCAAAATGATGAAGAAATTATTTCTGCAATCCCGAAAATCCTTGAATTTATCGGGGCAAACGGGGAATCGTCTCCGAAAATTTTATTGATAAATAATTCTGGTTTTGGTGCGTATGGCGAGTTTCCCGCACCAACAACATCGCGAAATTGCGATATGGTTGATTTAAACGTGCGTGCCATTGTACGTCTATGTGGCGAGCTTTTGCCTGTGATAAAAGCGGGCAAGGGTAGTGTGATAAACATCGCAAGTACGGCATCGTTTCAGGCTTGTCCACAACTTGCAGTTTATGCAGGGACAAAATCGTTTGTGAAAAATTTTACACTCGGCATATCGTATGAGTTGAAAAAAGCTGGGTGCAAATGTCTTTGCGTTTGCCCTGGTCCGACATCGAGCAACTTCTTTAAATCGGCTGGATTCGATTCTCCTCCATTGCCGTCGGGTTTTGGACACAAACCAAACGACGTCGCAAAGGCGACTTTTAAAGCGTTGGCAAAAAATCGTACATTGATTACGGTTGGTTTTATCAATACTTGCCAAGCAATATTAACACGATTTATCCCGACAAATTTGTTGGTGAATTTATCGGGAAGAGTGCTCGAAAAAATTCGTTCAGTTTAGTCGATAAAAATATCGCGTTGACCTTGTCCTTTGTCGGGACCGATATACCCTAATTCTTCGAGTTCATCGATAATCTTTGCGGCACGACCATAGCCGACTGAAAGCTTGCGTTGCAGTAGCGATGTACTTGCTTTTCCACTGGCTTTGATAACGCCGATAGCCCTTGCAGTCATTGGATCTCTGAATTTTCCGCCACCTTCAATTTCATCGCTTTCTTCTTCGTCAGATGCGTCGATTTGTGCTTGTACATCTTCAGCGTATTGTGGTTCGCCATTAACTTTCAACGCTTCTACAATCGCTTCAATTTCGGGGTCGTCAAGGAATGCACCTTGTGCGCGAACAGGATCAGATGTGCCGTTGTTGAGGAAGAGCATATCGCCCCAACCGATGAGAGTTTCTGCACCTTTTCTATCGAGAATTGTGCGAGAGTCTATTTGCGATGTAACTTTAAATGCAATACGAGTCGGCAAGTTATTTTTGATAAGACCAGTGATAACTTTTACGTCAGGACGTTGCGTAGCGATAATCATATGGATACCAGCCGCACGAGCAAGTTGTGTGATTCTTGCAATGTATATTTCAACTTCTTTTCCGACAACATTCATAAGGTCGGCAAGCTCATCGATGATACAGACGATATATGGGAGCTTTTCAGTCGGCATATCAAAATCGTTTGAATTTTCCGATACTTCAGCACTTGCCATTGCCATAGCTTGACGTTCTTCTGGCGACATCTCGGCAAAGTCTTCTTCAGCACGTTTCATCTGTTCTTTATCTTTGAGAATTTTTGCGTTGAATCCGTCGATATTGCGTACGCCAGCTTTTTGGAAAATTTCGTATCGGTGCATCATTTCCGAGACGAGCCACTTGAGTGCAGCCGATGCTTTCTTTACATCGCTAACAACTGGAATGAGCATATGTGGAATCGAGTTGTAAACTTGCAATTCGACCATTTTGGGATCAATCAAAATGAGACGCAAATCGTCTGGAGTCATTTTGTAAAGCATAGACACGATAATCGTATTTATACAAACACTCTTACCCGAGTTTGTTGAACCAGCGATAAGTGCGTGTGTCATCTTTTTCATATTCGCTACAATCGGCACGCCAGTTGCGTCTTTACCAAGTGCGATAGGCAATTCAAATTTTGTTTCACGCCATTGTTTTGATTGCAAAATTTCACGCATTGTAACGTTTTGTCGGTTGATATTTGGAACTTCAATACCGACTGTCCCACGCCCTGGGACTGGTGCAATAATACGAACTTTCTGTGCTTTGATGCCAGCAGTGATGTCATCTTCGAGGTTTGCAATTCTGCTGATTTTTACGCCCGAAGCTGGTTTAACTTCGTATCGAGTAATTACTGGACCTGGAAAAGCTTGGTCGGGCAAAACTTTTACACCGAAAGAGCCGATAACATTTACAATTTCAGTTATACGAGAATTGTAATCTTCTTCCACAATATCTTCTTGCTTTGTCGGTTCGGCGAGAAGCTCGAGCGAAGGGAAGATGTAATCGCCTTTTTTTTGTGGAGTTGTTGGGGCATCGTCAATTTCTTCAACATCTATTTTTGAAATTTTTATTGTAGAGCCCGATTCTGTGTCATCGGTTTGCTTTACATTCTTGGGCTTATTTAATTTTAGAGGAATTGAGCGAGGCGTGTCGTCTTCATCGTCATCATCATTAAATCTATCGCCGAAGTCAGTGATAGGCTTTTGTTGGAATTGTTGTGGAATTTCGACATTGCTTAAATCTATCGACTGTGGGGTTTCTTCAACTGGTTCACTTTCTGTTTCCGGTGCGAGAGTTTCAGCTGTTGGCGTTTCTGGTTGTTCTATTTGAGTTGCGAGATTTTGTTTTATACGCAGTCTTTTACGACGTGGCGATGCGACAATTTCGCCTTCGAGTTCTTCGTCTTCTGTTTTTCGTGAACGAGCATTCCACAATGTTTTTGGTAGCCAAGTCAGAATTACCCAGCAGAGTTTGAGTGCTCGCACAAATAGCGATGGAGATTTTTTCGCAACCGATGTAATTTCTTTTACTGCTTCAATCGGGCTATCGACAAACACAATAACTAAACAGAAAAAGTAGAGTGGGGCAATGAGCAACGCACTACCTGTAGTATTCAAAAATGGCAAAAGTAGAGTTTCGATAGTCTGACCGAATTTTCCGCCCCAGCCCGACGGGAAATATTCTGTTTGCAATTGTGCTTTGAGGGCTGTTTGGATAATCGCAAAAAGAATTGATAACAACAGAAGCCCGCAAAATGATGCGATGAGTGTGCCTTTTGAAACTGCAGTTGCATTTCTGTAAAAACACATTACACCAATCCAAAGCATATAGATTGGCAACATTACAGTCGCAAGCCCAATTAGCAAATATGATGCCGTGCAAAATGTTGCACCGATTCTTCCAAAGATGTTGTTGCCCGTTGATTCAGTTGATGCCAAGAATGGTTCAAAATATTCTTTGAAGAAAATATTTTGCCCTGGGGTAAAGTCTAACATTGCCAACGCAAATGCTATGCCTAAAAATATGAGTGATACTGCGACGATAGGGTGTCGCTTACCAACGATTTTTCCAAGAGTTTCGCCTTTTTTGTTTTTTGCCATTTTTATTTTGTAAATTGTAATTATAAAGATTTATCGATTAGTTTTTCAGCGTGTGCAAGTGCCGATTCAGAATTTCTGTCGCCCAACATTCTCGCAAGTTCAGATATTCTACGTTTTCTGTCGTCCCCAATCTGTGAGATTTGCACGCTTGTTGATGTTTTTGTTTGAGTTTTTTCCACAAGAAAATGATTGTGTGCTTGCGACGCAACTTGTGGCAGGTGCGTAACGCAAAATACTTGACGCTTTTCAGAAAGTTTTGCGAGTTCTTTGCCGACTTCCGCACCAATTTCTCCGCCGACATTTGCGTCTACTTCGTCAAATACCAAAACTGGCGTGTTATCGGCTTCGGCGAGAATAGTTTTTAGTGCGAGCATAACGCGTGCGAGCTCACCACTTGATGCAATTTTTGCAAGTGCTTTTGCAGGTTGCCCAGCATTAGCCGAAAATTTGAATTCGCACGAGCTTCCGCAATTTGTAGATGGTTCTTTTTCGGGCGATACTTCGATTAAAAATTCAGCATTTTTAAAACCGAGTCTCGACAAAATTTTTCCTGCGTTAGTCGATAATTTTTTGGCTCCAGATTTGCGAGCCGACATAATTTCGTCGGCGACAGGTTTCATCTTTTTTAAGATTTCTTCAGCTTTTGCTTCAAGCTTTTTAATTGAAGATTTTACGTCGGATTGCATTTCGATACGCTTTGCCATATCGTTGCGAGCGTTTCTCACAAGCTCTGGTGTTGCTCCGTATTTTCGGGAAAGCGAGAGCCAATCAGACATTTTTTTACGAGTCTTTGCGATATCTTCTTCCGACATATCGCACGAGCGTGCGAGCCTTGCGTATTCGTCGGCAATATCCGAGATTTCAACAGAAACATCGGCTAATCGACGTGCCAAGTTTTGTGCTTGTTCGCCTGCGTCATCGAGGTCCGACGCCATTCTATTTGCTTGTGCTATTATCGAAACAGCACCATCGTCGCCTTCGAGCGATTCAAATATTGCGTTAGATTTCTCGACAATCTCGCTCGCCATTTCTGCAATTTTCGATGCGTTTTCAAGTTCTGCAATCGACTCATCAGTCGGGTTGAGTTCGTCGATAGATTCAATTTGAGTACGCAAAAAATCTATTTCATCTGGCGTAAGTTTTTTTGCATTTGCAAGGTTTTCGAGTTCTTGCAAAATGCTTTCACGTTCTGAGTACAAGGCGAGATATTTTGCTTTCAGCGATTGCTCAAGACAATAATTGTCGAGCATAGAAAGTTGATGTTTTGCTGAAAAAAGTTTTTGAGGTTCAGTTGGTCCGTGGAAATCAATCCAATGTGAGCCGAGTTCTGAAAGCACCGAAAGTGGTGCGAGTGTCCCATTTATAAACGCTCTTGCCGATTTTTCTCGATTCACTGTACGCGAGATAACAAGAGAATTTTCATCGCATTTTTTTATTCCGTTTTCTTCGAGAAATGCGTCAATTTCGGTAGTATCTGGGAAAGATAAAAGTGCTTCAACTTTGCAAGAGTCTGCACCGGTTCGTATAATTTCTTTGCCTGTGCGATTGCCTGCTAACAAAGACAACGCACCCAACATTACGCTTTTACCAGCACCAGTTTCGCCTGTAACAGCTGTAAAACCGCTCCCAAATTCGAGGTGGGCTTCTTCGAGAAGTGCAAGGTTAGAAATCTTCAAAAATTCAATCATCGTGCTAAAATTCAATCATAGTTAATATTGCATTTTTTTTTATTTTTTCAAACACCTTTTTAACTCTTTTTGTTTTTTTATAAAATTATACGTTGGCAAAGAATTTGAATAACCTTGACAATTCTTTGCGAGTGAAAGATAGTATGCTTTTTATTATAGAGTCGAAAGTGGCTATACTTTCGCATTTGAATAGAGATTATTATTCAATATGAAACAAAGAACTATACTGAAAGAGGTGTCAATAAACGGAATTTCGTTGCATAGTGCAGCGAAAGTAACGTTGACTCTCAAACCAGCTCCAGAAAATACAGGTATCGTTTTTAGACGTAAAGATATCTACGCAAAGCCAGAAATCCGTCCGCACATTTCACTTATCTCGACCGATTTGGTGCGAAACACAAGCGTAGCAGAAGGTCATGTAAAGCTCCATACAATCGAGCATATCGTGAGTGCACTCAACGGAATGAATGTCGATAATTGCTATATCGAAATGGACGCTGACGAACCACCAATTCTTGATGGTTCTGCAAAACTCTTTGTTAAGCTTATCCAAGATGCACAACCAGTCGAACAAGAAGCAGAACGTGAAGAATTCTCGCTTGTTGAACCAATCACTATTTCTGACGGCAATCGCTCGATTATCGCACTCCCGCACGACGGATTAAAAATCACCTGTACGTCGACAGATGATAGAGGTAGCCATACACAACACCTTTCTATTGATATCGACCCTGAAACATATCAGTCGGGGATAGCACTCGCACGCACATTCGCAGTTTATGAAGATATTGAACCACTCTTGAAAATGGGAAAAATTCAAGGTGGAAGTCTCAACTCGGCTGTGGTGATTAAAGGCGATAAAATTTTGTCGGAAGAACCACTCCGTTATAAAGACGAATTTGTCCGCCATAAAATTTTAGACATCGTTGGCGATATCGCACTTCTCGGTGTGAAGTTGAATGCTCATATTATCGCAGTACGCACGGGGCACGCACTCAATGCAAAGCTCACTGCAAAGATTTTTGAGCAAATGCAGGCACAGAAAAAAGTGTCAAAGAAATCAAAATCAAAACCAGTAGAAACACCAAAACTTTTTACTGAAGCAACTCTCGATTCACGCCGTGTTCTCGAGCTTTTGCCACATCGCTATCCATTTGTACTTATCGATCGTGTCGTAGAAACTCGTGGTGAAGATGAGCTTACTGCAATCAAAAATGTAACGCTTAACGAGCAATATTTTCAAGGACATTTCCCTGGGAATCCAGTTATGCCTGGGGTACTTCAGCTTGAAGCAATGGCTCAAGCGGCGGGGATACTTATGCTCCGTCAAGTTGATTGCAACGATAAAATCGCCTTGTTTATGAGTGCCGATAAAGTTAAATTCCGCACGGCAGTAAAACCAGGAGACCAGTTGCAAATTGATGTAAAGTTGCTGAAATCACGTGGACAAAAAATCGCATCGGCAAAGGCTGAATGTAAGGTTAACGACAAAGTAGTTTCATCGGCTGAACTGATGTTCGCAATTTTGCCAGCGTCGGATATGGCATAAATTTATTTGTTTGAGATATGACAAAAATTCATCCAACTGCAATTATTGAAAATGGTGCTGAACTCGCTGATGGTGTAGAAGTCGGTGCATACGCATATATCGGTGCTGAAGCGAAAATCGGCGAAGGTACGGTTGTTGCACACCACGCAACTGTCGACGGCAATACGATAATCGGCAAGGAAAATCAAATTTATCCTTACGCATTTATCGGTGGTAAAACGCACGATTTAAAATATAAAGGTGGAAACCCAGGGCTTGTAATTGGCGATAGAAACGTCTTTCGTGAATATACAACTGCACACTTGGCAACTGCCGATGCGACGAATACGATAATCGGCAACGATAACAATATTTTGGCATATAGCCATATCGCACACGATTGTATTGTCGGCAACAAGATTGTAATGAGCTCACACGCAGCACTTGGCGGACACGTTATTGTAGAAGACAACGCTGTAATCGGTTGGGGCAGTGGAGCACACCAATTCTGCAGAATCGGTGCATACGCAATGCTTTCGGCAAGTTCAAAACTTGTGAAAGATTTGCCACCATTCTTTATGGCAGACGGCTCGCCTGCGGAAGTTTGTGCAATCAATAAAATCAATATGCAACGCAACGGATTTACTGTTGAAGAAATTGATATTGCATACAGTACATTTAAACTTATTTACAAGCGTCGATTCACACGTTCGCACGCACTCGAAGAATTGTCAGCACGCGAAGAAGCGTCGCCATCAAGAATTACAAAGATGATTCTCGAGTTCGCGAGAGGCTCGTCGGAGCGTGGAATAGCGTAGTTTAAAATTATTTAACGCCTATCGCCACGCCTTCAAAACGTGGCGTTTGTTTTTTGTATAGGTTTTAATCAACGCAAATTACTTGTTTTTTATGAGACTCAACCTTACGGCAATAGCACAAAAAATGGCAGAGGATTTTTTTGTAGAAAATTCTCCGATGTATGCTATCGATGCAACGCTTGGCAACGGGCACGATGCTCTCTTTTTGTCGCATATCGTAAGCGAAAACGGGAAAGTGTTTGGTTTTGATATTCAGCAATCGGCAATAGATTCATCGCTTGCATTGTTTGAAAAAAATGTACCAAAATGTGCATATCAATTTTTTAAAATCGGACACGAGGAAATGGAAAATGTGTTGCCAAATGAGGTTATCGGCAAGGTCGGTTGCGTATTCTTTAATCTTGGTTGGCTCCCACGTTCAGATAAATCGATAGCAACAAAATCTGAAACAACGTTGCTTGCACTTGAACTTGCACTGAAAATGATTGATAAAAATAACGGCTATCTTTCAGTGTTATGTTATCGTGGGCACACTGGCGGAACAGAAGAATATTGCGAGGTTCTAAATTTCTTTCGCAAAAAATTTGGCGATAAATTTGTATCTATTACCGATGAATCAAATAATGTATCGCCAGTGATTTTATCGATGAAATTTAAGGGTAAATAATTTCTAAAAAAAGTGTTTAAAAAAAATATCAATTAGCTAAATTTAAAAAGTATATGGAAAAATTGTTGAAACTTATGCTCGACGGAGAAGCTCTTTCTACCGAACAAATGGGGAAGATTCTCGGTTATTCAAAAGAAGAAACTGAAGCTGAACTTAAGAAGCTTTCAGACGCTGGTATATTGCTCGGTTGGCGTCCTGTGATAAACACAGACATAGCCGATTCACTCGTGCATGCGGCAATCGAACTTCGTATAAACCCAGAACGCGACGGCGGTTTTGATAGACTCGCACAACGCATCAGCAAATTTGAACAAGTCGATTCGTGCTATTTGATGAGCGGTGCTTACGACCTTCTTTTGTTTGTAAAAGCAAAATCGTTGCGTGGTGTTGCGAGTTTCGTTTATGAAAAACTTGCGACAATCGGTGGCGTGACATCAACAGCTACACACTTCTTTTTGAAGACATATAAACAACAAGGTTTCTTGATTCGCAAAGACGAAAACGATAGCGACCGTCTTTTCTATTCTCCGTAGTCTTTTTTATGGGGTAGAAAAATTTATTTCAAAAATTTATAAGATATAAAATGAGAGAACCAAAAGATTTTCTTGCAGAACACGTCAGAGATATTCCACGTTCGGGTATCCGTGAGTTTTTCGCAATTGCAGCAACTATGGAAGATGCAATCTCGCTCGGTATTGGCGAGCCCGATTTCATCACACCATGGCATATTCGTGAGTCGGCAATTTTCGCACTCGAAAAAGGGAAGACATCGTACACAGACAATTTAGGTCTGAAACGCTTGAGAAACGAAATATCTCGATATGTCGATAAAAATTACGGTGTGCATTACGATTCTACTTGCGAAATTATGGTCGGCGTGGGCGTGTCTGAAGTGATGGATTGTGCGTTGCGTGCAATCATCAACCCTGGCGACAAAGTGATGTATCACGAACCATGCTTTGTGTCGTACTCGCCAAGCGTACGTCTTTGCCATGGCGAAGCAGTCGCAGTGAAGACTCGTGCGGAAGATAATTTTTCGTTTAATATCGACGAAGTCCGCAAGGCGTGGACACCAGGATGCAAAGCGATAATCATCAACTTCCCGACAAATCCAACTGGTGGCGTTGCCGATGAATCGCAGTTGCGTCAGCTCGCTGAATTTGTCAAAGAAAAGGATATGCTTGTTATCTCCGACGAAGTGTATTCCGAGTTAACTTTTGAAGGCAAACACGTTTCAATAGCGTCGTTCGACGGAATGAAAGACAGATGTATATTCTTGCACGGTTTCTCGAAAGCATTTGCTATGACTGGTTTTAGAATCGGATATGCGTGTGCTCCCAAAGGGATTATCGAAGGTATGATGAAAGTTCATCAATATGCGATGATGTGTGCACCAATCGTTTCCCAAGAAGCAGCGATAGAAGCGTTGGTTAATGGTGCAGAATCTATGGAACATATGCGTGAGCAATACAACCGCCGTCGAGATTTTATCGTAGGTAGATTCAATGAAATTGGGATGGATTGCCATTATCCAAAAGGTACATTTTACGCATTTCCGTCTATTAAAAAATTTGGTATGTCGTCGATGGAATTTGCAAAGAAAATTCTCAACGATGCAAAAGTTGCGGTTGTCCCTGGGTCAGCATTTGGTCCGTCGGGCGAAGGGTTTGTCAGAGCAAGTTTTTCGACAAGTTATGACAACCTTGTGAAAGCGGCAGATAGAATAGAGTCGGCAATTTCAAAATGGTAATTTGATTATGCAAACACCAACAGGAAAAAGTGTGGCGTTGGTCGGACGCCCAAATGTAGGCAAGAGCAGACTCTTTAACAGATTGCTCGGCAGACGTGTGTCTATTGTGCACGACCAACCTGGCGTTACTCGTGATATCGTGGTTGAAAAACTTGCGGGCGGTTCGCTATTGATGGATACTGGCGGTATGGGGGCAACGGCTGATATGACTCAGAAAATCATTGCAGACGCTACAAACGAACAAGCGAATTTTGCAATCGTCGCAGCCGATATAATCATTTTTGTAGTCGATTCTCAAATGGGCTTAACATCGCTCGACCAAGAAATAGCTCAACTTTTGAGAACATCGGGTAAGCGAATTATCGTTGCTGTAAATAAAATCGATTTACCTATGCACGCCGAACGTTCGGCAGAATTCCATAGACTCGGGTTCAAAGATGTTATCGAAGTTTCGGCAGAACACGGCTATGGTGTTGATACTCTCATTTCACTTCTCGAAGAAGAGTGTGGCGAAATTTCTGCTATTGATGACGACAGTGCAAGCCGTGTGAAAATCTGCGTTGCGGGAAGACCAAACGTTGGCAAAAGTTCTATCCTAAACCGCATACTTGGCGAAAATAGATTGATTGTTAGCGACGTCGCCGGCACTACCCGCGACTCTGTCAAATGCGATATCGATGCAACTTTGAAAAATGGCGAAGTTATGAAGTTCCGCCTTTTCGATACAGCAGGGCTCCGTGCAAAACGCAAGACGAATACATCGCTCGACTATTTGTCGTCGTTGCGTACTCGTAAAGCGATTGAATCGTCAGATGTTGTCTTGCTTGTGATTGATGCAATGGAAGGCGTTTCGGAGCTCGATAAACGTCTTGCAGGCGAAATTTTGGAAACAGGTGCGTCGGTAATTTTAGTCGTCAACAAGTGGGACTATGCAACGGAAACTTTCGCAAAAGAACCTTTGCGTGGATACAAAGATATTAAAGAATTTGGCAAGAAGTTTGACGAAGCAGTACGCAAAGCATTGCCGTCGATTGGTGCGTCGCCAATGTACTTTGTGTCGGCTCTCGAAAACAAAGGTATTGATAAACTTCTCGAAAGTGCATGGCGATTGCAAGGTAAGGCAAATGCACCAGTTTCAACATCAAAATTGAACTCGTGCATCAAAAAACTTCTCGACGAAAATCCACCAAAATATATTTCAGGAAAACGATTCAAAGCGTATTATAGCGTGAAAATATCGTCGCATCCATTCACTGTCAGAATGTATTGCAACCGCGGAGAAATTCTCACAGAAACATACCGACGTTATCTCGTAAACGGCTTGAGAGATGCTCTCAATTTGGGCGGAGTCTCGATTAAGTTGGAAACAGTCGGTAAAGTTTCGCAGACAATACAAGAGCGTCTCGAAGGTAAATCAAAAAAATGAATACCGCATTTTTCGCATCAGACCCAATCGCACTCGGTGCAATAGAAATGTTGCACGCATCAAAAGATTTTCCACTTGTTTGCGTCGTGAGCAACCCAGACAAACCGAAAGGTCGTGGAAAAAAATTGACGCCAAACGAAGTTTCGGCATGGGCGATTGAAAATGGTGTGGAGCTTATGCGACCCGAAAAAATCGATGCTCCGACAATATCGCGTTTGCGTGAACTCGGTGTAGAGTTGATTGTCGTTATGGCGTATGGACATCTTCTAAAAGATGATGTTTTGAATTATGGCGAATATCCTTGCCTTAATTTGCACGGCTCGATTTTACCGAAGTATCGGGGAGCATCTCCGATTGAATCTGCAATAGCTTTAGGCGAAAAAGAAACAGGTGTTAGCTTGATGAAAATCGTCAAGAGAATGGACGCTGGAGCAGTTTGCGATGTCGAAAAAATTGCGATTGATGATGACGATACATCGGTAAGTTTGCGTCAAAAATTTTGTGTGGCATCTGCAAAATTGTTAGAACGCAATCTTGAATCGATAAAAAATAAAACATCAAAATTTATCGAACAAAACGAAGACGATGCAACGTATACTCGCAAGTTTGATAAGTCAGATGCAGTTTTAGATTTCACCGCAAGTGCAAAAATAATTTGTAATCGTATACGAGCTTTGGGCTTTGCGACGTTTGAAAGAAATGGCGAAGTGATAAAAGTAAAAGATGCAAATTATAAAATTTGTGATAACACAAAAGAATGTGGTGTGGTCGTGGAAGCCTCTGAAAATGGGCTTTGCGTGGCGTGTGCCGATGGTGTGGTTATATTTAAATCACTTCAAAAACCTTGTGCAAAAATGATGTCGGCAAAAGATTTTTTTGCAGGATACAAAATCGAATGTGGCGAAATTTTAAAGTCGGTTGCGTATAAAAATATTTTAAAGTGTTAGTAAAAAAATTTTTTCTAAATGAAAAAAAATTATTGCAAAGATGTAAAAAAAAGTTCAGAAATATATTTGTAATAAGGCGGATGCACACCGCAATCTTTAATGCCAAAAGTAGAGATGATAAATTCAGAATATTCGACCAAGCGAAAAGTATTTGAAAAAAATACTCGGTCTCTTTCTCTCTCTTCAAATATTGATAATAGTTTTTGTGCGGAAAATTTTTATAAAAATACAACATCAAATTTAGACGCTGAATTTGATTTGTACCTTGATAATTTTTTGAGAATTCATTGCGAAGTTCTTTGTTGATACTCGGCAGTAGTCGCATTTGACAAAGGGCAATGTTAACAAACACAAAACCTAAATATAAAAGATCATGGCAGTAAAAAAAGTAGCAAAAAAAGCAGTAGCAAAAAAAGCTCCTGCAAAGAAAGCTCCAGCTAAGAAAGCTGTTGCAAAGAAGGCTCCAGCTAAGAAGGCTGTTGCAAAAAAGGCTCCAGCTAAGAAAGCAGTAGCAAAGAAAGCTCCAGCTAAAAAAGCTGTTGCAAAGAAGGCTCCAGCTAAGAAAGCTGTTGCAAAAAAGGCTCCAGCTAAGAAAGCTGTAGCAAAGAAGGCTCCAGCTAAGAAAGTTGTTGCAAAGAAACCATGCGCAAAGAAAGCATGTGCAGCAAAAAAAGCACCAGCAAAAAAAGCATGTGCTAAAAAATGCTGCTGCAAAGCAAAGAAATAATATATCTTTTTAATAGACGACGCTTCTTCGGAAGCGTCGTTTTTTTTGTCGATATAAATATACAAAAAACGCACAAGAGGATTTCTTGTACGTTTTGTTTTTTTATAAATTCGGGTTATGCACCAAATGCCGATTGAGCCGAACGCCACCAGTTGTAGTGATTGTTTTCCAACTCTTCTTTTGACGGCATTGGGTAGTAAAGCATTTCATTGCCAGTGCCTACATAGAATCCATTTTTGATAGTTCTATATAAAAATTCTCCACCTGAACGAATGACAACTTTATTGTTCTTTCCACCTTTATTGCGTACTTGCTTGATACAATCTCTCAAGTGATTTTGATTGATGTATGGCAAGTCGCCCAAGTCTCCGTTTTCAGGATCGGTTTCGAGTGCACCAAGCTGAAGATCGCAGAATGCGATTTTATCGACGTGAACGAGGCGTTCTGGTGAAGTTAAACGGGCAGTGTATTCTTTCGGATTTAGGATACTTACAACGCGTGGTTTGCAAGGTGCGAGATCTTGATATAAATAGAGTCTGGGCTTTGTGTCGGGGACAAAATCGGCTGGTTGCAACTCGAGAACTTTTCCGTCTGAAGTCACAACGTAAAGATTTTTAAATGCACTCATCGGGATATGTTCGAGCACTCGATAAACCGAGAGATAAACCGATTTGTGTGGTTTGCCGTCTGCATGAGGTTTACATAGTTCCTCGAGTTTAGAAATTGGCAGATAATCGGATTGGAAATTAGGGTCTATTTCAAAGAATATGGCTTGGTCGCAGTTGCGTCTGAAAACGCCTGTTGCGAAATAACTGCCGAATTCTTCGGGAGGCAGATTTGATGCGATTAGTGCTTCTGGTATTAGCGAGAGGTATAGATAATTTTTCATATTTATTTTTCCTAATCTTGTTAATCAATGTCTCTTTCGACATTTGATATGCTACAAAAATTTAATTTTCTAATCAAGAAAATTAGTATTTGTGTGCAAAAAAAATCCGAAGACATCTTCGGATTCATATCGGAAAAATTATTTAAGGCTCAATGGCAATTTTTTTAGTTTCTCGGAATTTATTTTTACAAAAGCCGAAGCGGATTGTTCTGTGTAATTTTTGCCGAGAGCGAGAGTGTCGAGCGGAGTTATTGTTTTGAAAATTAGTGCGAGAGAACCATCAATCATTGTGCCGATAATATTGCCACTTCGTGTCATCACAATATCGCCTGATGCTGGGGCAAACTCGCCGAATACCGATTGAATCAAGCCGACGTCGAGCTTTGCATAGGTCGGATTTTTAAAATCGGCACGGAATGGAATTTGTCCGTAATAAAATTTTGACGGGTTTATCACTACACAATCAGAATATGCAAAGAAATTTTCAGGGCGTACAAGTGGCTCGATTTTTTCTTTGTCGATGAATTCTTTTGGCACTTCGATTGCGAGCAAACGTGGGTCTTCAGCGATTGATTGAATTGACGCTGGTTGAAATCTGAATGCTTTGCCTTGCACTGAAACCGAGAGTGTGTCGGGCGGATAATATTGATGAGGCGATGGTGCTATGACAGTTTCTGACGCATCAAAGACAACCCAAATTTTTCCTGCAATTTCAATGGGCAATGCACGAAGCTCGATAAACGATTCCGACTTGCCGAATATACCTCTACGAGTGTACGCAAATACGACCTTCACAAAACGTGATTTTACAAACTCAAATATTTCCGACGAAGTTTTTGGACGCAAATCTTTCACATTACTATTTAGTTTTTGTTGTTGCTCTGCGAGCTGATTTACACCGACAGCGAGAGTCTCAGCGTGTTCGCGAATTTTTGCTTTTTCGGTTTTCTCGATGTCGACAAGAGCTTGGTATCGCTTAATATTTTCTTCGTAAATTTGTGTCTTTGTAGAGGCGACTTCGAGGCGTGTTGCAAGTGCTTGTTTTTCGGCTTCGATAGCTTTGTTTTCGCTTTTGAGCGATTCACTTTCGGTTTGCAACTGTTCGAGGCGTTCTTTGTTTTGTCGAAGTTCGTTCTGTACGGCTTCGAGTTTCATTCTTGAAGCCGAGTCTATTTCTTTCATATCGCCAATTTTCTTTTCAAGGGCGATTCTTTCATTTGCCGATTTTTCGAGTTTAGAGCTTGCCGAGATAATTTCTTCTTGAAGGCGTTGATTGCGTTTTTCGGCTTGGTTCACACGCGATTGCAATTCTCCACTTTTTTTCAAAATTTGTTCACGTTCTGTCTCGAGATCTGACTTTGTTTTTGCGAGGAGCTTTAGCTCGTTTTCACGAGCATCGAGAATTTTCTTTTGTCGTTGAGCGAGCTTTTTATTTTCTTCTGCAATTTTCTCGAGCTTTGCGACATCAGAATCCATTGAAATGCGTCTATCGCGTTCGGCGTCGAGCGACATCTTGAGTAAATCGAGCATTTGGGAATCGGCAAAGGATTTTTGTTCGAGAGAGAGTTTTTGTTCTGCCTCTTTTTTCTCATCAATTTGTGGCTTATCGAAGTTTGCCAAGCTCAGCAAACTCAACAGCAGAAAATCGCAAATAACAATCATTATAGATTTACTCATAAATAAAAACCTCCGAAAAATATAACTTTTATAATTTCGCAATATATTCTTTCGAGTGCAAGCTATTTTAAATAATAATGTCTTGAAGATTCCACAATTTTATACAATTATGAAAAAAGACTATCACAAATATGAAATTCCCGAAAAAACAAGTTATAATAGACGAACCAAAAAAGAAAACACTTCACACTCTCAAGATAACAGATGAGCAGGCGAAGAAGCTCGACGAATGGTTGGATAAACACCTGTGGGCACCGTATAAGGTCAACTATGCGAGGTTTGCATACAAGGGTCGGGATGTGAATGTTGTTATGTATGAATCGGGCAAGCTTGTTATTCAAGGAAAAGGGACAGAAGATTTTGTTCAGTTTGTGCTTGAGCCAGAAATTACTGGATTTGCACAAATGGGTTATGACGATGTTTTGCATCCAGAATGGTATGAACTTCACGCAGGTATTGACGAAAGTGGAAAGGGAGATTTATTTGGTCCGCTCGTGTCAGCGTGTGTAGTCGCCGACGGCGATGCTGTTCGCCAATGGGTCGATGAAGGCTTGAAAGAATCGAAAAAAGTCACCAGCGACAAAGTCGTTCTTGCGATGGCGAAGAAAATCAAAAATACAAAAGGTGTTGCAGTAAAAGTTTCGTACGCAAGTATGGAAAAGTATAACGCACTTTACATAAAATTTGGTCGCAACTTAAATAAACTTTTGGCATGGTTCCACGCAACAGCAATCACAAGTGCACTTGAGCAACGCCACGCTCCGTGGGGTATGCTCGACCAATTCACAAAACAACCGCTTGTTCAAAATCAATTAAATGTTCCGAACTTTGAATTGAAAATGCAAACGAAAGCTGAAGAAGATCCAGTTGTAGCGGCTGCGTCAATTATCGCTCGTGCAACGTATATCTACTCGATGAAAAAGTTGTCGGAAGAATGCGGTATTGAATTGAAAAAAGGTGCGAGTGCCGAAGTGCGTAAACAAGCAGTTGAAATTGTAAAAAAATTTGGACCCGAAGGTTTGAAGCGTTTTGCAAAACTCCACTTTAAGACTGCTATCGAAGCTATTGATGAAGCAAAATAAAATGGCTAAACAAAAAAATAGAATTTCTATACTCGCCGATTTTGATGCCGAATTTATTGCTGGCAGAAGTTGGCTTGTCGGCGTAGATGAGGCTGGCAGAGGTTGTTTGGCAGGACCTGTCTGTGCTGGATCAGTTGCAGTTAGTGCGAAAGCGTATCTCAATCCAGTATTTTTGAAAGCGTTGGAATCGCTTGATGATTCAAAAAAAATTACAGAAAAAAAACGTGAAGAAATTTACTCTATTTTGTGCAATGCAAAAAATGCTGGCGAAATAGATTTTGAAGCTGGGTTTGCAAGTGTCGCTGAAATTGAGAGCTTGAATATTTTGTCGGCTACACAATTAGCAATGGCTCGTGCAGTCGAAGCATTGAATGAACGCTTGAATTTACATCTCCGCAAAGCGACAGCTCCGGCAACTCTTTTTGGCGAAACAGCACTCGATACATCGACAGGTTTTGTCCTTATTGATGGCAAGCCGATGAAAAAATTTCCGTATGCACACAATGCAATCGTCAAAGGCGATGCATCGAGTTTAGCGATAGCGTCGGCATCGATTATCGCAAAAGTTACACGCGATAGATATATGCAAGAACTCGCCAAAAAATATCCACGTTTTGGTTTTGATATTCACAAGGGCTATGGAACTGCGATGCACTTGCAAAACTTAATGTTGTTTGGTGCAACCGATGTGCATCGCCCAAGCTTTTTGAAAAAACTTCGCAGTGAAAATTCTAAAACCGAAACACAATCGGAACTTTTTTAATTTAAAATAAAAGGATAACACATGAGAAGATTATTTGCGATGCTTTCAGCACTCGTATTGTCTGCATTTTTATTTGCAGATGATAACTTGTATAAGATGTCTATTTCAGGCGAAGGTGCAGTGCCTGAAGATTACGCTCCGCCATTTATTTCAAATGGAAATATTGCGACGACAATCGATAATCTTGGCGAGCAACAACAAAAAACTTATCATAAAATTGTGCCAGATGTCGCATGGGCAGGGCGTAGATATAGCTTGCCAGAACGTGATTTATTTTCGTTCGGACATTATAATACAGAAATAAAAATCGACGGCAAATTGCTCGATAATCCTAAAAAATGGACACAAACTTTAGACGTAAAATACGGCTATGTTTTAGTTGAAGTTGAGTATGATTTGGCTGATGTAATCACAACTGCATTTGTCGCACAAGGTGCAGATATTTTGGCGATTGAAAAGAAAGTTATCCTGAAGAAATCGACGGACTCAAAAGTTGATATCACTTTTAAATACTCGCTGACTGACAAAAATAAAAACGCACCTCAACCTCGTATGCTCGTGAAAACTTCAGCGAACAAAACGCAAGGTATATTTAATTACACAGCGTACGGATATGGTATTTACAATGGTCAAATATGCGTGCATAGCCAAAATAAAGTTGATGTAAAAGCATCGGAAAATTCTGTGAGTTTGTCTTGCGTAGAACAAGCCAACGGTGGCGTTGCAACAGCATCGTTTTTTGTAGATTATGCTGACGATTTTCAAAAAAATAAAATCGCAAAAACATCAAAAAGACATTCTGAAATTATCGCACAAGGTTTTGAAAAACTCTTTGCAAATCACAAGGCGAAATGGGAAGCAAAGCAAACTTCAACTTATGTAAATATTCCAGATGTACAGATGAAAAAAGTTTTCAATACGTCGCTATATTTTTTGCGTGCACTGAAAACAAAATGGTCGTACCCAATCTCTCTTTTTACGCACGGACAACATTGGAACGGAGCGTACTTCACATGGGACGAAGTTTTTATCACAGCAGGATTATGTGCCTTTGGCGATTTTCAACATTCGAGAGTTGCTCCCGATTTTAGACGAAAAATCTATCCAACTGCTAAATATCGTGTCGACCACAAGAGTGGAGATTTTGGGATTTTCTATGAACTTTCTACTCGAGAAGATGGCTCGGCGGCAGCTCCACAACCATTTGGCTTTTGGATGAATCACATTTTTCAAAATTCTTCAGTTGCGTCATACTGCTATTGGCATTGGCTTTTTACTCACGACAAAGAATATCTTAAGCACGTTTATCCTGTGATAAAAGGTTGTGCGCAGTACTACTATATGGATTCTATTGCACTCGACGAAACTGGTAAACTAATCGTATCTAAAACTCTCGACTTGGAACGCTTGGGACCATCATGTCCAAACCCATTTTTGACATCTTGCGGGATTATTTACAATTTTGAGATTGCAGCAAGATGTGCCGATATTCTCGGTGTCGATAAAGACGACGCAAAGAAATATCGTGAAGCTGCAAATCAATTGCGTAAATCTTTGCCTAACGATGGCGAGAAATATGTTCCACGTCCCGATCGCAACGATAAGTCAATCGGTTGCATCGGTGGAATTTTTCCATTTGCGATTTTTGAGCAACCAGTGGAAATGCAAACAAAGTCGGCGTACGACTTTGCAAATAATATCCATGAGGTCGGCAATATGTATCCGTTGGGGAAAAACGTTTGCACATGGTATTACACTTGGTCGGCATCAGCGTTGATTAGATTGGGCGATAGAAAATTTCCGTACTCATGGATAAATCAATCGGCACACAATACTGGATATTTCGGCGAGATGTGGGAAATCAACGAAAAAGAAGTGCGAATGCGTCCATGGTTCTCGACTGCTTCGGGTAACTACATTCATTCTGTTTGCACAATGCTTGTGTCGTGCCGTGAAAATGGAGAGGTGCATATTGCGTCGGCAACTCCAGAAAATTGGAAAGATTTTTCATTCAAATTGCCAACTTACAGTGCAAATATGCTCGAGGCAAAATTTGAGAATGGCAAGCTTGTTGAGCTACACTTTAAGCCAACATCAAATAATGCCGATACAAACAAAACTCTTGTTATCGCTAAAAAGTTTGTCGATGCACCACAAAATGCGACTAACTGGAAATTGGACGGCGACAACTGGAGAATATCGGTTGATGGCGAATTTAAATTCAATGCAAAAAAATAAAAAAAAAGCTTGATTTTTTTTCAAAATAGTTATGGGATGTTTTCCACATTTATGAACAATATTTCGACAAGCTACTTTTATTACTTCTTTTTTGTCTCACTTGGCATTCGGTAAGTGATATTGATGCTTGTTGTCATATAAAACCCGAATGCTTAAAAAAGTGTTCGGGTTTTTTTTGAAAAATTTTTAACTCAAATAAAAAAATGAATACAGAAAAAAAAGTACAGACAACATCGCAAAGATGGATTGGCTACCTCGGCTACAGAAAAGAGCTCGAAGTAATGGACTGCACAATCCGCGATGGAGGACTGATGAACTCGAGCCGATTCGAAGATAAAATCGTTCGTGCCGTTTACGACGCATGTGGCGACGCTAATATCGATTATATGGAAATCGGTTATAAAAATAGTAAAGAAATTTACTCGGTAGATAAGTTTGGTGCGTGGCGATTCTGTGCTGAAGATGACGTAAACCGTATCATTGGCGATAACAAACGCAATGTGAAAATCGCAGTTATGGCAGATGCTGAAAAGTGCGAATACAAAACAGATATTATCGAAAAATCGCAAAGCCCGATTGACGTAATTCGTGTTGCTACATATATCCACCAAATTCCGCTCGCACTCGATATGATTAAGGATGCAACAGACAAAGGTTATGAAACAACCGTAAACCTTATGGCTGTATCAACTGTCCGTGAAGCAGAACTCGACGAAGGTTTGGAAATGCTCGCCGATTCAGATGTCGGCACAATCTACTTGGTTGACAGTTTCGGTTCGCTCTATTGCGAACAAATCCGCTATATGATGAATAAGTACATCAAGATTGCTGGAATGGCTGGAAAGCGAATTGGTATCCACGCACATAACAACTTGCAACTTGCATTTGCAAATACGGTTGAAGCTATCAATAGCGGTGCAAATCTCGTCGACGGAACTCTCGCTGGTTTGGGTCGTGGTGCAGGTAATTGTCCGCTTGAAATGCTTGTTGGATTCTTGCACAATCCGAAGTATAGAATGCGTCCACTTTTGGAATGTGTTGAAAAACACATTGAACCATTGCGTAAACAACTCGGTTGGGGCTTCGATTATCCATATATGATGACTGGTTTCTTGAACAACCACCCACGTTCAGCAATGGAGTATAATGAAAATCCTGAAAAACGTGGAAAAATTGTAGATTTCTACGATAACATTATGAGATAGTATCGCATTTAGAAACAAGGATAAGCTCTGAATGCGAGATGTATTCAGGGCTTTTTTTTGAGAAAAATTTTTAACAATGAACTCGTCAGAACAAATAATGTCCGATAAATTGGCGATTCCAGCCGAAGCAGTTGCGAATGTAAAAATTCTCGATTGTACTTTACGCGACGGTGGAGCAGTTAATGCAAGCCAATTTTCAACTGAAACAGCTCGTGCAGTCTATGACGCATGTGCCGATGCACATCTCGATTACGTTGAATTGGGATACAAGGACAGTTCACGATATTATAGTTCTGCGGAATTTGGCGAACTTCGCTTTTGCGATGAAGATGTAATTAAACGTATTGTTGGCGATAATAAACGAGACATAAAAATAGCGGTTATGGCTGATGTCGGGAAGTCGGATTTTCGCAAGGCGATTGTGAGAAAGTCGCAAAGTCTTGTCGATATGGTTCGTGTTGCAACATACGCAAAAGATATGGATAAGGCGATTGACATTGTAAAATTTGCATCTGATATGGGGTATGAGACTGCAATTTGCATAATGGCAGTATCAACTCTTTCCGAAAAAGAGCTCGATAACGCTTTTACGCAAGCAGTCGAAAGCGACGCCGATATCATCTACATTATGGACAGTTTCGGTGGATTGACTCCAGCTGGATTCCGCAATGTTTTTATGCCATGCAAGATTGCGTCGCATTCTCGAGGAAAGCGAGTTGGTGTGCATATTCACGATAGCATAATGATGGCGTTTGCAAATACGATTGAAGCAATTCTCGGCGGAGCTGATATTGTAGACAGCTCAATTTGTGGGCTTGGTCGTGGTGCAGGTAATTGTCGTACAGAAATGCTTGCACAGTTCGCACGGAAAGATATTCGGCCAATTCTCGAATGTGCCGAACAGCATATTGAACCGATGAGAAAATATTTCCGTTGGGGGTGTGAGTATCCATATGTTTTGACTGGCTTTGCAAACGTACATCCGTCTCGAGCGATTGATTCAGTCAAAAACGGAGAATCTCTTTGTGATTTAAACGATAGCTTGGGGATTTTTTACTAACCCGAATTATAAAAAAAGGCGAACGCAATATTTACAAGCGTTCGTCTTTTTTATTTTATAAAATATCCGCCATTTTTGGGAGCTCCACGAAACTCGATAATATCGGATAACTCTTTCAAATATCGACTAACCGTGCGTACAGAAATATTGAGTGCGTTTGCGATATCATTTGTATTTGAGCCCTGATTATTTTTAATGAAATCGAGTATTTCATTTACTCTGCCATTTACTCTGCCATTTACTCTGCCAAAATCTAAATTTTGATGTTCTTTAAGGGCTTTTAGAATTTCTCCCAGCATAAAGTCTACAAATATACCAGAGTCATTTTTTGCAGAGCTATCGTTTATTGCTTTGTAATAATTTTGCTGATTGTTATGCACCATTGTTTCAACTGGCAGATATTGGAAAACTGGGTTTAATTTTGACAAAATCAAAGATTGCCACAATCGACCAATTCTTCCATTGCCGTCTAAAAATGGATGTATAAATTCAAATTCGTAATGGAAAACACAACTTTTGATAAGCAAATGGTCTTCGGACTTTTCAAGCCATTCAAAAAGATTTTCGACGAGTGTTGGTACTCTTTCTGCTGGTGGTGCAATATGCACAATTTTTTTATCGTCAAAAACACCGACACCTTTTGTCCTGAATTTTCCAGCGTTTGACACCAACGATTTCATCATTTCAAAATGTGCTTTTAGTAAATCTGAAATTGAAAATGGGTTATACGATTGAAAATTATCGTAGGTATCAATAGCATTCTTAACTTCTTGAATCTCTCTAATTGGGGCGACAACACGTTTGCCGTTTAAGATATCGCTAACTTGTTCTTCTGACAATTTATTACCTTCTATTGCCAGTGATGAATGAATTGTTTTTATTTTATTTGTTTTGCGAAGTTTAAGAGTGTTTTGCTCCATAGAAATTGAAAAACGCTCAACAAGTGCCGATATTTCAGCAATCATTGATATGGCTTTTGCAGATATTGTAAATGGAGGTTTTTTCACAAGTTTAATATCTTACATTTCTATATATCTTTCAAGATAAAACATTACATTTGCATTTACAAAAAAGGCGAGGGGAATAACCGCTCGCCTTTTTGATGTTTTATTTTCTTGAGAACTGAACTTCTATTCTTGCGTCGTCTGTTTGCTTTGCGTCTTTTTGGAGGGTTATTTTAATTGCTCCATTTTCGACTTTTGCTTTGCATTTTGCTCCGTACGCCATTGCCGATTCAAAGTTGAATCCGTCTGGTTTTGATACCCATATTGTAAGAGGGAAATCTTTTACAAGCTTGACGTATCCGGTGAAGCGGTTGCCGATAGAATCCCAGTTGATGTTCCAAATTTCTTGAGCTGTTTGTGCAACGTGTCTATCGCTACCAAGATATTGTGGATTCTTTTGTTTTGGCATCAGCACAACAAGTCTTGTCCCGTGTGCTGGTACTTTTTGAGAGAATTCGCCTTGCATTTCTCCGAGATACTTTTGTGTCCAAAACTCAAATGCGTGATATTTTGTATTGTCGCAAATACCGAGTTCTTTTGCGGTCGCAGAAATTTTTTGGTCATCATCTTCCCAATTCATAAATGCGACAACGTTGTATCGACCAAGTTCCTTATGCTTTACATTCAAATTCCAGACAGGAAGCATTTTGAAGTAAGGGTAGAGGCTCATCGGACGGACGAATGCAACAGGTAGAGTTTGTTGCAACATTTTCATTTGGTCTGCCGAAAGTTTTGCGAGACGGTCGCCAAAGAATGTCAGCTGTCCTGGGAGTGCGACGATTGTCGCAGTTGTGCGAGCTTCTTCAATAGGGAGATCGCGAACGAGAAGTGTGTCGGGATCGGCAATCATCGAGATGTTGTGAGTGAACACTTGGTTGATTGTGCATCGACCTTGTGTTGTTACGTTGTGCCACATAACTGGTTTGTTCGGGTGAACAATATCAGCACCTGTGCGAGCCATTTCAGCATACGCTGCTTCTGGTCCTGAAGTATGACCTTGGCATGCGAGGAAAATTCTATCTTTACCTATTCCGTCGCGGAATGCTTTTACGCAAAGTTCAAATGGATTCGGGCATTTTGGATCTTTGAATACCGACCTAATGCTTGGGCGATCGTAAAGGTGTGCGCAATAACCAGCGTTGCGTCCTGACATTCCGTCGATTTTGAAGAACTCGTAGCCCCATTCTCTCGATGCAATACGGAAGATGTTTTCGAGGTGTTTGCGTGCTTCAGGCACAGTTGGGTCGAGCGTGTACAAGCCGTTCCAAGAGCCGATAGGTTCGCCCTTCGCATTGTGCAAGAACCAATCTTTGTGAGCTTTATAGAATTCAGTATTGCCAGTGCCGAACGGAGCCATCCACAACCCTGGGCGGAATCCGAGTGCACGGATATCGTCGGCAAGTTTTTTCATTCCGAGAGGGAATTGTCTTTCGTTTACTTCGAGATTCATTAAGTGGAATTTTCGTGTTGGCAATTTGTCTGAATTGCCTTGCCACGATTCAATCGACCAAATTTCGCAACCGAAAGGTTGGAGATATTTTTGTCCGATTCTCGCTTCAGCAAGATTTTCTTCTGCACCAGCTTGGTCGAAGTAAGTGTTCCACGACATCCAACCGGTTGGAGTTTTTGGGACATTTACACGGTTGAGTGGTTTGTAGTATGGAACGTATCTGTTCTTATAATAATTTTTTTGAAGATTAAAAGAGAAGTTAGCTTGTGCCGACTCATTTATTTTACCCGACATCTTTACAGCATAATTCCCGTTGTCGAGTGTCTTTATGCAGAGATTTTTTGCCGACATTTTCAAGAGTTCATCTTTTTGTGCGTCGAAGATAGAGTCGTTTGTTTTAACGTCAGCATTGCCATAATTGAGTGAGAACACACGTTCATTATCATCTGCTTTTGTGCGACATGCAAAAGTGTCTTTGGCATCTTTGATATTTACAGTGCCGTCGAACGACATTGTCCCATGGTATGCTTGTGCTGTGCGGTGATAACAAAGAATTTCAAGCTCATTGCTTTTTTGTGGAATCACAACATAACCTTGAACATTATCGCCGTCGTCAACAAGAGCCATACGATTTTTTACGCCATCACGCGAGTTCGTGATTTTCCACTTGTCGCCATTTTTAATATCTGCTTGGAAATTTAACTTTCCTTTGATTGATACATTGCCGTTTACGGCTTCAAGCATCGATGTTTTTTCGTTGAAGTTGATATTCCAATCAGCAAATAGGAAGAGTGGAATTGTTGCGATAAGTGTTGTTAACGTTTTTTTCATAATAGTTGTATGTTTTGTCGATTAAATCAGTATATTATTATATGACAGCATTAGTGAGTATAAAAAGGCAAATGAAGTCAATAGCATAAGAAAGAAAAATGTGAATAATAAGCACAAAAAAGGCGAGAGGAAGAACCGCTCGCCTTTTTTTGATGTTTTATTTTCTTGAGAATTGAAGTTCTATTCTTACATCGTCTGTTTGCTTTGCGTCTTTTTGGAGAGTTATTTTAACTGCACCATTTTCGACTTTCGATTTACATTTTGCTCCGTACGCTTTTGCCGAGACAAAATTGAATCCGTCTGGTTTTGATATGCAAATTGTAAGAGGGAAGTCTTTGACGAGTTTGACGTATGCGGTGTATCGGTTGCTGATAGAATCCCAATTCATATTCCAAATTTCTTGGGCAGTTTGTGCGACGTGGCGGTCGCTACCAACGTATTGTGGGTTGTTTTGCTTTGGCATCAACACAACAAGTCTTGTTCCGTGTGCAGGGACTTTTTGCGAGAACGATTTTTTCATATCGCCAAGATATGTTTGTGTCCAGAATTCAAATGCAACATAGTCTTGTTTATCGCAGATACCGAGTTCGTCAGCCGTTGCCGAGATTAGTTTTTCATCATCGTCCCAATTCATAAATGCGACAACGTTGTATTGCCCAAGTTCCTTATGCTTTACGTTCAAATTCCAAACGGGGAGCATATTGAAATATGGGTAAAGACTCATCGGACGAACGATTGCAACAGGTAGAGTTTGTTGCAACATTTTCATTTGGTCTGCCGAAAGTTTTGCGAGACGATCGCCAAAGAATGTCAACTGTCCGGGGAGTGCGACGATTGTCGCAGTTGTGCGAGCTTCTTCGAGTGGAAGTTCACGAACGAGAAGTGTGTCGGGGTCGGCAATCATCGAGATGTTGTGAGTGAACACTTGGTTGATTGTGCAACGACCTTGCAAAGTAACGTTTTTCCACATAACTGGTTTGTTCGGGTGAACAATATCGGCACCAGTACGAGCCATTTCCGCATACGATGCTTCGGGTCCCGAAGTATGACCTTGGCATGCGAGGAAAATTCTATCTTTGCCGATTCCGTCGCGGAATGCTTTTACGCAAAGTTCAAATGGATTCGGGCATTTTGGATTTTTAAATTGTGCCTTGATTTCTGGACGTTCGTAAAGGTGTGCACAATAGCCTTTGCTTCTGCCCGACATTCCGTCGATTTTAAAGAATTCGTATCCCCAATCTTTTGACGCAATACGGAAGATGTTTTCGAGGTGTTTGCGTGCTTCAGGCACAGTTGGGTCGAGCGTGTACAGTCCATTCCAGCAAGAGATAGGGTTGCCTTGTTTGTCGTGCAAGAACCAATCTTTGTGAGCCTTGTAAAATTCTGCATTACCAGTGCCGAACGGAGCCATCCACAGCCCTGGACGGAATCCGAGTGCACGGATATCATCAGCGAGTTGCTTCATACCTTTGGGGAACTGCCAATCGTTAACTTCAAGATTCATATTGTAGAATTTTCGGACAGGCAGTTTGTCTGAATTGCCTTGCCACGATTCAATCGACCAAATTTCGCAACCAAAGGGTTGGAGATATTTTTGCCCGATTCTCGCTTCGGCAAGATTGTCTTCGGCAGTAGCTTTGTCGAAATAAGTGTTCCACGACATCCAGCCAGTTGGAGTCTTTGGCACATTTGTTCGGTTGAGTGGTTTGTAGTACGGAACGTATCTATTTTTGTAGTAATCTTTTTGTAGATCGAAAATGAACTTTGCTTGAGCCGATTCCCCAATATCGCCCGACATCTTGAGTGCATACTTGCCTTTGGAGAGAGTTTTTACGCAAAGATTTTTTGCCGACATCTGCAAGAGTTCGTCTTTTTGAGCGTTGAAAACAGAGTCGTTAGTTTTCGAGTCAGCATTGCCGTAGTTGAGCGAGAATACGCGTTCTCCGTCTTGTGCTTTTGAGCGACACGCAAAAGTATCGTTAGCGTCTTTTATTGTAATAGTTGCGTTGTACGACATCAATCCACGATACGCTTGGGCAGTGCGGTGGTAGAAAAGCATCTGGAGTTCGTCAGTCTTTTTCGGAAATACGATGTATCCTTGTACATCTCCAGTGTTATCGACAATCGCCATGCGATTTTTTACACCGTCTCGAGAATTTGCAATTTTCCATTTGTTGCCACCATTTCGGTACGCTTGGAAATTCAATTTACCTTTTATCGATACACCGCCGTTGATTGCTTCGAGCGTCGATGTTTTTTCGTCGAAGTTAATATTCCAATCCGCAAATAGAAAAAGCGGGATAGTTGTGAGTAATGTTGCTAACGTTTTTTTCATAAGATTTAGATATATAGATTAAATTTGTTTAACCCCATAGAACGAAAAAAGTGAATAGAAAATCGCAAAGGAGGTCAACATCATTTGTTGCATAGTTTTATTTTCGCATAGTTTGATAATCGTAGTAGGATAGTAAAAAAATCTTGGAAAAGAGAAAAAATAGGTTGCATTTAAAAAAAATGGGGGCAATATGAGAGGCTTATTAATCCAAAAAGCACTATGGTATCTTATAAAGAATTAGGTCTTGTTAATACGCGTGAGCTTTTCCAAAAAGCAATCGCAGGTAAGTATGCGATTCCAGCGTTTAACTTCAATAATATGGAACAAATGCAAGCTATTATCCAAGCTTGTGTTGAAAAGAAATCGCCTGTAATCCTTCAGGTTTCGAGCGGTGCGCGTAAATACGCAAACCAAACTCTCCTTCGCTATATGGCACAAGGAGCATGCGAATACGCAAAAGAACTCGGCGGAAATATTCCGATTGTTTTGCACCTCGACCACGGCGATACTTTTGAACTTTGCAAATCGTGTATCGATTTCGGTTTCTCGTCTGTTATGATCGACGGTTCTGCACACGCATACGACGATAACGTAGCACTCACAAAGAAAGTTGTAGAATACGCACACGCACACGACGTAACAGTTGAAGGCGAACTCGGCGTTCTCGCAGGTGTTGAAGACGAAGTTTCACACGAAACACACTCGTATACACGCCCAGAAGAAGTTGAAGACTTTGTAAGCAAAACAGGTGTTGACTCTCTCGCAATCTCGATTGGTACATCACACGGTGCATACAAATTCAAGCCAGCACAATGCACACTCGACGAAAACGGAAAGCTCGTTCCACCTCCGTTGCGTTTCGACATCTTGGCTGAAATTGAAAAACGTATTCCAGGTTTCCCAATCGTTCTTCACGGTTCATCTTCAGTTCCACAAGAATATGTTGACCAAATCAACAAGTTTGGTGGCAACCTCGAAGCAGCAGTTGGTATCCCAGAAGAACAACTCCGCAAGGCTTCGGAATCGGCAGTATGCAAAATCAATATCGATTCTGACGGACGCTTGGCTATGACAGCAGCAGTTCGCAAAGTATTTGCAGAAAAGCCAGCTGAATTTGACCCACGCAAGTATCTCGGTCCAGCACGCGACGAGCTCAAAAAGCTCTATATGCACAAGGTCGAAAACGTACTTGGTTCGGCAAACAAAGCTTAATTTTAAAAAACATTTCAAGACGTGGCGGAAAACATCGTTCGCCACGTCTTTCTTTTTGGTCAGATTTTTTGGGGTCTTGGGATTTAACTTCAGATAATAAATACTATCCGCATAAGTTTTTGGCGGATATGGGGATTATAAAAATATGATTACATTGATGGTAATAACGTTCATTGTGGGATATATTTTTATCGCACTTGAACACGATGTTGGAATTAACAAAGCGGCAACCGCTGTTGTTCTCGGAATGACTCTTTGGGTTATGTATATGTTCTGTGGGGCGGAGACAATCTCGACTCTAAATGCAGAACACTTCAAGCACTTTATCGAAGCAAATCCAGACCTGCAAGATGCATCGCTTGTAAAGCAGTGTGCAAAGTTTGTTGCGAATTGCCAAATCGTAGAATTTTTGGGCGAACACTCGCAAATTATTTTCTATCTTATCGGAGCAATGACAATCGTCGAACTTATTGACGTACATGGTGGATTCTCGATTGTAACAAATAAAATTACAACAAACAATAAACGCAAGCTCCTTTGGATTTTAGCGTTCATCACTTTCTTTATGTCGGCTTTGCTCGACAATCTCACAACAGCTATTGTTATGACAATGCTTTTGCGTAAAATGGTAGCAGTAAAACGTGAACGTTGGCTTTATGCAGGGATTGTGATTATCGCTGCAAATAGTGGTGGTGCATGGACACCAACTGGCGACGTAACAACTATTATGCTTTGGATAAATGAAAACGTTACAACAATGGCAATTCTCAAAACATTGTTCTTGCCATCGTTGGTATCTATGCTCATTCCTCTCTTGGCTGTAACTAAATATTTAGGTAAGGGGAATGTCGAAAAGCCAGCAATTACTCATAAGCAAAATGCTTCGATGATTGTATCGCCTAAGGAAAGGCTTTCTATTTTGATTTTAGGTATAAGTGCATTCTTGTGTGTTCCAATTTTCAAAGCAATCACAGGTTTGCCACCATTTATGGGCGTAATCTTGGGAATGGGTGTAATCTGGATTTATATGGAATTGCTCTATAATCGCAAAAAAGACGCATCACCATCGCAACAGTTGAGAATTCAAAATATCATCGGTAGAATTGACATTACAACAATCTTGTTTTTCTTGGGTATTTTGATGGCAGTTGCATCGTTGCAATGCGCAGGAGTACTCGCAGGAGTTTCAAAGTTCCTCGACGAAAATGTAAGCAATGTTTATATCATCAATACAATCATCGGTATACTTTCGTCTATTGTCGATAACGTACCACTCGTAGCTGGAGCAATGGGTGCATACGATATGCCAACAGTTGAAGCAGTTTCAGCTATTGCCGATGTTGCAGAAAAAACATACGCAATGAACTTTGTTCAAGACGGAACATTCTGGACAAGCCTCGCATATTGTGCAGGTGTTGGCGGAAGTATCTTGATTATCGGCTCGGCTGCAGGTGTTGTAGTTATGGGCTTGGAAAAAATCACATTCTCGTGGTATATGAGAAATATCTCATTCTTGGCATTGCTCGGATACCTCGCTGGTATTGCGGTGTTCGCATTGCAACAAGCAATATTCTAAAGAGTAGGGTATTTTACATAGAAAAGGCGATTCATCAACTCTGGTGAATCGCCTTTTTTTGAAAAGAAACGAAAACTGCGGAGCATAAGCCGAATTCTGTAATTCTACAAGTAGAACCGACATTCATTTATCTGCATAGGCGAATTACTCCGATTCTATGCTCTCTTTCGAGATGCGACATACCCGATGCGTTATGGACGAGCAGCCCCGCACCCTACATTGTCTTGCACCGAATTGGGTTTACAATGCCCGACGGGATTGCTCCGTCGGCGGTGGTCTCTTACACCTCCTTTTCACCCTTACCACTTGCGTGGCGGTATATTTTCTGTTGCACTTTCCATACATCGACGTTTGCCATCGACGCCCCGTCCTTTCAAACGGAATTCTGCTCTGTGGTGTTCGGACTTTCCTCTCGCACACTTGGCACGAGCGAATGTCTGTTCCGCAGTTTTCAAGAAGAAGTTTTGCAAAATGGAAAAGCAAGGCAAGAAAAATTATTCATCTATTTTTAATACACTTGAAAAATTAAAGATATTTCAGAAAATGGCGTTTAAAAAGCGTGCAATTTTAGCATCTTCTGTTATTTTACTTTATTTTATTTTATTTTTCATTACGGGGAGGACGTATGAACGTAAGTATAAAATTTGACAAAGTGTATGATTGCTATGATGACGTTGTCGTGTTTATCGTGAAAGGTAGAAAAATAACGTTATCAAAAAACGATTTCATTTCTCTTGAAAATCGCACTATTGTCATAGATTATCAACTTGCCAAAAAGCACAATTTGAATTGGCGATTGCAGTACCACATACCTACATACATCAAGCCTCGATATAATCAGGAATGTATAGATGAACTTAAATATTGAGCAAAATAAGGCGGTAAAAAAACTTTCAAAGTTAAAGGCATGTGCTTTGTTTATGAAGATGGGAACGGGCAAAACAAAAGTTGCGTGCGATCTCATCCGTGAAAAATTGAATGATGTTGATATTGTGATTTGGATTGCTCCAGCGTCGTTGATACGTTCAAATATTTACGCACAAGAAGTAAAAAAATGGAGCTTGGGATTCTTCTCAAAGATTCATTTTTTCTCGATAGAAAGCATTTCAAAAAGCGAAGTCAAATATTTAGAAATGCGTTCGCTTGCCGAACATAACAGAAACTTTTGTGTTGTCGACGAAAGTATATACATAAAAAATGCTCAAGCCTTGCGGACAAAAAGATTAATGAAAGATTATTACTTGTTTGATTTCCGTATAATATTGAATGGAACGCCAATAACAAAAAGTTTGATAGATTTATACTCGCAGATATCGTTTTTGTCGCCAAATATTTTGAAAATGACAGAGCGTGAATTTGCCGATAAATTTCTGATTTATTTCAACGACGGAATTGATAGACGCCCATGGGCTCGTTGGTCGAAACCTGCAAATGTCGAAGCTTTGATTGAAATTATACGTCCATATATTTTTAATATTGAATTTAATGAGCCTTGTTCTGTCCGAACAATTAACAAATATTTTAAGCTCGATAAAAACGAACGCAAAAAATATACACGTTATAAAAATAATTTTTTAAAAGATAAATTATACGTCAATTTTTTGGCAGTCGCACAACGTTTTCAACGTGCTTATACTATCACTTGCAAAGATAAATTTTGTGCGGTTTTAACACTCGTGGAAAATATATTAGAGCGAGAAGAAAAAGTTATCATATTTGTAAAGTATGTCGACGAAGCAATGCTTTTGCATCGTGCTCTTGGTGGACTCGTTTATATCGGGACCCGAAAAGACGATTTATCAAAATTTGAGAAAAACGAAGATGTTTTAATATGCACTTATGGAGCAGGAAGTATCGGATTAAATTTGCAATGTGCAAATAATATAATCTATTATTCTCAAACATTTGATTATAAAGATAAGGAACAAGCCAAGCATAGAATTTATCGGACAGGTCAAAAAAGGACAGTAAATCTCTACAATATGTGGATAGATACTGGACTTGAAAATATGATAAAGTATAGTCTTGGCAGAAAAGAAAATTTGCTCCACAATGTCGAACGCATAATTACAGCAGAGAAAGCGAGAACACTTTGAAAAAATATTTGGCAACAAATGTATACGATGCATCAAATGCACGTCTTGAATACATTTTTAAGAATTTTGAACGCATATATATATCTTTTTCAGGCGGGAAAGACAGCTCTGTTTTGCTGAATTTAGCACTCGATTATATGAAAAAAACTGGCGAGAAACGCAAGCTTGGGCTTTTGTTTGTCGACTTGGAAGGTCAGTACAATTTAACGATAGATTACATCAAAAAGACAATATCGCAACATCGCAATATGCTCGATGTATACTGGGTTTGCTTGCCATTAACCCTCCGCAACGCAGTTAGCGTATTCCAACCATTTTGGACTTGTTGGGATTTAGAACATCGCGACAAATGGATTAGAGAGTATCCGAAAGATGTTCCAAATTTGATTACTCAAGAAAACAATCCATTTCCGTTTTTTGTCGAGAAAATGGAGTTTGAAGAATTTGTGCCAGCTTTTGGCGAGTGGTATTCAAATGGCAAGAAGACAGCGTGTCTTGTGGGCATACGTTCGGACGAAAGTTTGAATAGATATCGCACAATAAAAAGTTTGTACAAAGAGACATTAAACGGAAAAAATTGGACTACCCGAATCAGCGAACATTTCTACAATACATATCCGATTTACGATTGGACCGTAAAAGATATTTGGGTCGGCAATGCAAAGTTAGGTTGGGAATATAATCGCTTGTATGATATGTTTTACAAGGCAGGCGTGCCACTTTCGTCGCAACGTATTTGTCAACCTTACGGCGATGACCAACGCAAAGGATTGAACCTTTTTAGAATTATCGAACCAGATACTTGGGCGAAAGTTGTCAATCGTGTAAGCGGAGCAAATTTTGGCAATATATATTGCGGAAAACGTATTTTGGGCTACCGCAATGTCAAACTTCCCAAAGGGCATACTTGGAAATCTTATTGCAAACTTTTGCTTGCTACATTGCCGACAGAAATGGCATCGCACTATCGGAAAAAATTTAGAAAATTTATGTTGCATTGGTACAGACGTGGATCGCCAATCGACAACGACTCGATAAAAGATATTCCCGCATACGCCTATCTTTCAAAACGTTTAACATCTCACAACGAACATATCGTGCGATACACAAAAATTCCCGATTGTCTCGATAACGGATTTGAATCTCGCCGACTCGCACCATCGTGGCGAAGAATGTGTATTTGTATTTTGAAAAACGATTTTTTGTGTACGGGATTGAGTTTCTCGCAAACAAAACGTCAGCAAGAACGAATGAAAGAACTTCTGGAAAAATATAGAAATTTATGAGCAAAAATATAAAATCGCAAAGTCCCGTTTACAGCGTTATTTCAGTGCCAGTTGACAAGATTAGAGCAAACGCATACAACCCAAACAAAGTTGCTCCGCCTGAAATGAAACTTCTGTACGACTCAATAAAAGAGGATGGCTACACGCAACCGATAGTTTGTTATTACATAAAAGATGACGATATGTACGAAGTCGTCGACGGATTCCACCGATATCAAATTATAAAAATTCACAAAGATATTTATGAACGTGAAGGTGGATGTTTACCTGTTGTTGTGATAAATCGTCCAATCGAAGATAGAATGGCGTCGACAATCAGACACAATCGTGCCCGTGGTTCGCACGATGTAGATTTAATGAGCAATATTGTCGCCGAGCTTTCCGAAATGGGAAAAACAAATGCGTGGATATCTCGCCATTTGGGTATGAGTGCCGACGAGATCTTGCGTCTGAAACAAATCACAGGTTTGGCGTCTCTCTTTAAAGATGAGGATTTTTCAAATTCGTGGGAATGATTTTTTCTTGAAATAAATTTGTAGTTGAGATTAAATTAAGTTTTTAACACGGAGGGTTTATATATAGTATGAAAACAAGAAGAAAATTTTTACGCGATTTATCGTGTGCATCTGTCGCAATAACATCGGCTCCCTATTTGTCGTTTGGTGCAAAGCCAGATGAACAACCAAAGGTGATTGAAAAATATGAGAAAGACCCAATCCGCTTGGGCTTTGTCGGTTGCGGTCTTATGGGCGGTGCAAATATGCGTGCCTTTAAAACTATCAAACAAAAGCTCACAGCTTATTGCGATGTTGACACAGGCAAATACGGCTTTGGAAATGCCCGAAAATATGTAGACAATGACGCTCAAGGTTTTGTCGATTATCGTGAAATGTTCGATAAACTCGCTGGTAAGCTCGACGCTGTTGTAATCTCAACGCCCGACCACTCTCACTTCGCAGCCGCAATGTGTGCGTTAAAACATGGTATCCCGATTTATTTGGAAAAACCAATGTGCCACAATATCCGCCAGATTCGTGAGCTTACAAAGTTTGCCGAAGAAAAAGGTTTGGCAACGCAAATGGGAAATATGGTGCATTCGGGAGACGGTATCAGATACACTAAAGAATGGATTGCGTCGGGCTTGATTGGTAAAGTTCGCAAAGTGATTATGTGGACAACTCGTCCAGTTGGCGGATGTAATCGTCCGACGATGGCGTATAAAAGCTGGCCGTCAGAACCAGTCCCCCCAACACTCGATTGGGACAAGTGGCTTAATGTCGCAGATTGGGGACCATTCTCAAGCGAGATAGTGCCATTGAATTGGCGTAGAGTTTACAAGTACGGAACAGGTGCGTTGGGCGATATCGGTACGCATATTCTCGATATCCCAATGTTCGCACTCGACTTGGATTATCCAACAAAAATCACATCACGCCAAACAGGCGGTACAGAAATTTCTGTCCCAAAACAAGACCATATTACTTATTACTTCGATAATAGCAATCAAGGCGAAAAGGTTGAAATTCACTGGTATAGCGGATTCCTTAAGCCTGATAAAAATGGCGAATGGAAGCCCGACTTTAACAAAGACTTCTTGTTCCCATTGCCAAAAGAATTTACCGATACAGGCAGAAGCTATAAGGACCTTTCAACTGCTGACGGTATGTTTATTATCGGCGATGAAGGCGTGCTTTACTCGCCAAAAATGCACCTTATTGGGAAGCCGATTGTTTTGCCAAAAGCAAAGACCGCACTCACAAAAAATATTCCACTTACAGAACCTCGCATTAAGTATGGTAACCATAGAGCGAATTTTGTGGAAGCAGTCCGTGGAGATATCAAAAAGGCAACTTCAAACCTTCCAGATATGGCAAAATTGACTGAAGTTGTACTCTTGGGCAATTTGACACTTCGCACTGGCGAAAATGTCGTGTGGGACGCAAAATCGATGCGTGCAATCGGTGGTTCAGACAAGATGAACTCGCTTATCGATTCACCGATGCGACCAGGTTGGTACTAATTCTAAAAAAATAAAATTTGATATGAAAAAATTATTGTTATTATTTCTTGCTTGCTCCGTACTTTTCGGTTGCTGTGGCGATTGCAATAAAACATCGACCACAAAAAAACGTAAAATCGCATTGCATGGGTACGTTTATCGCAAGGTGATGACTCTCGAAGAAACGGTTCTCGAAGCAAAAATGCTCGGAGCCGATGGAGTAGTTTGCACATCAACCCAAAAGATTGCAAAGCGTTTTGGCAACACAAAGTTCACCAAAAATATGACAGCAGAGCAAAAAGCGTTTGTCAAAAAACTCTTTGCCGATAACGGAATCGAGTTTGTGTCGTACGGCTTGTGGGACATTAAAAAAGGGGAAACGCCCGATATGTATTTGTCGTTCTGCAAAGAAATGGGCATTCCAGTTTTCACCTGGGAAGGCAACTGGGATAAAGCACAGATGTGGAATGATGCGTCAAAGAAATGGGGCGTAAAAGTTGCAATCCATAACCATCAAAAAAATCCGAAGAATCCGAAGTATATGCATTGGAATCCGGAAGCACTTTGGGAAGTAATCAAAGATAAGCCATATCTTTACGCTTGTGCCGATAACGGACACTGGACACGTTCGTCGCTCGATACTCCACAAGGATATAGAACATTGCGTGGACGCCTTGCTGCAATCCATTTTAAAGATCCAGCAGTTTTTGGTGCAGAAAATAAGACCGACGCAACAATCGGGGAAGGTGTACTCGATATTCCAAAATGCTTGGCGACACTCGATGAGCTTGGGTACGACGGATTTCTCGTTTTAGAGAACGAATGCGTATCAGACAATCCCACCGAAACAATGCGTAAAAGCATAAAATATTTAAGAGAACACTAATATCTAATCGCATTTAGATGTTCTACAAAATAATTTCAGCCACTTTCGTATGAAGTGGCTAAATTTTTACTCCGATACAGTTGTTAGTAATTTTTACGCAGAATCAGAAGATAAACTGTTTGATGTTATATCGCACATATATGAAGTTTAACGGATGCGAAAGCCCAATAGTATTTGTAATAGACGTCGATAAAGATGACTTGCGTTGGAGTCAAAACTCGGAACTTTACACAGCAATGTCAAGGGCTCAAAGCCTGCTGATTGTCGTCAACAAAAAGTAATTTTCATAGTCTTGCTTTGTAGAAATTAAAGAAAGTCCAAGCGTCGTCTTTGGTAATACCTTGCATATTTACATATCGTGTACGCAGTAGGTGTAAATCTCTATGCCCCATTTCTGATTGTAGAAGTATTAGATTTTTCAGATGTTTTAGGTGATATGATGCAAAAGTGTGTCGTAAAACATCATTTACCCATTTTTTCTTAAATCCTGCATCATCGCGTAAGGCTTTCCAGCGTCGAACCCAATTTGCAGGGCATATTTTTTCAGAGGGTTTTTTTCTCAGCCGATAAAGCCATTTTCGCAAGACAGTCGATATTTCTATGTGTCGAGCCCCTCCGGTCTTACTATTTCGAGAGCGTATTGTGATAATTTTTTCATCGAGATCTATATCGCTCCACTTTAGGCGTAATACTTCATTAGGTCGGACTCCAGCCCAAAGCATTATTCCAAGTCCGGCTTGACACGCTTTATGTTTTGGTTGTTTAGATGTTTTTAGTAGTTGCGATATTTCGGTAATTGATAACGCTCTAATTTCATTTTCCTTTGTAGGTTGAACTTCTATGGAAGTGATTGGATTTTTCTTTAGCCAGTTATGTTTTATAGCAAATGTAAAAAATCCAGATAAAAATGTTCTTCCTTTGTTAAATTGAACAGGCGAATCAAATGATTTTTTCAACCAATCTTCGCATCGAGAAGCCGTTAGGTTTGAGAATTTTACCATTTTCATCTCTGGACAGATCCTAAATAAACGACCACCCAAATATTTTATATCGTTTAACGAATCCTTACTTAAAGCGGATTTTGAACTTACATACATTTCAAACGCTTTTATTAAAGTCTTGTTAACGTTTTGTTCTTGATAGGCTTTAAGCCCAAGATCAATAACGTTTTTACATAGCCGAAAATCGTTGTAATCTTTTATGTTATTTTGTTTTAAATCGAGAATGTTGCGAATGAGTCTAATCGCATCCAAAATCGATATGTTAGTGCCTTCAAGTAATTTAATTGCTGATGTCATTTTATTTGCATTGTGTATTTGGAATACAGTATGAACGCTTTATGCGTAGTCTGTTGATTATTAGTACGATACAAAAATGAGTAAATCCCAATAGGGACAATTTGTGCAAACTATTTTTACAACAAAATTCTCTAT
>SUVP01000005.1 GCA_015061945.1 Opitutales bacterium
CGACAATCGGCGGATTCCTCGCACACCGTGGTACAGGCGTGCTTTCGACAAAGTGGGGTAAGATTGAAGATATGGTAATGAGCCTCGAAGTTGTAACACCAACAGGCGAAATTATCAATACATTGCCAATCCCACGCCATGCATCTGGTCCAGACCTCACAATGATGTTCCTCGGTAGCGAAGGTACATTAGGCGTAATCACAAAGGTAACTTTGAAGATTCACCCAAAGCCAGAAGAACGTCAATTCAGAGCATATTTGTTCAAAGACTTCCACACTGCAATGCAAGCTGGTGCCGACCTTATGCGTAGCCGTTTGCAACCTTGTGCAATCCGTCTTTACGACGAAACCGAAACTCTCACACACGTTAAAAAAGTGTTCGGTATGGACATCGGTTCAGGTGCATACTTGGTATTTGGTTTCGACGGACGCAAAGATATTGTCGAGCTCCAAATGAAACACGCTCGCGAAATTATGGAAAAGAAGTACAAGGGTACTGACCTCGGTAGCAAGGGTGGAGATCTCTGGTGGAAAAATAAGTACAAATTCTTCTACCCAGGATATATGTTCCACTTGCCACAAGCATTCGGTACACTCGATACTGTCGCAGACTTTGCACACATCGAAAAAGTATATTGGGCGATGAAAAAAGTTGTTAACGAAAAGTTCCCAAAAGCACGCTTTATCGGACACTTCTCGCACTGGTACGAATGGGGTTGTATGCTTTATGCACGCTTCATTTTTGAAGGTAAAGATGTTCCACAAGATCCTCGTGAAGCAGCAGCATTGTACAACGCTGTTTGGGACGCTGCTATCCGTGAAGCAATCAAAAATGGCGGTGTAATTAACGAACACCATGGCGTAGGTTTGAAACTCGGTCGCTATATGAAAGACTTGTACGGAAAGAGCTTCCCAGTTCTCGAAGGTATCAAGAAAACTCTCGACCCGAACCATATTATGAACCCTGGAAAAATGGGACTCTAAAGGAGATAGAAAATTATGAATATTGATAAATTTCAAGAAGACGTAAAAAAGTGCCGTTTCTGCTTTATGTGTCGCCACCTCTCTGGCGTGGCTAATGTCACATTCCGCGAAGCCGATACTCCAAGAGTTCGTAGCTCGATGATTTGGGGCGTAATGCTCGATAACTCGAAGCTCGCAAACCCTGATTTTATCGACACAATCTACACATCGGATATGTCGGCAGTCGGCTATTACCACTGTGTAAATAAGTGGAACGAAAACGCAATCGTACTCGCAGCACGTCAAGACATTGTCGAAGCAGGTCTTGCACCAGACGACGTCGCAAAGCTCGCAAAGAAATTGATTGCAACATCGGCAGAGCCGAAAATTTCAGGCAAAGCAGACGTTCTCTACTATATCGATGACGATACTTCAGCCCTCGCAACAGAAGCTAAAGCTTTCGACAAAATCGCAAAGAAAGCAAAAGTAAAGTATGCAACTGCAACTGCTGGCAACTGTGGCAAAGCTCTCAAAGTTCTCGGTTATGTCGAAGAAGCAAAGTCGGCAATGGCCACATTTATCGACGCTGTGAACAAGTCGGGTGCAAAGACAATCGTCGTTTCAAGCCCATACGTTTACGACGCACTGCTCAACGATTCAAAAGAATTTGGCTTGAAGCTTTCTGCAAAAGTTATGCACACAAGCGAATTCATCGCATCGTTGAAAATTAAATTCTCAAAGCAAGCTGGCGAATTGTATTATCTCGAAAGCGATTATTTGAAGAATTACAACGACAACCTTAAGTTCCCTCGTGTATTGCTCGGTCAACTCAAGGCTAAATCGCCAGACGGTTTCACAACCGATATTCTCGACGAACCAATCGACTATATGTTCGGCACTAACAACGAAGAATCTTACACATGTGGCGAAGGTGCTGTTGTTATGAATGTATTACGCCCTGATATCGTCAAGAAAATGGCAAAGTACGTTGAAGCTCGTGCGAACGATGTTAAGAACGATGTTATCATTGTCGCATCGCCATACACAAAGACTCAACTTTCAAAAAATACAAAGCTCAAAGTTTCGACTCTTACTGAGCTCGCAGCTTCGTGTCTCTAATTAAGGGAAGTTATGGCTCTTGTTACATTAAACGAAATATTACCGCAGGCACGCAAAGAAAAGCGTGCCGTTGCGGCATTCAATGTCGCAAATTACGAAGCAGCTCTCGGTGTCATTCGTGCATCGGAAACTGAAAAGTTGCCAGTAATTATTCAGCTTTTCCAACGTATGTTCCGTTCGGAAAAAGGTGCCGACTTAGCCGCAACTTTATGCCGTATGGCAACACGTTGCTCGCAACCAGTTGTTGTACATCTCGATCACGGGGCAGAAGCTTGGCAAGTAAGAGACGCTCTCTCAGCTGGCTTGACCTCCGTTATGTTCGACGGCTCCGTTTTGCCTTATGACGAAAATGTCGCACTTACAAAATATACTGCAGATTATGCTCATCGAGTAGGTGCAAGTTGCGAAGGCGAAATCGGACACGTCGCAATGGGCGATGAAAACGCAATCACAACAGTCGAAGACGCTGTTCGCTTTTACAACGATACAAATGTCGATGCCCTCGCTATCTCTGTCGGAACCGTTCACGGTTTCTACAAGGCAGCTCCTTGTATCAATGTACAACGTTGCCGAGAAATTGCCGACGCATTGCCAAATACTCCGCTCGTATTGCACGGCGGTTCTGGCACGCCTCCTGAAGATATTCGTGCTCTAATTGAAAACGGTATCGCCAAGATTAATATCGCAACTGAATTTATGGACACATTCCTTAAATCAACACGTCGCGAAATCGAAAAACTTGGCGACGGCTTCAAACCAATCGATATCTTCAACGACCCAATCGTCGACGATTGTGCCTCACACGCATCAAAGCTCCTCCGCTTCTTCTCGGGAAGGTGAGCCACCTTCACATCATTGAAGGGGCTTTGCCCCTTACGATGATTGCTTCGCAATGCATCTATCCCCGAAGGGAGCATCGGTGGTTGCGGGAAAACCTTTGCCCCTTACGATGATTGCATTCGCAATACATCTATCCCCAACGGGAGCATTGGCGGTTTGTAAAAGGACTGCCCTTACGATGATTGCTTCGCAATACATCTATCCCCGAAAAGAGTGGCGGTGGTTGCGGGAAAATCTTTGCCCCTTACGATGATTGCTTCGCAATGCATCTATCCCCGAAAGGAGTGGCGGTGGTTGTGAAAGGTACTGCTTCTTGCAATGATTTCACGCAGTGTATTTATTGAGAAAATTCACTGGTAGGTACACGGCGGTTTTATTTTCAACTTGAAACAAAAATTATTTATGAACGACAGCACAAAAAAAACTGATATGTACAAGTGGATTCTATTGGGATTCCTTTGGGGAGCTTATTTTCTCCAGCAAGGAACCCGACAAATCTACAACGCAATTCTTCCACAAATTCAATCTGACTTCGGGGTGGACTCGGTTAAGATTGGTCTTGTTGCAACGCTCTTTACTGTTGTGTATGGTATATGCGTGCCGTTTAGTGGAGTCTTGGGCGATATTATCAGCCGTAAGAAAATTGTTGTTGCGGGCGTTATGGTTTTCAGCTTCGGGATTTTCTTCTCGGGTGCAGTTGCGACAATCGGAATGATGGTTATCACATACGGATTGATAAATGCTGTCGGGCAAAGTTTTTATTATCCACCATCGAGTTCATTGTTGGGGCAAGCTCATAATGAAACTCGCTCAACGGCTCTTTCGATTCTTCAAACAGCACAATATGCTGGGATTGTAATTTGCAGTTGTGTGGCTGGATATTTAGCTGACTTAAAGTCGGTTCAACTTCCAGATGTTTTCAGCGGAATTATCGGTTCTGAAGTTTCGGGCTGGCGTTTGCCGTTCTACATATTTGGGGCAATCGGTGTAGTTTGGGCGATTTGCTTGGCGATATTTATGAAAGACGCAAAGCAAGGCGAACAGGGCGATAAAGCATCGTTCTTCGATGCATTGAAAGCTGTTTGCACGCGTCCGTCGGCATTGTTGTTGGCAGTAGTTTTTGGATTGCTCGTATATGTTGATGTCGGCTTTAAAACGTGGATGCCAACATTTATGGCTGAAAATTTCTTTGACGGAAAATTGACTTCGGCAAATTCAAATTTTGTCGGTTGGGTTTACGCTGGTTCGTTTATCGGTGTTTTGATTGGCTCGAGAATTTGCGATAAGCTTTTCAAAAAAATTAAGAATATCAGATTCTCTTTGAATTTAGTTGGGTTTGCACTCGTAACGCCATTCTTGTTGTTATCGGCTAACACAGATGTTTTGGCAACTTGCAAAATCGCATTGTTGGGTTATGGATTCTTCAAGGGAATTTGCGATTCTTGTATGTTTGCGTCTATTCTCGATGTTGTGCCGACACGCTATCGTGCATCGGGTATGGGTATTATGATATGTGGTGGGTTCTTTATCGGCTCAACATCATCAACAGTATTAGGGCTTATTCGTGATACTGCTGGTTTGACAACAGGTATATCCTCGCTTGGAATATTCTCGCTATTAAACGTTGTAGTTCTTTTGGTGATAATAAAATTCTTCTTCAAAAAGGACTACGTCGGTTAATTGAAAAAATAAAGTTTTCTTTAATTTGCGGTATTGGAATTGCTTTCTGATACCGTAAATTTTTTTAGCAAATAGTATGCAACTCCACCTGAAATTAAAGCGTAGATAAAGCCGAAAACAGCTTGTCCGAAAATTGTTGCCGACACAAAATCGAGCAAAGTTGACGGAGTTAACGCTATCAGTGCGAGTACTGCCGACTGCCAAATTGTAAGACTTGGGAACATTGTTCGCGATAAAATAAAACACGCCATAGTCAGCATTAGTGCGTACATTAAATTCATAAAAATTGCAAAGACCAGCGAGATTATCGGCAAGAAGAAATACAACATCATATCTTTTGATGGAATCAGCGACGACGCATTTATTTCTTTTTGTTTGAAGATTGGTTGATAATCTTTTGCCTTGATAAAACTTTCGGAGCCGTCTGGCATATAGATTGTGATTCTATCTTTTTCGAGCGAAAACAGCAGACCTTTTGTCTTGTTAGCATCGATATAATTTTGGCTTGCGATAGCGAATACGGAGCCATCTGGATTTTTCATCAAAACGTCATTGCCGTTGGGTGTAATAATTTTTCCATCTTGAATTTTTATTGTTTTGAGTGTCTCAATGGCATTGTTGATTGTAGTGTTGTAAATCTCATCGAGTGGCTTATACGCACTTATTGCAATACCGATTGCCGATATTATCGACAATAGTAGGAAATAGAAAATTGCCTTCCAACGCCATTGCATTACGGCAATTTTACAGGCGTTATAGTCTAATGCAGAATGAGTAAAAATTTTGAAAATGGACATTTTTTAGAATCGGAAAATTTTTGCTATTTTAATGTTGAAATCAAGTATCGACGAGAAACTTTCGGGCAAAGGTGCTTCGGCTACAAAATGAATATCCTTGCCATTATGGTTTATTGTTAATTCAGTTTTCGAGCAGTGCAAAAAGAGTCTGTTTATTTTTGATGCACTACGGATTCTCTTGTTGAATGCGAAGTCGCCATATGTTGCGTCGCCTAAAATTGGGAATTTTCGTTTAGCACATTGAACACGCAACTGATGTGTTAATCCAGTAATTGGGTTGAGTTCAACAAGTGAGAGTTTTGCCCTGTTCAAATCTTCTTTGACAAACTTACAGTGCGTGATTGCTACATTGCCATCTTTGGAAGTGAACGAGCGAAGGTGTCCGTCTTTTGAACGCAATGCGAGCGAATCAATCCATTTATCTGTGCAACCGACTCTGCCGATACAAATTGCCATATACGTTTTTTGTACGGTCTTTTCTTTAAATGCGAGTTTTGCGAGGTTTGCAACTTCGGGATTATCTGCCCCCAATACGACACCCGATGTGGGCGAGTCGAGACGATTGATTAGATAGAGTCTGCGTTTCTCGCCATTTTCATCTTCCCAAGAATAATATTCATCTCGCAGATTATATCTTGTGCGAAGCATTGGTGGTTTTGCATTGCGTGATGAATTATTATTTGGGTGTGTTGCACGTCCAGCTTTTTTGTTGATTGCAATGAGTCCGCAATCGTCGAATTTTATGACCGAGCAACCACTTGAGAGTGGCATAGTTTTTATGAATTGTTCTGTGTTCATCGATAGTGGAATGTTATTCTTACTGACTGGTCTTGTCCGCCAAAAGTGTTGACCATTTCTTGAGTCCATTCTCCGTATGGAGCTGTTGTCAAAATGGATTGTTCGCAAAGACCAGTTCCAGTGTTTGTTGATGTCGTGTGGAGGATTTTAAATTTTGAGAGTTCACCCATCGAGTTTAAGTAATATTCTATTATCACCATTGTGCCGACTGCAGTGCCGAGATCGTATTTAGATGCCAAGAGATTCCATTGTCTCGATATTGCTTCGAGCATTCTTTGTTGATATGCACCGAACTCGCTGAATCGTGAGTCGCACGCTACTATACCTTGATTGCTTGCGTGCGAGCGATTATCTGCGAGTGGACCAGCAGGAATTTTCATACTCAACGTTGGGCGTGGACGTGGTGTTGGCAGATTTTCTTCGGCAGGTTTTTCTTCAGCTTTTTGCTCTTGTTTTTTTTGCGTTTCTTGTTGCGATTGTGAATTGCCTTGTTTAGCGATTTCTTCAGTTGCGATTTCAGATTTATTTTTTGAAGTTGTTGTTTGATTCGTTTTATTTTGAACCGCCGAGTTTTCTTTCTTCTGTTGAATAGCACCGTATTCTTTTGCTTCGGCAGAATCTATTTCTTTTTTCTTTTCTATTTTGATAAAACCTTGTTCGTCGTGCGGAGCAGAATCTTTGGGGCTTTCTGATTTTTTAGGAGCAGTATCTTCGTCAGATTGTGCCGACGATTTTTGTTGAGATTGTTTGTCGGTTTGCGATTGTTTTTGTGCATCGCTTTCTGATTTTGCCGACTGCATTTTTTGCGTAGCTTGCGAAGTTTGTTGTGCCGAAGTTTCGGTCGGCTGGGCAGGTTGCTCAAGCGGGCGTTCTAAAGTTTCAAAAACTTTTTGAGGCGATAGTTCATCACGTTCAGCACTTGTACCCGATACGATTTTTTTACCGTCTTTAATTTCGCCTTCTACAAATGGTTTCTTCGATTTCGATGTAGGGTCGGGCAATTCATCAGAAGCACGTTGGTCTTTGAAAGATTCTGGTGCATTTTTTGAAATAGGTTTGTCGTTATTTGCGTATGGGTTTGCCTCGATAAAATCGGGCATTCTTTTTTCAATTTTCGGGGGCAAAACCTCTATTTTTAAATCGTCGTATTTTTTTTCTTCTTCGCCAAATTTTGCGAATTCTTGCGGAACGACATAATATGCACCGACGTGAATAAATATTGTAGCAATGAGAGCGACAGCAACAGCAAGAATATCTGTCTTGTTTGAGTTGTAATAAAAATCTCTGTCGAAGTCGTCCTGCATTATATTATGCAAATAAAATTTTGTCTTAAGTGTGTAGCAGATTTTCGAGCGTGTCGAGAATCTTTTTCGACGCTTCGACTGGTAAGCCCATTACATTGTCAAATGCACCATCGATTTTTTCGATAATCATTTCGCCGTGTTCTTGTGCTCCGTACGCACCAGCTTTGTCGAGAACATTTACAACTTTCAAATAAGCGTCGATTTCTTCAGACGAAAGTTTTTTGAATTTTACTCTCGATTCTTCGACATCGCAACAGGTTTGCAGATTTTTATTTTCGTCGGCAACAGCAGAGCAAATGCCGGTGAATACTGAATGCGTATTGCCTTGCAATTCTGAGAGCATACGCTTGGCATCGTCTAAATCTTTTGGTTTGCCGTAAATTTTTCCACCAAAGGCTACGACAGTATCGGCACCGAGTGTCGCACGATTCGGATTTTCAAGAGCTACTGCCGAGGCTTTTAATCGGGCATTTTCTGTTGCGACAGTTGCTGGATCGGCAGAGGGGTCATCGATTTCATCTGCATGCGAAACGATTATCTCGAAATCTACATTTGCTTTTTCGAGAAGTTCTTTGCGACGTGGACTTGCCGACGCCAAAATTATCTTGTTGCGGTTTTTCAAATTCATTGTAAATATAAGCGGACAATAATTAGAAAAGCTTTGAAAAACGCAAAGAAAAATATCAACCAAAAGAAAATTTTGGATATCCGCAACCTCTGTTTCGCAACAGAAAAACCGATTCTTGACGACATCAACTGGACTGTTCTCGAGGGCGAACGCTGGGTTCTGCTCGGTGGGAATGGTGCTGGCAAGACATCGTTAATTTCCACTATTTGTGCGTACAATACGCCATCGAGTGGTGAAATGTTTGTCGATGGCAAAGAGTACTCAAATTACAACTGGCAAAAAATGCGTGAACGTATAGCCCTTGTCGGAAGCCAACTCCGACGTGCAATAAATCGTTCCGAGAAAGTAATGGAAGTTGTCGTCAGCGGAAAATTTGGTCAGATAAACTATTGGGGAAAAATTACAAAACAGTTAATCAAGGAAGCATACGAACAAATGAAGCGTTTTGGTATTGCTCACCTTGTGGATAGCGATTGGTTTTTAATCTCGCAAGGCGAACGCCAAAAAGTTTTGCTCGCACGTTCGATGATGCTCAAACCGTCGGTGGTATTTCTCGACGAGCCTTGCACAGGGCTCGATCCAATCGCACGCAAAGAGTTTGTAGGTTTTCTCGACTCACTTTGTGCAGATAAATCTATTCCCGCAATCATTATGGCGACGCATTATGTCGAAGAAATTCCACCGAGTTTTACGCACGCAATAATCATCAAAGACGGCAAAGTTCTCGCACAAGGCGAGATTGGCAAAGTGTTAACATCAAAAAATCTTTCAGAAGCATACGGTGCCACTTGTAAACTTTCAAAGAGCAATGGTTTCTACAAACTTTCTGTATAACTTGAAAGATATATAGTTTTAAGAAAACGAATTTCAATCTTGCGAAGTTCGTTTTTTTTGTTTTAGTTTTTAAGTATTAACCTTAACTCTAAAAAATATATATGATGAAAATAAAAATTGTTTTGTTTGTAGTGTTATCGATTGCATTGTCGGCATCTGCTGAAATCTTCGAGTTGAAAAATGATAAATTACAATTCCAAATCGACGATAAGGGCAATTTGGTATCGCTTAAAAATCTTGTGCAGAACCGTGAATACGCAGGTGGAAAAGGTCTTTGGCGTATAATTTATCAAGACGGTTTGTCGTATGAAGAAAGCCTTGAATCTGAAGATGTGCCAGTGTCGGTCAAAAAAGATGGCGACAAAATTTTACTTTCGTATGGTGGCGAATTTTCGGTGAAAGTCGAATGTCGTCTCAAAGGCGATGAAGTACATTTCTCGCCAGAAATAAAAAATAATTCAAAAGATAAAATCTTGCGTGAGTTTCAGTTCCCAATGTTGAAATCGGCAAATCTTAAGAAAGACACAACGCTTTATTGGTCGTACGCAAATGGAACGTATTTTAAAAATATCCGTGCTTGGTTGATTGGCGGAGGCTTTAAAGGGTATATGGCACAAGACAATAAGGCGATTGAACAATACAATATTTATCCGTCGCCAATGACTATGAATTATTATGTTCTCGATGACAAAGATTGTTCGCTTTACTTTGCCAGCCACGACCCCGAATTTGAAAAGACTCTCCACTTGGTTCGCACAAAGAAAATCGGAGGTAAGGGCGAGTTTGCGTATGGTGGAATAGATTTCACAATGGCAAAATATCCATTCTTGAAATCGGGCGAATCAAAAAAAATTGCCGATTTTGTGATTTCTGCACACTCGGGCGATTGGCACGTTTCGGCAAAGAAATATCGCAAGTGGGCTGAAAGCACTTGGTATAAACACGTTCCTATCGGCGAAACTTACAAAAAGTCAAATGGTTGGCAACGCATAATTTTACGACATCAATATGGAAAAATTTTGTACCGCTACGATCAACTTCCAGAAATCCGTAAGGCTGGTAAAGAGGCAGGTCTTGATACATTGTTAATGTTCGGTTGGTGGAAAGAAGGTATGGACGCAGGCTATCCCGAATACTCGCCCGACGACACACAAGGTGGCGACGAAGCCCTCAAAAAATGGATTAAAGAATTCCAAAAAGACGGCGGAAAAGTAAATCTTTACTTCAACGGTCAGCTCATCGATATGGGGACAAAGTACTATCGTGAAAGAGGTCGCAAGGTTTCAATCAAGCGTGTTGACGGCACTGAACATATCGAGCGTTATCCATTTGGTGGCGACGGCACAGCTCTCAGAGTTTTTGGTAACAAAACTTTTGTTACAGCTTGCCCAGCGTGCGATGAATGGCTCGATGTTCTCAAAGGTTTTGCAGACAGAGCAATAGCACTCGGTTGCGACGGCGTGTTCTATGATCAACTCGGTTTGAAGAGCGAGCTTTGCTATGACGCATCGCACGGACACGCAGTTCCAGCACAAAATATTATGAAGTACAAAAGCGAAATGGTTCGCAAATTGCGTGAATATGTACGTTCAAAAAAACCTGAAATGAGTATGGGTATTGAATGGATATGCGACCCAATTTCTATGCACTCTGATTATACTCATGGTGTTTACCAAAATCTCACTCTGACAGCTGGTCGCAATACACCAGGTGGTGTGCCACGCACAGCACACGCACCAATGTTCCAATACACATTCCCAGAAGTTCACACGACAAATCGTGAGATTTACAATAATCAAGACGTGCCACGCCGTATGAATCTCACCTTTATGCGTGGTTGGCGTGAAGACGCTGGCGTGTACCGTTGCCGTGCAACAGTTGACGAAGCACCAGTTTATAAAGAGTACTTGACGAAAATCAACAGGCTCCGTGATGAATTCCGTGACGAAACACTCAATTCTATCTTGCGTGATACCGAGCTTGCGACATCTTCAAATCCAGATCTCGAATACCAAACTTTTGAGACAGATGATAAAATCGCAGTAGTTGCAACGCAATCGTTCAAAGCAAAAATGGTGTCGACATTTACTGTTGATGGAGCATCGAAACTTTTGAAAACAGGTGGGCTTGGCGATTACAAAGTTAAAGGCGACGGCAACAAAATTGATGTTGAAGTTGGCAAAGACGGGTTGGTCGTTTTGGTCTTCAAGAAAAAATAAATTTAATATAAATGAAAGGGCTATAAAATGAAATCAATTATAAATACGTTGGCAATTTTTGCCTTTGTATGTTCGGCATCAGCAGAAGTGTTCGAGCTTAAGAACGACAAAATCCAACTACAAATTGATGACAAAGGTAATTTGGTATCGCTAAAGAATATTCCACAAAATCGAGAATGGGCAGGGGGCGAAGGTTTGTGGCGTATAATTTATCAAGACGGACTTTCGCTCGAAGAAAGTGTCGAGTCGAAGTCGGTTCCAGTGTCAGTCAAAAAAGATGGCGAGAAAATTAAGCTCTCTTATGGTGGAGAATTCCCTGTTCAAGTAGAATGTAAACTTGAGGGCGACGAGATACGTTTTTCGTCAGAAATTAAAAATGCCTCGAAAGACAAAGTCTTGCGTGAGTTCCAGTTCCCGATGATACAATCGGCAAACATCAAAAAAAGTACAACGCTTTATTGGGCTAATGCAAAAGGACAATACTTTAATGATATCCGCAAATGGTTGATGTCGGGCTTTAAGGTATATATGGCACAAGACAACAAAGCGATTGAGCAATACGAAATGTATCCTTCGCGTCTGTCGATGAATTATTATGTTCTCGATGACGGCGATAACTCGTTGTATTTTGCAAACTATGATACAGAATTTGAAAAAACTTTGCACCTTTTGCGTACACGTCAAATTGGTGGTACGGGCGATTTCAAATATGGTGGAATCGATTTAACAATGGCAAAATATCCATTCTTGAAAGCTGGCGAATCAAAGAAAATTGCCGACTATATCATTTCTGCACACGCTGGCGATTGGCACGTTTCCGCAAAGAAATATCGCAAGTGGGCTGACACATGGTATAAGCACATCCCGATTGACGAAGACTTTAAAAATTCAAATGGTTGGCAACGCATAATTATGCGTCATCAATACGGTAAAGTTTTGCATCGCTACGACCAACTCCCAGAAATCCGTAAGGCAGGTAAAGACGCAGGTATCGACACATTGTTGATGTTCGGCTGGTGGAAAGAAGGTATGGACGCTGGATACCCTGAATACACTGCAGACGACACACAAGGTGGCGACGAAGCCCTCAAAAAGTGGATTAAAGAATTCCAAAAAGACGGTGGTAAGGTTAATCTTTACTTCAATGGTCAGCTCATCGATATGAGTACAAAATTCTATCGTGAGAAAGGTTGCAAGCTTTCTGTAAAACGTGCAGACGGCACCGAACACATGGAACGTTATCCATTTGGTGGCGACGGCACAGCACTCCGTGTTTTCGGCAACAAGACTTTTGTCACAGCATGTCCGGCAACAGAAGAATGGCTCAATATTCTCAAGAGTTTTGCAGATAGAGCAATCGCACTCGGTTGCGACGGTGTGTTCTTTGATCAACTTGGCATGAAAAGCGAGCTTTGCCATGACGCATCGCACGGACACGCAGTTCCAGCTTTGAACATTATGAAGCTCAAAGGTGAAATGATACGCAAACTTCGTGAATATATACGCTCGAAAAAACCTGATATGAGCATGGGTATTGAGTGGGAAACCGACGTAACATCAATGCACGTTGATTATATTCATAGCGTGGCTATTAGTACCGACTTGACTAATAGAAAAACAGCAAATGGAGTTCCTCGTACAGCTTACGCACCTATGCACAAATACACATTCCCTGAAGTGTACTCGACAAACCGCCATATCTATAATAATCAAGATGTGCCACGCCGTATGAACCTCACCTTTATGCGTGGATGGCGTGAAGACGCTGGCGTGTTCCGTTGCCGTGCGACTGTCGACAAAGCACCAGTTTACCAAGCATACTTAAAGAAAATTTGCGACCTACGTGACGAATTCCGCGAAGAAGCACTTAACTCAACATTCCGTGATACCGATCTTGCGAAGTGTTCAAATCCAGATCTCGAATATCAAACGTATGAAACCGCCGACAAGATTGCAGTTATCACAACTCAATCTTACGCAAAGAAAGTTGAAGCTACATTCACTGTTGATGGTGCTACAAAGTTGCTGAAATCGGGAGGATTGGGCGAATACAGAGTCGAAGGCAAGGGCAATAAAATCAAAGTCGAAATGAGCAAAGACGGCTTGATAATCTTGGTTTTTGATAAGAAATAGAAAAAAAATAAAAAAAACAGTTGCTTTTTATTTTGAATACAGTTTAATTCAACAACTTTATTGATATTTAAAAAGGAGAATTTTATGTCACAGCACAACAGTTTCAAAAGCGGCGGTGCCGCATCTTCTAAAAAACGTAGCGTTCTCAAGCGTTTTGAACGCATTGATTTGCTCCGCAAACGCGGTCAAATTAAAGAAGTTACTCGCGTAACTGGCCTTCCAAAGACAAAGCCAGCTGAATAAGATTGGTCTTTTCTTGAAAATGACGCGTCCTCGCACACCGATGACGCGTTTTTTTTATGGAATAATATCTGATTTTAATTAGACTTGCTTTATGGAATGTAAAATAGAAGAAAATAAAAAAAGATGTAAATGCTCGTACGCATGCCCACGTGTGGGGTTTTGTTGCGAGTGTGTGAAACATCATTTGGCAAAACGTCAAGTACCAGCGTGTTTCTTTCCCTCCGATGCCGAGAAAACATACGATCGCTCATTTGAGCATTTTGCACGCTTGGTAGACGAAAAGAAAGTTTGATTATGCAAAAGATAATTCCAGAAATTATGTCGCCAGCAGGCGATTTTATAAATCTTTCGGCGGCACTCAATGCTGGTGCTGACGCCATTTATTTTGGCGTTAAAGGTTTTAATATGCGTGCTGGTGCAAAAAATTTTGAGCTTAAAGATTTACCGAAAGTTGTAAATATGTGCCATAAAGCAGGTGCAAGAGCGTACCTAACTTTGAACACAATTTATTATCAAGGCGAATTAAAAAAACTCGACGGAATTTTGAAGAAAGCAAAATCGGCAAAGCTCGATGCCGTTATTGCATGGGATTTTGCAGTGCTTGCAAAGGCTCGTGAATATGGGGTTGAGGTTTATCTTTCGACTCAAGCGAGCATATCGAATGCCGACGCACTTTGCGAATATTATGAGAAATTTGGTATACGTCGTTTTGTGTTGGCTCGCGAATGTTCGATAGATGATATTATCACACTTCGCCGTCAAGTCTTGAAAAGATTGGGAAAATCGGCTGATATAAAAATCGAAGTGTTTGCTCATGGAGCAATGTGCGTATCGCAAAGTGGACGTTGTTTTATGTCGACTTTCGCATGTGGAAAGAGTGCCAACAGGGGCGAGTGCTTGCAACCTTGTCGCCGTGAGTACGAAATTAGAGACGCAAATGGCAACGGGTTTGTCATCGGCAATGGTTATGTGATGAGCCCACAAGACCTTTGCACGATTCCATTTATCGAAAAACTTTTTGAAGCTGGAGTCGATTCTTTAAAAATCGAGGGACGCAATCGCAACGCAGAGTATGTTGCAATCACGACAAGAACGTACAAGGCACTTCGCGATTTCTATTTTGCAAACCGCAAAGCAAAAGATTTTAAAGAACGTTTTGAAGTCTTGAAAAAAGACGCAATGCAAGAACTCGCAAAAGTTTTCAATCGAGGTTTTTCGGACGGATTTTTTATGGGCAAACCCATCGGCGATTGGACATCGGCTGGTAATCAGGCAACGGCAAAAAAGACAATCGTTGGGCATATCGTAAAATTCTTCCCGAAAATTTCAGTTGCGGAAATTTCTGTCGATGTTGCGTCGATGTCGATAGGCGAGCGTATTCAAATTGAGGGCGATTCTACTGGTTTTGTAGAATTTAATCTCGAAAGTATGCAAGCCGACGGCAAGCCGATTCAAACAGCGTCAAAAGGAATGAGCGTTGGTGTGAAAGTTCCACAAAAACTTCGCATCGGCGACAGAGTCTACAAGTTGGCATAGAAAAACATTGCCAAGAATATCCTTTCTCATTTATAACTTGTTAATTAAATAACATTTTATACGTCAAATGGGGAAGGTTTTTTTATGCAAAGATTGTTAATCACATTTTTGTCGATGTTTAGTATCGCACTATTTGCCGACGATACAAATAAGCTTCAAGATATAATAAATAAGGCAGTTGAAAATGGTGAAAAATGCGTAAAGCTTGAGGGGTGGTACAATCTTGGAAAGCCCCTTGTACTAACATCTAAACATAGTGGACTTACAATAGACGGACAGGGGAAAACCGTTTTTTGTGGTGGTAAGAAAATCACAAATTGGCAAAAAGACGGCAAGTTTTGGAAGGCAAAAGTAAACGCAAAAGAAGTTTATTCACTATATGTAAATGGCAAGCGTGCCGAAGTTGCGCAAACAAAAGTAGCCTCGATATATTCTGGTTCTACAACCAATTCTGTTTTTGTTAGAGCTGACGATGTAAAGTCATTGATTGGTCTTTCTGAAGCACAACTTAAAGGTGTGTATTTTGACGAGTACGATGCTTGGCGAAATTGGCATTGTCCGATACTTAAGTTGTCGTCAACGCAGTATCCACAAATAATGTGTCTTTCGATGTCGCATATGATAGAAAACGGATTTTGGTTTTTCAAAAATGATAAAGCCCCACGTTTCAGACTTTGTAATGTTCGAGCTGAATTAGACGCAGAGGGCGAATTTTTCTTCGATATAGAAAAGTCGGAAGTGTGGTATTGCCCACGCAAGAATGAAGATATAAACACAGCTCAAGCGTACTATCCAGTTCTTGAACAAATTGTTTGTGCGCACGGCGATGCTATCGAAATTCCGCTGAAAGATATAACAATAAAAGGTGTGGAATTTTTCTGTGGGAAATCGCAACAAGGCGTGGGGAATGGTCAACAAGCTGCAATTAAAAATAGCGCATTTATACATTTGAAAAATGTGGATAATGTATTGTTTGAAAACAACAAAGTTCACGGGACAAACTTATACGGACTTTCTTGCGTGGAGGGTTCGCACAATATTAAAATAAAAGAAAATGAGTTTTTTGATCTCGGCTGTGGTGCGATTCGAATCGGAGAAACTCCTACAGATATTATCAGAAAATCAAAATTGCACGAAACCTATGGCGTGGTGGTGTGCAACAATTTGATATATGGCTTTGGTAAATTTATGAAGTCGGCAGTCGGGCTGATTGTTCTTGATGCGTCCGATGTCCATATTGAAAACAATACGATTTTTGATGGCCACTATACTGCAATTTCAAGTGGTTGGACATGGGGCTACAACCCGACTCGCACAAAAAATATTAAGATTTTAAATAATCGAATTTTTAAAATTGGTTATGGTTATCTTCACGATATGGGCGGGATATACACGCTTGGCGCACACGATAATTCTGTGATATCGGGTAATGAAATTAGCGAGGTCATTACCCATAAAGAAGCAGGTGGTGCAATATACAACGATGAAGGAAGTGCAGGCTTTATTGTAGAAAACAATTATGTGCACGATGTTGATGATGATTGTTATCACCAACACTATGGGATAAACAATATTGTCAGAAATAACATTTTTGCGTATGGCAAATACTCGCAAATTGCATTGTCAAGACGTGGTGGGAAATATCCAAACCAACTTGTGTTTGAACGTAATATCGTAGTTTACAAATCGCCTCAAAGAATTTTCCGTCGAGACAAAATGCCTATCGAGAGATTGAATGGTACGTTTGATAAAAATATCTATTGGAACGAATCGGGCGATGTGCAGTTTTGTGAAATGCCACTTGCACAATGGCAAGAAAAATTCGGGCAAGACAAGAACTCGTACATTGTAAATCCACAACTAAATAATGGCAAGTTGGGCAATGACGAGTATAAGAAAATCGGCTTCAAGCCATTCTCAACAAAAGACGCTGGCGTTGTCGGGAAAATGAAAGATAGGCTAACGCAGATTCTGAAAACCTATCACTTCCCTGAAGTTGTTCGCTTTGCAAAGCTCCCAACTTGGACAACATTTTATCAAATGGGATTATCGAACAAAAGATTGGGCTCGCAACCCGATTGCATTGTGTCATCTGCAAAAGGTGGCAAAGATGTGACAGTGAGAAAAGACAACTCGGGCAAGTTCTTGCGCTTTGTCGATATGACATTGAAAACTGCTCATTTTATGCCTTACATCACAATTAATAATGTTAGCCTTGCTGAAAATGAAACAGCTTTGTTCACTTGCGATATCAGAGTAAACAAAACATCTACTTTCTTTGCAGAGCTCCGAGGCGATACAGGTTTCCCCGGTGCAATAGTCCAGTTTAAGAACGGCTATTTAGTAAAGGGAAAAGAAAAAATCCAACTCCCACAAGACAAGTGGATTTCATTAGAAATTGTGCTGAAAATTTCTGACGACAAAAATTATATTGTAAAACTTTGCGATGGCAAAAATGTCTTGGCAGAGTTCACAGCAAAATACGAAGCACCAAAGATGAACTTTTTTAAAGAAATTGTCATTGCGCAAACATCGAACACACAAGATTACTACTTTGATATAAAAAATATATTTTTCCGTAGTAAAGAAATGGAAAAGTCAAAATAGTTAAACTTTAAGTCAAATAAAAACAAAAGGTGGTTTCGATAAATCTTGCATAACGCAAAAGTTTTGGTAGGCTACTCTCATCAACAAGAAACAAAGGAATATGATAATGTCAACAAGAAGAAAATTTTTGTCGCAAATTTCAACAGCAACAGCACTCGCTGGTATATCGCCAATGATATCGGCATGCTGTTCGTTCTGCAAAGATAAGGCAAAGGCTCCATTTAAGTTGGGCGTAGCTGACTGGACTCTTAAAATGGGTGGAGACCCAAAATCTTTTGATAAAGCAAAAGAGCTTGGTCTTGACGGCGTACAAGTTTCTATGCCTTTTGATCCAAAAAGTACAGCATGGGGAACTCCATTGCGTTTGGCTGAAGTGAAAGCTGCAATGGCTCGCACAAAACTTGAGTGTGCATCGACGTCGCCAATGCTTAATCAAAATCCATTTCTTACAACAGATACTGCTATTGAATATACAATAAACTCAATTAAGGCAGCACACTATTTTGGATCAAAAGATATTTTGATGCCTTTCTATGGCAAGGCTAACTTGCAAGATAAATCGACAAAGCGAATCAAAGAAGAATACTTTAAACCACTCGTTGAACGCTTGAAGAAAATTACTCCTATCGCTGAAAAGCTCGGTGTTCAAATTGGTATGGAAAATTCTCTCAACGCAGAAGACGATATTCGTATTATCGAAGCAGTTGGTAGCCCTAATTTGAAAGTATACTTCGATATTATGAATTTCCAATTCTATGGATTTGATAGCGTTCCTGAAATGAAAAAGCTCAAGGGATATATCAACCAAATTCATATTAAGGATATTGACCATAAGCTCAGTCCAAAAGCGAAAATGCCTCGCGATGTTGAAGGTTGCTTGAATACGATTGCTGAAATCGGTTATCAAGGTTGGCTCGTTTTGGAAACACACGGACATAATCCAAAAAAACACGGACCACTTGATGATGTCCTCAAACATAATATGGCATACTTGAAAAAGTCGGTATTGTGGAAATAATAAATTAAAAAAACATTTGCGGAGATTCCAATATGGGTCTCCGCTTTTTTTCTTAAAAATATTTGACGAGAAGGATATTTTCGGATTACATAGGAACAAAGCATAATGAAAAATTGTCGATACTATTAAGTGTCGAAATAACTTATTTTTTTAGCTATTATGAAAGTTATACCAGTAATATTTGAAATTTGTACCTTCGTGATTCCTCTTTTCGTCGCGTTGATATTTTTGTTGCGTTCAAACGAATCATACAACGAAGCGTACGATTCATCTAAATTTAAATTTTTGGGATTATCAAAATCTCAATATCGTTTATTTTTCCGCATAATAGGTTTCGTTTGTTTACTCGTAGGCTTTTTTGCGATATACAGAAATTATTTTTATGAGCCAGTTTCAGAATATCAAGAGACAAAGGATTTCTGGAAAGATGTAGAAGGCAAGGTTGATCCGTTCCGTTCGGCAATGCTCTTGGGGGCAGCGATTGCAATTCCCGCAAGAATGGGGTCGTCGCGTTTCCCTGGTAAGCCGTTGGCGTTCCTCGGTGGCAAGGCTGTTTTGCAACACGTTTACGACAACTGTATGAAATGCGAGCTCGCTGAGAAAGTTGTCATCTTGACCGATAGTATCGAGATTCTCGAATTTGCCGATAAAATCGGGGCTCCGGCGATATCGACATCGCCAAATTGTCAATCTGGTACAGAACGAATAATCGAAGCTTTTGAAGAAATTAACGCCGATTTTGTAGTGAATGTTCAAGGCGATGAACCATTTATCTCGCCAAAGTTGGTCGATTCAATTATCGAAGTTGGCAAAAATTCAAACGTAGAACTCGTAACGGCAATATCAAAAATAACCGACGAACAAGCTTTGATTAACCCAAATATTGTAAAAGTTTTACGAGATAATGATGGTGCAGGTATATATTTTAGCCGTACGCCATTGCCATATATTCGTGGAGAAGCGAATCCGTCGGAGTGGTTGAAGCGTTGCGATTATTGGCGTCATATCGGTATTTACGGGTATTCTGCAAAATCGTTGGCTCGGTACGCATCGTTGCCTGTTAGCAAAATGGAAAAGTGCGAAATGCTCGAACAGCTCCGCTTTATCGCATCTGGATATAAATTTGAACTCGTCGAAACCAACTACACATCAATAGGAATCGACACTCCAGAAGACTTGGCAGAGGCTGAAGAATTTTTGAAGAAAATATAATATGGATAAATCTGAAATTTTGGCATCAGGGAAAGCTGTTCTCGAATGCGAGGCAAACTCGATTCTCGGAGCAGTAAAACGTATGGACTTAAACTTTGTTCGTGCGGTAGAAACAATACTCTCGCACAAGGGGAAACTCTTGGTTTGCGGAGTGGGTAAGTCTGGTTTGGTCGGACAGAAAATAACCGCTACACTCTCGAGTACAGGTACACCAGCAGTATTCTTGCACGCATGCGAAGCAGTACATGGCGACCTTGGTGTATACGAACCGGGCGACCCAACAATATTGATTTCTAACAGTGGTTCGACTGTCGAGTGCGTTCGCTTAATTCCAATTTTGAAAAGCTTTAACTCACCAATAATAGCACTTGTTGGGAATATCGATTCTCCGATGGGACGTGAAAGCGATATAGTATTAGATGTATCATCGCAAGGCGAAGCAGATCCCCTCGGAATAGTTCCAACAAATTCTACAACTTTGGCACTCGCAATGGGCGATGCACTCGCATGTGCATTGATGAAAGCTCGTGGCTTTTCAAAAGAAGATTTTGCACGTTTCCACCCAGCTGGACAACTTGGTAGAAACTTGTTGCTTAAAGTTGGCGATGTAATGCACTCGGCAAAAGATTGTGCAGTCGCAACGGCGTCGACAAGTGTTCGTGAAGTTGTCATTGCAATGACCCAAAAGCCACTCGGGGCAGCGTGCGTGCTTAATTCTGAAAATAAAATCGACGGATTTATTACTGATGGCGACCTTCGTAGAATGTTGCAAACTGTAGTAGATTTGGACGCACTTAAATGTTCAGATATTATGACAAAATCGCCAATCTGCATTACTCCAGATGCGTCGTTGGGCAAGGCTGTTGAGGTTATGGAAAACAGGAAATCGAAAATATCGGTTTTGCCGGTTGTCGATGAAAGTGGCGTATTTTTGGGGCTTTTGAGACTTCACGATATATATCAACCACAATAAGTAAATGGGTATAGTTGATACAGCATTGATGCTTTGTCGATATGTTGCATCTCCTCGCAGAACAGGTGCAGTCTGCCCGAGTTCGAGGTTTTTAGCCAGAAAGATGACAGCGTCAATCGGGCGAGAAGCAAAGGATTGCGGAGCCGTTGTCGAGTTGGGGGCAGGTACAGGTGCGATAACATCTGAACTTGTCAAAGCTGGGTATGCGACTGAATCGAATTTGTATTGCGTTGAATTTGACTCATCACTTTGTGCGTTGCTCGAACAGAAATTTCCGTCGGCGAAAATTCTCAATGGGAGTGCAGAAAATATCCGCAAGCTTGTCGGGGAAGATAGTAAGAACATTGCAACGATTGTTTCTGGTCTTCCACTTGTCAGCCTCCCGAAAGAATGCGTGAATAATATCGTAGCAGAAGTTGAAAATACATTGCCTAAAGGTGGTAGATTTATTCAATTTACTTATAATTTGACTCGTTCGCCAGAGTCGCTGGGCTTTAAAAGTATGCGACATATCGGGGCTTCGTTTGTCGTGTTAAATATTCCGCCAGCCCGAATAGATATTTTTGAAAAAATCTGATTTGGTAATATCAGATGTTGACATCACACTTTTTTATCTTAACATTTTAATCTTTAAAAAATTTATAGTATGATTACTTGGATTCAATTAGTTCTTCAAAAACACCACAAGTCTGTTTTTAGTGTATTGCTCGTCGCGATTGTAATTGCGTTCGTATTTACAATCGGCTCAGTGCCATTCTTTGGCGATAGTTATGGCGGAGGAGCAAGACAGAATAAAGAATTTTACGGCTTCGATTTTTCAAACGAAGCTGTCGTAAATAATCTGCAAAACGCAGTTTATTACGAAATTATTATGAGTGGTCAACAACCACAATCACAAGAGCAATTCACACAGTTGATGCTCCGCCAAGCATATGCACGCTACTTGGCAGAAAAGCTCGGTATGCTCCAAGTTTCACAAGCAGAGCTTGACGCATACATCCAAGAATCACCTTTGTTTGCTGGCAAAGACGGCAAGTTTGATGCTAATGCATTCAAAAAATTTGTCGCCGAACGCTTGGCATCGGGCAGAATGACAGAAGAATATTTGTCAGAAATTTTGTCGCAAAATGCACTCGTAGCAAAAGTGGTAAAGCTTTTGGGCGGACCTGGATATATGCCAAAATTTGAAATCGAACACGAGTACGCACAAATGTATGGTAAGTGGGACTTCAATATGGCAGTACTCTCAATGGATTCTTTCAAGCCAGAAATTAAGCCATCGGCAGAAGTTCTCCAAAAATATTTCAAAGATAATATCGAAGCATATAGAGTTGGCGAAGGTGTAGTATTGGAAACAGTATTCATCCCATCGACAAATTTTGCAAAAGAATCTAACCCAACAGAAGCTGAAATGGTATCATACTTTGCAACAAATAGTGCGAAGTATGAAACAACAAAAGAAGGCAAAACAATCAAGCCAAAGCTCGCCGACGTAAAAGCACAAGTTAGAGCCGATATGGTTGAAACGAATTCCTTGGTAAAAGCAACACACTTTGCAGAAGAACTTGTTCTCAAGATTTACGACGCTGAAGCAAAGAAAGGTTCAGCAGAATTTAAGAAGATTCTTTCTGAAGCAAAAGTCGTATTGAAGAAATCGCCACAAATCCGCAAGACAGACAGTGCGATGCCGAAGGATATCCCAACGCAAGTTGTTGTCGAAGGTTTGAAGCTTGACGATAACCGTTTTTATACTGACCCAATCCAAGCGGGCGACGGAGTATGGGTGGCATTCCTTTCTGAAAAGCTTTCGTCATACTTGCCAAAGTATGAAGATGTAAAAGCAAAAGTTTTGGAAAATTATATCGCATCGGAAAAATCACGTTTGTTCAACGAACGTGCAAATACGCTCGCAAAGGCACTTGCAAAAGCAGTTGCAGAAAAGAAATCTTTTGCAAGCGTAGCACGTGAAGGTGGTGCAAAAGTTGAATCTGTAAAAGACTTTGTAATGACCGAACCAAAAGGCGATGCAGTAATGCGTGCATACTCGGCAATCAATTCGACATTGCCAACATTGAAGGTTGGTGCAGTATCGCCAGTAAAAACATTTGGCGGAAACGCATATATCTTTGAATTGACAAAGTTCACAGCACCAGCAGAAAAAGCCGACGCAAATAAGTTGAAGAATATCTCGAAACGTATGATAGGAATTTCGAGTATGATTACATCGATGTCGGTTTTATCTGAAAAAGTTCAAGCTCAAGAAAAGAACTTGCAAGAAGAGCAACAATAAAAAATCCAAGTAAATTTGAGGACGCCCGAAAATATCGGGCGTTTTTTTTAATTAGTAATATGGAAATACGATATATAAAAATAGATTTTTTTCAAAAAAAGCTTGTAAAGGATAACAATTATAAGATTGTAAGAGAATGGCGATTATTTAAATTGCTAAAATTGAAAGGAAAATAAAAATGCCAAGACCAAAAAAAACAGCAACATCGGCAGTTGCAGAAAAGAAAACAACAAAAAAAGTAGCAACAAAAAAATGTGCTACTAAAAAGACAGCAAAGAAAACAGCTTCAAAAGTTTGTGCATCAAAAGCTAAACTCACAAGAGTAATTGCAAAATTTGACGCAGGTTGGGGAAACCAACTTTTCATTCGTGGACTCGGTGGAAGCCTCGACTGGCAAAAGGGAATAGCGATGCAAAATATCAGCGAAGACGAATGGCTCTGGGAACAACTCGTGCCATGTGGAACTGTTGCTTTCAAGATCTTGTTGAACGACGAAAATTGGAGCGAAGGCGAAGATTTCGTAGTGTCGGCAGGCGATACAGTAATTTGCCGTCCATCGTTTCAATAAAAAAATCTAACCGCGAGAAATCGCGGTTTTTTTGTTTTTGCGATGTTATACTATTGACTTTTTATCGTAGGTATTCTTCATTTTTTTACAGAAAGGTAAATTATGGTAACAATTACATCTTATCCAATCGCAGTTATAATGTGCATAATCACAATGATTTGCTGGGGCTCGTGGGGCAATACCCAAAAGCTCGCAAGTAAAGAATGGAAATTCCAACTATTCTATTGGGACTACACATTAGGTATTTTAATATTTTCGCTTCTCTTGGCGTTTACAATGGGTTCTTGCGGAGAAGGCGGAAGAAGCTTTTTGGCAGACCTCGCACAAGCCGATTCAAAATGGCTGATGTCGCCATTGATTGGCGGTATAATCTTTAATGCGTCAAATATCTTGCTTGTTATCGCTATCGATATAGCAGGTCTTGCGGTGGCATTCCCAGTAGGGATAGGTCTTGCACTTGTACTCGGTGTTATCACGACATACGCAGTGCGTCCAGAAGGCGATCCAGTTATGTTGGGTGCAGGTGTTGCGTTTATATGCGTAGCAATTATTTTAGACGCAATCGCATTTAAGCGACTTGGCGGACGTGGAGCGACAGTCAAAGGTGTTGTCGTATCGGCATTGGCAGGTATCTTGATGGGCTTTTTCTACAGCTTTGTTGCCGACGCAATGGGCAAAATCGAAGTTCAACCAACAGGTGTTGTTCTCGAAGCTGGCAAACTTTCACCATACACAGCAATGGTAATTTTTGCTACAGGTATACTTGTATCGAACTTTGTATTTAATACATTGGCGATGAAATTCCCAGTTGGCGGTGGCAAGAGTGTATCATACTCATCTTATTTCTCAGACGGCAATATGCGTTTGCACTTGATTGGTATGCTCGGTGGATCAATTTGGTGCTTGGGAACAAGCTTTAGCTTTATCTCATCAAGTGCGGCAGGTGCAGCACTCGCATACGGGCTCGGACAAGGTGCGACAATGGTATCGGCATTTTGGGGCGTATTCGTATGGAAAGAATTTAAGGGTGCACCAAAGGGCACAAATATGTTGCTCGGTTTGATGTTCTTGTTCTTCTTTGTAGGGCTCGCAATATTGGTCGCTGCAAAATAATAAACGAGAAGAAATTTTTTACGGAAGCTTGCGATATTTTTTCGCAAGCTTTTTTGTTTTTTTGCTTTAAAAATCTGAAAAAAAATGCGGTAATAGTATCAATTATACGCCGTGAGGCGTTGGAAAGGTTCTATAATATATGCGTATTCAAAAATACATATCGCAGTGCGGAATATGCTCACGTCGCGAGGCGGAGCGAAAGATTCTCGAAGGCGACGTGCTTGTAAATGGCTCGCTCGCACAAATTGGTCAGGATATCAATCCCGACAAAGATAAAGTAGTCGTCGACGGAGTAGTTGCGAGAGGTGTCGTGGAAGATAAGGTTGTTCTTGCGATGAACAAGCCCAAAGGGTATATCTGTTCAAATGGTGATCCATTTAAAGCTCAAACCGTTTTCGATTTATTGCCAGAACCATTCTCAACAATGAAACTTTTTTGTTGTGGCAGACTCGATAAAAATTCACAAGGTTTGCTCATACTCACAAACGATGGCGATTTGGCAAACAAGATAACACATCCGTCGAGCGGTATAGTGAAACGCTATCGAGTAATGCTCAATCGTGAAGTCGATACAAAAATAATCCCGATTCTGTTGCGTGGCGTTATGTGCGATGGCGAGAAATTGCGTGCATCGAAAATTATTCCAGATACATCGCCTAACGACGATGCTCCACGTCGTGTAGAAGTGTGGTTGAACCAAGGTCGCAAGCGTGAGATTCGCCGAATGTTTGAATCGCTCGGGTATTATGTGAAAGAGCTGAAGCGTTTTCAAATTGGTGGATTGGTACTCAAGAAAATTCCCGAAGGGTCAATTAAAGTTTTGGGAAAAGCCGATATCGCAAAAATATTTTCATAGGAATAAAAATGAATAAAGAAGAAATATTTGATAGTGTCGAGGAGTGCATAGCAGATTTTGCAGAAGGCAAAATTGTGATTGTCGCCGATGATGAAGGTCGTGAAAACGAAGGCGATATGATTTGTGCAGGCGAAAAAGTCACTCCAGAAATTATAAATACAATGGTGCGTTATGCACGTGGATTGGTCTGTGTGCCGACAACAAGCGAACGCTTGCTCGAACTCGGTATCGACGATATGGTACGCCTTAATCGCGACGCAAAAGGGACAGCATTTACTGTAACAGTCGACGCATCGCAAGGAATCACAACAGGCATCAGTGCGGCAGATAGAGCGTTGACAATTAACTTGCTCGCAAACCCAAAGGCGACAGCGTCAGACTTTGTATCGCCAGGGCATTTGTGTCCGCTACGTGCGAGAAACGGTGGAGTGCTCGAACGTGCTGGTCATACAGAAGCGGCGGTAGATATGGCACGTCTTGCAGGACTCTATCCTTGTGCGACAATTTGCGAGATTATGAATGATGACGGTACAATGGCTCGCTTGCCAGATTTGGTCGAGTTCAAAAAACGTCATAATATGAAAATGATGAGCGTTGCATCGTTGATTGAGTATCGCCTTAAGCACGACACAAATTTAGTCAAAAAGATTTTTGAACGCGAAATCACAACAACAGCCGGAGATTTTAAACTTGTCGGATTCAGAGCATCGGACGGACGTGTTCATTATGCACTTGTTCGTGGTGTTATCGACGAATCGCCAACACTTGCACGTGTACATTCAGAAAATGCGTTTGCAGATATTTTCTTTGATGTCTCTTGCAAAAATGGATCGAAGACTTTTGAAAAGGCATTGGAAATGATTGCCGAAGAGGGCGTTGGTGCAGGCGTATATATTACACAGCCCGATTCAGGCATAAACGTTGCCGACGCATCGCCACTGGCACCAAATGTGCGTGATTATGGTATGGGTTCGCAGATTCTCCGTGCACTCGGTTTCAAAAAAATTAAATTGCTAACTACAAATATCGGCAAGCACGTCATCCCAGAAGGATTCGGTTTGGAGATTGTCGAAGAAATAAAAATAAAGGATTAGTTTATGAGTTTAGATAAAGGCAAAATGCCCAAAAAAATTGACGTGAGCCAATATCGCTATGCGATTGTCGCATCACGTTTCAATAAAAAATATGTCGATGCTCTCGTTAAAGACGCAGTGAAAACTTTTAATGAACATGGCGTAGATTCAAAAAATATCAAGCTCGTTCGTGTTCCAGGTGCAGGCGAAGTTCCACACGTTTGCAATATGCTCGCAGAAACATGTCAGTACGACGCAGTGATTGCGTTGGGCGTTGTTATTGCAGGCGATACTCCACATCACTTGATTATCGCACATAGCACAGCAAATGCACTTCAACAAATTGCAGTGTCGACAACTGTGCCAATGATAAACGGGATTGTCGTTACAGAAAATGAAGAGCAGGCAAAGGCTCGTACAGTCGGAAAAATCGCACGAGGAGCAGAGTTTGCTGAATGTGCAATGGAAATGGCTTGGCACGCAGCAGTTCTTCTCGATGAAATAACAGAGTCGCAAGAATCAGGCGAAGGAGAAAAATAATATGGGCGAAAATAAAAATGCAGGACGTCGTGAAAATCGAATTGCGGCAATGCAGTTCCTCTATATGCGTGATGTAAATAAAGGACAGTCTATTCAAACGGCACTCGAGTCTTTCTTCTCGACAAAAGAAAATCCACGTGAGTATTACTCATTTGCTGAAGAACTCATAGCAGGTGTGGAATCTCGAATTGATGAGGTAGATGCGTTGATTGAAAAATGTGCTACAAATTGGTCGAAAGATAGAATTGCAAAAGTTGACTTGGCAATTTTGCGTTTGGCTATTTTTGAACTTCTTTTTCGTGAAGATATTCCACCAGTCGTTTCGATAAATGAAGCGATTGATTTAGCAAAAGAATTTTCGTCAGCAGAAGCACGTCGTTTCGTAAACGGTGTTCTCGACAATGCAAAAGGTTCGTTAAAACGTCCACTTCGCACAGCTAATAAAAAATAATGTTTTCTATCTTAAAAAAATTTAAAGACGGATTAAAACGCACAGCTAATGTTGCACTGAATAAGTTTTCGTCTTTGTTTGGTCGCAAAATAGATGAATCGGATATCGAGCTGATTGAAGAGACTCTCTATGGAGCAGATTTCGGGTTTGAGACAACGTCTGAAATTGTCGACGCAATACGAACTGAATATCGAAAAAATAAAGAGTTGCACGGCAAGGAGGCAGCACAGATTGGTGCAAATGTCTTGTGCAAAATTCTCGAAGGCTCTGAGGCTGAGTTTAATCAATCGCAAGATGGCAACCCGACTGTTATTTGTCTTGTCGGTGTGAATGGAGCTGGGAAAACTACGACTTCTGCAAAGCTCGCATATTTGGCAAAACAAAATGGCGACGAAGTTTTGCTCGGTGCGTGCGACACATTCAGAGCTGCGGCAAATGAACAAATCCGTGAGTGGTCGCAACGCTTGAATGTTCGCTTGGTCGAGAGTGCTCATGGTGCAGACTCTGCGGCAACTGCGTTCGATGCGTGGCAATCGGCAAAATCTAAAAATGTAAAATGGCTTGTTCTCGATACGGCAGGACGTTTACATACTAAAGAAAACTTGATGTCGGAACTCGCAAAACTTTCACGTGTTTTAAAGAAGAATGACGCCAACGCTCCGCATAATGCAGTGATTGTTCTCGACGGTAGTTTGGGGTCGAACAATATCGAACAGGCACTTGCGTTTAACAAGATTTTTCCTCTGACAGGCGTGATTATTACAAAGCTTGACGGCACTGGTAAGGGCGGTGCACTCGCTGGTATTTATAGGAAATTGAAACTTCCAATTCTTTATGTCGGGCTTGGCGAAAAGCCTGAAGACTTGCAGAAATTTAATGCACGAGCATACGCAAATGGCGTGTTTGGATTAGATTGATTTATGATTACATTAAAAGTAAAACTTTCAAAACGTGAGTATCCGATTATCGTCGGTGATGGTGCGTTTGACGAAGCATTGAAAACATTTTCGCAACTTGTATCGCAAAAACGTTCTGTATTTTGTATCGCAGATTCAGCGGTTTTAAAAGCACATACAGAAAAAGCAAAAAAGCTTTCGAGTGTCGCAAAAATAATTTCTGTCAAAGGAGGCGAAGCGTCGAAATCGATAAAAAAGTTTGCCGAACTCTGTTCGATTCTCGCACAAGAACACGCCGATAGAAAGAGTGCGATTGTCGCATGGGGCGGTGGCGTTATCGGCGATTTGACTGGGTTTGTTTCAGCGTCGTATATGCGTGGTGCAGATTTTTATCAAATACCAACAACGCTTTTGTCTATGGTCGATTCTTCGGTTGGAGGCAAGACAGGTATAAATATTGCTGAAGGAAAAAATCTTGTCGGAGCATTTCATCAACCGAAAGCTGTGTTCACAGATATGTCGTTTTTGAAAACACTTCCGAAACGTCAATTTTCCGCAGGTATGGCTGAAGTTATCAAGTGTGCGGTCTTGGGCGATTCTCGATTCTTTAAAAAACTTGCATCGCAAAAAGAGAAGATGTCGTACAACTCGCCGATGCTCGCTGATGCAATCGTCAAAGCGTGTTCATTGAAAGCAAAAGTTGTGGCGGACGATGAACGTGAAACTGCATCGCAAGGTGGTCGGGCCCTTCTGAATTTGGGGCATACGTTTGGGCATGCGATAGAACATTGTGCAGGTTATGGAAAATATTTGCACGGCGAAGCTGTCGCAATCGGAATGGTGATGGTGGCTGTGTTGTCTCGTAGAATGGGGCTTATTGGCGATTCAGAAATATCTGAAATAGTCGATATGCTTAAGTTTGCCGACTTGCCGACATCGTTGCGTACGCCAATTTCAGCAGACGATTTTATCGACGCTATGTTGCGTGATAAGAAGTCGGTTTCAGGACAGTTGCGTTTTGTTGTTATCGATTCAATCGGTAAAACGCACACAGAAAATGTCGATAAAAAGATTGTGAAAAAAGCGATAGCAGATTTCCAAAAAATGTAATGTTTATTCATCAAACAGACGCACATTGTCATTTAAACCTCACTGATGATTTTGATTGCAGTGATTTATTTGGTATTAATATTTGTGCGTCGGCTTGCTTTGTTGATGAGTGGAAATTGCTTTTTGATTTTGAAAAACTCGACGTGAAAAAATCGTATGGGGTGTATCCGTCGCTCCAAAAATCGAGTGCAGATAAAACTGCAATAAGCGAAGGCGAATTGTTTTCAAAATATCTGCCAACCTTGCAAGAGTTCTTAATTAACGCAGATGCAATCGGCGAGATTGGCTTGGATAAGCGATTTGAAAACGATGTTCCAGCGTCGCTACAAGAAAAAATATTTTGTACGCAACTCGAACTTGCCGATAAATATAATTTGCCAGTTGTTATTCATTGCGTCGGCAAATGGGGAGCATTGCAAGATATATTGAAATCGTGGGTGGGTCGAGAAAAGGCAAAACGTTTTTTGCTCCACGCTCCAAATTGTTCGCCTGAACAAGTGGATTGTTTTTTACAAATGGGTGGATTTTTTTCTTTCGGCGAACGCGAATTACTTTCCGAAAAAGGTGTTTGCTGTGCAAAAAAAATTCCGTCGGATAAAATTTTGATAGAGAGCGATTCATTTCCGTCTCGAAAAATTTTAGACAAAACCATTTTGAAACTCGCTGAAGTACGGAACGAAAACGCCGAAGATTTGTCTGAAAATATATACGCAAATTTTTTAGAATTTTATAAAAATGAGTGATGGTCAATTCTCAAGAAGTGCGATGCTCTATGGCATAGAAGCACAGAGAAAGATAGAATCCGCAACGGTTATGGTTTGCGGAGTTGGTGCTGTCGGCTCATTTGCAACAGAAGCGTTGGCACGCATAGGTGTTGGAAATTTTATTTTGATTGATAGCGATGTTGTCGCCGAGTCAAACATCAACAGACAACTTTGTGCGTTGCATTCAACTATCGGAAAGAGTAAAACTGCAGTTATGCAAGAGCGAATTGTGGATATAAATCCAAACGCTAATGTGCAAGTTTTTGACGAGTTTATCGATGCAACAAACGTGTCAAAATTTGTCGATATGCAACCGACAGTTATCGTGGATGCTATTGATTCAATTTCGGTTAAAGCAGAACTGGCGTGTATGGCTATTTCAAAAAATGTTCCGATAGTATCGAGTATGGGAGCTGGACGGAAAACAAATCCCGCATTAGTTGAAGTGTCGCAAATTTTCAAAACATATAATTGTCCGCTTGCGTCGAGAATGAGAAAAGAGTTGCGTTTGCGAGGTTTGAAAAATGCCGATTTACAGTGCGTGTTTTCGCCTGAAAATACATCTGCTGAAACACATATCAACTCGGATAATTCAGAAAAAATAATAGGTAGCACGCCAATGGTAACAGGTGTGTTTGGTTTGATGTTAGCCAATCTCGCACTTGGTCGCATTATTTAAAAGGAGTTGTATGTCGATTTACGATAGAGATTATATGAAAGAACGTGTGCGTGAAAAATTTTCGACGATAAGTGTGTCGGCGTCGAAAGTTTTGATTTGTGCAAATATCGTCGCATTCTTTATTCAAGCATTCGGTGAGCGTATATTTGGCAGAGCAGAATTTTTAAATTTCTTTGGGTTGTCTATTGACTCGCTTTTATCTGGCAAAGTATGGACACTTGTGTCGTATGCATTTATGCACGGCGATATTTTTCATATTTTCTGCAATTTACTTGGGTTGTATTTCATCGGCAAATATGTTGAGCGTGTTGTTGGCAACAAGCGTTTTTATATCTTGTATTTTTCGGGTGCTATTTTTGGCGGACTTTTGTGGATGTTGTTATCGTATCCAAATACGTCTGAAACGTTGATAGGAGCGAGTGCATCGGTGATGGCAGTGTTCGCAACATTTTGCTATTTGTATCCGCCAATGCCAATTACATTCCTTTTGTTTTTTGTCATTCCAATATCGATGCGACCAATGACGATGTTGAAAATCGCAACGTGTTTTGAAGTGTTGGGTTTGCTTTATTCTCTCGCAGGTGGAAATGCTGTTGTAGCATATTCTGCACACTTGGGTGGAATTTTAACAGGGCTTGCCTTCGCAATGTTGCTGATAAAAGGCAAACTGATGTTTGTAGATAATCTGCGAATGCCGAAATTCCCGAAGTCGAAAAAAGTTCAATCTGATTCTCGTGGAGGCAACGCAACCGATTACTCGTTCAAGGTAAATATTTCAACAAATGAAAATTCTGCCGATGAAATTGATAGAATACTCGACAAGATTTCTGAAAGCGGATTTTCTTCGTTGACCGAATCTGAAAGAGAGACATTGCGAAAAGCTCGCAATGAGTTGAACAAATGATGAACGGAACAAATTTTTAAAGCTACTTGTCAAAAACAAAAAAAAGATATTTAATTAACAGGAAAATTTTTTGAAGATGAAGAATATTGTAAGAATCTTAACTTTTGTAATGCTCGCATTTGTTGCGATTGTGTCGGCATCGGCACAAGTGTCGCAACCACGTCAGCCAGTGCAGAAACGCACGCCGATATCGTTGCAAACCCCAACAAAAATGCGTAATGAAACACGTTATATCGTCTTTCTTCTCGAACGTGGGCATTATTTGAAAACACCTGTGAGCGAATTAGATGTGCGTGAGTTTATCCGAGAGTACATGCAGAATGTCGATTTCTTTAAGCTCTTTTTCACAGCCGAAGATGTTCAGTATTTTCAAGATTTCTTTGCTCCGTCGATTGAAATTATGCTCGCACAAGGAACACTTTTGCCAGCGTTCTCGATTTACGATAGATTTATCGAGCGTGCCGATGCTCGTATAAAATGGATAAAAGAACGAATGGATAAGCCTTTCGATTTCGATTCAAAAGAAACTTTCCGTCCAGATAGAAGTAAAGAAGATTGGCCAAGAAATATGGCTGAAGCCGATGAATTATGGAATAAGAGAATTCAATACGATTTAATAAATCAAATTCTCGGCTATTCCGATGAATTAGACGAACTCACTGACGAGCCAGAAACTCCTGAAAAAATGGAGGAAGAAAATAAAAAACTTCAAGAAGAATCAACTTGCGTAGCAGGCGAAGGTGAAAAACGAGAAGCAGAAATGCAAAAGCGTTCTGCAGAAATCGAAAAAGAAGAAGAGAAAGCTCCAAAAACTTTTGAAGAAAAACTCGCAAAGGCAAAAGAAGAAGTTTTAAAACGTTATCAACGCTTGATTGAAAATTATGCGAAAGCCGACAATATGGAAATTCAAGAAATTTACTTGAATACGCTCTCGCAACTTTACGACCCTCACTCATCTTTCCTCTCTGAATATTATCTCGAAGAATTTGATATTTCAGTTCGCAACTCGCTTGTAGGTATCGGTGCAGTTCTCCAAGATAAAGACGGCTATTGCACGCTCGCAGAACTTATGCCAGGCGGACCTGCTGAAAAGTGTAAACAACTAAAAACAGGCGATAAAATTTTGGCAGTTGGGCAAGAGTCTGGACCAATGGTTGATGTCATCGGAATGAAACTTCGCAAAACCGTTAGGATGATTCGTGGGAAAGAGAATACAAAGGTACGTTTGCTTATCGAGCCAGCATCGAACCCGTCGGCGAGAAAAACAATCACTCTTGTTCGTGAGGAAATTAAGCTCACAACAAAGCTCGCAAAGGCGGCAGTTTATACAATCCCAGTTGGCGATAAAACTATCCCAATCGGTGTTATCGACTTGCCCGCTTTCTATGGGGAATCTGGCTCTGGTGCCGATGCAAAAGGTTTCAGCACATCTAAGAACGTAGAAGAACTTCTTGTGAAATTAAAGGCAATGGGCGTGAAGGGAATTATCCTCGACTTGCGTCGCAATGGTGGCGGATTCCTAAATGAAGCTGTCGATTTAGCAGGCTTGTTTATTAAGAAAGGTCCAGTTGTTCAGGTCCGCGACGCAACAGGTAGAACAAATCAATTACGCGATGAAAACGAAAAAATCGTTTGGGACGGTCCTTTGGTAATTTTGGTTAGCCGACTTTCAGCATCGGCAACTGAAATTGTCGCAGGTGCATTGCAAAACCATCGTCGTGCGATTATCGTCGGTGATAAATCGACACACGGCAAAGGAACTGTTCAAGCAGTTTATCATCTTGAAAATTTTGATCCACAACAAAAGAGTGCGGCAAAAGTAACTGTTCAAAAATGGTACGCACCAAATGGCGATTCAATCCAAGTTAAAGGTGTCCATTCCGACATCGTACTTCCGTCAGTTTACGATTATATGGAAATTGGCGAAGAATACAAAGATTACGCATTGAAGTGGGACGCAATCGCCCCCGATATTATCGAGACAGTTTGGGGCTATGGCTTTGACGAAAATATGGCAAAGAAGTTGATGGACAAACTCACTGCACAATCAATCGAGCGAAGAAAAACACTCGACGAATTTAGGATTCTTGAGGAAAGAATAAATTGGGTAAAGCAACGACAAGAGAAAAAAGATTGGAGCTTGAACTTCAAAACTCGTGAGGCTGATCTCAAAGCAGATGAAGAATTCAACAAGAAGTTAAAAGAACGTCAGAAAAAATTTACTGATGCAAATTATCCAAAAACCGAAGTACTTTTGGACTCTGCAAAGGAAAATGAAAAAGATAAAAAAGCCGAAAAGCCAAAGAAGAAATCTAAGTCAGATAAATTAGATGACGATGATGAAGATTCATTTGATTTTGATGTCCAACTTCACGAAGGCTTGAGGATAATGGGCGATTGGATTGATATAATCGAACATCCTGAAAAACTTAACTAAAATAAAAATGCGTCGAACAGAATCGACGCATTTTTTTGTTATCGACGGGGTGGCATCGGGCGATGCATGTGGACTCGTGGAGGAGGGCGATGTGCAATTCTATGATGATGCGGGCGTGGATGAATTGGTCTGTAATGAGGTCGTGGATGGTGGTGTGGTCTATCAATAACAAATGGTGTGATAGCACGAATAATCGGAGCGATATTACCAATCACAACTTCTGTTGTCGTTGGCGGTTCAACGTAAACTGTTTGTTGTGTCGGTTGTTGAACGACTACAGCCGGAGTTGTCGGTTGTTGAACGACTACAGTTTGTGCAGTTGCCGATGGTTGAATTACAACAGTTGTTTGTTGCGGGATGTATGTTTGTGTTTGCGGATATATAATCGTCGTGCCTCCAAATGATAGGAGCGATGACGATACCAACATAGTTGTAAGAATAATATTTTTTTTCATTTTAATTTTCCCCTTTCTGTTTAGTAAAACGCACACAAAAGGGGAGAGTTTCAAAAAAATTATATTACGTCGGTAATCTGCGAATCGTTGTACGAAACAATTTTTACAGATATTTTATTTTCTGGAATTTTAAATATGTTTTCGATTGCTCTCTTGTAAATTTCAACTTGAGGTTTGTATGTATCTACAAAATTTTTGTTCGATTTATAATCGATGATTGTTGCTGAAATCGGTTTGTTATTATTATCTGTATTTATAATCAGACGGTCGATTGACCCTCGTGCGATTTTACCATCGATTAGTACGTCGAAAGAAAACTCAGTTTTTATGATGCGATTTTTCTCTTCCAAAAATAAATTTGCAATCTCTGGATTTTTTAGAGCATCTCGCAAATGATTGTAAACTTCGGCTTGTATTGCGTCTGGAGTTCTCGAGTCTTTTACGGCACGCATCGCTTTGTCTTCAGGAGAGTCGTTCGATGTATCGACAAACTCAAATGCTTTGTGAATAGCCGTTCCGAGAGCGATTTTTTTAATATCAAAATTTTTTAAAGAATTGTGTGATTGCGATGGAACAATTCTTTCAAATGGTTTTGGGATTTTCGGATTTTCAATTGTCGATAGTTGCTTGAGTGGCTCTGCCATCGGAATTGGGGAATTTACCAAGTACCACTTTTCGTCGCCGATAGAAATTATTTTCCGATTTACTAAATCTTCGTAGATTAAATTTTTTTCTTGTGGTGTTAATTCTTGCGAACGCAATTTTGGTTCAAATGCATTGACGATAAGTTGGCTTGTACTTCCGTTGGATGAGTCGTATTCTTTTGCTTCGGGCAGTATGATATAGAGTGCTTGTTCTGCACGAGTTAGCGCAACATATAGCTTGCAAATATTTTCAAACGATTCGTTTTCTGTTTCTAAATCTACGCTTTCTCTTAGCACCTTGCTCATTCTGCAAACAAGTTGAGGAGGAAAATACGATATCGTTTTTTGGACACGTATTCCGTTGTGATTTTGCGTTATATATTTCAGCCCTCTATCTATAAAATCGGCAATGTTGTATAGGTCGGGCAAGATGACAGTTCCGAAGCCAAGTCCCTTCGATTTATGAATTGTCATCACTTGAATCGCTGTTGAGATAGACGAAATTTTGTATTTCTTTCCAGCAAAAAATTCGATGAAATTATCTATGCCTTTTGATTGCGATGCATCAAATTCTCTACAAGCCGATTTTAATAATTCTATATTTTCTTCGAGTTGTTGATTTACTTTAATTTTTTTACGCAAGTATTGTTCTACATTTTCAGCGACTTTTTCTATGCCATACATTGCGATTGTTGACATTATTTCATCTCTAAAATTTTCTCGAGAGACGAGGTCGGCAAGTGGCGTCATTTTTAGATATACTTCCGATGCTGTATCGCTCGGGTGTGCTGTGTTTTTCAGCAGTTGTAGAAATGCCGATGCGAGCATATTGTCTGCCAAGATATTCTTTTCGAGTTCGCCCGAAACCTCTATTGCGAGATTTTCTTCGGCGATTCTTTCTCTCAAATATTTAACTATTTCTTCTGCGGTTTTATTGTCGTTTACAAGTATCGCACAAGTTTTGCCGTTTGCAGTCGGGTTTGTTTGCTTTATAATCTCAAAAATTTCTGCACAGACATTTTGCAATTTTTTTAGAGACTTTCCTCTTGGATCTATAAACCTCAATTGAGCTAAAGACGGCTTTGCTTTTTTTGCATTACTTAATGTTTCAGCCGATATATGTGGTGTGAAAATTTTTGTAAATTGTTTCGCTGATTCAGGGTGGAAGGCTTTTTTCAAATAATCGCCGTCCTCAAATATTGAGTTTATTATGTCGATAATATGTTTTCCAGAACGCCATGATGTAACGAGTTCTTTACCATCGAATATAACTTGTCTTTTGTGTATAGCATTGTAGTTGTTGAAAACTTCGTCGAACAAAAGTCGGTCGCCACCACGCCAAGAGTAGAGCGATTGTTTTACGTCGCCAACATAATAAAAAGTTTTATCGCCACTATCTTCAGCGACAGTTTCGTCGATAATACTTCTGAAGAAACTCCACTGCTGACGCGACGTATCTTGGAACTCATCAAACAACCAGTGGTTGAATTTTGAATCGAGTCGGTACTCAATCAGATTTGAAAATAATGAAGCCGATTTGCTCAAGAGAATAGGGATGTCGCCAAACGCTAATTTTCCAGCGAGGCGAACATTGGTGTTGTAGCGTTCTTCGTACAACTTTGCGATTTGTGCTGCGGCTTTTGATGCGTCGCAAACACGGAGTATATGTGCGTGGAGAATACGTTTATAAAGCGATTCCAATAGGCACGCTATTTTTTTCGAGATAAGATATGTCCGTCTGTTGTAGTTTAGTTCAAAAGAATTATTTAACTCGCCTAATGCAAAAAGATCTATCGTTCTTTCAACAGTTGAGTATTTGTTGCCGAGTGTATTGTTATCGGTTGCTTCGAGAAATTTAATTATACCGTCAAAAGACTTTCCGTAGTCTTCATTTTTTAGCAGATTTTTTAATTCATTTAGTTCTCGATTGTATTCTTGTCGATTCCAAGGTATCGGTGTTTCGTCGATTATTTCTTCGATTTTCCCCCAGAGATTTTCGTCGGGAACTTCTATAAATTTTTGATGGCTGTCGTCAATATTATTGCCAAGAGTTGTGCGTAGAGATTTCTCGTCGGCACCGAAAGATGCACGCTTGATGATTTCTGCAAATGTTGCGAACGTTTTTTTGCTGGTAGAAATAGTCTGTAAAATATCGTCGATAATTTTTTCTTTTTCCTCTTTTAACTGTGCGTCTTCGAGAACTGATAATTCTGAAAAGAGTCCGCTTTCGGTTGAAAATGCAGTGAGTGCAGAGGCAAAGAAAGAGTCGATTGTTGAGAGTCGCATACGATTCAAATTTTTTACGCACTCTTTTAATAACAAAAGTATTTTTTCTTGTGTGAGGTATGTGCCATCTTTTTCCTCGCCAAAGGTGAGTTCTTCTACTTCGAGAGAAAGAGCTCGCGATTTTTCTGCGTTCATCGATGCATCGGCAAGACGTGTTAAAATTTTGTCGAGAAATTCTCCTGCAGATTTTCTTGTGAAGGTTAATGCAGTGATTTTGGTCGGGTCGGGTAAACGAGTTTCTGAATCTATTTCTTTTGAAGCAAGTGCGATAAAGCGTTTTGTGAGTGCATACGTTTTGCCTGCACCAGCCGAGGCAGATACTCTTTCGTTTTGGAAAATTTCTGGTCGATTTTTCATTTCTCGAATTTTACAATCTCTTTGAGAATATCGAAGTTCAGGTTGAATACCGAGTTGTAGTTATCGTACGTTGGTCGTACTTCTGGAGCGAATTTACCCAACTGAATACTCGTTATTATTTCCATCATTTTGTCCAATGCTGATTCTTGGTATTTGCAAACGTCTTCCCAAATGTCGATTGATGTTTGGGTGATGTTTTTGGGTGCTACAAAATAACCGCAAATAATATTGTTGCTTTGCAGAATCACGTTTGCGACACAAATGTATAGTGGCAACTGTAGGTTTTTCCAGAAAACCTTATCATTAATTTCTTGTAAATGTTTTGATTTTGTTATTTCTGAAAAATTCCTATCGTAAGTTTTGTAATCGAGAACAAGGTACTGCCCAGTATTTTCGTTTATATCTATGCGGTCGAACACGCCGGTAAAATCTTGTCCACATAGTTCTATTTCAAACGGTTTTTCAGCATATAAAATTTTCCATCCTTGCTTGCGATGTTCTGCTTGGACTTTTGCACATGCCAAGATTCTATTCTTCAAATTCTCGAGTTGTACACGCACTTGTGCTCGTGTTGTTGTGCCGAACATTTCGTTTTCTATCGACAAAAATTCTTTTAGGAGAAAATCGGATATTTCTTTTTCGTCGATAGAATCTTTGATGTTAGAAACTGCAAATTTGTAGAGTATTTTATGGAAAATATTGCCGAATTGCATAGCATCCATTTCGTCATTTTGCGTTTCTACTATTCCCATTGAAAGCACATATTGAAGATAGAATTGCCAAGGCGAGTCTAAGTAAGTGTTTAATTTTGTCGCACTATATTTGCCTTTGAATTTTTTTGTTGGGACATTGAGGTTCCATTCTGGCGTGTAGGGTTGTTGCGAATCGTTGATGGTTGGTGTTTTGAAAAGTAATTGAGTGCGTTGTGCAAGGTTCTCTGTTTGGAATAAAATTCTCGACGGCATCAATGGGTCGGCAGATAAATTTTGTCTGGGTACGCATATTGTGATTGCACCACCGTTCTTACGCGATTTTTTCAGTGTGTCGAGCATATATGCGTCTCTTGCTTGACGCAGATATTGGTGTCTTAAGTCAAGCTTTTTTCTGATTAAATCGTTTAAGAATTTTCCATCTGAGTTTGACAGCGGAACGATGCCATCATTCATATCGCACAAAAGTAGATGAGGCTTTGTCGACCAAAAAATTTCCATCCAGTCTTGAAGTGGAATACGTTTATCTTCAAGGTCAATCTTCGTGGAAACCGATTTGATATAGTTGATGATAATCGAGAATACTTCGTCGATGCTAAATTTTATTTTTGCGAACTCTTCTGCTTTTACGATGTTTTCTACACATTCCAATAATACCGAGTGGGCAAGCTGATTTTTTTCGCTCAATTCTTCGGGCAAAATTTCTGATATAAAATCTAAGAGATCGCTCGCACTTTTATTTGCATTTAGACATTTTTCGGCAAAGTCGAAAATTGTACGCAAATATTTTATTTTTATAAACGCCGATGTTGTTCTGTCGTTTTGGGAATCGGTTGGATTTATGCGTGCATAAAGTGTTGATTTGGCTTGTGCAACATTTGAACAAAGCGATTCTTCGGCGATAAAATCTAAATCGGCGAGTATGTCTGTCGCACTATGTTTTGAAATAGATTCCAAATTTTTTAATACAATCGGGTTGCGGACAAAATTTAAAAAGTTCTTAAAATTCGGTCTTCCGTAGTAGGCGTAAAGGCATGATATAAAGTTGAAAAGTTCGGTTTTTTCAAGGCTTTCAGCTTCAAGTGAAATTGCGTTGATAGAATTTTTTGCAAACTCACTTCGGAAAATATCAATAGATTTTTTTTGGTCGCACGATATTGCGATTACGTCGTACGCCTTTTCGTCATACGCTTTTGCGAGGTTTACTACTGCTTGTGCTTGTTTTTTTACATCTATATATACGTTGATGTCGGAATCTTCAACAGACAGGTTTACTTCTGAATATATGTCGGGAATTGGTGTTCCGTATTCATCGAAAGCATTTTTGTCGTCCGATATTATTACGATGGTTATTTGTGTTCCGTTGGAATCCAGTTGTGTTAAGTATTCTTTTAACACGGCGGATGCGTCGGGATTGCCAATTACAACAACGTGTTTCCAGTTGCCCGACTGTGTGCTTTTTTCGATTGCACTTTTTAATGATTGAATGCGTGTTAATTTCTCACCTTGCTGGACTTTGTTGTTGAAGATTATTTCAAGTTGTTTTAAGTCTTGCCAGCGTCGATTGTCGGGCGAGTCTGCAAGCTTGTCGGAAGCCGACGATATTGTTTGCAGATTCTCGGCGAGTGTATTTTGTAAAAATTCCAACTCTTTTGCGAGATGTGAATAGTCGTTGCGAGATGGAGTTGTAAAAGGGAAAAGCCCTGTGAAATTTTCTAATGGAGCATCTTGAAATGAAGCAATCCAAGTGGCACGAGTTTCTATTGCAGTTATCGCATTTGTCTGTTTTTGATACTCGGTAAGTTCGTCTTCGAGCGTTTTTATGTTGAGTTCGCAAACGCCATATACCTCTCGTGCAAAACACTCGCCTAAAATTGCTTCACGAAGATTTTTTGCCGACGCTCTTGTGGGGACAAGCACAAGTACGTCAGAAAAACTCACTGGTACTTGAGTGAGTTTTTCTGCGAATGTATCCACAAACCACTTTGCAGATATTTCAGGGATAGTGCCAAGTGGCGATATAAATTTTCTTTCAATCACGTCTGTTTAGTCGAGTATTTCTCCGACAAACATAATGCACGACGGCTTAAATATATATGCGTCGTACTCGGCTGGATGTTTGTCAAAATGTTTTTTATTTGCTTCGGAGAGGAAGTTTCTCTTATTCAATTTTTTGTCAGAGACGCGTAATTCAACTTCGCGAATTTTTTCTTCTGGAAGGTCGAACAATCGGGTTATTTGTAATCTTGCCCATGTGGAATGTTTGTCGACTGTGCGGAATGTAGAGTGTTTTTTGCCGTCAATATAAACTTCAATTTCTGCTCCATGTTGACCCATTACATGAAATACAAAAAGCGATTTCGACTTTACTTTGAATTTCATTGATGAGTTAACTTGCATATCTTTGAGCGAATCAATACTACGCTTAAAATGTTTGAAATTGGCGTCTTTTACATTTCCCGAATACTTAATTCTCGAATCGGTTGAATCGATACGAGTTGCTCTTTCAAAATTGTCTGCAGAAAGAGGTGCTACTAATTTATGCTTTACTGGATGCTTTTTATTTTCCATTTTTTCAAAAGATTTTATCAGCGTGCGAGTATAAAGAATGTGTCCAGTACTGGGGTATGGGTGAACGCCGTCTTTTGCAAAAATAATTCTGCCTTGATTGTCTTTTAATTTGATTGCGTCTTCGTTGAGAATATCGCCTGCGACAGCAGTCATCACGCCACCAGGGGCTTTCATTATGAGTTTATTTTCGTTGACGAGTTTTGCGATTTCTACGCCAAAGTTGATTGACGGGATTTTGTAATGGTCGGCAATATCTTCCATTACTGTTTCCGATTCATACATTTTTCCCTTTAAAAGAGGTGGAAGATTTCTTTCGTTATCTGTTACCGTATAGACAAAGCAAATATCTGTTTTAGGATTTGCTTTCCAAATTTGTCTGATAAGCCCCTCCATTGTATTTCTGATATTTGCTGGTTTTTGTCCACTATCGTTTACGGCAAATTCGATAAATACGAGGTCGGGATTATATGCGATGACATCACGTTGAACTCTGAATGTTCCGAGCAAAGAGCCTGTTCCACCAATTGCCGAATGTATTGCTTTAAAGTTCGCATTTGGGAAACGCTTTTTGAAATACGTTTCACTTTGCAAACGCCAGCCTTGTTGTGCGGTGATACTTCCGCCGAAATAAACAATTGTAATTTCTTTGCCGGCTTTCGCTTTTTTGAAAAAGTTTGGGAGACCGTCACGTTCGATAAATTCAACCGCATTGCGTTCTGCTGGTTTGTATTCAGACGCAAAAACTGTCGATGTTAATACTGCAAAAACTAAAAATATTCTAAAGACTAATTTCATACCTTTGTGCTATCATATTATTTCGTATAGACAACAAAAAAACCGCTCGATTTTTTTCGAGCGGCTAAATATTTATTTTAATTTTACGAGGATTTTTTGGAGTACTTCTGAAGTATCGGTTGTTATGTATATCGGGATAGGTGTGATTGGTAGTACAAATTCATTTGAACTTGAACTTAACCGATTTCCGAGGTAATCCGATACCAATGTGCCTTCTGGTAGTTTACCAAGATTTTTTTTCGTACGATTAATTGGGTCTATAACTTTTGTCTTTGGATAATTTTTATCTTGAGTAAGATTTTGCATGTACGCATTGAGTGCAAAAATTATCCCAACACATTTATCCGAGTTCCTGCTTTTGTACTCATAGCAAAGCATTTTATCTTTGAGGACGTGTTTTTTTGCAAAATCAGTGTTTTGTAGCTTTTGAGCAAATACAGCTGATGCAATATATTTTTCGTTAGGAATGTAAATATCACCTCCGTTGCAGACATTTGGCAAATTACCTCCATTGTTCGCAAAATTCGTGCATTTGACAGGTTTTATCGTTTTGCAAACTTGTCCAGCAGTAAGCAAAATTGATGCTTCAATACCATTTGCAGAATCAAGTACATAGCGACGGATTAAATATCCTGCATGGAATACTGGACCATTTTTATGGTCTCCACCACCGAGTCTACTTTTTGGATTAAGATAGAATAACTCGCTATGCCAAAGTGGTTGAACAACTTCATTGCGTTTCAAAAATGTTTTGAAATTATCAATGAGTTTGTCGGCTGGCTTGGGAGAATCTTCAAACAATGAAGCGTATGAGTGAAATGAAACTGCATCGCTGTATTTTCCTGCACCCATTGGCAAAAGAGTTGCGAGAAATCCATTGATGTCGGCACCATAATCGCTCGATGTTGAAAACCCGATAACCCGATTTTCTTGGTCGATTGATTTTAAAATTTCATTAGCTCTTTTTAAGTAAGGGAGGTATGTTGTGAAATCTTGCCAGACACTATTGGGCTCGTTCATAATTTCATATTGTTTGATTTTCCCTTTGTAGCGAGTTGCTATCGTTGTAATCATTCTTTCCCAATCTTGCATCTGGAATTTCAACGCTTTACGACCACGTTCTTGGAAACATTTAATTGTCGGCACAATTTCCGATTTCTTCCTCAACCAATCTGCTTGCATATGAGGGTGGTTTTTTACTCTTGCTGGATATTCAAAGAACATTCCGCCTAAAACGGGTAAAACTTCCAAACCGTGTTTGAGTGAGTATTCAACATATTTATCTGTAATATTGAAACAATATTTATTTTCCTCCGGTTCAACTGATTTCCATGCGAATGGGGCAGGATCCCACGAACGCAAATATGCAATTCCGCTATCGGCAAGGAATTTTATTTCGTATTCTGTCGGAGCATCATATTGACAGTTGCTCAAAAGTCCATTGTAGCCGATATCGATTGGGAGGCTTCCTTTGGGAGCACGTACTTTAGGCGTTACTGCAAAATCAAAATCGCCAATTTTCTTTTCTCCGACTTTCAAAATAATAGTGTATGTTCCATTGAGTTTGGGCGTTCTTGTTCTTAACGAAAGTTCGCTATTGCCATTGGGGATAAATATTGTTCTATGTAGTTGTTTGATAAGTTTTCTATCGGCATTGACAAGTTCAAATGTTACGGGTTGTTCTCGCAAATCAACACCAGTATTTTTGATTTTTGCAGAGATTTTTATCTTTGCATTTTTGTTAAAAATACGAACAGATTTTTTTGCACTATTTTGCACATCGAGTTTTGCAGAAATTGGTTCTACTACATTATCCTCTGACTTACAGACAAGCTTTACATCGGCAATATAGATATTTGTTGCAACTTCTTCAATCTTTTCAAATCGCAATGGTAACCATTCTGCAAAGCCTTTTATTTTACCTTTTTCTTTTATGCGATGATCTTTAAGATTGAATGAATATGTATATTTTTGCCATTCAGATGTGATGTTGAAATCGGTCAAATGGCGGAAATATACAGAGTATAAGCCGTTTGCCATCCCTGAAAGTTTGAATTTTGCGGGCTTTGACGACTTTGCCCAAAATGAAACTTCATATATGCCTTCAGTTCCAACATAAACTTCTGAGAAGTTTAGGGCGATTGTCGATTTTGCGGAAAGGTAGTATGTGAGATGTTTCCCATGCTCGCCGTCTTCTATTTTTGCATGGGCTGTTCTGATTGATGCGTACGCAAAACCAATGTCTTCAAATCCGTTTTCAAAATTTCCATTTTTGAGCAGATTGACTTCGGAAAATAATGGCGATGTCGCAAAGTAAAGTAAAAAAATAAGTTTTTTAACCATAAAAACATTGTTTATTTTTGTGCCCGCAGAAATTATCTGCGGACACAATTTTTATTAGATTAAAGCGAGAAATTTTTTTCAATTTCTATTATATAATATCTGTCGTCTTTTTTGGTAGATGCGGGTAGTTTGTTGTTGTCCAAGAGATATTGTGGAATTACAAGGCGACGTTTTACATTATCATTTTTTCCACCTGTATATTCAAGTTTTACAAGCTTTCCATTTTTTATCTCTGCATTTATCCAAGCTCCGCCAAACGATGGCAAATAGAATGAGTAATCTTTCCATTTTTCAGGAACGGTAACAGCGATGTCGATGTTTCCGTTTTCGTGTGGATTTACGAGCATTTGCGAAACCGATTGTAAATAGATTCCAGCTGCAGTTGAGAACCATGGATTGTGTCTAATTTTGGGCTCGCGAATTTCCCACGTTTCGCCAAAGAGACCAGCGTTTTTTGCAGTTGCAGAAAGCATTTGCTCTGGCAAGATATTGTCTCCAACCTGTTGCAATGCGATACTTGCCCAACCTGAATACCAAGGGCAAACGTCTTTTCCTAAAGGATACATGTTGCCGTAAGTTTTGATTACCGACATAAAGTCGTAAAGGGCTTTTGCTTGTTTTGTTTCGGTTTTATCAAAAATTTCGTATGGGTAGAATCCCCCAAGTGCAACTATACTTTTTTGGTCACAGTTGATATGGGGTACATACTTTTCGCCATCGTGTGGGAGACTCTTACGGAGTTTTTTTGCAACATCAACAAGTCTTTGGGCATAGTCTGCGTCAACGCCGAGAATCTTTGATGCACGGGCGACAGCCTCAAAATTATAAATTACACCGCATGAAGTCATAAACGGATTTTCCACAGCAGGTCCGAGTCTTTCGATGTCAGTACACTTGCCAATGAAAGTTCTTTCAGGTGTTTCGTAAACCATATGCGACAAATAAAATGCCGCACACTCACGCATAACTGGATATGCAATTTCTTCAAGATACTTTTTGTCGCCAGTGAACAAATAATGTTTCCAAACACTTTGCGTTATGTTCGACATATGAAAAATATGCTCGTTCCAAAAGCCAGTGTCAGAGCCTTCTGATGCATCTTCAAGATTTTGCCAAGCATAGCGTGCTCCGAATTTTTTTTCGGCGAGTGGTCTCCAAATGTAATAGTAAGAAACGCGATACATTGCGTATTTGAGAATATCTTTTCTAAATTTTGCAGTTTTGAGCGACAAGTTAAATTTGCCAGTTGCTTGTTCTCCGAGAACACAGAACATTTCGTCCCAGCCGTAGTATTTTCCTGACCAACCAAATCCGTGAGAGAGAATTGTAACAGGTATTGACCATTCAGTGTGGAGTGAGTTCATATGATAGAGAGCGGTTTGATACGCATTTTGCATATTTTGGTCTGGGAGTTTTACGAACGCACCTTCCCAAAACTTTGCCCAATCGGCTATATGCTCGGCAAAGATACCGTCAAAACCTTTTGTTGCGACAGCGTTCTTGAGTTCTTTTGAACGTTTTTTGTAATCTGATTTTATTGTGCCAACCTTTTGTTTCGATGTAATCATCGGATCAGATTCTGGCTTTGTATAGCTATCAGCAAAAGAGATAAAATATGTTGCGTCCGCCGAGCCTTTGGATATGTCGAGCGAAGTTGTGAGTGTTGTGGCGTATTTGCTTACAGATGGTGATGATGGCTTATCGGACATTAACGATATTTCTCCACCAATTTCATAGAATGCTTGTGCAGTGTAGAAAATAGAAGCCGAATTTGTACGCAAATCATCAACTTTTGTGTTTATTGTCGTGCGTGCTGGTGGCGTGTCATCATTGATGTCAGCGAGATGATATGTGAATTTAATTTCGGCATTTTTTACATTGTTTGACTTAGGTTCGATTGTCTTTTTTACAACAAGCATATTACGATTTTTGGGAACAAATGCCATTGTTTTCACAAAGACATTTTCGTATTCAACAATGCATTCTGTATAAGCTTTGGTCGTATTGAGTGATTGTTCCCAGTTGATGACTTTGCCAAGTGGTTTTCCGTCAATAATGATGTTCTCGCTATAATGCCCCATTGTCATAAGAGCATAACGTTCTGAGCGTGCATAGCGTCTGCCAGCCCAAGCGACATCGGGATAGCAGTTGATATATTTCTTTTGAACTTGTTGTCCGAGATTATCTACTCTTGTAGAAATTGCACCATTTGCCAACATCGGTGGAACATAATCTCTGAGATTTTTACTTTCAGATGTCACCGTCATCACATGGTCGGCAAACAATGATGTTGAGGCTAAAAGTAAGCCTGCAAATATAAATTTTTTCATATGTGTTCCTTTTTTTATATAGATATTTAAAGTTAAAGAAAAGGGGCTTATTGCAAGCCCCCCTCGGAAAAGTTGCTATCTAAACTATTTGCGTCTGCGGTATATTGTAATGCCGAGAGCAAGTGCACCCAAGATAAGCGCCCATTCAGCTGGTTCTGGTACTGTTGCCATTGCAAGCCAACCATCAGATGTGATATAAAGCGAGTCAATCTTTTGCGACATATCACTTGATGAGTATGCTTGGAAGATTGTGTTTACATCTGAAATATCTGTCGCATTTTTCAATTTAATTTGATTATCTGTAAAATTAAAGACGATAAATCTACCATTGTTTTCGGATACAAATGAAGCGTTGAGTACGACATTTTCTGCGATGTCGATTTCAAGGGTCTTTGTATTAGCAGTGATAGTATCGAATTCTTGTGATGCGTCCAAGTCGAGCAAAGCTTTTGTCGAATTTGAATCAAGGAAAATTTTTGCATTAGTGCCAAGAGCGTTCACTTTTTTCAACATCAATCTCGCATTTTGCATATATAGATTACCGCTAAACGATACATTTGCACCATCATTAATAATCAAAGATGTTGAAGCGCTGTTATTAAAATCTGTTATATTCTTGTTATACAATGTGATGTCGCCATTCATTATAAGATTTGAACCATTATAGAATGTTGCAGAACGAATGAAGCGTGCATTCCCTGATTCTTGGATTAAGTAGCCGTGAACTTGAAGTTGATAATAATCATTTGTGCCACTGATTACCAATGAAGATTCATTATCACCTATTGCACCAATTGTGATTGTTTGTCCTGAACCTTGGTTTAATTTAGTCGCTGTTACAACTGCGCCATTGATAATTTTTGTTTTGGCACTACCTACTGTTCTATTAAGACTTCCATTAATAGTTAATGAACCTCCGTCTACCGTAAGCAATCCATTTGAAACGTTGAAATTAGCGTCAGTTTGAACTGTCACATCTGAATTTTTGAAAGTAGTATCTCCGTTTGTTGTGAAGTTACCACTTATATCTACAAGTGAACCAGCAATTGTTGCTCCTGTGTTTTTAACATCAATCGAACCAGTTGTTCCAACCGTGATCTTTGAGCTTGAACCAACAGTCCAAGTCGTGCCTTGATTAATAATCAAATCGCCATTTGAAACAATATCTCCATATTGCTGAATTTTGAATTCATCATTGAAAGTTGCACTTGATCCAGTTGAAATTGACAAGTGGGCGAATGTATCGCCACTTTTATTTGCACCTTCAAGTTTTGTTTTTCCATTTATTTCAAGTTTTGCGTTTGATGCAACGTTAAGTTTTGTTTTTCTGCCAATGTAGATGGCATCAGTAGTATATGCACTATTTATCTTTGTGTTCGCATTAATGTTAATTATTGGGGTGCCTTCTGTGTAGAATCGTGAATTACCCATTTCGATAACGGCATACGCATTGTCAGAACTTTCTACGTTTTCTGCGCGGTTTACTGTAATCGATCCTTTAACTTTAACCATGCAACCTGTATTATTTTGTAAAATAACTTGATTTGCTGAATTTGATGTTAAACTAAAAGTATGGTTGCCGTTCATTTCCCAATTTTTTGGCGAAATGTAGGTGTTTCCATCAACATCACCACTCGCAAAAGTCAATTTTATCGGTGTGTACGATGTTTTAGATGTATCAATACCGACTACTGTTGAAGCGTCAGATCCTGAGTAATATATGGTGTAGTCGCCCGTTTCGGTTGGGAGTGTCTCTGTTGGGATTAGAACATTCGTTGCATAAGCAGATGCTCCAAAAAACAGTGCCGAGAGGACGATAAGCGATGAATGTGTGTTTTGTTTCATGTGTTGTATTTTATATTTGAATTAACGTTTGTTTTGTTTAAACAGAAAGAAAAATAGAGAGAAATTTAAATTAGTCAAGAAAATCCCAATGGTTATAAATATCTTTATTTTAAAGAAAGTTTTGCCTTTTTTGTTGTCTTGAATTCTTATTTTCGTTAACTCTATCATCAAATGAAAAAACTGATACTATCATACATCTGCACAGCCTTTGCGGTTATCGCTATGGCTCAAACAAAAGACAATCTTGCTTGGAATAAGCTTGAGGTCTTTAGAATAAATAAAGAAGCACCATCGGCATTCTTCTTGAATTACAAGAGTTTTGATGAAGCTATAAAGCCAATCTCGGTCGATGCAATCGCAGATATTTATAAGAATAACTCGAAGGTAAAACTTCTTAATGGCGATTGGAAGTTCGCATTCTTGAACTCGGTAAACGATGTCAAAGAAGAATTTTTTGCCAAGAATTTTGACGATTCTGCATGGGATATTTTAGATGTCCCGAACTCGTGGCAATGTAAAGGTTATGACATCACTTTCTATAATAATTGGGATATGGAATATTTCTATGAGAAAAATTCTACAAAACCACGTTCCGATTTTATGAAGGTAAAAAAAGGCTTCCCGAAAGCTGCAATATCGCCATACATCCCTGAAGATTTTAGGCAAGTAGGTGTGTATCGTCGCACATTTGAAGTGCCAACTTCGTGGAATGGTGAAAACGTATTTATCCGTTTTAATGGTGTCCGAACAGGTTTCAATTTGTACATCAACGGCAAGTTTGTAGGTTATAGCGAAGACAGCTTTACGCCAGCAGAATTTAATATCACAAAGTATCTCGACAAAGGCGAAAATTCTGTCGCAGTTGAAGTCTTTAAATACACAACAGGTTCATATATGGAAATGCAAGATATGCCTCATGTAATGGGGATTTTCCGCGATGTCTTGCTCGTTGCTCGCCCATCTGTATTCATTCGCGACTACTACGCACCAGCGACAATTTCTGAAGATTTGAAATCAGCGAAAATCGATTGCAATCTTTGGTTGAAATCCACATCGGCAGAATCGAAGAAAGTAAAAGTGCAGGGCTATCTTCTCGACCAAAATGGAAATTTTGTTTCAGAAAAATCTCTTTTTGAAAAAGTCGTAGATGTTCCAGCAAATACTGAAATAAAGGTATCGCAAGTTGTAGATGTAAATGGATTCAAATTGTGGAGTCCCGATTCGCCCGACTTCTATACAATCGTATTTAAGCTCACTGATGCGAACGACTCTCAGATTGAATCAATCAAGGCAGATTATGCTTTCCGCAAATTTGAAATAAAGGGACGTCAACTTTTCCTCAATGGCAAACGTCTTATTTTCAAAGGTGTGAATCGCCACGATTGGTCGCCAGACAAGGGCAAAGCAGTCGCTTTTCACTGGATGAAAAAAGATGTCGAATTGATGAAGCGTGCAAATATGAATGCTGTTAGAACATCGCACTATCCAAACGATAGCACGTTCTATATGCTTTGCACTCGTTATGGATTGGCTGTTCTCGACGAAGCAAACCATGAGATGCACGGCTTTATCAAAAATCCGCCTTTGAATATGGAAAAATATTTTGCACCAAGTATCGACCGTGTGGTCAATATGATTATGCGAGATAGAAATATACCTTGCGTCTTGATTTTCTCACTCGGCAACGAATCGGCAGTCGAGCCGACAAAGGGACATGAGGAAATGGCAAAAGTAGCTCGCAAACTCGACCCGTCTCGACCAGTTCACTCTGAGCCAGAATGTCGTGTAATCAAAGACGGCAAGGCTGGTGGTTGCTCCGATTTTTACTCGCCAATGTATGGTGGTGTAACAAAAATGAATCACTATCTTAACGAACTTAAAAATGAAACTCGCCCATTCTTCTTCTGTGAATACGCACATACAATGGGAAATGCTCTCGGGAATTTCCAAGGCAAATGGGAGTTAATTCGTGCAAATAAAGACTCGCTCAACGGCGGTTTTATTTGGGACTGGGTTGACCAAGCACTTCTTCAACCACGCAAGGACGGCAAGGGTTTGTACTTGTCTGACGGACGCGATTGGTGCGAAGGTATCCGTGCAAGTCAACGCAATTTCTGTATGAATGGTGTCGTTTTTGCAGACCGCACATACAGTGCAAAATATTATGAAATACAAAAAGTTTATCAGGATATTCAGATTGACGCAATCGACGCAAAAAATGGGAAATTAAAAATATCTAACGAGTTTTTTGCAACATCGACACTCGCATTTACTACACTTGTTGAAGTTCAACGCAATGGCGAAAAAATCGCTGAAAAGCAACTTGAACCAATCGAAGTAGGTGCAGGCGAATCGAAAGAAATTGCAATCTCACTCCCGAATTTTGACGACTCAAAAGTTGGCGAATATTTCTACACTATAAAATTTATCCGCAATCAAGATACTCTCTTTGCGAAGAAGGGCGAAGTGATTGCACAAAATCAGTTCGAGTTAAAGAAAGTTGCACAATCTAAAAAGTGTTCTTCAAAACTTTCAGCCCCTAAATATGTTCAAAACGATTCCGAACTTATCGTAAATGTTAAGGGTGGAAAAATCGTTTTCGACAAAGTTTTCGCAGAGTTGAAATCGTACTCAATGTTCGGCAAAGAGTTGATAACATCGCCACTTTCATTTGATACAAGCATCGCATTAATTGACAATTATCGTCGCTTTGAAAGAGAATACAAGAAGCAACAAGTTGACAAAATTGTATTGAAAAATTCATCTTTGAAATTTGAAGAAACAAAGTGTGGCTTAAAAGTTGTATGCTCGCAAACTTGGAAAACTCCAAAAAATACAGGCTTTGAGAACGTTATCGAATATTTGATTTCATCGAATGGAGAAATTAAAGTAAACGCAAACTTCAAGAAACTTGATAAGACGCCAGCTGATTTCCCATTGCCACGACTCGGCTTGAAGACAACTCTCGCAAAGGAATTTGATATGGTTGAATACTTCGGCAGGGGCGAGTTTTCTAACTATTGCGACCGCAAATATTCAGCGAATGTTGGCAGATATAAATCTCGAGTTGCCGATTGGTACGAAAACTTTACACGTCCACAGGATATGGGTAATCGCGAAGAAGTCCGTTGGTTGACACTTCGCAATAAAATCGGTTGCGGTTTGATGTTTGTAAGTTTGCAAAACAATTTGCCGATGTCGGTTTTGCCATACTCGCAAGGTCAGCTCGATTCTGTAATGCACAAGTACGAGTTGCCAGAATCGGACGGCAATTATTTCCGAATTGCATGGATGGTTAGAGGTGTAGGCAACGCATCGTGTGGACCAGATACACGTGAGCAATTCAGATGCGACTTCACTGGTTCTGCAAATTGGTCGTTTGCGATTGTTCCAGTATTCTCGAATACAGACGCATCTGAAAAATACAACGACACACTCTAAAAAGCACACAAGTTTTACGGCGGAACTGCGAGAGCGTTCCGCCGTTTTTTGTTGAATTTAAATCAATAATTTTTCATCCTTAAAATATGAAATTTTGGGCTTTGATATTTTCAATTTTCGTTTTTGTTGCTTGCGGTTTTGCAAAAGTTTCAAAAGAAAAAATCTTTGTTGTTGTAAACGCAAATTCAGCCGACTCAAAGGCGATAGCAAACTATTATTGCGAGGTTCGCAGTATTCCAAAAGAAAATATTATAACATTGAATATTCCCGATAAAGACGTTTTGTCTCGTGCGGAATATCAGAAAAAATTGGCAAATCCACTTGTTGCAGAACTCGCAAAACGCAAGGTCGTATCGGCTGATGTTATTACGACCGATAGCAACACACATCGCCCAAATTATCTTTTTATTTCGCACGATATAGACTTTGTTGTGCTTTGTAAATTGCCGTTCAAGGTTGCACCATTTTCAAAGTCTCGTGGTTTTGCAACAGATGCGTCGTCGGTTGATTCAGAATTGTCGGCAACGTTTCTTCAGATGAAAAAAATGAATGGACCACTTCGCAATCCGCTATATAAAAATTATAGTCCAGAATCTATCCATAAAACTTATGGTGTGTTGCGTGTGGCACGTCTCGACGGGAAAAATTTTGATGAAGCAAAATCGATTATAGATTCTGCTCTTACTGCCGAAAAGAATGGGATTAGAGGGCGTGCATATATCGATAAAAACACGAGCAAAGGCGGATATAAAATCGGCAACGATTGGCTTTCGAGTGCAGAGGAAACGCTCAAGAAAATGAACTTCGATATTTCCGTCGATAGCGTTCCAGCTCTTATGGGGTACGAAAAGCGTTTTGATTTTCCAGCGTTCTTTTTCGGTTGGTATAATGGAACACCGCAATCTTATTTTATCGAGAAAGGGTTTAAGTCGGCAGAGGGTGGAGTAGGTTTGCACTTGTATTCATTTAGTGCGTCGTATTTGCGACGTTCTGGTTGGACAAGTGTGATGATGAATAACGCCTTTGCACAAACTTATGGTAACGTGTACGAGCCGTATCTGACAGGCACACAAGACATCAGTGCGATTATGAAAGCGTACGAAAATGGTCTGACAGCAGGCGAAGTTGCGTATGCGTCTATTGCAATTTTGAGTTGGCAGACACTTGTTGTTGGCGATCCACTTTATAATCCATTTGCTGTATCGCTCGATGAACAAATGAAACGTATCGATAACGGAGAAGTTGACAAGCTTTCGCAGTACGTCGTTTTGCGACAATCAAACAAAATGAAAGCCGACGGAATATCACAAAATGCTTGTGATGATTTTGTGAAAAAATACATCGGTAAAATGCCAGATGTCGCACTTGTTTGGCGTATGATTGAATCGGCAATTACTAATAAAAATAATGAAGTGGCAGAAAAGTACGTTCTTGAATTGCACGCAAAAAAAATATGGTCAGATATTCAGTATGTAGGTTTGTCGATGGAGCTTGCATCAGTTTGTGAGAAAATCGCAATGGCAGAGCTTGGAATGGATATTTACAATAAACTTGGCGAGCTGAATTTGAGCAAAAAATTTATGAAGACGCTTGTTCGTGAAGCGTCGAAGTTATCTAAGAAATCGGGCGTAAAACTTTCTGAAAAATTTGCAGAAATGAAGAAACTTTTTGATGCTGAAGACGCCGAGGCAAAGCGTATTGCCGAAGAAAAAAAGAAACAAGCTGAAGCCACTAAACAAAGGCGAACAAAAAGTAAAAAAAATTAAAATTTAATCGACAAATTCTTTCAGAGGTTTTCAATCGTTTAGAAAATTTTTTTCAATGGAAGCTTTACTTTACAAACCACTTTATTATCGAATTGCAGTTGGGATATTATTTTTTAATCAAGGGATAATTTTTTCAGCGTGGGCAACACGTATTCCCGACTTTAAAAATGCACTCAATTTGACAGAATCGCAACTTGGTTCATTGTTGTTTGCACTCCCACTGGGGCAGATATTGGTGATGATGCTTTCGGGGTGGCTCGTCGCAAAATTCACGAGCAAAAATGTTATCAAAATTTCGGCATTCATACATCCGGCGATGTTATTATTGCTTGCGTCGGCAGGTTCGTACTTGCAGTTGTTTTGGTCGCTTTTGTTGTTTGGTATGTGTGCAAACCTCACAAATATTTCAATCAACACACAGTCGATTGATGTAGAGCGAATCTACGGACGTTCGATAAACGCATCATTCCATGGTATATGGAGCTTGGCTGGTTTTGTCGGTGGGCTATTGAGTATGTTGCTTGTTGCATACAATGTGAGTGTGTGGGAACATTTCATAGGAGTTGTCGCATACATTTGGTGCATTTTATTTTTCATTTTGAAGTACACCGTGCCGACCGATTTTTCGCCTGCAAAAAATGACGAATCGGGCAAGACTCGTTCTATGTTTAAACCAACGCCGTATATCTTGCTTTTGGGATTGTTCACATTTGCGTGTATGAGTTGCGAAGGTTCTATGTTCGACTGGAGCGTGATTTATTTCCGCGATGTAATCGGTACGCCAAAAGATATAAGCAGAATTGGCTTTGCGTCGTTTATGTCGGCAATGGCGATGGGCAGATTTTTAGCTGACTTTTTTATCGAAAAATTTGGTCGAATGGCGTTGTTGCGATTGAGTGGAACACTTATATGCGTAGGGATGTTGTCGGCGATAGTTGTTCCAAATGTATATGCAGGTGCGATAGGTTTTGTGCTTGTCGGATTTGGGGTGTCGTCGGTTGTTCCAACTTGTTATAGCTTGGCAGGACGCTCTCGAAGATTGCCTTCTGGAATTGCAATTGCGATAGTTTCAACAATCGGATTTTTCGGATTTCTTTTGTTTCCGCCAATCATTGGGTATATCGCAGAAATATCGAGTTTGCGTTTTTCGTTTGCTTTAATGGGTTGCGTCGGGATTATGGTTGCGTTGATGTCGCCGTTGCTCCGCAATCGCATTGCTGAAATTGAAAAGAAATAAAAAAAGGACTGTGATTTTTTCACAGTCCTCAATTTTTGATTAGTTGATTTTTTCAAAGTATGGCAGGCGTTCTATCGGTGCGTCGATTTTAATTGTCTTTCCGCCATCGTAGATATTGCCAAGTTCGTCTCGCCATTTTCCTTTTGGAAGTTTTACATAGCGATAATCGTTCTCATCGAGAACAGGTGCGACAAGGAATTGGTCGCCGAGCATAAATTGGTCGTTGCAATTTTCAAAATCTTGATTTGGGAATTCATATTCCATTGAACGCACAATAGGTTCGCCAGTTTTTGAAGCGTGTTTTGCGAGCTTGATAATATATCCACCAAAGCGAACGTGCAAGTCGGCAACATTTTTGCAGATTGCAAGATGCTTTTTGTCGAGCACGCGCCATGGTGCGAGCGAAAACTGCATCATAGGCATAAGTGCCGATGCTTGAGCAGAACGCACAATCAAGCGTTGGTCGAACTTTGTCTGGTCGATATTTTCAAACGAACCAATCTCGCCACCACCAATCATATCGGGGCAAGTGTACGCACTGCCGATAAGACCAGCAACTGTCATTTGTGGAATGAGTTTTTTAATGTCTTCGTACGAATATTTTTTGTCATGCAAGCGTTGTACAACTGCTTTGCCACCCATCTTCCACGAAGACCTAAGCTCGTTGTACGGGAAGCGATATGCGAGCATCGCCCAGCCTTTTGTGTAGTCAGACGGCGTTGCATTAGGATCATCAAAAAGGACATTTTTTCCTGTGACATGGTGAACATCGCCACCATCAAATTTAAAGCCGTCGATATCGTATTTTTCGGCAAGGGCAGTGAGTCGATTTTGCAAGTGAGCCATTGCTTTGGGGTCGGTAGTGTCGTACGACGCACTGAAACCACTCCACCAAGGGATTACAGCTGCACGCTTTTTTGTACAACCTTTACGACTTCCCTTTGTTTTGTCTTGAAGAAGGACACCTTCTTTTTCCCAGTCCATAAATTCTCCACCAGCCGATAGGATAAACGGACCTATCCAATAGATAATCTTGTAGCCCATTTGGTGAATTTTTTTATGGAGAGCTTTGGGGTCATCGAATTTATCTTTGCGGAACTCGAGCAATCCGAGTCCACGGTCCCAACCGCCATCGACCATAATTACGCCACAAGGGAATTTATTTTCGACAATAGCTTCAGCGTATTTTTCGATATCAGCTTGGTTTTGGTTTCTGACAAGTTCAATCCAAGTATTGAATTGTGGATGTGTGAAAAATTCTTCAGGTGGAATTTTTCCGTCGGGTGCAAAGTGTTTTTTTGAAGCCGACAGATACGCATCCTTGAGCGTTTTTCCAGCTTGAACAGGAGAGAGCTTTTCAAACTTGGAATCAATAATCAAGTTGCCATTTTTATATTCCATTGCGAAAGGTTTTTCGCTCCAAATGTATCGACCTTTATTTGAAATCAAAAGAGGCGATGCTTGGTTGCCGGCATGGCTGGTATTCAAATTTATTTTTCTGGATTTCTCATTAAATGGCATTTCTTCGCCACGTCCAGTTGCCATACCCCACCATTTTTCGCCCTCGAGCGATTTTATTTCAGATTTAATTTGTGCAAATGCGTTAGTCGCAAAAATTGCACCGATAAATAATATTGATAATTTTCTCATAAAAATAATGCGTTCTTGTTTTATAGGGAAGATTATTTACATTTGCGAGTGTGTCAATATATCATTTTTTTTTTATTACTTGACAGTTTAGGGCGTTTGTCGGAAAATTGTGAAATGAAACGTATATATTTTATTTTTACACTATTTATTTTAACATCTCTTTCTCTTTTTGCGAAAGATGTAAAATTGCTCACAATCGGCAATAGTTTTGCCGCAAGCGTGTTTAGAGACCTACCAGAAGTTGTAAAAGATTTCCCAGATTGCAGTTTGACTTTGAAATCGGCAAATCATGGTGGATGTTCGTTTGAGAGACACTGGAGATATATTACCGAAGAAGAAGCCGATCAGAATGTATGTCATTATGGTAAATCGTCAAAAAAAGCTAAAGGCAGTAAACTCAAAGAAATTCTCGCAAGCAAGAAGTGGGACTTTATCACAATCCAACAAGCAAGTCCAAAAAGTTGGGATATAAATACATTCTATCCGTACGCAGAAAATATCTACAACTATGTAAGAAAATATTCACCGAGTGCCGAAGTAATCATACAGCAAACATGGTCGTATCGTTGCGATGACCCACGCATTTCAAAAGGAGGCAAGTGGGGTTTTGACCAAACCGAAATGTTTAATCGTCTCGAAAAAAATTATGCACAGCTTGCAAAGAAATTAAATCTTCGCGTCCTTCCGACAGGCAAAGCTGTGCAGAATTATCGCGCAGTAGAAAAAAATCCATTTAAGCCATATTCAAAAGAATATTTGGCTACATTTACAAAACCAAATGTGCCGTCGGATAAAGGCGATATCGTTGGTCAATATGGTTGGAGAAAAGACAAAAAGACAAAAGAGGTTAAACTTACCGCCGATAATATCCATTTCAATAAACGAGGCAGATATATGCAAGCATGCTTGTGGTTCGGTTTCTTTTTTGAAAAAGATCCACTTGAAATTAAATATGTACCAAAGGGCATCTCTGCTGAAGAAGCAAAACTTTTACGCGAAGTCGCATCAAAAACTCTCAAAGAATTTAAGCAACCACGAGATTCAAAATAGATTTCTAATCACGCAAAAAAAAGACAGCTTGGTGGAATTTTCCAAGCTGTCTTTTTCATTTGGTGAAAGTTGGATTTATTGAATATATTTTGTGAGTTGCTCGAGAATGTCTTGAGCTGCTACAATACGACGTTTAAGCTCCGTCGCATATTCGGGAATATCGCATTCATGGCGACGTGGTGGAAAACCTTTTTTACCACAATCGCATTCTTCGCTGACGTAAAACCCATCATCATCTTGATAGATTGTTACAAAGATTTCTTGTTTACAAAGACGGCATTTACGCCCCATCGATAATGTTACTTTTTCTTTTTTCATAATGTTTTCCTTTTCGTAAAAATTTATAACATATTTATATTTTATTATGCAAACAGTTTTTAATTTTTTTTACTTTTAGCAATTTTGCCGATATTTATCGTATGAGAGATTGGATTTATAATTTAGGAGTGTTAGTTCTTCGCATAGTGGCAGGTGGAATGATGTTTGCCTTGCACGGACTCCAAAAAATCGAGATGATAATCAAGGGCGAGTTCGGTGAATTCCCAAATCCGATAGGTCTTGGTTCGGCATTGTCGCTGTATGTTTCGGGTCTGGCAGAAAGTTTAATTGCTCTTTTTTTGCTCTTCGGATTTTGGACTCGCTTTTCGGCTCTGATTTTATCGATAAATATGTTTGTTGCAATTTACTGGCATTGCACAGTGAATAATGGTGGGGTTGAGTTGCCCTTGATTTATATGCTTATGTATATTGTCATTGCCATTCTCGGCGGTGGAGACATCTCGATTGATTCAACAATTCGACACAGAAAATTTTTGAAAAATAAGCTTTAAAAAGAATACACGAAATGCGATAATTTCGTCGTATGGAAGTTGATATTTTAAGTAGAATACAGTTTGCAATCACTGCGGGGTTTCACTTTTTATTTCCGCCGATAAGTATAGGGCTGGGACTATTTCTCGTTTTGGTCGAGGGGGCGTGGTTGAGGACTGGCGATGAAAAATATCTGCAAGCGGCAAAATTTTTCACAAAACTATTTGTCGTAATCTTTGCAGTTGGTGTCGTAACAGGAATTGTGCTCGAGTTTGAGTTCGGCACAAATTGGCCAATCTACTCGAATTTTGTCGGCGATGTTTTCGGTAGTCCACTTGCCATTGAAGCGTTGTTTGCTTTCTTTATGGAATCGGTTTTCTTGGGGATTGTCGTATGGGGTTGGGATAGACTCAGCAAAAAAGCACATTTTGTGTCGACGTGTTTTGTCTGTTTAGGTGCTCATTTGAGTGCCGTTTGGATTATCGCTGCGAACTCATTTATGCAAACGCCCGACGGATATTCTCTTGAATATACAAGCCCGACAGGCGTTGTGCAAACTCTGCCCGATGGTGCAGTTCCGACAGTCGAACAGATCGCAAATACCCGTGCTGTGATTACAGATTTTTGGGATATGGCTTTGAATGCGTCGACAGCCGATAGACTTTTTCACACAGTCTCGGGAGCGTGGCTTTGCGGAGCATTTTTCGCACTCGGAATTTGCGGGTGGTTGATACTTCGCAACAAGACGACATTTGCAAAACCTTGTGCGAAGATAGCGTTGGTGTACTCGGCAATTTCAGTCTTATTTATGATGTTTACAGGTCATGAAAGTGCGAGGACATTGGCGACTACACAGCCTGAAAAACTCGCATCTCTTGAGGGGCATTATAAAACAGAAAAGAATGCTCCGCTCTATGTTTTCGGTTGGGTCGATGAACAGGCAAAATGTGTGCGTGGGTTGAAAGCTGACGGATTTTTCAGTTTCTTGGCATTCGGTTCTTTCGACAAAGAAGTGAAGGGTTTGAACGACTTGCCGTCAGACGAATTCTTGCGTAAGATTTATCCGACAGCAACAACGCAAGAACTCGCAGAAGTCAGACCACAATACTGGGCTCCAGTAGGTTTTTGTTTTCAAACATTTCGCATAATGGTCTATTTGGGCGTAGCAATCGCAGTGTTTGTGATGTTCGGATTTTGGCTTTGGATTAGGAATAAATTGTTCGATACGGAAAATCGATGGACTCGCCTATTTTGGAAATGGTCTGTACTATCTTTTTTGATGCCGATAGTTGCGTGTCAAGTAGGCTGGGCTGTCGCAGAAGTCGGGCGACAACCATGGATTGTTTGGCACGTTTTGAAGACATCTGACGCAGTAACAACTACTGCAACATCGGGCGAAGTTTTGTTTTCGATAATATTATTTAGCGCAATATTCTTGTTGATTGCAATCCTCGCAGTCTGGGTATTGTGCAAAAAAATTAAAGCAGTTGCGGGAGAATAAAAATGGAAGTTTTACAAATAATTTGGTTCGCACTTTTGGGAGTTTTACTCGCATCGTTTTTGATATTTGGTGGATTTGATTTTGGGGTAGGGGTCCTCGCAGGATTTTCTCGCAATAATGAAACGCGAGATAAAGCGATGAAGTCTATTGCACCGTTTTGGGACGGCAATCAAGTATGGCTTGTAACGGCAGGTGGAGCGTTGTTTGCAGCGTTCCCCAAGGCATATTCAACAATACTTTCAAACTTGTATATCCCGATAATCCTATTTCTTTGCTTATTGATTTTTCGCGCAGTTTCTATCGAATTTTATTTGTCGTTAGAAGGAGAAAAATGGAGAGGTTTTTGGGCGAAAATTTGTGGGCTTACAAGTTTACTTTCGCTTGTGGTTTTTGGAGTCGCATTGGGTGCATTGTTCAATGGCAGTGCGTTGTCGGATTCAAGTGAAAGCGTTGCTCTCATTAGAATTTTAACACCGCTTTCTCTTTGTGCTGGTGTATTGACAGCCATTTTCGGTATTGCACAAGGTGCTGGATATTTAGCATTGAAAAACGAAAATATCGAAACTTTCGCTACTGCGAGAATTTGGGTATTTGTGTTAGCAGTTTGCTACTTGGCATATATGGGTTGCTTTGTCGTTTATGGCAGAATCAATGAGTTGCCCAGACTCATCCCATTGGGGATTCTCTTGCTATCGTACATTCCATTGAGCCTTGCAATCAAGTTGCACCGAAAGGCAATGTTTAAAACATCGTTTGTGCTGACATCATTATTTGCGTTGTTATGCGTGGTTGGACATAGCTTGGCAGGTTTTCCGTATATAGTGTCGCCAACAAAAGCGTCAATAGGTATAGATATTTACACGGCGTCGTCGAGTATAAAGACTTTGCAAATTATGTTGGGTGTTGCTCTTGTAGGTGTGCCGATAGCGTTGTCATACTTCATTTATGCACATATCGTTTTTTTCGACAAAAAGCCTCAAAAAAAATCTGAATAAAAGAGAGATAGAAAAGTGATTTTTATCTTGAGTTTTGGGGCGGTTGTCATAGAAAAGAAGTGTGAAATTTATACTCCAAATAATAGCCTTTTTGTGTGCAGTTGCTTTTTGCACATCGGCATACGCTCAAGACGTCTCCGTAAATGCTAAAAAAACGGACGCTACTGCCGTGTCTTCTTCATCTTCATCTGCGGTAAAACCACAGAAAAAACGTCAACGCAGAGACATCCCATGGGTGTCGTTGGCACATCAACGCAAGTTGCGTTCTATTGCCAATGGCGAAGTTGTCGAAGAAAAATCTTCCGAAAAGAAAGGTAATTATATCACTCGTTTGATGAAAGATTCTTCGGTTGAACTTTCTGCCGATAAGACTGAATATGCAAACGATGAAACAGGTAAGCTCATTGCTGTTGGTGGGGCGAAAATTACCGGTAAGAAGTTTGAAATTTTGGCAGATAAAATTGAATTCAGCGAAAAGCAAAGCTACGCAAAGACAAGTGGCGATGTAAAACTTTCAACAGAAAGAGAAAGAATTACTGCTCGTGATATTTATGTGAATTTTGGCAACGATGCAATGGCATCAGGTTATGTCAAGTTTGGGTCTTCTCCTGTATTTGCTGAATCAGCAAGCTTGAAAGGCGATGAAAAGAAAGTCGAGCTTGGCGAATCGGTAATGTATATCGGCGAGCCACATTGGCTTTCTATGAACGTTAGAACTTCATCTATCAAATACGATAGAGAAACTGAACTTTTGGAAATGGAAGATGTAACTATGCGTGTTGGCGAAGTCCCATTTTTCTACATTCCAAGCTACTCTCAATATGGTTTGAAACGTCCGCCTTACGACGTAAATACACGTGTTGGCTACAATAGCGATTATGGTGCATTTATAAGAAATAACCTTTACTACAACGGTCTTGGCGAAATATCTCCAGGAATATTGCTCGACTATTACACAAAACGTTCTGTCCTTTTCGGACCTGCTGCAAACTACAAAACCGAACTCGCAAACAGCATTATGGAAGGATGGTTCCAAGGTGCGTATATAGACGACAATGGTGGTCGAGATATTCTCGGTGAAGACTCGTGGGGCAACGAAATTGAAAGAGAACGCTTCTTTGTCGAACTTCGCCATAAACAAATGATTTCTGATAGAGTCGGCATAACAGGCAATATCTCGTATTGGAGCGACGAATATGTAACGCGTGACTTCCGTCCAGAACTTTTCTACGACAACCAAGTGCCAGATAATTTTGCCGAAGCAATTTATTATGGCGATTACTTCACAGGTTCTGTCTTTACCCGATTCTCGCCAAATAGCTGGGAATTTGTGCAACAACGTTTGCCAGAAGTCAGAATGGATTTGCAACCAGTTGAAATTTTCAAAACAGGTGCATACCAAACAGGTTATATGTCGTACGCATATTTGCGTGAGTTTGATCCAACATCAATCGCAAATTATAAATATAGCAACAGAGCCGACGCATACTACGGAATAACTCGCCCGATTCAGTTGTCGTCGTGGAGCAAATTCACACCAGTTATCGGTGGAAGAGCAACGTATTATGCAAACGCTCGTGGAAAAAGTAGCGACTATATGCGATTCTTGGGGCAAATCGGTTTCGACGCTCAAATGGATATTTGGGGTGCGTGGGAATACGAAAGTCAAACTATGGGAATCGACGGAATCCGTCATCATATGATTCCACAAATTTCTTACCGATTCATTCCAAACGCAGAGCAGGGCGACTCTCGTATTGCACAGATTGATGATAATTATATCACAACTTATCCACCAGTGCTCGACTTGGGCGACCTTCGCAATACCGACGAAATTTGGAACACAAATACGATGCGTTTCGGTTTGCAAAATATATTTGAAACAAGAGATGAAGAATACGGCTCTCGTGAAATTGCACGCTTTGATATCTATCAAGATGTCAACTTTGATGGTCGTAGAATCCCCAATCGCGACTACAAAGAATCGTATTCAGACTTGTTTATAAATGCGTCTCTTTCGCCAGCACGTTGGTTGACAATCGGTACATATACTCGCTATAATCTCGATTATCTCGATGTTCCAGAAGTCAATACATATCTCGGATTGTTCGATGGCGATGCGTTCTCGGCATACTTGGTGACAAGTTATCTTGATGGTTCAATTAACCAGTACTCTGCACATGTTGAATATCGAATCAGCGAACGTTATAAACTTTTTGGACGTTGGCATTACGATGCAGAACTTTCAAAATTTACTCACCAAGTTTACGGCTTGTGGACAAGAGTCGGCAACTCTTGGGTTGTAGAATACTTTATTTCAGAACGCTCGGGTTCAACACGCCAAAACAGTCTCTCATTTGGTGCTCGTATCTCAGTAATGATTTTCTAAAATGGCTCAACAATCACAAGGTTTTGATGACGCAATTACGGGCGGTTTCGAGATGTCCGTAAAATTGAACGTCTTTGAAGGTCCGCTCGATTTGTTGCTGTTCCTCATTAGAAAAAACGAAATTGATATTTACGATATCCCGATTGTCGAAGTAACAAAACAATATATGGGTGTTTTGCGTTCAATGGAAAATATGTCGCTGGAAATTGCGGGAGAATTTTTCGTTATGGCTGCAACACTTATGTACATCAAAAGTCGAATGCTTTTGCCGACCGACGAACGTGTAGTTGAAGCAACTGAAGATGACCCTGACGCTGATATCGACCCACGTTGGCAACTTGTCGAACAACTTTTAGAGTATAAGAAAATCAAACAAGCTGCCAATTCTCTTGAAGATATGATTGACTCTCGCCAAAACTTTGGCGAAAGAAAAATCTCCGACAAAGAAGTCGCACCAGAACGCCCATTGAAGCCGTCCGACAAAATGGAAATTTGGACAGCATTCAACCTTATTTTGCGTCGTTTGGCAGAAAAGCTCGTGCAAGGGGAAATCACAGGCGAAAACGTATCTGTTGCCGATAGAATGGAATATATTTTGTCGATAAAAGAGCGCAAATTTACATTTTCATCGCTTTTTGGAAATCAAAAAACGGGGCTTGTTACGATTATGGCGACATTCCTTGCGATGCTCGAGCTTACTCGCCAAAAGTTTCTTATTCTCACTCAAGACGAAGGTTTTGGCGAAATTTATTGCGAAAGAATCGGCGGAGATGTCCCACTTGTAATTGAAGAATCAACGGAAGATTAAGAAATGAGCGACCGCAAGAAATCACATTTATTAGGATTGGGGCTTGATTCAGACGGCGAAAAACGAATCACACAAGCCGAACGATTCACTCTCGTAGGCGGAACAGAAGAAACTCACGAAGCTATGACCGAAACTGTCATAAAAACTTTTGAAGATTTAAAGCGACGTGGAAAAGATCTTGAAGACGCATCCCCACAAGAACTTTCAGACATAATCAGAAAACATTCATCAAATAAAAGATAATGAAATATTTTGGAACAGACGGCATACGTGGAACGTATGGAGAATTTGAAATTAGCGAACCATTTTTTGTCGCACTCGGAAAAGCAACGGCTGATTGGCTTGCAGAAAATGGTAGTGGTAAAATTGTCGTAGGTGGCGATACTCGTGCATCGACCGATGTTTTAAAATCGGCATTTTGCGACGGGCTGAAATCGGGTGGAGCTCAGTTTGAAGATTTGGGTGTTTTGCCAACTCCAGCTTTGGCGTATGGCGTGCTTGCACGCAACGCAAAAATGGGTGCAATGATAACTGCATCACATAATCCATACACAGATAATGGTATAAAATTTTTCGATGGAAACGCACGCAAAGTTGAAGACGATATGCAAGAATGGCTCGAAGTACGTCTCGAAAAATATTTGCCATCGTTCGATTCTTACAAACCACAAACTTTTGAGCCACGAAAAATCGAAGTGGGCAAATTTGCGTTAGAAGAATACGCAAAGAAAATGTCGTCGATTTTCCCAAAGGATTTCCTCAAGGGCGTGAAGGTTGCAATCGATATGGCGAATGGTGCAACAAGCAAGGTGTCGTCAAAAGTATTTGCATCGTACGGTGCCGAAGTTTTTGAAATCGGTTGCGAGCCAACTGGGCTGAATATTAACGACGCAATCGGTAGCCAGCATCCTGAAAAAATGTCGGAACTTTGCAAGCAAGTTGGTGCAAATGTCGGCTTTGCACACGACGGCGATGGCGACCGTGTTGTAGTTGCCGACGAATCTGGTGCGATTCTCGAGGGCGAAGAAATCCTTGGGCTTATCGCACTCGACGCAAAAGCTCGTGGAAAATTGGCAAACGATTCAATCGTTACAACACTCCAAAGTAATATTGGTCTGGATGAGTCTCTCAAAGAAAACGGAATTAGCGTTTACCGAAGTGGTATCGGCGATAGACTCGTTATGCGTGAAATGCTCGCACACAATGCGGTAATTGGTGGCGAAAATTCAGGACACTTTATCTTTTCGGAAGTGTCGCCATGTGGCGATGGTCTTGCGGCTGCACTTGCGGTGCTGTCGGTTATGTCGTCTAAAAACGGTAAGCTTTCGGAACTTCGTGGTGGAATCAAGATGTATCCACAACTCGCAAAAGCAATCGCAGTTGCTCGAAAGACGCCAATCGACCAAACTGAAAATCTCGCTGGTGCAATGGCACGTTGTGGAGAAATTCTCGATGGCGAAGGGCGGTTGCTCATTCGCTACTCGGGTACAGAAAAGAAAATTCGCTTGCTCGCAGAAGGTAAAGATCTAAAAAAAGTAGAAAGATGTATGGAATTGCTCGAAAAAGCAGTTGAATTAGACTTGCAGTAGATTATTATTTTATTTAAATTATTTCCAATATTTAACACAAATTGATATGGCAGAAGAAAACACAACCCCAGAAATCGTAGAAACAACAATTAGAGATTTAGACCCTCGTTTTATCAGACAACTTGAAAACGCGGAAAAATCTATTGATAAGAATCCAGCATATGTAATTGATATTTGCTGTACTATTCTTTCAAAATACCCATCGTGCGTAGAAGTCCGCAAGATTCTCCGTCAGGCTCAATTTAAGAAATACGGCAAGGGTAATCCTATTGCGAAGTTTACAGCAAGTATCCAAGGTATGATTTTCTCGATGCAGGCAGGTTCGAAAATCGCAAAAGGTTTGGCTCTCGAAGTTATGGCAGATGCCGAAAAAATGCTCTCGGTTTGCCCAGAAAACGAAGGTGCTTTGAAAACTCTCGCATCGGCAGCTGAAGCTCTCAAATATTGGGGTACTGTTGCAGAAGCTTATCAAGCAATCGCAAAATTTAAACCAAATGATGAAAAAACTTTGCTTGCTCTCGCCGACGCTTTGGTAAAAAGCAAACAGCCTGACGCTGCTATGCAAGTTTGCGAAAAAATCTTACGCAAAAATCCATCTAATGGCGACGCTCAAGCTCTCGCAAGAAGTGCATCGGTCATCAAAACTATGGATAAGGGCGATTGGGAAGACACAAATAAAAGTGCAACAGAAAAACAAAAAGACGCCGAAGAAGCTCTCAAACGTGCAAAGGAAACAAGCTCGGTCAACGACGAAGAAACTCTCGCTCGTATGGTCGAACGCCTCTCAGCTCAAATCCAAACAGACCCAGAAAACATCAATCTCTATCGAGAAATCTGCGGACACTTGCGTACTCTTAAACGTTTTGAAGAAGCACTTGACTTTGTTCGCAAAGCACGTCAACAACCACTCGGTAAGGGCGACACAACTTTTGAAAAAATGGAACAAGGGTTCCTTGTGGCAGCTATGGACCAACGCATCGCTGGCTTGAAAAAGAAACTCGAAGAAAATCCAGACGACGAAGCAGTCAAAGCAGAGCTTGCAGAAGTTCAAAAACAAGAACACGATATCAAGCTTGAAAACGCAAAGCAAATGGTTGAACGTTATCCGAACGACTTTAACTATCGTTACGAACTCGGTATGCTCCTTTTCGACGACGGCAACCTCGACGAAGCTATTATGCAATTCCAAATTTCGCAACGTAGCCCAAAAGTACGCTTGCAATCTCTCTTAGGTTTGGGCAGAGCTTTCACACAGGGTAGAAAATACGACCTCGCAGTTGACCAGCTCGAAACAGCGAAGAAAGAATCGAAGATAATGAACGAATCGAAAAAAGAAATTATCTACGAACTCGGTACAGCGTACGAGCTTATGGGTAAAGCTGAACAAGCTTTCAACGAGTATAAAGAAATCTATTCAGCCGATATTTCATATCGCGACGTCGCAAAGAAAATTAACGACTACTACAACAATAAATAGGGTATCGCTAAACATTGTTGTTGCAATCGTCCTTACAAATAGATTGCAGTTTTTACAAAAAATCGCCCAAGAAATTGGGCGATTTTTTTATATGAGGGTTTTTGATGTGTTGAAAAAATCAAAAAAAATACCACCAAATTTTTGGCGGTATTTTTTGTAAAAACATCTAACAAATTAGGTCGTGGAAGTTTGAGAATGAACCAGTGAAACCACCAGGTTTGCCTTTGCATATCACGCCGACAGCGTCGTGCGAGTGGAGACTTTCGAGGTGGATACATGCAATCTCGAAGTCTTTGATACGTTTTTCTGCATCAAACTCTTGGTAGAGTAGGCGAGTTGCGTCTTCGATAAACTTTGCATAAGCACCATTAAGTTCGGCGAAAGCTTGTTCGTCTTCACGTCTGACCATAGTTTGCGTTTCTGTACGGAGTGCTTCGAGGCAGAGCGAGTGCATATCTTCAATAGATATATGTGCTGATTTCTCGATTTCTGCACTGACTCTTGCTTTGCTACGTTGCGAGTGTGGCACACAATAGACATTGCGAGTGCGTCTTGCGTGTTCGCTCAATTCAGCAGAACATGGGCAAGCCGAAGAATAGACAAAATCGAAGTGGACGATTTTTCTGAAGATATCGAGATCATCGATAAAGCCTTCGTACGCACATTTGTAGTATTGCCAAGCAGTGTGGTTGCTACGCAAACTTTTTTGTTGAATTGGGTATTCAAAAGAAATTTTGATTCTCGCACGCGATGTTGCGAGTTGTTCTTTCATTTTGATAAGGACTTCTTCGAGTGTATCAGGTGTAAAAATTCTGTCGGCAAACATATAGAATACTCGCATAATACGCGACATATTTATACCTTTGTTGTCGGCTGCCAACGATACTGTTGAAGTAATCGACGCCTGAAGCTCACGGACTTCGCAAGTATGTGTTAAGAATTTTAGTGGAAGTTTAAAATTGTGAACACCGACCTGCATAATCGGGACATTTGCACCTCTAATAGTATCTTTAGATGCGTTTTGGATATCGGGCAGAGTCTGTCTATACGAAGAATCCGCCTTGAAGTTTTCTTCATAATGCGAGACAGGGGCATCGTGTGCGATGTCCTTTTGTTGCGATTGGATGTCGTGTGTTTTCTTCATTTAGATAAAGACACGTGATAATCGTAAATAAAACAAAAATGGCAAGCCTATAATTTTTTTCTTATGCACTATTTCTCAGTAGGAGTGATTGGAATATCTGCTTAATGCCCGAAAAATAGGGGGATTAAAACTATTACATCTGATATAACTTTTTATGTAATATACGGAAATAAAAAAAGTTCTAAAAAAAAGTAAAAAATTTCCTTGACGGATTTTTATCTTAAGGCAGAATGCGTTGCTTTAATAATTTTAACACTAACATTATATTTTGAAATGACCGACACAACAGCAACAAGAGTTCTTACAGTTCAGAACAAGATGGGCATACACGCACGTCCAGCGGCAATGATTGTACGCATTTCAAACAAATATTCGCAGTGTGAAGTTTGGGTCGAAAAGGACGGCGAAAACGTCAACGGCAAGAGTATTATGAGCCTTATGATGCTTGCAGCTGGCAAAGGTTCTGAAGTTAAATTTATTGCCGAAGGCGAAGACGCTACAACAATGCTCGATGAAATTGAAGATTTGTTCAATCGCAAGTTCGACGAAGAATAATTTATAAAAAGTGTGTCATCGGGCGGTTGGTATAGATAAAATCGCTCTTTTAAATAGACAACACAAATACTGAAAGACAAGTTCCAAAGGACTTGTCTTTTTTGTTTTTAGACTTTCACTTTGTCAAAAACAAAATTTTACAAAATCTTTGCAAAAATATTGACATTAGTTGAGCATTCAATATCCCTATTATAGTTATGAAAAAGAACTATTTATTTCTTTCTACTTTGTTAGGTGCAACATCCTTGTTTGCTACCGATTATATCTACTCTGGCGTAGGTGCGTTTGATACAATAACTCCACCTCAATACGATAATGTAGTTTTAACGCTCGACGAAAACGGAACAGTTAATGCAAATAAAAGGGCACGTTTTGTTGTTGGTTCAAATGCGTTATATTCACTCAAAACTGACCCTAAAAACAATCCATCAGATTTTGCAGCCTGGGATATTATCTGGGGCTTTAACATCAATTTAAAGACTAACGCTGGTGGTGAAAAAGAAGTATTGAACCTTACAGATAAAGTTGTATTCGTCGGTCATAACGACAGTGCAAATCAGAAACTTTTTAGAATCTACAATTACACAGGAACGGAATATCCAACAAATACGACAGCTGTTGCTAATTTTGATATTGTCGAATTAACGAACAATGCCGTATTTAAATTTGAAGTAAATACACGTTTAGCAGGTAATCAAATTATTATTGATTCAGATAACTCTGGTATTCATGTAAACAAAGGAACATTGCAATATCAAGTTGCAACAACAAGTTGGAATAAGTCGCAATCATATTTGCAAGTAGATAGCGGTGCTACATTCAAAATGGAAACACCTTCAGACTTCCATGTGAACAAGGCTTTGATTGCAGGTGATTTTATAAATGAAACCAATAAAAAAATTGTATTCAATTCTAACTTGAAATACCCAAGCGTTATTACGGGAAATCTTTTCTCGGTAGGTAGATTCCAAGTTGTAGGTGCACTCCAACTTGATGGCGAAGCCAATTATGTATACGACAAAAATAATAATGGTAGTGTGTTGATGAGTAATACCGGAAAAATAATTCTTAATAAGGAAAACGCATTAAACGCATTAGTTGTATCGACAGAAGCAGAATACAATTCAGCAACGGAAGCAGAGCAAAAGGCAAACTTTGTAGTTCGTGGAGATGAAAATTCAAAAGTTTATTATAAAAAGACAGCTCCGTTTATCGTTATGAATGGTAGTGCAAACAATATCATCGAAGTTAATGTTACAAATACGTTTGGGCTATCTTTCTCAGGCTGTGCGTTGGGAACTGTTGAAATTGCATCAGATGCAACTTGGATTGTTAGCGAGTTTGGGAATTACAATTCAAAACCAACATTGGTTCTGAAAAACTTTGAAAACGACGCAGTGTTCTTTACCACAAATGCAATGAATCAGTACGAAACTTATATTTCCGACATAAAAGCAATAATGGCAGATGATCAAGAATATGGTAAAGATGATATAAAATTTGTGGCAGATACATTTAATGGTCAAGCTGGTTATTGGTTGACTGTCGCAGTGCCAGAACCAGCCGAATGGGCGATGATTTTCGGCGGTATCGCACTTGCCTTCGCAGTGTATCGCAGACGCAAATAATATAGTCCACTTTTTCATAATAAAGAAAAGCCTTCGTCGACCAAAGCGAAGGTTTTTTTGTGTTTATAAAAGTTCTTGAAAAATATGTAGATAAAAGTTGACAAGTTTTCGTCGTTTCATATTTTAAATAATGTTATGAAAAAATCTTTTATAGTATCTTCATTATTAATTGCATCTACTGCACTTTTTGCAAAGCAATATGTTTACGATGGTAGTTCGTATATTTATATGAATCAACCAACCGACGATGATGTAGTATTTGCGTTAGATTCAAATGGAACAGTTGATTCTCAAGGTCGTGCACGCTTTTTGTTTAATGGTAATGCAGTGCATTCTATCACGACAGATGCATCTAATAAAACAGACAGTTTTAAACTTTGGGACTTATTGTTTACTGTCGCAACAGTCGATATAAAGTCGTCTTCAAGCGATGTTGTCGCATTTAATGCTCAAGAAGAGGTGAACTTAAGAGGTTATGATTTGGGAAATACACCAACAGGTTTGGGCGAACTCGTTTTCACAAATACTGCAACTGTTGAAGATGGTGCGAATCCATATGCGATTGTTAATTTTACAACACTTTCCCCAGTGTATGCTTCAAAAATTATCACAAGAACTAATACCCGTATGAATGGGAATAAGATTAGCTTGGCTGATAATTGCGGTTTGTCTATCGAATCGGGTACGACCGAATGGAACGTGTCTACTCTCGAATGGGGTGGAGCAAGATCATTTGTAAACATTTCAGCAGGTGCTACACTTAAGAATGTAATAGCAAGCAGTTTTACATTTAAAAAGGCTGAAATCGCAGGGAGTTTTGTAAATGAAACAACAAATGACGTTAATTTCAAAGCAACAAGTGATCGCCCTACAAATGTAAGTGGAGACGTATTATCAAAGGGCAGAATAAGAATTATGGGAACTGTGAATATCACTGGTTCTATGTCTTATGTATTCTCTGATTCTTCAAAGAATATCCTTCTTTCAAGGGAAACAGACAAAAATGGAAATGTTATAAATGTTGCCAATCTTACTCTTGATGGAAAAGATGTGCTATCGCGTCTTATCGTATCTTCTGAAGAATCGTATAACAACGCTACCGATAAATCACAATACATTGTCAGAGATGAAAATGGTTCAACTGTTTACTACAAAAAAGATTATGCAGAATTTGTTATAAATGGTCTTTCATCGAATATAACTATAAATGTAAATGCAGATAACGCATTTAAACTCTTTTTCTCGGCTGGTGATGTGTTGACTCTCAATATCGCATCTGATGCAACTTTGACTCTTGCTGGGATAACAGATGTTATGAAGAGTAATCCGATTATAACAATTAACAATTTTGAAAATGATTCTATGTTTATGTTGGAATCGGCTCTTGGAAAATATGACCTTATTACAGATATTAAGGCGATAACTGCAGATGGCGAAACATTCAATAAGGAAGACCTTTTACTTGTTGCAGATGTTTATAATGGACAAGCAGGTTATTGGTTGACAGTTCCAGCGCTCGCAGTACCAGAACCAGCCGAATGGGCAATGATTTTCGGCGGTATAGCACTTGCTCTCGCAGTGTATCGCAGACGCAAATAACGCTATTTACTTTTTCATAACACACAAAAAAATCTCCGTACAAAATACGGAGATTTTTTTGTGCCTGAGAGCTTATTTTTAATGATTAAAGGGTAGGTTGCCCATTAATTTTTTTGCAAGTATTCTTTGTTGATTCTTGCGATTTCAAAAGCGTTCTTTTGGTCGTCGCCTTGCTCGATAACATAGTAGTGGTCGAAGCCTTGTCTATCGAGTTCGGCAAGGATAGCTTTCATATCGAGAACACCAGTGCCATAATTTACGCCAGCACTTTTGATGTCGTTAAAAGTCTTTTGGTCTTTTAAATGCAAAGCGAAGATTTTACCTTCGGCAACTTTGAGTGCGTAAACTGGGTCAACTCCCGAACGAGACCATGCTCCTGTTTCGGCACAAAAACCGATATATTTGTATTGGTCGACAATCTTGCGGACGACTTTAGGATCCCAATATGGTGTGTTCGAGCCACGTTGGTGGCAGTGAATTGCCATTTTTGCATTATATTTTTCGCAATATTTTTCCCAGAGCGGAAGCATATTTTCTCGTGATTCGCTGACATACATATTTACGTCAAAGAACTTGCCGAACTCCATCAATTTTTGCAAGTCTGCCTCATCTGCAGGCGGACGGCAATAGATTGTGCAGATTTTCATATTGTATTTTTTGAGCAGATTTTTCACATAGTTGCGTTGTTCTTGTGTCGCATAGTGATTAAAAAGTGCCTTGCCGAATTTTGTAGAAATTTTTTGAATCGGTGTTGTCTCGATTGTATCTATCCCGATTTTCGCAAGTCCGATAATCGATTCTTCGAGAGTGTAATCGTGGGTGGTCCACATTTGTACTGCAATTTTGCGTGGAGCTTTTTGTGCCGATTTTTCTGTCGTGCAAGCTCCAACAAAAAGAGCAAATGCGAGTGTCAATATAAGTGATGTTATTTTCTTCATATTTTTAATTGAGTTGTTTGTGTTAAAATTTGCTAAAGGATTTTTTAATCAAGTCAAATTTTAAACAAAGAAATATTTGATAATGGCAAAATAGTGCAAAGATTTTTAATTTTGGATACAAAAAAACCACAGATTGCTCTGTGGTTTTTTTGTCGAAAAGGATAAGGTAATTATTCCTTTGTTGCTTCGTCCAAGAGATCTCCGAGTGATGTGAGGTCTTGGTCTTTGCGGATTTTTTCAAATGCTGCAACTTCTTCTGCGAGCTTTTCAGCGTCGTATTGAGCTGCCTTGATTGAGAGACCGATACGGCGTTCGTCGCGATCAATCTTAACAACGCGTGCTGTAACTTCGTCGTTAACTTTGATGTGGTCTTTAATCTTTTCAACGTGATCTTCGCTGATTTGGCTGATGTGTACCAAACCGTCGATATCGTTTTGAAGTTCGATGAATGCACCGTAGTTTGTAATCTTGCTGACCTTACCTTTAACCAAGTCGCCAATCTTGAAGAGCGAGTCGATTTCTTCCCATGGGTCAACTGAGAGTTGTTTGAGACCGAGAGAAATGCGTTGATTTTCTGGGTCAACAACCAATACGATAGCGTCAACTTCATCACCCTTCTTGAGCATTTCTGTTGGGTGATTGATTTTGCGTGTCCAGCTCATATCCGAGACGTGAACCATACCGTCGATACCTTCTTCGAGTTCTACGAATGCACCATAAGTTGTGAGGTTGCGAACCTTGCCACGAACGTGTGCACCAACTGGATAGTTGTGTACAGCCATTTCCCATGGATTTTCTTCGAGCTGACGCAAGCCGAGAGAAATCTTCTGGTCTTCCTTAGCGATGTTGAGAACGATAGCTTCAACTTCGTCGCCAACCTTGAGAACTTCAGATGGCTTTGTGATGCGTTTTGTCCACGAGAATTCTGTGATGTGTACCAAACCTTCAACACCTTCTTCGAGTTCGATAAATGCACCATAGTTAACGAGGTTAACAACCTTACCACGAACACGTGCACCAACTGGGTATTTGCGTTCGATATTTTCCCATGGATTTGAAGTTGTTTGTTTCAAGCCGAGAGATACACGTTCGCGTTCTGAATCGACTTCGATAATCATAACAGAAACTTCTTCGCCAACCTTTACCATTTCGCTTGGGTGCGAGATTCTGCCCCAGCTCATATCAGTAATGTGCAAGAGACCGTCGAGACCGTCGAGATCGATAAATGCACCGTAGTCTGTGATATTCTTTACAACGCCTCTGCGTACATCGCCAGGTTTAACTTCAGAGAGAAGCTTACGGCGTTTTTCTGTGCGTTGTTCTTCGATGAGTTCACGACGTGAAACAACGATATTCTTGCGTTCTGCGTTAATCTTAACAACTTTGAAGTCGTAAGTTTGACCAACGTATTGATCCAAATTCTTTGGTGGTTGAACGTCGATTTGCGAAGCTGGGAGGAACGAGTCAACACCGATGCTGACGATAAGACCACCTTTAACCTTTGCCTTGACACGTCCTGGGAGGATTGCACCTTCTTGGCAGTTCGAGAGAATTTCTTCCCAGTTCTTCTTTTGCTGAGCCTTGTCGTAGGAAATTACAGGGTTTCCTTCGCGGTCTTCGAGCTTTTCGAGCAGAACTTCAATTTCTTGACCTACTTGTACGTCGTTAATATCGATAAATTCGTTAACCGATACAACACCTTCGCTTTTTCCGCCGATGTCAACTACAACTTCGTTTTGACGAATTTCGATGATTTTGCCCTTGATGATAGAGCCTTGTTTGAGTTCTGCAAAACTGCTGTTTGCGAGCAGTTCTTCCATTATATTGTTCATTGTTATCCTTGATACGTTCCGGATGGAACGGGGTTTGAGTTATTGTTTTAGTCATCGAGTCCACAACCGTTGTGGTCGACAATCTAAATATAAAGAATCCAACGCTAACAGAATCGTATTTTCACGCAAGCACTTTTTTCAACTTTTTAAAATTTTTTTCACAGATTTTTAGAAAGGTTTTTTTGCTTTTTTAGATGAATAATTTTTTTGTGCTTGCTATTTATCGAAGAAAAATTTAACGATTTTCAGAAACACAAGAGAATAGATATGACTAAAAAATTATCAATTATTGCAGTCGCTTCTGCGATGTCGGTATTTGCAACAAACGTATACTCGGCAATGGTAGAAATCGACAATATGAAAACGCGTCCAGTTGTCCAAGTTGAGACAAAGACACTCAAAGATGAAGCTCCAAGCTATCTGCCAGCAGGTAAAAAGTGGAAACTTGTTTGGCATGACGAATTTAATGGCAAGGAAATTGACAAGACAAAATGGATGTGTCGTGAATCGTTTTGGGGGCAAGATTTCCCCGCATTTGCACACAATTTTGAAGGCGTCGAGATGACAGGCAAAACTGTCCGTTTACACTTGCTCCGCAAGGGTAATGACTTCTGCTCGCCACACTTGCAAACAGGTTCGCTCACTTACGATTTACCAAAAGATTCAAAGGGCTTCTGGCCTTTCGGAAAGTTGCGTAAGCCATTGTTTATGCACAAGTACGGATATTATGAAATACGTTGCAAACAACCAAAATCTGGTGGTTGGCACTCGGCTTTTTGGCTTCAAGCTCCAGGAATTGGCTCGAATCCAGACCCATCAATTTGTGGCGTAGAAACCGATATTATGGAAAATTATCGTCAACATAAAGACGGAAAAATCGTCGGCGGAAACGGCTGGGGCGGATACGGCAGAGATTCAAAATGGTTCGGACACTTTGCATGGCACTATGAAGCCGATAAGGACGGTTGGTGCTACTATGGTGTCGATTGGTCGCCAAAGGGATATACTTTCTATGCAAATGGCAAGAAAATTGGCGAACAAAACGCACCAGTATCTAATATCGAACAGTTTGTGTTGGTATCGACAGAGCCGGCTGGGTACCGCAGAGTTGGCAATGACGGCGGACTTTCGGCAGGTCGTCGCACATGGGGTAAGCCCGACCCAAAATTGTTCGAGGCAGTCTTGCCCGACTTTTTTGAAGTCGACTTCGTCCGTGTTTACGATGAAGTTCCTCAATATGTAAAGCCCGCAAAAAAGCGAATCAAACATCACAAAAAAATTAAGTAAAAACAAAACTTAAAAGCGTTCCATTACGGGACGCTTTTTTTATTTCTACATCTTTAATTTTTTAGGATATTAGTGTGGGGCAAGGAATGCAAAGGCTTCCAAATTTCGCAAAATTGTATAGATTACAAAAATTATCAGGATTGCCCAAGGGATAAATCGGAATCTAAATAGTGCTGGGAAAATCGCCATAAGTGGAAGTATCGGCAAGAAAATTACTGTCATAACATTTTGCGATATCGCTTCTTTTAGATTTCCATGAACGAGTGCGTGCAAGGCACGGAGCGTCCCACAGCCAGGGCAGTACAAGTCTGTGATTGCGTTTGTCGGGCAAGGTGGAAAAATAGAATCTGTATTAGGATTGAAAAAGTAAACTGCACACAACATAACAGCCAGTCCACCAAAAATAACAATATTAAAGAGTTTGTCGGACATCAGCGTTGTGTGAATTGTTGGATATCGGTGCGAGCTTTTCGAGTGTGAAAACAACGCACCACCAAATTATTGCGACATTGAGTATAGTCGATGGGATAAGCCCCCACAACGCCCACTTGCGTGCGATTTTTGCTTCTTTTTGTGCGGTCGAGTTATCGCCAACAGAATACGCTTTTAGCGATTTTGAACTGTTGCGAAGTCCCAAAAGAGCAAAATAATTTCCAAGCACAAAAAACGACAGCATACAAAGTTTACTGCCGTCGTCAAAAAGTTTATTTTGCGAATTATCCATTAGTAAAAAATCCACGTTCCTATGCCGATAACCAGTCCGACAATCATCGCCCAAATTGCCCAAAAGCGTGCTTTTTCTTTTGCCATCATCGCTTTTGCGGGATTATCGAGTGCGGTATATGTTTCGTATTTACCTGAATAAATTATGGATATTACACCTAATGGTGGGCAACAAAAAATTGTCGCCAAAATTCCGAAAATTAGTGTTTTTGATACTCTTTTATTTTTATCTGCCATAATTATATTGCAACCCCTACTAACCCAAGTATGAAATAGAAAATAAAGCCGATTACATTTAGTGCGATGCCAATCCAAAGCGATAGCATACCCCAATATTTTGCCTTTTCAGACGCAACCTGTGCGACAGAATAGTTCCCTGATGCCATCGCAGAGTTTACTTGTATCGCATAAATAATCGACACAATTCCCAATGGCAGACAGCAAAACAAAGTTGTCAGCACGCCAAGCAATAAATGATTTTGGATATTAGGTATGGTAGATTGAAAGTTGTTTTCCATAAATTTTATTTCGGATAAATAATGAATCTCTTTAACGCCACAATTATCATATTTATGGTGATTACAATCAAGCAAAAATTCAAAAATTATTGACTTCATAATGTCGAAAAGAGACAATATTGAACTTATCGTAATTATGCGATTTATATGAGGAAATAAGAATATGAAAAAAATACTTGTTATTATGGGGATAATTTTGATGCAGACGTTGGTCCTTGTTTCTGCACCGAAAAAGCAAAAAGCAAAATATGAATATGTGTATGCCGATTTGACAAAATTTGCCAATACATCTCTTGTTGAATCTTCGCTTCCACTTCAAAAATTTTCTCTCGACGGAAAGTTTAAGAAGTTCAAAGGAATGCGATTTAAAACTGTCAATGCTGAAGAAAACGGGGGTAGAGGCGTACTTACATTTAATGGGCAGGTCAATAGTATTGCTATTCCACTTCCGAAAAACAATATCAAAGGTCCGTTTACTTTCTATATGTTGTTTAACGTTGAAACAAATGGCGTTAAACCATCTGAAAAAAATCAGTTAAATATTTCTCTTTATGGAAAAGAAAACGAACGTGGCGGAACTGCGTACCCAAAAGCATTCACTGATATTGGCGATATTGAAAAGAATACGGTAGACGGCAAGACATCTATCGTTGCGCATTGCGACGACTCTAAATCGAAAAAAGGCTATGTATATATGTATGCAAAGCAAATTCATGGTGGACAAACAAGAATGAATCCGTCGTACATTCGTATTAGTTCCGTAGGCAATCTGAAGATAAATATTTATGCTATTACACTCTCGACGAGAAATGTTGATTTTACTCCAAACTACGATTTTTCGAAAGAAAGTTGGAAGCCAATCAATATAAAAGATACTATGCTTGTCGAAGGCTCAATCTTGGACGTTTCCAAAGATATGGGCGAAAAGCCAGCAGGCAAATATGGTCGTGTTGTTGTAAGAAATGGACACTTTGAATTTGAAAATAGACCAAATCAAAGAGTGAAATTTAAGTCGACAAATTGGCGTCCAGCATCGCAATTCGAATATCAATTTAAGGATAAAAAGAATATCGATAAGCTCATTGGTAATGCTCGTGCGCGAGGCTATAATATGATAAGATGGCGTTTGTCGCACGATAAGCTTACTTCTATTGTTGCTCCGTACACATTCAGCGACTATGATATGGATAGATACGACTATTTCCTTTACGTTTGTGGTCGTGAGGGTATTTATTCGCACCTTATGATTTCAAGCCACTTGTTCGGTGGTGTTGGCGAAACGTGGGCACAACGTTTCGATTTGAAAATTAAGTTGCTCTTTGGTGACAAAGAAACTCGCGAAAGTTGGCGAAAAATGGCACATGCAGTGCTCAATCACGTCAACCCATATACTGGACTTGCCTGGAAAGACGACCCTTCTATCGCCACAACCGAATACTTCAACGAGCTCGATACAATTTATCCGCTCTCATCTGCATTTTTGCCAAAGGGCAATAAGTTCACAAATAATTATCTCAGAAAACGCTTCAAAGAAAAGTATGGGACAATCGATAAGCTCAATGCTTCGTGGGGTACTAATTTTAAAGCATTTGAAGAAATCAATATGATTAGTCAGCACGAAATTTTTGCTCGAGCAGATAAAGATATTTCAGACATCTTAAGAGAATGTTCTCGCGACTTGCAGAAATTCTTTGAAAAAGTTATCAAAGAAGAAATCGGTTTTAAAGCTCCAGTGTTCCAACACAACTGTGGTATGCGTATGGACGTGTTCCAATCGAGCTTTGAAATGGGCGATTTTATGGCACAAAATACATACGCTGCCCCGCAAACTGGTTTGATGAAACCAGGTGGAACATCTGACCAACGAGACTGGCTTTCAGAGGAGCTTTTCGGACACTGGTTCTTGTATGGAGTTATGAAGCGTGTTGCAGGTATGCCTTTTGCAATTACAGAATTCCAACATCGCCACTGGAATCCATATAAGCATCAAGCAGGGGTATTTTATCCAGCATATGCAGGGTTCCATGATTATGATATGCTCACAGTTCACGATATGGCGATATATCCACCATACAAACGCAACGTAGGGCTTTGCAATTTTGGTGTGTTTAATTCACCAGTGTTCCGTGCAAATGAATTCCTCAACTATTGCTTGTTCTTCCGTGGTGACGTAACACCAGCAAAACACAGGGTTGAAGTTGAATTTAGCGAAGACTATATGAAAAATTCAAAATATTCTGGTCGTTGTATGGCGTTTGAACAGGCTAAGACTGCTTTCTTGACTGGTTTTGGTCCACGTTTTACGGGGCTTTCAAAGCCAATGCCAAAGGCAAAACCAGCTGATATAGTTTTCCAACCAGACGGATACGGTGGTGTTGTGATGTACTCAAATAGGGAACATCCAAAGTTCCCTGGGGTTGACTCAAAGATGAAAATTTATGATGTCGAAAAAATACTTCGAGAAAAATCAATTCTGCCAAAGGAAAATATCTCGGACACAAAGAACGGAGTGTATCAAACCGATACAGGCGAAATTGAAATGCGTTTAAAAGAGGGCTTTGTAAAGGTCTGCACTCCTCGAACAGAAGCTGTTTCGTTAAAGCCTGCAAATAAAAATGAGAAAGTTGGAAATCTTGTTGTAAAGTCGGTTGATGTGCCGTCGGCAGTTGCGATATGTTCAATGGACGGCAATGAAATTGCAAAGAGTGGTAAGCTTGTAATGATTGTCAATACTGACAATATCTCGAGTGGCTTTAAAGTCAGCGCAGATAGAAGTATAATAAAAGATAAAGGTGGTTTGCCTGTGCTTGTTCGCACAATAAAACTTTCTGCTGAACTCAAGCTCGACCCATCAAAACAGTTTGAAGTTTACGCTCTCAATATGCTGGGCGAACGTTTGCAGAAGCTCGAATTCCCAGTAGAAAACGGAGTGATGAAAATTGAGCTCGATACTGCAAAGCTTGAAAAAGAGCCGTCTGTATTCTATGAAATAATCGAAGTTGCGAAGAACTAAGTTTACAAGATAACTTTTCTTAACTGATAAAAACAAAAAAATGCGATGTAAAATTACATCGCATTTTTTGTGGGTTGTGTTGTGTATTACAACATAACTTTTGATGGGAGGAACTCGCTTCTGTAGTCGTACAAACTACGGATATGTGCGTTTGCTTCTGGGCAGTTGATGAATTCCATTTTGCGTGGGCTGTATGCCAACTCTTGATTTGGGAAGTTGATTGAAATCATCGAGAGCAAGCACATTTCTGTGAATGGTGCTGCATAATCGAAGTTTCCTGGAGGATTCTTACCTTCCTTACAAGCGTATGCCCATTCAAGATGTGCATTGCCTTCGTACTTCGAGCGTGGAATCGACTTCTTTGGTAGTGCATTTGCTTTCAACAAATCACGCATTCTGCTTCTTGGGTAAACCATTGTGTTGAGTCCGTACTCATTTGTAATGATTGTTTCCTTTGTGCCGACGATGAATGTCCAGTTAGCGTTCTTCCAAGTGTCTCTCGATTCTGCTTTGAGAATTTCAGGGTCAACTCTTTCGATTGCCTTTGGACGCTTGTTTGCGTCTGACCAGTGGACTCTGATTTTTCCGTCGAGACCGCATGGGTTATTGAAAAGCATTTCTACTTTTGATTCTGCCGGCCAGTCGTAATCTGTAAATGGTGTCGACCAACCTTTAATTCTCGATGGGCAACCGAGATTAAATGCAGAGTATGGGACGTCGAAGAAGTGGCAAGCCATATCGCCAGCAGCACCTGTACCAAAATTACGCAAGCCTCTCCAGTTGAATGGAACTACCTTTGACGAGTATGGTGTGTATGGTGCTACACCAAGCCACAAATTGTAGTCAAGCTCGCTTGGGATTTTTTCAGGTTCAGGATATTGCAATCCACCTTGAGGCCAAATTGGGCGATTAGTCCACATATAGATGTCTTTAATTTGACCAATGATACCAGCGTCGTACCATTCTCTGATAAGTCTCCAACCTTCGTTAGTATGGCCTTGATTGCCCATTTGAGTGATAACGCCGGCTTCTTTTGCCAAGCGTTTCAATTCGTTAGCTTCCCAAATTGTGCGTGTGAGTGGTTTTTGGCAGAAGACGTGTTTGCCTTTAGCTATTGCCCATGCAGCGATTGGATAGTGCATATGGTCTGGTGTCGAGATGACAACAGCGTCGATTTGCTTATCCATTTTGTCGAGCATAACGCGATAGTCGCGGAAGCGTGCAACGTTTGGATATTTCTTGTATACAACAGCCGCACTCTTGTATCCGCTCCATGGTTTGATAGGAGTATCGTCCATAACGTCGCAGAATGCGACGAGGTTTACGGCACGCATATCTTTTTCAAAATTATTGATAGCTTGATGACCAATACCACCAACGCCGACGAGTGCTACATTAAGTTTATCGTTTGCACCAAAAACTTTTTGAGTTTGGCATGATGGCAAGAACATCAACGAGCTTAATGCTGTTGTGCCTTTGATGAATTCACGTCTTTTCAACATATATTATCCTTTAATGAGATTTTGAGATTAAGCACTGAAAGTCAGTCTTTATTCAAATAGCAAGTAAAATAACTTCCCAAAATTAGTCAACCATAGAAACAAAAAAATCGACGCCAACCTGACGTCGATTCGATGAAAATCTTTAAATTTTTATTTACCGATTTTTGTTTTCAGTGTGTCGATAAATTCTTGTGCCGACGCACGCGGGCAACCTAATTGTTCGTATACCAACGTACCGTCCGACTTAACTACAACTGCATACGGAACACCTCTGTGTGGGTACTTGTTTTGGAGTGTGTCAACATCGGCGATATATGTTGCATTCTGGGGAAAATCTTTTCCGTCCATAGAAACAACTGTCTTGCGAGTACGCTTTGTGTCGACTTCTAACATCACCAAATTAGCCTTTGCGAAATTTTTGAATTGCTCCGATTTGATAATGTATCTATCGAACATTTGGCAAGGTGGACACCATTCGAGCCCTGAAAAAATGACCATTACAGCCTTATTTTCTTTTTTTGCTTTTGCGAGTGCATCAGCCAAAAAATCTGTTGCGAATGTCGTAGATGCAAACAATACGATTGATAAAAGTATAAATAATTTCTTCATAATTTTCCTTTCTCAAATATCGTAATTTTTTGTTCTGTTTTAAGCAATATTTTTATTTTGTGAATTCAGCATTGCCTTTGCCTAAACGTAAAACGCGATTGTCGCCACGTTTCATTTTGAGTGTAAGCTTTGGTGCTTTGCCGAGCTTTTCGCCAGTGATTGCATCAAAAATTTCTTTGTCAGACGGAATATTTATTTCAACATCGTGGATTGTATCGATTCCGTCGGTGCAAGTGATAGATACATATCCACCGCTTGCCCAAGCCGATATATTTTGCTTTGAGAAAATTTGAGCTCCAGCAATTTTTGCAGCGTATCGATAGAGAGCTTCAGGGATATGTGCAATACCAGCGTAAATGTGTTTTCCACGTTGTACTATTGCAGGCTTGTCGTTTGAATAAACTGCAAGTACGATATCGCCTTCCTTGAGTTCGGGCGAAAGCAATGGCTTTACTTTTTCGTCAAACCCTATGATTTCGTTCAAGCCGATTTTTTTGCCTTCTTCTGTTGGAACTGCTTTTGCTTCGATATCATCTTTAATTTTTCTCAATTTAAAACCTGTTGCTTCTTCAGTTGCTTTTGCCGAGAAAGCATTTTTGTCGGTATCGATGTATGCCGTTAAGCCGATAAACAATGCCCCGATATCCTTTGTTTTTTCGCGGAGCAATCTTCTTTCTTTTGCATTCAATGCACACGCAAGTTGAACGATTGCGAGCTTTGGATTCATCTTTTTGCCATAGATAAAATCTTCAAAGAGGAAGTGTCCGTACGAAACTGCACAGTTTGCAATTGTCGAACGGTCGGTACGCACCAATCCGGACGAGAACTTTGCAGTGCCTTTTGCACCGAGATAATATGTAGAGCGTTCGTCGATAATTACAGCCACATCTGGATCGTATGCGACTGGATTTTTAATCATATCGTTTTCGATTTTTTCAAACGCTGGAATAAGTGTCCACATCTTTGGGTCGTCATACCAACCGGTGCCAGACAAGTCCATCCACCAACAAGTGTGATTGCGGATTGCTTGGCGTGCGAGGTCGCGTTGCAAGACTTTCATAGTGTCTTCGCAATTTCGCAAAAGGTTTTCGGCCGACGTGATTGATTGTTGTGTAGGTGGTGTGCGATGCGTGCGAATATCGTCTTCATCAATCCAAATTTTTCCACAACGTGTGAGAGTTTCCGATGCTCCCATGGTTGCACCGTCATCGCCGAGATTTCTTTTTCTGTACGATACTGGACCACTCAACATATCGAAGTATGGCGAGTTTGCAATTTTCCAAAGTCCGTAGTGTCCGGTTCCGGCAGGACCTTTGTATAATCCGCCAAATTCACAAGTGTAGCCGTAGAAAAGTACAGACAATTTGTTCGGCACTTTCTTGCGAATGACCTTGCCGAGCGTTTCGACCATATCGACCATTTCATCTTGCAAGAAAATGTTGTAATCGACCAATTTTCTTTGTGTTTTCGGATTTACAAAATATAGTGCTTGGTTGCGTTCATCTGCACTTGGTACGTCAACTTTTGCTAAAGAAATATTGTCATCTTTCCAAGCCGATTGCAATTTTGCGTCGGTCTTATATTTTTTTGCTACCCATTTCTTCCATGCGTCGACAGCAGTTTTGTTGAATCCATAGTGCATATTGCTCCACGAATTACCGTAGAACCACTCGCACGAATTACCACCACCTGGGTGATAGCCGATTATGTTCTTGCCGTAATTTTTTTCGCAGAAATCGATAACTGTTTCGAGAACTTTAACAGAGTCGTCTCTGAAGCGTTGCGAAGATACGCAAGGGAATGAGCAAGGAATTCCTTTTTCGTTTATCATTACATCTTGCGGATATTTTTTTTGCCACCAGTGAGGCGGATAAAATCTTATGCGGACAAGAATCTTTGCTTCTGGATTTGCAGAGATTATTTCTTCGAGAGCTCCTTTGAGATTATTGTAATCGTACGAGCCGTCTTCTTTCATAAAGTCTTCTGCTTGGACTGGAAACGTGATTATATCGAGATTTGCGACATCTTTAGCAATCTTTGTTTGCTTGCCAACCATTGAACGAACTTGTGGTTCGATAAATTTACCGTCTAATGCGAGGTATGCGTTGTAGTCAAATCTTTTTGCACCAGCAACTGCGAGATTTACTCGATATTTTTTGCCAGCATCAAGTTTTACATTGCCGAGTTTAAGTTTTGTTGTACCACTTTTATCAGGTGTGAAAATCAAAGCTTTTCTATCTCTTACAACACCAAAAGAAACTTTGCCATTGTTTGTTGCCGATGCACGAGGGTCGAGTTTATCGAGCTGAAGAGTCCAAACTTTCTTCCCAGAATCTTCTTCTATAATTTCGAGAAGTGAGACTGCTCCGTTTACAATTTTTTCTCTTGGCTTAATTTCAAAATTGCCTTCGATTGATTTTTCGAGTGCTGGAATTTCGACAAAAGTTTCAACCCAACCTTGATAAGCTGTACGTCGTGAAGGCGAGCCAAGCATAAAATATGTCGGCGATACATAAAGCATACGTGCGCGCGATGGCGTGCCATTTATTGTTAAACGTGGAACATCGCCAACATTTTCAACTTTGTAAACGTCGCCCGATTGAACGCAAGATGCACAAAGAAATGTGATAAGCCCTAACATAGATATATATGGTTTCATGTTGGATATTGATAATTTTTTTTTGAATTAAGTCGAGTTTTTTTTGGGGATATTTTTCCGATTAAATATGAACTCGACAAATTGCATATTAAGGTTTTGGATTATGCAAACGCTAAATTTATTTAGATATGAAAATTGCAAACAACATTCTTGAACTAATTGGGAACACTCCGCTTGTGCGTATAAATAATTTGAACAAAGGCGGTGCAGATGTTTTGGCAAAGCTCGAATTTTTTAATCCAGCAGGTTCTGTGAAAGATAGACCAGCCCTTGCGATGATTGAAGATGCCGAAGCAAAAGGTTTGTTGAAAAAAGGCGGATTGATTATAGAACCCACAAGTGGCAATACTGGTATCGGATTGGCACTTGTTTCGGCTGTAAAAAAATATCGATTGATTCTCACAATGCCAGAAACGATGAGCGTTGAACGTCGAGTTTTCTTGTCGAGTATGGGAGCTGAAATTGTCCTAACCGACGGAGCAAAAGGTATGCAAGGGGCAATCGATAAGGCACTCGAACTTAAAGCGGAAAACCCTGACGCATTTATTCCGCAACAATTTGAAAACCCCGCGAACGCAGAAATACATAGAAAGACAACTGGCGAAGAAATTTGGAACGATACCGACGGCACTGTTGATATCGTCGTCGCTGGAGTCGGCACAGGTGGTACGATTAGCGGAATTGGGCAATTCTTGAAATCGAAAAATCCTAACATAAAAATTTATGCGGTCGAGCCTGACGCATCGCCATTGCTTTCAGGCGGGACGGCAGGTGTACATAAAATTCAAGGGATTGGTGCAAACTTTATTCCAAAGATTTATGACGCAAGTGTAATCGACGGCGTCATACGAGTCAAAGACGATGACGCTGGCGACATTGCACGTCGCCTCGCAAAAGAGGAGGGAATTCATACTGGTATTTCTTCGGGAGCTTCTATGTTTGGAGCATTGCAACTTTCTGAAATGCCCGAAAATAAAGGAAAGAAAATCGTCGCAATAATCACTGATGCGGGCAGTAGGTATCTTTCTACTTGGCTATTTAATCAGTAATTTTAATTGCAGATTTTTTATTTCAAGACTTCAATTTTTTTTGGAGTCTTGATTTTTTTTACATACTTGCCGGTCGCAGATTTTTTCCACGAAACTTTTATGTCGCCTTGTGGAGTTGGGTATGTAATATCTACAAAATCTTCAAAGAAATTTGGGTTGATTGAAATCTTTTTCCATGCAGGTGCTTCTTGTTTTACTCCACCCAAGATTCTTGGCAACATAAATGATGGGTGTGCACTCCATGCGTGAGAATGCGATGTTCCCTTTCTTGTCGAGTTGGCATAATCTTCAAATGTTGTGCCATACTCTGCAAATGGTTTCCAATTTTTCTTTATGAAGTTGTAGACTTCTTTTGCTTGCCCGTTATCGACCATACATTGCATAAGATACACAACCCAAAATGCAGAAGGTGTTGCCTTGAAAGTTTTTTCTTCTCGCAAGAATGGAAGCAAGATTTTCTCTTTTGCTTTTTCAAAATTAAATCCGTTTAAATTTGTCATTTTTGCGAGAACTTGTGCGTGGATAGGTGTTTCTGGATTTGGTTTGCCATTCGCCATAATCCCGTCAGATACAAGACCATCAATTAGTAAATTTTTCTCGATTGCGTTGCGGATTTTTTTCTCCTTTTCGGCATACATTTTTGCGTCTGATTCAATTCCATTATCGGCACACAACTTTTGCATTTTTGATAAGGCTTCTAACAGCCAAAGATTGAGTACAGAAGGTTGATATTGCTTTTGTAGATTGGTCCAGTCGAGAAAAAGCCAGTAGCGAGAGTCTGCATTTACAAGCCCAGTTTTTGAATCAGTATTAGCATCGAAATATGCGAGAATCGACTTCACTGTATTGCGATTGTTTAGGTATACATCAATTTCTCCTGTTTGCCAATAATAGTCCCAAAGTGTCAGTATCCAAACGAGCGAAAAATCGGGCAAGATACAGTGGTGTGCCATTGTTGGAGCATGTCCGTAGGTCAAGCCATTTGGTGTTTTTTGCATAGCTATTGAGCGTATACCACGCCGTAACAGTCGAGCATCGCCAGAAATGAAAAATGTATTCCATGATTGAACTCGAGCATCTCCCCACCACTGTGCTTGCTCACGGTATGGCGTATCGACATACGCATCGAGAGCACATATTTTTTGCGTTTGTTTGCACGCTTGCCAAATATCGTTTACTAATTTATTTGATGTTTTGAATTTTCCTTTATCACCCAGTGGGTATGCACTCCACATTATTGTTGGTGTAATTTTCAAATCGGAGCGAGGGTTATTTCTCACACGAATCGTCATATATCGGAAAGCAGACAACTGAAAAAATTGGTGTTCCTGATTGCCTTCTCGACAAATTAAGCGATGTGCAAGGCGTAAATTATTTGCGGAGCGATCAAAACCAGTGCCGTCTTTTGCCAATTCCGTGAGATGTATATCGACTATTTCTCCACCTTTTGCATCTTCGATTTTTAATATAGGGAACCCTACAAGCATTTTGCCGAAATCAAAGAGAAAATTTTTGAACTCTCCTTTGGGGGATGCGTTTGCAGTAGCAATAGTCTTTTCTTGATTTACAAATTGCGTTTTAAGATTTTCCTTCGCGAATAAATCTACGACATCTCGAATTCGATAATCTTCGCTTATGGTCTTACCAATGCCTATCGCGACAAGATTTTTGGGAGTTAGCGAATATACTTCTGGCATAGGAATCATTCTCGATTCAAATGTATAATAAGGCATCGCATTATAAATCAAAGTGCGTGGTTTTTTCCAATTTGAATCGTCAAAATCTGGTTGAGTCCATGCTGGGTTTTCGATACGCAAGTCTATATGCTCTTGATTATTCATTTGGCTTGAAAGCATAATTGTGTCTCTATCGCACCCAACTTGACGCAACGTTTTTGTTGATTTTGACGACACAATAGTTTCCCCATTGCCTAAATCTAATGCGTAGAGTAATCCGGCATAACCTTGCGAAAGATATGAATATGTGCTACGTCCTGCATTATATATTCTAACTGCAATTAGATTCTTCCCTGGCTTGAGATATTTTGCGATATCTATTTCATCAAATGGTTGCGATTGTTGGTAGCCCCGTGCAGGACCATTTGCTATAAATTTTCCATTCACATAAAGTCGATATGATTGGTCGGCAGTTATATAGAGTGGGGCAGTTGTGGGTACTTTTGAAATATCGAATGAGTGTCGGAACTTCGCATATAAATTTACAATGTCGTAAGAGTGTCCACCCTCGTTAGTGGGAGTGCTGGGCATAATCCATTTGGCTTGTTTTAATGGTGCAGGTACATTTGCCCATAATGTTGGCGAATCAACATTATTATTTGTTTGTGCGTTAAGTTGAGATACGTTTAAAAGGAGTAGAAATATCGTGCAAATATATTGAAAGTACTTTTTCATTTCTTTGTTTTATTTGATATTCAGTTGTTATCAAGATAAAATGTGTTTGACATCTTTCCCCTTAAGAAAAATCATTTAAACAATGGCAACTAAAGCGACATATTTTATCACCGCCGATGACGATTTTATCGCAGCGAATCGTGCAAGGGAAATTTTTGAAGAACTTTCCGCTGACGTCTTTGACGATATGTCAAAAGAAATTATCGACGGTACAGTCGCCAAAGTTGATGATGCCGTTAAGGCTTGTGCGGACGCTATTGAAGGTGCGGCGACACTCTCGATGTTCGGTGGTAAAAAAGTCATTTGGCTTAAAGGTGTAAATTTTATCGGTTCAACAGGAGCAGGGAAATCGGAAAGCGTAAAAGAGGCGTTGCAAAAACTTTATGAGTTTCTCGAAAAGCTCGATTCCGAAACTGCAAACGTTGTTATAAGTGCATACCCTGTCGACCGACGCCATCCGTTTTTCAAAAAGATTCAATCTGTCGCCGAATGTGAGGATTACAAAAGCAAAGACCCAACATCTGCTTGTGTAGATTTAATCGCACGCGAAAGCCGTATCAAAAAAATTGCAATCGATTCTGATGCAATCCAAACGCTTGCGTCAATCGTGGCAGGTAATCCACGTATGGCTATATCGGAGCTTGAAAAGTTGGCTATCTATACAAATGGCGAACGTGAAATTTCCGAACAAGATGTTATAGATATGGTGCCTATCTTTGGTGAAGGCGACTTCTTCGATATATCAAACGCATTTTATTCAGGCGATTTAGATACAGCTCTCAACGCACTGAAACGATACTTCTTTGCAAACAGAAAAGCATCGGCTCGCCCAATTATTGCTACTTTGCAAAAGCAAAATTCTATACTTATTCAAATCCGTTCGCTAATGGATGGTGGTGTGCTTTCAAAATCGTACACGACAAAAGATGCAGTGGAATCGGCTTCTGCCCAATTTGCCGATGTTTTTGAAGGTGCAGAGGATAAGAGTTCTTACAACGTGTTCTCGCAAAACTCGTGGTATGTTGGTTCTAAATTAGCACCTATTGCATCAAAAACTTCGCTAAAAAAACTTATCGATATTCAACTAAATCTTACAAAAGCATTCCAAGACCTTATGATTCGAGATTCTGACGAACAAGTTATGCGAGACTTCTTTGTCTTATCGATGTCTGGAAATTTGAGTTAGTCGCCTACATTTATCACAAAAAAACTCTCCAACAAAAAGGTTGGAGAGTTTTTTATATATTCGGCAAGCCGAAAACAACAGGCGAAATTACTTGATAGCGAGCAGAATCGTTTTGCTATCAATTTATGCCCTCAAGACCTATGTGCCAATAGTGTATGGCACAGCTCTTGAGATAATCGCCCATAGAAATAAACTATGCGAGGCGAGCTTCTTTAACCTTTGTAGCTTCTTTACCAACGCGGTCGCGGAGGTAGTAGAGGCGTGCACGCATAGGTACAGATTCGCGGTCAACTTCGATTTTTGCGATGTTTGGCGAGTTAACTGGGAATACACGTTCTACACCTTCGCCATAAGAGATACGGCGTACTGTGAAAGTTTCGTGGATACCGCTACCCTTGCGAGCAATAACGATACCTGCGAAAATTTGGATACGTTCCTTATCACCTTCGCGAACTTTTGTGAATACCTTAACACCGTCGCCAACTTTGAATTTGACTGTATCGGTCTTGATTTGGTCTTTTGTTATTTCTTTCAACAAGTCTTGGTTCATTGTTTTATCCTTTTCTATTTTAAAATATCCTGTCTGCGTTCTTTAGTTTTTATGATTTGTTGTTCTCTACGCCATTCTGCAATTTTCTTATGGTCTCCCGACATCAACACTTCAGGAACTTTCATACCCCTAAAATCCGCTGGACGCGTATATTGTGGGAAAGCCAAGAGGTTGTCGTTGAAAGAGTCGTACGTCAAGGAATTTTCTTCGCCGAGTACGCCTTTGACGTATCGTGCGGTTGCGTCGGCTATCACAGCGGCGGGGAGTGTTCCATTTGTGAGAACGTAATCTCCTATTGAAATTTCCCTATCGATGAGACAATCGCGAACACGTTGGTCAATTCCTTCGTAATGTCCACTCAAGATTATTAGATGTCCTGCTTTTGAAAATTCTTCCGCATGTTGTGGGGAGAATTTTTCTCCGTCGGGGCACATATATATTCTTGTGCAGTTTGGCGTTTGGAGTTCTTCTATTGCAGAGAATATAGGTTCGGGCTTCATCAACATTCCTGGACCACCTCCAAACGGGCGATCATCGGTTATCTTATGTTTTGAAGTTGCCCAGTTGCGAATATCGTGAACATTGAGTTCTAATATACCAGCTTCTTGGGCTCTGCCGAGCATACTTTCATTAAGAAACCCCTCAAGCATTTTTGGGAAAAGTGTCAGGAAATCTATTTTTAAGTGCTCTGCCATATTCTCGGGAAAAAAGCCTTCTGACTTAAGTTAGTCTTTGGGCGGTTGAACAAAGAACGCAATCGGTCTTATTTAGATGCCTTGCGTGCCTTTTTGATAACTGTCTTTGCAGTGTCGCTCGGAAGTGCACCAACGCTGAGCCAGTAATCTACGCGTTCGAGGTTTACTTGTGTTTCAACGTCTTTACCGCGTGGCTTTGGGTTGTAAAGCCCGAGGTTTTCGACAAATTTACCATTTCGGCGTGATGAACTTTCAGCAACAACCATACGGTACATTGGGTTATGTACTGAACCGTGTCTTTGTAATCTTATTCTAAGTGCCATAATTGTTATTTTTGAATTTTTGAAAGCATCACATTTCAACGTAAAAATTTTTTTTGTAAAGCTTATTTTTCATCTTTTTTATTATTATTTTATGAAAAAACCCATCTCTGAAATTTTGACGCTTTTTTGTGGCTATTTTTTAATCAATTTTTGCAAGCTTTCTGATGACAGAAGAACTTTATTTTTAGATAAAAACGAACAATATAACGATTGACCAGCTTGTATATATTTTGTAAGGTACGACTATGAAAAAATTTTTATTTTTTATATTTTTTTTGAGTACATCGTATCTATTTTCGCAAAGTTTTGGCGAATTTAAAATGCTCGATAAGGGGGTAATTGAATATAACTCGCGATATTTTCAGACAGAGTTTGTTGGCGAATATCAACAAAGTGCGTTGAAATCGCCAATAGTAAAAGCCGACAAAAAGAACTATTCTATCGCAGGCGATTTTATTGTAAAACGCAAGAGTGGGTCGGTTGCGGTTGATATGGGTGGAACTGAAATCAAAGGCGGAGTTGTATCGGCATCAAAGCCTGTATTTAAGTTTACGCAAAATGTAAAGCGAATCGCTGGCGGTGTCGAATTAAAGGCGTCAATGCAATCAACTGTTCCGAATAAAGATGCTATGGCATTTGTTTTTTATATGCCAGCGTGGCTCTACAAAGATCGTATTTGGATTGACGACAAACAGGTAAAAAACATATCTGCCCAAAGACAAGATTTTCTTGCACGAGATATACGAGTGGTTTCACCCAACAAAGTATTGACAATAAAAGGCAACTTCAAGTGTTCGGTGAGACTTTCGTCGTGGTGTCCACAAGGTGCACCAAACAATATACGCATTTGCATAGAATATTTAAAGCAGTCTGATAATCTCTATACGCTCGATTTAAAACTTAAGTGTGCACCAACTTATTTGGGATTGTCGTGGCTTGGCGAAAATCGTCCAGACTTGCAACCACTCAATTTGCCATTGCCCGTTGCGAGAAACAATTTTGTCTGCGTGAATTATGAGATAAAAAAGGACGCTGTCGGTTTAGTTATCGGTGCTGGAAAAACGTCGAGCTCGCACGGCACAAAGACATCTCCAAAATATCTACATATTTTAAACGCATTTGAAAGTTTCCCAGAAGGAACTGACGTTGTTGGGAAAGTTATTGTAAATTATACCAAGGGAAGACCAGATATTTTTGAAATCAAAAAGTCGGATACTGGACAAATCAATGCTGTGAAAAATTCCCCGAATGCCACACTTGCATGGAGAAATAATTGGAAAGGTAAACCAGTTGCGTTGTTCACAACCGAACTTAAACTTCGTCGTGAACCTATCAAAAATATCGAGTACGAAAACAAGACAAATTCAAATTGGAAAATTGCTGGCGTGTCGTTTTCGGCAAACAAAGTTGGTGTGATTGAAAATGGCGAATTTTATATCACACCCAGCGATACTTATCAGCCGATAGTTTTTAAACGTCCGGCTATATCAGGTTCGGCATTGGATATGTCGAATTTGCTCGATGCTCCGGCGGGAAAGTATGGTCGTGTAAAAGTTAAGGACGGATATTTTGTTTTTGAAAAAACAGGCAAACGTGTCCGTTTTTACGGAACAAATACTTGTGGTAGTGCAAATATTCCGTCAAAAGAAGAAGCTGTTGCAATGGCAGAACAGTTCGCAAAAATGGGCTTTAATGTTTGGCGTATCCACCATTACGACGCTATCGTTACCACAAAGAAAAATGGCGATTCCGCAGAGCTCGATTCAGAAGCGATGGATAAATACGATTTCCTTTTTAATGAGATGAAAAAGCGTGGAATCTATATCACAACCGACTTCTATACAACTCGCAAACTTCTTCCACACGAGTACGACGACATAAATTACAAAGGCGATAATATGAAGTTTGTCTTTGCGGCGTCAGATAAAGGTCTGCAGAATTTACAGCGTTTTATTTCCAACTTTTTAAATCACGTTAACAAATATACAGGTGTTGCATATAAAGATGAGCCAGCATTGTTCTCGGTTGTTGTTCGCAATGAATCGTCATACATCGGTATGAATAATTTTATGTTGCGTACTCCTATGGAAAGAGAAGCTATGCAACCAAAATACGAAAAGTGGTTGAAATCAAACAGAGAAAAATGGAAGAAGTATGAGGGCGAGTATCTCTACCAAATGTTTATGCTCGATTGTTATGACGAAACTCATTCAAAGTTGATGAAAACAATCCGCAGTATCGCACCCGATTTACTCGTGTCCGACCAAAATCACTGGAACGGATTTATGACAAAAGCAATGTCGTCGTCATACGATTTTGCCTCGCAAAATTCTTACTTCGGACACCCACATTATATAGAATATAGATATAATTTGCCGATGCATATCCGTAGCGATTCACCAATTAAAGATTATGCTGGAAGCACCGTAAAAGCTTTTGATGCTGGGATATTCAGCAAGCCACTTATCATCACTGAATGGAATTATATGAGTCCTAATCCTCACGCTTGCCAAGGGGCATTTCTTGTCGGGGCGTATGGTGCGTTGAACGAAGTTGGCGGATTATGTTATTTTGCATACGCACATAACAAAGACGTGATTTTAGAGCCAAAAATTATGGGTGGTTTCGATTTTGCAAGTAATCCGATTTTAACACTCTCGCATTGCGGTGCAGTTCAAATGTATTTACGCGAAGACATTAAGCCAGCGTCAATATCATTCCCGATTCCACTTCTGACAAATTTCTTCCGCAATGGTTCTATGTATGGTTGGCGGTATTCCATATCCTCTTACACAAAACTTGGGCTTGTCGGCAGGATTGGACACGTTTTGGCAGACAATATTAACGATATAAAATTGCCTCAAAACGCATCGGCTGTGATGTTTTCTGAAAAAGCGTGGAATGGTGCAAACTTTGGAAAATTGCCAACATATAATTTAGTTGCAGACCTTTGGAACCCATCTCAACATTTGCCAGAAATCGCAAAACAAAAAAATTTGGATAAGGGTAAAATCGACTTGGAAAACGAACGCTATACAAGTTCGACAGGCGAGATTGTCCTCGATGTAAAAAATGATTGTTGGCAAGCCGTTTCTCCAAAGACCGAAGCATTTATCCTTTGCGAAGGGCAACGTTTGAAAGGTGATTTTACAATCGTAAAATCTAAACTTTCAAAAGCGACTGTTCTTGTTTCGTCAAAAGATGGTGCCGATTTAAAGAATAGTAAACGCATCCTAATTTTGCATCTGACCGACGTTATGAATTCAGAACAGAAGTTTGCAAACGCTGAAATGGACGTAGTTTTAAAGTGGGGTAGAAGTATTAAAGATGCCCCGACACTTGTGCGAGCTGGGAAAATCCAGTTGATTTTAAATTCATCGCTTGAGGGCTATAAACTTTACGCACTCGAAACAAATGGTGCTCGACTTTTTGAAGTGCCGATTCGCCCGTATGCACGCGGTAAAGCGAGCATCTTGAATTTGTCGGTGCATAATAAACAAGGTAGCGTGATGGCGTACGAACTCGTCAAAGAGTAAAATAAAAAACAATCCCACTTTTGTAGTGGGATTGTTTGCAATGTTTAATTCTTGAGAGCGTCGAGCAGTACTTTTTTGCGTTCTGTATCAACTTCAGATTTTTTTCGCGACTTATATTCATCGCAAAATTCAACATCCCAAAAGTGCGATTCTCTGAAAGCGTGGTATGTCCAGTCCCAGTTGTATTTGTTGAAAATGTCGGTGAGGTCTTGTAAATACTGTGCTCCCCCTGGGGCATAGCGTACAGTGGAAAACTCGCCAACATAAATGCGTACGCCGTATTTCTTTTGGAAATCGATAACAGGCTTCATTTTCTTTTCGAGACCTTTTTTAGAATAGAGAGTTTTTTTCTCGTCTGGATATTTCAAAAAGATTCCCTTTTTCGCATTTGTGTTGTCGAACACACTTTGGTGTGTGTATTCACCTGGTGTGTACATGTGGAATTGATAGATGATGTCTTTTAATGGGAGAGGTTGTAAGTATGCGAATGATGATTCAGCGGAAGCGTCGTTGCTTTCGATTGTGATAGGTGTGTGTGGATCGATTTTTCTGATAGCTTTTGCTGCTTCGTATTGAAGTGTCAGATAATCGAATTTTGCGGGGCGTTTTTGCCATGGTTCATTTATCAAATTGTAGCACCAAATTGCCTTATGACCTTTTACAGCAGTCGCAATTTTTTGCCAAGCTTTAACAAAATACTTTGCATATTTTTCATCGTGGAACATACGGAATTCTCTGTCGGCTTCGCGTCCACCTGGAGGAGTGTGCATATCGACAACAATTAGCAACCCGAGTTTTTGGGCGTCGTCGAGGGCAATTTTGAGCGTAGCAATTTGTTCATCGAGCCACTTATCGTAATCTTCAATACTTGTGTCTTGCACTATTTTTGCGAACGAGCGTCCCATTTGGTATCGGATAAGTTTTGCTCCCCAAGCTTTCATATCTACAAAATCATTTGGTCGATATGGTTTTGTGTTGCACATAAAGCCACGCAGAGCAGGCATATTCTTTACTCTGTCAGAATATTGAGCTTTAAAATTTTCGGGGAGGTCGATTTTCTTTTGTTCAAAAACTTGATATTTTATGTTGCGGAAAACTGCAGTGCCAGAGCTTTGCTGAAGACCTATTTCTATCGACGCATATTTTGCGTCTTTGGGGATATAGACGGAGAATCGAGCTTTTTTCCAATCGAACGAGCCAATCGGGATTTTGGAAGCCGACGGATAATCTGCCGAGCCGTCAGCATTTTTGATTACGAGCATAAACTTTACACCATTCCAAGACGAAGTGGGCTTCGAGATTTTTTCGCCACGCACTTCGCATTCAAAAAAAACTTTTTTACCAGCATATCTTTTTGTGTTAAACGGGAACGCCAAGAGATTTTTTCTTTTGTCATCTTTCGGCGACACCTTAACAGTGTAAGTGCCATTTTCAATTATCCACTTGCCGACATAAGTTTTAGTTTGTCCCCCAATAGACTGGACATCACCAGCATACAAAAACGAACTAATAGATAACAAAAATACGAAGAAAATTTTTTTCATATTTTTAACTAATATTCTATTAGGTATGTTTGCAAGAAATAAAAGTTTATTTATTTTTTTTCGGTCTGCCAGGTTTACCTGGGATTCTTTTTTTGCAATCTTTTAAGTACGAATCATCGGGTGGTTTTAAAAATTCCCAAAGTTGCATATTGTACGATTTTGCCAAGCGTTCTATTGTATCTAATCTTATATATTTATTTCTCCCCGATTCAAGATTTTGATAAAATTTGTAATTGAATCCAGCTTGTTCGGAAAATTGCTCTTGCGTAAGGTTTGCTTGAAGTCGCAAATCTTTAAGCCGTTTTCCAATAAAAAGCATATAATCCATAACTAATTTTACCAATTATAAAATTTAAAAAAACCTATTAGTTAGCGGTGTTTTTTTCTTGACTATTTTTCCCTTTTTTCATTTCTTAAAAAAATGAAAATTTTTTATTATGTACTTTTATTAACGGCTATATTTGCAAGTTCTACGTATTCGCAGACTAAAAATATTCCCGAAAATCTCTTGGGAAAAATAGTTGCAAATTCTAAAAAATATCCAGAACACGTCCGTGAGATATGGATTAAACAACAAAAAGATGCATATTTAAATCTTTCAAATGTTGAGAATTTTGGCGTTCCGCACCAAATCTCATTGGATAATTATATAAGATTTTGCGATATAGTATCGAAAGAACATCCAGATGATTACGTCAAACAACTTTCTGCGTTGCATAACTTTGTAGCCATAAAGACAAATATTGATGCGATAAAAAGTACTTACCCCAAAGAAGTTATTAATTCTTGTGATGAATATATGAGGCAAAATTATGGCGACGATATTAGGAGTTGGAATTCTCATTATACAGAATGTATTGATTTTTTCTCTTATGACATATCTTCATTGGGTTTAAGCAAAGAGGAATCTATACTCTTTTATAAAAGGGCAATAGATATTTCAGGGAAGCGAATGTATTTAGCTAAAAGTTACCTTGATAAGCAAGTTCAATCCAAGGGCAAAATTATTGAACTGGAAAGTGATCCAGATAAAAAAATTATTGTATCTGAATTAAAGGAGGAAGCATTAAAATTATATCCTCGAAATTTCGTTGAACAGTACAAATACATAAAGGAAAAGATAGATGCAGGTTATATTTCGCGTGCAGATCAAATTAAGATAAAGAAGGCGTCCGATATAATGGGATCAGTCTTTATTAGAAAAATAGATGAAAAATTGTCTGCAATTGCAGTTCTTGCATCGCTTGAAGATCGTGCCGTTATTTTATGTACCCGTGAATTTATACCAGATAAATTTCCAGTAGTACTAACGAACGATAATGGTGTTATTGTTTGTTCATCTGCAGTTGTATCTAAAAATTACAAAGTTTTAGCTCTTATTCCAGATTCTATTCCAGATAATTTTAAACCCATAAAAACATCAAGTGTGTCGAAACCACTCTCTGGCAGAGAATATCAGCTTGTTACTGCGACACCAGAAGGTGTTTATTCTTATCCAGTTTCTTTTGCCTCTAAAACGATTGAAGGATATTCTCAATTTATGGCTATGGGAAATCGTTCAAACTTTACGAGACCTACTAAGAAAACATTTTCATCTTTTAGTGATACCCCAAAGGGAAAAGTAATATCCAAGGGGAAAAATAGTTCTTTTCATCGTTCTATAATTGTAGATTTGGATACTTTTGAAATGATTGCATTTGCAGTCGATATGAATGATTCACCGCGAGAAGGGTTTAATCGAGTTGTAGCACGTTCAGGTGCAAATGCAGGTGGAATTATTATAAATGGTTCATCTGAACACCGACATTTTGATTGGGAAATGGCTGCAAAATTGTATGCAGAGTATTACAATGTTCCAGTAGATGTAGTTTGGCAGAAACATTCATATGGAAATAAAGAAGCAGTATCATTTGTCGAAGTATGCGAATTTTCAGATAAAAAATCATGGGAACAATTTAATCTTGCAAAATATTTTTATACCGAACGATACATCGATAATTATATGTTAGTTAATAAATCTATATTTGGATTAATCAGTGTGAATGAATTAAGCTTTGCAGAAAGTGATCCTTTCTTTTCAAAGATTGCACTTCAATATGCTGCGACTTTAAGATCAAGGTTGGATTATCGATCATATGAGAGTAAATATAGAGCTTATTATTCTTCCATATATTATGCGATAAAACAAGCAGGAGCGTGTAGAATACCTTTGTCTGAGTTTTATATTTTAAATCGAAATGATGCTATTGCGGCTCAAGCTACGAGAAATCTTGTTATTAAATCTATGAATGACTTTATGAAAATGAAAAATATTTCAATGTACATTCATTCAGACCTTAAAAAAACCTATGAAGAATCAAGAAAATCAATTAAAAATTAATATAGCATTTCTTTTGGTGTTGTTTTTGTCTCTGTTTTGTTGTGGTTGTACAACAAAAACGCGGATGATTTGCCATATTGAACGTGATGTTGTTGCAGAGCCAGTTGATGCGATATCATATTATAAATTGGGCGAGTACTACTATTTTATTTCATCTGATTTTAAAATTAGAGAAAAGGCAAGTGAAGCCTTCATGAATTCAGCACTAATGGGGAATAAAGACGCTCAATGTGTTCTCGGATATATGTATTACAATGGTGATGGTGTATCTAAAGATATTGATGAATCAAGGGATTGGTTAGAAATAGCAGAAAAGAATGGTTCATCTCTCGCATCAAAATTGAAATCAATTTACTTTGGTAAATAACTTATTATTTACAAAAAAACGCTCCATTTTTGTGGAGCGTTTTTTTGTTTTGTGAGGTTTCTTACTTTGTGCAGTCGACGATTTTTCCGGCTACTGCAGCGTGGGCAACCATTAACGGACTCATTAATACTGTGCGTCCTGTCGGGCTACCTTGACGTCCTTTGAAGTTGCGGTTTGATGTCGATGCACAGAGTTGATCGCCAACAAGTTTATCGTCGTTCATCGCAAGGCACATCGAGCAACCTGCTTGTCTCCATTGGAAACCAGCGTCTTCAAATATCTTATGCAGACCCTTTTCGCGTGCGATTGCATCAACCACTTGCGACCCTGGTACTGCCAACGCTTTGACGCCTTCGGCAACTTTCTTGCCCTTGAGGTATTCAGCTGCTTCTTCAAAGTCAGAGAGTCTTCCATTTGTGCAAGAGCCGATAAATGCAACATCGATTTTTGTGCCAGCGATTGGCGTTTCCTTTTCGAGTTTCATATATTGCAAAGCATCGATTGCGTCTTTGCGTGCGGTTTCGTCAGCGATTGTTTCAGGGTTTGGAATATTCTCATCTACAAACACTGCTTGGGCTGGATTTACACCCCATGTAACTGTTGGCTTAATTTCAGAGCCGTCAAAATCGACAACATCGTCGTACTGGCAACCTTCGTCTGATGCGATAGTTTTCCAGTATTCGACAGCCTTATCGAAGTCTTCGCCTTTTGGTGCGTATGGACGACCTTTGAGGTAATCAAAAGTTTTTTGGTCTGGATTGATATATCCGATGCGTGCACCACCTTCGATTGCCATATTGCAGACAGTCATTCTGCCTTCCATTGACATATCGTCGAACACTTGTCCGCCAAACTCGTATGCAAAGCCGATACCGCCGTTTACACCAAGTTTACGGATGATATGCAATGCAACGTCTTTTGCACTAACTCCCTTATTGAGCTTGCCGTTGACGTTTACACGACGCACTTTGAGCTTCTTGAACGAAAGTGTTTGTGTTGCCAAAACATTGCGAACTTGGCTTGTTCCGATACCGAATGCGATTGCACCAAATGCACCGTGTGTGGCTGTATGAGAGTCTCCGCAAGCGACTGTCATTCCTGGGTGAATCAAACCTTGTTCTGGCATTACAACGTGGATAACACCTTGTTTGCCTGTTGTAGAATCGAAAAATGTTATACCATTATCTTTACAATTCTTACGGATTGCTGTGAGCATTTCGTAAGCTGTTGCACTTTTATATGGCTCTGTGCGGTCGTCTGTTGGGATGATATGGTCGACTGTTGCGTATGTGCGACTCGGATACTTGACTGGCAAGTTGAGTGTGCGTAGCATACCGAATGCTTGTGGGCTGGTCACTTCGTGCAAGAGGTGTGTGCCAACCAAAAGTTGTGTAGAGCCGTCGGCTAACTCGCGGACAGCGTGTTTTTCCCATACTTTTTCAAAAAGTGTCTTCTTCATTATATTAAAAAAATAAGGTTAAAAAAAATCGGCACGAGGGAGTCTATTTTTGCTACTTGAAAACTTGTGCTTCAAATAACCAAGCAACGTTCTTTGCTCCATAATTTCAAGCAACACCAACGCAAGTGGTATTACTGTTTTTATCGAGATTCTTCAGAACGCAAGCCCCTGCGTGCCGTATTAAAATTAGTCTGTGAGCGAACCGTCGAGGTCTTCGTTCGAGTAGACGCTTTGTACGTCTTCGAGGTCGTCGAGTGCGTCGGTAAGCTTTACGATTTTCTTCGCAATTTCAGGATCTGTGATAACTGTTTCCGAATTTGGAATCCAAGCCAATTCAGAGTCTTCAGTTTCGATACCAGCTTTTTCGAGTGCTTCGCCTACTGCGTTGAATGCAGAGATAGGGCAGAGTACTTCAAAGTGGTCGCCATTATTGCGGATGTCTTCTGCACCAGCGTCGAGCACAACTTCCATCAATGCGTCTTCAGATGCTTTTTCTGCACTGATAATGAATTGACCTTGTTTTGTAAAGTTGAATTGCAATGCTCCTGGTGTTGCGAGGTTGCCACCATTCTTTGTGAATGTACTGCGAACATCGCTTGCTGCACGATTCTTATTGTCTGTTGTTACTTCGACAATAATACCGATACCACCTGGACCATATCCTTCATAAATGAGTTGTTCGTATACTACGCCAGGGAGCTCACCTGTACCTTTTTTGATAGCTCTATCGACGTTATCTGCAGGCATATTTGCAGCTTTTGCTTTTTGCAAAAGCATACGCAAACGAGCGTTTGTGGATGGATCTCCACCGCCGTCTTTTGCTGCGAGTGTCAAGTCTTTACTAATTGCGCTAAAGATTTTACCTCTTTTTGCGTCAACTGCTGCTTTGTGTCTTTTAGTTGTTGCCCATTTACTGTGACCGGACATTTGTGTTTCTCCTGTTTAATTTATAGAGTGTTATGTTTATAAAATTTTTTTGCTCTCAAAGGTTTAATTAAGGTTTAATTCTTATTCTTTTTCAAGCATTTTTTATCGTTTCTTCTTCGGTGTCGAACGACCCCCTGGGTTTTTCTTGCGTTTTTCGTACATTGTACCCTTAAGTCTGTCGTTCTTAATTTTTTCTTTTGCCTTGCGAGCGTCTTCTGCTGCGATTCTCAAGCGTTCTTTCAATGGAAGTTTTGCAAAGTCGGCACCACGTTTTTCTTGTGCTTGTTGAGCTTGTTCCATTGCCATTTGCATCTTCTGCATAAACGTTGGTGTTGTACGCTTTTTCAAGACAACTTTATCTTTTCCCATTCTGATGATGAGTGCTTGCAAAATTCCAAGTAAGCTTTGTACGAGCCAATAGAGAATCAAGCCCGATGGGAATGTGTAGAAGAACACGAGCATAATTACTGGCATCAATTTAAGCATCATCGCTTGTGTTTTATCTGTCGATGGCGATGGTGTCAGGTGCATTTGGAAGAATGTAACCCCAGCATTCAACAATGGGAGAATATGCAATGGAATTCCAAATATGCTTGGCAACGATTCAATCGTGTCAGGGAGAGAAAGGTCGTTAATCCAAAGGAAGTGTGCGAAGCGAATTTCACACGATGTTTGGAGCATATAATAAAGACCAATGAAAATCGGAATCTGGATAAGTACAGGCAAGCAACCTGCGAGTGGATTTATTCCATACTCGGAATAAATTTTCATAGTTTCTTGCTGAACACGCTTTGGATCGTCCTTATACTTTTCTTTGATTGCCTTAAGTGGTTCTTGCAATTTTGCCATTCTTTGTGCCGATTTAATTTGCACAGATGTCAATGGCCAAAGTATTCCACGAACAATAAGTGTAAGGATGATAATCGACCAACCCCAGCTCCAGTCAGGTGATACTGTTTCAACTAACGAGTTAATCCATACCAAAAGTCGTGAGAGTGGACGGCTAACAAAACCGAACCAACCGTAATTCATCACTTCTTCTTGTCCAGCTCCGAGCGATGCGAGTGCGTCGAGTTCTTTTGGACCGACATAGAATGAGCCAGCCAATTCCCACGATTTCCCAGCATCGAGCGTGCCGATAGCAAAGCCCATAAAGCCGGCAATCGAGTTCTTCATATACTTGTTGTCCGACTTAAATTCTGTTGCGAGTGGAATTGCAATCCCGATATTTGACTTCGCATTTTCAGGAGTGAATACCGATGCAAAGAATTGATTTTTTACCGATCCCCATGTGCATTCGCCAACCGTGATTTTTTCGTACGGTTGTGCTCTCGACGAGCCAATTCCCAAGAAGCCAGAGCTATCGATGAATGAGCTTGAGCGAGAGAAGTGGGCGTCGTCGCCGTCATACATCAAGAATGCGAGGTTAGATCCATATACATCGCTTTCTGTTGGAGGCACAGCACCCAAGCAGAAATATACTTCTTCGAGTGGGAGTGCTTTTCCAGATATATTTTCAATCTTTGTTTTTGATGCGATTGTATATTTTGTGAAATCGTTTTTGCCTGATTGAATCAATGCGTATGTGCGAGAAATCTTAAATTTTCCGGCTTGCACATATTCATAAGTAACGGCTTCATTTGATTTTGCAACGAGTGCAAAATTTGTTTGCATAGGCATAGGCAAATCGCTCGACGAATCGAAGAAAGCCATTGTCATTGCAGGGAGTGCTCCATTTACTTTGTTGAATGTGAAAGGATTTTTTGAATCTTGTCTGTCGAGATATTTTAAGATTTCGACATCGTTGATTGCACCACCTTTACTTGTGAAACGCACCGATATATTTTCGTTCTTGAGTGTAAAGAACTCTTCTTTTGCTACTGTTGTAGTTTGTGTTATCGGGGAAGACTTCAACTGCTTTGCCAAATCTACTGGCTTTGCTTGCACAGTTTTTGTTGCAACTGCACGTTGTGCTTTCGCAGCTTCTGCTTCTTTTTTGCTCGAATCGAACATAAAGTAGAACGCTGCAATGATAAGCAGTACTCCTATAATTGTATTTTTCTTGTCCATCTCTAATATAAAATAAAAATTAAACGTTATCGGAAGATTCAGTTTCGTCAACTTTGTTTTGCGAAAATAGTTTCTTCCATTCAAATTTTTGGGGGACGTAATCTAATCCGCCCTCGCAAAATGGATTACATCGCAAGATTCTGCAAAATCCCATAATGATTCCTTTTATTGCTCCGTGTTTTGTTATGGCTTGCAACGTATATTCCGAGCAGGTCGGGTAAAATCGGCAACCAGAGTTTGGGAGCAAGTGGATAATCGGCGAGATTACAATTTGATAGAACCTAACTAACAGCCAACATGGTGTTGACAATATCCCACAAGGTATAGATCGTTTTGCCGATTTTTTATTTTTTTGCATTATCGATTATAATTTTTGCAGATGTTGCAAATTTATGCAATAATCGCTGATATTCAAACTTTAAACAGCCACGTCTTGCAAACACAAGGATATCGCAAGGAACTTCAAAGCTTGGTGCGACCTCACGGAAAATTGCACGCAAAATACGGCGAACCTTATTGCGTTCCACAGCACAACCCACACGTTTGCTCGTAACGAGACCCAAACGCGACTTCTTGTGTTCGGGGCGGGGAAGGCAATAAAAAACGAAGGCGGAACAATCCGCCTTCTTTGCATTCTGTCTTATAAAAGCAAACTCCTTCGCAAGCCGTACTCTGTTGTCTCTACTGAAACGCACGACTATTGCTTGGGGAAGTTTTATTTTGTAACGAGACGCTTGCGTCCCTTTTGTCTGCGTGCAGCAATAACAGCTTTTCCGCCGCGTGTTTTATTTCTTGCACGCCAGCCACAGCGACGTGCACGTTTCAACTTTGAAGGATTATATGTAGGGTTCATTGTCGTGTAATGTAAAATTTGAAATTGTTAAAGTCGTTTTATAAAATCTGATTTTTATATTCTGTCAACATCTTTTTCGCCAATTTTTTCTATTTTTGCATTTTTATTTCATTTTTTTATTATTACTTGACAGTTTAGTTCTTTGTTCTTAAAGCTATTACAACTATTTTATATTTATAATTTATGGTTGGTAAACGTACAACTCTATCTGATATTGCAAAAAAAGTTGGCATCTCAAAAAGTGCAGTGTCGCTTGCGATGAACGATTCTCCCATGGTCTCGGAGCAGACTCGCAAGCTTGTTGTCGAAACTGCGTTGAGTATGGGATATGTCAAAAACGAGTTAGTTTCATCGATGATGTCTAATATCAAGCGTTCGGGCGGAAAAAAGTTTTCTGAAACAATCGCACTTGTCAATGGCAATCGAGATGAGTTTGCACTTACAAACCACCCGACACTTCCACGCTATTGCGAGGGAATCCGTGAAGAAGCGTCTCGCTTGGGCTATTCAATAAATGAGTTTTGGCTACATCGACCAAATTTGACAGGCGAATCATTCTCACGCACATTGAGGTCTCGTGGAATACGAGGAGGGATTATTTTAGGACACTCTTTTGGCAATGTATTCCCGCCATCATTCAAATGCGTCTGGAAAAATTTTTATTTTGTATCGGCTGGAATTAAAACGCACGACCCCAATCTTGAAATGGTGTCAGCCGACCATTACGCAATTTCTTATCACGCTATGTTGAATGCTCTCCAAAAAGGGTACAAACGCCCTGTTCTAATTATCGATGAGCATATAGATAACCTTGTCGACGGGCGATTTGTAGCAGGTTTTCTTCGAGCCCAAATGGGTATTCCGTCTGAAAATATAATTCCACCATTAACCGAATCTATATCTGAAGATAACCTAAAAAATCTCGACGATTATCTTAAAAAGTACAATCCCGATGCGATTCTGTTTTTGTTGGACGCAACAAGAAAAGTTCTCCAAAAAAGCACAGTGTTCAAACGCAAAAAAATTGCGATGATTCAACTTGAGCGACGCAATACTAATATCGACATTCCGAATTGGACGGGAATGGAACAAAATAACGATATTGTCGGGAAAGTCGCAATGCGTAGGTTGGCAGATATGTTGAGTAGAACATCGTCGGTTGTCGGCGAAAATGCGAATATCTTGACATTAATTCCACCACGTTGGGTAGAGTAGTGGCACAAAAAAATCTGCTTTTTTAATAAGCAGATTTTTTTGTTTTGTAGATGATTACTCGCCCATCAATTTTGAGAGTGCAGTTGAATAGCACTTAATTGTGTTTGCGATAACTTCAGGTGGGAGTTCTGGTGCAGGTGGTTGCTTGTCCCAATCGAGAGTTTCGAGCCAATCGCGAACATATTGTTTGTCGTAAGACGATTGCGAGCGACCAATTTGATAATCGTCAGCAGGCCAGTAGCGAGATGAGTCTGGTGTCAACACTTCGTCGATAAGATAAACTTTACCATTTGCGTCAGTACCAAATTCAAACTTTGTATCGGCGAGGATAATACCGCACTCAGATGCTTTCTTTGCACCCATATTGTAGAGGTCGAGACTTGCTTTTTTGATTGTGTTGAAAAGTTCCGAACCCAACAATTTTTCGCATTCTGCATTTGTGATAGGCATATCATGACCTTCTGCAGCTTTTGTCGTAGGAGTGAAAAGTGGAGTTGGCAACTGTTGACTTTCTTGAAGACCTGCTGGAAGGTCGAAATCAAAAAGTTTGCCAGTTTGTTTGTATTCTTTCCAGCCACTGCCAGCCAAGTATCCACGGGCGATTGCTTCAATCGGCATAGGATTGAGTTTTTTTACAATCATCGAACGATCGATAAGATGTGGGAAATCTTTCAAAACTTCACGGACACGTTCGTCGTGATTTTCCACCAAATGTGTCGGCATAAATTTAGATGCCTGTTCGAACCACCAAAGGCTTATTTGTGTAAGTAGAACGCCTTTTCCTGGAACGCCATTAGGCATAATTACATCGAACGCAGATATGCGGTCGGTAGCGATGATTAACAATTCATCGCCGAGATCAAAGTTTTCTCTAACCTTACCTTTTGATACTTTTGGGAAAGGCAGATTGTCAACTGTCATTAAAGCTTCTTTAGGGAGATTGAATTTCATATATTCACAAGCATAATATATTATAGCAAAAGGCAAGTTTATAATACTTACAAAATAAACAAAAATCTTGCAAGTGGGCGTTTGATGCGTATGTTTGTATGGTAATGGCGTGGCGTTGCGTCAGCCTGCACGAGTTATGAAGATACGCACAAAAATCATTTTATATATATTACTTCCCATTTTTGTAGTCGATTTGGCTATAACGGCGACTAATTCTTACAATAATTATTTAGAGCTAAAATCTGTCGCCGAAAGCAAATTTGTATCAGAGACAGAGCTTATATCTGCGAAAATATCTGCAGAAAATACGCGTGGTGTTGCGTTGGCAAAAAGTACGGCAGAATCGGCTTCGATATTATTTGGTGAACGTGCCGAAAGTGTACGTTTGGTAAAGGATATTCTCACAGAGTTCCCCAGTTTTATCGGGGCAAGTGTAGGGTACGAAGTGAATGCCGACTTTGCCGATTTTAAAACTGAACTCGGCTTGAAAAATCTTCGAGATGGCAAAGATGTTAAAACTGACGGTGGTGTAGACGCCTACAACTTTTCGCAAAATAAAACAAACGTCTCAATGGACGAATGGATTGCAAAATCTGAAGGTGGCAGATTTATTGCGTATTGGACTCGTGCAAAAGGTGAGCTTGTTCTCGAACCACTCACTGGTATGGATACTGCGATGTATTCAGCGGGACTTCGCAAAAAAACAGAATCGGGCGACGGCGAAGCGTTTATCGTTACAGAGCCGTATATGTATTCTAATAATATTATGATGGTCGAATATTCTGCACCGATTTTTTACGAAGGTAAATTTTGCGGGCAAGTCGCTTTCGACCGTGATTTATCCACAATATCATCACTCATAAATTCTGTAAAAACATCACGAGGTGGAGATATATTTTTAGTGAGTGCACAAGGTAGAATTATCACTGCTACTAAAAACGAAAATTTGCGTACACTTTCAATCGACGACCTTCTCACAGATGAAAACGGCAACTTCACTCTTGCAACTTTGCGAGACGAAAATGGTCAACTTATCCGTGATGAAATGAATGTCGCAAAAAATGATATTTCAAAGTATCGCACAGCTTATCGTGATATGCTAAAGACTGCATTTGAAACATCAAAAAATTCAATAATGATTGAAAATCTCGACAAGGGAGTCTCGACTTTTAGAGACGCTCAAACGGATAAAGTTTATTGGGTTTCGCACAATTTGGTTCGCCCTGGAAATTGGGTTGTTGTGAATGTAGTTTCGCAAGATGAAATTTTAAGCACAATTTATTCTTCGATTGTTCGTGATTTTGCTGGTATGGGCGTATATTTGTTTGTTTTGCTGGTGTCGCTTTTTGCAATGCGTGGTACTTTTTATAGAATAAAACAATCGGCAGATATTGCCGAAAAAGTGTCAGTCGGAAACTTCAGAATAGAAACTAATGCAACAGAAACATCGTCAGACGAAGCTGGCAGATTATTACATTCTGTCGCAAAAATGACATCTAAAGTACGCTCGTTTGTCTTGCATATAAAAATTGCGAGCTTGGGAATATCGGAATCGGCAGAAGAAATCGAGTATTCATCTGGAAAGTACGCAAGCGGATTAAAAGAGACAAATGGACAGATTGAAAGCGTTGCAGACTCGCTAAAGCAACTTGGTGAGAACTCGAGAATCTTGTGCGATTTGACTGACGAATTATCTGAAAACGCACTCGATGGGGCTCAAAAAGCAAACGATGGAAAACGCAAAATATCTGAAATGGAATTGGCACTCGGAGTATTTTCTCGCAGTACATCAAGTGTCGGACGCCGTCTTGCTACTATTAGCGAACGTGTCGAAAATATTGCGTCGTCGGTAGCGACAGTCGCAAAGGTTTCGGAAGAGACGAATTTGCTTTCGTTGAATGCGTCAATCGAAGCAGAAAAAGCTGGTTCTGCTGGTGTCGGTTTTGCAGTTGTGGCAAGAGAAATTGGGCGTCTTGCAGAGCAGTCGGCATCGGCAGTTGAAGATATTGAAACTATCGTAAAAGATATGCAAAGTGCGGTGGAATCGGGTGTGGCAGAAATGGATAAATTTGCAGAAGAAATCCGCACCGGTGGGGCAGACGTTGCAAGGCTTATCCTCGATATCGATGAGTTAGCGTCGAAAATGCAAACTATTGCTCCGCAAGTTGAGCGTTTGGCAAGTGCAATGCAATCGCAAAGGTTCGATATTTCAAAGCTTGCCGATACAATTTCAGATGTTGGCGATTCTATGAAACAAACTGCTTTGTACTTGCGAGATGCCGAAAATGGTCGCTTGCAACTCAAAGAAGCGTCGTCGAGATTATCTTCAGAAATTTCCGCTTTTGATGTAGAGTCGAAAGGCAATGACTAATGTTTGCACTAATTTTTACTTTAGATGAAAAAAAGTATGGTATTGATGTTGAAAACATCGTATCGGTAATGCCTGCTTTTGATGTTGTGAAGGACGATTCTTGCAAGTTGTCGTTTATTGGTTGGCGGAATTATCAAAATGGTCGTATTCCAACTTTCGATTTAAATTACGCAATAAATCAAAAATATGTAAAACACATTTTAGGTGTGCGACACATAATTTTTAATGCAACTTTTGCAGATGAGAAAAAACCAATAGCACTTGCTATCGGCGGGGTAGAATCGGTATCAGAATTTAGCGAACAAGCATTTTCCAAAACGTCAGATGACACATTTTGTACTGCACATAACAACGAGTATGGCGATGTTGAAATTATAAATATTGCATCGCTTTTGAAAGGAGCATTGTTCGATTATGAGTAGTTTCAAGACATCTGTCAGGTGCTGGAATGATATCGGTATTTGGGGAGACTCAACTTGCCCTCGACTCGTATCGGCAATCCACTGTGCAAATTGCAGTATTTATTCAGATGCAGGGCGAGAACTTTTTGAAAGAGAAATTCCAAAGGATTATTTTAAAACGTGGATAGATGAGATAGAAAATAGTGCCGATTTTATCGGTCATACGGGCGAATCGTTTTTTGTATTTAAGTGTGGCGAAAATTTGTTCGCCTTGCCGATGAAAGTCGTATCTGAAGTGTCGTCTATGCGAATGATTCACAAAATTCCATACCGACGTGGTGGGACGATTGTCGGGCTTGTGAATATCAATGGAGAGCTTGTTCCAGCAACCGATTTGTTGTCGTTATTTTCATTGCCGACAAAATTGGAAAACCCAAAAAGTATAGTAGTTTGTTCGTTCGGCTTAAATCGATTTGCATTTGCAGTCGATTCTGTTCGCGGTATATCTGTCGCCGACGAAAATTCTATCGCAGATGCAGACACATCAGACGCATGGTATGTCGAGAAAAAATTTACGCTCAATGGCGAGAAAATAATTCTCATAAATTTTGAAATTCTAACAGGAGCAGTGTTGAAAAAAGGATTATGAAAAACGACACTTTTATGCTCGAACTTTTTTTGAAAGAAGCGTCCGAACATTGTTCGGTTTTGCAAGCGTTGTGTGCTGGTAATGTAGATTCAAAAACGGGAGAACGCTCGGCGACATCGCTAAAAGGTGCAGGGCGAATGTTAGGTTTAGATAAGTATGCGTCTCTTTGCGAAAAAATAGAAAACTTTTTGCAACGCAATGAAGGTGCGGGGAAATTCAATTCATCATTTTGTTTTGCAGTAGAAATTCTCTCGAAAATTGCCGAGTGCAAAGTTGACGAAGTTGAAAAATATCTCGAAGAAAATTCTGCAAGATTTGACGAAGCGTTGGCTTTCGATTTTCTCGCCGAAGATGTAGCGTCTCCCAATAATTCTACTTTTGAAAACAGCGTTGCCGAAAACAAACAAGACGGACTTCCGCCGATTGAAGCGTCGATGAAATCGCTATTTTTGGAAGAGGCAAAAAATCATTTATCGTCTATTTCTGAAACGCTCGTAGAACTTGAAGGCGATTTTTCGAACGCACGCAAGCTCGAAAAATTGATGCGTTCAAGCCATAGTATGAAAGGTGCGTCTCGAGTTGTCGGCTTGTCGGATATTGTAGCGTTTACGCACGAAATGGAAAATTGTTTTGTGTCGGCTCAGAAAGCAAAAATTGAATTGAATACAGAATCTCTCGATGTGCTTTTGAGTGCGACAGACTTTCTTTCGGCTCTTTGTGAAACTGGTTTTGAATCGATGAGTCGCACACGGTACTATTCAATTTTGGAAAATTTGAAACGTGTAGAAAGTGGGAAATTTGACGACATAAAAATTGTAGCTGAACGTCGTGAAAGTGTCGAACAAACAACTAAAGCAAAACGTGATGATGCATACGTTAGAGTATCGGCAAAAAGCTTGAGTTCGCTCATGGAACTTTCGGCTGAGATTTTGATTGAAAACCGACGAATAGAAAATTATCGAGAATCGAGTGCGTCGATTAAAGAATCGCAAGAACAGATTGTCCGACAACTCGAAAGTGCGATGGCATCTATTGAGGGTTCGCAAGGTTCGGATGCGTCGATTGCACGATTAGAGCAGTTGAGAAAATCTATGCGTGCACTTGTTGACTTGTCTCGTGTTCAGGCAGAATCTCTCGGCGAATATTCTCGCAGAAATGTTATGCTTTCGGGGCGATTATATGCCGAAGTGTCCGCAAGCAGAATGCGTCCGTTCTCCGACGGAATAACGATGTTCCCACGTCTTGTTCGAGATTTAGCAAAAGAGTCGGGCAAAAAAATCTCGCTCGAAATTCATGGAAAGGACGTACCTGTCGACCGTGATGTCCTTGAAAGACTCGAGTCGCCAATAAATCACTTGTTGCGAAATGCGTGCGACCATGGGATTGAATTGACGCAAGAACGTATCGCAAAAGGTAAGCAAGCAACTGGCAAAATAATTTTGAGTGCATGGCACTCGTCAGGATTTTTAATGCTCCAAATTAAAGATGACGGAGCGGGGCTTAATGAAGAAAAAATCAGAGCAAAAATTTTAGAGAGAAATTTGGTGTCGGCTGAAATCCTCGAAAAAATGTCGTCTGACGAAGTGTTCGAGTTTTTGTTCTTGCCGAATTTTACAACAAAAGAAAATGTAACTGAACTCAGTGGACGTGGTGTTGGGTTAGATGTCGTGCAAACTATGCTTCGTGAAGTCGGCGGGGTTATATCGGTATCGAGTAAGAAAGACGAAGGTGCAGAATTTGTGATGAAATTGCCAATCACACGTTCGGTAATAAAGTCGCTTACAATTCTCGTTGGGGGAGAGCCGTATGCATTGCCGTTGGGCAGAGTTTATCGAACATTGAAATTGTCGCCATCGGAAATATTTTCGGAAGATGGTATAAGAATGTTTGAGTTTGAAGGACGCAAAGTAAAACTATTTTCTGCTTACGAAATTTTAGGTTTAGGGCGTGAACAAGCACATTTATCAAGCGAAGTTTATGTAGTAGTTTTATCAAACAAAACAAATGTTTTCGGTTTTGAAGTTGATGGCTTGCCAAACGAAGTCGAGCTTGTGGCACGTCCGTTGCATGAAAGTTTAGGTAAGATTCCTTGCGTTTCGGCGGCGTCGCTGAATGAAGAAGGTTTGCCTGTTCTAATTCTCGATGCTGACGATTTAATGGTGTATGCAGAAAAATTTTCAGAACGTGGATTATCATCAATCAACGAAGTTTTCAGCGAGACGCAAAAGACAAAGAAATCGGTGTTGGTTGTCGACGATTCTGCAACGGTTAGAGAGACACAACGCAAAATTTTGGAGTCGGAAGGTTTTGATGTAGATACTGCGATAGATGGCGTAGACGGCTGGAACTCTTTTAGACTTTCAAAATACGATATAATCGTAAGCGATGTCGATATGCCGAGAATGACAGGTTTTGAGCTTGTCGAAAAAATACGTTCTATAAATACAAAAATTCCAATCGTGATAGTATCGTACAAAGACAGAACCGAAGATAGAGCTCGTGGAAGAACTGCTGGTGCAAACGCATACCTTACAAAAAGTAGTTTCCAAGACGATTCATTTTTGCGTACAATTAGAAGCTTGCTGAAAGTAGAGTCTTGACACTAAAAGGTAATTTTTAATAAAACAGATATTTAAATAATTTACAGGAGAAAAGAAATGTCCGACTACACAGTTATATGTATGAAATGGGGCGATAAGTACGGTGCAGAGTATGTAAATCGCTTGTACAATATGTGCGTACGCAACCTCACATTGCCTTTTAAATTTGTCTGTTTCACAGATAATGCTGACGGACTCGACGCAAATATACAATCGCGTCCACTTCCTGAAATGGATTTACCGCCCGATAGAGAACGTGGTTGGCGTAAGTTATCGTGCTTCCGCAAAGATATCGGGTTGGAAGGCAGGATTCTTTTCCTCGACCTCGATACTGTTATCGTCTCAAATATTGATGATTACTTTTTGATTGATGGCGATTTTTATGTTATCGAACATTGGCGTCCGTCAAAAAAACACGGTGTAGGCGAAACAGGTGTATACCGCTACGAAGCTGGTAAAAATCAAGATTTGTACGATTATTTTATGGCGAATATCGAAAAGGTAAAAGCAGAATATCGCCACGAACAAGCGTATGTAACAGATGTTCTCTCAAAGCGTGGTGTACTCAAATTTTGGCCAAAAAAATGGATGCCCAGTTTTAAGTATAATTGTTTGAGAGCATTCCCATTGTGCTATTTTTGCGATCCAATCCTTCCACCAGAAGCTAAAATGGTAGTATTCCATGGCAATCCTACGCCCGATCAAGCAATGGCTGGCAAAACAAAAGGCTGGAAGGGCATTTTCAGGCACGTTCGCACACCGCAATGGCTCAAAGATAATTGGAGATAATTAGAATTTAAATATGAAAAAAAGAGTATTGGTTTTAGCACCACATAACGACGACGAAACACTGGGTGTTGGTGCAACAATGGCAAAACACGTCGCAAATGGCGACGAAGTATTTGTGTCGGTCCTTACATCGATTGATGAAAACAATCCGGTGATGAAACCAAATAAGCCTGAAATCCGTGCAGAGACAAAGCAAGCAATGGAAATTTTAGGCGTAAATTACAATAACGTAATTTATAGAGATTTACCAAACGTATTGCTCAACGACGAACCAATGTATAAAGTAAACAAGGTCGTTGTTGATGTCGTAAAAGAGGTTGGTCCGGATGTCTTGTATATTCCATTTATAAACGATTTGCACAAAGACCACAGAGAAATCGTTTATGCCGCCCAAGTGGCAGCTCGCACATGTACCGATTTTGGTAGAAATATCAAAGAAGTGATGATGTACGAAACACTTTCTGAAACACACTGGAATATCGAAAGTGTAGAAGGTGGATTCTTGCCAAACGTGTTTAACGAAATTTACGATTTTCTCGATTTAAAACTTCAAGCAGTTCAAGCATACAAGAGCCAATTAAAATTCTTCCCAGATGTTCGCAGTGTGGAAGCGTTGCGATCGCTCGCAATCGTACGCGGGGCGATAGTTGGTATGCGTGCCGCCGAAGGATTTATGCTTGTGAGAAAATTATCATACTAAATTCAAATATATTAGTATTCTATTTTTTTGAAATTGTATTTGTTTTACGCAAATACAATTTTTTTGTAATTACATAATTACAAAAGATGAGAGAGTGTAATTGTTTTGTAATTGAGTGTAAGAAAAAGTTTAAAATATTGTTGACACATATAAGCGTTTATATTTTTCTGTTATATGTAAAATACAAAAAGGAATTTTATATATGAAAAAAATACTTATATCTACTCTCGGTTTATTTGCGTGTGCAAGTGCATTCGCAGAAATAAGTGATAATGCCTATGGTGGTAAATTAATCACTGGCGATTATACAGCATCGGAGCTTGTTCAAGCAAATGGTGGTAGCTCTGAATTTGGTAATTTCACTCTAGATGGTGCAAATATCACTATTACTGATGCTACAGATATCTATGCATCTACACCAGCTGCAATGACAGGCAATGGTACGATGACATTAAGAGTTGTAAAAGGAGGGGAAGCTTCAAGTTTGTCGCTCGCAAGTGGTAGCACAGGTTCGTATAAATTTGCTTCAACAATTTCTTCCCAAAGCGCTTCTCTTACTATAAATATAGATGAAAACGCAGGTGGTTATTTGTACGCTGAGAGAATTCTCACTCAATCAAGCCCAATAACTTTGAATTTAGGCAAAGATTACGCAATTAGAACAAGTGATGAAAATAAAACTATCGATGTTGCTATTACGGACAGTTGGGATATGTATATCAATTCTTCGGGCGATATATCGGTGGAGTTGGACATTAGAAGTAATGCAACAATGCATTTGAATCTTACAAATGGAGCAAGATTTTATCTCGAGGGTTTGACAAAAATCCAAAAAAATAATTCAACTGCTAATATCTTTATCCAAAACTCATTGGAAAATGGGGCAATTTTGTTTAATAAAGATATGTTCGTTTCAGGTTATGAATACGATGAAGAGTTAGCTTCATATAAAATTGTAGTAAAAAAAGGTGCAAATACGGAAACCATATTATTTTCAGCTATTGAAGGTGTTGATTTGAGCCAGCTTGTATGGAGCGATACTCTTGTCGATGGCTATTGGGCATTGTACGGTGTTTCGGCAGTTCCAGAACCAGCAGAGTGGGCGATGATTTTCGGCGCACTCGCACTTGGCTTGGCAGTTTACAAGCGTCGCAAATAACAATAAATTTTTTAAGTCATAAAATTTTAAAGAGAAAAGTTCGCATGGGCTTTTCTCTTTTTCGTAAAGAATATGAAAAAATAAAATTTTGGGCTTGCATTGTGTGATTGTGAGTGATTTTCTAAGGATGATGAAGAATTTAGGTGATAAATTGTTGAAAGCAAGAACCGATATGGGTATATCTGTACGCGATGCGGCAGTAGCAACAAAATTGCGTATAGATGTTATCGAAAAAATGGAATCGGGTAGCTTTAATATTAAATTGGCTGAAATATATAAGCGTGGTTTTTTGCATATATATGCAACTTTCTTAAAGCTTGATGCTGATTCAATTATGGAAGAATATACACTCGCTTCCAGTACGGCATCAGAAGCGTCAAAACGTCGTGTGCTTGCTAATAAAGTTGCACAACAACAAGATGAAGTTGCAGCAAACCAACCACAATTTCAAACGCCAAATACATCAACAGAATCGCGTTTTGGCGATTCAGATGACGATGAAAAAGAAACTTCGGCAATGGATTTTTCTACAAAGAAAATGGCAGTTGTTATGGGCGGAGTTCTCTTGGCAGTTGTCTTTATCATTTTGATTGTATCGTCGTTGGTGGGTAAAGATGTCCCAGAAGAAAATCAGGACGTAGCAATGAATGTTGATGTTTCAACACCAACAACTTCAGTGCAAACAGGCGGAACATCGGGCTTGAATGAAGTTCCGGCTCAAGATTTGACATTAGTTTTGACAGCACTTGCAGATACATACGTTTTAGTATATCCTGATGTGAAAACACCAGACGGCAAGCCATCTGAAGTATTCTTCACTGGTGCAATGCAAGCTGGCGAACGCAAAGAGTTCCGTTCAAAAGTGCCGATTATGGTAAGATTGACCGACGCTGAAAGAATCAAAATTGAAAGAAACGGAAAGGCTCTCGATACAAAAGGTGCAAAAGGTTTGCAGTTGTTCAGAATTGTATCGAAATAATTAAAAAAAAGAGATTTTTCTTTGGCGAGCCGACTAAAAAAACGGCTCGTTTTTATTAACAATAAAAATAAAAAAAACTATGCTCACACACGTTGTAATTTTTAGAACACGCAATAAAGAAAAGGCACCTATGATTCTCGAAGGTTTGGAAACACTCAAGCAAATCGAAGGTGTTAAATTTATCCACATTGGTGCACCTGTGCCAAGCGAACGTCCAGTTGTTGACGACTTTTTCGACTATGCGTTGGTGGTATCTTTTGAAGATGGTGCAGTAGGGTTGAAACGTTATGCGGAACACCCAATCCACGTCAACTTTGTCGAAAATTATTTGAAGCCAGCAGGCGGAAAAATCTTAGTTTACGATATTCAATAAATGCTGAAACTTTCTCCAAAATATCAGTCGGCATGCTCGTATATATTTGAGTCGGCAAGGCGTTTGGGAGGGAACGCCTACTTTGTAGGTGGTTGCGTTCGCGATGCTTTGCTGGGCGTAGAATCTAAAGATTTAGATATCGAAATATACGGTATACAACCGCAAGAGTTGGAGAAAATGTTGCGTGCAAATTTCCGAGTCGAAATGGTCGGAAAAAGTTTCGGCGTGTGGATTCTCAAAGGCTATGATATCGACGTAAGTATTCCACGCAAAGAACGCAAAACTGGCGAAGGGCATAAGGCTTTTGATATAGAGAGCGACCCATTTTTGCCAATCGACCAAGCGTGTGCAAGGCGTGATTTTACAATCAATGCAATATTATATGATTATCTCGAAGACAAGATAATCGATCCGTACAATGGTGTTGAAGATTTGCACAATGGTGTGATTCGCCATACGTCGCCACGTTTTTCGGAAGATCCTTTGCGTGTGTTGCGTGCAATGCAATTTTCGGCTCGATTCGATATGCAGGTTGCTCCCGAAACAGTCGAACTTTGCTCGCAGATTCCATTTGAAAATCTCCCGATTGAAAGAGTTTTTGAAGAGTGGAAAAAACTTTTGTTGAAAGGAAAAAAAATCTCTCGTGGGCTGAACTTTTTGCGAGATTGCGGTTGGATAAAATATTTCCCAGAATTGAATGCGACTGTCGGTTGTCAGCAAGATCCGCAATGGCATCCGGAGGGCGACGTTTTTACTCACACTGGATTTTGTCTCGACGCATATGCATCGGCACGAACAGGCGATACTCGTGAAGATTTGATTGTCGGGCTTGCAGTGTTATGCCACGATTTTGGTAAACCACGTTGCACAACGCTCGGCGACGACGGGAAAATCCATTCCCACGGACACGATATTTTGGGCGTTGTGCCTACACAAAAATTTCTTACACGTTTGACTCGCGAAAAATCGATAATAGATGAAGTCGTGCCGTTGGTCGAACGCCATATGGCTATTCTCGATTTGTGGCGAGTGCAAGCTGGCGATTCAGCAATACGCCGTTTAGCTCGAAAAGTTGGGCGTATAGATAGACTCGTGCGTGTAGATTTTGCTGACAGAAATGGTCGTGGCGAAAATTATTTTGAAGACGATTCTCCTCAAGGACAATGGATAATCGAACGCGCAACAGCGCTTGCAGTACAAGATTCTGCGCCAAAGCCGATAATAATGGGAAGGCATTTGCAATCAATCGGGATGGAACCATCGAGAGAATTCGGCAAGATACTTGCGAGCCTTTACGAAGAACAACTCGACGGAGTTTTTTCAGATGTCGAAGGTGGAATGGATAGATTACATAAGATGCTTGAAAAGTGAATCGACATTTGGCACTATTGAAAAAATTTTTTTAACTTAAAGAATAATTTTACGATAATATTTATTTGATACCTATGAAAGACGAAGAAAAAAATACTTGTTCGGAACAATGCGTAGAAGAAAATCAAGAACACTGCCAATGTGATTGTCAGTGCGAAGCCGATTGTATGGCAAATGAAGAACAATCTATAAATATTTCTGAAATTGAAAGCGAGCTCGATAAGGCTCTTGCGTCGGCTTCCGAAAATAGAGATTTGTATTTGCGTGCTGTTGCCGATTTAGATACATATCGCCGAAAAGTACAACGCGAAAAACAAGAGTTGTCGAAGTTTGCATTGCAACCACTCATCGAAGAATTGTTGCCGTCGATAGACCATTTGGATATGGCAATCCAAGCATGTACAACACCTGAATGTGCAAACATAAAAATCGGTGTTGAAATGGTCAGCACACAGATTAAAAAAGTGTTGTCGAATTTCGGTGTAGAAGAAGTTGTCGTACTCGGCAAAGCGTTCGACCCAAACACATCTGAATGCGTATCACACGAACCATCTAATGATGTCGCAGAAAATGACGTTATAAAAGTAGTTCGTGCTGGATATATGTTCAATGGTCGTCTTATCCGACCAGCGAGTGTTGTCGTATCGAGCGGTAAGGAGTAGTCAGTTATGGCTGAAGAAGATTTTTATAAAATTTTGGGTGTCGAAAAGACAGCGACTGCACAAGAGATAAAAAAAGCATATCGCAAGCTCGCACTCAAATATCACCCCGACCACAACAATGGCGATAAAGAAGCTGAAGAAAAATTTAAAAAAGTTTCTGAAGCTTACGAAGTGTTGTCGAATGACGAAAAACGTGCCAAGTACGATCAATTTGGTCATGCAGCGTTCACTCAAGGCGGTGCTGGCGGATTCTCGAATATGGGCGGTTTTGGCGGATTCCAAGATCCGTTCGATATTTTCCGTGAAGTCTTTGGCGGTGGAGGCGGAGGTGCTTTCTACGATTTCTTCGGTGGAGGCTCTCGTGAAGCTGACGCACCAGAACGTGGCTCAGATATACGAGCAGAAATAGAAGTATCGCTCGAAGAAGCTGCAAAAGGTACGAGCAGAACAATCCGCTATAATCGTATGGTAGCTTGTTCAACTTGCAATGGCACTGGCTCGAAAGACGGCAAGGGCGGACGCAAAACATGTCAGCGTTGTAAGGGCAGAGGTCAAGTCAGAATGTCGCAAGGTTTTATCAGTTTCTCGCAACCATGTCCAGATTGTCAAGGCACAGGCACTGTAATCGAAAATCCGTGCGACAAGTGTGGCGGAGCTGGACGAGTCAAAGAACGCAACGAAGTTAAAATCGATATTCCAGCAGGTGTTTATACTGGATCTCGTTTGCGTAAGGCAAATGCAGGCAATGTTGGCTACAATGGTGGCGATTATGGCGATTTATATGTTGTAATTTATGTAGCACCGCATCCACGTTTTGAACGTGATGGAAACGATTTATATACCGATGTTAAAATCAAATTTACACTCGCAACACTCGGTGGAGAAATCGAGATAGAAACAATTACAGGAAAAGCAACATTGAAGATTCCGGCAGGAACTCAGCCTAACACTGCATTGCGGATGAAAGGTCAAGGTATGCCTAATTTGCGTGGTTCGGATAAGGGCGACTTATATGTACGCATAAATGTAGAAGTGCCTAAAAAGTTGACTGCCGAACAACGCAAGAAGTTGGAAGAATTTGCTGTATTGTGTGGCGATGATAAGCCCGCAAAAAATACAGGAAAAGACGACGAGCCTTTTTATAAAAAATTCTTTTAAAAAAAGCCGTTATAAAAATTGAAAACACATAGGCTATGTTGGATAAACATAGCTTTTTTTGTGTCATCAAACTAAAATTTTCAACAAATCTGCGACCGAGATTTTTATCGGAGTGTTGTAATCAGTCGGGATTATTTCAGATATGGGCATATCAAAAGCGACTTGAAATGCGTATGGAACTTTCAATATCTTTTGGAAATATGAAAGTGTTGGACTTATTGGATCTCTTTCTGATGATTTCACTTCAACCAACATAAAAGGTTGTGAATCTTTCGTAATTAGAAAGTCAACTTCACGCTGGAGTTTATCTCTCAAATAATATAAGTTAAATACACCTAATCCACAATCAGTCCACCAATGTGCAACTTTTAATAAGTGAGATGCTACAAAGTTTTCGTTTTTTGCACCATTATCTTGAATGATGCTCCAATCCCAAAGATAAATTTTGGGTTGTTTGCGAATTGAATTCGCAATGTTTTTAAACCAAGGACGGATTGAATAACAGTAATAGACCGACTCCAGAATATTTATCCACGTTTTTATTGTATCTGAAGTAACGTTCAATTCATTTGCAAGAGAACTATAATTTATACCAGATGAAATTCTACCTCCAAGTAAATCGGCAAGTGCGCGTATTCCTTTTATATCTTGGACTCTACTTAAATCGCGCAAATCATCATAAAAGAGTTGTTCTAATCGCAGATTTTTCCAGTTGTTGTAAAATCTCTTATTTGCTGTTATGTAAGGTTCGGGATATCCACCAAAAGTTAAAAGTTTTTCAATATGTTTATCCGAGATTTTTGCCGGTTTTTGAAAAAGATTTTCTATGTCAACGTTGGCTGATACAGATTCTCTTGCAGTAATAGGGTGAATTCTATACATAAAATAACGTCCCATTAAGCTATCACCTCCACGTTTATAGGTATCCATTCTCGCGCTTCCTGTAACAGCAACTTTGATTTTATTATCTGCATAGGCATCAAAGAAGCCTTTTAACAGATTTTTCCATTTAGGAAACTTATGTATTTCGTCAAAAATTATTCCCTTTTTCGCATTTAACGGGTTTGCTAAATCAATAGCTTGGGCGATTTTTGTAGCCCCACTTCTAATTGCATTGGCGTCTGTGTCGATATCATAATTTAAATATTTTGCCTTTGGTAAAACTTGTCGGGCAGTAGTAGTTTTACCTACTTGACGTGGACCTGATATAAATGCCATTTGGCGAACTTTTGATAAATTGTCGGCAATTAAGGTTTCGTAGATTCTTTTCATGTATAATACAATCGGAAGATTTTTACATTTTGTCAACTACCAATTTCGAGTATGCTCGATTTTAGTATATACCAATTTCGAGTAATGTCGAAAATGGTAGTGCAGTTGCGATAAAAAAATTGCGTCTTAATTAAGACGCAATTTTTAGGTTTTATTGTTAGTTGGAATTAAGCAACGTCAACACTTCTGTAAGCTTCGAGAAGTTTCTTGTCGCCAGCGAGAGTTTTGTCGCTTTGTCCGTGTTCCATACCGATGATTCCACGATAACCTTTGTCCCAAAGGTGTTGGAAGATTTTCTTGTAATTGATTTCACCAGTTGTTGGTTCTTTACGTCCTGGAACGTCGCCAACTTGGATATATGCAGTTTCATCCCATGCAGCGTCGATATTGTTGATGAGATTTCCTTCTGTGATTTGTTGGTGATAAAGGTCGTTCAAGATTTTTACATTTGGGCTACCAACAGCTTTGCAAAGTGCGTATGCTTGTGGAATACGCTTGAGCCAAAGTGATGGGTGATTCTTGATGTTGAGTGGTTCGAGAACAATTGTAAGCCCAGCCTTTTCGACAATTTCAGCACAACGCTTGAGATGTTCTGCGACGTTTGCAAATTGATATTCTGGTTCGAGCATTGGATCTTCAAGACCAGGGACAACTGTGCACCATTTTGCGTTGACACGTTTTGCAACTTCGACAGCTCTCTTCATTTTATTTGCCCAAAATTCGATAGAAGCTTTTTTGTCGATAACACGTTTTTTCAAATCCATTCTGTTACCAGTCATCGACGCATTGCCCCATTCAGCGTGAGCAACGAATACGCCCATTTCCATACCGAGCTTTTCCATTTGTTTTGCGATTGCTTCTTGAACTTCGACAGGGCGATTAGGCATACCGTTATCTTCAAGACCTCTGAAACCGCAATCGTAGAAATACTTTACTTTGTCAGGATACGACAAACCTTTTGATGCTTCACGCAACTGACCAAAGTTTGGAGAGAACTTTGACTTAAATGGTTGTGTCGATTTTGCGATATCGCTAACTGGAACTTGTGCTGTTGCAGTTTTTGCGATAGCAACGCCGGCGAGTGCCGATAATGCTGTTTTTGTGAATTGTCTTCTATCCATCTTATTTCCTTCTATTATTGAATGAGTGTTTGTTAAAGTTGTATTCATTCTCTCATTTTTTATTTTTTTTGAAAAGCATTTTCTTTGGAAATTTTGCCTTGCAAGATTAGTCAAAAAATGGAAAATAGTTGTTTGTATGAAAAAAATTATTCTTATGATGGCTATGGTTGCTACACTCCTCGGGTGTGCAACATCAGAAAAATGCGATAAGGCTCAACCAAAGCATAGAAATGTTGCGGTTCAGACTTATACTTTTAACAGATTCACTCTTGAAGAAACTATCAATAAAATCAAGAGCTTGGGTCTCGATGGCGTAGAATGCTATCCAAAGCAAAAACTCAGCGACAAGTTCCCTGGAGTTCTCACAAATCAATATATGACAACAGAGCAAAAAGATTATATGAAAAAGCTCCTTAAGGACGCTAATCTTAAGCTCGTAAGCTTTGGTGTTGCATACGCAAATAATGAAAAAGAAATTGAAGATCTTTGCAAATTCTTGAAGGAATTTGATTGCAAAATTGTTTTGACAGAAGCACACGAAGGTCTCTTTCAAGCATGGGAAAAAGTAGCTGGCAAGTATGGAATCACAATGGCAGTTCACCACCACGCACAAGGCAAAAATAACTACTGGAACCCAGACTACATTTTGCCAATCATTAAAGATTTTAAAAACATCAAGATGAATCCTGATACAGGACACTCGTCGCGTGCAGGTGTTCCACCAATGTATGCACTCAAGAAGTACGAAGGCAGAATCTCGTCTATCCACTTCAAAGACCAAAAAGAATATGGCAATAAAAAGAATCAACCAGTAATTTTTGGTACAGGTGCACTCAATACAAAGGCAATGCTCCGCGAACTCGATAGACAAGGTTACAACGGTTTCTTCGTTATCGAATACGAAGCAAATTACGACAACAACTTGCCTGAAGTTAAAGCGTGTGTCGATTATTTGAGAAATAACTAATCATAACTTTTTCTTGAAAGAGGTCTGCTAAAAATGCAGACCTTTTTTTGTTTTTTCTTGCAGAATTTAAGAGGGGTATTCAATATTGTAGAGGTATGAAAAAAGCATTATTATTACTCGCATCAGTAGCATTGTTGTTTGGTTGCAATCCATCAAACTCTGCAAAAACAAAATCGGTTGAAAAAAAAGCGTCAGCACCACAACAACAAGTGTGCCAAAAAGCAAAATCAAAACCATGCGAAAAGAAAGTATCTAATCGTAAGGTTGGCGTGGCAATGTACACATTCCACAAACGCACACTTGAAGAAGTTATTCCACTCTTCAAAGAAATGGGTATCGATGCAATCGGGCTTTCGACAACACCATTGAGTCCAAAATTCCCAAAAGTCAAAACGGGGTATAAAATGACTCAAGAACAAAAAGATTATCTTAAAAAACTTCTCGCAGACAATAACCTCAAGATTGTAAGCTATGGCGTTGTAACACCAAAAGAAGAAAAAGAAATTGTCGCAATTTGCGAGTTCGCAAAAGAAATGAATATTCCACTTATTTTGACTGAAGCAGTCGGCGAAACAGTCGCAATGTGGGATAAATATTGCAAACAATATGGTTTGAAAATGGCATTGCACAACCACGCTCACGATATCATAAAGCGTAATTCATACTTCAACCCAAATATCGTTTATGCGACGATTAAAGATTACAAAAATCTTTACGCTTGCCCAGATAATGGACACTGGGCACGTTCGGGTATCAATGCAATCGCAGGGTATAAGATTCTCGAAGGCAGAATTGCAATGCTTCACTTTAAAGACTTGGACAAGTTTGACGACCTCAAGGCAATGCCAGTTCCACACGGACAAGGTGTCTTAAAAGTTAAAGAGCTTATGGCTGAACTCGACAGACAAAAATTCGACGGCTACTATATGGTAGAGTACGAAAAGAATTTTGAAAACAATGTCGATGATGTTAAGGCTTGTGTAAAATTCTTGAAGTCTAACTAATCTCAAATTTGCGAAAAAAAGAAAACTGTCGGATATGAAGTCCGACAGTTTTTTTATGTGTGTTTGTAGGTCAATAAAGAAAGTGCGAACACTTTCGGAAAATTACATCGATTTAATTGCTTCGTCTCTTGTTGTGTAGATAGTAAATATGCTTGTGAAGCCAGAGATTTCAAACACTTGTTTTACGTTTTGATTCAACGTTGCAAGAGCAATTTCGCCAGAGATTTTTTTGAATTGTTTTGCAGCTGTCAAAAGGACACGCAAACCAGCACTGCTGATATATTCAAGCTCGCGACATTCAACAAGAACTTTTGCTTGATTCTCTTCTGCAAGCTTATTGAAAGCTTGTTCGAGCTCGGCAGTAGTTGTAACATTGAGTCTGCCCTTAAGCGAGAGAACAACGATATCATTGATTTTTTCTTGGGTGATTTCCATATTTATAACTTTTGTTTTAATTATCTTCCATACATACTGGCTGATTATTTATTAAAATCAATCTTTTATTTTAATCTGAAAAATTGTGTGTTGGGCAAAAAAATAGCTTGAAAGATTCAATGTTTTTTCTAAATATTTTGTACGTTGAAGCGGTTGACGATAAACGTCGTCCGTAGGATTTTTTATACAAAACAAAAACACAATAAAAAGGAAAAATTATGGCAAGAACAATCACGCTCTTTACAGGGCAATGGGCAGATATGAAGCTTGAAGACCTCGCACCATTAGCGAAACAAATGGGTTATGAAGGCTTGGAAATCGCAATCACACAAAATCACTTCGACCCAGAAAGAGCCGACGACAAAAAGTATTTGAAGAGTCGTTGGGAAATTCTCGAAGCAAACGGCTTGAACTGCTTTGCTCTTTCAAACCACCTCGTAGGTCAATGCGTATGCGATAATATCGACTCACGCCACCGCTCAATTATGCTCGACAGAATTTGGGGCGACGGCGATCCAGAAGGCGTACGCAAGCGTGCTGCAGCAGAAATGATTCGTTCTGCAAAATTCTGCAAAAAGTTTATGGATATGCGTCCAAAGTCATTGGGCGAATCGCCGATTGCACCAACAATCACAGGCTTTACAGGTTCGTCAATTTGGCAATATTTGTACTCGTTCCCACCGGTATCAAAGCAAATGATTGACGCTGGCTTTGCAGACTTCGCAAAACGTTGGACACCTATCCTCAACGCATTTGATAAAGCAGGTGTAAACTTTGCACTCGAAGTACACCCAACTGAAATTGCGTTCGACATTGCATCGGCAGAACGTGCATTGAAAGAAATCAAGTATCACAAGCGTTTTGGTTTCAATTTTGACCCATCACACTTCGCATATCAAGGTGTTGATTATGTAAAGTTCATCCGCAAGTTCTCAGATCGTATCTTCCACTGCCATATGAAAGACGTATGGTGGGGACACGGCTCTGGCGAAGCAGGCGTATTTGGCGGACACACAGACTTCTGTGATCCACGTCGTTATTGGGACTTCCGCTCAATTGGTCATGGCGATATCAACTTTGAAGAAATCATCGTAGCACTCAATGATATTAAGTATGCTGGTCCACTTTCGGTTGAATGGGAAGACGGCAGAATGGATAGAATCCACGGTGCAACAGAATCGTTCCAAATGGTAAAGTCGTTCGATTTCCCAACAAGCGATATCGCATTCGACTCTGCATTTGATACATCAAACCAATAATATTGTTTAATACATTCGCCCTTTCGTATAGAGGAGGGGCGAATGATGTTTTTTTTAGTAAAATAGAACTATAAGTTTTTTGAGTTGTCTGTAAATTTTGATTGCAATACGAGCAGAAAATTGACGGATTTTTTGTAAAAAAACTTTACATAAATTTAAAAAGACTTATACCTTTTTACTGAAATAATATTCATATTTCACAAACATAAATTAGAATACAAACAATGAAATTCAAAAATCTCACATACACAATGGCATTTTGGTTACTCCGTTTCTGGCTCGCAGCAAGAGCAATCGGTACGGGTTTGACAAAGTTCCAAGGTAAAAAAGAAGTAGTAAAAGACGCTGGCGGATTGAGTGCTGACGACGTAGACATTCTTCAAGAAATGGCATCGAATGCAGCAGGTGGTCCATCAACAGAAAAAGTAACAGAAACAGTACAAGCACTTGGTTTTGAGTTCTACCATGGTTTGCCTGAAAAGGGTCCAATGACAATCGAAACATTCTCTGCAAGCCCACTTATGCCATCGTTTATGGTTGGTCCATACGCATGGTCGCTCGGATATGCACTTATCGCATTGGGTTTGGCGTTGGCACTCGGTATCTGCACAAGAGTAACTCTCTTCTTTATGGGCTTGCTCTATATTTCTCTCACATGGGGCTTCATCATTATGGAACCATCTATGGGACCAAGTGCAGCAGCAGGTATTGCATACTTGGGCGTACACATCGTTCTCATCGTAGGTGCATTGCTCCTTGCTGATTACAACAAATTTGAACTCGTCAAGTGCAAATGCGGTTGCGGATGTGGCTGTGGTTGCGAAGACAAGAAATAATTAACAACTAATAATACAGAAATTATGAAAGATTTTACACGTAGAGATTTTCTCAAGACAGCATCTGTTGCAGGTGGTGGTCTCGTTCTCTCATCGAGCCTCTTGAATGCTCAAGCAGCAGCATCGGGCAAGAAACTCAAGATTGCTATGGTTGGCGTTGGTGCAGAAGGTCGCGTACTTCTCCAAAGCCTTTTGAAAATGCCTAATCTTGAATTTGTCGCAATTTGCGATATTTGGGAAGCATACAACCAAAGATATGCTCGTGCACTCATTAAGAAGGTTCTCAAACAAAATCCAAAGGGTTATGTCGACTATAAAGACCTTATTAAAGACCACGCAAAAGAACTCGACGCAGTATTTATCGCAACACCAGACTTCTGGCACGCTCCAATGACTGTCGACTTCCTCGAAGCAGGCGTAAACGTATATTGCGAAAAGATGATGTCGGATACTCTCGAAGGTGCGAAGAAGATGGTTCGTGCAGCTCGCAAGAGTGGTAAGCTCCTCCAAATTGGTCACCAACGTAAGAGCAACCCACGCTATATGTACGCACGCGAAAAGCTCCTCCGTGAAGCTAATATTTGCGGTAATATTATGGCTGCAAATGGTCAATGGAACAGAGCAGTATCACGTGATATCGAAGCTCCAAAGAATAAGAAATACGCAATTCCACAAGAAATCCTCAACAAGTATGGTTATAAGGATATGAACCAATTCCTCAACTGGCGTTGGTGTAAAGGTCTCGGTGGTGGTGCAATTTCTGACTTGGGTGCACACCAAATTGATATCTTCGGTTGGATGTTCGGTGCACGTCCTACACGTGTAATGGCATCGGGTAATCGCGACTATTACAAGAAGGCAGACGGCACACCAGCTCACGATTGGGACGATAACGTAATGTGCATTTTTGAATTTGATAAGACATTCCAAGGCAAAAAAGCTCAAGCATTCTATCAAGTTCTCACAACAACATCATCGGGTGGTGGCTACTTCGAATCGTTCATGGGCGATAACGGCACACTCAAGATGTCGGAAAACCCAGCTCTCACAAAGCTCTTCCGTGAAAACAATGCTCCAGACTGGAAACCACTTATCGATTCAGGCGTAATCGGTGCAGGTGAAGCACCGGCAGCATCGTCGGCAAAGATTGCAGACGCACGCGAAACAAAAGCGTTGGTAGGCTATAGCTTCCCAGAAAAAGTTCCTGGATTCTCGACAGAAAAGCCAATTCACATGTACCACCTCGAAAACTTCGTTGGTGCAGTCCGTGGCGAAAACAAGCTTTCTTGCGACTCGGAACACGCATTTGAAGCAGAAGCAGCAGTGTTCAAGGCTCGTGAAGCAATCACAGCTGGACCACTCACATTCAGCGAATCTGACTTCGTTGTATCTTAATAATTTCATAAACTAAAGGGAAAAAATATGAAAAAAACAATCATTGCAATCACAGCTCTCGTAGCAGCACTTTGTGCATACGCAAAGCCACTTAAGCTCGATGTTCCACGTTCACAGCTCACAGGAACACCAGTTCCGATTAAGCTCGACAACCTTGAGCCAAAAACACCAAACCCAGAACCAGACGTTCCAGCTGATGTAACAAACATCGCAAAGGGTAAAAAAGTAACATCATCTGACGACTTCCCGCTTATCGGTGAACTCGAACTCGTAACTGACGGCGACAAAGAAGCAGCAGAAGGTTCATACGTTGAAATTCAGAACGGTATGCAATGGGTACAAATCGACCTTGGCAAAACATCTGAAATCTATGCAGTAGCAATGTGGCACTATCACAGCCAAGAACGTGCATATAAAGATGTTCTCGTTCAAGTTTCTGACGATGCTGAATTCAAGAAGGACGTTAAGACAATCTTCAATAACGACCACGACAACTCAGCTAAAAAAGGTAAGGGCGAAAACAAAGCATATATCGAAACAAACCTCGGTAAGCTCGTTGACACAAGCAAAGCTCCTGTCAAGGGCAGATATGTTCGCCTTTGGTCAAACGGCAATACTTCTAACGATATGAACCACTATATCGAAGTAGAAGTATTCGGTAAATAATATATCGAATTGCTAAAAAAAATGCGATGCCTTGCGGTATCGCATTTTTTTGTTAGTTATTTTAAATATGAAAAAAAATCTGCCAGAGTTGGCAGATTTTTTGCGTAATTCGGTTATCCGACTTAAAGAACAATATTGCCCACACAATCGTCAGCCGACACCCACCGAATATACACGGCTCAGTTGGGGAAATAGATGAATTGCGAAGCAATCATAGCAAGTGGCAAGACCCCCTCAATGACGTGCAGGTTGCTACTATTAGATAGAACGGCAATCGTTTTCGTCTTTTTCGACGTAGCCAGAATCTTGTCTGCCGTGATTGATTTTATTTTTCTTTGCGTATGCGTCGTGAAAATCTTGAGCAGTCATACCCAAGACTTGAGCGAGCGAGACCAAGAAGTGAAGCATATCGACAACTTCAACACGTGCATTTTGTTCGTCGAATTTTTGATATTTTGCCCACCATTTCCACGGAACCGAATCAATCAATTCAGCGTTTTCTTGTTGGAGAGCACGAGTGTAATTGAGAACCCACTTGATTTTATCGGCTTCGTCCATATTTGCTGTGTCGATGCCGATTCTCTTATTGAGTTCGTACTGCATTTGGAAGATTTCTTCGAGTTTATCCATAATGGTAAGTTAATCTATTATAATTTTTTGATTAGTCAAGTTTTCGATTTTTTTTAGGAGCGAGTCCGAGTTCTTCGATGCTATCGGCGATAAGCGAATCTATTTCATCTTCGGAGAATCGTTCAGTTCGGCTTGTCGGGATAGCGTCGACAAAATTTTTCCCATAAGCTTTTGAGACTATACGTGAGTCGAGGACGACGACAATTCCTTTGTCGGTTTTACTTCGGATAAGTCGACCAATACCTTGACGGAATTTTATTACAGCCGATGGGATTGTAATTTCTTGAAAAGGTTTTCCGCCTTCTGCAAGAACTCTGTCGGCACGAGCTTGAGCGAGTGGATGGCTGGGATTTTCAAATGGCAGACGAGCGACAATCACTTGTGAGAGTTTCTCACCGGGCATATCAATACCAGTCCAGAAAGTGTCCGTTCCCAAAAGTATGGCAGAGCCGTTCTCGCTAAATTCTCGCATAGCTTGCGATTTTGAGAGCCTACCTTGCACGATAATTTTTCGCTTTGGTAAATTTTCTTCGAGATAGTCTGCGGTTTTATTTAGGTCGGCAAAACTCGTGAAAAGAATGAGTGTCCCGCCTCGAATACTTTCGCAAAGTTTTTTGCAGACTCGTGAGATGTAGTCGGAGTCGAGACGCCGTGATTCTTTTTCGATATCAGGTGCATCGGTTGCGATAAACGCACGCATATTTGCGTTGTAGTTGAAAGGGGAGTCGCAAATAAAAGTTTCGGCATCTTCGGCACCAACTTTCGATACAAAACTTTCCATATCGTTTGATAGGGCGAGCGTTGCCGAGGTCATAATTACCGAAGTATTTTTCGAGAAAAGTTCACGACGCAAAATAGGTGCAATTTTTAGTGGAGCCGAACGAATTGCAACACCACGATTTTCCTTGCCAGTGCGTTCAACCCAATAGACATAATCTTCGTTATTGCCCAGAAAAATGCAGTCTTCGAGAGTGTTTTTGTAGCCGACAATTATACGTTTGTAGTCTCGAATTTCAGCGGCGAGCTTGTCGGTTTTTGCGTTCATTGCGAACGCTTCGAGAAGAGATGCAAGAGCTTCAAGTTTGCGTGGGAATTCATCATCAATCCAATTTGGCACAGAGAGTCGGACAGTCTCACGTGTGATTAGAAATTCCTTTTTTATTTTCGCAAAAAATTCTTCGCACATAGCGATTGTATCAATGACCATTTGTCTATCATAATGTTCAGCCATTCCGTCTCGAGTGATTAGCCCACGACGTTTTTTAGGATCGTAAATTCTCTTGAGTTCACGAATGATAGCAGTGTTGCTCAACAATTCTCCGAAAGCGTCGCTTGCGACATTTGGGACAAGATGTGCTTCGTCGAGAACAAGCATATCGTTTGGAAATAGAACCCCACGAGAGCCTGATTCAGCACCGAGTCCAGCCGATAACAATGTGAAAAGCAAACTATGGTTTAGTATGACAATATCAGCCGACGATGCTTTGCGTCGGGCATTTTGATAGAAACACGAGCCGTCGGCACAGCTTTTTGAAGTGCAAGTTGATGAATCGGCATTGACCCAATCCCATACTTCAGGATTTGGAGGAGGATTCAATTCGCTGACAAGCCCAGTCTTTGTGTATATCGCCCATTCTGCGATTCTATCAAGCTCACGCGACTCTTCAGTGTCGAACAATTCTTTCTTTTCAGCTAATGCACGTCTTAGTCTGTTTGGGCAGAGATAGTTCGCCCGACCTACTAAAATAGAATATTTAAAATCGGCACAATCGTTTAACGCTTCGCAGTTTGAAAACATCATTTTTATGCGAGGCAAATCTTTTTCTACAATTTGCTCTTGCAGTGCGATTGTGTTGGTTGCAACAATCAACTGGCGATTAAATCTAACTGCCGAAATTATCCCTGGCACGAGATACGCAAGGCTTTTGCCGACACCAGTTCCGGCTTCAAAGAGAATCGGCATATCCGACGAAAACGCCTGAGCACAACAATACGCCATTTTCTGTTGCTCGGGGCGATGTTCGAAATTTGGGAGGATAGACGCATATCCGTCTTTGCAAAAAATCTTATCGCAAAGTTCAGGAAAAAAGAAAATCTCTTGTAAATCGGGTTCAGGCACGCTGTGCACCTCCCGAATTTATTTTGTCTGTTTTGTGAAGTTTCGCATATGCTTCATCGCACGGAAAACACCGCCCCAAGTGCCGAAAATATCGCATACAGCACTTGGTTCGTATCCGCTATGGAGCATACAATCTTTACATTCAGGGCGTGTGCCGTTCAAGCCGAGACCATACTTGTCTATTTCTTTCATCAATTCAGCAAAAGTTTCGCAGTAGCCGTCATTGATGAGATAGCAAGGTTTTTGCCAGCCGAAAATCGAATAAGTTGGGTTGCCCCATGGTGTGCAATCGTACTCTTGTTCGCCCTTGAGGAAGGCGAGGAAGCTTGGCGAGTGATTAAATACCCAATGTTTTTTCGGGTTGCACAAAATTTTTCTGAACAGTTCAACAGTCTTGTTGCGTTCAAGGAATATGTCTTGATTAGGAGCTTTATCGTATGGGAAACCTGGCGAAATCATCATACCTTCAACGCCGAGAGCCATAGCTTCATCGAAGAATTGACGTACTTCTTCAGGATCTGCATTGTTGAAAATTGTAGTATTTGTTGTAACACGGAAACCACGTTTTACAGCTTCTTTGATACCCTTTACAGCAGTTTCGTATGCACCGTCGCGATTTACAGAGCGGTCGTGCATTTTCTTTGTGCCGTCGAGGTGGATACCGAGCGAGAAATATTTGCTTGGTTTAAATTCGTCAATTTTACGCAAGAGAATTTGTGCGTTAGAGCACATATAAACAAACTTTTTGCGCTGAACAAAACCTTCTACCATAGCAGGCATTTCAGGGTGGAGCAAAGGTTCGCCCCCAGCAATACTTACAACAGGTGCACCACATTCTTCGAGTGCTGCCCACGCCTTTTCTTTAGGCATACGGACATCGAGAACTTCTTTTGGATATTGGATTTTTCCGCAACCCGAGCATGCTAAATTGCATTGAAAAAGAGGTTCGAGCATCATCACCAACGGATAACGTTTTTGACCTTTTATCGACTTAGATAATGCGTATTTTGCAACTGTTATAACTTGTGAAATAGGTACTGCCATAAGAAACTCCTAAAGTTTTATAAATTAAAAGAACGATAATGCACTATTTTCTCATTTGTTCAACATTTTTTTCTACTTCGTTTTTTGAAAAAATGCTTGTCAGTGTAGGGGGGATTATGTCAAAATACGTGATACTTTTTTAACATTACTATCGTACTAAAATGAAATCAAAAATTATATCAATAATTGCCGTATCGATGCTCGCATCGTTGTCGGCAAATGCAGAAATAATAACGTTGTCAAATGGCGACAGAATCTCTGGTAAGGTCTCGCAAGCAAATGACGCACAAATTGTTTTGACCACACAGTTTGGCGACATTACAATCCCACGCGAATCTATCACAGCAATAAGTGCCGATGCAAATTCTCCAACAGTATCGCAAACTGTCGCAGAAACTCCGGCACCAGCACCAGCTGAAACAGCTTCGGCATCAGATTCAACACCACCACCAGAAGAAAAAGAACCACAGTGGATTACAGACTATCGCCAATTCATCAAGGATAATTTCCCAGAAACATGGCAATTCCGTTTCCGTGGTGGCTTGGAAAATCGTGAAACGACATCGTCGGTATTCTCGGCATACTTCGCACTCGACGCAAAACGCGAGTGGGATTTGAATAAATTTTCGGCAACAGCATACTACAACTATACAACAGAAGAAAGTGTTGGTGGTATAGAAAGTACAACGTTGGATAAATATGGTCTCGATACTTCATTCCGTCATGATTTTGACGAATCAAGCCATTGGTATGTACAAAATATTCTCAACTATAAACGCGACAGAGTTAAGGGTATTAAAGACCAAGTTGACGAAGCTGTAACACTTGGTTATAGAATCGAATTTGAACGCTACGACTTGACAATCGATATCGCTCCTGGTCCTGCTATCCGTTATATTAACGCAGATAATTTCGATACTAAATGGGTAGCTATGGGTGTTATCGCTGAAGATCTCAACTGGGTAATTAGCAAACTTCTTAAGTTGGAACAAAACTTGTACATTGGTATGGACCTAACCGATACAAGCCAATATTCAGCATACTTCCGTCTCGGTTTGGTTGTACATGCGACAGAAGTTATGGACATCGCTCTCCGCTATTCATACGATTACGATGCAGTCAACGCTTCAACTGCTGAAAAAACAGAACAGCGTTTGCTTCTTTCGTTTGAATTCCCATTTAACTGGAAATAATTTCCAAAACACATAGAAAACAAAAAAATAATATAGATATGAAAGACCCAATCAAAATCGCAATTACAGGTGCAGCTGGTCAAATCGGCTATTCATTGCTTTTCCGTATCGCAAGCGGAGCAATCTTTGGACCAGATCAACCAGTTGATCTTCAGCTCATCGAAATCGAACCAGGAATGAAAGCACTCGAAGGTGTCAAGATGGAGCTCGACGACTGTGCATTCCCGCTCCTCAACAAGATTGTAACAACTTGCAATATGGACGAAGGTTTCTATGGTGCAAATTGGGCATTGTTGGTAGGTAGTGTTCCACGCAAGGCAGGTATGGAACGTGGCGACTTGCTCGGTATCAACGGCAAAATTTTCATCGGACAAGGAAAGTCGATTGAAGCAAACGCAGCAGACGATATTCGTGTGTTGGTTGTTGGTAATCCATGCAACACAAATTGCTGGACTGCCATGAAGAACGCATCAAAGATTCCATCAAATAGATGGTTTGCAATGACACGTTTGGACGAACTCCGTGCAAAAGCACAACTCGCACAAAAAGCAGGCGTACACTCATCGGCTATCACAAATATGACAATTTGGGGTAACCACTCGTCGACACAATATCCAGACTTCTACAACGCAAAAATCGGTGGAAAGCCAGCACCAGAAGTTATCACAGACGACGCATGGGTAAAGGATGACTTCATCCCAACAGTACAAAAACGTGGTGCAGCAATCATCGCAGCTCGTGGACTTTCGAGTGCAGCGAGTGCAGCAAACGCAGCAATGGACACAGTACGTTCGCTCGTTACACCAACAGCAGAAGGTGATTGGTTCAGCGTTGGCGTATGCTCTGACGGTAGCTATGGCACACCAGCAGGTACAATCACATCATTGCCAGTTCGCTCGAACGGTAAAGATTGGGAAGTTGTACAAGGTATCGAGCTCAACGATTTTGCAAAAGAAAAAATTGCCGCATCGAACGCAGAGCTTTTGGAAGAACAAGCAGAAATTGCAAAACTCTTCTAATTGAATTTTGTATAGAAAAGAGCTTACAGAAATCTGTAAGCTCTTTTTTTTGTGAAATATTTTAGAAAATATTATATCTTTATTTTTTCTGAGTGGGCGAGGACAGCGTATTTGGGGAAGTAGCCGTTGCTTGTTGATTTGAATTTTTTTACTTGTTCGTATGTCCACGATATCTCGTTGGGATCATATTCAGCATTGCCCGTTTTCATATCGTCAATCTGATTGAAAAACCACCTATATTGTACTCTTGAGTGTACTGGATGGTTGAGCTCTTGTTCGTGGATTGGTATTACTTTTTCGGGGCGGATAACATAGATTGCAGTAATCATCTTTGCCCAGATTGCAGGCATCAACACATCAACTTTATGTTCTTCAGCGATTCTTTCGTAGGTTGCAACTGTTCCATTGTCGCCAGTGTGGACAATCTTCTTCCCAGCAATTTCTAAAAGATATACGTTATTTGGACATGCCTTTTCTTTGTTAGACCAAATCAAATGTCTCGATCCATAGACGTGCATTTTCGCATTTTCAACTTCGATAATCTCGCACTTGTTTTCGGGAAAAATAACGACAAAATTTTTAGGATATTTTTTTGCAATATCTTTGAAAACTGTGGTGATGTGCGGTGCATAGACTTTTTTGCCAGCTTTCAAAAAAGCTTCGATAAGTGCAATGTCTATATGGTCGCCGTGATGGTGTGTGATAAAAAGTGCGTCGATATTTTTTACGAGAGCGTTTATTTCATCATTTGAAAATGGAATTTCAAACTGACTACGCAGGTCGATTGCAATGCACACATCTTTCGATTTTACGACGGTCGAAACATTGTAAAATTTGAAAATATCAACGCTATTTTCAGGCTTGGAATTTTCTATTGAATTTATGAGCTTGCGTGAGTTTGCCCCGAAAATTTCGTGCATTGCCGAGTACCACATCTCTTTTGTTTCTTTCGATACAAAACGATGTTTATTTTCTATTCGTAATGGATAATCGAGAATATGGAAAGCACCCTCGCGGGCGGGCGATTGTGTGAACGATGGTGTGATTTCATCGAATACATCTTTTGTGAATTTAAATGTCGTTTTAATCCAATCGTGCGAGCGATCGGCTTGCATTTGAGAAAATGTTTTTTGCGAATAATCCTTCAAAAAATTCTTCGACGCTTTTAGGTTTGGGAATTCTTGTGCAAACGTTTGCATCGAAAATAGAGCCGACATTTTTAGTTCGTTTTCGGAATGAATAAAAGTCCAATAGCCGGCACCTTTTGCGATGTGTAAAAACGTATTTGAGAATCCCACAAGAGTTGAAGCTTTAAAAAAATCTCGTCTGTTCATATCGAAAATTTAAGGGCAGAATCTACATTGAGTCAAAATAAAAAGAGTGCCTTTGCGACACTCTTTTAAAAATAAGTATTAACCTTGTTTATCGTCTATCGTTTGCCATTGATAGTAGGTATAAAAGCCAACCGAGCGATGATACGAATGCAGCGACGTATGTGAATGCGGCAGCGTCGAGAACTTCGGCGACTCCACGTGTCTCTTGTCCTTCGATTAGCCCAAGTTCTCGCAAGTGCATTTTTGCTCGAGTTGATGCGTTGAATTCAACAGGAAGTGTAACCAACTGGAATATCGTCAAGATAAGATAAATTCCAATCCCGATATAAATTGTCATCAGGTTATTGAAAAGAAAGAATCCGCCGAGCATTACTATTGGCAAAAGTGAGCATGCAAAATTTGTAATCGGCACAAGCGACATTCTCAAGTTAAGTGGTGCGTACTTTTGTGCGTGTTGAATTGCGTGTCCAGCTTCGTGTGCTGATACTCCCAGTGCCGACAACGATGTCCCCGCATAATTTTCTCGACTGAGTGCGAGAACTTTTTTTGTTGGGTCGTAATGGTCGGTAAGATGTCCGTCTATTTGGATAATTTGAACATCGTTAATTCCAGCCGAACGCATAACAGCTTGAGCAGCGTCTCGCCCAGTTATACCCGAACGCGAGCCGATTCTTGAATATTTTTCATACGCAGATGATACTTTCATCTGTGCGTACATACCGATAAAAATCGGGACTAAAATTAAAACTAAAAATGTCATTTATTTTCTCCTGATATATTTGACAACGTCAAATTCAGAATGTGTCAAAATAGTTTCGCTTTTTTCAAATTTATCTTTGAATTGAGGGAAGAATATATCCCCTTGTGGCGACATTTTAACGTGGCTTACAAGCATTTCATCGCATTTATCGAGAGCCGATTCGTACAATTTTGCACCGCCGATAATCCAAAGGTTGCGGTCATCATTTTTGTAGGTATCTATTGCAGAATCGAGCGAAGAGTAAGCACGCACATTTTCAGCGACACCTTTTTCTTGTGCTTGTTGCAAGATTTTTTCTGGGCAAGATGTAATAACAACATTCTCACGATTGGGCAAGGGCTTGCTTCCCAAGCTTTCCCAAGTGCGACGTCCCATTACAATAATTCCGCCAGTTGTTGTACGTTTAAAATGTTTGAAATCTTCCGAGATATGCCAAGGTATTTCAAGTCCATTGCCGATAACGCCATTTTCGGCAATCGCCACTATTGCACCAACTTTACTCATACTGCGATTGGAGCTTTGATTGTTGGGTGAGGGTCGTATCCTTCGAGAACAAAATCTTCGTAGACAAATTCGTCGAGTTCTTTTCTGTCGGGATTAAGTTTCATTGTTGGCAAAGCTCGAGGTTCACGAGAGAGTTGTTCTTTAACTTGGTCGAAGTGATTTTTGTAGATGTGCAAATCGCCAAAAGTGTGGACAAATTCTTTTGCTTTTAATCCGCAAACTTGTGCGACCATCATAGTGAGCATTGCGTATGATGCGATGTTAAATGGTACGCCCAAGAACAAGTCGGCACTTCGTTGGTAGAGTTGGCAACTGAGTCCGCCGTCTTGCGAGACGTAAAATTGGAACATTGCGTGGCATGGGGGAAGTGCCATTTTGTCGAGTTCGCCAGGGTTCCACGCACAGACGATGTGTCGGCGACCGTATGGATCTTTACGGATTCCGTCGACGAGATTTTTTATTTGGTCGATATGTCTGCCTTCGCTATCTTGCCAATCTCGCCATTGGGCGCCATAGACTCTACCCAAGTCTCCATTTTTATCTGCCCATTCGTCCCAAATTGTAACGCGATTATCGTTCAAATATTTTATGTTAGTATCGCCTTTTAAAAACCAGAGCAGTTCATAAATAATCGAGCGAGTGTGAAGTTTTTTTGTGGTCAAAAGTGGAAAAGATTTTTGCAAATCGAATCGGGCTTGTGCACCGAATACGCCGATTGTGCCAACGCCAGTTCTATCCGAGCGTTCGCTTCCGTTTTCCATTACGAGTTTCAAAAGGTCGAGATATTCTTTCATAACAAATTCAAAACAAATATATCTACACTTTCATACATCTTGCAACAAAAAAGAGATTGAACAGATTTTAATTTTTGTGATATAGTTAGGACTTTAACACGCAAAACTACTTATTTGAATTATATGAAAATGAAGAAATACTTATCGTTTATTACAGGTGCGTTGCTTTGCATTTCTGCGACAGCACAAGTTGAACCTTCTCATCGCTCGACAAGTCTTGTCGAAATTGGGAAATTAAAAAATCTTAGCTCAAAAGAAATTGAGTCATCGAGATTGGGTATCGGTTTTGAAACTTTGGATAGAAAAGTTTTTGATCCGTCGAATTATTATGATAAGGTTGGGCAAATCGGTGTAAAATGGGCTCGTTGTCAAACTGGTTGGGCTCGTACAGAAACTGAAAAAGGCAAGTACGATTTCTCGTGGCTCGATGATGTTGTAGACAATCTTCTCAAGCGTGGTATTCAACCATGGTTTAATGTTGGCTATGGCAACCCTATTTATATGGGTAAGGTCAGCAATCCAACTGCAGTGGGCTATATTCCGCTCTACTACGGTGAAGAGTGCGTGCAAGCTTGGAGAAATTATGTAAGAAATTTGGCTGAACACTTCAAGGGTAGAGTCCACCATTTTGAAATTTGGAACGAACCAGAAATCAATCCATTCTGGCAACCAAAGAAAGCCGACCCATTGGAATATGCAAAGCTTATCAAAATTTCTGTCGAAGAAATTAAGAAGGTAAATCCCGACGCAATTATCGGTGCATGTTCGGCTACACATTATAGTGAATATGCTGAAGTCTTGTTTGAAGAAGTTGGCAAACTTCTCGATTTTTACAGTGTTCACGCATATTGTATGATTCCAGAACACAACTATCCAAACCACATAAAATCGCTCCGCCAGTTGATGAAAGAATGCGGAATGAAGACAAAAATCTGGCAAGGCGAAACAGGTTTTCCATCGAGAATTCCAGCGAAGTCGTGGGTAGGCAAGGCTCTCGCATGGCACGGCAGTAACGAAACTATGCAGGCAAAAAGTATGCTTCGCCGTTATATTACTGACCTCACTTGTGGTATCGATATGGCATCGTTCTTTATGGTTACCGACTTCTCGCCATCATATATCAAGGGAGACGGCAATGGTATGAATACAGAAGCAGTCTGGGGTATTATCGAAAATAAAGAAGGGTATCGTCCGAAGAAAGTTTACTATGTAATGCGTAATTTCTGCACAATGTTCAGCAACAAAACAACAAATGCAGAACACTGCTTTAATCTCGACTTACGCAATGTGTACCCGACACACTCACCTACATCAAAACTTGCAGTTGTTGCAACATCAAAAACTCTTTCGAGTTTCACACGCAATGGGTATCCTGTTTTCTGCTATTATATGCCAGAAGATCCACAAATGGAAATGCGTACAATCGAAAATGTTTCAATCGAAGTTAAGACAAGAAAGATGCCAAAGAATCCTGTTCTTATCGATATGATGACAGGCAAGGTATTCAAAATTACAGACAAAACAAAGAGATGGTTGAAAGGTTTGCCTTTGACAGATTATCCTTTGTTTGTAACTGATCTCGACGCTATCTCTGATATTTTCATTGCGAAGTAATCGCAAAACAGAAAAAACAAAATGGACGAAAGGTTTATCTTTTCGTCCATTTTTTGTTTCCAAATTTTTTTGCTCCGAACTTATTTTGCTTTTTGCCGACGAGCATTTCTTTTTGTGTGCGTCGTTCTGCAAGCCCTTTATTTACTTTGATTGGCGTGCCGTCGGGTAGAGTTTCGGCACAATACATAGCACAACCCATCGTCATCGGGAGTGGGATAAAATCTTGCACTTGCTGAAGTTTCCAGTTCGATTTTGCCAAGTAGTCATCCACAACTTTCATTTGCTTTTCTGTGCATGACGGAAAGTTTGAAATGAAGTACGGCACAATATATTGTTTCTTGCCAGTTTTGTTGTTTATTGCGTCAAAAATTTTTCTGAATTGTTCAAACTCGCCAGCTTTACCTTTTCGCATATTGTAGAGAACGTCGCTATCGAGGTGTTCAGGTGCGACACTAATTTGCCCCGAGACGTGATTGCGGATAATTTTTTCGGTGAGTTTTGGCTGAATGAGTGCGAGGTCAAGACGCACTCCCGAATTGATGAAAACGTGTTTGACTTTTTGCAAAGCCGAAACTTTGTCGAGTAGCGATATGAGTGGGCGTTCATCGGCACAATAATTTTTGCACATCGACGGGAATATACACGAGAGTCTTTTGCACGCCTTGCAGATTTTCTCATCGTGTGGATGGTGTCCGTAAATGTTGCCAGCCGGACCTCCGATATCGCTGATTGTGCCGTGGAAAAATGGTTGTTGCGAAAGTTTAGTAATCGTGCGTACGACACTTTCTTTTGTTCTTGAAATCAAGTGTCTGCCTTGGTGCGATACGAGTCCACAGAATGCACATCCACCAGGGCAACCACGCACAACAGTGATAGAATCTTTAATCATTTCCCACGCTGGAATTTTCCCTTTGTACGACCAGTGGGGAAGGTTTGTGAATGGCAACTCACAGAATTTATCGAACTGCTCGGAGGTCATCGGTATGCGTGGAGGTTCAATCAAAAGTATTCTACCATTTGTTTTTTGATAGAGCCGTTTTGCATTCCACGGGTTCATATTTGCTTCGACAATTTTTGTCAGACGCATAATTGCGTGCTTGTCGTCTCGGACATCTTCAAACGATGGAAGTTCTATACAATTTTCATCAGGCGTAAATGAAGTCGATTCCTTGCCGTCGAGGTATCGACAAGTTCCACGAATATTTGCAAGGCTTTCGTTTTTGTCGAGACGCTCGAAAATTTCGAGCATTGTGAGTTCTCCAAGTCCGTAGCAGAGTAGATTTGCTTTTGAATCTACAAGCACCGATGGACGCATTTTGTCTTGCCAATAATCGTAGTGTGCAACACGTCTGAGGCTTGCTTCTACTCCGCCGATAATCACATTGATTCCAGAAAAAGCTTGTCGTGCCAGTTGTGCGTAAACGACTGATGCATGAGGCGGACATTTGCCGACTTCTCCATCTTCCGAATACATATCTTCACGACGCATACGTCTGCCAGCTGTATAAATTTTCAACATAGAATCGATGTTGCCAGCTGATATTGCACAGGCTAAACGAGGGCGACCAAATGTCTTTAGCGAGTCAGGATTTTTCCAATCTGGTTGTGCGATTATCCCAACTTTAAAACCTGCATCGAGCAAAATACGGGCGATTAACGGTGCACCAAACGTGGGGTGGTCTACATAGGCGTCGCCCGATATTATCAGAATATCGATTCCGTCCCAACCGCGTGCGAGCATTTCATCTCGTGTTGCAGGTACAAAGCTTTTTAAATCGGGTTTCGCCATTATTTTTATTCTTTCTTAAATCTCTAAAAATTCAACTTTTTATTTGAAATCTCAAATATAAAAAAATAATTTGTTCTTATGGATAGACGCAATTTTATGAAGACTTCTGTATTGGCGACTGGTGCATTTGCACTTCCATTTAATTTGGGTTGCTCGCAAAATAATCAAAGAGATTTATATCAAATTTCAGAAAGCTTGCTTCGCAAATGGATAAAGGGTCTTTTCGATTTGCAAGTTAAAAGTGGCAAGCACGAAGGTGCAGTGAAGTGTCCGGCGTGTTCGTTTTATCATGGGCGTGTTGGCGATGCGATTTATCCATTTCTTTATTTGGCGAAGAAAGATAACAACAGCGATTATCTCGATGCTGGTTTAAAAACGTTTCGCTGGACGGACAAATATATGTCGAATAAAGACGGCTCATGGCGTAATGATTTTACAAACAAGTGGCGTGGAATAACTGTATTTGGTTCGGTTGCAGTCGCAGAGTCTCTCATTTATTGCGGTGATATTCTCGATAAAAAAGATTACAATTCAATCCGTGAGCGACTTCGCAAAGCTGGCGATTTTATGCACGACTTTTTTGTAATCGGTAAAACAAATATAAATTATACCGCTACTGCCGGACAAGCTCTTTGGCTTCTTGGTGAATTTTTTGATGACAAATCGTATCGCAAAAAAGCAAAGCTTTTAATTGGCGACACTCTCAAAAGTTTCTCAAAAAATGAGAAATTCCTTTTTGGCGAAGGCAGACCGGTCGACCTCATAAGTCCGAAGGGTTGCCGTTTAGTCGATTTGGGTTATAATGTCGAAGAATCGTTGCCAGCGTTAGTTCATTATGCACTTGATGCAAATGATAAGGAAGCCCTCGAGATGACTATTGCGTCGATGAAAACGCATATCGAATTTATGTTGCCCGACGGAGCTTGGGATAATTCTTGGGGGACACGAAATTTTAAATGGACATACTGGGGAAGTCGGACATCGGACGGTTGTCAATCGGCTCTCGCATTGCTTGCCGATAAGGAGCCGTTGTTCTACAAGGGTGCATTGAAAAACGCAGAATTATTTGAACGTTGCACGGCAAATAATCTTTTGCACGGCGGTTTGCACTATGTATCGCACAAGATTCCTCCGTGTATTCATCATACTTTTACGCATGCGAAAGTTGTCGCAAATGTACTTCAACATCAAAAACCGATTCCAGCGTCTGCCGATTCAATAAAACTTCCACGTGAAGAAAAATACGGCTTAAAACATTTTAAGGATATTGACACTGTGCTTGTTGCAAAAGGTGCGTATCGTGCGACGATAACAGCACTTGATATGGACTATCAACCGAAGTATAAGAATGGGCATGCTTCAGGTGGTTCGCTAACATTGTTGTGGCACGAAAAAGCAGGTGCAATAATCGCTGGAAGTATGAACGATTATCAAATTTGGGAAAAGCCAAATATGCAGTATTACGCAGATAGAATCCCGATGTCGACAACACCACGAATTGAACTGGAGCAAGGTGAGGTTCGTTATGCGAGCGTTTCCGATTTATCTGCAAAAATGACCCATTCAAACTTACAAAATAAGGTCGTTGTTTCTGCAAAATCAAAGCTTGCCGACGCACTGCAAAACTCTCCAGAAAAGCCAAAGTGTAGCTCAAAATTTGAATTTACCGACGCTCTTGTATCTATTGAATACACTTGCGAGAATTCATCAGCGAGAATCGTTTTGCCGATAATTGCAACATCGCAAGAAAAACTTAAAATGACAGATGCAAAAACTGCCATAATCAAAAAGAAAAATTGCTCGATAAAAATTTCGGCAGATAAAAATCTTGAAGTAGTGTCAGTTGGCAAAGAGAGAGAATTTCACTTTGCCCCGGGGTTCGAGTTTATTCCATTTGTTATAAACTCGAGCTCGGCAAAAATCCAAATAAAAGTAGTGTAATTTTTTCGCTCATCGGCAAAGATAGTGAGATTAGTAAAAAAAAGAAAGGGTGTTACTACTTTCTTTTATTATTTCTATTATATAAATTGCATAAGTGCTTATTGTAGCGTATATTATATATACAATCGCTGGAAGTAGTGAAGTAGGAAGTGAAATCTATGTTTTTTACAAAAAAATATACCCCCCCTTATAATCTTACCCAAGCAACCCCGATACACTTTTTTACAGAATCCCACAAAAAAATAATGCAAACTTTGACCCAAGCAAAGCATACCCATTTTTGCTGAAATAACTTTTTTTTCAAAAAATCTCAAAAAACAGTTGACGAATATTTAAATAAATGTTCCAACTGATATTGTTTAAAGTAGACAACTATATAAATAAAAAATATGGATAAACTCATAGCTTTCTTGTTTTTAACAACACCATTGCCTAATGTGATACTTAACATTCTTGCTACAATAGGTTTGTTCGGTATTCTTGTAGCGGTTTTTAAAATCGCATTTGCGTAATACTTTTAAAACAATCATTAACTCCAAGCACACAGATTTATGCTTCTTGGGTTAAAATCGGTATGGCTTGCTTTCATTCTAACCCCGACAGCTTGCAACTTTGGGTAAAGTGGTGAATATATCAATGTACAAGATTCAGTAATTTAAGTAGTTTATCCGAAAACCTTTTTCAAAAAGACGACAAAACAAATACAAGCAAGATAGAATATTTATCCGACATATTAGAATAACAAAACTGTTCGGGTAGGTAGAAAGAGTTAAAAAGCTTTCTACCTATTTTTTTTATGGGTACTAAAAAGGCAACCTTTGATATGTAGGTTGCCTTTGTTGATATTGTTTTTTCTAATCAAGCAAATTTGATATAAATATAAAAATAGTAAAAATACCGAATACTGCAAGTACAAGCCTAATTATGTAAAAGATAAATCTTAATATGTGAATCATTTTTACTGATTATTTAAGTCTTAACATATTTTATTAAACACCGAATTTTACAAAAAGTCAACCTTTATGGCTGATAAAACTTTTCAGCTTCAGAGGCCCTTACAAGTCCTGCATAATGTCGTTTTAATATTTCCACACTACCCGCCATTTGTAAGAAGGTCTTTCGTTCATCGTCAAAGATAATGGGATGAGTAAAAAAAAGAAAGGGTTGCATCTTGCGATACAACCCTTTTTAAATGGAGCCAGCTGTCAGGCTTGAACTGACGACCTGATGATTACAAATCAACTGCTCTACCAACTGAGCTAAGCTGGCGTTGATTATTCCATCAATCCAATACTATTCTTTTTTATTTGCAAGCTTTTTTTTTAATTTTTTTTACTTTTACCATTTCTTAAATACAAAGAAAACTGCAAGTATCATAAACCCAAAGCCTACTGCGTAATTCCATTTGAATTCTTCTTTCAAATAAAGTGTAGAAAATAGTACGAAAACTGCCAATGTTATAACTTCTTGCAATGTTTTCAAATGGGCTGTGTCCCAATATTGATGTCCGATTCTGTTCGCCGGAACTTGCAAGCAGTATTCAAAAAATGCGATTGCCCAACTCACAACAACGGCAATCCACAATGGTGCACTTTTATATTTTAGGTGTCCGTACCACGCAAACATCATAAACACGTTTGACGCAGTCAGCAACAATATCGGTATAGCGTATTTCATCTTATTTTATCTGTGATATCGCCATTGCTCGATATTTTATGTAAGAACGCGATGTCTCGGTTTCGGTCGGATTGCCGTAGAAATCAAGTGTGATATGAGGCGTTTGCTCGATGGATGTTTGTGAATCCATTATGATTATTCCGTCGGCTCCAATCTCGCCAGCTTTTGCACGCAACAGTTGATATATTCTTGGTTCGTCAGAAAATGATGCTGGTGTGGTGTAGGTAATCATTCCCAACTCTTTGTATTGCCAGCTCGGTTTTTTTGTAATGAATATTTCTACATCGTTTGCTGGACGTGGATTACCAGCTTGCCACGATACTCCCAGTGGATAGAATTGTGGCTCTATACCTTGGCAACCAAGCATTGATAGGCACATCGCACTTGCGATTATCAATAAAGTTGTGTGCAAAATTTTCATTGTCTTAGTTAGTAAACATCGAAACAACTTTACGGTTGTTAAGTCTATTGCGACCCTTAAGAAAATCGAGTTCCATAAAGAATGCCAAACACGCAACTTCAGCATCGACTTCATCTGCCATTTTACAGATTGCTTCGGCTGTTCCACCTGTTGCAAGAATATCGTCGACGATTGCGAGTTTGTCGTTTTTATTGATGTCGCTTTTATGGACACAAAGTGTATCTATGCCGTATTCAAGATCGTAATTAACATCGATAGTTTCTCGTGGAAGTTTTCCTTTTTTGCGAACTGGCACAAACGGAAGTCCCATTTTTAGAGCGATTGCCGGTGCAAAGAAAAATCCACGAGATTCTGCTCCGAGAATTTTTGTCGGGTTATGAGGTTTAATAAGCTCCACCATTTTATCGATAGTGTAGTTATAAACTTCGGGGTTTGCCATCATCGGAGTGATGTCGTAAAACAAGATTCCTTTTTTGGGGAAGTCGGGGATTTCAGCGATATATTTGAATACGTCCATATTAGTGTTTAGAATGATTCTCGTTTGAGGATTGTATTGTGTGCAACTGGTAATTTTTCAGGGAAGTCGAGCGTATAGTGTAGTCCACGACTTTCGTGTCGAGCCAATGCCGAACGAATAATCAAGATTGCAACTTGCACTTCGTTTCGCAGTTCGATAAGTGCTGGTTCAATTTTAAAATTCCAGTAATACTCGTCAATTTCACGATGCAAATTTTCGAGACGATTCAATGCACGTTCGAGACGTTTTGTCGTGCGGACGATTCCTACATAGTCCCACATTGTGCGTTGCAATTCGCCCATATTATGTTGAAGTACTACACGTTCATCGGGATTGCGAACATCGCCATCACGCCAAAGTGGAACATCGCACTCGGCAAATTTTGTATTTTTCAAATATTCATCGACTGCTTGTGTCGCATTATTTGCGAGTACTACCGCTTCGAGAAGTGAGTTGCTTGCGAGTCTATTTGCACCGTGCAAACCTGTGCAAGAAACTTCTCCGCACGCATACAGACCTTTGATTGTCGTCGATGCGTCGAGAGCAGTTTTTACGCCACCGCACATATAGTGAGCAGCTGGGACAACTGGCATATAATCTTTTGAAATATCGATTCCGTTTTTTAAGCAATGTTCGTAAATTTGAGGGAATCGAGTCTTAAGTTCGTCGGCTGATTTATGAGTGATATCGAGCCAAACGTGAGGCGAGCCGAGGCGTTTCATTTCGCTATCGATTGCACGAGCGACGATATCGCGTGGAGCCAAATCTTTTCGGCTATCGTATCTTGACATAAACGCTTCGCCCTTGATATTTCGCAAGATTGCACCTTCGCCACGCACTGCTTCAGAAATCAAAAATCTTTCTCCTGTTTGCGAGTAGAGGGCAGTGGGGTGGAACTGGATAAACTCGAGGTTTGCGACTTCTGCACCTGCACGATATGCCATTGCGATGCCGTCGCCAGTTGCGATAGTTGGGTTTGTCGTGTATAGATAAACGCAACCTGTACCACCTGTTGCAAGCATTACAACTGGAGTTTTGAAAGTTTTTACAACGCTATTTTTTGTGTCGTAAACATACAAGCCGACGATATCGTTGCTTTGTTGTTCGATAAGTGTTTGTCCGGCTTTTGCCCTTGTGATAAGGTCTATTGCAAAGTGGTGTTCAAACACTGATATATTTTTATTTTCGGCGATGCATTTGAGCAACGCTTCTTCGATTGCTCGTCCAGTGTAATCTTTAACGTGAAGAATACGGCGTTGCGAGTGTCCGCCTTCACGACCGAGCGAAAGCGAGCCGTCGGCAAGGCTTGTAAATTCAACGCCGTCCTCAATCAATTCTTTGATTTGTTGAGGTCCTGACTTTACAATTTCTCGAACAGCGTTTTCGTCGCAAAGACCGTCTCCTGCCACGAGTGTATCTTTAACGTGCGAGTCAAAATCGTCAGCACCGCTTGTTACGCTTGCGATTCCACCTTGAGCGTGGTTTGTGTTTGTATCGGAACGTTCTTTTTTAGTTACGATAGCAACTTTATATCCGAGTTTGGCAGTTTTAAGTGCAAAGCTCAGCCCTGCAATTCCGCTACCTACTACTACTATATCGAATTTCATTTTATGTCTATGGCGCGACTTGTTAGATTATGATATTGTCGATAAGGCGAGTTTCTCCGTACCACACTGCTATTGAAATTCTACTTTTGCCGATATTCAATTCAGAGATAGGCAGAGATGTTTTTGCGTCGACTACTTCGACATAAATAACACGAGTTTTTGCGTCGGTAACTTTATGTATGACCAACGCTTTTATTCTATCGAGATTAGTAACGCCAGTGTCTACAAGTTCCTTGCCAGCCAAGAGTGCTTTTCTGATTCTTGTTGCACCATCTTGTTCCATTTTTGTCATATACTTGTTGCGAGAGCTGAGTGCTAATCCGCTTTCTTCGCGGATAATTGGAGCTCTGATAATTTGGACATCCATAAACAAATCTCTAACCATTCTTTCGATGATAGAAACTTGTTGAGCGTCTTTTTCGCCGAATACAGCAACATCTGGTTTTACTATATTAAAGAGGATTGTAACAACTGTCGTAACGCCACGGAAGTGTTTGGGGCGACTCTTTCCGCAGAGGTGTTGACTAATTTGTTCTTCATTGACAAACGTTGATGCGTCTTTGAGATAAATTTCGTCAGGCGTTGGGGCAAAGATAACATCAGCATTGTGTTCTTCGCACTTTTCGGCATCGGCTTGGAGTTGGCGTGGATATTTGTCGTAATCTTCGTTTGGACCGAACTGAGTCGGGTTGACGAAAATCGAGACAACGACTATATCGGCGTTTTGTCTTGCGATGTCGATTAGGCTCAAGTGTCCGTTGTGCAAAGCACCCATTGTTGGCACAAGAGCAATTTTTTTGCCTTCTGCTTTCATAGAAGCAGAAAATTCTTTCATTTCTTTTGGAGAACTTATTATTTTCATTGATTTTAGTCCTACTCTCTTTATTTCCTATAGATATTGAATTTTTTTTATAAAAAATCAACCCATTTAAAATCTTAAAAAAAATAAAATGTCAGAAGAAAGAATAGTTGCACTTTTGCACGGTCACGATCGTGCTGGTATCGTTGCTCGTGTATCGGGCTGGATTTACGCTCGCGGAGGAAATATTCTCCACGCTGATCAACACCGCGACCGCGAAGAAGGTATCTTCTTCCAACGCCTCGAGTGGATTCCTGTCGGCGACGTAGATGAAGAAATGCGTTTGTTTAAAGAATTCACCCGTGCAGATCTTGATATGGAGACTACAATTAGAAAATCATCTAATCGACCAAAGGTCGCTATTATGGTCTCCAAGTTTGAACACTGCTTTAGCGATATCGTTTTGCGTTGTCGCTCGGGCGAATTGAAGTGCGATATTTCTTGCGTAATTTCTAATCACGAAGACTTACGCCCAATGAGTGAAATGTTCGGTCTTGATTATTATTACACTCCAATTTCAAAAGAAACAAAGGCACAGACCGAAGCAGAACAGATGAAAATCATTAAAGATAGCGGAGCAGAACTCGTGATTATGGCTCGCTATATGCAGATTTTAAGTCCAGATTTTCTCGATAATGTCGGTTGTCCGGTAATCAACATTCACCACAGCTTTCTCCCTGCATTTGCTGGTGCAAAGCCATATCACCGTGCGTACGAGCGTGGCGTAAAACTTATCGGTGCAACAGCACACTATGCGACAAAAGATTTAGACGAAGGTCCGATTATCGCACAGTCAGTTGCGAGAGTCAGCCACCGCAATAATGTCGACGACCTTATGCGAAAAGGTCGTGAGCTTGAACGCGAAGTTTTTGCAAATGCAGTCCGTTGGCATATCGAAGGTAGAATTTTGGCATACAAAAATAAAACTGTGATTTTCGACTAATATGCCAAACTTGCCTTTTAAAATCAGCGTGCTCGTATTTGTTCGTGATAATGACGGACGACATCTTTTGATTCGCCGTGCAAAAGAACCTAACAAAGATTGTTGGAGCCCAATCGGTGGGAAGCTCGAAATGTCCGAAGGCGAGTCTCCATTTGAGTGTGCTGTTAGAGAGACAAAAGAAGAAATCGGGTTAGACTTGCAAGAGTCAGACCTCCACCTTTTCTCTATGATTAGCGAACGTGGATACGAAGGCAACGCACATTGGCTGATGTTTTTATTCGATTGCAAAAAAAGAATTCAAACTATTCCAGAAAATATCGACGAAGGAAAATTCGGATTGTTTTCAATCGAAGAAATCCAAAGTGGAAAAATTAAAATTCCTGAAACCGACCAAAAATTACTTTGGGACTTTTGGAAAAAATATTCAAATGGCGGTATGGTCGTGCTTCGTGCCGATTGCACAACTGCTGGAAATTTGACTTCCCAAATTCAACAAATTATCTCAAAATAAATTTATGAACGATAACGAAAAAATACTCTCTATATTTAAAGAAACTGGTGCATTGATGGAAGGACATTTTATCCTCCGCAGTGGACTCCATAGCGGACACTTTTTCCAGTGTGCACGTGTTTGCGAACACCTCGACAGAGTTAGCGAACTTGTCGAAATGCTCGTGAAAAAACTCGCAAATGTTGAGTGCGACACTGTTCTCGCTCCAGCAATGGGCGGGCTTGTACTCGGTCAAGAAGTTGCACGCCAACTCGGCAAACGTTTCATTTTTGCGGAAAAGCAAGACGGCAATCTCGTGTTGCGTCGCAATTTTAAAATCGCATCGGGCGAAAAAATTCTCATCGTTGAAGACGTAATTACTCGTGGTGGTAGAGTTCAAGAATGTATTGATATAGTCAAACAATGTGGTGGTACACCATCGGCTGTTTCTGTCCTTGTTGATAGAAGTGAAGGCAAAGCAAAGTTTGAAATTCCATGCGTAAGCCTCTTGGAATTTTCATTCCCAACTTATGAAGCCGATAAAATTCCTGAACATCTCAAAAATATTGAAGCAACACACCCCGGTTCATAATTTCCGAAAAAATAAGCGATATGGGCATCTTGGACAAAATTTTCTCGCTTTTTTCTGGAAAGAAAAAACAACGTAAATTTGAATCGTTTATCGATGAAGATTGGGAAAAATGGGCAGAACGTTCGTACTATTATGGTATGAAAAAAGATAAAGCACCAATCCCGATTCACTTCGATTCTTCAATCTCGACAAATTCCACGATTATGGTGCGTGGAGCTGAAAGCGATTCAAAAAAACGTTGGGGATTGCACGTCTTTGAAGCTTACGCAAACGACGATAAATCGAGAATCACAATGATTCTTAATAAGCACGTTGAGCTCGGCAGACCCGTTGCAGAACTCTACTACTATGCGGCAGTCTACGGCGAAGGTTTTGACGCTTACAACTGGTTTAGAGTCGGTTCAGATGTTCCATATCACTCGTGCCTTTTTGGTCGCGACAAGGCAATCTTTTACGCTGATTGCGAATTTAAAAATCCGATGACTTTGGCGAATATCGGCAAAGATGATTTGCTCGACGAAAAGCCAGAAGAAAATATCGACAACTACCCACTCCCACGTGAAAATTATAATTCTGATATGGATCATAAACACGCAAGAATGGGCTTGTATTACATAGAGGAAGCAAAATTCCAGCGTAAACAAAATCTCAAAAACGCACAAAATGGTGCGATGTTCTACGACAAAGATAGAGATATAATCGTCGCAAAAATCGGCGGTAAATGGCGTAAAGTTATGACCGAAGATTTACCTGAAGACATTAATTATGGAGAATAGGAATTATGAGAAAATATCAGGCAGTATTGTTTTTCATTTGTGCATTTGCTGTGTCGATTTTTGCAAATGACACAGAAAAAAAGAATCCAATTTCATACGATTCTTTTATAAATCCAAACTGGGAAAAATGGGCAGAACGCTCATATAATTATGGTTTCGACAAAAATATCGTGCCTGTTCCATTGTATTTCGATTCTATCGCAACCGACGCAACAATTATGGTGCGTGGCAATAATAACCATAAAAAACGTTGGGGCTTGCACGTCTTTGAAGCATACGCCCAAGACGATAAATCGAGAATAACAATGATTCTCAATAAGCATATCGAAGAGGGTCTGCCTGTCGCAGAATTGTATTATTATGCGTCGGCATACGGACAAGGTACAAACGCTTATAACTGGTTTAGAATAGGGTCGGATGTGCCATTCCACTCATATATGTTTGGTCGAGACAACGCTATTTTTTATGGTGCTGTTGAAATGAGAAATATCTTTACTCTCGACTCAATCGGCAAAGACGATTTGCTCGATAAAATGCCACCTCGCTCGCAGTGGAAAAAAGAAGCTGAAGAAAAATTTCCGTCAGAGAATTATAAGACAAAAAAAGAAGCGTCTCGTGTACAAATCGGAGTGATGTATCAGTACGAAACAAAAGTGCAAAAGAAAAAAGAACTCGATAATGCGAAAGACGGTGCGATGTATTATAATAAAGACATCGGTGCAGTCGTCGTAAAAATCAAGGGAAAATGGCACAAAGTGCTAACCGAACCAATCGAATAAAACGCAAAAAAAATCCGAACTCGGTTGAGTTCGGATTTTTTTTGAGAAAATTTATTTTAACTTTTCGCTCGCCATATAAGCTGCACCAATTATGCCCGCACGGTTTTCGAGTTTTGCAGTAATAATATCGCAATCGACATCAATGTACTTGAAAAATTTTTCTTTCTTTGATGCTATGCCACCTCCCAAAATAATGAGGTCTGGCCAACAGAGTGCTTGCACATAACGAAGATATTTATTGAAACGTTCCGTCCATGCTCGCCACGTTAAATCGTTAGCTTTTCGGATTGCGTCGGAATAGATTTTTTCGGCATCGACATTTTTTGATGTCAGTTTATCACGCATTTTTAAATGACCAAATTCGAGATTAGGTACAAGTACTCCGTCTTGAAAAAGGGCAGTGCCAATACCAGTGCCGACAGTGAGCATCAACACCAGTCCTTTTATATCTTTGCCCGCACCATATTGCATTTCTGCGATACCGGCAGCGTCGGCATCGTTGATAATCCACGCATCGCAATTTGTGCGTCGTCCGATTTCTTCAGCGAGATTAGTGCCGATGATTTTTTTACCAGTGAGATTTGCAGCAGTCTCTATAACCTGAGAACGTACAACTCCTGGGAACCCACATCCGATTTTTCCTTTCCACTCGAACGCATCGACAATTTGTGCGATTGCGTCGATGAGCATATTTGGATCTCTCGATTTCGGCGTAGGTACACGGATTCTTTCGCTAACGAGTTCACCTTTTGCCAAATCGACAATTCCGCCTTTTACGCCAGAACCGCCGATATCAATCCCGAGTACCTTACCTTTTTTCATAGAATGTAAATCCTTTCATACGACGCAAATTTTACAAGAAAAAATAAGTATCGCAAATTACATACAATACTTAATTGCGATGAATCCGAGAACGAGAAGTACAAAGAACATTGTTGCGAGCAAATTAAAATATTTGTCGATGTACAATTTTGCTTTTGGACCAATGAAGTAGATTATCAGTGCGACGGCAAAAAATCTGCCACCGCGACCGCATAGCGATGCGATGATAAGCGTGGAAATTGAGACTCCGCAAACGCCCGATGCAATAGTAAAAATCTTGTATGGGATAGGAGTTAGTGCCGCGCCGAAAATCGCCAAGAATGCATTTTCTTTGTATAGATTGCTGACATAATCAAAATTTTCAGGCGTGAATCCGGGGATGTATTGGAAGAAGAAAGATTGCGTTGCGTCCCATGCGAGTTTACCGATTCCCCAACCGAATATTCCGCCGAGAATCGATGCGATAGTGCATATACTCGCAATACGAATCCATTTTTTAGGTGCACCGAAAACGAGTGGAATAAGTAAGACGTCAGGTGGGATTGGGAAGAACGAAGATTCCGCAAAAGAGAGAATCGCTAACGCCCAAAGTCCGTATGGTTTGTCAGCCCAAGAGATAGTCCAGTTGTAAAGGCGTTTCAAAATGTTTTCTTTTTGATTTTCCATATAGAGGTAATGGAACAATTTTTATTCTAAAAAGTAAAGAGTTAAAAAAAAATAATAAAAATGAAAAAAATAGCTTGCAAGCGGTGAAAAAAGTTGCGAGAAAGTAAGGCTTAAAAATCGGGCCTGTAGCTCAGCGGTCAGAGCAGGCGACTCATAATCGCTTGGTCGTGGGTTCAATCCCCACCGGGCCCATTTTGATAGAATTTCTACTTGCATTTAATCGGTGAATGTGCTTGAATGTGCATGAATCGTAAAAGATGCGACAAAGCGAGGAGAGGTGGCAGAGTGGCCGATCGCGGCGGTCTTGAAAACCGTTGAGCTGCAAGGCTCCGGGGGTTCGAATCCCTCCCTCTCCGCGTTTTTTTTATATTTCAAGGAGAGATGACAGAGTGGCCGATTGTGCCTGACTCGAAATCAGGTGTGCGGGCAACCGTACCGGGGGTTCAAATCCCTCTCTCTCCGTATCTTTAAAAAAACGCGAACTGTGTTGGACACGGTTCGCATTTTTCTTTTATCTGCATATCGCTACGCGACTTGCGAAAAACAAGTGTCCAACGCAAGTTCGCGATAAGGCACTCCTAA
>SUVP01000004.1 GCA_015061945.1 Opitutales bacterium
GTTTTTCATCAGCTCTTTGCGACGTTCCTCTGGCAAAGTGAAATCGGCTGGCTTGCCATTTTGAGCGAGAACTTCGTTCTTTTTTACGACATACAAATCGAGAATCTTATTGAAGTTGACTTCGTCTCTGTCGTACTGCAAATCGACTGGTGCTTCGTACTTCGGATAGTGGTTATCGCCGATTGGAATTTTGATATCTACTTTTTCGGCAATCTCGAGCGTGTTATCGAGTGCTTCGGGCAAATCGGGGAAAAGCGATTCCATTTCTTCTCGAGTCTTGATGTAAAACTCGTTGTTGGGATACCGCATACGGTTTGTGTCGGACACAAGCGAGCCAGTGTTGATACAAAGCATAGCGTCGTGTGCGGTAGCGTCTTCTTTATATACATAGTGGCTATCGTTTGTGGCAACCAACTTCAAATCGAACTCTCTTGCAAGCTTTACAAGCCCAGGGATAACTTTCTTATCGGCTGGCAAAAAGTGATTTTGGATTTCAATGTAATAGTTGTCCTTGCCGAAAATATCGACAAAATTTGCAGTTATACGTCGAGCATTTTCGTAATCGGAATACAATAGATATTGCGACGCTACCCCATTGAGACAACCACTTAACGCAATTATACCTTTTGAATATTTTGCGAGCGTTTCAAAATCAATACGGGGTTTGCGATAAAATCCTCGAGAGAAAGATTCACTTGTGAGCTTTGCTAAATTCAAAAAGCCCTCATAATCTTTTGCGAGCAAAGTCTTGTGATGCGTTTGCAACTTTGGATAATTTTGTGGAGTCAATAACGCAGGGTCGCTTTCGATACCGTCAATATCGTCAGATTTTTCTTGCGAACGCAACTGCTTACGCATTTCAGCGACATCGTCATTCAAAGTGTGGTCGTTAATATAATATGCTTCAATGCCAATAATTGGCTTAATACCAGCTTTTTTCGATGCTTGATAAAAGTCGATAGCACCACACATATTGCCGTGGTCTGTCATCGCAACAGCGGGCATACCGAGCTCTTTGACACGATTGACAAGCACAGGCAAACGTGAGCAACCATCGAGAACAGAATAATCGGTATGAACGTGAAGATGTACAAAGTTGTTTGACATTGGCGTAAATATTTTCAGAAAAAATTGCGTAAATTCAAAAATGAAGTTTTGCAAGATTTTTGCCAAAATCAACACCATTTTTATATTTTTAAAACGCTTGACTATAATATAGAGTCGTGCATTATGGAAAGTTCATGGTGGATTTTCGTCTGTTGATTTTTTTTGAAATCAGTGAGATTTCCACCTGAAAAAACCAAAAAAAACGAACACTACGGGAAAGAATTTTAACAGGAAATAAAACTAATGGAAAACGAAAATAAACTGTTTGAAGAGTTCAAACCGTCAACATATCAAGAATGGTATGTCGAAGCTGAAAAGCTTCTCAAAGGTGCACCATTCGATAAGAAAATGCTGACAAAAACCCCCGAAGGTATCACCCTCAAGCCTATTTATAATAAAGAGGATATGACCTTCGACGTATCCCTCCCAGGATTCGATGACTATGTCCGCGGTACATGTGCTGCAGGCAATAAGGCAACTCCTTGGAAAATCTCACAAGAACTTTGTGCAGGTACTCCAGAAGAATTCAACAAGAAAGCTCTCGACGCTTTGAATAAAGGTCAGACTTCGCTCGAAATCGTTCTCGACGACGCATCTGCAAACGCAGTTGACGCAGACAAGTCGGAAAAATGCAAAGTTGCATACAAGGGAATCTCGATTTCATCAGCATCTGACTTCGATGTAGCCCTCAAGGGTATCGAAACAGATTGTGTAGAGCTTAATATCCACACAGCAAGTGCAGAAGCAGATATCGCATCGGCTCTCTACGCATCGCAAAAAGGCAAAAACCTTAAGGGTGGTATTTTCTTCGACCCAATTTCACAACTCGCAAAAACTGGTAAACTCAATCGCTCGATTGATTGTGCAATGAACGAGATGTTCGCAGTTGCTTCTTACAACGTTAAGAATCAACCAGCTTTCACAGCAATCGGTGTTGACACAATGGCATACTCATCAGCTGGTGCAAGTGCAGTTGAAGAACTCGGTTCAGCATTCGCAACAGCAGTTGCTTACATCCGTGCAATGCTCGAACGTGGTATGTCAATCGACGAAGTTGCATCGCAAATCCGCTTCCGTGTAAGCTTGGGTAGCAACTTCTTTATGGAAATTGCAAAAATCCGTGCAGCGAGAATGCTTTGGGCAAAAATCATTGCTGAATTTGGCGGAAACGAACAATCGCAAAAGATTAAGCTCGGTGCAAGAACAGCAATCTACAACAAGACTGTTTACGACCCATACGTCAATATGCTCCGCACAGCAACTGAAGCATTCTCTGGCGTAGTCGGCGGTGTTGATTCAATGACAGTCGGTGCGTTTGATGAAATCATCCGCAACCCAGACGAATTCTCTGAAAGAATCGCACGCAACCAACAAATCATTCTCCAAGAAGAATGCAACCTCACAGACGTTATCGACCCAGCAGGTGGTTCGTACTACGTTGAAAACCTCACACGCGAACTCGCATCAAAGGTTTGGGAATTCTTCGCAAAGATTGAAGAACAAGGCGGAATCCTCAAAGCACTCGAAGCTGGTTTCGTACAAGATGCAATCGCATCAACAGCAGCAGGCAAAAAGAAGCTTTACGACACTCGCAGAAGCTCGGTAGTTGGCACAAACAATTACGCAAATATGAGCGAAGAATTGCTCGACAAGGGCGAATGCAAATGTGCAGAACTCTTTGAAGCACGTTCAAAGAAAGTCGCATCTGATCGCAAAGACATTGCAATCGACCTCGCTGGTGCAACTGGTAGCGACGCAATCGCAAAGCTCGTTGATTACGCATCACAAGGTGCAACAATCTCTGCATTGCAATCGGCAATCTGCAACTGCTCAGCATCGACAGAAGTTAAAGCTCTTAACATCCACCGTGCAGTAGAACACTTTGAAGCTCTCCGCAAGGCAAGTGCTGACTACAAAGCAAAGAATGGTTTTGGACCAAAATTGTTCCTCGCAACAATGGGACCACTCATTCAGCACAAAATCCGTGCAGACTTTATCCGTGGCTTCTTTGAAGTTGGCGGTTTTGACGTTATCTATCCAAACGGCTTTGAAAATGGCGATGACGCTGCAAAGGCATTTGCTGAAAGCGGTGCAAAGTTCGCTGTTATCTGCTCAACTGACGACACATACCCAACACTCGTTCCAGAAGTGACAAAGGCAATCAAAGCAGTTAAGGCAGATGCTAAAGTATTCCTCGCAGGTATCCCTGCACCTGAAGCAGAACCCGCATACAAAGAAGCTGGTCTCGACGGCAGTGTAAACATCAAGAGCAACAACTACGAAACACTCAAGTCGATGCTCGCTGAAATTGGCGTTCTCTAATCAACGGAAAGGAAAATTTAAAATGAGTAAAAATCCTGATTTCTCAAAAATCGCTTTTGAAAACCCAAAGGCGAAAATATCAATGAACGAATGGAAAGCAGATGTCGAAAAGAAGACTGGCAAAAAGTTCGACGACCTCATTGTTGATACAATGGAACAAATCCCTGTAAAGCCTTTGTACACATCGGCAGACACAGAAGGTCTTGAACACACAGGCTTCACAGCAGGTATCGCTCCAAACTTGCGTGGTCCATACGCAACAATGTATGTTGTACGCCCATGGACAGTACGTCAATACGCAGGTTTCTCGACAGCTGAAGAATCAAATGCATTCTATCGTAGAAATCTCGCAGCAGGTCAAAAGGGTCTTTCGATTGCTTTCGACTTGGCTACACACCGCGGTTATGACTCTGACCACGCACGTGTAGTTGGCGACGTTGGTAAAGCTGGTGTTGCGGTTGACTCTATTATGGATATGCAAGTTTTGTTCGACAAAATTCCGCTTTCGCAAGTATCAGTATCGATGACAATGAATGGTGCAGTTCTTCCAATTTTGGCGTTCTACATCGTTGCAGGTCTCGAACAAGGTGCAAAGCTCGAACAACTCGCAGGTACAATTCAAAATGACATCTTGAAGGAATTTATGGTGCGTAATACTTACATTTACCCACCAACACCTTCGATGAAAATCATCGGTGATATCTTCGCATATACATCAAAGAATATGCCGAAGTTCAACAGTATCTCGATTTCTGGCTACCACATGCAAGAAGCAGGTGCAACAGCAGACTTGGAAATGGCTTACACACTCGCAGACGGTCTTGAATACCTCCGTGAAGGTGAAAAAGCAGGTCTTAAAGTTGACCAATTTGCACCACGTCTTTCGTTCTTCTGGGCTATCGGTAAGAACTACTTTATGGAAGTTGCAAAGATGCGTGCAGCAAGAATGCTCTGGGCAAAAATCGTCAATGGTTTCAACCCACAAAATCCAAAGAGCTTGGCATTGCGTACACACTCGCAAACAAGTGGATGGTCGCTCACAGAACAAGATCCATTCAACAACGTTACACGCACAGCTATCGAAGCTATGGGTGCAGCTCTCGGACACACACAAAGCTTGCACACAAACGCTCTCGACGAAGCTATCGCATTGCCGACAGACTTCTCTGCTCGTATCGCTCGCAACACACAACTTTACTTGCAAGACGAAACAAGCATCTGCCGTGTAATTGACCCATGGGCAGGTTCGTACTACGTTGAAGCTCTCACAGACGCTCTCGTAAAGCGTGCATGGGGACACATCCAAGAAGTCGAATCGCATGGCGGTATGACAAAAGCTATCGAAGCAGGCTTGCCAAAGCTCCGCATCGAAGAAGCATCGGCACGTCGCCAAGCACGTATCGACAGTGGTCGCGAAACAATTGTTGGTCTTACAAAATACCGCCTCGAAAAAGAACAGCCTCTCGATATTCTCGATATCGACAACACAGCTGTTCGCGAAGCACAAATTAAGAAGCTCCAAACACTCAGAGCAAACCGCGACAACACAAAAGTTCGCCAAATCCTCGAAGAAATCACAAAGTGTGCAGAAACAGGTCAAGGAAACCTTCTCGAGCTCAGCGTTGAAGCAGCAAAGGCTCGTGCAAGCTTGGGTGAAATTTCTGACGCTTGCGAAAAGGTATTTGGTCGCTACAAGGCAGTTATCCGCTCAATCAGTGGTGTATACGAAAAAGAATTCGCAAAGGACGGCAAGAATATGGAAATTGTCAACGATATCTCGAAACTCATCAAGGAATTTGAAGGAAAAGAAGGTCGCAAGCCACGTATCCTCATCGCAAAGATGGGTCAAGACGGACACGACCGTGGTGCAAAGGTTGTTGCAACAGCATACGCAGACCTCGGCTTCACAGTTGATATGGGACCACTCTTCCAAACTCCAGAAGAAACAGCAAAGATGGCAGTCGAAAACGACGTACACATCGTTGCTATGTCATCATTGGCAGCTGGCCACAAGACACTCTTGCCACAACTCGTTGAAGAGCTCAAGAAGCTCGGACGTGAAGACATTATGGTTGTTGTCGGTGGTGTTATCCCAGCACAAGACTACGACTTCTTGCTCAAGAACGGTGCAAGTGCAATCTTCGGACCTGGAACAGTTATCCCTGAATCAGCAAAGAAGATGCTCCAACTCCTCTTGGCAGAATAAGCTGGTACTGAAAAATACTTATCAGAAAAATGCGAGGTTTACGCCTCGCATTTTTTTTGGTTAGTTAAAAAATATTGACAAATTATAAACATCACCTATTTTTCTTTTCCTTATAAATTTTAATTTAATAATCTAAATATGAAAAAATTACTTATCACTTCATCGCTTTTTGCATTTCTTACCAACTATTCTCTCGGTGCAGAAATAGTAGCATTAAGCGGACAAGAACTCGTCTATGACACTATAACAAAAGTCTACAAGACAAAAGAAGAAACACCTTATGCAGACCAAAAGTACATGGCATATAAAGGCGGTTCTATTGTTGTAAATGGCGACATAAATGTAACACTTACTGATTTTCATAGATATACAGAAAAACTTAATGAGGTTGATTTCGTTTCAGGACTAATAAAATTGAACTCAACAAAAAATGCCAAAGACGATACAACAGATTACTCTAACGCATCACCAAGTGTTGTTGTAAAAGGTACAGTTCGCACTGTTATCAATGGAGACACAAAAATAGACCTTCTCTATGGTGGTAATGGTGGAAACGTAGATAACGCTACATCGACAGTTGGTGCTGTTGATCTCACGATAAACAGCGGTACATTTGGTAGTATTAGGGTTGCAGGTGGTGCAACAAGTAGCGTAGATGGCAATGTCACATTGAATATGTACGGTGGCGAATCAAATACTATTTACGGGGCTATTTCTGGTGGAACTATTGGCGGTACAGTAAGCTTGAACATAGCAAATACACTCGTAAATAAAAATATTTACGCTGGTATTGCTGGATCGTCTTCATATATTAATGGTGGAACACGCATTGTTTTATCTGGTACAACAAAAGTTTCGGGTAATGTTACAGCGGGTTCATGGTCATCAGAAGCTGGAAAAATTAAAAACGGCACGTCAATTACTTTGAAAGATTCGGCAAATGTACTCGGTACAATCAATGGTGCTGGTGGAGCAGAAGACGCTTCATATATTGAAGGCGATAAAGTGTTAAACATCGAAAGCTACAATGGCACATTAGATGCAACTATCGCAAATATCGACATTCTCAATATTTCAGCCGATAGCTACATTACATTCACAAACTCATTTAATGTTGAAACTTTATCAATAGAAATTTCTCAATTTGCATTACTCTCAACAGATGCTAAAGTTGTTTTGGCTGACGGAACAACATTTGAAACTCTCACATTGGTTGGGGATTTCAGTAAAACAAGAAATACTTATGACTTGTCTCAAGTCTTTGGAGAAAACACTGGTGTTGTACTCGCTTCAATGGAAGAAAATGGAACAACATTTACTGTTGTAAGCGAAGGTCAAGAATGGACAACAGAGAACGTATCATTTGAAAATGGTGCAATAAGTTTCGACCTTGGAGAAGCAATTGTAGCAGTTCCAGAAGCAAGTACATATGCACTTATCCTTGGTGCAATAGCTTTGGGCTTTGCAGTATATCGCAGAAGAAAATAAGATTAAGCAATAACTTATTTCACAAAAAAGCCGTTTGCTATTAGCAAACGGCTTTTTGTTTAGGGTTATAACACAAGGCTTTTGATTGTAGCCTAATTCTTTCTTGCGAAATCGATGCTCAAGAATTTTTCATACAAGTCAATCGCCGTATAAAAATAGTGGTTAGACGATTCAAAACCGATGTGTGCGTCTTTCATAACAATCGCGAGCTGTTCTTTTGCAAGACGCTCCTCTGCGTCAAGAATTGTAAGCATACTCTGTTTGTTTTCCGGCTTGTTAGCATCACGCAACTGCACAAATTTAGCTTGGTTTACAACTGATACAAAATGGATTCTGGCTGTATCTGCCCAACCATATGTTTTTTCAAATTCGGCTTTCTGAACGTCAGACATCTTTGACGTATCAACCGACTTCAAAATCTGCATACCTTTTTCAAATCCAGTTGCCAATTTTTGCATTTGCGAGATATACGCATCTTCTTTAAAAATCGAACGCCAACTTCTCAAATCGTCGTAAGGGTAGCATACCATTGTCGCCGTATAATTTGTCTTATGCGAGAATATCGGGTTTGCGACACCCACATTGTGCGGACCATAATAAATCCCTGAAATAAAGAATGGGTATTCTTCAAACGCTTCAGAAAATATTTTCCATGCCTGAACTATTTTATCTGCTTGCGATACTCCATAATACTTTTCAGCAATGCGAGTGATATTTTCAGAAAATGATTTTGATGTATCGTAAGTATTGAAAAGTTCGAGGTTAGCAGTTGGGTATCCGCCCAAGCTCCACGACAACAAGAAATTTTCAACACCATTTTCACGCAACGCTTTTGTGTGTCTGCCCGCAATATTCATAACTGGCAACGCTGGTGCCGACGCAAATTCCCACGACAAATTCACCTGCACTTTCGCCATTGTGCGAAGTCCACATTCCTTTGCTTTCTTCCAACAGTTAATCGCACGTTGGCTTGGTCCGACAACAGAAAGCGAGTACTCGTTTATAGTCGATTTCGCCCCACCTCGCTCCATTTTACAACCGATTTCGCTAACGGTCATATAAATTATCCCTTTGTCGAGACGTGGGAGGATTTCCATTGTTTCTTCCTCTTTCCATTTCCAGTCCCACGCAATCATTTGAGCTGTTGGCGAGCCACGTTTGATTGCTCGATAAATTGTATTATTCACTTCTGAAATAATATCAACCTTGCCACGTTGCTCACAAATTTTGCAACGCTTGTCAAAATCGCTTCTCGACAAACAGTTTGTTGGGTTTTCCGACGCAGTGATTGTGAACACTCCACCCAATTTTGGTGCTTGCTTAAAGACTTTTTCAGTCGCATCCGAAAGCCACATTAAAACAGCAGGATTAGATGTACACATTGAAGTTATGGTCAACTTTGGGTAGTGCGTACCCTTTAACTCTGCACGCTCTGGCGATGTTTCAAAGAAAGAATCGGGCATTCCACGAGGTTCGTTAAAATAGAGCCAAACTTTTATTCCGTATTTTTCTGCACGTTCAATCAACTTGTTCAAATTTTTTATACGCTTTGGAGCATCGCTCGACCCTGGGAAAATTCCCATTGGCTCAACAAGCGAATTTAGGACTATATGCAACCACACCGCATTGACACCTTTTTCCGCAAGCTCTGCGAGAAGCCCGTCTGGATAGGACATATCAGTCATCAATGGATCTGCATAATCTGAGAAGTACGAAAATGCCATTCTCACTGAATCGTCTTTTTTAGTATTCACTCCGTCTGTTTTGGCGACTGAAAAGTTTTCAATAAATGAATATTTCGGAGCTTCGTCAAATATCGATTCAATCCCATTTTTACGCAAAACTTCCGCAATCCCACGAGCTCGTTTTTTCTCGATTTGAGTAGGTGGAACATATTTCAACTCTGCACAAATCGGCTTAAATGCACCGAGCTTTTCATAAAGAAAATCGTCGTGAAGTAGACGCATTGACAAAGTTTTTGCATCGAGATTCAAGAGAGTCAACATCTGTGGATAGTCCAAAAGATGCCAGTTTCGGCGGAGAAGTGTGATGTACCCTTTGGGAGATTCCCACCATTTTGAGATATTCTTTTGCGGGGGCAATCCCATATCGGTTGCCATTTCTTCAATTTGCTGTTGCGACGCTCCCACGACTTTTGCGAGTCTTTCAGCCGATACGCTCGTCCAATTTCTGAACACAAACGCATACAATCTATTTGGGAAATATTCATACTGCATTGCATCTTTCTTCAAACGCGACACAGGCAAACACGCTAAATCATTCCCAAATAAAAATGAAGATATTAAACATAATACTATAATAGAAAGATACCTCATAAGAATGAGAATCTATCCTACAAAAATATTGTCAATTATTTTTGCGAGAAGTGTCGATTAAATCGTACCAGCATTCACGCCAATATTTTCGCCTGTGATTGAGTCAGCCTTGTCGGACAACAAGAACATCACAGTACTCGCAACCGACTGCAAGCTCGTCGCACTTTTAAGCGATGTGCGATTAAATATTCTATCCTTTTGCTCGTCCGAAAGCGTTGAACTCATCGACGTTTCCATAAAGCCAGCAACAACTGTGTTCGAGCGTATTCCACGTTCGCCCCATTCGCGTGCAGTGTTTTTCGAGAACGCTTCTATCGCACCTTTGGTTGATGCATACATAGCAAGCCCTTTGTATCCAGTATGTGCCGATATAGAAGAAATATGAACAATACTACCCTTAACAGAGTGCAAAAGAAAATTTCTGATAACATATTTCGACATCATCATCGGCGTAAAAACGTTCACCTTGTACATATCCTCAAGCTTTGAATAATCCAAATTCGAGATAATATCATCATACGCACACGCACCATTATTAACGTATCCAGCGAGCGACGTTTTCAGCCCGACGAACTCTTTGAAAACTTTTTCTTTCACAAGCTCAGTTGCGGATAAATCGAACGGCAAATGATTTATTGAATCGGGATATTCCGACATCAACTCACGAAGTTCTGGCGTCATCGTTCGGCTGATACCATAAACATAATCGCCCGCTTCGGCAATCTGGCGGGCAATTTCCAAGCCAAGCCCTTTTGAAATTCCTGTTATCAAATATTTCTTCATTTTCTCGATGTCTTTCCTGTTCTCGTCAATTTGATATCTTCAACAAATTTTATAATGCGTGGAATTTTGAATTCTTGCAATCTCGTTTTTAGATAATCACGAATTGATTTTTCATCGAGCGATTTAGCGACAACTTCAGCACAAATAACATTGCCCAACACGCTATTTTTCTTGCCGAAAACACGCACCTGCGAAACAGGCGTGAGCGACAATATCGCATCTTCAACTTCGCTTGGATTAACTTTGTATCCACCCACATTTATCATTTCGCCTTGCCTTGCGACAAATTTAATCGACAACGGATTTTCTGCGACAACCTCGACTAAATCGCCACTCCTGTACCACTGCCCCATCAACGATAAATCAGCCGTTTGCCCCAACAAAGACTCGTGCAAAAGCAATTCGTTATCTACAATTTTAACAAGATTTTTCACTTCATCTCTCACAACAAAAACATCATCTTGCGATGCGAACAGAGTGCCAACCTCAGTCGACGCATAGACGTTTGTAATCTTTGCATTTGGAAAAATTTTTGCGAGAAGTGTCGATGTTTTTTTGTCAAATTTTTCTCCGCCCGATGTTATGCGTTTCACAAAATCGAAACTTACATTTTGCCAAATTAACATTCTGTAAAACGTAGGCGTTGCCGATATGTGAGTGATTTTTTCTTTCTCTATAACACCAAAAATTTCATCAATCGATAGACCAAAAAGTCGCACAATTTTATTCTTATTTAAAAGTGCTTGAAAGAAAACTTGCACACCTGCAATATGAGTCGGGTTGTACGCAAAGCCCCAAATATCCAATGAATGCTGGCTTTTGCGTTTCGTAAAACGTGTTATAGATTGCAACGTATGCGAAACTTTTTTGGGGCGTCCAGTCGTCCCCGATGTAAAGAAAGTTATCTTTGCATTTTTAATGTTATCTAATCGGAGGACAAGCTCATCTACACTTTTTAAATCGTCATACGAGCGTGCAATTTTCATCTCGCTATACTCGCCATTTTGCAAATTTGTCAAACTCTCGATTTCAGATTCTGTAAAATCTGAATCAAGCAAAACGATTTCTTTTTCCGACAGTGTAGCAATTAAAATTTGCAAAAAACAATCGTAGATAGAATCAGTTTTTAAATAGAGCGAGAAGGATTTTGCCGAATTCAAATCAGCCAACAACGTTTTATACGAAACGCTTTTTTCAGAATCTAAAAAAAATATTTCCGACTCGCTCATACCGAAATTCTATCGAGAATATCGCCGATAGTATAAACTATTCCATCCTCAAAAACATCGACATCATACTCTACTTCAATCCTGACAGTGAACTCTGCCAAATCAAAAGAGTCGAAGCCCAAATCGCGTTTCAAGTCTGTTTCAGGCGAAATAGAATCGCACTTTTTGCGTCCGCGATTTTCAAGAATCGTATTGATTATCGATAACAAATTTTCCATAGAAATTTAGACAACCCAATTACCCTACATTGTCAACGCAAATATGAAAAGCTTACTTCATCTGAAATTTTATATTTTTAATCTCCACAAAATCGCTCGGACGCATAGAGATTGAGAACATTGCGATGTTTACAGTTGCCGTATTTTCTGGAGCGTATGATTGCACAAATATTGACATCCACGAAAAGTTTTTTATCGACGGTAAACGTTGTCTTGTTTGTGAAATCAACTTTTTATTTTTGTCGTAAAACGCCATCTCGATATAAAAAACTGCACCTAAATCGAGATTGCCCGAAACATCCATAGAGAACCGATATTCCTTGTTCGGTGGCACGACAAACGTGCGATAAAAATACGCTGGCAACCACGATGACATCTTTATCGATTTATCAAATCTTCCGACATTTGAATAAACATTTGGCGAGTGCTTAAAAGTCCATTTTGAGAAATTTATTTTCCCATTTTCAGTTTTGTCGATGTATTCTATTATATTGGCAACGCCCGAAAAATTGGGGTCTTTAGCCTGTTGCAATCGCATCTGCGACGGGTCCATATAATCGAGTTTATCCCATGCAGAAAAATCTACCTTTGGATACTTTGTGTTATTTTTATACCTATCAAGATAAACTTTCAACGTGCGTTTTGATACATCTATGGCTTGCGAAATATCGTCAACTTTAGCCGAAAAATTCTTATCTTTTGGCGACAATAACCACAACTTTTTTTGGAGATTATATGTGTGAATGTATGATTTTGTAATATCAAACATCAAACGCAGTTCATAGACTCTCATCTTCACAACAGGCGTTTTCGCCGAAGTTTCAGCCGATTGCAACGCACATTCCATTTCGTCCAGTGCGTCAGCTGAAAATACTTCAGCCTGCCCGTCTCGCTTGTATAAAGTCAGCCACATCGGAACATCCTTGCGAGCGTCCCACTGCTCTTTTGCAATGTCAAAAAATCGACGCACGTCAGTTGCTGTCTCTTTGTAAAAGTCTCGATAAAATTCGTTTTCGAGCTCGACTGGGTCGGCATCAATGTCGATAAGAAGATTTGAAAGCACCCAATATTTGCAAGCATCATACGCCCAATTCGGATACATCTCGCAATAATAATATCTTGCTCCTTGAGCATACGCATTCTTCAGTCCGTCAGCGATGTGGTGCGTTATGTTGCGTGGAATAAAATAATCTTTGCCATAGTTGTAATCGTAAATTCCAAAGTGCTTAACACCACGTTTTCGCCAAGCTTTCATAAGGTTGATGTCTCGCTCGCGAGCTTCTTCGTTGAAATAATTTCCTCTGTCGCCACACAAGTAAACAATGATATTGTCTTCAAGTGGAATGGACGGTGGATTCTCAGAATTGATGTATGCGAGAGTCGATACCAACTTATCCGGATGAGCTTTTTTGAAATATCGTGCAATATCATTGGAAAAGCTGAAGACAAGATTCGAGAAATCGGCATATCCATTTGGAGTGAGACCACGCTTGTACATCAGCGAGTATTTGTCATCAGCAAATGCAGTAGAATCGGCATAAGATAGCGAGTAAACTTTTCTTTTGGGATTCTTTTTAAAATATTCGTGCGAGTGATTTTTAATAAAGTGCCGAAGCCCACCATTGCGAAAATCAATCATAGCCGACGGCGACCACTTTTCACGCACCCCACCAACCTCTGCCAAAAATTCGGGATTTTCCGTCGTTATATTTTCATCAATCAGACGAAACAAATAGTGGTTTGCCCCCATGTACGAAAATTCCTGTCCTGTAATACCTGCAAAAGATTTCTTTGCATACCCTATAGCACGTCCTTTGAACGAAGGTGATGTCGTATAAACGCCTCGCTTGATACGCCTACCCGATTCGCACTCTATGCCGATTTCAGACGGCACAAAAAACTTTATACCACAAAATTCACGAAGAAACATTCCAAGTTTATTCAACGCATCCTCGCAATCGCAATACTCTATAATCGCCCTATTTTTCTCTATTGTAAAACTCAAATTATCATCTGAATTACCGATATTTCTTTTATCTTTTTCACGTAAAAATATGGTAAATTTTTTGTCAATTTTTGGAGATTTATTTATGATATGATTAGGTAAAAATTTAGACAAAATAATTTCTGTTTCAGATTTTGATTTATCTGAAGTTTCCGAAAAACAAATAACAAAATCATCATACCCGATAAACGCATTCGAGCAATCGCCACATCGAGTTCCCCAAGCCGACACAGCCGACACGACAACCAATAACAAGCATACAATTACTCTAACCCCAAATGCCATTTATCTGAGAATGCTACTTTTTCATAACCACACTATCAAGCTAATAATATCAACTCAAAAAAACATCATCAAATATCCTAATAACTTTATATATAAATTCTGATCAAACTATTAAGCTTGCAATATTGCCTTATTATTGAATAAATGTCTTAAAACAATTAAACAGTTTAACTCTAAATCAATCAACGATGGCAAAGAAAACAAATATGATTCTCCTCTCTGGAGGTTCAGGGAAAAGATTGTGGCCTCTTTCAAACGGAGTTCGTTCAAAACAATTTTTAAAAGTTCTCAAGTCAAATGACGGCTCCTACGAATCAATGGTACAACGAATCGTTCGCCAGATTTCAGAATCTACGATAGATGCATCTATAACTGTTGCCACCGGTATTTCTCAAATAGATTCCATTTCGAACCAATTAGGCAATAAGGTAGAAGTAGTAGCAGAACCCGAACGTCGAGATACATTTCCAGCTATTGCACTTGCGACTGCACATCTTTTCTTAAACAAAAAATGTGATAGAGACGAAACTATCGTAGTAATGCCAATCGATCCATACACAGAATTAGGATATTTTAAAACGATTTCCGAAATGGTAGAAGCCGTAGAAAATGACGAAGCATCACTTGTTTTAATGGGGATCAAGCCAACCGAACCATCTACAAAATTTGGATATATAATTCCAGAAAATAAAGGAGAACACAAATCAAGAGTATCTCGTTTTACAGAAAAACCTTCAGAAGAAGTCGCTAAGGAACTTCTCGATAATGGTGCATTATGGAATGGTGGCGTATTTGCATTTAAACTTGGATATATGCTTGATATAATATCGAAATATATGCCATTAGATTCGTTTGAAAAAATCAAAAGTAATTATGATAAATTCCCCAAAATCAGCTTCGACTACGAGGTCGTAGAAAAATCAAATTCAATTGCGGTAATCTCATTTTCAGGCAAATGGAAAGATCTTGGAACTTGGAATAGTCTTTTGGAAGAAATACCAGAAAACACCATTGGCAATGTAATTTTAGACGAAAAAACTTCTGGAACAAAAGCAATCAACGAATTATCCATTCCTGTAATATGCTTAGGGTTAAAAGATTCTGTAGTAGTAGCCAGTGCAGATGGTATTTTTATTGGCGATAAAGAATCGAGTGTTAATTTAAAATCGTATGCAGAATCAGTAGATGCACGCCCTATGTGCGAAGAACGTCGTTGGGGGAATTATCGTGTACTATCATATGACGAATACGAAGACGGAGTAAAATCGCTCTCAAAAATTTTAACATTTAACAATGGTGGTTCTGTATCGTACCAAACACACAACTTCCGAGATGAAGTATGGACAGTTGTAGACGGAAAAGGAAAATTAGTTCTTGAAGATAAAATCTCCGAAATAAGACGTGGAGATGTCATCAAAATAAAAGCAGGTGAAAAACATTCCGTAAAGGGTGTTGAAAATCTCCAAATCCTCGAAGTTCAAATCGGGAAAGAATTATCGGAATACGATATTCAACGTTACGATTTCTCTTGGGAATAATCAATTACCCGTTCACAGATTTCTTAATTTCCCTCACAACCTTTCGTTATGCCCAAGAAACATAGTGAGAATGGTATTATTATAAAAAATACAATACTGTTGTATTTTCGGATGATACTAATCGTACTTATAAATCTTTATATAAGTCGTGCAATATTGTCAACAATGGGAGTGAGTGACTTCGGGATATACGTTGTTATAGGTGGATTGGTAATGATGTTCTCAATTATGTCTGGCTCTCTATCTACAGCGATAAGCCGTTTTATAACATTTGAATTGGGGCGAAAAGATATATCTCAATTAAAGCGTGTTTTTTCTACATCTGTAATAGTACAAATTTTGATATCTATTTTAGTTGTTGTAGTAGGTGAAATCGTAGGAATATGGTTTTTAAACTACAAAATGAATATTCCATCCGATAGAATGATTGCAGCAAATTGGGTTTTGCAATGTTCTATTTTCACATTTGCAATAAACCTTATAAATATTCCGTACAATGCGGTAATCATAGCACATGAACATATGTCTGCATATGCGTATGTAAGTATATTTGAAATTCTTCTTAAATTGTTTTCAGTTTTGCTATTACCCATTCTACCATTTGATATGCTGAAATCATATGCGGTCTTACTTCTGATTTCCAGCGTACTAATAAGATTTTGTTATACGATATATTGCTACAAAAAGTTCGAGGAGTGTCGTGTAAAAATGATATTTGATAAACAGCTTGTCAAAGAAATGGGTGGTTTCGCAGGATGGAATCTTATAGGTAATAGTGCTTATTTATTAAATACACAAGGCGTAAACTTATTATCGAATATCTTTTTTGGAGTTATAGTAAACGCTTCGCGTGGGATAGCAACACAGGTTGAACATGCCATATCAATGTTTGTAAACAATTTCTCAATGGCGATAAACCCGCAAATAACTAAGTCATACGCAAGCGGAGATTTTAAACGTATGCACGATTTGATATGTTGCGGATCAAAATGTTCATTTTTCTTAACTCTATTTATAGCCATTCCATTCTTACTTGAAACAGAATGGATACTTAAAACTTGGCTAGATGTTGTCCCTAATTATGCGCCGACCTTCGTCCGTCTTACTATAATTGCAGTACTGACAACGGTGTTATCAAATGCACTCGTTACGGCGATGTTTGCGACCGGAAAAATAAAAAAATATCAAATAATTGTAGGACTAACAGGTTCCCTTGTTTTCCCTACTACATGGCTATTTTTTGAGTTAGGATACCCCGCTTCTTCCGCTTATATTATTTATGCAATAGGTTATTTCATACTACTATTCGTACGATTATATTTAATGCGAGAAATGATAAAATTGTCCATAATGCGATTTACAAAAGACGTAATAGTAAAATCTATCACAGTTTTTACAATAGCATCAATATTACCATTTTTTATTCACAATCTAATGGAAGAATCGTGCTTAAGGACAATAGTTGTTTCTCTTATATCAAGCATCTCTATATTTTCTACTATCTATATAATTGGGCTTGAAAAGGCTGAAAAACGTTATATTGTGGACCAAATAAAATACTTTATTGAAAATAAATTTGCTCGGTAAAATGAAACTGAAGACATTTATCAAAAAATTAATTTTGTTGTTCGTTCCCGAAGAAACATATTACAGTAAAAGTATATTATATTTCCCAAAATGAAAAATTGAAAGGAAAGAAAATTCTTATAACAGGTGGCGAAAGAGGACTCGGTGCAACGATGGCAGAAAAATTCACAAGAGAAGGAGCTTCTATCTTAATTTGTGGATAAATTGTTAATTTACTAAAATAATAGAAAATTAGAAACGATATGAATACATATTACACGAATGAACATGCTATACTAATTATTTTAAGTTTACTAAAGAAACATGGGATAAGAAAAGTAGTTGTATCCCCGGGTGCTACAAATATAACGCTTGTTGCGAGCATGCAACAAGACCCTTTCTTTGAGATATATTCTTCGGTAGATGAACGTTCAGCAGGATATATCGCGACAGGACTTGCTTCGGAATCGGGTGAACCAGTTGTGCTTTCTTGCACTGGTGCTACAGCATCGAGAAATTATATGCCAGCTTTGACAGAAGCTTACTATAGAAAACTCCCAATCCTTGCCATAACTGCAACACAAGGCGATGAAAGATCTTATCATAACATCCCACAAGTTATAGACAGAACAACAGTCCCTAACGATATAGCAAAATTAAGCGTAAGTATTCGAGCATGCAAAGATGAAAAAGATGAGTGGGAAGCTACAATAAAAGCAAACAAAGCAATTCTTGAACTTACCAGAAACGGAGGCGGACCCGTTCATATAAATCTTGCGACAACATATAGTCGCGATTATTCGGTAAAGGAGCTTCCCGATGTAAGAGCAATAAAACGCATAACGACATCTGACAAATATCCAGAAATTCTATCATCAAAGAAAATTGCTATTTTTATTGGTTCGCACAAGGATTTCTCAGAAGAAGAAACCAACGCAATAGATTCGTTCTGTGCTACATATAATGCAGTTGCTTTGTGCGACCATACAAGTGGATACAAAGGCAAGTACGCTGTTCACCACGCCTTAGTATTGTCTCAACAATATTACAAATCGGTTCTATCTCAAATAGACTTGCTCATACATCTTGGAGAAATTTCTGGTGATTATTGCACAACAGATAAATTAAAACCTAAAGAAGTATGGCGAGTTTCTCCCGATGGAGAATTAAGAGACACGTTCAAGACACTGCAATACATTTTCCAAATGCAAGAGATTGAGTTCTTCCAAAACTACAAAAAGGAAGAACAGATATCTAAAAATACATTGTTAAACGAATGTAATACAGAATACGAGTACGTTTATAATTCCTTACCCGATGTAGACTTCTCAAATATTTGGATAGCTAAAAATTGTATATCTCAAATTCCCGAAAATTCAGTTGTGCATTTTGGAATATTAAATTCACTAAGATCTTGGAATTTTTTCAAACTTCCAGAATCAGTAAAATCATATTGCAATGTCGGCGGATTCGGAATTGATGGAGCAATTTCAACTATTATCGGTGGTGCACTTGCAAAACCAGATAAATTGCACTTTGCTATATTAGGCGACCTTGCGTTCTTCTATGATATGAATGCACTTGGCAATAGACACCTTTTGAAGAATATAAGAATCTTACTTATCAATAATGGCAAAGGTACGGAATTTAGGAACTACAATCACCCCGGTGCTGTATTTGGAGAAAAAGCAGATGATTATATTGCAGCTGGTGGACACTATGCATGCCAGTCAAAAACTCTTGTAAAGAATTACGCCGAAGCATTAGGATTCAAATATCTTAGTGCATCTGATAAACCAGAATTAATTGAAGCAAGTAAGATATTCTTTACAGAACAAGTATCAGACAAACCGATGTTACTTGAGGTATTCACGGAATCGAAAAAAGAAAGCGATGCACTATTTTCTACGCGTAATGCAATAACCGATAACAAAACATTTATAGAATTAAGACAAACGGGTGCATCTATTGCCAAAAGTGTCTTACCTAAAGACAGTTATAATAAGATAAAAAATATAGCTAAGAAATTTTTGTAATATTTTTTCTTACCTATAAACAGTATAACAATAATGAAAATCTTGCAGATAAATTCAGTTGGTAACAGTGGTTCAACCGGACGTATTGCAGAACAAATTGGGCTGGAAATAATAAAAAACGGGGGAGAAAGTTATATCGCCTGTGCAAGAAATATATCTACATCACAATCTAATCTTATAAAAATTGGCACAAAACTCCATGTATATCTTAATGTGTTATGGTTCAGAATTTTTGGGACAGATGGTCCTTTTTCAATTCTCCCCACAAAAAAACTAATCAAACAAATAAAAGAAATAAATCCCGATATTATCCATTTACACAATACACATGGATATTACTTAAATAATTCAATACTTCTCAAATTTTTAGCAGAATACAACAAGCCAGTAGTGTGGACAATACATTCGTGTTGGATTTTCACTGGTCATTGTACTCACTTTGACTTTGTAAGATGCGACAAATGGAAAACATCTTGTTCAAATTGTCCACAATTAAGATATTATCCCAAGACATATTTTTTTGATAGATCTACGGAAATACATAAAAGTAAAAGATCTGCAATTCTCAAGATTAAGAATTTGACCTTTACGCCTGTATCTGACTGGTTAGCTGGATTAATAAAAGAGTCAGCATACAGCAACTATAAAACCATTGCTGTCAGAAATGGTTTAGCTTTAGATATGTTTAAACCAACTGCACCAAACATAATTTTAAAATATAATATCCCAGCAAAAAAAATAGTACTGTTTGTTGCAAGCCCATGGACGCAAAGAAAAGGCTTTCATTACATCCCTAATATTCAAAAAAAATTAGGCGATGATTTCGTGTGCGTTGTTGTAGGTGTAAATTCCAAACAAAAAGAATTCTTAAAAAAATACAATATAATCGCCATAGAACGTACTGAAAATGTCAGAGAACTATGCGAACTTTATACAATCGCAAGTGTATTCGCTAACCCTACTCTCGAAGAAGCTTTATCTATGGTAAACCTCGAAGCATTAGCATGCGGAACACCTGTTGTCACCTTTAATTCTGGAGGCACAAAAGAAACGATAACAAACACTGAGATAGGCTCGGTTATAGAACATAATGAAGATATAATGTGTCAAGAAATTATAAGATTCTCAAATATTGACAAAAAATTAATTTCAAAAAAATGTCGTCAATCCGTGGAAGAAAATTTCGATAAAAACCACGTTTGGCAAAAATATATAAACATATATAAAAATATCCTAAACAATTCCTAATACCCTAATTTTATGAAAATCTGCTATATATACAGAAGTAAAAATATATCTTTTAGCATAGAAAGAGTATTTGCCCAAATTAGAAAATATACATCACCATCAATAGAACAATCAGAATTGTATTGCCCCAGAAACAATGCACAAAGTCCTATTACATATATCAAAAATATGTGGGCAACCTTAGGAACAAAAGCCAACATCTATCATATCACTGGTGCTGTTCACTATATGGCACTTTTCTATCCACGCAAAAGAACGCTTATCACAGTACATGATTTAACGCATATCACAGGAGTAAAAGGAATCAAAGGTTTCTTTTTGAAAACAATATTTGCGACACTACCATTTAATTGGGTAAAACATATTGTCGCAATAAGTGAGTGCTCCAAGAATGAGATTGTGGAAAAAATTGGAATCTCACCAAATAAAATTGACGTCATCTACGACCCTGCACCAGATGATTTTCCCTACAAAGCCAAAGAAATAAATTTAGATAAACCAAGAATTTTATGTTTTTCCCATCTCATAAATAAGAATCTAACTCGCCATATAAAAGCACTTGAAGGGATAAATTGTCATCTTAGAATTCTCGGTAGAATTCCAGAACAAGACAAAAACCTATTGGAAGCATTAAATATTGAGTATTCTAATGCTTTCGATATTTCTTCGGAACAAATAAAAAAAGAATATGAAGATTGCGATATTCTTCTATTCGCATCTACATCAGAAGGATTTGGTGTTCCGATTCTTGAAGCACAACTTACAGGACGTCCAGTCATCACTTCAAATATAGCACCATTAACAGAAGTATCGGGAGAAGACTCAGCTATAAACGTTGACCCGTTTGATGTGGAATCTATTAGGACGGGAATTAAAAAACTAATATCAGAAAAGGATTTGGCAGAAACCTTAATACAAAAAGGATTAAAAAATGTCGAAAGATTTTCGCCTGCAAATATAGCAAAGCAATACGAAAACGTTTACAATAAAATGTTGAAAAAGCATTAATCTGCAAAATTAAAGAACAATGAAAATATGTATATTAACACAACCATTGAAATTTAATTATGGTGGAATATTGCAAGCGTACGCACTTCAAAAAGTGTTAAAAGATATGGGACACAATGTGTTAACATTAAATTATGATAGCACGTTTAAACTAACAAAAAAAACGATAATCAAAAGAATCATTGCAAAATTATTGTGGGGCAAACGTATATCACTACTTGGTAGAATTGCGTTCCCTGAATTAAACAAACATTTAAGACGCTTTATCTCCGAAAATATTGATTATTCCGAACTCTTATATGCTCCCCTAAAATATGAACACATAGATAAATTCAAATTTGACGCATTTATTGTAGGGAGCGATCAAGTATGGCGAAAAGCATATTCACCCCACTTGCCAACCTTCTTCTTAGACTTCTTAGAAAAAAATCAAAACGTAAAAAAAATAGCGTATAGTGCATCTTTTGGAACATCTGAATTTGAAGTACCATCAAGCGAACTAAACCAATACATAAGATGGACGCAAGAATTTAATAACATATCGGTAAGAGAAAAAGATGCGATTAAAATAATAAGAGATGACTTAAAATCAAACGCTGAACTTGTGTTAGACCCAACAATGTTGCTCACACCATCTGATTATTTGGAACTAATCGATTCAGATAAATCACGCAATCTTATTGACAAAGATATACCGAAGAATCAATGTATGGGATATGTTTTGGATATAAACAAAAATAAAAAATCGTTGTTTGATAATATATCTAAAAAACTTGGCTTAACTGGAAATATATTATCAATTCAACAATTCCCCCCCAAAGACTTTAATTTAGACTCATGCATTCAGCCACCAATAACACAGTGGCTACAAATGATAAAAAATTCTTCGTTTGTTGTTACCGATTCATTTCACGGCACAGTATTTTCAATAATATTCAATACCCCTTTTGCAGTTGTCTCAAATAATGAACGTGGAGCATCGAGATTCAATACACTTCTCGAAACGTTTAATCTCAAAGATAGAATGATTTCTCCAGATGACGCTAATGCGACAGAAAAAATACTAAATTCAAAAATCGATTGGAACAACGTTAACACAATTTTAAAACAATGCCGAGAAACCTCCAAATGTTTCTTAAAATCGGCACTTAAATAATCTGCAATGAACCAAGATACTAAAGTTACGGTAATCGTACCAGTGTATAATACACAGGAATATTTACCTAAATGCATAAATAGCATTTTAAAACAATCGCACAACAATATAGAACTTATATTGATAAACGATGGTTCTATAGACAATTCCGCTAAAATCTGCGATGAATACTCACGAAAAGATACAAGGGTACATGTTATCCACCAAAAAAACAGCGGAGTATCGGTTGCAAGAAATAAAGGATTAGATAAAACAACAGGCGATTATATTGTATTCGTAGATTCAGATGACTGGATTACAGACAATTACATAACAACTCTTCTTGAGCATTCAACAAACCCAGAAGAAGAACTTTTAATGACAGGCTGTTCGTATGTGTATCCAACCCACACCGAAGAAATAACTTATGGCTCGGGGACTTTCCCATTAAAAGATGCATTAGCAGATGAAACTATATCGAGAAACAATTTTATTACATCAAAATTATTCCTCACAAAGATAATAAAAGATAACAACATAAGATTTAAACAAGGAATCAGCTATGGCGAAGATTGGATTTTTGGCATGGAATATATGAAACATATTTCATACTTAAAAATCATCTTAGATTGTGGATACATGTATAATCGTGACCTAATCAATACGTCTCTTGTGGCACGCCGATTTAAATTTGAACAATACCTTAACACCTTTGAACACGCTAATGAATGTATATTAGGAATATACGGCAATGCACCTGACCCAAGAAAAGAGCTATTAAAATCATTTATCTCTTATAGATATTTACTTTCTGCAATAAAAGCAATGTACAGAAAGGATTCGTTAAAACCAAGAAAACAACGCATAGAAAACTTGCAGAATATTACTTCAAAATACCCGACGTATATAAAATATATGGGTGAAAAGTTATTAAGCAAAAATCAGTTATCACTTTTCGATTTATATTACCTTACAATCTTCAAGTTGAGATATTCTTTATTGCAACCATTTTGGAATTTTTACATACGCATAAAATCAAAATAATATTTGGTGAAAAAACTATTTAAGATTTTTATATTTCTATCAATAACAATAATATTTTATGTATTTATTGTTAATTCGGCATATCAATATTTCTCAAATAGAACACCTGCTGAGAAATATGCTTTAGCAAATTTAACTTTTGCAAAATCAATAGCTAATAAAAATGTAAAATTCCAAAGATTTTATCAGGGTGCATACTACGGAATAATGTATTCAAACACACCTATTAGCCCACAAACAACATTTTCCAACAATATTTATATATCCTTTGCACAAGCACTTAAAGTTCGCAAGCAAATAAATTTTCCATTGACTGACACAATCGATAAACTAAATAGAATATCAAACCAACACACAAGAGAAATGGTTGCCTCCGAACTCTGCTTTATGTCAATGTTTGCTAAAGATTACGACGCAACAATATCTATTATGAATTATTCTCGAAAGGATTATGCATGGTTCACAATGCTAACTTTTGTATATTTCAATTCCGAAAAGAAAGATTTTATTATTAAAGATAAATTGATTTCAAAAAACTTGCGTCATTTTAAAAATAAAAATGATTTAAATTCCAAAGACGTATGGGATATGGTTTGCTCTATGCCTCATCTATTAATTGGTGGATTCTATAAGTCGAGCTCAGAAACGGCAGTATTGGCATTCGATGATTACAAACGCTATAAAAATAGAAATATATGTGATTTTTCTAAATCTATAAAACAATTTCATACCGATTATAAATCGCGTAGAACCTCAGAAAGTGCAAAGGTTTTATCTGGACTGCTATATTTATCTGGGCAAACAAAAGAGGCATTAAATATAGTTGAAAAAATCAATAGTCCGAGTGCAAAAATCAATGCAATTTCCTTGATTATAAATTTAGCAATTTTCAATGATGATATAAAAACTGCTGAAATGTTGGCAGAAAAGCTTTCGACATTGAATAAAATTAAAATGTACTTTTTCTTGTGAAAAAACATATTATATATTTTTTGCTATCGTTTGTATTATCGGTCGGAATATGGACTCGATTTGAATACATGCTCGTTTTGTCGGCAATAACGACATCCCTACTTTTGTTTTCATCTACTTGCGGATCAATAAACGATAACATTAGTAAAATATTAAAAAATAAGTTTAATTGGATACTTTTGGCAATTACACTTATTGTTATAGTATCTTTATGCAATCCAAATGGCATATTTATTCAAGAAGACGGATATTATTATATAAAGAAAATCCCTTATATTGAGTACCTACCCACTTCAATATCGATATTTCCTTCGGAAAGAGGGTCTTATTATTTTATTCTCTTTCTATTAAATATATTCAATATTACAAATACCTATATATTAACAACTAAAACCAAGCAAGATATAAATTTATTTTTTATTTACATAAGTATTTTTGGATTTATTTGTGCAAATACCATAATACTAATGACCATTTACAACAGCCATAATGCAGTAGAAACATCCGGACGTAAATTGCTTGGTATTATAGAAGCCTATATGGCTTCTCCAACAGGAACATTTTTTTCACAAAATATGGCATCTCAATATATGATATTGATTTTATCAGCAACAATATCATTATTTATACAAAACTTAAAAGAAGTAAAAACAGCACACAACTCTACATATATTATTGTATTTGGCATATTTATAATATTCGACATTATTGCCCTTGTTTTATGTATACAATTACAAGCATTCATAGGAATAGTAGTGTTGACATTAACACTAATCGCTGAGGTATTCCATATTATCTTAAAACAAAGACGAAATTTTATATACTTATTATCTGTTATCATCGCCTTAGGGACAGTAACATATATTTTTATTCCGAATAATCAGTTGGTAGAAACTCTTTCAACACAAATATCAAATAAATTAGAACGTAAGATAACAGAAACGCATCAAGACAAAGGTCGTATTGCATTATGGTGCCACGCATATAATCTTTTTGAGAAAAACAAATACTGGGGAATAGGAGTAAATAATTTCTACTTTTATTCATATCAATATGATAAGGAATACTATATAAAACAACATCCACAAAAAGTATCAAAATCAATATCATATTCAGCACATAATGATTTACTACAACTTTTATGTGAGTTTGGAATATTTGGTTCTACAATATTCTTTGTTGGTATGGTATATTTTTTGATACTTTTAAGCAAACGTATAACATCACAATATCCATACAAAAATACTTTAGTAGGGATATTGTTAGTTGCGATAATATCTTTATTTGATATGCCTTTTCAACTGATAAACGTATCGTGTCTATTTATTCTTTATAGCACGTCAATATTACTCTATTATTCTATTGATACCTGTCCAAGAAATCATCTACCATAAAAAACATCTAAAAAATACTTGATTATACAACCCGAAAATATAGGATGTCTTCCAATTTTGTATAATGAAAAATTTCGTTAATAGTTTTTTTGAACAGGTTGGATGCTATATTGCAATAATATTTACGGCATTGCAGTTTCTTGGATTTTTCACAAATAACACACCAGTTGAAGCCATACTTGTAGGATTCTGTATAATCCCATTGCGATTAATATATCTCAACAGATTGAGGGATGCATCAAAGAATTTCGCCAGAATATATCTTTGGTCGGGTTGGGACTTATCAATGATAGTTTGCCCAACCATATTCTTTGATTCATACGCAGGAATGGTGTATAAAAAAATAGTTGGAGCTGAAATAGCTATTTCTCCTACAGATGTAACTTTCACTATTTATATGGGGGCTTTTTCTTTGTTTTTGTTGTTTATATCATCTATATGGTGGAGAAACGACAAGACACCAGATACGGATTATACACCAGCACTCACACGTGAACAAGTTATATTTTGGTCTATTGCTCTCGCTTCTATAGCATTTACAAGTGCACTTGTTTCCAATATAATGGGATTAGGTAGATTGGGCGAAGAATCGGTATATTTGCCCTTTAAACTGACCGGTATAATTAATTATTTTTCGTTTGGATTCACTTGGTTTTTAAACTTTTTTATTCTCGACGCATACGCAAAAAAAAGAATCTCTCTCATATTTGCAGTTGGAATAATCTTATTGCTGACATTAAATGCATCAGCAGCAAGTTTGTCAAAAGGACAACTAATATCGCCAATCGCCGGCATTATCATTTATTTAATTATCACAAAAAAATTCACGGTAGGTGCCTCAATGACAATGGCATTACTGTTCGCATTTGTGTTCATTGCAGCCAGTTTCTTATCGGGATACCGTGATTCTCGCCAACATATATATACAAAAGGATTTGGTGGAGAAGCCGCAAATTATTCTATGATGAAATATACACATAGAATATTTAGTGATGGAATTACTTTTATGAAGTTCCATTCAAATGCAACACACCACGACCTTCATACAATGCTGAAACATTGGAATTATAATGTTAGCGACGTTCACACCTATGCCATTGACGGAAAACCTCTCGGAACAACTTCAACACATAGTACTGGGTGCGTAAATTTACCGGCAGCATATTTGTTTGGATTTCCATTTTTTATAATATTCACAATATTGGCAGGACTTGCTACATCATATATCGATTACGGATTGCCTCGTTCAAATAGCATATTCTCCTCAACGATATTTAGAGTGTACGCAGCATACGCAATTGCCCGAGTATACATAGCCGTCAGTGCATTAGAGTTTTTTACACGTGCCTATAATGGAAGCTTTGCATTTATATCATTCCCTATAATAACAATTTTCTTTTACATTATATATCTAAAGTTTTTTTGTACAAAAATACAAAACAATAATATCTAAATACCGATGTTATTTAACTCAATTGAATTTATTTTTATCTTTCTACCCATAACCTTTGCGTTATTTTATTTTTCGGTAAAATATACAAATGTAAGAATTGGTTTATTTGTTTTATCTATTGCATCTTTATTTTTTTATGGATACTGGAATTTACCTTGCTTGTTTTTATTGATTGCAAGCATATCTACAAATTACCTCATATCTAAAATCCTTATACCCAAACAGCCAAATAAAATCACACGAAGAATAATTCTTTACAGTGGAGTTATTTTAAATTTATCGCTTATAGGATTCTTTAAATATTATAATTTCTTTTTAGAAAATATTAACTACGTTATTAATTCAGATTTATCTTTTAAAGAGATTATCTTGCCACTGGGTATTTCCTTTTTCACATTCCAACAGATTATTTATATAATAGATAGTTACAAAGGAAAGATTCAATCGACCTCATTTTTAGAATATCTTTTGTATATATCATTTTTCCCACAACTCATAGCTGGGCCGATTGTAAAACCAGAACAAATGTTACCTCAGCTTTTGAATTATAATCCGCAAACAATACATTCGGAAAAAGTTTTAAATGGTATTGTATATTTTCTGCTTGGGTTATTTAAAAAAGTTGTAATAGCAGATACGTTTTCTATGTACATAAGAAAACCATTTGCCGTAGCAGAAAGTGGTGTAGATTTATCTTTTATAGAATCCTTATATGCAACATTAGGCTATACATTCCAAATATATTTCGATTTTTCAGGATATTGCGATATGGCAATTGGCTTAGGCTTTTTGTTTGGAGTAACATTACCAACCAACTTTAATTCGCCATATAAAGCACATAGCATAATAAATTTCTGGAGAAATTGGCATATAACACTATCTAATTTCCTAAAAGATTACATATATATTCCACTGGGCGGAAATAGAAACGGAAAAATTAGACAACGCGTAAACTTATTGATCACAATGTTTATAGGTGGATTATGGCATGGTGCAAGTTGGACATTTGTATTTTGGGGAACATTACATGGAGTATATCTAATAATAAATCATACATTTATCGCCATATTAAAATTCTTACACTTAGATTCTATCCGAAAAAATTTTATATATTCAACATTAGCGTGGATAATCACATTTTCATCTGTCGCATTCGCATGGATATTTTTCAGAGCCTCTACATTTGCAGGAGCTATGCAGATTATAAAGGGTTTGTTTAGTTTTGATATAAAGCTTCCAGCTTCAATAGTCGCTCTTTTCCCGACTATCTTAAAACCGTACATTACACCAGTTGGGACATTAACATATGCGGGCAATGCATCAATTTCAGGATTATTATTTGAAACAGCTTTGATAATTATAAGCTTTTTGATTGTTTTTTTCACACCAAATATACCAGAATTATCCGACAGAAAGAAATATATTTTAATAATAATTACGTTTTATCTGTCATTGCAAAAGGTTTTATTTTGCTTGGAAGAATCTGAATTCATATATTTTCAGTTTTAGAAGATTGAGTTATGAAAATTGGGAAACTTTTACTCGGAATTTTATTTTCACTTATTTTGTATGTCGCAATATTTTGCTTCTTCGTAAAAAAGCCAATTTTATACGGAGAACTTAATTCTATGATAACAAAGAAATATGATAGGTTAGAAAAAATTTCAGATAATAAACTCGTAATTTTAGCTGGTTCAAATGGTAGATATTCACATTCGGCAAAAACAATGAGGGATTGTTTGCATATGCCAGCCGTTAATTTATCAATAACCGCATCAATATCTATAGATTGGCAATTAGAACTCATAAAAAGACACTTAAATAGTGGCGATATCATATTCTTACCACTTGAACCTCACAATTATAATTCAACAGAACAAGATTCGGCAAAATCGACAGAAGGTATATATTGTTTGTTGTACAACAAAAGAGAATGGTTGAAAATGCCACTAATAAAAAAATATTATACATTTTACCATGCTGACCTATTCTTAATATTCGAAGATATTTTAGAACGTGCAATGCTATTGGCAGATGTTAAACCACGCTCAAAAGGACAAAATGAATTCGGCGATGAGATTGGACATACACCTGAACGTGGAAAACCATATTTTGCGTATATCAACTCGCTTAGAGATATAAATCCATACCGACAGGGAATAAACACAGAAAGTTATTCTATGAAGAAGCTATCGGATTTCTTACAATGGGCATCACTGAATAAGATTCGTGTATTTGGATGCCTTCCCACAATAATTAATACGGTAAAAGTTCCACAGAATTATATCGAACAACTCAAAAGTTTTTATGAAAAATATGGACATAAATTTATTGTCTTAGACAACAACGCTCAATACGATATAAGCTTATTTTATGACACTCCTTTTCACTTAAATACCGAAGGGCAAAAACTTCATTCAGAAAAAGTGGCACAAAAAATAAAAGAAGAGCTAAATAAGCTAAACTAAGAATTCATCAAATCTTTCAATATATCTAAGTAATTTTCAGCTTGAATATCGCGATCATACTTTTCGGCGATGTTTTTATAGCCGTTTTCACCGAGTTGTTTTAATAATTCTAGATTTTCCGACGCTTCGAGCAAGGCATCTGCCATAGCTTTGGCATTTTCTGGTTCGATTGAAATTCCCATTTTTGCGTTTTCAACTAAGTCTCTTGAAAAGCCGTCGACGCCCATCAATACTGGTCTTGCACAACCAGCACTCTCAAATATTTTTGATGGCATAACTGTTTGGAAAAGCCCAGTCTTTTTCAAGTGTACAAGATTTATATCCGATGATGCAATCCAATCTGGAATTTCTTGTTTAGGTCGACGTCCCAAAAATACAACGTTTTTCAAGTTCTTCGCTTTTGCTTTTGCTTCTAATTCTTCTCGAACAGCACCATCGCCAATCAAGACAATTTTGATTTTATCGTTGCCTTGGTTTTGCAAGATTTCGGCAGATTCAAGAGCCGTATCTAACGCACACGCCATTCCGATTGTACCAATATAGCTACAAATAAATTTGCCATCGAGTGAATGTTTTTTTAATAATTCCTCATTGCGTTCGCGGGGATAAAAAAGAGTTCTGTCAACCCCATTCATCACGACAGAAATTTTGTTTTCATCTATTCCTCGCTCTTTTAATTTTTCGACATATCCTTGTCCTACTGTAACGATATGATCTGCCGAATTGTACATAATCTTTTCCATAACGGATATGATTGTTAGCAACCCACTCGGCAATTTTGCTCCGACAGCGATAATCGATTCTGGCCAAATATCTCGTACCTCAAGGCAGAACGGAATTCTTTTTATAGAGTGAAGTAGTACGCCAGCCCAACCACAGAAAAATTGCGGACTTGTCGCAATTAGAATATCTGGACGTTTCATAAACAAGCCACGCATAAATGCCATAATCATATAGCTTACAAAGTTCATTATTCTTCGCAATGTTCCTTTGTTTGCGGCGATATACGTCCATACTCGTACAACTTTAACACCATTGATAACTTCAGTTTGGCTAAATTTATTTTTGTAGTCCTCGTAAACTACACCATTTGGGACATTAGGTGCACAGGTTAAAATGGTAACATCGTGTCCGTCTTTTGCCCAACGTTCTGCAAGTGCCGATACTCTCGAAGCTGGTGCGTTTCCTTCTGGGGTATAATAATGCGTTAGAAATAAAATTTTCATTTTAGTAATCCTATTTGCGAGGAGAAAGTTGTCGGCAATACTACGATGTTTGAGAGATTTATCATATCGATATCTTCAGCTTTACCAAACTCTGCACTATATTTTACTTTTTGAATTTCTGCATTCCAACCTTGTGGATATGTTATAAAATAGCGAGTATTATTTGCCGAGATTTCAATACGATTCATCTGTTTATTTATTGAAATATTTTCGCCTAAAACGTGCCACAGAATTTCAACTAAATGTTCCCCGTTTCCTTCGATTTCATCATCAATCGACAATCCATCGTCCGAAATATTCCACGTTCGTTGGTGTAAAATTTTTCCGTATCCGTTGTGCGTTGCCGATACTTTGTTTCCTGAAAATTTGCGTTCTACAATTTTTGCCCGATTAGCCACTCTGTGAGCACTCCAAACTTCCGAAGAATTTTTGCCGTCTATTTGAATCGTATTATGTGCAAGAGTCGAGCGTTGGTATTTTCGCAATGGAGTATCGATATATTCGCCAGTGCCAGAGTCAGTGATTAGTTTAAAATCTTTGTGCCAAAGTTCAAATGTGAGAGTGTCGGCGTGGGCGTGTCCTGGTTGATAATCGGGACCGATATTTCCAGCATCGCAAATAGCAGTCCAATCGCCAGCGACAAGTTTTGCATATCCTGTATCTGCAAGGTCGATAGAATTCGTATTATCTTCTGAAAAATTAAACCCTAAATTTTTTGCGTACGAAAAAATCTGATTAGGCGAGGGAGCGATTCCCAAAGCACAATCATTGAGAAGTGGAATTTTTCCGTCTGGAGTTGTCATTGCGACGAGCCACTCGAGCATCTTTTGAATTTTCTGATTCAATCCTGAAATCTCTGCACCAATGTTTGCCAAATCTAATAAATCTTCAAGGATTATGCTGTGGTACATTGCGGAACGCTCGAAGTGTCCACCGTCTTGTAAAATTTGTTCTTCGAGTTCTTCTTTATAAATATCAGTCCCGATTTTTAACCAACGCTTTGCATCGTCGCCTTCAAAAAATATTCCAGCAAAAACAAACGCTTTTGCATTTGCCAAATAGTGATTAGCCAAGAGATGTCGTTCTATTTTTTGTTCGAGAAATTTTGCTTGGTTTGCCAAGCTTTGCAACGCTTCAATACTCAGAGGATTACCCGACAAATGCCATTTTATCCAATTAACAATTCGCAAAGAAATTGTGTATGGCTCCCAGCCATTGCCTTTGCCGACAGGATTTTCAGCAATCCAACGCAATATCAATTTTTCGCCATCTTCTCTTGAAATATTCTCTTGTCGAAGATAGTCAAAATAGTGCAAATTGTATAACCACAACTTCCCCAGTTGAGCGTTATTCCAATCTGAGGGAAAATTCAACGTATTTTCGACATTTAAAAATCGAAATCGATTTTCTTGAATTAACGATTTTGAAGATTTTACAAAATCACATTTGCGAGAAAGCGAAGCAACCTCAATCAAAGTCAACATCTTTGGCAAAGACGCTTTCTTTAATCGATAATATACATTATAAAATAATTGCGACAACTTCAAGAATCTAATCGTTTTCAAGTAGAGCAAAAACGAATATTTATTTTTTTTCACGTTGCTTTTACTTGAAGACATAAAGATCATTATACGAGTTCAGTCGAACCCGATTTCAACGCTTTCAATGTTGCAAATGTCGCTCGAGTTGTATTGAGCAATGAGTCTAATTCGATAGGAAACTCTCTGCCTGTCTTAACCGAATCCAAGAGTGCCGTTATTTCTTCTGCAAAGCCCTTGCTCTGCTTACCCGATAATTTGCGTTTGCCGAGTTTCCCCGAACAAATTGTAGTATTAAAATTATCCATAATCGCAGTCGAGCCTTCGCCATAGACTTCACAATATTCCTTTGGTAAGTTTGTATCGCCTAATGCGACGTAATTAAGAACACCGATACTACCATCTGCAAATGTATAGACAATATTGACGCTATCTTCGGCGACAACTGCAACGTTGTCAGTTTTTATAGAAGTCGCTTGAACCGACACAACTTTCGATCCACAAATATAACTCATAAAATCTACAAAGTGGCAACCTTCGCCAATAATTCTACCGCCTCCAACGTTAGGGTCTTGCACCCATACGTCGCGTGCTATTTCGCCTGCATTTACGCGATACATCATAACAAGAGGCTTTGCACGTTTTGCAAAATATTCCTTTATCAATTTTGCGTGCGGACTGAATCGACGATTAAACCCGACCATTACTTTCCCTGAAGAATTTTTTACGCATTCCTCTAAAGATGAAAGTTGTTCTTCAGTTATTGCCAATGGCTTTTCGACAAAAACATTTTTACCTACTTTCAACGCATCTTCAACCAAAGTCGAGTGAGTATCGTGGCGAGTTGTAATAAAGACGAGGTTTGTGTCTGCATCGGCAAAGATATCATCTTTTTTTGATGTTGCGAATTCAAAGCCCATTTTTCTTGCAGTTTCGCCACAATTCATTCCACTTGCAGAACATAATCCACGCAGTCTATATCCCGACATTTTTTTCAATGTAGGCATCAATACTGCTTTTGTGAAATTACCACAACCGACAAATGAAACTACTGGAGAGGATGGCTCTGATTTTACTGGTTGTTTTATTTCTACTCGAGATACAGGTTGTTTATTTTCCGCATTTGAATACTCCAAAACGATACCCATATAAGGTTCGCCTGTCTTTCCGAGAAGAAGTTGATACGCATCAAGGGCATTTTCAAAATCAAAACGATGAGTAACCAACTTTGATGGAGTAATTCTGCCCATCGAGACCAAGTCGACAAACGCTTGCATATTGCGTTGTTCTGTCCATCGAACGTATCCGTACGGATAGTCAATACCATCTTCCTCGTAAACGGGGTCGTATCTTCCGGGACCATACGACATACTCAAGCGAAAATCTAATTCTTTCTTATAGTATAAATCTCTGGGAAGATTCATTCCGACCAAACCAGTTGCAACTACTTTGCCTTTCATCTTAGCAATTTCAGACGCAACTGTTACTGGTTCATTTGAAGATGTCGCCGCTGTTATTAAGACTGCATCAACACCACGTCCATTTGTAAATGACATCGCCGATTCAACCAATCCACCGCTCACTGCTTCATCTGCCCCAAGTTCAAGAGCCAATTTACAACGTTGTGGATTTGGGTCAAACCCGATAACTCTACAACCCGATGCTTTTGCCATTTGCACTGCGAGCATACCTAAAAGCCCCAACCCCAAAATACAAACAGATTCACCCAAATGCAATTCGCACTGACGCAAACCTTGCATTGCAATAGAACCAACTGTCGCACATGATGCATCTTCAAACGATACATTATCTGGAAGTTTTACGACCAAATTTTTGGGAACGTAATTAAACTCTGCGTGATTAGCATAACCAACACCACCACAAGCGACTCTATCGCCTTTTGACAAACCATTCGCTCTAATACCAGCTTCAAGAACAACGCCTGCACAAGAATATCCCAACGGAATTGGTTGGTCGAGCTTTGCTTGAACTTTCTCTAACGTCTCAAAAAGACCTTCTGTTTGAATTTTGCGAATAACTTTCCGCACTTGGTCTGGCATTTTCATCGCCTTGCCGATAAGCGAACGTTTTGCAAAATCCACGAGCATTCGTTCTGTTCCTGACGATACAAACGAAACGTGATTTCGCATCAAAATACCATTAGATTTACACAATGGCGATGGCACATCAGCCAACCACATTTCGCCAGTTTTGAACGATTGTAAAATTTGCTTCATATTATATTACTTCTTAAACGTATCTAAAACTCTACCGCATGCTTTGCCGTCACCGTATGGGTTTACGGCTTTGCTCATTAATTCGTATGCCTTGGGGTTATCTATTAACTCCGAAACTTCGCTGACAATCTTATCGTAATTAGTTCCTACCAACTTGACTGTCCCAGCGTCGACTGCTTCAGGACGTTCTGTTGTATCACGCATTACCAAAACTGGCTTTCCCAATCCAGGAGCTTCTTCTTGAACACCTCCGCTATCGGTCAAAAGCAAGTACGACTTTTCCATCAAAAATACAAACGGCAAATAATCTAAAGGCTCGATAAAGAACATATTTTCAGGGGCTTTATCGCCAAAGACTTCTTTAATCGGCTTGCGAACGTTTGGATTCAAGTGCATCGGATACACAAAATCTACATCAGAATATTTCTCATTTAGCGATTTTATCGCTGAACACATCGAGATAAACCCATCGCCAAAATTTTCGCGACGATGCCCTGTTATCAACACAAGTTTCTTGCCATTCGACAATCTCGATACATCGTAGCCCGATTTCAAAAGTATATTGCTCAATTCAGCTTTTATTTCGTCTGATGAATTGATTTTTTCAACGACATAATGAAGTGCGTCAATCACTGTATTACCAGTTACGATAATATCGTTATCAGAAACATTTTCAGCCAAAAGATTTTTACGACTCAATGGAGTTGGTGCAAAATTGTACTTGGCAATTCGCCCAGTAATTTGACGATTCATTTCTTCTGGCCACGGACTGTAAATATTGTGCGTACGCAAACCAGCCTCGATATGACCAACTGGAATCTGTTTATAAAATGATGCTAATGCTGCAGCAGTTGAAGTTGTCGTATCGCCGTGAACAAGCACGACATCCGGTTTGGCTTTTTCCAAAACATCACGCATACCGAGCATAACTCGACTTGTAATATCGAACAAGTCTTGCCCTTGTTTCATTATATCCAAGTCGTAATCAGGCGTAATTTCAAATAATGATAGTACTTGGTCGAGCATCTGACGATGTTGCCCTGTTACGCATACTATTGTTTCAAAATGGTCAGAATCGGCTTGAAATGCCTTTACCAATGGAGCCATTTTTATCGCTTCGGGACGCGTCCCAAACACTAACATTATTTTTTTCATTTTCGCCTATTTAAAAATTCCGCAGAAATCGAGTGCGAGCTTTTCAGTATTGCGTGGGAGTGTTTTGAACTCGTTATGAGCTACCAAATAAACTACTATATCTGCCTTTTCAAACGCTTCTTGATAGTTTGTCAATTTGTAAACATCGTGCTCTTGGACGTTTGGTTCAACGATGAGAATCTCTGCGTCGTGCGATGATTCCAACACTTTTGAAACGATATGTTTTGCTGGCGATTCACGCAAATCGTCGATATTTGGCTTAAATGCCAAGCCCATCATTGCGACAACTGGCTTGCGATTCTTCGCCAAATTAAATTTCAAAATTTCATTCACAACTCTTTCGGCACACCAGAAAGACTTGTAGTTATTTATTTCACGAGCCTTTGCTATTATCTGCGATTCTACTGGGAAATCTGCAGTCAAGAAATATGGGTCGACCGCAATGCAGTGTCCGCCAACGCCACAACCGGGTTGTAGAATATTAACTCTTGGATGTTTGTTTGCAAGGGTGATAAGCTCCCAAACGTTGATTCCAGCCTTGTCGCAAATAAGCGATAATTCGTTTGCGAACGCAATTTGTACGTCGCGCGACGAGTTCTCTGTGAGCTTGCACATTTCTGCGGTTTTTGAGTTTGTCTTGTGAAGATTGCCCTTCACAAATTGTGCATAAAATTCAACTGCTTTTTCTGTCGATTCTGGATTTATACCACCGATAACGCGATCGTTATGGACAAGCTCATAAACGACATTACCAGGGAGAACACGTTCTGGACAATATGCGATATAGATTTTATCCTTCAATTCTGGACGTTCTGCAAAAATCAAGTCAGTCATTTTGTCTGTAGTACCGACCGGCGATGTCGATTCAATCACAAACAAATCGCCTTCTTTCAACAATGGAAGAACCATTCTCGTTGCTGATTCGACATACGAAATATCTGGTTGGTGGTCTCCTTTAAACGGAGTTGGCACTACGATGAAATATGCGTCGCTTTCAACAGGTGCAGTATATGCTTTCAGTTTGCCATTTGCGACAACTTCAGCACACAATTCTTGCAAATCAGGCTCAACAATATGAATCTTACCTTGATTTGTTAATTCTACAACTCTGGGGTTAATATCAACGCCTGCAACATCAATGCCATTTTTTGCAGAGACAATTGCAGTTGGCAAGCCGATATAACCAAGCCCTAAAAAACACGCTTTCATATTTTCTTTTAGTCTGTTTTAAAACTATATAATGCTACTTGTTTTAAATTTTAACAAGTCTAATTTTTATCATTTAACCAAAAGTTAAAAAACAAAATCTATAAATTCATTCTTACTAAAATATAACAATGCGTAAAAAAAAACGACCACTTAAGGTCGCCTTTTGTATCTATTAAAATTTTAGTTTTTTGTTTTATTTTTACCGACTGGCATAAATAAGTTTGGGACATTTTGTCCACCTGTATAAGTGAGCAATACACCATTCCACTTTTGAATAACTACCTTTTCATTTTGTTAATCTAATTCTATTCTATGTTTTCAGAATTTTAAAATATAAGAAAAATTTTTCACATATTTTTATTTTGCTATTGACTACTATCGCATGAATACTAAACAATGCTAAAATGAAAAAATTAATATTCATTTTATCGGCTATATCAACTTTATTATCAATATCTTGCACGCAAGATCAAAAAAATATATCTGCGTTCATTTATTCCAGCAAAGATCATCGAATGCCTCTACATGGCATGGGAAAACCAACTCCGATGCAAATTGCTTACAAAGTTGGCGACAAATGGGAAACAACAAATATCGGCTTGCTCTTTAGCTTCTTCGGACTTCGCGAAATACGCCATGTACGCCAAATGACAACTCCGTATCTGTTCAAGGGTATTGATGGCAACTGGCATTGCGTTTGGGCGTTCGGAAAAGGTCTTTCTGAGTTTGCACATTCATACTCAGAAAATTTTACGTTGTGGCGTAAACAAAATAATACTACCCTACCTAACGGGATTACATTCCTAAACCCAATCGTAAAAATCGACGGTAAAAAATACGTCGTAAAATTTAAGAGTGGAAAAGATTTCTATCAAATCGAAACGCCTGATCTCATCACATATTCAGCTCCGAAAAAAATTACAGAAGCTCAATATGCTAACGAATACACTAATTTGAAAATAAATGGTAAAACTTTTGAAGGCATATTTACAGAAATTCCTCAATCTTGTTTAGACGCATATCTTGCAAAAGAAAAAGATGCGAACAGACGCAATGCTCTCGAAAAAATAAAGCCCGACAATATTGAATCGCACCTAAATGGCGTTAAAAAATTGTCAGCCACACTCTCGCTCACTGGCACATCGAAAAAAATAAATCCAAAAATGTTTGGCTTGTTCTATGAAGACGTTGGTATGACTTGCGATGGTGTATTATATCCCGAATGTATACAAAATCGCGACTTTGAATTTTTGCCGACAGACCGCGAAGGATACACGTCGACTACTGCGTGGGAATTCCCGAATACAAAATATCAAGTTAAGACTGATAACCCTATTTCAAAAAATAATCCACACTACATTCAGCTCGATACGACGACTCCAGCGACAATCCGCAACACTGGCTGGGCTGAAGGTATCTATTTGAAAAAAGGCGGAAAGTATAGATTCAGTTTCTTTGCAAAATCGAAAACTCCAACAGAAATTTCTGCGAAAGTTTTCAACAATAAAAAAATTGCGTTGACTGGTTCTGTGAAAATTGAAGGCGATGCTTGGAAAAAATATAGTGTCGAGCTAACTGCATCAGATGAAATAGAAAACGCCAAGTTTGAACTCAATGTAAATGGTGGAAAACAAGTTTGCCTCGATATGATTTCACTCTTCCCCAAAGACACATACAAAGGCAGAGAAAATGGACTTCGCAAAGATATTGTTGAACTCTTCGCACAACTAAAACCAAATTTCCTACGTTTCCCCGGGGGATGTATTGTTCACGCAGACAAGGTTGCAAATTTCTATCGTTGGCAAAACACAATCGGCAAACTCGAAGATAGAAAACCGACAAAGGTCGTGTGGGAATATCACCAAACCTTCGGGCTTGGATATCAAGAATATTTTGAGCTTAGCGAAGATATTGGTGCAGAACCAATCCCCGTTGTTTCCGCCGGAGTCGCATGTCAAGTTCGTGGTGGAGAATGCGTACCAATGGAAGATATGCCAACATATATTCAAGAAGTTCTCGATTTAATCGAGTGGGCAAATGGCAATGCTAAAACAACAAAGTGGGGGAAAGTCCGTGCCGAAAACGGACACCCTGCTCCATTCAATATGAAATATCTCGGTATCGGAAATGAAGACGAAATGACAAAAGATTTTGAAAAAAGATATTTGATGATAAAAGATGCCGTAAATAAGAAATATCCAGAAATAATAATTATTGGTAGTTCTGGTATTATGGCAAAAGGTCAAGATTACGATGAAGGCCATCAAATTGTAAAGAAGTCGAAGACTCCAATTATCGACGAGCACTACTATTGCTCGCCAGAATGGTACATCGCAAATCAAGACTTTTATGATAATCACGATCGCAACGGACCCAAAGTTTACCTTGGCGAATTTGCTCCACAATATAAATCAAACAAGAAAAGAAAAAGCAGTACATACGTTTACAATATGCTTAATGTACGCGAGAACAACGTGTATAGCTCGTTGTCATCTGCAATTTATATGATGAACCTTGAACGCAATGGCGACATTGTATCGATGCTCTCGTATGCTCCGTTAGTTTGTAGAAATTGTTATGAACGCCAAACGTTCATGATTCTTGCCGACAACAAAGGTGCGTATCCAACAACAGAATATTATATGCAAAAATTGTTCTCGCATAATGGTGGCGAAAAATATTTTGATTCAAAATTAAAGCTCGACACAAAAATTTTCGGAATGGCAGAACGCACATTTGCAAGTATCATCTCTGATAAAAACGGCGATACAATCGTAAAGCTTATAAATATTCTACCAGTTCCGCTTGAAATTTCGGCAGATATATCGAGCAAAATTGATGGTGAAAAAACGGTGAAGAAAACTGTTTTCACAGGTAAGGAATACACCGACACAAAACCTACAATCACAGAATCGCAAACAAAGTTGGGAGGGAAATTCAAAGAAACTCTCCAACCATACTCATTTGTGATTTTGCGATTCTTAAAATAATTTGAGTTTTACTAATTACGATAAAATTAAAGCACGGAATAATTCCGTGCTTTAATTTTTATTTTTCCGCCATTGGAATGGAGGATAAGACTCGCTTTATTAGATCATTCATTATCTTATCTTTTCCATTTTTAGGGATTATTAAATAACGATATTTCCCTGTTGAGTCAGTTGAAAAATCAAGAAGTCCGTTATCATTAACTTTAATTTTGATAGGCTCTGAAACTTCCCATAATTCAGGCGAAAAGACATACTGAACGCTTGTTAAATCCCATGTAGGACGATCGTGTCTATCCGACTTGTTCTTATTAACACCTAATGCATAAAAATGATATGCTACCCCCAAGACATTATTTTTTGAAAGTTGTTTTTCAATTTCTATTTGGGGGAATCGCAATGCTAAGCCGACTTCAATACCACTAAATATAATTGGGACGGGAGAGTTTTCAAAAAATAATTTTGCCGATTTTATGTCTTGTTTAACATTAAATTCTGGCTGAAAAGTCTGAAGAGTTTTTGTCTTTGCAAACTGCCCTGCCATAATAGAAAAGTATTTTACTTTTTTAGCGACCAACTCTCTTCCAGATAAAGGAGAATATTCGTCTGCAGACGATTCCAATAGTCTTGCAACATTAGTTGAAAAACCAACTGAGATATAAATAACTTCGCCATTTTCGCTCTCTGCTAAAACTTTTCTTGCCAACTTTACAGCATCAATAATCTTGCTTGATTTATCTATTTTACGGGCGAAACGATATGATCCATCTGCGTTTTTCAGTTCTGATACTGGAATAATATAGTGTCTATCAAACTTTGTTGCACCATCGCGAACAATGCCAATCGGAAAATCATATCCATAATAATTATTCAATATGCTGGTAAAAATAGGGGAATAAATATGATCTTTATTAAGCAATATTGCTAAAACTTTTGCCTTCCCTGATTCTTGATAATCGTAAAGCATTGCTAAAGCGAGAGCATCGTCAATATCATTGCCCATATCGGTATCAAATATTACTTTCTGTGGTTTTGCAAAAGTAAGAGTTACTGCTAAAAGAAAAATAAAAACGAGTATTCTTTTCATAGGTATTCTTTGTTGTGTTAATATTACCATTGATTACAAAAAAAGTTTCCGATTAATTTTTTTGAGTCAATAACAAAACAACATATTTTGCCATAGAATTGCTGTAATACATAATCCTATTGCGAAAACAAAAGACCGCAAAATGTATAACATTTTGCGGTCTTTGTCTTATATTTATTTTATTGAATTTAACATAAACGTCGTCCAAAGCTTATTTGGTTCAAGTTTATTTGATGTAATGAATGCTTTCTTGGCTTTTTCTATATTACCCAAGCCCAATTCACCTAACCCTAATGTATAGTAGGCTTGAGCATTTATTGTTTCTGTTTTTATACCTCTTAAATCACCTTCTGCAAAAAAGTTAATATAGCGTTTAACTATTTTACTATTGCCAGTTTCAACCAATGCTTTAAACAAAACCGTTGCTTCTTCTTTTCTACCAAGTTCAGTAAGAGCTAAAGCTTTCCAATAACGAAAATCTGTTTTACCAACATTTGTTTCAACCGATTTAATATAATTCTGTTTTGCTTTTTCTTTATCTCCCATTTTTTCGTATGCCTTTGCAATCATATAATAGATTTGAGCATCGCGAGGAATTCGAGTATCGTATAGGAAGATTTGATGATTTTCAGGGAATGTAAAAGCTTCTTGCAAAAGTTTAATAGCTTGTGCGAAATCACCTGTTTTAGATTTTTCCAGCGATGACATCATTAAAGCATCTACATAAACGTCGTGAATGCTTTTTACATTTTCACCTGTTGGGTAATATCCATTACGCAATAAATCAAGAGCATAATCATTTTTGCCCAAAAATACTGCGAGAATTATTTCAGATACCGATGGGAAATAACGCTTCACAATTATATTATGATGCTTGTTTAGAATATCAAAACGATACTTTGCACTTGCTTTCTTAGATTCAAGTATTTCATCGAGTTCTTCAAAATAGACAGCTTGTGGCTCAAGTTCTATCGCTTTTAGATAAGCTTTTTCTGCAACATCAAGATTTTTTGCATAGTGATGATTCGCCCACCCAATATTACGCCATGCTAAAGCATAATCTGCCTTAAGTTCTGTACATTTATGCCAGTAATTTAAAGCCTTATCAGGTTGATTATCGTAATACAAGTTTCCGAGATAATAGTAAATTTTCCAGTTGTTAGGAATATATTTACTCATCTGCATCAGAACATCAACTGTTTCAAGTCTGAATACATTAGATACTGGCAAGTCGAGAGCTTGAAGATACATTTTTTTAGCTTCGTTTTTATCGCCATTTTTATCTGCGATGTATCCCAACCACATCTTAACAGTTGCATAGTTTATCTTGGAATCTATCTTTTCAAGAAGTTTCTGTGCTTCCGAGATAAAACCATTGTTCATATATTTTATCGCCAATTCAACATACGATTCTGGTTCATCTCTCATCAATTTTTCAAAATCATTAGATTTATTATCGAGCAAGAATTTTTCATAATTTGCATAAGCATTGAGAGGATCTATTGAAAGTATAGATTCAATACATTTGCTTGCTTCTTTTTCTTTGCCTAAAATTCTAAGGATAGATGCTTTTAGATTTTGAGCAGAAAAGTTTCGTGTATTATAAGCAATTGCTTCATCAAGGCATTCAAGTGCCGATACATAATTTTTCTGTTTTGAATAGATTTGTGCGAGCTGTGTATTTGACGCCGATGTAAACGTGTAATTCCAACTCGCTTTGTAGAACATTTCAATGGCTTGATCAATTTTACCTTGTTCTTTGAGAACTAATCCCAAATTGTATGTTGCTTCACAATCATTCGGACGAGTGTAATCTTTTGTCTGACGTGCGATAGCAGTTTCAAGATGTTTTCTTGCCCTCTCATAATCACCACGCTGACGCCAGTACGCACCTAAAATAGTATTTGTTCGTACATCTTTAGGATCGCGACGCAATACTTCTTCAAAATAATCGAGCGGATTTAAGAATCCATTATGGAATTGGAGAGTTCTTAAGCCAACATAGAAACATTCTTCAGTATTTTTTATTTCATTTGGAGGCAATGGTGTTTTTACTGTTTCGGGCAAAGGTTTTTTAGAATCTTTTTTTATTGCTTGATACGCTAAAAGCTCCTTGCCATTTGTATCCAGAAGAACCATCTTAAGATCACATTCCTTTGTATTTGCTGGAACTGATACTGTTTTTATAAATGGTTTGCTTGGATCTATATCAAACGTCTCTGAATATATTACCTTATCCTTTAGAGAAAGTATAACTTCTAAGTTATCTAATTTTTCAGTAGTATTTACACCTAAAAAGGCTTTATCATTAGCAATAACATCAAGATTTAATGTCGCTAACTTTGAAGCTTTTTTTGCTCCTTTTATATTGCGAATTCCGTAGTAATATTGGGTAAAACTTTTAACCTCGTATGGAAGGGTCCAGTTGTAATCAGGTTGATTATCAGAATATGCTCCCATCATAAGCTCAATATAATGCCCTGCTGTATCGGTAAGAACTTTTGTAGGCCAACCAGAATTTGGCCCCCAAGACCAAAATTTGCCACCAGCAGAAATGTGTCTGTTGGCATACATCATAGTTCCTGCATCTTTGCCATAGTCATAACCAGCTATAAAATCTTCTTTTCTTTCGTGAGCAAAAATAGAATTTCCGACTGGATGTGCCTTCCACAAATCAACCTTTACGCCATTTTGATATGCTTCTGTCCCGTTATATGTTTCATAAGAAATAGGCCAATGACAAAAACTGTTTTTGGCGTGATATACCCCAAACTCTGTATTTTGTGGGAAAATAATTTGATAATTTTCATTTGAATGAGTCGATGCATTTGCCCAAAAAAGCATAGAGTTGCTATTGTGCGTCGCATTTATTAGACGACCATCAATTTTCATATACGATTTATCTGGGAAAACTGTGATACCAATACTCCAAGACATTCTGTGCCGACGTTCTGTTTCACCTACCCAAATTGTTTTGCTACCATCATCATTTACGACAATCTTATAATCGACAGGTGTGTGTGATGTTATTCTGTGGTGGTGAAAAACATTCCATTCCACGCCACCAGAAATCCATGCACCATTCATACCTACGATTGCAGGTTTAATAACATCTTGCTTGTAGAAAATATCATAGTTGTTGGTTTTATCTATCGCATAAAAAAGACGACCTCCTATTTCAGGAAGAACACATACCTTTATATATTTGTTTTCCAAAAAAAGAGCCTTATATTTTACATTCTCTTTCTTTTGTGTAATATTCATATTGTCATTGAGCAGATATGGATATATTGCTCGCTTGGCACGCTGATACATATACATACGATTAAACATCGGAGCTGTTTCAGCTGGACGAATTTTATACGTTGGAATTTCCAATGTATCTTCCCACGCCTTTACTGATGTAGCATGCGTACAAATAGTTGTAGACAGTGCAAAAAAGATAGAGAAAATTACTTTTATTTTCTTCATATTTAATCCTATATTTTTTGTTTTTTTATTTGAGTTTTCGTCAACAGACTTGTGGTTATTCTATCTTTTATACACAAAAATAACAATAATAATAAATGGATACCTTGAACAAAAAAAGGAACCCTACTTTCAGTATAAAATATTTCTAACTTCAGAGATCTATATGAATTTTATTATATCTCTTTGCATATTGAAGTTGGTGGAGTTCCAAAATATTTCTTAAACGCCTTAGAAAAAGAACGGCGATTTGCAAAACCAACTTTTTTTGCAATTTCATCACACGAATATTTATTGCTTTTTATTAGCTTTAGCGAACCAAGCATTTTACATTTTGCGATATATTTAGAAAAACTTAATGCCGTTATATCAATAAAGAGTACGTTTAATTCTTTTTCTGTACATTTTATTTTTTTTGCAACATCCGACAATCGCCAATTTTTAAATGGTTTTTTTGCAATTTGCTCTACTATATCTGAAACGATTTTTTCTTTTGTAGATTTCGGTTTTATTATTGTTTTTAAATTTTTTCTAAGCGATAAAATCACAGCATCGGCAATTGTTTTCAAAACAATTTTTGACGGATTTTCTGTTCGCAATTCATTTATATAAGCATCAAATAATTTGACGACATTTGAAAATTCTTCTTTTGTAGAAAAGGATATTTGTGAAGGGACAACATCGTTCCAAAACGGTGAAATTTTTAAATGAATCCAATAAACTTCAACTCCGTTTTTTTGAGCAAAGTTATCGCACATTTTAAAGGGTGGTATAACAATAATATTATTTTCAGTTATCTTGACATTTTGCTTGTCAAATTTGGCAAAAAAAGTTCCTTTACGAACCATTATTAAGTCCGTAAAGGAATCATTTATTCGAGAATGATAATAACCTTTTTGATGAATAGCTAAACCTGCATTTACAAGGTGATATTGAATAAATACAGATGTTAAAAGATTTTCTTGTTCTTGATAAGGTGGCGTATAATGCAAAAGTTTAAATGTATCCTTTTGAGAATATCGTTTAAGTTCTTTTGCATTTTTTATTATCCAATCTGGATTCTTTTTCTTAATCTGTACCATCATTTATCTTTAATTCATTATAACACCACCATTATTTTGATAATCTAAGAAGTTTTACATCGCCTTTTTTCAAATCGAAAACTTTTGTTTTAAAACGTCCAAGATTTTTCTTTTCCAAAACGTCATAGACATCAGCTTCTTCTTTAAGTAGCAATGTATGCTTTGCATCTTTAATTGTGTGGAACCCGATATAATTTGCATTAGTAGTTACAACTGCATCGTTATCGACATAGCTATGTACGCCAGCAATTCTTGCAAAACATGCAGTTGTATTTTTGTTGATTGAAGTTAAGCCACAGAAAATTTGTGGATATTTCCCTGTTTTGCGAACAACGATTGCTGGTTTACCATTTTGATAATTTGCCAACACGATATCACCCGATTGAATTTTTGGAGAGAAAAGTAGTTCTATATCTTTATTGATTCCACATTTGTCCATTCCAAGTTTTTTTCCTTCTTCAGTTGGATATGCAAGAGCTTTTTTGATACCAGCATATTCTACATCAAACCCTGTTGCATCCTTTATCGATTCAAGAGAAAATCTACGATTGTCTTTATCGATATATCCTACATTCCACATGTAAACGTTTGTCATTCGATTTTCAGATTCTCGCAAGAGTTTACGTTGTTTACCATTTAGTGCAAATCCTGCTGAAACATAATGTAGCTTAGGTGTAATTTTTCCATCAAGAATATCCTCAAACATATAATATCCCAATGTTGCTCCATTTTTCATTATCTGACGAGGAAGATCTATTATCGTTTTAACAACTGTAAGTAGATTATGTGGTTCGCCCGCACAATAACATAACGAAACTTCATCATAAGTTAATGCAATATCTGGAATGTAAGGCGATGGTTTATTTATAAACTCATTTTCGATTTCTTTAAATTCATCCATTACATCCCATAATTCACGATCTAAATACCAACCACAACCGAACAAGTCCATCCACCATGACCCGAGATTCTTTAGTGTCTGTTGTATCATATTTCGGCGTAAAACTTTTTTACTCGATTCACGATTAGTTTGTTTAAAATCCATAACAAACGGCGGAGATCCTGATTCGGGGGCAAGCCACGTTCTATTATCGTCTTCTTCAAGCCAAAGTTTTCCATATAGTGCAGATGTTTCAGTTGGGGCTTGAGTACATTTCAATCCACCAAATTCTCTATCAAAATATGCAATTGGGGATGTAAGAATATCAATATCGGGGGAATCTAATACTTTTCTGAATGCGTAATGACCAGAATATGCCGGACCTTTTTTAGCATTAACAAACACATTGCCATATCCATAGAAGACGACAGAAAGACGTCCTTTAGGAGCAGTTTCACGAATTGTTTTTGCTGCAAGCAAAATAGTATCACACATTGCATCTTGAAGGAACAAGTTGAAGTCTACAACGTGCGAAGAATTTTCAGGATTTATCAATGGTGCATGGGCATTTCTACGTTCTTTTTCTGATGGAACTTTTACATCAGCTATTTTTACATTTGGGTTTTGCCATGCCTTTTGCAACGCTTCGTCTGTTTGATATTTTTCTTTCAACCATTTTTTCCATGCTTTTTGTATAGAAGGAGAGAATCCGTTAAAAGTTTTGGGGACAAAAGTTCCACCATAAAACCACTCGCTTGAATTTCCACCAGAAGGATGATACCCAGCGATATTTTCTGGATACTTTTCTTCTACATATTTAATAAATTTTTTCATGGCTTTCATCGCGTCGCGTCGATACACTTCTGAACCTGGGAATGGATAACGAACGTGATATCGAATAATGGGAGTTCCATCGGCATTCTGCATAACCTCGCTTGGATTTGCATCAAGCCATTCTTTTGGTGGCTCAAGACCAAGACGTACGATAATTTTTGCATTGGGATTTGCTTTAATAACCGGCTGGAAACGTGAATCTACTAATTTTTTACAGATAGCATCATCTTTCCAAAAGGCAGGTACGCCAAAAGTAATAAAGTCTACACCGACTTGCGATGCATACTTTTCCGTAGTCATAAATGTCTCTTGCGTATTGGTAGCTATTATTTCTCGAGATTTTGTGTCATACACCTTAACCTCAAAACGCCCTTTTGTATTTGCACGAGCTTTTGCGACAATACGATATCTCTTACCCTTTTCAATCTTGATATCTTTTATACAAAAATTAAGACGTTCAATATCATCTATGCCTGCGTGTTTATTTACAAACGCTTTGTCAATATGCAATACACCATTTTCATTTTTGGCTTTATATGGTTTATCTGAATATTTTTTTGCGTCGGGAGATTTGTTAGAAAAATCCAGAAAATAGTCCTGCCAAGTTACAAGTTCTTTGATTATCCAATTTGAAAAGAGATTTTTATCAACCGGATTTGAAGTAAAATCGTAAAGAGATTTCTTTGTTTTGTCGTCCAAATTTTCCAAGGTTAAATCGGCAATCCAAATATCTTTTACCAACGCACTAAAATTCAGTGATACTGTAGCATCTTTTGAATCGATATGAGACGTGAAATCTATATTATAAACTTGCTCTTGCTTGTCGACGTTCTGAAATTTTGTACCTGGAACATTACTGTAAAACATACGACTGCGAACAGGTTTTCCATCAACATGCAAAAACGGAATTTCTCCACATTTTTGCACCGTATATTCATGTTTTACTTCCTTACAACCGATTAGCATTGTAAGCAATAATAATGTAGAAAATATCAATAGCTTTTTCATATTTTTATTTTTTAGGAATTATTTTGTTTCCTCGAGCTACAATATTTTCAACAGATTCCGGCTGATAATATACCCCCGCAAGCGGAACTTTTTTCGACTCAACATATGTATTATCGATAATGTAAACATTCTTTGAATTTCTTACGCAAAAGCCTCCTCGATACCAATGGGCATTCACATAATCAGAATTGTTTTCTATAAAATTGTTTCTGAAAATTATATTATCTGTACTCGAAATCACAGCGACCAATCCGTGTGTGTCGTAAAATTTATTGTTTTCAAATAACAAATTTTTGATAATCGGAACAGCTGGTTGTTCATCAGATGGATCTACTCTCATATAGGCTGCAAGCATAATATCATAAACAAATTTTTGACTCATGCGTCCAATAAGATTTGTTTTACGGAATGTACAATTTCGCACAACGACATTATCAACACCATAGCCCTCACACCAGACTCTATTTGTATATCCAGTTTCAATTTTTAATGCACCGCCCTCTTCAAGCTCAAACAATGTGTTTTCTATTGTGACATCTTTTGCGAGCATAAGAATACCTCTTCGGGTATGGCGAAAATATTTGCAATCTTTGATGATTACATTGCGAGTGCCATACTTTGTTTTAAAACAGACAAAACAAGAACCTTCCTGTTTAGGAAGTGGCTTATCGAGTACAATGCGTTCGCCATCGACACGCTTTATCTTTGCTTTGAAGTTTGTCGGAATATAGTTGTCCTGGAAAAGCTCAATTTCTTCATCAACCTTTGGCGAGAAAAACTTTATCCCGCGGATATTATCCGATTCCAAAATATAATCGCCAACTTTTTTCATTACAAACGAGCGATCGTGAAAATTGCCACCATCATCCATTCCCATTGAGAACGTACAATTTATCAATTTTACAAAACCTTTTGAATTTGCGATATGGTGGTGGTCGGCACTCGATGAACATGCACGTCGGGCATCGTCTTTCGGAGGTGCGACATTTACATTGATGTATTGCCAATACTGTTGTTCGCCATCTACATGTAAGGCGTGTCCACGACACGAAAGAATATCGATATTTTCGAGCGTAAGATGTTTGTTTGCGAGCATATCGATACCATTCTTCCCGTAATAATAATGCATCAATCTATATATTGAATTTAGCGGGACTTCTCGAACAAGTTTTCGTTGCGGATAAATTCTCAACTTGTTAGGCGATAACCATTCGTGATCGAGAACATCAACGCCCTCACCTAATCCTAATTTTGACATACCAAACCAGCCATTAACGAGTCCAGTTCTGAATGAACTTAAGTCATCATAAAATGGGTCAATAGTTAAAACAGGTGCTCGTTTTCCATACATTGGATAACGTTCATATTGAAAAAAGAACAAATCTAAATACGGACGTTCTGCCTTTGCATCTTTCCCAACAACACGAGTAAAAGCAGCGAGCGGGTCGTTTTGCCAATCCCAGTCTAATTTGAGATTACAAATTTTCATACGCTCACAATTTATTATACTTATATTAGAATTTGTTGTGGCTGGATTAGCGTCCCATTGTGGTTGTGGATTTTTTAATTTTACACTTTTGCTGTAATAGATGAGCGTAGCATTGTTAAAGTCTACAACAAAATCTTTCATTTCTTCAAACTTGATAGAAACAGCGTCGAAACATTTGTATGTTCCCTTGTTGATAACAAGCTTGCTCGCACCGATTTTTTTACAGTGTGCAATCGCCTTATTGATTATTGTCGCAGAATTTGTGATATTCTCATTCAGCCCAAAATCAGACGCATTGACGACAATGTCGTTTTTGGGCGATGGCAACATTACTTCAAAATCTTTCGCACCAGTCGGCAAATTTTTAAAAGTTATGTTAGACGACTTCGCATCGGACAAGGCTGGACAATATTTTAATCCAGTTTTTTCTAAAGCTCGATTTGCGTTTTCAACATTTTTTGCCGAAAGTAAAATCGGCAAAAATAATGCGATATAACAGAGAAGTTTTAATTTCATTAGTTGTCCTTATTTTTCTTATTTAAACGTTCTATATGTGAAGCAATTTCATTACGAAGCTCGATTGTATATGCATCTGGGTTTGGGAGCAATTCGGTTGAATTTCTCGCACCAGGGTTTGGATAAACTGCGTACGACTTCACCTTTTCGAGAGTCGCAAGTGCGAGCTTATCGTTCTTTTCTTTTGCAAGTTTTTCGAGCAAGATGAAATATTCATAGTCTTCTTGTCCATCGCGAACGACTTCCATTCTCACAGATGAGAATATTTCTTTGCGACCGATAACCTCGCCTGAATAAATAAAGTATCCGTCGCCATGCGGGAACCGATTACGGCGTACAATATTTGGTTCTGGTGTACTCAATCTATCTTTATGGAATCCCCAAATTAAATGATTACGCATATGCCAATCAACGCCCCAATATTCATAACCAAGGAATCCACCTGCATAACAGAACGCAGCCATTAAGCGTTCTTGTGCATTGTATGGAGTATCTATACAATAATTTCCATCAGTTGTGAATATTTTTTGTTTTTTCTGTTTATCAATTTTTTCAATTTCTTTTGGAGTATTTACAGATGACATATTCAAGCCCCAAATATCTACATCTTTTTCGATTGGTTCTGCATAACCCCAAGTACTTGTATAAATCTTAGCTTCAGGAGCAACCGAGTGAATCACTCCGAAATAAGTATTTAACATATCTGCAATGTGTTTTTTCCAATAATATGGTTCGTCCGACATACATAGGATAAACTTATCAGCCCAGCCTTTTGAACGGATATGTTCATAAACAACGCTTATTCTACCTTTCATACGTTCGAGATATTCTGGACGCAAAATAGTGTAATCTTTTGTTTCGGTATATGGCCATTTCCCGTCGTATGGTTTTTCTTTGTCGATAATAGGTAATGGTCTTGCAAAGTTATGGAATGGTAATATATCTAAATACATCATTGGCACACCAAGCTCATCGAATGACAATTTGCAGAACTTATCGAATTCTGTAAAATCTACTTCGTATTTGTCGTTTTTCCAAACAAAATTAAATTTATCATGCGTATTAAGTGTAGCACGTTTTGTTGCCATAAACTTTTGCAATTCTGTGCGATTATAGAATTTATTGTGAATCCCTTTTTCGTATATTCGCTTACGCCAACTTCCAAACCCTCCTTCACTACGTTTGTCGAAAATTGCCAACAAACTTGTTTGTTTTGGAAGTGCAAAATCGAATACTCGAACAGAATATGGGATTGTTTCTACAACTTCATCATCGCACACAAATTCCACTTTGCCATTGTACACACCAGCTTTTGTGTTTTCGTTCGTCTGGAATGTAAGCCATACCGATTCTGTTTTGTTAGCTTTTAAATCGATATTCTTTTGTGGAATAATTGGGTCGGGATACAATTCAGCCATTGAATTTGGCGGGACACAACGTTCGTGAAATTGTAAGTGTGAGAAGTTATGATAATTACTCTTTGAATCTATTATGACGTACTTTGCAACGCCCACATCCTGTGCTTTTAGTGTCGCACCATTTTCAGATACTGCGTCTGAAACATTTATTTGAACATCATACATCGATTCAGTTGCTCTAACTGCTAATTGAAGATTTTCTACTTCATTTTTAGCCAAAGAAATCTCAGCTAATTTTGTAGTTAGAGGAGGAGCATAGAATGGAAATACTTTTACAACAGAATTGACCTGCCAAGAAATTATCTTCTTTTCAGCTTGCAAGTCAAAAGCTGTTTGAGCCTTGTATTTTTCACAACGATAACATTCTGCGAACAACACGCCGTCGACAAGGAATTCACTATCTTCTGTACCTATCAACCCAACTGATAGATAACTATTTTTTAAATCATTATTGAAAATTACATCTTGGATTTGCCAATCCCCAGAAGATGACAGTTTCTTTGTAAAATAATTCGACTCTCTATTTTTTGAGGAAGTTAAGCGTAATCGCGGGAGCATCATATCTCCTTTAATAGCCTTAACTGCAATCGCACAAATATAACTTTTACCATATTGAATATTTTTTATATCTTGATGAACTCCAAACCAGTCTTTTGATTTATCAATTTTTACAGACAAAGCTTTTTTGCCATAAATACCGCCGTCGACAACATTGGCTTCATCTTTTGTGGTATATCTTTTGTACCAACCATTGAGATCTTCTTCAAAGCTTGGGTTTTTCGCCATATTTGAAGGCGAGTTCAACATACGTTCAAACGCCTTAAAATCGACAGCAGAACGTGTGTCAGCTTTTTGGTCGCTCATAATATAACTTGATTGTTTTGTACCACCAGTTTTGACAATCTGATTTTTTCTGTCTCGTTTGAGATAAAGTGAATACTCATATTCTGTATATGGTTGCATTTCTTCAGCACTAAAAAGAAGAATGTCGTTGAGCAACATAAACGGAACTTTTTTACCGCCTCTGAATAGAGCAAAATCGTCTTGCGAAAAATTACCTGCAACTACACGCTTAATTGGGATATATCCTAAGCTTTTACTTACAACATCCTTTCTCAAATTGTAAATTGATGTTGTAAAGCGGACATCATATTCTTGCGGAGAAACGTCCCACTCGGAATTTTCACGTTCTTTTTTTAGCGTCAATTTTTCTGGCTTATTTACGACGTAAGAAAGTTTTGTGCCGTCATTCAAAGATACATCAATATCATCAAAGTACGCATCGCCACCATTGATGTAAGCGATTGTACCAACGTTCATACGTGTATAACCTTCTGGAACATTTACATTCACCGAAAACTTTGTCCATTCAGGAACTTCTTTTGGGCGTTCCGAGTAAATATATTTTGTAGGCTTTTTCTTGCCAAACAATGCGACGTAAAAACCGATGCCCTGATGCTTTCCTTCGGCTTTAATGTTTTCCCCCTTTACATACATGGAAACAGTACCAGACAATCCTCCCTCTACATCGAATTGTTTTTTTACAGCAATCCATGATGCCTTAGAATTTGGTTCAACGTGTGTGTGAATACATTTTTTACCGATGTGCGAATGTTTTTTTGTCAAAATGTTTTTGTGAGTATCATCAACATCTTTTTGTTCCCATATTGAATCTTCAAGAGAATTATATTTCTCAAAAGAATCTAAGAAATTTTTTGTTGGCACATAATAATCGGGGACTTCATAAGCATCGCGAATATTATAATAAACCCAAATTTTTGTAGTTTTGCCAACTTTACAATCTACTGGAATTATAAATTGGGAATTCTTTTTAAGCTTTTTGGTTTTAGGTTGTACGCACCATAAAAGCTCCCTATTATTTTCAGATAAGATGCGAATCGACTTTATATGTTTACCGACAAGACCAAGCTCTTTTGCTGAAATTTTAAGTTCTCTACCAACAGCATCAATTTCCCCAACGTTCGATATTTCAACTTGGAGTCGATTTTTTGCAGGAACCCCGCCATCAAGATAAAGAGGAAAATGCCAATGAGATGCGTATACACCAAGTGAAAGCATCAAAAAAAATACAGTTATAATTCTCTTCATATTACCCCATCTATAAATTTTTTACAAAAAATATTATAAATATATACCTTTGTCCTTAGTTTGAAATTTAAACATATAAGGCAATTTAAATGTCAATAGCAAAATGACAAAATTCTATCTAATATTTAATATATTCATAAAAAGCCTCCTTTATAAAGGAGGCTTTTTGTATATCTCCAAACTATTTTCTTCTTTGGTACAATGCTAAACCAAGAGCCAAAGATCCCAAAATAACAGCCCATTCAGCTGGTTCCGGCACTGATGTCATACCAGTGAGAAGATAACCACCTTCGACTTTTGAGAAACTCAACCCATCAAGTTTATTTCCTTTATCGTCTACAAATGAAACTGCCATTTCTTGCCCCGTTGCATTAGTTACAGTAAATACAGCCTTTGAATCGTCCCATGAGTCAAAATCCCATAATGCACTTGTATCTGAAAAAAGAATACCTCCATTTTTTAGACCATCTGCAAAAATGAACGATGACGCTGTGTCTTTTTCCGTATCAATATAACCCCATCCAGAAACAGTTAATATTGCACCATTAGTGATATTAAAAGCATTTTCTGTCCCATCTCTGAAATCAAGTTTTAATTGTTGATTGCAGTTCATATTCAACTCAAAATGCTTACCTACACAAGCAGAACCAATAGTAGAATCAACTGTATTACCAACACTCAATGCATTTTCTTTGTAAAGATTTGCGGTAAGCATACTACCATTGTTAATAAATAATTTCTCTATTTTCATTTGATCACCTGCAGAATCATTAATAGTTAATGTAAGCGACGATGTTTTATCACTATCATATACTGATACTGCATTAAAAATCACATGTCCCCCATCTGCTAATGTAAGTGTGTTTGTTCCTTGACATACAACAGAATACCAACCTGATCCATTATAAACAGATAATCCACCCTGTGCTTTATTTGTAGCAGTCGCAGATATTCTCTTACCCGCACCCTCAATTGTTATATTGGCGTCTACCAACCATTTTGAAGCGGACCAAGCGGTTGAGAAGTCCGAAACAGTGCAAGTTCCAGACACCTTAGTTGTTGTAGTGCTGTTCCCACCATTGAAATCGACATATGTTGCCGATGGATCAATGGTAAACGTAGCATACGATGACAACGAAAACAGAATCAACGATACTGTTGTTGTAATAGTTCTCATAATTTATACTTTCTTTTGAATTTATACATTTAGCCTATTTTTCATAATAAACTTATATTTGAAAAATAGCAACGCCTTTCAAAGTCAATAGCAAAACGACGGATTTCTTATAATTTTTAATAAATTTTCTTTTATAAATAGATTTATATAGAAATTCCTGTAAATTATGTACTTTTGACTTATCGAATTTTGCATTCTATAGACTTTTTGAAACTATCCCCTCTCTTTTTCTAAAAAAACAGAATACTTCTTCGTGTAGTTTCTTCAAAAAGCAAAAAGAGGTCCGCATTTTCAGCAGACCTCTTTTTTTAAATTTTCGATTAGTTATTTCTCAAATAATCGACACACGCTTTAACTTCAGATAAGTTGTTCTCGAAATTTGCTTCGTATTCGATAACCAAGAAACCGTTGTAGCCTTGTCTATCGAGTTCGCGGAGCATAGCCTTTGTATCAAGAGCACCTGTGCCAAAAATTACTGGTTGATTCTTTTTGTCGCCATATTCTTTTTGGTCTTTGAAGTGAATAGATGCGATTCTACCTTCGTACTTCTTGAGTGCATCAATTGGTGGAACACCAGCACGCGATGAATGCCCAGTATCAGGATTCATCTTGATATTTTTATAATTCTTAATAATTGGCAAAGTATAGTCTGGGTTCCAGTAGTTAGTTCTGCCTTGTGCGTGATGGTGAATTGCCATTGTAATTCCATATTTGCCAGCTATCTTTTCCCATAAGGGAAGGAGGTCTTCGCGTGCTTCTGTCAAAACAATTTTACAATCAAATTCCTTCAAGAATTTGCATAGCTTCTCGATTTCTTTTTCATTTTTTGCGTATGCAACACCAAAACTTACAAGTTTAAGATTAGCATCCTTAAGGAGCTTTTTCATATAATCCTTATGTTCTGGTTTCATATATTGACTTGTGAGAACACCTGGAAACTTGTCGCTAAGTTTTTGATTTGGATAGCATTCTACGCCATCGAGACCCAAGCTCTTGATTTTATTGATAGTTTCTTCAAGAGTGAATCTATTAAAAGTATAAGTCTGAACCGCAACATTTCTGTGCTTTGGCTGAGCCTTATCGCATTTTTCTGATGTTGCACACCCGAGGAGTGTAGCAACCATAGCCATCATAAGAATAATTTTTTTCATACAAACAACAAGTATTTGAGTTTTAGTTTATACATTTAGCCTATTATTATATAATAAACTTTTTTTTGAAAAATAAGTACGTATCTCAAAGTCAATAGCAAAACGACGAATAATTTATTAAAGAACTATAATGAAATACCGATTTGGCAATATCCCAAGTCCAAAGAGAATGAGAAAGTCTTGGCATCACCCCAAAAATCCGCAAATGAGTTCTTTGGAAGAAATTTTCCATATTATTAACTAACGAACAAACAAACGCTTAAAAATATTCCTGCAAATCCGTAGATTATATCCGAAAATGCAAATATGAAAATAAATAGAGCTAAGATTGAAGTTATTAAGGAAGATTTAAAGTCGTTTCCTGTTTACTAAAAACAACTCGATAACCGAAGGTTTCCATAGAAAAATGAAACTAATACAACGAATGGCTTATGGTTATAAAAACTTCCAAAATTATAGATTAAGGGTATTAGTCCTATGCGGTATATTTCATTAAAATCCACTCTCTTTGGAGTTGACCCTTAAAAATAACCTTCTAATTCAAGCACAGAATTTCTCACTTCACAGAAAGACGATACTTTAATTACTTATCCTTCTTTTTTGCATCATTAGATGAATCCGATGCGTACACGCTATTACCATCCGATTCGCCAACGAGCAAAGCAATATTTGTAGTGCAACAGAAATCCGCAAGCGAGCCATTGCAAAGCAATGCGATGAGAAAACAGAACAAGCCACGATTATAGTCGTGGCGGTCAACGTCAGGAGGAACGAAGTTCCGAAGTGCAGACTGCGTCTGCTTGTGTTCGCTTCGCTCGTTCGAGTTCGCCACACGCCACAAAAAAACGCAACCCTTACGGATTGCGTTTTTAAAGTGGCGGGATGGACGAGACTCGAATTGAACTCGCTCGCACAGTAGTGCTCGTCTCGGCACTCGCTACGCTCGGCTCTTTGCTACGCAAAGCTTCCCCCAAAAGCTTGCTACGCAACTTTTGTGTTGAACTCGCTCGCACAGTAGTGCTCGTCTCGCCCTTTGGGTAAATTGCTTCGCAATTTATTCTTCCCAAAAGCTTGCTACACAACTTTTGTGTTGAACTCGCTCGCACAGTAGTGCTCGTCTCGCCCTTCGGGTAAATTGCTTCGCAATTTATTCTTCCCAAAAGCTTGCTACGCAACTTTTGTGTTCGCTTCGCTCGTTCGAGCTCGCCACACGCCACAAAAAAACGCAACCCTTACGGATTGCGTTTTTTAAAGTGGCGGGATGGACGAGACTCGAACTCGCGACCTCCTGCGTGACAGGCAGGCGTTCTAACCAACTGAACTACCACCCCAGTGATTTTTCAATTATGTTTATAACTCTACTTTTTTAGGTTTGTTTGTCAACAAGTTTTTTTATTTTTTTATTTTTATTTTTTCCGACACAACATCTATCTACTTTTCTGTATGTTATCGCACCCAAAAAAATTTTATTTTTTACTTAATTAGAAAATTTTTCTTACGATTTAACTTGTAGTTAGTTGTATTAGTGTTGTTGTGTTGTATAAAAAAACGTCCGAGCTTATCTCTTCTCTCGGGCGTTTTTTGTTTTTAGAACAAACCGTAACCTAAACGAGCCGATATCATATCGGCATAACTTTTGACGATTCGCCCAACTTCATCAAGCTCATCATTTCGGATACGTTCGCTTGGACCTGTAATCCAAATTGATGCGACGGGGTATCCGTGTGCATCGAACACTGGTGCACCGACGCAATTTACGCCGTTGATTTCTTCGCCTTTATCGAGACCATATCCGCACGCACGTACACGTTCAAGCTCGGCACGGAAACTTTTCATATCGCAAATTGTATTTTCGTTGTGGCGGACAAATTTTAATTTTGCCAAACGTTTTTCGAGTTCATCTTTTGGAAGAAATGCGAGCATCGCTTTACCTGGAGCAGATGCGTTGAACGAGATTCTCATACCGACTTCACCCAAAAATTTGAAAGGGAATCTGCCAGGGGCTTGTTCGATAAGCACACATGCGTCCTCCAAAAGAGTCCCGAGCATTGCAGTTTCGCCGATTTTATCACGCATCATACGCAAGATATCCATACTTTTTTCGACGATATTCGATTCGCCAAACGACGCATAGCCCAATGCTGCGAGCTTTCGCGACATTCTGATTGTGCGTTCGTCGCTATTTTTGCGAACATATCCGCAGTCTTCGAGAGTGCAAATGATTCTGAAAATACTACTTTTTGAGTGAGCCGTTGCTCTGGCGATTTCGGGCAAAGACATACCTTCTGGATTTTTCGCCAACAGTTCAAAAACTTCTAACGCACGTTTCAAATTTGGAACGTGATAACGTTCATGTGGTGCTTTTTTAGTTTCTTTATTCATAATTTTAACAAAAGTGTTTTATATACGCATTGTCGCATAATAAAAAATTATGTCAAATTATAAAAAAATAAAATCGCAAATAACAAAAAAATCGACGATACGCTCGCCGATTTCGTTAAAAAAAGCTTAGTTTATTCCATCGGGCAACCGACATTATTTTCAAAGACAAAATTTTTGCCATGTCCGCCCATATCGAAAACAATGTCTTTCATAAACCCATGATGCAAGACGTTGTTCGCCACAACTGAGTAATCTAAATTTTTTATAGCAAAGCCGTATTCGGGAGTAAATTTGCCCTTGCCCCTGTCATCACGCCCTGCCCTGAATGCGTTGCCGACAAAACTTAACCCGCAAGAATTTTCAAAAATTACATTCGCAGAAATTTCGTTTTTGCCGAGAGTTGACGGATCTTTTCCGCAACGGCGGAAGACATTTCCAGTTACAGTTGTCGCTGTGATTTTGCCAGTTTTCAGCCCAGCACCCCAGTTTCTGTCAAACGAGTTGCCCGTTACATTCCAAGTATTACCAGTTGGGAGATACAATCCGCAACCTTTATTCCATTCAACTCTATTTGCGGTGAACATCACAGTTGAACCAGAATTTTCGCAACCAAAGCCGTGTGAACCATTGCCACTAAATTGGTTGTCGGTAACAAAGCCGTCCCAACCTTCGAGCATAACGCCACAACCTTTATTTGCCATAAACTGACTGTGTCTAATTATAAACAACCACGAGCGTTTCAGATACAGCCCATGCCCTGAGAAATTCTGCACTTTGGTATCGTCGATAACATGCGTATCTTCTTTTGGAGAATATTTTTTATTGTTTAAAAATATTCCGTGAATCGCCTTTTTCGCATTGCGTATACCTTGCAAAGTTAAGCCTTTAATTCTCGCACCGAACGCACCAGTGATGTCGACCAAGCAATCTCTTTCTTTAGAATCTAAAACAAGGATTGCACCATGAGTTTCGGTTCTGAAAATCCACTGTGCATCGCCCAAAAGAGTTGTGTGCGGACGCATTTTCAAGCCTCCACACAAATATTTCCCAGACGGAAAATACACTACACCTTCGACTTCCCCAGCCTTATCTATTGCCGATTGTATCGCCGATGTATCGTTTGTTTTGCCGTCGCCTTTTGCACCGAAGTCGAGAACATTGAATACCGACTTGCCACCTGTTACGACAACATCAGCACTCGCACATACATCCATAGTAGATGCGAGCGACACTGCCGAAAACAAACCTACTCCTTTGATAAAATCGCGTTTATTCATTTTATTTTAGTTTTGAGTAAAAGAGGGAAGTGGTCGGAAAGCCATACACCATCGAAGCATTCTGAGAACACTGCGAATTTTTCAACTTCGATATTCTTCGAGATAAACACCCAATCAATCCAAACGCTTTTCTTGCCTGTGTAGCCATAATTGTCGGTGAATGTCGAGCCATAGAGTGGGGTTTTGCAAACCTTTGAAGCGTCTATCATAAAGCCCGAGTCTTTTATAATCTTGATTGGGTTACTATCTGGTCTTGCGTTAAAATCGCCCATTGCATAGAATGTGTTATCGCCTGCAATCTCTTTAATTTTCTTTACGAAAAGCTTTGCCGATTCAACTCTGACGTGGTCGCCTTTGTGGTGGAAGTGCGTGTTGAAAATGAAAAATTCTTTACCTGTATTTTTATCTTTAAACTTTCCCCAGTTGCAGTTGCGTGGATACTCTGCGCCCCAACCTCTCGATTCTTTTTCGGGAGTTTCCGAGAGCCAAAATACGCCTGAATCGAGAAGTTCAAATCGACTCGCTTTGTAGAAAATTACATTGTTGTGATTGCGTTTGCCGATTTTCGTTTTACTTGGAGTTGTTGTTGTGCCGAAGATTTTATAAGTATCGCCCAGTGCTTTTTTCATATCGGCGACTTGATTACCGAAAAGCTCTTGCGAACCGCAGATATCAATTTCGTGATATATAAAGAAATTTTTGATTAACGGCAAACGTTTTGGCCAAGCATTTGTGCCGTCATAAACAAGCGTTTTCTTGCCGTTTGCATCTACAACTTCTTTAGTGTGTCCATCGTTTGGATGGTCATATCGCATATTAAATTGGCAGATTGACAAACTTTCATCTTTAGTATCTTGACACTGTTTAGTTGTACAACCACACAAGATGAATACGGCAAAAATTAAAGATATAATTTTCATATTTTTTTAGTCTATTTTAGTTCTGAGTAAAAGTGGGAAGTGGTCAGAAAGCCATACATTTTCTATGCAATCTGCAAACACTGCAAATTTTTCGACTTCGACATTTTTCGAGACAAACACCCAATCAATCCATATAGATTTCTTTCCACTATATCCACGATTGAGTGTCCAATCGGCTCCATAAAGTGGAGTTTTGCAGATTTTAGACGCATCGTACATAAAGCCCGATTCTTTCAAAATTTTAATAGGTTCGCTATCGGGCGTTGCGTTTAAATCGCCCATTGCGTAGAAAGTATTATCGCCTGCAATCTCTTTGATTTTCTTTGCGAAAAGCTTTGCCGATTCAACCCTAATATTGTTGCCTATGTGGTGGAAGTGCGTGTTGAAAATGAAAAATATTTTACCAGTTTTTTTATCTTTAAATTTTCCCCAGTTGCAGTTGCGTGGATACTCTGCACCCCAGCCAGCCGATTCCTTTTCGGGAGTTTCTGAAAGCCAAAATACGCCCGATTCGAGAAGTTCAAACCTGTCGCGTTTGTAGAAAATTACATTATTATGATTTGCTCTATTTATTTTATCGCGAGACGGTATTGTCGTTGTGCCGAAGATTTCGTAAACATCGCTCATATCTCGACGCATCGCTTCTATCTGTTTTTTAAACATCTCTTGAGATCCACAAATATCGACATCGTGATATCGCAAAAAATTTTGGATAAGAGGCATTCGTTTCCTCCAAGGATGAGTACCATCACGTTTTTGTACTTTTTTACCGTTTACGATTTTTTTTGAAATAACTCTGCCATCGTTTTTAGCCGCACAACGCATATTAAATTGACATACAACAATGCTGTCATCGCGATTATTCGACGCAAAGCTCGATACGCAAAATGATGATACTAACAAAAGTAATAATAAAACCTTCATAAATACATTTTCACTAAATCAAAAAAATAAGTCAAAAAAAAATGCATAGATTTTCTTAATAAAAAAAGCTCTCCACACTGGAGAGCTTTGTAAAAAATTGAAGTTGTTATTTTGTCTCATCTGAAGGAGATTGATTTCTTTCAAGATTAGCCGATTCGTACATCGACGGCTTTATATCTTGGTTTTCAACTGCTTCTTTGTTGAGTTCCCAACCACCACCGATTGCAGTGATAAAATCTACACATGCACGGAATCTATCGCCACGCAAATTGATTTGTTCACGTTCGTTCAAGAGAGCATTTCTCGAAGCATCGCTAACTGAGAAGTAGTCGACAAAACCTAAATCGTATTGTTTACGTGTAAGTTCAAAAACTTTGTTTGACGCCTTTGTGACATCCATTCTCTTTGCGTATTCAATTTTCAAATTATTGATTTGCGACATTGCATTTTCAACTTCGCCGATTGCTGTAAGAACTGTTGCCTTGTAGTTTTCAAGCGTTTCTTTGTGCTTTGCAAGTGCAACTTGCTTTTGTGCATAGATTCTACCAGCTTGGAAAATCGGGATATAAATTTGTGGACTTATGCCCCATGCAAAACTGCTCGAGTTGAGAAGTTTGTCGACTTTATTTGCTTGCAAGTCGGTATTAGCCGATATCGAGACTGTTGGGAAGTACCCTGCGTGAGCCGCACCTATGCGAGCATTTGCTGCATAAACTGCACGTTCTGCAGCCGCAATATCAGGACGACGTTCGAGCAACTGCGACGGAATTGCCTGTGGGAGTTTTGGCAAAATTTCGCCCAACGGAGCATCTGTCAATTCGAGCTTTGATGGTGTTGTTCCGATGAGAATTGCGATGTTGTTGCGAGCAATCGCCATTGCTCTGCGAACTGCTGCGAGCTGTGCACCAGCTTCAGCTTCCTGTTGAATTGCACGTTGCAAGTCCAAATCGCTGGCAAAATCGAGCTTTACACGGTTTGCGATAAGCTCGGTTTGTTCTTTACGAACAGCCAATGTTCTTTCGAGCAATTCTATTTCAGAACAATGTTGTCTAATTGTAAAGTATTGCTTTGCTACTTGCGATTGCATCGAAAGCATCAACGAGTTGTATGCGTCGAACGCTGCTTCAGCGTCGGCTACATCAGCGTTGATGATACTGCGAACGCGACCAAATAAGTCTAAATCCCAAGTCATACCCAAGCCGACTGTCCAGCGATCAACTTGTTTGTATGCTGTTTCGATATTTTGCGAATTGCCTGTGCGTGCGAACGAGCCACGTCCATTTGCTTGTGGATAGAATGCCGACGCATCAATGCGAGCATTTTGGCGTGCCTGTTCTACTCTAAAGAATGCAGCCGAAAGAGTCGGACTATTTTTTCTGCACTGTTCCAAAAGCGAATCGAGTGTTGGATCTGAAAAGATTTTCCACCAATCGCCTTTTGGCAATGATTCTGCTGGTGCGGCTTCTTTCCACATTCCTTCGTCTCTAAAGAAATGTTTTTCGCTCAAATCTTCTTTTGCAATTTCAGCAGTTGGTGCAACGTAATCTGGACCAACCATACAACCGCCAAGAGCAAATGCAGTTGCCACCATAAATAGATTTTTGATAATATTTTTCATTTTAAGCCTTCTTATTTGAATATCCCTTACGAATTACATAGAAGAAAACAGGGGTAAAAATCAAGCCGAATATTGTTACACCCAACATTCCGAAGAATACCGATGTACCCAACGCTTGTCTCAATTCCGATCCAGAACCTTCTGCAAATGCCAACGGAACTACACCCAAGATGAACGCAAATGAGGTCATCAAAATTGGTCGTAGACGATTTCTCGATGCCATACTTACTGCGTGGATAACATCTTCGCCCTTATCTTGACGCTGTTTTGCAAACTCTACAATCAAGATAGCATTCTTACATGCCAAGCCGATGAGAACAACAAAACCGATTTGCGTCATAATATTGTTGTCCATTCCACGAAGCATAACACCACCGATTGCAAATACGAGTACGAGCGGAACAACCAAAATTACGGATAATGGGAGTGTCCAACTTTCGTACAATGCCGAGAGAAGTAAGAACACAAACACTACGCAAATTATAAAGATATAAATTGCAGTATTGCCGATTCGCTTTTCTTGGAAGGCAAGGTCTGTCCAGTCGATACCCATACCTGCTGGCAAAACTTCTGATGCGACTTCTTCAATCGCCTTAATCGCCTGACCTGTTGAATATCCTGGTGCAAGGTTACCCATAACTTCTGCTGTCGGATAGAGGTTATAACGTCCAACTGTGTCTGGACCAATCGTACGTTTGACCTTTGCGACAGAACCAAGTGGTACGTTTTCGCCTCGGATATTTGGCACTTTCATTTTGTAGATGTCTTCAATATCTGCACGATTTGAACCTTCAGCTTGTGCGACAACACGATATACACGATTGAGAATATTAAAGTCGTTAACATAAACCGAACCCATATTGAATTGCATCGTATTGAATATCGAGTTAATCGGAACATTGAGTTTTTGAGCACGTTCGCGGTCGATATCAATATAAAGTTGTGGCGACGACACACGATACATCGTAAACGCAATCGCAATTTCTGGACGTTGGAACGCTTTCATTGCAATTTCACGAGTATATTTTTCAACTGCTCTAATTCCCAAGCCCATACGGTCTTGAACTTGTGCTTTAAAGTCGCCCCCCATACCAATACCATTGACGGCTGGCGGAGTCAAAACGAAGGTCGATGCTTCAGGAACTTTTGTCTGCAAGATACCCTGTACTTGTCCGATGATTTTATCCAAAGTAATGCCGTCCTTCAATCGTTCATCCTTTGGCAACAATTTTACGAAGATAGCACCAGCATTCGACGATCTTGCAAACGATGCACCATTCAAGCCGACAACAGTCATAAAGTCGGAAATACCTTTTACTTCTTTGAGAAGTTTTTGAATCTTTGCCATTGTCTTGTCGGTATGTGCCAACGATACACCGTCAGGGAGCTGTGCAGCAATAAAGATATAACCAGTATCTTGCTTTGGAATAAAGCCCTTTGGCGTTTCATTAAAGAGATAGCCACCCCATACGAGAAGTCCAGCGTATGCAATCAAAACGAGCACCCACAATCTTACGATTCTGCGAACAAACGCACCGTACACATCGGCAACCCATTCAAAACATTTGTTGAAACCTCTAAAGAACCAACCCAAGAATAAATTGAGAATCTTTGTAATGAAGTCTGGATTATCGTGGCGACGAATCATCAATGCACAAAGTGCTGGCGAAAGTGTGAGCGATACAACCCCAGAAAGAATTGTCGACGCCGCAATAGTAAGTGCAAACTGACGATAGAATTGCCCTGAAATACCTTCGATAAATGCAGTCGGCACGAACACACTCGCAAGCACCAACACAATCGCAATAAGAGCACCTTGAACTTGTGTCATAGCCTTCTTTGTGGCTTCACGAACTTCCAAACCTTCACTCATATTTCTTTCGACGTTTTCTACCACAACAATAGCGTCGTCAACAACGATACCGATAGCCAATACCAAGCCGAAAAGCGAAAGGTTGTTAATCGAGAATCCAAACAGATTCATAAAGAAGAATGTTCCGACAAGAGATACCGGAATTGCGAAAAGCGGGATAATCGCCGAACGCCAATTCTGCAAGAATAAGAGCATAACAAACACAACAAGCAATACTGCTTCAAAAATTGTGTGATACACTGCAGACACTGATGAACGGATGTATTCAGTGTTATCGAGCGTTACTTTGTAGTCTACACCAACAGGGAATGCCTTACGCATTTCTTCAAGTGCTTTGTAAATATTGTCAACTGTATTGATACCATTTGTGCCAGGGAGCTGATACATACCCATTGCCACGCAAGGCATACCATTCATATACGATTCATCTGCGTATGTATATGCACCCAACTCGATTCTTGCTACGTCTTTAAGCATCACAGTTTTTCCATCTGGAGTATATTTTACGATGATATTTTCAAACTCCTCTGGTGTAGTCAAACGACCTTGCGTATTGATAATAAGCTCGTGTGCGACATTCGGATTTGCAAGCGGTGGTTGATTAAGTTTACCTGCTGCAACTTGCTTATTTTGTTCGCGAAGTGCCGAAACAACTTCCGACGCATTCATATTGAAGTGCGAAAGTCTGTCTGGATTCAACCAAACACGCATAGAGTACTCACGCTTACCGAAAACGTTGACATCACTGACACCGTAAATACGAGAGAGTCGGTCAATCATCTGAGTGATTGCGTAGTTTGTCAGATACAATTTGTCTCGACTTCCGTCTGGAGAATAGAGGTTAGCGACAAGCAAAAGGTCGGGCGATTTCTTCTTCACCACAACACCGATATTGCGAACGTCGTCTGGCAAACGAGGCGTTGCCATAGACACACGGTTTTGAACTTGAACTTGTGCGATATCAATGTTTGTACCGAGCTCAAATGTGACAGTAATTTGGACAGAACCGTCAGCATTACATTGGCTCGACATATACATCATATTTTCAACACCGTTGATGTCCTGTTCCAAAGGTGCTACAACTGTTTGCATCAAGATTTCAGGTGATGCACCAGGGTAGCTTGTTGTTACAGTTACTTGTGGAGGGACAACATCGGGATACTGCGTAACTGGCAGACGAACATATCCGACAACACCGACAAGCGTTATCAGAATTGATATGACCGACGCAAAAATCGGGCGGTCGATAAAAAAGTGTGAAAATTTCATTGCCGTTTCCTATTTATCGATTTGGCGATTAGTCTTCAAATTTAATTTCAGTAGGTGCCACAACTGCACCAGGAACTACTCTTTGCAAACCGACTGCTACAACACGGTCGTCAGCCGAAAGACCTTCATCAATTACACGATACTTACCGAGAAGTCTGCCAACTTTCAATGGGCGATATTGTGCCTTATTGTCTTTGTCTACAACGTATACATATCTATTTACGAGGTCTGTACCGATGATGTCTTCTGGAATCATAATCACTGGGTGCGACTTTTCACCAAGCACGCTAATCTTTGCGAACATACCAGCAGCCAACAATCCGTCAGCGTTGTCGATATCTGCACGCATTGTCAAACTCGATGTTGCAACGCCAATGCGATTATCAAAATATGTAAGTTTACCTTCACGTTGTGTACCGTCGTCGAGAAGTGTGATTTTTACTTTTGGTCCAGTTTTCTTTTCGACATCAATTTCCTTAAACAAACCGATTTTCTTGTATCTGATTTGGTCACGTTCACTAATTTCAAAATATGCTTGGATAACATCGCTCTTTACGATTGTAGTAAGAAGTGTTGCGTTTGCTGTGATAAGATTACCTTCGTCGACGAGCGATTCGCTAACTTTACCAGACATTGGTGCATAGATGTGTGTGAATTCGAGATTCAACTCTGCATCACGCAAACGTGCTTTTGCATTCCACAATGCAGCTTCTGCCGAGAGAAGTTCACTACTACGGGTTTCGTATGTTTCCTTTGAAATTGCCTTTGCCGCAAACAATTCTTTTGCACGATTGTTGTTGCTTGTAGCCAACGCCAAGCGAGCTTCAACTTCTTTTACTTGTGCCTTTGCCGCTGCGAGTGCCGCTTCGTATGGACGTGGATCGACAACAAAAAGCAAGTCGCCTTGTTTTACTGATTGACCTTCTTTAAAACATACTTTTTGCAGATACCCACCTACTCTTGCACGAAGTTCTACAAATGCGAGAGCGTCGAGACGTGCTGTGTAATCGTCCCAAAATTCGACCGATTTCGAGACAGGTTTTGCCACCTGTACTTGTGCAGGAGCATTATTCATTCCCATCGGAGCTTTATCTTTTTTGCATCCGCCCAAGAGTGTTGCGACAGTCATCACTGCGACAACTGCAAGTTTTGCATCATATATTTTCATCATATTCTTTTTCATTTTTGTTTATTAAATTTAAGTGAAAATTTTTTGTAAGATTCTCGACTGCACATAGTCGATTTTTGAGTATTCTTTGCTACCAAAAGTTTTCCAACCACTTATACGTTTAAATCCGCTTTTGGTCGAGTTAAAGAGCATAACTTGCCCCAACAACATCTGTGCTAAAATCTGTGCTTCAACGCCTTTACATTTTCCGCTTGAGGCAATTTTCAGCATATCTACAAGCAATGCAACCGATGGTTCGATTACCTTTTCATAGATAATATCAAACGCTTCTGTCGGATACATTTCTTCACGCATAATGATAGAAATAATATTGCGGAAAAACACGTTGTTTTCAGAGTCAATACAAACTCGGCTCATTGTAAAATCGTGAATAAGAGCCTTTGCTTGTTCGATAGATTTTGCACGTTTTACTTCAGAAGCTCGTGCAAAAAATTCGGCAATATACAAGTGAATGTATTCTGATATTTGGCGTACTGTTTCAAGATACAACTCTTTCTTCCCGCCAAAATAATAGCTTATCGCCGCATGGTTTACGCCTGCATTAGATGCTATTTGGCGTGTACGCACAGCCGAAAATGGCAACATCGAAAACTCCTCAAGAGCTGACTTGAGAATTTTCGACTTTGCGTCGGCACATTTCCCTTGCGACAATTCGGCTACAATATTTCTTTTAATCATTGGGTTTAACCAAATGGATAAATCACTTGGTTGTCAACCAATTTTTCCGAAAAAAATTACATCTTATAAGTGAAAATATGAGTTATTGCCGTCGCCGTTGCGTCGGCTTCGTCGAGCGGAAGAATCGGACATTTTGCGAGCATAGATACCGATTTCGCAACTTGTTCTTTGCTCGCACGCCCGTACCCGATTACCGCTTGTTTTATACGCAGTGGTGGATACTCAAAAACTTCGAGCTTCATACTTGCCGATGCTGCGATTGCCGCACCACGAGATGATCCCAAAATGAGTGCCGTTCTAAAATTCTGCACATAGACACTTTGTTCGATAGCCACGCAAATTGGCTTGTTGCGTTTTATAATTGCCAAAGTTTCGGTCATAATTCGAGCAAGACACTCGGGCATCGAAAGCGATGGATGATTTTTTATCGTCAGCGATTCGATATATCTTATCGAGCCGTCTTCCATAGCTTCTACGACAGAAAGCCCCGTACCTCGCAAGCTGGGGTCAATCCCCAAAACTATACCAGTCATCTGCTTTCCACGCAAATTGCGTTCAAGGGCGATATGTTTTTTTTCGACACCTGCAGTGAGAGATTTTACTGTCCACGCCGAATGCGAGTCAGATTTTTTTGTTGTCTTACCCTCTTTTATTGCTTGTGTCCACAAACTTCGTCCTGATTTTCCCATACCAAACAACATAAAAAAACCTTTTATCAATGCGAGTTTATTTTTAAAAAAAGTCAGTTATAGTCTTTACAGATAAAACTGCTGTGCAATAATCGATAGAAAATGAGTATAGGCAAAATATATAACTTGATAGTACTTGCACTTCTGGGAGCCAGCGGTGCTATGAGCATTTTGCTATATACAACTTGGTCGCACGTTCGCGAAAAGAACGCCGAACATCATCAAGATGAGTTGCGATTACTTCGCCGTCTCAACAAACTTAAAGCCGATAAGGAATATAATACTGAATATTATAATCGTCTTATCCACGATGAAAATTTTGCCGAACACGTCATTCGTGAAGGGCTCGGCGTTGTCGGCAAGGACGAAATTGTGTTCCGCTTCAAAGATTCTACACCTCTTAATCTCGAAAGCCCAATGACTCCACCTTCGGCACATAATACCGACACAAAATCAACACCTCAAAAAGACGCAAAACCTCAGCAACCACAAAAGCCGAAGGAAGTAGCACTTCCACCTTCAGAACATCAACAAAAATCTTTTTTGCGTAAGTTATTTTCTAAAGATGAAAATCCACCAAAGCCCGAAAAAGAAATAATCCCACAAATAAAAATCGATTTAAGCAAAAATCAAAAATCCGAAAATATAAATCAGCCGAAAGAAAAAATTTCTACACAGGCAAAATCGGATAACTCATTTAAGATTGAAAATATAAACGTCGGCGAGCAACAACCCCAACAAATACAAAAAAAGAAATCGCCAAAAAAACGTGGGAAAAATTCAATCAGATTCAGGGCAAATTAGTTGATGTAAAAATGCAGTTGAAAATAATCAAAACATGGTGGATTGATTCCAACAAAATCTCGGTAGTTTTCAACCGCGATATTGTATTTGTCCCCGATGTAGAAATTTTTGGTGCAGAATTTTTGCCCACCTATAAAATTATGCGTGCGTCTGGTCGAGACTTCGCAAAATATAGCTCGTATTATATCACCGACGGCAAAATAAATTTTCTACTCGACGACCAAAATTTTTGCAACGTAAGAGCTGTCAAAGATGCCGATTATTTCGTCTGTGGCGATTTCAACAACTGGGAAAAATCAGTTGGCAATAACGACTGGCTAATGGAAAAATCTACCGGAGTTTTTGAACGCAAACTCACAATTCCACTTGAAAAGCTCAACCTAAAAAATCGCACAGCTCACTTTAAATTTGCCGGAACAGACGGTAGGTGGCTCGAACCTCGCCCCGACCTACCTAATGTTGAACACGACAAAAACGGCAACTCGAACCTCCGCTTGAGCCTCGATAAAACTGGGCAACACGTTTTTATCATCGAGTTTGAAGGTTTAGTTCCACTGTCGGAATCATTAAAACTGAATTTTCCGCAACTGAATTTACAGTGCGAAGTCGACCCTGCACAACTTCTCCTCCGCCTATATTCAAATGCGAAACTTGGTACATATTTTGAAAACGGCAAAACGTATTTTTCGATATTTGCACCTCGTGCGACACACGCACAAGTGTTCTGGAAAATGAAAGACGAACACGTTGCACACATCCTCGAAGCCGAATCGCACGATACTATAATTTGGACAGCCAAAGCAGATTCCGATTTGTCGAACGCACGATACTTTTGGAGAATCGACGGAATCAATCGCAATAATACATCGAGCTTTGATAACAATTTCAAAGTTGCCGACCCGTACGCAAATGCAATGCTTACTTCAAACGGACCAAGCATAGTTAAGTTCGATAAAGACCTCCCTACAAATTCTCGCAATTTTACACCACCAAAATGGCACGATTTGTTTATCGTAGAAGCTCATTTACGGGACGTTCTCGCAAACGCACAAGCCGATTTATCGCCTAAAGAACGCCTGACTTTTGCAGGGCTTACAAAATGGTTAAAGTCGGAAAATTGCTATCTTCGCAACATTGGTGCAAATTGTATTGAGCTACAACCGATACAAGAATTCACTGCTGAAAATTATTCAGATTACGAATGGGGTTATATGCCAGTTAACTGGTTTGCTCCAGCAAGCTCCTATGCGAGCGACCCAGAAAACGCATCGCAAAACGATGACTTTTCAAACCTCGTAAAAGCCTTCCACGACGCCGGATTGGCAGTAATTCTCGATGTCGTGTATAATCACGTTGGCGAACCAAACTTCATTGAACGTGTCGATAAAGAATATTATTTTGAAACAGATATATCGAGCAACCTTATGAATTTTAGCGGTTGCGGGAATGACTTTAGAAGTTCGGCACCAATGGCAAAACGAATGATTCTCGATAGCCTGAAGAAACTTGTAATCAACTATGGTGTTGACGGTTTCCGCTTCGATCTCGCCGAACTTGTCGGGTTTACGACACTCAAAGAAATCGAAACGGAAATGAAAAAAATAAATCCGTCGATTATCTTGATTGCTGAACCTTGGAGCTTCCGTGGGCACATCGCCAATGCATTACGCGACACTGGCTACGCTTCGTGGAACGACGGTTTTCGAGAGTTTATGCTTTCTTATGCCCTCAACAAAGGCGATATAAACGGATTCAAATATTTTATAAGTGGAAGTCGAGACATAACAAGGTTCTCGGCACAAACTGTAAATTACCTTGAAAGCCACGACGACAAGTGTTTGTTCGATCGCATCACGACCCTCCACGAACATCCCTCAAATGACGATTTGAGACGCTATAAACTCGCCTACGCTCTCGTATTCCTTTCAATCGGAATACCGATGGCAGAAGAAGGTTTCGATTTAGTTAGAACAAAACAAGGCAAAAATAATACTTACAAAGACGGCAAGGCAAACGAGCTTGATTACGCCCGTGCAACCCGTTTTACAGGCGTATGCCAATGGTTGCGTAGGCTCGCAAAATTCAGACAATCGCAATTAGGCAAAGCGTTGAGAATCGACGGTGAACTTCCAAATGGTTGGATTAAATTTTTCGAGATTGAAAATTCAAACGCAATCGGAGTAATGTTTAATGCGAACAGTTGCGGGAACTGCAAACGTATTTTTGCGACATTTAATCCGACAGATTCTGAAGTCGAACTACCAATCGACGACAACTTCAATTTTAAACAAATTGCCGACATCGATAGATTCGATGAACGTGGTTTGGACAACCCAATTTCACTAATAAACAACGGCAAATTGCGACTTGCACGCATATCAATGTCGTTGTGGATTGAACAATAAAATAGAAAGATAAATTTATGAAAAAATCACTTATCGCAATGGCAGCAGGAATGGGAAGCCGTTTTGGCGGACTCAAACAAGCAGCAAAATTTGGAGCATCTCAAAAAGTTATGCTCGATTTCGCTATCGAAGACGCAATGAATGCAGGCTTTTCAAAACTCGTGTTTGTGATTCGCTCGGATATCGAAAAGGTTTTCCGTGAAGACGTATCGGGCAAATACGAAAATAAAATTGATGTTCGCTACGTTTTCCAAGACAAGAGTGGGCAACCTCTCCCCGAAGGTAGAACAAAACCTTGGGGAACAGGACACGCCGTTCTCGCTTGCCAAGATGAAATTCAAGAAAGCTTTTTGGCAATCAATGCAGACGATTTTTACGGTGCTGGTGTATATAAACTCGCGTCTGAATTTATCGACAATTCTTCGCCCACAACATACGCATTGGCTGGCTATCTTCTCAAGAATACACTTTCTGAAAACGGGACAGTCTCGCGTGGAATTTGCTCGCACGACGGCAATTTGAATTTGTGTGGAGTAAAAGAATTTGGCGGATTGAAAAAAGTGTCCGACAACCCAATGAAAATCGAAAGCGATAATGGCGACATCTTCACTGGCGAAGAATATACATCGCTCAATTTCTGGGCATTCCCAAAAGAATTTATGGAAACGTTGGGAACTCAATTCGATGAGTTCTTGTCAAAAAATTCAAAAGATGCAAAAGCAGAATTTTATCTGCCATTTGCAGTCGACACTGCAATCAAGACAGGAATCGCAACTGCGAAAATTCTCCCGACAGAAGAACGCTGGCAAGGCGTTACATATCGTGAAGATATGGGTGCGGTTGAAAAATTCTTGCAAGATAATGGTCGCATCTAACTAAATTAAATTTGCGTGAACGTGTATACAAATATGCCACTTTCAAAAAAAATATTCTATGTGATACTCGCAATGCTCATCGGGTTTGCGAGTGTCTCGGCGTACGGATTTTCGGCACAAGTAGTGGCGAGTCCACAAGACAAAAAAATGGAGTGGTGGTTTAATCAGCCCGCAAACTCGGCTCCACACGTCATACAAATTAGTAGTGTATATTTTCATCAAGAGTTTTCGTTATTTTCGTTTTTTGAAAACGCATCTATCAAAGACGGAAAATTTCATATCAAATACACGATAACTTCAACAGACCCCAAAGGCAAAAAAACTATTGTCGCAAAAGATATAGTTCAAAAAGGCTCGAAAGCGTCGAAAAGCATTATCGTTGCTTCGACAGAAATTGTCGGTGCGTGCTTCGACAAAAATAATCCTGACGGACTTTATACTTTTGAAATATCTGCAAAAGACGAAATATCGGGAGAAACAAGTACATCAAAAACACATCTGCGAGTTGTCGATTGGAACGCACCTATCCCGATGAACGATAAAAAAGAAGTCGTCAATGCAATATTCAATTTCTATAAAAATCCGTCGCCAGAGTCGCTCTATATGATTTTCTATTCAAATGAATTGAACCTTGAGCAACGTGGAGCACCAAACGACCTCAATTATATCTACGCCGGATTTTTCCGTTCGGCATTTATGCGTAATTCTTTTTTGACACCATTTTTGCGTGATAAATTCCCGACAATGTCTCCTCTCGACAGAGCAAAAACAATCTATCTGTTCGCATTGATGGACGAAGCGAGAATAGATTTTAATATCCTAACCGAAAGCGAAAAAAAATATCAAGACGCTATGCGAAAAGCGAATATCCCTGCACCATACGCAAAGTGGGATAAAATTTTAGGTGCAGTACAAATCGATTTATTGTGGGGCGAATTTTTTGCAGACGGAACATATAAGCCTATCCGCAGAATAATGGATTTACTTGCATACACAGAAGAAGGCAACTTCACTCTTAGAATGCTGACAGAAAAACGTCGCCCAAAAAATCGCGAAGAATGGGAAAAGATGATGATGGGTGCATATCACAGTGCCGCACTAAATTCTATTCTCGACTATGCGAGTCAATTTGAGCTTATCAGAAATTATTGTCGCTGGGCTATCCAAAACAAAGATATTCCCGAATCTTCCTTCAAATTGCTCGGGGAAATATCAGAAAAAAAATAACGCATATGCCGAACCAAACAAAAGTTCCGCTTTGGTTTTCAACGCCACTGCTGGCAATTTTATTTTTCCATATGATGTGCGAGAGTATGGTTATACCGATTCTCGCACCAACTTTAGCTGAACCGACCTCCCCTCACTGCGATATGCTTGCGGGTTTCTCGGATCAAATGCACAAGCTTTCATACGGAATAGCACTGGCAGTTTACCCTGTATTAGTTTTTATCTTTGCACCGATTATTGGGGCTATTTCAGACAACATTGGGCGTCGACCAATTTTAATTATAGCGTTAATTGGGACAATTATCGGCTGTTTAGCACAAGGCGTGGCAATGGAAATTATGTCGCTTTGGATATTTATTATCGGACGTGCACTTGTCGGTGCAACGGCTGGTGTTGACGGAGTAATTCAAGCTGCGTTGCTTGATAAATGTAATACGCAAACTCAAAAAGATTACTACTTGGGAGCGTCGCTTTTTGCGATGAGTATCGGCTTTATGGCTGGCCCCGCCTTCGCAGCACTTTTAATTAACGAAAAGGCGACGACATTTGCGTGGAGCTTGCCATTCTTATCTCTCGTGCCGATTTTCGCACTTACACTTTTGGCACTTTGGAAAAAAATCGATGCTAAAAAAGATTCAGAAAAAACAAATTTAAAAAATGTAAACTGGCTTTCGGGAATCACCGATATCGCAATTTTATTCAAGATAAAACCAGCAAGAAAAATGCTCTGGATTTTTGTCTTGGCAGAAATTGGTGCAGGTTGCTTTACCGCACTAATCCCGCTAAAGTTGGGGGAATCGTTCGATTTTTCAGTAAAAGAAATAGCATATTTTATATCGCTACACGGAGTGTTTTCGAGCGTTGTGTTTGGGTTTATCGGACCACAAATGCTCAAGCGATTTTCAAAAAATTTCATTCTCAGATTTTCTATGTTTATGTGCATAATCGCTTGTGCAATGCCATACTTTGATGAATTGGAAAATCTCATTTGGCTTGATACATTCGCAATGGCAATGGGCTATGCACTGTCGTATTACATTTTACTTTCGATTATGGCAGACTCGGCATCGGAGAAAAAACGTGGCTGGTTGTTAAGTGTATTGTCGTCGCTTTGGGGGCTTACAATGGGGATTGGGCTTGTCCTCTGCGGAATTATCGTCGGCATTTCAAACGATTTTGGAATCTTAATTTGCACAATACTTTCGCTTTCAGCATTCCTTTTCAGCCTCGAAAGAATAAAACATTTCAAGCTCAAAGACGATATATAAAAAAACTCAAATTGCTTTTCTGATTATGAAAAAAATTGTTCTGCTTATGCTCTGCATATTCGGATTGATGTGCGAACTTCTCGCATCCGAAAAATTGTCGACAACACAAAACGCTTACGCTGTAAAAATCGATGGACAGATATCGCCTCCACAACTATTTATTGTCAAACGTGCAATTCGTATGGCATCGAACGAAGGAGTTAAAATTCTCGCAATAGACATCGATACACCAGGGGGCGACCTCGATACTACACTGAAAATTATGCAAGCTTTGCGTGATTTTGACGGACAGACAATTTGCTATATCAATCCAAACGCAATTAGTGCCGGTTCTTTTATCGCAACTGCGTGCGACAAAATTTATTTTTCGCCAGAAGGTGTTATGGGTGCTGCCGAAGCTGTCAACGCAACAGGTTCAGATATAGACAAATCTATGCAACGCAAAATCACTTCATTTCTCGGAGCAAAAGTTCGTGCAATTAGCGGAGAAAATCAACGTCGGGCAGACGTACAAAGAGCGATGAATGATCCAGATTTTGAATTAAAAATCGGCGATAAAATCATAAAGAAAAAAGGTGAGCTTTTGACTCTAACCGCAAAAGAGGCATCGCAAATTATCGACGGCAAACCACTGCTTTCCGACGGCACTGCAAAAACTTTAGCCGACGCATTGAAACTCGCCAGTGGCGATAAAATCAAAATAAAATCGCTAAAAATAACGTGGGCAGAAAAGGTTGCAAAATACATATCGGCAATATCGCCTGTGTTAATGGGGCTCGGCTTTATGTTGATTTTTATCGATATTAAAAGTGGTGGCTTCGGGATACTCGGCGGTTTGGGAGTCAGTGTGTTGTTGATAGTCTTTGTTGGTGCAAACTTAAGTGGGATTGCAGGACACGAAGAAATTATCGTTTTTGCAATCGGTGCAGTGCTTGTTGCGGTAGAAATATTTTTTCTACAAGGTACAATTTTCCTCGCACTGATTGGCGGAGCGTTGATGCTCGGGTCGCTCGCATGGGCACTTGGCGATATATTACCTTCCCGCAACTTTGATTACAATTCAGATGCGTTCTTAAACGGGTTTTCTCAAGTTGGAATGGGGATAGTAATTGCGATTATACTAACGGCGTTGCTTTGGAGATTTCTACCCGAAACTCGATTTATGAAAAATTTAATTCTGCAAACGCAAAAAAATTCCGATGAAAATAATGTGGATAAGTCGGAATCGCCGATAGGAAAAATTGGCGTTGCACTAACTGATTTTATGCCGTCGGGCAAAGTTGAAGTCGACGGAAAAATTATCGAAGCAACTGCGATTTTCGGACATATCCGCACAAACGATAAAGTTGAAATAGTTGGAAAAAAAGATTTTAATTTTACCGCAAAAAGAGTAGATTGTTAATGATGACTATCGCATTACTATTATTATTTGGCACAATACTTGTTTTCCTCGAAACCATTTTAATCGGTGCAATTTGGGCGATTGGTGGCGTTGTGTGCTATGCTATCGCAATATATTTAGCGTATGCCGATTATGGAACAATCGGAGCATTGCTCACTGGGTTTATATCTATCCTCGCAGGAATATCGGCATTTTTAGTTTGGTTATACGTTATACCCAAAACATCGTTCGGCAAAAAAATTTATTTAAACACAGTTCAAGATGGAAAAGCACCCGCTCCCGATTTCAAATTACTCATCGGCAAAGATGCGATAGCACTTACGACGATGACACCGTCCGGAAAGGTCGAAATAGATGGGCTTCCATACGATGCTCGTTGCGAATCGACAACTGCAAATGTGGGCGATAAACTTGTCGTTAAAAGTGCAAACTCGTTTGAATTGATTGTTAGAAAAATTTAAGAAAAGGAAAAAATATGAATATAATTACATTGATATCAATAGTCGCAGGGATTGCCTCGCTCGTCGTTTTGTTCGTGGTAATCTCGTTCATCAACACATGGCTTAAAGCGTTGCTCGCAGGAGCACCTGTAAGTATTCTCACTCTCATCGCGATGCGTCTTCGTGGCGTTCCGTACGGAATGATTGTAGATTCTCGCATCATGGCAGTTAAGGCTGGACTCGATTTGACAATCAATCAACTCGAAGAACACTACCTTGCTGAAGGCCATTTGATTCAAACAATCCAAGCACTCATCGCATCTGAAAAAGCTGGAATGGATTTGTCGTGGAAACAAGCTTGTGCGATTGACCTTGCCACAAAGGGAACATCAAAAACAGTTGGCGAAGCTGTCAGAACTTCAATCAACCCTAAAGTTATCGACTGTCCTAATCCAGACTCTGGTAGACGCTCGATTGACGGTGTCGCAAAAGACGGTATTCAAGTTAAAGTTCGTGCGAGAGTAACAGTGCGTACAAACCTCGAAAGATTCGTTGGCGGAGCACAAGAAGAAACAATTATCGCACGCGTTGGCGAAGGTATCGTTACAACAATCGGCTCGGCTGATTCATACAAATTCGTCCTCGAACATCCTGACAGAATTTCAAAAGTCGTACTCGATAGAGGTCTCGATTCTGGCACTGCATACGAGATTCTTTCAATCGATATTGCGGATGTCGATGTAGGCGAAAACGTCGGTGCAAAGCTCCAAGAAGCACAAGCGATTGCAAATAAGAATATGGCACAAGCACAAGCTGAAATACGTCGTGCGGCAGCTGTTGCACTCGAGCAAGAAATGAAAGCTAAGGTTGAAGATATGAAGGCAAAGGTTGTAGAAGCTGAAGCCCAAGTTCCGCTCGCACTTGCAGAATCGTTGCGTTCGGGCAAGATGGGATTTATGGACTATTACAAGCTCCAAAATATCCAAGCCGACACTTCGATGCGTGATAGCATTTCAGGCAAAAAAGAAAATAAATAACACTTATGATTGAATTCATTTTTGACAACATTGCGATAGTCGGTTTCATCTTGTATGCACTGATTATCTTTGTGTCGAAAATTTTTTCGGCTGGCGATGCTGACGAAAAGAGTCAGCGTCGTGCAGTTGCTACTCCTTCACGCAACAAGCCTATTGCTCACCCACAAAAATACGATTCGCCCGAACCTCAACCATACGATTTCCCCAAGACAGAAGACACTTTCTTCGGCACAAAAAAAATCGAACCGATTGAAGATTTTGAAGACGACTTTTTTGAAGATGAACCAGATATTCATTCTCCAAGCAAACTTGTCGAACAAATGACGGCAGACGCCCATTTTTTATACGATGACAATTCTTATGTTTCCGATGAATCAATCTTGCGAGAAGAACAAGATGATACTTCGGAACAAGAATCGCAAAATGAATTTGACGATATTTTAAAAGATACAAATGCACTCCGAAAAGCGTTTGTCGCCTCTGAAATCCTCGGCAAACCAAAATCGATGCAATAACAACTTTCCACTATGATAATCTCGAAAAGCGAACTAAAATCTATTGTAAATGCACGTTGTGCAACTCCACACGATTTTCTCGGAATGCGAAAATGTCAAGGTGGAATAGTCGTCAGAGCATATTTGCACGACGCAAAAAAAGTGGAGTTAATAGACACTCGCAAAAAATCGAACACATTAGAATTTCAGCAACTCGATAAGTCGGGATTTTTTGAACTCTTCTTAAAATCGAAACGCAAAATTTTTGATTACAAACTTCGCATCGAAGATTATCGTGGTGGCATCCGTGAAATAACCGACCCCTACTCTTTTACTCCGACAATTTCAGACGATGAAATTTATCTCATTGGCAAAGGCGACGACAGAAAAATTTATGAACATCTCGGTTCTCATATTCGAGAAATAAATGGCGTGCGTGGCACAAGCTTTGCCGTATGGGCACCTACTGCCCGACGTGTTAGCGTTGTGGGCGACTTCAATAATTGGGACGGACGCTACCACCAAATGCGTTCGCTCGGCACTTCTGGCATCTGGGAAATTTTCATCCCCGACATCAATATGGGCGAAAAATATAAGTATGAAATTCTCGCCTCTAACAACGATACGCCATTTTTAAAAATTGATCCATACGCAATAAAATTTGAAGCTCCACCAAACAATAGCTCGATAGTTTGGGATATTTCTGACTACAAGTGGAACGACTCAAAGTGGCTGAAAAATCGACAAAAAACCGACTGGGCAAAGAAACCTATCTCCGTTTATGAAGTTCATCTCGGCTCGTGGAAACGTGTTCCAGAAGATAAATTCAGACCACTTTCGTATGTCGAGATTGGCGAACAGTTGGCAGACTATTGCAAGCAAATGAACTTCACGCATGTCGAGTTTATGCCACTTTCGGAATATCCTTTTGAAGGCTCATGGGGTTATCAAGTTACAGGATTTTATGCACCGACACAACGCTATGGCACTCCACAAGAATTTATGCAAATGGTCGACACTCTGCACCAAAACGGAATCGGTGTAATTATGGATTGGGTGCCAGCACACTTCCCACGCGACACGTTTGCACTCGCAGGCTACGACGGCTCGTGCCTTTACGAACACGAAGATCCACGTCAAGGTGCTAATCTCGACTGGGGTACTCTCTGTTTCAATTACGGACGAAGCGAAGTTTCAAATTTTCTCAAAGGCAGTGCTCTGGCATGGTTCGATAGATTCCATGTAGACGGATTGCGTGTAGATGCAGTCGCATCAATGCTATATCTGAATTTTTCGAGAGAAGATTGGATACCAAATAAATTTGGTGGAAGCGAAAATCTCGAAGCAATCGAGTTCATAAAAGACACAACCGAAACTGTCCACAAGGAATTCAAAGGCTCGATTATGATTGCCGAAGAAAGTACGACCTTCCAAGGCGTAACAGCTCCAGTTTCTGAAGGTGGACTCGGTTTCGACTTCAAGTGGAACCTCGGTTGGATGCACGATACTCTCGACTATCTCAAAGAAGATCCAATCAACCGAAAATATCATCACAACAAAATGACGTTCCCGTCGATGTATCAGTTTACTGAAAAATTTATGCTGGTGTATTCGCACGATGAAGTTGTACACGGCAAAAGCCCAATGGTCGGCAAAATGGGCGGTGCGTATTGGGACGACAAAATTGCAAACCTGCGGGCTCTCTATGCGTTTATGTGGATGTGGCCAGGTAAGAAAACTCTCTTTATGGGCGATGAAATCGCACAAGGGCATGAGTGGCGTTATGATGAATCGCTTGAATGGTCGCTCTTGCAATATGTCCAACACGAAGGCGTGCAACGTGTTGTCAGTGATGTCGCAAAATTGTATTTGAGCGATACGTCAATCGCTGAAAACGATTTCAACAGCAACGGCTTCCAATGGATTAACGCCGACGATGGTCTCAATAGCGTATTCACTTTTCTACGTTATGGTGCTGACGGGAAAACTACCTATGCAATCGCAAGCAACTTCACGCCAGTGCTTCGAGAAAACTATCCAATCGGATTGCCATTTGAAGGAAAGTGGACGGAAGTTCTCAATACCGATGCCAACTGCTACGGCGGTGGTGGCAACGGTAATAACGGCTACGTTGTAGCTTCTGAAGACAAAATAAACGGCTTCCCATTCGGTGCATTCCTCACACTGCCACCAATGTCTACAATTATCCTGAAGTGGACAAAGCCGAAAAAATCATCTGCAAAAAAATAAACGTACAGAATATTTTTCAATATACTATGTTCGATTTATTTGACTACATTTCGCCCCCAATATTCGCAGGACTTATCGGTGTGTTGATTATTTTTGGGATAGTATACTCAGAAATAATCCATAGAAAATTTGGGATTTGTATATCGCTTAAAATAAGAAAAGTGGCAACTCACAAAAGCGATACTCCTATCTATTCGCTAAGAATAAGAAATAAAGCAAACAACACAATCATCATCAAGTATGCTGGTTTATTTTCGTCACAAACACAACAACGTAGCAAACATTCATTTGACACAACGTTCTTTAGGTATCACGACGATTTCATTATACAGAACAACTCATTTCCGATTACAATCGAAGCAAAATCTTTTGAAGACATACATTTTTGCCGTCCAAGTCATATAAAGGGAATATTTATAGAAGTCTACAAGACCTCCTATAACGATTATGATTATTCCATATCCGACAATTCAAAAGGACATTACTTGCGAATGAATCGAGCCGATGAAATAAGAAAAGCTCCAGACGGGAAACCATTTTTGCGGGTTTATAAAAGTTGCTCTCTTTTCTTTTGATTCCACATTTCTTTAGTTTTGTATGTCGCCTTATAAGTATTGACAACATCTCTGGGACGAATATATTTGTACATATGAAAAAGTTTTTATTCGCACTATTGGTATTGCAATCTGCAATTTTTGTAAACGGGGCAAAGAAAGAAAAATTTTTTGCGTACCGTTCGTTCCAACCCGAAACTGCCGCTATGAAAGCATTTGGCGAGCAAGGTATAAATCTTTATGCGGTAATGCCATCAAACTCATATAACTCGCTCGGTGAACCTTATTGTATGTTCAAACCATTTTGGGTTTGGGACGAAACATATCTTTGGAATGTTGTCGACGAACAATTCGATTTAGTGGTTCGACAAAATCCAAAGGCAAAATTTATCTGTATGGTCGATATCAATAGTCCACTGTGGCTCTCACGTCGACTCAATCGAATATACGGAATGGGTGGCGATAGTTATCACGATGTTTCAAACTCGTACTGCATCCCAGAGTGGCGTACGCTCACTGGAAAAATGCTCAAAGAATTTGTAAAGCATATGGAAGAACGCTATGGCGATCGCGTCTTTGCGTATATGGTCGCTGGTGGTGGTACAAGCGAGTGGTACTGCAATTCAAAGGGTCGAGCTGTTGTACCAAAAGAAAAAGAATGGGCAAAATGGCTCAAGAAAAATGGTCTGCCAAATTGGAAAGTTCCAAGACATGAAGAAGTGTATACACCATCGTTTGAAAAATTCTTCGACCCACAAACGCAAAAAATACGCATCGAGTATGTCCGATTTACAGAATATATCATATCTGAAGCAATGGATTATTTCTCGAAAATTGTTCGAGAAGTTGTTGGCAACAAAAAACAAGTCGGTGCTTTCTGCGGATTTATTCCAGTTGCAACTTCTGGAAAAATGGATAATCGTATGACCTTCCGCTCGCCTCATAACGACTTCTCGGGCGACCCAGGGCAATACGATAACCGAGCAATCGGCAATGGTGGCGGAATGAACGCAGCAGTGAAATCTTTGCAACTTTATGGAAAACATTGGTTCCAAGAAGTCGACCAACGCACGCACACTTATAATCACGATTTAACTCCGTATGTGAAAATCAGACCTGACATTGCGGGCGTTCCACCTTGCAAAAATCAAATCGAAACAAACGCTGTTCTCAAGCGTGAGTTCTCACTTGCGACGATTATGCAAAACTCGCTCTGGTGTTTCGATATGTGGGGTGGTGTTTTCAGCACTCCAGAAACAATGGAACTTGTCGGCAAGGCTCATAAAATTTGGCAAAAATACAAAGATTCAAACTTGCCTATGCGTGCAGAAATTTTAAACATCATCGACCCCGATAGCGGTATGTACACAAATTTCCTCGCCGTCGCTGAAATCAAAAGAGCACTCTTTGCGTGTGGGGCACCAATCGACCAAGTCTTCATCGACGACCTCGATAAAATCGATTTATCGAAATATAAAATGGTAGTAATGGCACACTCATACGAGATTACTCCCGAAAAGAAAAAATTGTTAGACAAGTATATTTTCAACAATAACAGAACTGTCATAACAATGCATGCGTTTGGAATTACCGACGGCAAAACCTTGAATAAAGATTTCACAAAACAACTCACAGGTTTTGAATACAGACAAAAAGGAATCAACCAAAAACAAATGGACGGTTGGAAAAGCGTTTATGCAGGCGAAACAAGATTCCTAAAAAGAGAAAAGATTTTTGAACTCGCAAAACAAGCGGGCGTTCACCTTTACACTGACGAACCCACACCAGTTTATGCAAACGAAAAACTCGTTGCAGTGCATACAAAAAAAGGTGGCAAGAAAACCGTTTTCTTACCACGCAAAGTTAAACAAGTTAAAGAATTGTTTACCGATAAAATTGTCGCTGAAAATACCGATAAATTCGATTACAATTTTATCTCGCCCGACACTGCACTGTTCGAGCTAATCGACTAATCACTTAACAGCTGGCGTAGAGACTGGCAACATCTTGTTGCCGTCTTTAATCGCAAGCATAAGTCCGTTAGCTTTCAAAGCAGTGTTGTCGAGAACAACTAAGACTCTATTTTTCCCTTTTTGCAATTCCACTTTTGCACGACCTTTCGGTTGCATCAACTTACCATTGACGTAAACCTGTCTTATTTTTGAGGAAGAATACATAATGTGTTCACCGTTGCGTTCAGCTTCAAAATCGGCACACATCAAATAAGACATCTGCTTATTTTTATATTTTGCCATAATCTTGAAACCATTGAAATCTGCCAAAAAATCACGCATAGATTTGTTCGATTTTTTCGTCCATTTACAACCTGCAAAATCGGTCAACAAGCTTTTGGGCATCGAGAATTTCTTGAATGTTTCAACGTCGTTTTGCGACGCATCAAAATCGCCCAAATGCAACGCTTGGTCTCTGACACCATTTGATTCGGCAACTTCGCGTTTATCGATATAAGTCAACCAAACGCGAGCCGGAGTACCTTCGTAAATGAAATCGCACTGTGCCATCACGAGCATATTGCCCTCTGCAAACGCCTTTGCAAAACCTTCAGTGCCTTTCATCTTGTTAGGTTTAAGTTTTTTTGTCATCGACGTTTTGCCGTTGTACATCACCGAGTCAACTGGCTTATCAAAACATGGCGGAACAATCCAACGTACACGCAAACCTGTTGCCTTTGCCCACGCATCGCCCGATGTTTTAACCGAAAGAATTGCGTTTTCTCTGTCAAAATCGAAAGCAAACTTCAGACCTTTGAATTTATTAGATTCTAACATTTTTCCCTTGTTTTCATCAAACTTAATCAAACCGATTTTCTTTGGTGTTTTGCGATTTTCATAATGTTCGATATTGTAATATCCGTTTTTGTCCGAAATTTTCTTGTCTCCGAGATACACTGATGTTGGCTTTTTGGAGAACTCGATAGACACAGGGATGTCGTCGCCGAGATTTGTCGCTGGGATTCTGCGGAGTTCAAATGTTGCTATATTGCCCTTTACTGCAAATTTTTTCGCTTGTGCTTTCAATGCGTGCGTACGATACGCTACATATTGATTTGCGTTGCAGTACCAAAAATCGTCAGACTTAAATTCGTCGATATACTGCCCTAAACGCTTTCTTGCTTCATTATTTTGCCACGAGTGAATACCCAAAGTTATGGCAGGTTCAGCCTTTTTTTTGATTCTCGCACGTGCAGTTTTCATATTCGATTCCATTCTGCTACGCTGTGGATTGCGGTCGTCAATTCCAAATGTGTAGCTGTGATACATAGGCATCGACAAATTATAGCGACGCTTGAAAGGGATAATCGAGTCTGGATTAAATCTGAAGCCTGCATGCACCATCGACATTCCGACATACCACGCTACATTGCTATCGAGTGGCGAAGACATAGAGCCATACGGCAAAACGAAACTGACAACGCATCTATCGAAATTTGATTCAAGAAAAGCACGTTCGAGAGCAATTTCTCTGAAAATATCATTTGGCAAAAGATTTTCCAAGTGTGGATGGCTTACGCAGTGTGCACCAATTGCACCACCAAGCTCGAGAACTTCACTAAACGCTTTCTTGTGAGCATCTGAAAAATGTTCTCCACAAAGATAAATCGACGCAAACATATTGCGTTCGGCAAGCATTTTTGCGGTGAGACGGTGTGTAGTGTTGGTGTCGTCCCAACGAGTAGTGTATGCAATTTTTTTATTTTCTGGGAATGGAAGAATTCGTACAGTTGCCTGTTGAGCATCTTCAGGCGACGCAAAAGTTGCAGTTATACTTTGCGAGTAAATATCGTCTTTCGCAAATGAAGTGATAGAAATAGCCGAGAAAATGGCTGATAAAATGATAGTTGAATATTTCATAGGTGAATAGATACTCCCAAAGAGAATGAGCCTCAAGAAAAAATTTAAAAAATATAAAAAAAAGACTTGAAGCGAAGAAGAGAATATGTATAGTGGGTGTTTCTTTTAAATAAGAGGTAGGGTATCCAAGAGGCCAAAGGACGCGGACTGTAAATCCGTTCAGCTACGCTGTTCGTGGGTTCGACCCCCACCCCTACCACTTATTGAAAAAAAAAAGACTTACGGTTTTCTCGTAAGTCTTTTTTTTGCATTTATGTTCTACTATTAGAACTTAACTACAAGCGGTGTGTCGTTCAGAAGTAGACTTTTAATCTTTCCGTTTTCAACTTTCAATTCTTGTTGCGTGCCATTGAGAATATCTATCGCCACTGCCGATTTTACGTTGCTCGAGAGTTGTAAGTCAACTGCCTTGCGTGGTGATGAATCATTTGCGTCAAGACCCAACCACAATACTACCGCCTTACCATCAGGCGTTTTGAATCCGTACTGACGAAGATTTTTTATATCGAACTTTGCCGACACTTTTGCATCAACTTTAGTTGGTTCAAAACAATCTGTTATCGACGCAATATTGCGAACTACATAAAACGATGCGTCTGGTTGAAGTGCACATTCGTCTATTGCTCTACGCAACAAACTCAACTCAAATGCACCATAGTATGGATTATACATTTCACAGAAACTCGACGGTACGCCGTTTCCTGTGTCAGTCATATATCTTTGCGAGATAAATTTCGCTTTTTGAATTTCGCTAAATATCGTCTTGCCTCGCCAAATTGCAGGTGCTTCGTGAGCTGGAATACTGGGGTATATCGATGAAAAATTCCATTCCGATATCATCATTTGCCCCTTGAATCCACACGATGCGAGCCACTTTTTAAGTGCCTTAAAGTCGCGTTCAAACTGCTCGATAAAAGCTGGCTCTTGCTGATAGTATGGATGAATTCCAATTACATCAACAAGTGGAGCAAACTCACGCATTGCCTCTACTGTGATGAGATCACGTTCAGGGATTTTCGGCAATTTCACCCAATCCTTCTCAGTCCAGTTTGCACAATTTACTGGATATGATGAAACTGAACCAAGAGCGATTTTTACATTCGGAGCAACTCGCTTCAGCACCTTGATTGCTCGATGTGCGACTTTCTTATACAATTCAACGTTAGTCTTTGCCCCCCAATATAGATTGATATTCCACTCGTTCCAAACTTCAAAACACTCGACCTTATCGCGATATTTTTTCGCCATAAACTCGATATACTTTTCCCATGCTTGTAATGCTTCTTCTGTTGATGGTGGAGATGGTTGGTCGTAATACCATTCTGGTTGATAAGGATCTTCTCGTTTTGAATCAACAACCTTTCCATTCTCTACCCCCTTTTGACCTGTGTACAAGCGATTACCAAAGTTTAGGCACATTATAATTTTCATGCCATTTTTGACAAAACCATTTATTGCTTCATCTGCTGCTGGATCGACTTTATATACACCACGTTCACGTTCAACATCGTGCCAGTTAATTGGGTCGTCATGATACCCTATGCGAATATACTTTGCCCCTAATTCTGAATAAATACGCCAAAGAGCCGAGTGAAATTCGTAAGGGAATCGATTCTTATTATAGGTAGATGATGCGATAATTGCTGTGCCTTTTGAAATTTCAGCAATGTTGCTTCCATTTTTATCATACACTTCAAATTCTGAAATTGACCACGCATGTCCTTCGCATTCTGCGAGCGGAACCTTGCGCGCTATTGCACGAACCATTTTCGCCTTGTGTGGTTTACATGCAAATTCAAAGACAGATTTTTTTCGAGAATCTACAACTTCGCCATCGTAAATTTTTGTCCAGTTGAAACCGTCCGCACTCGATTCAATCAAGATATCCGATGCCATTGCTCTACCAATTTCATCTGCATTTCTAACTGGCAGTTTTGTCCAATATGGACGTTTAAAATCTTTTACTCTTTTGCGAATTACAACTTTTGTAATTTCTCTTTCTACTGGAAAATCTGCACGAATCCAAATAGGATTTGTACCCTCGCGACGATGCCCTGCTGACATCCACGAAGATGAATGGTCGCCATCATTAAGATGTGCCGGCGATGTATAATAATAATCTAACGCACGAGTGCGTGGCATACGCGTTGTATTTATACCGACATAATTCGATTTTATCTCGGACGATTTCTTAATTTTTATTTTCGATTTTTTCGCATCATTACCGAGTTGAAAAGTTGATGAATCGTCAACTAAATCGGGAGCCGATTGATATACCATACAATCGCCATAACCGAGAATTTCTGCGTTTCCGCACTTTGCCCCACGCCATGGTTCTTGACCAAAAGCACGTTCTTCTGCTTTATCGCAAGCACAACCAAAACCCAACACGCTCACACTTGCAACCACCAACAGATTTAATAACTTTTCCATACTAATAATTCCTTAACAATAAAATTATCTTTTATTCTTCTATTTTATAAATGTTATTTATAAAAAAAGCTCACCTTAAAAGATAAGCTTTTTTCAAAAATACACAAATTAATTATTTTCGTTTTTTTTCTCGTCTAAAAATATCAACCACTTTTTGTCGGAGTCGTTATCTTCTAAATCTTTCAGATCCCATCCGCCACCGAGTGATTTATACAACGATATTATGTGCGATATGAAAAGTTGTCGGCTTGCAACTTGGCTCTGTTGCGATGTCAACATCGAGCGTTGTGCTTCGAGCAAATCGAGAAACTCAATTTCGCCTTCAGTATAAAGTTTTGACGACAATTCAAACGCCTTTTTATTGCTTTGCACAACCTTATTTATGTAGCCGATTCTTTCACGTTCCTTTGATGCCGACACAAGAGAATCCTCAACTTCTTTGATTGCTGTAAGCACTGTTTTATCCCAAGAAATCCCTGCTTCTTCGGCGACTGCTTTTCTCAACTCGACATTAAAATAAGTCTTTCCAGCTTGAAAGATATTCCAAGAAATTGTCGGACCAACTGACCATGTTCCATATCGGTTTTGGTCGAGCTTACCGATGTCTGGAGCGGTATAACCAATCTGACCTGTTATGCTAAATTTAGGGTACCAATCGGCTGTAGCTTCACCAATTTTTGCGATTGCCGAATGAAGTTTATGTTCTGCCATAACAACGTCAGGACGTCTCTGCACAAGCTGTGCTGGAACACCGACTGGTATGAAGTTTTCAAGCTCTGGCAAATCTTGTGGCGTTGACAATTCTTTTTTGAGCGAGCCTGTTGGCACTGCCAAAAGCAATTCGAGCGAGTGGCGTGCGAGCATCATCTGACTTTCCAAACGTGGAATTTGCGACGACGTATTTTCAACTTGCGACGACGCTCTCACAACGTCGATATCCGATTCAAAACCATTTGCTCTACGTTGTTTTGTTACTTCAAAAGTTTTACGCTGTGTTTGCAAATTACTTCGAGTAATAATCAACTCTTGTTCGTACGAACGATACAGAAAATATGTGCGTGCAACTTCAGATGCCACTGCAATTTTCACAGCACATTTATCAACCAGTGCCGATTTATAATCTTCAACTGCCGACTCAATACCTCTGCGAGTTCCGCCGAAAATATCAACTTCCCACGATGCGTTTGCACCCATTGAATAAGTCGATGCCGACTCTCTTATCTGACCTCCTTCGCGAAAACTTCCGTTCACATCAAGCGTTGGAAAGAATCCACTTTGTGTTATCCCGAGAGTCGAGCGAGCCTGTTTAATTTTAGCCGACGCTGTTGCGATGTCGAAATTATTTTTGAACGCTTTTTCCATCAATGCCGACAATGTTTTGTCGCCAAAAACTTCCCACCATTTTGCGAGTTCCTCGTCGGAAACTTTGCGTGGTTTTGTTTCGTCGCTCAAAAGTTTTCCGTCAACTTTGTTCGAGTATTTTTCGGGCATAGATTCCATAGTTGGCTTCTCGAAATCAGGACCAACCATACAACCACACAATGAGATTGTCGAAAATGCGATTATTATTTTTTGATAAATGTTATTCATATCTGAGAGCTTCTATTGGGTCAAGTCTTGCAGCTTTCCAAGCTGGATAGTATCCGAAAATTACGCCGACACACGCCGACACACCCACTGCCAAAACGATTGCAGTGTATGAAACAGATGACGGCCATTTCATAAGGACTGTCATCATCACCGACATTCCGTGTCCGACGACAATCCCCAGCATACCACCGAGTACGCAAATAACGATTGATTCAATCAGGAATTGCTTGAGAATATCGCTTCCACGTGCACCGACCGCCATTCGCAAACCGATTTCACGTGTACGTTCTGTTACCGAAACAAGCATAATATTCATAATCCCGATACCACCGACAAGCAACGATACAAACGCAACGCAAAGCAAAAGGTTTGTCATTGTCTTTGTTTGCGATGTGAAAATCTCGGAGAATTCAGCCATTGTGCGTATTCTGAAATCGTCATCATCGTCTGGTCCGAGTCTGTGAACTTCACGTAAAACTTCGGTAATTTCTTCTACTGCTTGCGGAACTTCAAGTTGGCTTGGTGCCGCAATTATGAGACTATCGACATTGGCAAATCGAACAGGTGGACGGTTTGAATTTGACGATGCCGGATACAAATTGAGCGAACCGACATAGAATGCCGATGTACTCGTTGCAGTTGTAGTACTCGATGATGTCGAAGTTGAACTCAATGATGTGCTACCCGCCCCACGAAGTCGCATTTTTACGGTTGTCCAAGGTGCGATAACAGTATCGTCTTGGTCAAAGCCCATCATATTTGCACCTTTAGATTTTAGTACACCTATAACCTTAAACACAACGTTTTGTATTCGCAAATCTTTACCAACTGGATCTTCGCCACCATACAATTCTCGCACGATTGTAGAGCCGACAAGACAAACTTTTGAACCTCGTAAAACGTGGATTCTCGAGATTGGGTCACCATCTTCAATGGTCCATTTTGCGATATCCATATAGTGTTCGTTAACACCAATAATACTGAACGGACTCCAGTTTTTTCCGCCGTAAATAATTTGTCCACGAACATTCACAACGGGCGAAACAGCCATTACATTTGGGCAACCTTTTTCGATTGCCGATACGTCGTTAAGGGTGATATTTGCACGTCCGCTCGAACCTGAACTTACACCACTTCGGGTGATTGTACCTGGCCATACGCGAATTGTATTAATTCCCATATTAGCCATATTTTTTTCGAGTGCCTCGCGCGCGCCAGTCCCGATTTCCATAAGGGCGATAACAGCTGCAATACCGATAACAATACCGAGCGTTGTCAAAAATGTTCGGGTTGGGTTTCGGCATATTGCTTTCAATGCCCATTTGATTACACGAAGTTTTCTCATTTTCGTAAAACTGTATCCGACGATATTTCGCCGTCTTTTAATTTGATTATACGTTTTGCACTTTGTGCAACGTCCATTTCGTGAGTAACAAGAACGATTGTTACGCCTTCGCGCTCGTTAATTTCGTTAAAAATGCGCAAGATTTCGTCGCTCATTCTCGTATCGAGATTACCAGTTGGCTCGTCTGCAAATAGAATTTGTGGACGGTTTATCAACGCGCGAGCAATTGCAACGCGTTGTTGTTGCCCACCAGAAAGCCTTGACGGCTCGTGATCCATACGATCGGCAAGACCGACTCTTTCGAGCATAGCTCTACCCATTTCGAGCATCTTTTTTTCGCTCAAATGCGATGCTGTATAACCCAACGGCATAATGACATTTTCAAGAGCTGTTGTGCGTGCCAAAAGATTAAAATTCTGAAAAACAAAACCGATTTTCTGATTGCGAACATCTGCTCTGCCATCGTTATCGAGTTTTGAAATTTCTTTTCCATCAAGCCAATATTCGCCCGATGTGGGGCGGTCGAGACAACCGAGAATATTCATCAACGTACTCTTGCCCGACCCCGATACGCCTGTGAGTGCGACCATTTCTCCACGTTCAACATCAAGCGTAATACCTTTCAATACGGGCAACGAGATGTCGCCCATAAAGTAAGTTTTTTTGATATCTTTTAAAGAGATTAAGCTCATAATTATTTCTTTGCAGGAGCGTTGCCTTTTTTACGTTGTGGCATTTTTGGCATAAATGGATTTGTTGTTTTACCAACGTTTGTCGATAATGTTTCGACACCAATTACAATTTCCATTCCATCGCTAATTTCAGGAGATTCTATTGCAGTGAAAGCACCGTCGCTTATCGATGCGTTGACTTTTATCGGACGTACTTTCTCACCGTCCTTCACCCAAATATAGCGAGTTTTCGGCTCACGTTCAAATTCTCCCGAGATAAGATCTTCTGCTGGACGGAAACGCAATGCTCCGTTTGGTACAGCCAATGCTTTGTTGCGTCTATCGACTTCAAAACTCAAGTTTGCCGACAAGTATGGGAGCAAACGCAATGAAGAATTATCGGTGATAACTTCTACAACGTATGTTACAACATTCTGCGACATTGTCGCATTCAAACGTATTTTTTCAACTGTGCCGACGAACTTTTCATTCGGAAAAGCGTCAACCGAAAATACTACATTTTGACCTTTGCGGATTCCACCAATATCTGCTTCGTTAACCGACGCCCACACTTGCATTTTGCGAAGGTCTTTAGCAATCGAGAACAAGCTCGACGCACTCATATTAGAAACAACAGTTTGCCCAACGTTTACTTTTCTATCGATAACAACGCCGTTGACAGGTGCTTTAATTACGCAATAGTCCAAATTTCTCTTGGCTTCTTTGAGGCTCGCTTCGGCTTGTACAACTTCTGCGTTCGATTGTAAAATTCTCGCTTTTGCGACGTCGATTTCTGCAGTCGCTTTTTCCCACGCTGCCAAATATGCGTCGTAAGATGCTTGCGAAAGAGCTTCAGATGCACCCAAGCGTTTTGCACGGTTCCAATCTCTTTCAGCCTGGCGAAGTGCAGTTTCGCAAACAATAAGATTTGCCTTTGCCTGTGCTTGCGATGCCTTTGCGGCTTCAAGACGTGCGTTTGCACTCAAATAATTCGATTGCTGAATTTGGTCATCAATCAAAGCTATAATATCGCCTTCACGGATTTCCGAACCATAGTCAACTTCTTTACCGCTCTTATCTTTTCCAAATGCGATAATTTCGCCCGAAACGCGTGCTGCGACATCAACCAAGTCTTCTGGTTCGACAGTCCCAGTAGCGTCGATTGTCTTTATAACATCTCGTTTTTCGACCTTTGCCGTTTTAAATGAAACCTTTTCAACAGTCTTGTTGAAGAAGCCAAAATACACACCCGCACCCACACCTGCGAGTACAACTATTGCGATTATCAGTTTTTTCATAAAATAAAATTCCTCCCTACTTTACTAAAATAAAATAAACGTTTTTTTTATCTACTTTGTTTCAAATAAATATATTTATCTTTTGCAACAAAAAACAAAAATTTATAAAAGAATTTGACATTTAACCCGCCTATTTTCATATTCAGAAAATATGGATGACAATTCTGAAAAATCTTTCGACATTTTGGCTCTTGAAAAATTTATGAAAGAGCATGGCTATTCACGTAAAGATTTGGAAGAACAATTAGGTACGCGAGCAAGAGTTTCTGAAGTCTTAAGCGGTAAACGTCAGTTGTCGATATCAATGTTGAAAAACCTTGTCAACAACTGGAATATGGACGCAAACTTACTCCTGAAAGACCCGTCTTTAAAAACAAAAAAAGTACAACCTAAAAAATCATCATCCGAAGAAAAAACATCAATCGTTTGGATGTTAGATTAGCAGTTATTTATCGTTATCCCTTGCGAGCCGACAAGTTCCAACCCTTTATATTACACACAATATATGAGTCAATGGTTTGACAATTTACGCACAGCTCTAAAAAAATTGCCCTCTACTGGCACCAAAAGTGCAGAGCGTATGGCGTTGTATCTCGCTTTGGAAGACAAAACATCTGCACGCGATATCGCACAAACGATATTGTCGGCACTCGAACATATCACACCATGCCCAGAATGCGGTGGATTATCTGAAGATGACAAATTGTGTGCAATATGCTCTAATGTCGGTAGAAATAGCAACGCAATATGCGTCGTGGAACGTGCAAGCGATATTGATGCAATCGAAAAATCGGGTGCATGGACTGGTAAATATCACGTTCTTGGCGGAAAATTATCTCCGCTAAAACGTATTACTCCCGACAAGCTTAATATCGAAGGTTTGCGACGTAGAATCGAAGATGGTTCGGTCGAAGAAATTATGCTCGCACTCTCAAATGATATCGAAGGCAAAGCGACGTGCCTTTATATTCAAGACCATATTGTAGGTACAAATCCAATAAAATTAACTCGTATCGGGTTTGGATTGCCCAGCGGAAGTCAGCTCGGTTTTGCCGACGCTGACACAATCAGAAACGCTCTCGACTCACGAAAAAATTTCTAAATCAAATTATGAAAAAAATCATATCCACAATTTTATTACTACTCGTTGCGTCTTTTTGTTTTGCCCAACTTAAGCCGATAGAACTCGGTAGCGATGACACTGTAAAAACTCAATCAGTCGAAGTCAAAAAAGAGCAACAACAAACACAAATAGATTATTTAGACGCTTTCGTTTTGGGAGTTGTAGAAGGTATCACTGAATATCTGCCAATATCCTCGACAGGACACCTTATTTTAGCAAATTCATTTTTGCATCTCGATTCCGACCAACCATTGCTCACAAAAGACGGCAAACCGATTCTCGACGAAGATATGCAACCATACACACTCAAAAATGCAACCGATGCCTACGCTATCGTAATCCAAATTGGTGCAATCTTGGCAGTAGCTATGCTTTATTGGCAATACATTGTGATGATGTTTTTGGGGCTTATCGGCAAAAGTTCAGAAGGTATGCGATTGCTCATAAATTTGATAATTGCGTTTTTGCCTGCTGCAATTTTTGGAGTCTTGTTCCACTCTATTATCGAAACATATTTATTCGGTGTAAAGCCTGTCGTGATAGCACTTGCCGTTGGTGCTTTCTTTATGTTTGCAGTACAAAGATTTTATCAAAAACGCATTTCATATCACAAGATTTTTGCGAAGATGGAAAATATGCGTCCGCAACAAAGTTTACTTATCGGATTGTTGCAATGCGTTGCAATGTGGCCAGGAACAAGCCGTTCGATGATGACAATTCTCGGTGGATACATCGCTGGAATGAGTCCAGCAGACTCTGCTAAATTCAGCTTTTTGCTCGGGCTAATCACACTCTCGGCAGCATCGCTTTTCAAAATTTATAAAGATGGTGAAGCTATTGTGCAATCGCTTTCAATTCCACCACTCGCACTCGGTTTAATTGTCGCTTTTGTGAGTGCAATATTGTCGGTAAAATGGCTTATCGGATTCTTGACAAAAAAAGGTCTTGCACCATTTGCGTGGTACAGAATCGCACTGGCAATAGCATTATCTTTGCTAATGTATTTCGATATTATCGCATAAATGATAATCGACGCACACACGCATTTTTATCCGTCTGAAATATCGGAAAATCCAGATATTTGGGCGGACAAACGCAAAGAAAAATATTGGGCGAGCCTCGTCGGGAAACGTCCCGACGGCAAGTTATCGTTGCAAGGTTTTCCGTCAGAAAAAAAATTTCTTTCTGATATGGACGATGCTGGAGTCGAACGTGCGATAATACAAGGCTGGTATTGGGAAAATCCAGAAACTTGCGAGGAATTTAATGCGTTAATTTCAAATTTAGTAAGACGCCATTCAGACAGATTATCGGCGTTTGCGTCTGTACAACCACGCTTTTGTAAACATTCGGTTGAAGTTGCAAAACACGCAAAAGAACAAGGCTTTTGCGGGATAGGTGAATTGCACGACGGCGTTCAAAGATTTTCATATCTCGATGAAAATTTTGAAAAACTTGCAATCGCCTGTGCCGAAGAAAATCTGCCAATATGCGTGCATTTAACAGAAAGAACGCCTCGACAATATCTCGGAAAAGTTGATACAAATTTTGAAGAAGCATTTTCTTCGGCAAAAAAATATACATCTACAAATTTTATTTTTGCACACTGGCTCGGAAGCGAAATATTTGAAAACCCGCAAAACGCACTCGACTTGTTCAAAAATAAAAATGTATTTTTCGATTCCTCTGCAAGCCCACTACTCTGCAAAGAAGACGCATGGCAAAAAGCGTGTAATTTTGCCGATTGGGCAATCTATGGTTCAGATTATCCACTCCGGCTCTATCCTCGAAAATTTAAGGTCGAAGAGATGAGAACTATCGTCGACGAAGCCAAAAGAAACATCGACAAAAATTGCTCCGAAAACTTCTTCAGAAATAATATTCTAAAAATCATAAAGTGAAAAAAATAAGTTGAGAAAATGCGAACTTTGTGAAAAACTATAAATATGCAAAGGGGTATTTTTATTACATTTGAAGGTGGCGAAGGTTGCGGAAAAAGCTCGCATATAAAGTCGCTCGCACAATATTTTGAAAGTAAATCTCGCCAATGTGTTATCACACGAGAACCAGGGGGGACTCCGCTTTCAGAAAAAATTCGCGATTTACTTTTGAACGCAAAAGAAGGTGCAAAGATGTCGCCTCGTGCCGAACTCCTCCTCTTTGAAGCATCACGAGCACAACACGTTGACGAACTAATTTTGCCTGCTTTGGCAGAAGGGAAAGTTGTACTCTGCGATAGATTCGCAGACTCATCAAGTGCGTACCAAGGTGTTGCTCGAAAGCTCGGCGGAGACTCAGTTGAGTGGCTCAATAACTTTGCTGTCGCCGGTGCTATTCCAGATATGACAATCTTGTTAGATATACCAGCCGAAGAAGGAATAGCCCGTGCAAATGCTCGTGATAACGACAACCCCGACAGAATGGGAGCTGAAAAAATCTCATTTTATCAAGCAGTGAGAGAATCATTTTTGAAGATTGCATCGCAGAATCCAAACCGATTTGTAGTCGTTGATTCGTCTGGTGAAAAAGAGGCAACTTTTGAAAAAATCATAAACGCAGTGAAAGAAAAATTCGATGTCTAATAATCCAAAAGCAGTCGATATTTTACTTGGTGCACTCAATGCGGGAAGATTACACCACGCAATCTTGCTTTATGGTTCGTCGGTTTCGGCACTCGAAAATGTTGCGATAGAAGTTGCGACTCGCCTACTCGGCTCTGACCCACGCAAACACCCCGATTGTTTTGAATTACGCCCTCAAGGGAAAGCGAGAATGATAAGAATCGGGAGCGAGTCTGAAAAAATCGGAACAGAATGGCCACCCAACACAATGCGTCGTCTTCTGCACGATATCGCCCAAACATCGAGTTTAGGCGGGAACAAAGTCGCTATGCTTTATGAAGTCGACAGAATGAATATGCACTCGGCAAACGCATTCTTGAAAACTCTCGAAGAACCGCCAAAGGGTACGACAATTTTTATGATGACGACCCGACCAAACGACCTTCTCGATACAATAAGAAGTCGTTGCATCAGCCTGCGTGTCGATTCAGAAATAACGCCAATCGATGACGAAGAATGGGAACTTTGGCTTGCAGATTTTAAAGATTGGCAAAAAGCACTAATGGGCGGAATCGGTAAAAAAATTAAGCTTGTCGATGCTATGATGCGTTGCTACGGATTGCTCGCACGCTTCGATAAAATCTTAGCTCGCTTGACAGATGATATTGCTAACATCAGCGAAAACGATACCGAAGAACTCGACGATGAAGTTGTAGATGCAATCATTTCTGGCGAACGTCGGGCATTGCGTAAACGCTTATTTGGCGAGATTGAAGACGCATGTGTGTCTTGTGCACTCGGTGGCGAAGGTGTGCCTGCAGTTAAACTTTCACGAGCTGTCGAAGCGTTGGAAAAATCAGCCGTGTTAACTGAATTAAATATGACCGACGCACCTGCACTCGAGTATTTTATGCTAACATCTTTGAGAATTTGGGGACGATAAAATGACAGATAAGCCGATAATATCGCTATCAACAAGCTATCTCCAATCACGATTTGACGGAGATGGCTACGCAATGCTCCAACGTGCAAGAGAACTCGGTTTTGAGTATGTTGAGCTTGGACACTCCACTACGATGACTTCGATGGAAGGCATCATTAAAGCAGTGGAAGAAGGTGTTGTAAAAGTATCGTCGCTACATAATTTTTGCCCCGTTCCTCCGTTCACAAAAGGAGCTGCACCAAACTTATTTTCGCCTGCGACAAAATCAAAAATAGAATCGCAACAATGGATTCGACACACAAAAACTACGCTTGAATTTGCAGAAAGATTCGGAGCAAAAGCTGTCGTCTGCCATTTAGGATTTCTCTCGTTTTTCTTCTTTCACCCGACCGCAAAGCTCGAAAAATTCAAGAAAAACTACGATGGCGAAAATATTTTAGAAGACATGCACTATCAGAAAATCCTCAATGATTTTATGAAGTCGGCAAGAAAACGCACCGAAAAACGTGATTATAAAAATATAGAAAAAAATATTCGTAAGATTGCTGATTTTGCATCTCAAAAAAATATTTTGTTGGGCTTGGAAAATCGAGAAGGTGCGGGCGAACTGCCTCTCGATTGGAATTTTGAAGTGCTTGTGAATGCCCTGAAAAATGATACGCCAGCACGCACTTGGCATGACGTTGGACACTCAATGCGTAAACAACTTGAGGGCTTTGGCGAACAAACAGATTTGCTCGAACGCACAAAAGATTCTCTTATCGGTTGGCACTTGCACGATTGTTCAGAAGAAGGCAAAGACCATATCGCAATCGGCAAAGGCTGTATTGATTTTAAAAAAATCTCACAATATTTCGATAAACAAAAACATATTTTTACGCTTGAATTAAATCGCTCGGTACGCTCTGCCGATGCGATGGATTCACTCAAGCGTGTACAAGATTTACTGCAATGAAAAGACAGATAGATATATCAGATTTAAGCAATATGCTGACATTCGATAAACGTCGTTTGTGCCGTTTTATCGACCTTCTCGACGTAAAATTACCAGATGAATTTAAAGCACCACAAGGTACGCTTTCAATAGCAATATTCAACGATAAAGACCTTGCGAAAATACATGCAGATTTCTTAAACAAACCTACTGAAACTGATGTCATAACATTTGAAGGCGATGTTGACGATGACTTTGCTGGTGAAGTCTGTGCAAGTGCCGAACGAGCTTTTAAATGTGCAAAACAATATAATACCACTCCATCTCGTGAGTTGTGCCTTTACATAGCACACGGATATTTGCACCTTGCTGGAGTCGATGATATCGCACCCGAAGACGCACTTATTATGCGTAAAGCAGAAGCACTCGCACTTGAAATACTCGACAACAATTTCCGCAAACCAATATTTAAATACAATGATTAAAAAACTCGGCAATTACTTACTTGCGGGAGTCGTTCTCGCACTTCCAATCGGCGTTACAATTTTCGTATTTTTATTTTTAATAAGAAATATCGGCACGCCTGTATCGCAACTTTTCTTTGCACCAATTTTTGAGCAACTCGACGCAACCATCCCAAATTCGGGAGCAGGAAAGATTATGCTCGATATTGTTGCAACACTCGTTGTGATTATCTTAATAACAATATTAGGTGCAGTCTCAAAATTTTTCTTCGCAAGATGGATTATAAATATCTCTGAGCTTGCGATAAACAAAATCCCAGGGGTTGGTCTCGTCTATCGGACGGTCAAACAAATTGTCGATACTTTTTCAAAACAAAACAAAGCAGTTTTCCAATCTGTCGCACTCGTAGAATTCCCAAGAAAAGGGATGTATGCGGTAGGCTTCATAACAAGCAAAGCACAAGGCGAAGTACAAGACAAAACTGGCGAAGTTGTCGTAAACGTATTTGTGCCAACAACACCAAACCCGACAAGTGGCTTTCTTGTTATGGTCCCTGAAAATGATATAACATATCTTGATATGTCGGTTGGAGACGCAATGAAACTTATCATTTCAGGCGGAGCGGTTGTCCCACAATATAAATCTAAAAGCGATATCTCGACTCAAGAAAAGTGAACATTCCCTTTTCAACCGATTGTGCGACAGTTCTCGATAGAGAATTCCGTGGTGAAACTTCCGTTTACATCACCGCATTTGCACACGATCTCGGGCTAATGCGAATGATGAAAAAGTGTTCAGCAAAAAAAACATCATCCCTACCCGACCTTTTTGACGACATTGCAATCGCTGGTGAAATGCAATCGCCAACCTCGCTGAAATTCGCAAGAGACTTCGATATAATAAAGCGTCGCAACGATATTGCAACAAACTACGACTCATTTGAACAAGCCTGTAAAATCTCGCTATCGGTTGTAAAAAACGGGGCTCACATTGAAGATTCCGCAAGGCTATCAACGCAATTACGTTCGGCACTCGACGCTATTGCAAATGGAGCAAGTGCAGAAATAGTGCGTCTAAAATTTATGTATTTGCTCGCAAAAAATGAAGGTTATCCCGTCAAAGAAGACTTCTATGCAAGGCTTTCGCAACCTCAAAAAGAATTATTTTCGCTTTTAATAAAACTCCCTGCGTTAGAATTAAAGGATTATGCAACACGTACATCGCCCATTTTGGAATCGTACTTAAACTGGCTTTATTCAAACACCGATATTATAGAATAAAAAAAGAGTCGAGTACACGCTCGGCTCTTTTTTGGGGAAGAAATATTACTTATTACAAATTGATTGTATCGTTCGACATCACTCTGTCTTGCTCTTCCATATAGTCCGACAAAGCACCAGCATTTTTTACGTCGATAAGGGTATCGATTTCTTTCATAATCTTTTCACGATTATTTGTGAAAATAAATCTGTCGCTACCCAAGCTCTTTCTCGCATCAACTACAAGCTCGCGTGGAGGGCGACGCATACCGAGCAAACGCACAATATGTTTGTCGAGATTAGTAGAATTACCTTGACGAATATCGAGTTGAACAAGGCGGGTCAACGCAAGTTGGTGACGTGGGAAACGTTCCACCGCATTTTCAAGAAGTTTTTGTGCAAATGAACGTGCACCAAGACCATCGAGACGTCTCGCAGTTGCGACAAGGATTCTCGGAGTTGCTGTATTGCGATTCAAAACATCGGCAATAAGAATATCAGCCATATTTACATTACCTGTTGCGTAATACGATATTGCACGCAAGCAACCCAATACGTCTTCATAACGCTTAATCCAAATAGGCTTACTTTTATATATTTCTTCTGAAAACTTTACAGCACCTTGATAATCTCCTGTTGTAATCATCGTTTCAAGAAGTAGCAAACAATACGCACCTATCGGGAAATTGTTTTGGATTGCTATATCATAAACTCTGCGAACAAGCTTCATATCGCCATTATCTGCTGCATAATTGCCCAACAAAAGCATTGCCGAGTTTTCGTTTGAGTACTGTTTAAAGATTGCTTCAATAGCATCTTTAACACCCTGTTTGTCGCCAGACTTGCCTTGCAAATTGATGTATTCAAGGCGTTGTTCAATAGAAAATGGATTTTCAATCGAACGCAACATCGAGTATTGGCGAGCTTTCTCAAAGTCTCCCATTACAGTATAATAATTTACCAAGAGGGCGTACAATGGTTCTTTGCTCGACGCCAAGTCAAAATTATCGGCGATAATTTTTATAGCACCGTCGCGATTGCCTTGTTCCCATTCATTCTTCGAAAGACGCAAGATTCCAGGGAGAGTCTTGTCCAACTTGTACTTAACCAAGTATTCTTTCGATTTCTCAAAATTGCCGTGCATAGCATAGACAGACGATACCGACATCGCTAAGTATGCGATAACCTCGCCATTCTTTAAATCACCAGTTGCGAGAAGTTTTTCAGCAACAGTGATAAGACGTTTATCTTCAGTTTGGTCGATAAGCGTACGCATATAAAGTCTGATAAACTGGGTATCATCCTTTGCATACAACAGACTGTTTTCCATTGTATTCAATGCCAAGTCGGGACGCTTAAAGAATCCGGACAAATAAAATTCAGAAAGCATCAATACACCTTTTACGTTTGCAGGTGAGCGTCCAACGCCAAACGCCAAGTTCATATATGCTTCACGCCATTTACGTTCTTTAATGCACTCTTCAGCTTTTGCGATATTGTAATCGCCCATCGCTGTCCTTATTTCTTTTCGCTTAAATGGGAAAACAATAGCGTCGGAAAATTTCATTTCTTCATATTCTCGCACATACTTAAAGAACGCATAAATGAAGAAAGTTAGTGCAAACCAACCTGCACACATCAGAGCAACCAGCATAATCATCACTCTCGACCAAACTATTTTTACCGACCAAGTGCCGTTAGGTGCTAATGTTCTACGCAACATACCCAAAAAAATTGGATAAGAATTACTATTAACGCTTTCTTCTTGACTCATAAATTACGATACAAATTTACTATTATATATGTGGTGGGGTTAAACTTCAAAAACAAGAATTGCAAATTGCGAAAAAAAATGCAAGAACTATTGAAGTTTCCATAAAGTTTTATTTAAAAAAAAAGTTATAAATAATCTTGACAAAAAAAGAAAAAAAAGAGAAATTGATAGAAATTTGAAATTGTCTGTACGTACCCCGAATGGGCAATAAACAATAATTTTTAACAAGAAAACTAATAATGAAAAAAATAATAACATCATCAGTATTGCTCGCAGCAGCAGTTTCTGCAAGCGCAGCTCCACTTGTAACAATCGGCGACCAGCTCGACCTTTTCTTTAAAGGTGCAGTCATCGGTAAATGGGATAGCAATATCACATATACAAGCAATAAGGACAAACAACTTAACGACTATTCTTCAGTTTTCCGCCTCGGTGCAGAAGCAGATTATGGTCGTAATAGCAAGTTCAAGGCTAACGTAAAGTTCTATGAAGACCTCACACGTTATGCAGACAAAAAACAATTTAATTCTAACCTCGCACACGTTGCAGCAAACGTAAGCTACACAGAAGCTAACTACTCTGTTAAGGGTGTTTTCTCATTCGACCAATGCTTCCAAAATACATCAACAACTATGGAAGCTAACCAAAATGGTGACCTCGTTCGTTTCAACAACTGGTTGGCAGGTGCAGAAGGTACATACGACTTCTCTGAAAAACTCTTTGGCGAACTCGGTGTAAACTGGCACCGCACAGAATACCTCGGCGACTGGAGCGATTTGTACGCAGATAATGATGTATACTCAGTTCCTGTATCACTTCTTTACAAAGTTACACAAAAGATTTCTGTTGGTCTTACATACCAATACCGCTATACAGAATTCTCTGGTGGTCAAGATACCTATAAAACTCTCTATGGTACGGAACGTGATGACCACTTTGGTGGCGTAACAGTTCGTGGCGACATCCTCCCAAAACTCAACGTTTCTGCATACGCTGGTATCACATATCGTGATATTAAAGACGCAGCAGAAAGCGATGATGAAACAACATTTGCTCTTCGTGCAACACTCTCATACGAACTCACAGAAAAGATTGGTTTGTTCGCAACAGGTAAACGTGACTTCGGAAACGGTGCATCACGTCAAAGCTCAGTTGACACAGGTTGCGAAGTCGGTGCTAACTATATGATGAACCAATTTGTAATGTTCACAACATCGTTTGCATACACTTACACAGACTATATGGCAGGTTATGACCGTGAAGACGATGAATTCATCGCACGTATCGGTGTATCATACAAGCCAAACAAGTTCCTCACACTCGGAGCTAACTACCGCTACCTCGACAATTCATCGAGCGTTGCATCAGCAAGCTATATGCAACACTTGGTTGATATCTCGGTATCTGTTAAGTACTAATATTTCATTATTAGACAAAAAACCCGAACGAAGAAATTTGTTCGGGTTTTTTCATGTCTAAATAAAACGATAAGTTTTAAGATATTTTTAAATCTCAAGAATTGTCGACTCACATAGCGGAGAGACAATTTCTATGCGTTCTTTTATTTCTCCGACATCGGCGAGCAAGTCGGCAATATGGCTTGTGCTGTTGCACTCTCTTGAGATATGAGCCAAGTAGATTTTCTCGATAGAATCCAAAGAAAGCTCTTTAATAATCTCGATTGCATCAGAGTTAGAAAGGTGTCCGTGGCTTGATATGATACGTCGTTTCAGATTGTACGGACGCGATGAATTTTCGAGCATACGTGGACAATAATTGCTTTCCAGCACAAGAATATTTGCACGCTTTGCCATATCTTTTACCAAATGCGTAGCTTTCCCCAAGTCAGTCATCCAAACGACATTTTTCCCATTTAGCGAAAAGCTATAGCCGACAGAGTCGCTCGTATCATGTGGGACAGAAAACGCACAAACCTCTATCCCCTTAAAATCAAACGGATAGCCATTTTCAAAGTGTGCCCATAAAAGTTTTTTAGTTGGAGAATCGAGATGAATAATAGATTCGGCAGTGAGCCTGTTTGCGAAAATTTTAGTCCGTTTATTTGCGAAATATTTTAACGATTTACGATGGTCAAGATGCTCATGCGTAATAAAAATCGCATCAATATCATCTAATTGAAGGGAACGTTTTGCAAGGTATGCCTCAATTTTTTTTATACCGATACCAACATCAATAAGTATATTTACGCCATCGTGTTCAAGATACGCACAGTTCCCTGCACTCGACGTTTCTATAATTTGAAAAAACATTATTGCTGACTTTCCGTTTGTTCAGTTTTTTTAGCAGATTCTTTTGCTTTTTCTTCTTGTTTTTTCAGAGCTTCCAAATATCTGCGGGCAAAATCACCACGTTGAGCTTGGGTTGTCGCTAAAATCGGAATACGCGAAACTTTATCAAGATATATACGCCCCGTTGCCCCGATTTTTATTTGCTGTTCTGGATTTATAAAAGAGTCGCCAATGATAGCCACAGCCGAGCCATCGAGAAAGAGAGTTTCAATTAAATACGAATCGACAAACATCATAACGTCGTGAAAGCCCAGTGAGAGTGGGTCTGGCAAAGGTTGAGTACTTTTGACATCCTCAATGCGACGGAAAATAAACGATTGATATTTTTTGCTATAATCGAAACGCAAAACTCCCGCACCAAGACAGAATGTATCAATTTGAGTTGTATCGAACGTAAAAGTTAGTGCGAAATTATTTCCAGTTGCGTCAGGCAACGTAAATATATTCGATTGAAAATCCATATGCGAAACGCCCAACGCATCCTCTGCTTCGCCGAAATATTCGACTATTTCAGGCAACAAGCCAACACGCAAACGCAAACCTTCCCTTGCATCGACAAGCCTCATCTCGTACGGCAAGCCCATAACATTCGTAAACGACTGCCCTACATCACGCAACAAGCTCGGTGGTTGTGCAATAAACGGCACAGCAAGATTTCTACCTTTTGGTGCGTTTCTAAAAAACTTCAATCCGTAAACATCGCCATAGAAAATGCGAAGCATATTAGGCGAGATAGGTTTAAATTTTTCGCCGTCAAAATCGCCAACAATATAGCTTCCGTCAAAATTTGTGATTAAATATTTTGTCGATACCGTCGAGCTTGAGAGAATAATTTTATGAAGTGTAGGTGCATAAAGTTTCACATCAAACCTATCTGAATGAATCCAATCCTTAAGATCTTTTGAAGTAAAAATCCCAGTACCATTGTCGACTTCGCCCAATGCTACCCAAACTTTTTTATCGTCATCGTAAAAAATATCGGGAGAAGATTTCTTTCCTGCGAGTGCCGGAATATCGCCTTTCCATTCGATAGATTCCAAGTCTTGCGAGATACCATATCTGACAGAACCATCTGAAAAACGCCATAAAATATGAACGCCATCGTCGGTGGCAACTGCTGAACCACCTGTTGGATACAAGAAAGTTTTGCCGTCAAAGGTAGGTATATAAATCGGCTTGCGATAAAACCATTTTGTCAAATCATCGCTAACTGCGTGGCTCACAAAATATGGACCACGTGGATTCATCGCATACGGATTATTCAAAAAGAAGCAGTGCCATTTCCCGTTTCGATAAAACATACCGCACGATTCCCCCATACAACCTTCTTTTGCAGTCAAGTGGAAAAGTGGGCGAGCTCGGTTTGTATATGGCTTTGTCCATGCTGGATTATCTGTTTGCGTAATCGACGGCTCTTTCTTCAAATCGCCATATTTTATAGTAATCTCTTTGCCCTTGTATGCCGAGACATTCACAGGTGCTCGCCAATTCGGCTTGCTATCCGTCAATAGTATCGACGACACAAAAATCGGAATTTTCTCATCATTTAAAATTTCAACCTTATGATATTTTTCATTCCCGTGCATAGGGAGCAAAATCCAATCTTTTTCGATTAGAAGTTTCATCTCGTTAATTACATCTTTTTTATCAGATGCAAAAATACAGAGGGGCAACAATAAAATCAGTGCGAAAAATTTTCTCATATAAAACAATCTTTTCTTTCGTTATTTATCAAGACGCTAATAGAAAATATTGCGAGCAAAAACAAATATTTTGACAAATAAAAATTCGAAAAGTTTAAAAAAAAACCGACGGATTTCTCCGTCGGCATTTAACACACAAGTAATACACAAAATTTCTATTACCAATCTGGATGTGGTTTGCGAGAGTAAACCCACTTGTAGTAATCTGCAAGTTTAAGTTTTGATGCCGCTTCTTCGTCAAGGAATACTTTGACATCACGGTGCATTTGCAAAATCGAAGCTGGAATCATAGACGTTATCGGTCCTTCAATCATACCAGCGACAGCATCTGCTTTAGACTTACCATATGCGAGCAAAACAACTGTTTCCGATTCCATAATCGTGCCAATACCCATAGTCAAACAATGCGTTGGCACAGCCTCTGGATTCCCGTCAAAGAAACGTGCGTTATCTTCGATAGTTTCACGTGTAAGAGTCTTCATTCGTGTGCGAGATGACAATGACGATGTTGGCTCGTTAAAACCGATATGACCATCGCTACCGATACCTAAAATTTGGAGTTCTACGCCACCTGACGCTTTGATTGCACGTTCATATTCTTCGCACGCAATCTTCGGGTTTTCAGCCATACCATTTGGAATATGCGTATTTTCAAGCTCGATATCAATTTTATCGAAGAGATTTTCACGCATATAATATGCGTATGAATTTTTGTCATCTGCTGGCAAACCGTAGTATTCGTCGAGATTGAAAGATGACGCTTTTGCGAACGACACTTCGCCCTTCTTGTATTTTTCAATCAAATTTTCATAGAGTCCCAACGGAGTTCCGCCTGTTGCCAAACCGAGAACAATTCTGGGATTGCGTACTACTGCCGATGCGACAAAATCTGCCGCCGCCTGATTTGCCTGTTCTTTTGTGGGGTATATTATTACTTCCATAGTTGTGTTAAGAGTTCTGCAACTGAATCATTTGCTGTTAAAACTTTTGAGGTAAATGCACTTTTGTAGATCTTACCGTTTTTTTCAAGCACACGGTATATCTGACCAAACTGGAACGACGGAGCATCGCCACCTTGCCCTCCGACAATTTCTGCACCACGACGCACGTTGTCGGTATAGTATGCTGGAAGATTGAGGTGGTACGGGTTGCGTTCAACTTCTTTTGTATGGCACGAAAGAGCACCAATCTGAGCCGACAAATGTCCGTCCGAGACTTCAATCAACAAGTTTGGTGTCTGCATTGCTTGCCAAAGTTCTGCTTCAATTCTTACGCCTTTCCACGCCGCTTTTGCAAGTGCGTCAGACACGAGCATCGATGTCCCGATATGCGTTTTATTCCAGTCATCAATATGCGGAGCAATAATCACTGCTGGCTTCATTTTTTCGATGAGAGCTACAGTTTTATCAACGCACTCCGACCAATATTTTTTGTCGGTTCTCGCCTTTGGATTGATTCTATCGAATGCGAGCTTTGCAATCTTCCAACCCATAAAATTGCAAGCGTCTTTCAGCTCAGCCAAGCGACCTTTTCTGCGTGCGACATTTGAACCGAGTGTTACCGCAACATCGACAATTTCAAAACCGCATTCTGTCATAAAACGGACAGCGAGCGAGTTCATACATTCGTCATCGGGGTGTGGAGCAAAAACCAGCACACGTGGCGTCAAACCCAATTTCTTAATTTTCGAGTGAAGAGCTTTTTTATCTGAATCGGATATGCGAAGTTCATTTGAATCGCACAAATTCTTTCCTTCGCCGAAGCCTGCCGACTTCCCCATAGGAACTTTTCGTGCGTTCTGAAAAAGCTTTCTATACGATTTTACAAACTCAATGTATGTTTTCATCTATTTGAAATACTCTAACGCTATTTTGATTTGAGCAAATTAAAAATGCTTAAATTTAAAAAAATATCAATATAGTTTAAAAATTAGTCAATACCGTACAAATATTGAAAACCAATTAACTCGAAAATCGATTTTAGAAAACTTGACTTTTTTGCGTTTCTTGCGAATTTAATAGTATGAAATCGTTTACATTATATAATCCTACAAAATTGGTATTTGGTGCAGGTTCTGCATCTAAAATTTCGGAACTTGTGCCGTCGAAGGCACGCGTATTGCTCGTTTACGGCGGTGGTAGCGTAAAGAAAAATGGTTCGTACGACCAAACTATAAAAGCGTTGGGCAAACGTAAAGTTGTAGAATTCTCGGGAATCGAACCAAACCCAGAGTACGAAACTTGCTTGAAAGCAGTTGAAGTTATCAAGAAAAACAAGCTCGATTTTATTATCGCACTGGGCGGTGGAAGCGTTATCGACGCTTGCAAATTCATTGCGTCGGCGACACTTTTTAAGGGGAAAAATCCGTGGTCTATTCTCACATCATACGGAACAAATATCAAAGAAGCATTGCCGATTGGCACAGTGCTGACAATCCCAGCAACTGGCTCGGAGATGAACCCAAACTCTGTGATTAGCCGACGTGCGACAGTCGAAAAACTCGCCTTTGCGAGCGATTTAGTTTTCCCGCAATTCTCAATTCTCGATCCTACATTTACGCTCACACTTCCGGAAAGACAAATTTCAAATGGTGTTGTCGACGCATTCGTTCACGTCATGGAACAATATTGCACAATGCCAGCCGACGCACCAATTCAAGACAGATTTGCTGAATCGATTTTATCGACACTTATCGAAGAAGGTCCGAAAGCGTTGAAGAATAAAGACGACTTTGCCGTGCGTGCAAACATTATGTTTGCGGCGACAATGGCGTTGAATAAACTTATCTGCGTTGGCGTTCCAGAAGACTGGTCGACACATGGTATCGGACACGAAATCACTGCAGTTTATGGTCTCGACCACGCACAAACGTTGGCGATAGTACTTCCAAAAATCTTAAAATATAAAAGTTCACAAAAGGGCGAAAAAATCGTACAACTTGGCAAACGAGTTTTTGGAATCAACGAGAAGTCGAAGAAAGTTGCGATAGAAAAGACGATTGATGCAATCGTAAAATTCTTCAAAAAGATGAAGATGAAAACGGAGTTGAGTCAATACGGAATCGGCAAAGACGCACCTGAGAAAATCGCCGATAACTTCGCAAAAAACAACACAGCGATAGGCGAACATCACGACATTATGCGAGACGACATCGTAAAAATCTTGTCGCTTTAATGCGAAAAACAAAAAACTCTCGGAGCAATTTCCGAGAGTTTTTTTGTGTTTTGTTTAAAATTTTTTTGCAAAAAATTTTCCGTCTACTCGATAAAAAATCCGACTTCTTTTTTGCTTAAAAATTTTGTGATTATTCTTTCTCAAAAATATCAAATGCACCACTGATATCGTCGTCTTTTTGTGGTTTAGCGGTCATTACTTTATACAAGCACCAACTAAAAAGTGTCGTTACTGATATTGTCGAAAGTAAAAATGTTATCCAGCCTCCGAGTGTCATTTCTTTTCCTTTCCAAGTCTGTCGTACTTTTTCGATTGCATCAAAATCAAAGCAAAGAAAGCATACAATCCGCATGCAATAACAACTGCTATGCACGCTGGCATATTCGGCGATTCCCCCACAATATCTGTTATATATGGCGACAACTTCCCACTGCCTATTACCCCAAATACGTCTTTTGCAATCCACATCGTAAACACTGCAAGCAACACTGCTGGTGTCAGATACTTCACCACAAATGCGTACAATTTTGGCAATTTGATAACCGACCCTTCGTTCGCAAGTTTAAGCCCTCGTTTTGCACCAAAATGCCAACCAAATACTATCACTTGTATCATCGCAAAAACATAGATTGCAACTTGCCCCATCCAAAAGTCTAACGTATCCATCGCCTTTAAACCTGCCGAAAAATACACGACAAACCCTATGATGAAAAATGTGATTACCCCCAGCATCAATGTAGAAAACTTGCGATGTATTCGCATCGATTCTTCGAAGAACGCCATACTCGGCTGAAGCATCGAAAGCGAGCTTGTCACTGCTGCGAGGAATAGTAAGAAGAAAAATAGGAATCCGAAAAATGCCCCAAATGGCATCGATACAAAGAACAACGGAAGCACCTTAAACCCGAGATCGAACAAGCTAAGCCCTGCCCCGACTGCTCCCGACACTCCAAAGAATGCGACTGCCGCCGGAACTGTAATCATTCCGCCAAGGCACACTTCGCAAAACTCATTCGCACTGCACGATGTCAACGAGCTTAACACAATATCATCTTTGCGTTTCAAATAGCTTGCGTATGTCATTATGCAACCAAATCCTACTGTCAAACTGAAGAAAACTTGCCCCGCTGCAGCAATCCATATCGACGGATTCATCAACTGCTCGAACACTGATATTCTGCGGATTCGTTCTCGTGGAGCTGTCTTTGGCAAGGCGTCGATTTTCTTTTGTTCGGCGTTTATTTCGTAATCTCCAACGAGCTGTTTAAATTCAATCCACTTGCCATTATCTTCACGTTCTGCGACAACTTTCACAGGGTTCCACATAAAGCCCAAGCCCTGATTTATCGTGCGTTCGGGGTGTTCGGGCGATATGTTTGTAAGTGTCATCATTCTGATGACAATCAATATTGCGATGACGATAAGTGTCGGCATTGCGTATTTGCAGAACATTTCGATACCACGAGAGACTCCCCGATATATCATCCAAAAATTCAAGAAGAACGATATTATCAAAAAGAGCAAAACTTTATCTGTACCGAAACTTAACGCACTTCCGTCTTCCTCAACACCGATAAAATTAGCAAAAAATGTACCTGAATCTCCTAACGATTTAAAGTCGAGTGCACCAGTTATAAAATTATATGCGTATCCCAAACACCACGCTTCAATGTAGATGTAATAGCAATAAATAAGCACAGTAATCACCGCACCCATAAGCCCGATATACGCCATTTTTTTGGTTCCGCAAAAATGGCCCATAATCCCAGCTGGCGAGTTATAGCCGTGTGCCCCCGAATGCCTACCCATTGTCCATTCCGCTATTGAAATTGGAATTCCAACAGCAAAAAAAGATAACACATAAGCAATCATAAATGCCGCACCGCCGTACATTGCAACTTGCCCTGGGAATTTTAAAAAGTTCCCAAGCCCTACGGCACTCCCCGCAACTGCGAGAATAACACCTAATCGAGAATTCCAACGCTCTGTTTTCACATTTGACCTTCCTGTAATCTGCCGTCAACTAACGATACAATTCTATCGGCAATATCTAAAATTCTATTATCGTGCGTAACAAGCACGACAGTTACGCCCAATTCTTTTGCCATTTTCCTAATTATCTCGACAACTTCACGACCACTCTTTTGGTCGAGCGATGCTGTCGGCTCGTCAGCGAGAACAATTTTCGGACGGCGTATCAATGCACGGGCAATCGCCACACGTTGACGTTGTCCACCTGACAAATGCGATGGTTTCTTGTGTGCTTGTGCATCAATCCCGACTGTCTTCAACGCTTCTAAAGCTCGTTCTTTTGCGACTTCGCGAGTAGCAGTGTCGTCAAAAGCAAGTGGCAATTCTACATTTTGCAAAACCGATATCGAGTCGAGCAAATGGTGCGTCTGAAAAATAAAACCGAGGTCGCGACGTATCCGCATAAGGTCGTCAGCATTAGCACCTTTCAACTCGTGTTCGCCCACACGAACATCGCCTTCTTGAAGTGTCAACTGTGCTCCGATGAGCTTCAAGAGAGTCGATTTCCCCGAGCCTGATGGTCCCATAATGATAACAATTTCGCCCGCATAAAAGTCCAAGCTTACACCATGCAAAACTTCCTTTATTCCGTCGCCCTCACGATAGGAATGCCGAACATTTCGCACACTGATAATAGCTTGCTTATCTGTATCTTCGCCTGACATATAAAATCGTTTCTAATAAAATACAAATTCGCTATTGATTGCGAGAACTTTTTTTAGATTAAAATTAAGCTCCACGCAATAGAGAAAAAATTGCGAACGCTTCGGACTATCCGCTAAATTCTTCGCAAAAGAACGGACACCCCGAAAACTTTGGATTATCCGTTTATATAAAAAAAACGGACACCCCGAAAGCTTCGACTCCCCCTTCAACTTCCCTACAAAAAAACGGACACCCCAAAAAACTTTGGATTATCCGCTTATATAAAAAAACGGACACCCCGAAAGCTTCGGCTCCCCCTTCAACTTCCCTATAAAAAAACGGACACCCCGAGGTGTCCGTAAAAAGAAAGGAAGTGATATGTATGATTTTTATTTAAATTTTACGATTTCAACACGACGGTCATTCTTCGCTTCAGGAGAATCCTTTGCAACGTCAACTGCTGAACCAAGCTCACCGCGTGCGATGATTTCAACGCGTGATGCGTCAAGACCCAAGCTTGTTGCATAGTCTTGAACTGCTTTGCAACGCTTATCTGAAAGAAGTGTGTTGTATTCTTCTGTACCATACCAGTCTGTGTGTCCAACGAGAACTACTTTGTAGTCTGGATTCGATGCATAGAAATCTACTGCTCTCTTTACCTTTTCGCGTTCTGCTGGAGCAACTGCGTATTGGTCAAAACCAAAGTATACTGTTTCTACAATATCTTCTGGCTTGATATTATCTGGATTAAAGCCAGCCATATCATTGATGCCACGTCCTGGGAGACCTGCGTCGCCAAGAGCTGAATCACCTGGGAGGTCGCTCGATGAAAGACCATTATTTGAAGCACCTGCGGCAGTGTCGAGTGGTTCTGGACCGTCAATTCCGTCGCAAGCCGACAAGAAGAACATTGAGAATGCTATAGTTGAAATCGTGATAAGTTTTTTCATATTTGTTTTTTCTAAAATAACGTTTCTATTAAATTCAGACTTTTTTAGTTTCTATTTTAAGAAGAGTTTTGCAAGTTTTTTATTTAAGAAAATAAAAAAAATCGCAAAAAAGTTTTCTTACTGTGGATTATCAACCCCTAACGCACCAACAGCATGTGATAATCTTGCAACCGACATCGATAGCGACGCCAACGCATTGACATTTGTTTGGCGTGCCGTTGCCAAACGTGTCTGTGCATTGAGTAAGTCGGTTATCGTGTTTACGCCATTGTCAAAACCGATTTTTGTAGCTTGATAAGCTTCTTGGCTTGCCTTGACCATTGCTTCGGCACTCGAAACTTGCTTTACCGCACTTTGATAAGTGTAGTAATACGCCCAAATATTCGAGATTATTTGAATCTGCTTTGCCTTTAATTCTTGAGCTTGTGCACGTTCTTTCGCCTTTGCAGAGATAAGTTCGTACTTGCGTGCAAAACCTTCAAAAACGCTCCAACTTGCACTCAACCCTATCTGATATTGATATTGGTCTGAACGATGATTATCTGAATACCAACCATACGATGCACCCGCTTGAGCACTTATTTGTGGGAGAAAATCACGTTTAGCCACGTTGACATCACTTTGCGTTTGACGCAATTTTGCATAGCTGGCAAGCAATGATTGACGCGATTTCAATGCCTTTGCGATAAGGTTATCTATCGTTTGCGATGTTTCTGGCGAAGTCAATGTTGGCACATTTTCGGAAATATTTTTTATATCCGACGCACTCACACCCATTGCATTTGCCAAGTTTGCACGGGCTGTCTCAACGTCAGCTTTGCGATTTTCAACTTCAAACTCTGCATTCTTCAACGACGCCAACGCATTGAGCATATCTTGCTTATTGCCCACGCCGTCTTTGAGTTTTCTGTCTGCCGATTCAAACGATGTTTGTGAGTCTTTCAAATTCAATTCTGCAACCTTCACACTACCGATTGTTGCGTAATATTGGTAGTACGCAATATTGACATTTAAGAAGACATCTTGAATTGCTTGATTGAATTCAAAATTTGCCGAACGCATTGCTTCTTGCGTTGATTCAACCTGAGCTTCACGTTTCCCAAAGTCGTACAAAAGCCAGCTAATTTGGGCTGAAGGTCCGTACGCTGTTTCGTAATAAGAGCCGATTGGCAAATTCATTCCATAGCCCAAACTTGGTTTTGTCTTTGAGCGATAAATATCTGCTCCGACCGAAACCTGTGGATAATACGCCGATTGTGCCTTGCCCTTTGCCGACGCATACTGCTTTGCTTGGAACCAATAGATGCGAGTTGTCGGATTATTTTCTAACGCAATATCCACAAGCTCTGGCAAATTCAACTGCGACCCAACAAGCATTTTTTCAGATGCAGACAATTTTGAAGTATCGGATTTCTTTTCAGAATTTTCCGATTTTTCAGAAAGTTGTTGTTCGTCTTTTTCGGTTATAATTTTGTCGGTTTTAATATTTGCTGGCTTGTAGAATTCTGTCGGCATAGCGTCATTTGGAGCTTTCCAGTACACGCTGGGAGTATTTGCGACTTCTTCATCGACATTCACACAACCACACAATGATGCAACTGCACCAAATGCAAAAAGAGAATAGATTTTATTTTTCATTTGAAGAATCTCCTTCAGTTGAAATTCCGATTGTACCTCTGGCAAAGAATGGGATTTTATCGAGAACATGTGTTTGCAACCAATCAAACCAAAGGTAAATTACTGGCGTTACATAAAGCGTAACAAGCTGTGAGAAAATCAGACCTCCTACGACTACAACGCCAAGAGGAATGCGACTTTCTGCGTCTGCCTTACCCCACCCAAGTGCGATTGGGAGCATACCCATAAGTGCCGCAAACGATGTCATAATAATAGGACGGAATCTTTCCATACACGCTTCGTGAACAGCGTCTATTGGCTTCATACCAGATGCTTCACGCATAATAGCGAAGTCTATCATCATAATACCATTTTTCTTTACGATACCCATCAACATAAAGATACCGATTGCCGAGTAAATCGAAAGTTCCATATCAAAGAACCACAAGCTTGCCAAACCGCCGACGACTGCAATCGGAAGAGCCGAAAGCACTGTTATTGGGTGGACATAACTTTCGTACAAAATACCCAAAATTACATACATTACAAAGATTGCAACGCCGATAAGTAGCATAAGGCTACGCATTGTTTCTTGGAATGTAACAGCTTCGCCAATGAACATACCCGAAACCGATTGTGGCATAACTTTTGGCGTTTCTTGGTTCACCCATTTTACGACATCACCAATCGCAACACCTTCGTTTAGGTCGAAGTAAAATGTCACCGACGGGAAGTTGTTCAGGTGGTTAATCGACACTGGAGCAAGCACGAGTTCTTTTGTTGAAATCGAGCTAAACGGAATCAAGTTCGAGAGTTTATAAGCTGGGTTTTGTTCGCTACCACCATTTGCAAATGTACGAACTGGATACCCACCTGTGAGAGTTGCATCGGTTGTAAACATCATCTCGTTAAGTGTATCTTCAAACGCATTGTTTACGTCTTTCGATTCCATAATCGTCCAGTATTGTTGGAATGGCGATTTAATCAAATAGAAGAACGACTTTGCAAAACTTTGTCTGAACACGTCTGAATAAGAATTGACCGAAAGCCCCAACATCGACGCCTTGTCGCGATACGGCTTAAGCGTGATTTGTGGATTATCCAAATACAAGTCGGATTGAATATTCGAGAAATATACTCCACGTTTCGACGACAACAATTGCTGGATTTTTTCAGCAGTTGCATACAATTCGTTCTGATTCATCGAAGATATTGCATACGCATATTTACCTTGTTGAGTACTTGTTGCACCAGTAGAAATTTTCAGTGTCGGTTGAGGTTGGAACGCCGAAACAACACCTGGAATCATCGATGCTCTGTTATTGATTTCATTCGCTACTTCTTGGATTGGGCGACGCTTGTCTTTGTCTTCAAGCACCACGAACGAAAATCCCATATTCTGATTGATGAACGCCGATACTCCCGATACCATAACAAAGTTTTTGATATCTGGCGTTTGTTTCATAATCTCTGCAATCTGATTTTGAACTTTGCCTAATTCTTTTGGTGAAGTCTTTGTGTTTGTGATAAACACACCTTGCATAAATCCACTATCGCCTATTGGGAAGAAGATTTGCGGGAGAACCGATGCAAAATAAACTACCCCATACAAACACACTCCCATAATTGCGAAAGTCAAAACATTTTGTTTTAACATCCAAGAAAGAGTCGGCGAGTAGAATTTCAAGAATGCTTTTTCGATATTGTAAGCGATTTTTTCAACTGCTGTTTTGTCGGAATAATCTTTTGTACGCTTATTGAGTGTTCGCGAACACATCATCGGGGTGAGAGTCAAACTGACTACGCCCGACATCAATGTTGCAACGATAATTGTAACCGAAAATTCTTTAAACACTCTACCCATAATTCCGCTCATAAATGCGAGTGGGATAAACACTGCCGCAAGCGAAAGTGTCATACTCAAAATTGTGAAAGAAATTTCCGATGCCGATTTAATCGTCGCCACACGTGGAGACTCGCCAAAGTCTTCCATTCGGCGAACGGTGTTTTCCAAGAATACGATAGCGTCGTCGACCAAAAAGCCTATTGCCATAGTAATCCCCATCAGCGACAAATTATTCAGCGAGAAGCCAAACGCATACATAAATATGAATGTCAGCAACACTGAAAATGGCAAGGCGATTGACGGTATGAGCGTATCTCGGAAACGTCCCAAGAAAAAGAAAATAACAAAGACAACAAGTACAAATGCTATAAGCAAAGTTTCTTTTACGTCTTCGATATTATCCACAATCAACTGCGAGCGATCGTAAAATTCGTAAAGTTTAATTGTTTCGGGAAGCTCATGTTTAAAGCGTTCCATCATCTTTTTGATTCCCGCAACGGTTGTTACGGCATTGCCGTCGGCACGTTTGCGGATACCCATTGCAATTGATGTAGTGGAATCAGTTGTTGGGGTCAGCTTGTTGTAGAAAGAAATGTTGAGCGTATCAAACTGGATAGACTCAACCGCTTTTGCGATATCTCGTAAATAAATTGGCGAGCCATCTTTGTAGCCGATAACTAATGTTTCGTAATCTTTTGCACTCGAAAGTTGGGTATCTGGGAACAATATGTATTGAGTTGTTGGACCATTGATACTACCAGTACCTGTCATATTTGTCGAACGCGACAAGGCGTTTGAAAGGTCTGTCATCGTGTAGCCAAGGTTATACAACTTGCGGACATCAACTTCAATGCGTACCGATTTCGGTGCCGCATAAATATCAACTTTCGACACACCGTCGACCATATTCAGTTGCTGTGCAACTTGAGAGTATGCGTAGTCGTAAAGATCGCCTTCGGTGAGCGTATTACTTGTCGCCGAGATAATATAAATCGGCATATCGTTCGGATTATCTTTTGTGAAAGATGGTGGCGACGGCAAGTCGGCTGGGAGATTTCCCATTGCACGTTGAATAGCACTCTGCACGTCGGTTGCGGCAGCATCTATATTTTTCGACAACGAGAACTGCAAGATAATCGACGACGCCCCTGTACTATTGCGACTTGTTATCATCTCGATTCCGGGAATCTGCATAAACTGCTGTTCCAATGGAGATGCCACATTTGCACCCATAATGGTTGGGTCTGCACCAGGGTAAGATACACTAACTTGGATAACTGGATAATCAACTCCAGGGAGGTCGTTTACGGGCATCGCCTTGTATGCGAATATCCCAAAAAACGCTGCTGCGATAGACAGTAAAACTGTCATCACAGGTCTATCAATAAACATATCGGAGATTGATGATGTGCGTTGCACTCCACCACTCTCATTCTTTGATTTGTCTTCGGACATATTATTGCTCCGTAGATTCTAAACTATTTCTTTGGATTCACAACAACCGGAGCTTCTGCTTCCGCACGAGCCTTTTGCAAAGCCTGCGTTGGAGCCGATGCTTTAATCGCCATCTCTTGCATTTTCTTTATCATTTCTGCACGGAGTGCGTCGGCAATTTTTCCAGTTTCAACCATAAATTTTTTCATTGCTTCGGGCGATGTTATCGGCTTTCCGTCTTCGCCAATAATCAAGCCTTGTGGAGTAGCATTGTAAACATAAGGTCCAGCTTGCAAGCGAAGTTGATTTACATCTCGCACGACAAAATCGCCTGCTTTTACATCACCTTTGATTGCACGCAAAACATTCTTATCATAAAGCTGACCCTTATTGATTTGAACTTGTTTTACGATATACACACCACTCTTGTATGGCGTTGCTACATACACATATGGACCTACTTTATTTGTATTCACACAAATATCTGGAACTAAAACTGCGTCGATTTTTTGTAAATCGAAAATCACGCGTACTGGCTGATTTGGCCAAAAAAGAAAATCTTTATTATCGAGTTCAGCACGCAAAATTGCCGTACCTGTTTCATATCTCATTTTATTCAAAACGATGCTTACGCTCGTCTTGCGTTTTAGGTGCGACATATTGTCTTCGATATACTCAACGGTGATATCCAACTTTCCGTTATTTTTCTTCATCAACTGCTGTGCATCATACAAGCGTTGCGATGGAATTGCAAAGTCTACATACAAGCTATCCACTTGTTCAATCGTCGTAATAACTGATGTTCCAGCCGACACAACGTTCCCTAAATCGATATTATAAAGACCAAGTTTTCCATCTACAGGTGCTGTAATATCACACCATGCCAAATTGATTTTTGCAGTTTCAAGAGTTGCTTCGTTTGCTTCAACAATACCCTTGTCGACTTCAACTTTTGCGACGAGTGAATCAAACGTCTGCTTATCGACATAATTATCTTTTGCGAGCTTACGATTGCGTTCAACTTGCAATTCGTCGATTTTCAACTGAGCCTTGCTCTGACGCAACTGCCCCTCTGCTTGCTTAACTGCCGACTCGTACGGACGCTTATCGATAACTGCAAGCACTTGCCCTTTCTTGACAAAATCACCTTGCTTAAAATTAACTGCTACAATCTGACCAGAAACTTGTGGGACAATATTGACACTGCACTTTGATGCCGTTGTACCAAGTGTCGAGATATACTCGCTAACAGTGCGACCTTCGGCTTTTACAAGCACTGCTGGCGTTGGTGGGATTGATACTTTTACTTGTTCTTTCTTCTTGCAAGAACATACAAAAAGAGACGCTACAAGTGTAGTTAATATTATATATTTTTTCATAAGTTTATATATTTTGTAAATTCTATCTGCTGTGCATAATGCGTGTACACTATATGCACAAAAGTTTTAATTTTAACTACAAAAATAATCGGAATTCTTTGCAGATATACAACAAAAAAATATATTGCACTAAATTGTTTTAAATGTCCAATAAAGCAAATCCAGCACAAAAAGACCTAATATGATAAGTACAATTTTTACACTGCTTTTTGATGTCAATTTACCATACGCTTTCTTATAGAAAAACTTTATATTATGATTGAGAAGTTCACCCGACTTATACTCGTTTTTCCAGATTGGCTCGCAATCGTAAGGAATTTTTATGAAGTAAACATATGCAATATAGCACGACACTACGCAAACAACAGATTGATAAATCAACGAACCGATTTCATCGGTCAAAAGGTGTGGTATGTTTTCATATAATCCGTCCATATACGCAAAAGCTACGCCACAAACTATAAACGCAAGCCACAAACATCTGCTATATACAAAAGTTTTAAACCACTCTTTTTTACCAAATGCACCATTGCGTGTGTATCGCAAACAAATCCACGCAATAAACGCAAATACGCCTGTTGTAAAAATTACATCAAAATATACATACACGTTCTCCATTTGCGAGATTACAAAATGACGCAAATATGAATGAATAGACGCAAACGCTTCATCCATAAAAGGGCCGTAAATATACTCGCGTGGGCGTTCGATACTGCCATCGCAATAACCGATGTATTTGCGGATTGCACCTATTGCAAAACTGATGGTTGAATATATGTAATGAATTATAATCTGTACAAATGGAACACTAAAAAGATAGAGAATCGCACGTCCAACATAACTGCGTGGAAACAAAAACTTGTTGCGATTTTCTTCTGTATTCATACTCGCACTATCTCAAAGATTTTTTGTTTTCGCAAGTTCAATGTCTAAAAAAATCAAAATAGTTCAAGGTTTTTGTCAAAGAGATACAAAACTATTAGATAATTTTGTTGCGATAACATCTAAAACAATTTTAAATCTCTCCATACAGCTTTATTACACACACTCAAAAAAGGAAATATGATGGATAGAAAATCATTCATTAAAACGGCAAGTGCAGCGGCGGTAGCGTCAACTGTTTTGCCAAAATTCTCACTCGGTGCTGGCAAAGGTTCAGACAAAATTAAAGTAGCAATCGTTGGTTGCGGTAATCGTGGTAGCGGTGCACTCTGCAATATGTTTGCGTCAGATAAAAATATTGAATTTGTCGCAATAGCTGATGTCTTTGCAGAACAATTCAAATTTGTAGAAAACAAAGTTAAATCTTACATTTCCAAAAATTATCCGAACGCAAAAGATTATTGGAAAGTTACTCCAGAAACTTCATTCCTCGGTCTCGACGCTATCGATAAAATCTGCCAAACAGATGCAGATGTAGTTGTACTCACAACTCCACCAATCTTCCGCCCATACCATATCGAAAAGTGCCTCAAGGCTGGCAAAAACGTATTTGCCGAAAAGCCTATCGCTATCGACGCTTTCGGTTTGAACAAAGTTTATAACGAACTTATCCCGTTGGCAAAAGCATCGGGCTTGACTGTCGTTTGCGGAACTCAAATGCGTTATCACGAAACAATCAAAGAAGGTGTTGATAGAATCCGCAATGGTCAAATTGGCGATATCGTAGCAGGTGTGTTCCTCCGTTATGAACCAACATATTTGGTCGGCTCATCGTTGAGAAATACAGCCGACAAACTTGGTTTAAAGCCTGAAGACACAGAATACCAACTTCGCAACTGGCTCGCATATCGTTGGACTTCCGGCGACCAATATGTAGAACAATACGTTCACAACTTGGATATGGCTCTTTGGGCATTCGATGAATTGCCAGTTGAAGCAATCGGTTCAGGTGGCAGACATGCAGATATTGCAATCGGCGACAGACATTCGCACACTCACGTTCAATATAACTTTAAGAGTGGTAGGACCCTCTCGGCAGCATGCCGTCAAGAACCTGACGCTACACCATACGCACCATTTACTGTTATCGGTACAAAAGGTGTTCTCGAAATGTCGTTCGGCAAACAAAAGATTACTGGCGAAAAGCCATGGCAATCTGACCACGCAAAAAGACACGCACTTGTTTGCGAACACGATTTCCTCTTTAAAGCAATCCGCGAAGGTAAGCCTGTCGACACAATGAAAACTTGTGCAGATAGTTGCTATATCGCTATTGCTGGTCGTGAAGCAGCATATGCTGGTAAGCGTCTCAAGTGCCAATGGGTCATCCAAAAGTCGAAGCAAAACTATATGCCTGCAGACCTCAAGCTTGGCGGAAAAGTTCCGCTCTTGCCTGTACCTACACCAAGCACATACAAGCTTGTATAATTCAGTAAAACAGCACACAAAAAAAGACAAACTTTTGACGAGTTTGTCTTTTTTTTATTTTTATAAAATCGAAAAGTTTTTATTTGCGATTTCTTGCGTCGATTTCAGATACCGACTTGTACGCACCATCGAGAAAATCTTTGAGAGGCTCAAAACCTTGTGCAAACTTTGTATCGAGCCACGCATCGACCATTGCACAAGCCATAAAATCGCCAACAATCATCGCACCCATTGTGATAACATTTGCGTTGTTGATTGCCTTTGCCTTGCCAGCCGAAAATACCGATTCAACCGCAACAGCATTTATCCCCTTTACCTTGTTTGCAACAATGCACATCCCTGCACCAGTTCCGCAGAAAAGTACAGCACCGTCAGCATCACCATTTGCGACAATCTTTGCCGACTTTTCAGCAACTTCATAATATGGTGTGTTTGCGTAATTGTCTGTATCGATTACTTCGATATTGCGTTTTTTCAAGTGTTCAGCAACTGCCTTTTTCAAGCTGTATGCAAATGAATCTGCACCCAATACAATTTTCATAGTTTTCCTTTGTTTTGATTTTAAATCTTTCCCATATACGACAGAACCGAGCGTAGCAACGCCAGCAATCGCCCCTATTGTAGTTTTTGTAAATTTGCGTCTATTCATTTTCGATTTTTAAACTAAAATTTATAGAAATAAACGCAATATTTTTCTGTCAAATAAAGATGAAAAAAAATTTTATTTTTTTTGAAAAAAAATCTTGCAATAAATAATAATGGTATTAGAGTACCACTATTAAAAAATTTCAACGCAATAAATAAAACAACCAAATGAAAGGAATAAATATGAAAAATGTATGTACAATTTGTGGTTATGTAGCAGACGGCGAAGCACCAGACTTTTGCCCACAATGCAAAGCACCTAAGTCGAAGTTTGTAGTTCGCGAAGAAGGCACAAAGCTCACATGGGCAGACGAACACAGAATCGGCGTTGCAAAAGGTTTGGATGCAGAAGTTGTAGAAGGTTTGCGTGCTAACTTTATGGGCGAATGTACAGAAGTTGGGATGTACCTGGCAATGAGCCGTCAAGCAGATCGTGAAGGATACCCTGAAGTTGCAGAAGCATACAAGAGAATCGCATTTGAAGAAGCAGAACACGCTGCAAAATTTGCAGAACTCTTGGGTGAATGTGTTGACGCTGACACAGCAAAGAATTTGAAAGTTCGTATTGAAGCAGAACACGGTGCAACAGAAGGCAAGTTGATGATTGCAAAACGTGCAAAAGAACTCGGCTACGATGCAATCCACGATACTGTTCATGAAATGTGCAAAGACGAAGCACGCCACGGCTGTGCATTTGAAGGTTTGTACAACCGCTACTTCAACAAGTAAAACGAGTCTGAACTTAGTTCCTCTTAACAAAAAATGCTACGATTAAATCGTAGCGTTTTTTTGTTTTCTCACAACATCGCTTGGCAATAGTGGATTTTTAATAAGTCCCCTTATTTTCCAATCAAACTTATCCCGATATTAAGCCAAAGTGGAAGAGTGAAGATTGCAACAATACACGTTAGTAATGTTATGTAGACTGCAATTTTGGGGTGTCCACCAAAGTGTTTTGCAAGCACTGCCGACATCACTCCACACGGAGATAACGCTTGCAACATCAACAAAATTTTCAACGTATGGTCGATTGGCAAAAGCCATGCCGATATTATAAAACACGCTGGCAAAATAAACATTCGCATCGCAACTGCAACCGACAAAATTTTTATCGAGAATTTTTCACGTTCGAGCATATCGTACAAGAGCGTTCCAAATATCATCAAATTAAGTGGAACAGCAATCCCGCCAGCGAACTTGAGCAACGTTTTGACAAAGTCTGGAATATAGTGCGACAAACCTGTCCACACGAGAATCAATGCGAGAAAAACCGACCACACTGGACCTCGCGATAAAAACGCAAACGACACTTTCTTCGCATTCGATATAAGCAAGAATCCAAGCGACCAATAAATCAAGTCGCAACCGACATTGTGTGTGATGAGAATTCCCATCATATCACCTCCGCCATTTGCAAATAAAATTGCGACGAGTGCGATTAGAAAAAATCCGTAATTTTGAGCTCCGACTGTTACAACAAATGTCCGCAATCCATTACCAAGCCGAAGTCCGACAAGCCAACCAGCCACCCACGCACAACACAAGCTAATAAAAATACCCATACTGCCGAGGAATATTGTCATCAGCGAAAACTCGACACTTTCGAGTCTTTTGTTGTCCAAAAGGTTCGAGAGAATAAAGCACGGTAGCGTAAGCTCTACTGCAATTTTCACGATTGAAGAATCGGCTTCGGGTTTAATCCACGAAAGCTTGCGAGCAAACCAGCCCATTGCAATCAATCCATAGATTGGAAAGATTGCTCCGAACATTCCTAATGTAGATACATCGTTCATTAAAAAAATAACGTCCGTTGAATTTCGGACGTTATTGAAAATTATTCAAGTTTTTTTATCAATATGGTCGATTAAAATCGGTACGCTTTTTTACGTTTGCACCACCTTCATTGATGAAGTCGACCATTATATTTTGCATTTCTGCATACGTTCCGATTGCGGGCGGATGGCGAGATTCCTCATTGATGATGATATTTTTTTGCGTCTTGATATTGTTGTACGCCGCATAACACGATGTCGGCTCGCAAACAGGGTCGGCATAATTTATCATAAGAACAACCTTACCTTTAATTCTCGATGCAAAGTTCACTGCGTCGATATAGCGAGCCGCTTCAACTGCTTTTTTATCGTAATTGCCATTTGCGTTGAGACGTGTGAAGTGTGGCCAACCAGTAGTTCTGCCGATTACGGCACCGCTATGGTCGCAAATTGCGGGGAAACCAGATGCGACAGCTGTAACCTTAGGATTGAGTCCACCAGCAGCGAGAGCTTGTCCCCCACCTTGACTACCTCCACACACTGCGAGATTTTTTCCGTCCCATTGAGGTTGAGCACAAATTACATCCATTGCACGCATCAAACGCATATAGAGTGTGCGGAAAAAGATTGTGTCGCGGTCGTGGCAATTTTTTGTTGGATAACCCGCAAGCTTACCTTCTTTAAGTTCATTATACCATTTTGTTGGCATACCATTTGCAATTCCGTGTGCATTAAAGTCGAGAGCAATAGCCCCACGTTCTGCCCAAGCTATAACTGATCTACTCGAACTGCGAACCCCTGCTCCTTGTGCAAAAACAATAGCTGGTAAGCTCTTGTCTTTTGCTCCTTTTGGCAATGCCATATATGCCGAAAGTTTGCCATTAAAAGAATCAGCTTGCACATCGTAAAATTCAACATTTGGTTTCCCACTTTCGAGTTTCGTGAGCTTGATATTCATCGGAATCGACGCAAGGATTTTCTTCTGTTTATCCCAGTATGCGTCAAAATCGTCAGGTGCTGGCAAGCTTGGCTTAATTTGCAAAACGTCAAAACCTGCACCTGCGAGAAGGTCGAGCTGTCTATCCTTATCGCCTTTTTTCAAAGGTGGAAAAGACACATAAACCCTGCACTTTAAAAATCCTGCTTCGTTAAGCGTAGTACCTTTGATGATAAATTTTCCACCATTGAGAACTCCACTGAATTTTTTGTTCATCGGCACAGAATCTTTTGTAATTTCACCGACAAACTTTATACCGTCAAGTGCCTTGCCGTCTTTTTTTGCAGTAAGGATGAAATCGGCAACTTCGCCCTGTTTATATTCGGAGCCGTTGCGAGTTGCTTTCAGATAGAACTCGTAGCCGTCCTTTGTTTTCTTTGTTTCCGCAATGCCCGCCGACAAAAATGCGAACACCGACAAGAATGCGATAGTAATCTTTATAATCTTTTTCATTTTTTTATTAATAAAATTTATCTATATCTGTACGAAGTTTTACGTTTACCCCATTGTCTTGAAGATATTTTAACATCAAATTATGCAAGGCTGGATACGTCCCTTTTGTCGGCTTATGACGTGCCTGTTCGTTAATTCTCAAAACTTTTGGAGCTTTGATATTGTTGTATGCCGCATAGCACGAAGTCGGCTCGCAAACATTATCAGCATAATTTATCAGAACAAAAGTCTTACCCTTGATACGCGATGCAAAATTCACAGCGTCGATATAACGTGCTGCTTCGACAACTTTCTTGTCGTAATTACCATTTGCGTTGGTGCGAACAAAGTGAGGCCAACCCGTTGTTCTGCCGATGACAACACCGCTATGGTCGCAAATTGCGGGGAAACCAGCTACAACAACATTAACTTTCGGATTGAGTCCACCGCCCGCAAGAGCCTGTCCCCCACCTTGACTACCTCCACACACTGCGAGATTTTTTCCGTCCCATTGAGGTTGAGCACAAATTACATCCATTGCACGCATCAAACGCATATAGAGCGTGCGGAAAAAGATTGTATCACGGTCATTGCAATTTTTCAGATAGTATTGTTTGAGTTCGCCTTGTGCGAGGTCATTATAAAATTTTGCAGGCTTGCGATTAGGCAATCCATTTGCGTTGAAATTGATAGCAAGAAAGCCGAGCTTTGCCCAATTTGTAGGGATAGATGAGCCATACACACCAGCACCATGAGCTTGCACAATCGCTGGCAGACTCTTTGCTTTTGCGTTTTTGGGATACGCAATAAACGCCGATAATTTTCCGTTGAAAGAATCGGCTTGGACATCAAACGCTTCTATTTCTGCATCGCCACTATTGACTTTTTTCAACTGAATATTCATCGGGATTGACGCAAGAATTTTCTTCTGTTTATCCCAATATGCGTCGAAATCGTCAGGAGCTGGCAAGCTTGGCTTAATTTGCAAAACGTCAAAACCTGCATTTGCGAGAATATACACTGTCTTAATTTTTCCGTCTTTGTTTGGAACTTTTAAGAACACATCGCAACGCAGAAATCCGGCTTCATTCAAAGTACCTTTGATTGAAAACTTGCCATTTTTTGTAGTACCAGAAAAATTTTTGCCGATACCAACAGAATCTTTCGTAATTTGTCCAGTGAATTCAATCTCTACTGGCTGACCATTTTTAGTCGCAGTAAGACAGAATTCTGCCTGCTCGCCTTGTTTATATTCAGAGCCGTCGCGAGTTGCCTTCAAATAAAAAGTGTATTCGCCACTCTTGATTGTTTCCGCTTGAATCGACGGAAAAATAGATGCCAACATCCCCACCAAAAATATTTTCACTATCTTTTTCATATCGCAAAATCGTATTGAACTTATGGGAACATTTTTGTGGGTTTACATAATTAGGTCAAGTTTTTTACTCGATAGTTGCCTTGACAGAATCGCAAATTGAAAAATATAATTGGCACTTTAACAAAAAATAAAAATGCAAGCGACAATCTATCCGCCATATCAAGATTCTCCGAAGCCCGAGCTTTCGGATATTCAGAAAAAAATTCTCGAGCTAAAAGAAAAACGCAACGCTGTGATTTTAGCACACAACTACGTCTGCGACGAAATACAACAAATTGCAGATTATGTCGGCGACTCGCTCGGGCTCTCCCGTGAAGCAAAAAAAACAAATGCCGATGTTATCGCCTTTGCTGGTGTCGACTTCATGGCTGAAACAGCAAAGATTCTTAACCCCGAAAAAACAGTTGTTCTGCCCGACCACTCTGCCGGTTGTTCGCTCGAAGAATTGTGCGACCCTGTCGAACTCGCAGAACTCAAGAAACAACATCCCGACGCAATCGTTATTTCTTACATCAACTGCAGTGCAAAAGTAAAAGAACTCAGCGATATCATATGCACGAGCGGAAATGCTCTCGACTTGGTTAAACAAATTCCAGCAGAACAAAAAATAATTTTCTGCCCCGACCAACATTTAGGCTCGTGGATTATCGAACAAACAGGACGCGATATGATTCTTTGGAATGGCTATTGCGAAGCTCATATTAAATACGACGCCAACGAACTTCTCGAGCTAAAAAAAGCATTCCCAGATGCTCCATTGCTCTGCCACCCAGAATGTCCAAAGAGTATTCGTGATATCGCAGATTGCGTTTGCAGTACCGAAAAAATGATTTCGTTCTGTCGAGAAAATCCAAGCGACAAATTCATCGTTGCTACAATTATGGAAATGATACATCGCTTGCGAAAAGACGTACCAAACAAAAGCTTTATCTCGGCGACAGTATCAGGGCAAGCAGGCTTGCATTGCAAAAATATGCAACTCAATACGCCCGAAAAATTGCTCGCATGCTTGGAAAATCTCGAACCGAAAATCGAGCTTTCGGCTGAAACAATAGAAAAGGCAAAAAAGCCAATCGAAAAAATGCTCGCAATGTCGCTATAATCCGACAAACGATTCGCAAATTTAAACACAAAAAAACCACAAGCGTAAACTTGTGGTTTTCTTATTATCATAGGTCGTCCGAGATTCGAACTCGGAACCAATTGCTTAAAAGGCAACTGCTCTACCATTGAGCTAACGACCCATAAATAATAAAGCAATCAATGTATGTATCTGACCCACTTTGGCAAGCTTTTTTTTAAAAAATTTTTAACTTTTTTTAACAACCAACCTTTATACCTTGATTACAAATATATTGCGGGGATAAAAATTCCTATAACATTTAAACATGCACACGTTGCCAATGCCGCAGCAATATCGTCGGCAACGCAACCTACCCCGCCTTCCAACACTTGCAATCCGCTTATACCAAGTGGCTTTTTGATGTCGAAAAATCTAAATAATCCAAAGCCGACAAGCAATCCCCAAAGACTGTATCCTTCGGCACAAATCGGGATAAAGCAAAACATTATTGCGACAAATTCATCGAGAACAATCTTACCAGGATCACGCATACCAAGTGCTCGTTCTGCTGAATCGCACACGCCAATGGCTATGTACGACAAGAACGATGCAAACAAAACATATTGCACAATACCCCACAATGAGTTCGAGCCAATCCCTGAAAAAATCAACGCATAGAAAATCACGCCGACTGCCGAACCCCATGTGCCAGGGGCTTTCATATTGCCGACACAAAACAATGTCGCCAAATCTATCGACAATTTTTTCGGCAATGCAATCGCCCAAGGATAAAATCTTTTTCTCATACTATGCCTTCAATAAATACGCATATCTTTTAATATAACCAACACCTGACCATATCGAAAGAATCGTCGAAATATAAAGCGTTGCGATACCCGAATAGAACGACAAATAGTAAAGAATTGTGTCCGACGCATTGAAATCTATCTTGAGCGAAAACGCACAAATTGTCGCACCAATCGAGTACATCTGAAAACCAGCCTTATATTTGCCGATTGTCTCCGCAGCTATAACAACTCCTGCTTTTGATGCTATCATTCTGATTCCGCTTACGGCAAACTCTCGTGTCATCGAAATTATCGCACAAACTAATGCCGATATAACAAAGTTATGGTACATATCAAAAGCAAACAATGTCATAAACATTGTAGCCACCATTATTTTATCGGACAACGCGTCCATAAATTTTCCAAACACCGTAACGACGTTGTATTTTCGTGCAAGATAGCCATCGAACCAATCTGTCGACCCCGCAATGATATAAATTATCAATGCCGAAAATGCAGTATATTTTGCGTCAATACACAACAATGCGACGCACACAAACGTCAACAATGTTCTCAATATCGTAAGTATATTTGGTAAATTCATCACAAAATAGTGTTGCCACATTTTACAATTTTACAAGAATAATAAGTAATTCTTTATTCGATATGCAAAAAAAAATCGGAATATACCCTGGAACTTTTGATCCCGTAACAAACGGACATCTCGATGTATTGCACCGTGCAATGCGTATGTTCGACGAAATAGTTGTCGCTGTCGCCCCAAATGCTGGCAAAGGCCCTATGTTCGACGCTGAAACTCGTGTACGCCTCTTTAAAGAAAATCTTGAGGGTGTAGACAATGTTCGCGTTATGCTTTTCGATGAGCTTACTGTCGACTTCGCACGTTCACTTGGTGCTGTTGCAATTATTCGTGGGCTTCGGGCTGTGTCTGACTTCGAGTTTGAATTTCAGCTCGCACAAATGAATCGCCATTTAGCTGGCGATGTTGAAACAATCTTTTTGATGCCTTCGCACAAATATTTTTACACGAGTTCGACTATCATAAAACAAGTTGCAAATTATGCACCTGAACGCATTAAAGATTTTGTTCCGCCAAATGTCTTACGAGAACTTATAAAGTAAGAACCAATTATTCTCTCAAAAAAAATCTAAAAAAAGATGCACAAATCGTGCATCTTTTTTCTGTAATTAAAAACAAATAAGAACTCGCAATCCCCAACCTTCCACACTCACAAGCTCTACTAAATAAAAACAAAAAAGCTCTCGATAAATCGAGAGCTTTTGTTCCTTACAAATTCAGCTATTATTAGTTTTGTTGTTCCGAACCAGTCGAGAGTACACGTTGTACTGCACCACCAGGCGATACGATTGTTGGGTTCTGGAATACGCTTCCAGCACGCATACCTGGGAATTGTTCACGAGCAACACTACCTCCTGGAGAGATTCTGTTAACTGTTACGAAAATCAACAAGTTCTTCTTTTGGCGTGATTCGCCCTTTGATTGGAAGAGTCTGCCAACCCATGGAATATCGCCGAGAACTGGGATTTGGTCGTTAACTGAGATAACTTCTTCACGTGTCAAACCACCCATAACGAGTGTTGCACCGTCGAATACTGTTACATTTGTGTGGATTTCACGAACAGAGAATACTGGCATAATGAAGCCTGATGGAACTGTTACTGTTACGCCACCCGAGAGAGCAACACCTGTACCACCGTATTCGAGGAAGCCTTCAAACTCTGTTACCTTTGGATTGAGTGTCAAGCTAATTGAGCCGTCTTCTTCAACATTTGGTGTAACTTCCATTACAACACCGACGTCAGCTGTTGTGAAGTCTGATGGTGTACCTGGAGTAATTGTTACAGAACCATTATTACCACTTGAATCACCTGATGATGTACCAACGTTTGATTGCATATCACCCCATGATTCTGGGAAACGCATTTGTTGTGAAACTGTAATCGATGCTGTTTGACCAGAAATTACTGTTACCTTTGGTGCACAGAGGAGGTCAGAACCTTGTTTTTGTTCAAGAGCTCTTACTTTCAATTGGAACAAGTAGTTGCCCATTGTACCAAGTTGGAAGTCTGTTGTTAAGTATTCTTCGTCTGCACCCAAGTTGATTGTCGATGGTAAGTATGGAACATTCATTCTTACAGCTTGGGTTGCTTGACCAGTTTGGATGAATGCATTGTTCAAGTTTGGATCAACGTGACCAATTGGAGTTGTGATTGTAATTGGAGTATCGCCAGCATTTGTCTTCTTTGAAGATGCACCTCTGATTGAGCGATTGAGCGATGACATCACCTTGTTGTGATCCAACATATTTGAGTGGAGAACATCCCAGTTGAAGCCGAGTTCTTTCAAGTCGCCTTGTGTAACTTCCAAGAACTTTGTTTCAATTTCAACTTGCTTGATTTCTGAGTAACGCAAGAGAATGTTGCGTACTTTTTCAAGGTTACGACGTGAGTTTGTTACCAAAACTTTTGTTCCGTCGAATGCGAGGTTTGCACCATTAGAGAAGTCAACACCAGCTTTCATAAAGAATTGCTTGATTGCTTCGCCTTGGTTTTGGTCGCCACCAGCTGCTGCACCGCCGCCGCCAAATGGGTCGCTACTTTCGCCACCACCAGCTGCTTTGATACCGAGAATGCGTGTGAGTGCTGCTTGTGTGATTGGGAATTCAAGTGTATCCATCGATGCAACTGCTTCTGCTGCCTTACGAACTACGATTGTTTCGTTTTCAATGTCGTATTGGTAGCCAGCTTGTTGTGTTACCCAGTTGAGGATTTGTCCGAGTGGGAGATCACGCAATGTGAGTGTTACGTTCTTTGCTTCACCACCTGCGTCCATGAGAACGATGTTTACGCCCTTTTTGCCTTCTGTCGACTTATCGAAGTCTTGCGACAATACTGACAATGTGCTGATTGCTTGTGCGAGCGGTACACCTGGGTCTGGGAAGCTTACGTTTGGAATTACGATATTACGCAACTTCATATCTACTACAGAATCACGACGTTGGTCTGTTGCACCTACGCTATCATCTGTGTATTGAGTTGGACGTTGCCATGCTTTGCTTACTTCATCAAGCATTTCATCGCGAGTTGCCTTATATGTAAGGTTTCCTGCGTTTTGGAGCTTTTCTGCTATCAAGCGTTGATATGCTTTTGCGACTACATTGTTTGCATCAAGAGTTTCTACTTGACGGAATGTCGCACGAGCTCCCATATAGTCGCCATACAAGTATTGTTTGCGACCTTTGTCGATAAGAGCGTTTGCCTTTTCAACACGGATTGCGTATTCTGGGCTTACGTCTGAGAGTCTATTCTTATATGGGTTTGCTTCGAATTCTTTAACTTCTTCTGCGAAATCGTTAGCTTTTTCTATATCTTCTTCAACAGTTGCGTATTCTGCCGCAAACTTCTTTGCATTTGGTACGTCGCGATCTGCCATTGCGAGTTTTGCACGTTCTTTTGCCATTACAGCTTTTGCGTGCTTTACTTTTGCACGTGCCTTATCGCTTATTGGCGAGTATTCGTACGATGCCAACTTTTGATCTGCAGTTGAAAGTTTTTCTACTGCACCAGCCCAATCGCCTTCGTCCATTGCGTCGTAAGCTTCGTCGACGAGAACGTCTACTGCGTCTAATGTGAGCTGTTGTTTGCGATTTGCTTCTGCTACTGCAGCGTCAACTGGGCTAACTTCTTTAGCTTTTTCTTCTGCTGCCTTTTCAGCTTCTTCCTTTGCGAGCTTTTCAGCTTCTGCCTTTGCTTCAGCTTCTTTTTCTGCTGCTTCCTTTGCAGCTTCTTCCTTTGCAATTCTTTCTTCTTCAGCCTTTGCTTTTGCAGCTTCTTGTTCTGCTACAATCTTTTCTACGGCTTCTTTGCTTGCCAAGACTGGTGCTTCGCCCTTTGTTTGACGTTCGATGTCTGCGTTGACATCTGCAAGCATTCTTTGAACACTTTCGTCTTTAGGAGCTATCTTTACAAGTTCTTCGAGAGCTTGTTTTGATGCCTTAAAGTCGCCACTGTCTCTTGCTTGGACTGCTGCAACCATCAAGCGGATTTTCTCTTGCGTCTTATCTGCAGAGTCTGCCGACGCAACGCCCGCGAATGCTGAGCAAGCTATTATAGCTGCTACCGCTACTCGTTTTTGGATTTTATCTATTTTCATATATTAGCTGTATTTGTAATTTGTTGGAGAATTAATGTAGATACTTTTAAAAAAGTTTAAAGCTTTTTTTTTATTTTTTTGGCGTTTTATAAGGTTCGACACCTTTTTCCGACAATTTCATAGTTTGTGGAGATATTTCTTTGTTCGAGGGTACCATCTCTACAACTACGTTGCCGTCGTCAAAATTGAGTGATTTTACAGTGTATGTAGCATCTGCAACTGTTTGGCTTTCGCCAACTTCACGCACAAACCATTTCTTGCCGTCTGGCAATACAAGTTCGATTCTACGACTGTCTTCTATCACAGTTGGCTTATCTGAATAGATGCTAATTTCTTTGCCATATTTCTTATCAAAAACCACCACTGTTACAGATTCGCCGATTGTGTTGTCTGCTTTCTTGACACGTTTTCTGTCGAACTTCTTAATCGTCAAACCGACTTCGACTTCTTTTGCAAGACCACGTTCATCTTTGACCGACACTTTAATTGGCTCGTTAATTTTGCCCATCATAAATGTGTTGTCTGCTTCGTTACGCAACTGAATTCTGGGGCTTTCTGGCGAACCCATAAAACCTAAATATTTTACTGGATATGGTTCGTTTGATACACCTGCATAGCGAAGGGCAAATGATTGGCGAGCCTTTTCCTTTATGTATGGAGACTCTGTTATAAATTTACCATCACTATCAACCCAGATTTGTGGAGCTGTGAACACTTGGAAAAACCATCTGCCTTCTGCATCTTGAGCTTTCACTTCTGGCCATTCGATTGGCTTGATTTCCATCTTTGGAACACTCACTTCTTTCCACTGCACACCTTCGGCTTCTTGAGAAAGCAACGATGCCACTTTGTTTGCAGTCTTTTGAAGTTCTGGTTCGTTCATGAAATAGTATGCACTTGATACACCTAATCCCAATAACGAAACTAAAAAGAAAATTTTATCGTAGAATTTCATATTTCTTCCTTACTCCTTGTCGCCTTCTTTTTTTACGTCAGGCTTTTTTACAACCTCAACGTATTCTATGACCACCGTGAATTCGGAAATATTATCTGTTACAACAGGGGTCTTTGTTTCTTGCTGTGCAGATGAATCTGCTTCAGCCGATTGTTCTGATTGCTGTTGTGTATTTCCACTATTATCGTTGAAGAGCGATGACAAACTATCCGATTGTGCCGATGTTGTGCCAGTTTGCTCTGCTACAAATTCTGCCGATGCTGGTGCGATTGATTCCCACTTTGTCATATCAGCTGGTTTTACATCAATACTGCGAACTACAAGCATTGCGTCGAAATCTTTGAGCTGATTGAGGAAACGGCGGAGTACGTCGGTATGCCCTGCAAACACAAACCTATATGCGAGTGTATCTAAGCTACCTTTCTTGCGTGCTGTGATTGCTTCGTCGATTTTAAAGTTGTCGCCCGAATTGCTTTCTGCAACTCTGCGAGCACGGGCACCACGTTTATTCTTTTGTACTTTTACGCCTTCAGATTCGAGAATTTCACGTTGTACTGCAAAGATTCCCATTGGCGATTTTTCTGTCTTACATGCGAACAATTTTTTGTTGATGTAATTGAGTACGCAAGCTTGCTTCCACAAATCTGCGATTGCTGAATCCTTTGGAGGTTCTGCGTTTGGTGCTACATATTTTTTGAAACCAAAGTCCATATCGCTACCGATACGGATGTCCAATTTTTGTGCTTCCTTACGCCAGCTGTTTACAAAGCCACGCAACTGTTCAACTAATTGATAACCCTCTTTTGCTGTCAATGGCTTGAAGATATCTGTTGATGCACGAGTCAAATCTTTTTCCAAAAACTCTAAATGACCTTCGAGTCTTGCGATATTTGAATTTGATGCGTCGATTGCTTTTTGAGTAGGATCATCTGCTAATGCCGATCTATATTTACGCATTGCATTATCCAAAGATTTTGCAGATTGTCCCTTTTGAGAAATCAATACTACATCAAACGCTGCGAGTGCGGCAAACGCTACGAGCAATGCCGATACTACAACGAAAAATATGGGATATTTTTTAAAGTATTTCATCTTAAAAATCTCCTAACTTTAGATAGGCTTGTCTGGGTTGACAACAAGCGTGAAGTCGAACTTAAGAATTCTTGGGTTTGATGGGTCCGTTCTTACGTTCGAATAATCTTTAATAAATGTTGATGTCTTGAATGAATCGAGCAATTTGTTGATTCTTTCAATCGCTTTATTTGTGTCGTACGCTGTTGGATCATCTGGGTTGACTTCGCGTAAGAGCAAGCGACCTGTAAGCTCAAGATTATATGTTTGTTTCTTGCCGTCGCTCGAACGTACAACACGAAGGTTATCAAGCCATACGTCTTTTTGTTCCATCAAGCGTTGTTCAAGATCTATAAACAGATTTATCCAGTTAGACTTCGATTTTGCCAAACCTTCTAAACCTGCAATCTTTGCTGAAATTGCTTTTGCCTTTTCTTCGTTCTCTTGGAGCTTTTCAATTCTTTCCTGCAACGCTGGAGTCTTTTCAGCAAACTCTCTTATATAATTATTATCTGCAGAAATCGTCTTATTTACCAAGAGGAATGGTGGCACTGCCGACAACGCCAAAAGCACTGCACTCAAAATCATAAGTGGACGTTTTGATGCAAAGGCAGATTCTTCAATGATATGTTTTGGGATGAGATTTACACCCATTGCATCTGCCATTACCATTGTCGATGCTTCACCGATTACTTCGCCCATCAATGGCGTGCAAGCCGAAAGCAAAGCTTGATTTACTGAACCCGACACTGCTACGTTCGCAAGCGGATTAAAGAATTCTACATTCATCTTTTGGTCTTCAGCCAAATATTCTGCGAAACCTGGCAAAGATGAACCTCTACCTGTCAAATAAATTTTTGTAGGTGTTGCGACCTTCCCTGTGCGACGATAATTGAGAATTGAACGTTTCAATTCCAATCCGATTCTTTGCATCACACTCTTTGCACTTGCATTGAAATGTTCTGCCGCACTTGCCGCTGTTGACGACATCTCGACATCTTCGTGATCACGGAAGAATTTGCGTTTAAGATCTTCTGCTACGTCGAAACTTTGACCCATTGAATCGCCAATGGCTTGTGTGAGTGCATTACCGCCAACTGGGATGCTTCTTGCAAACAAGCCGTCATCACGAACAACAAGCATATTCGAGAAGCGAGCACCAACGTTAAGAATTACTGAATTTGGCTCAAGCCCGCAATATTTCCATGCGTTGTAATCGAGAATTGACGATGCTTGGATTTTTTCTGGAATTACACCTACACTTCTGAGTACGTCGCAGAACTCGTCTGCCAACGATGCTTTCATCGATGTAAGGAAGATTTCGCTTTCTACACCGTCGTCTGAAATAATCTGATAATCCCAAACCACTTCACTGATTGGATAAGGGATATTCTTTTCAGCTTCAAATGCTATAACCTCGTTGCGACGTGATGCGTCAACGTGTGGTATTTTGATTGTCTTTGTGAGCAAGAACATTGTAGGTGCAACTACTGTTGCTTTGCCCGATACATTCATTACTCGCAATGTAGAACGCAATGCCTCAAGCCAATCTTCCTGTATGGAATAATCGTATGAGAGCTCCTGCATCTTAAAGTCTTCAAGCACCAAGCTCCCGCCTTGCACGCCAAATTTGGCAGCGGTAACGTGGGTCGCCTGACAGTTTATTATAAGCTTGTTTTTAGCAGTCATCGTTTAAATAAAAGTGAAAAACAGTCGTAAAATAATATAGGGGTATTTGTAGAATCTAACAGAATACTCCGTCATTAGTAAAGCTATTTTTTCGTATTATAGAAAAAAATATTCGCTGAAAATCATTTTTCACGATTTTCAGCGAACAAATTTATACTACTTTGCGTTGATATATGTAGGAATATATCTGCACTGCGACGGATTTACTCTGTACTCGTATTCTTGTACATTAAATGGTGCTTGCGAAAGGTTCATCAAAACATTTTCGTTTGCCGATGCACCGCTTTGTACAAATTTCTGATAGTTGTCGTAAATCTTTTTAATGTCGCTTCCCCTGCAGAGTACTTTTGAAAGCAATGTCTTATAATTCTGCTTTGAAAGTTCGATTGGTGTTCCACCGACAGACAAGTCAATACTCCAAGCAAATGGTTCTTTTTTGAGACGATAAATTTCTTTTGCTTCAAATGGAATATAGAATACTGCAACTGTCTTTTCCTTCACTTTAATCGCAAAGAGACGTGCCTTATTTTTAAATACCAAAAGGCTATCTGCCGACTTCTTATTTTTTGCCTTTTCGTCGCGATATACCAATGTAAGTGTTACATCGACATCACGGATGAACTTGTCGTTATTTGCTTTTTTATCTGGGTTTTCATTCCCCATCAATTCGATAGCAACACGAGTCCATTCTCCAGCAGACAACATAATTTGACCTTGTTGTACTTGCTTAAATTCAACTTTTGTTACTGAAACTGCGTCTTGTTGTTGAGCAAATGCTGTTGCACAAAACGCAAACACTGACAATACGTAAAATAACTTTTTCATAACTTTCATAAAATTCATTAAACTATTTTCTCTTAAAAGGTCAAACCAAAAAAATCGTCCTCAAAAAACATTACTTGCAACCTGATGCCAACTCGTCAATCAGTTGCATCGGGTTATCGCCCAATACCACTTTTTGATACCCTGTGTTTTCGTGATAAAAACGGAACAACTCGCCGTCGTAATTTGCACCGTATGCAACTTGACAACCTCCACCGAGTGCGACAAGAAAATTGCGTTCGTACATCAAAGTTTTATTTGCCAACTCGTCTGTCAATGGTGCGTAAAAATCGATTTCATCTCTGCGACATTCGAGTGCTATAATCCCTTGCCCAACTGCTGGCACACATACATCGAGCGGAACTGGGGTAAATTTTATTCCGTCGAAAGAATCGTATCCCAAGCGTTTCAAACCTGCTTCTGAAAGTATTGTCGCATCGGCTTCGCCCGCTACGATTTTTTTCAATCGTGTTTCGACATTCCCACGAAATTCTGTCCACACTGCTTGTGGAAATATTTTTTTTAATTGCGAACGGCGTCGTGGACTCCCCGATGCAATCAGCGTCGGCACATTCACGCCTTCTCGCATTGCGATAACATCTCTCGAAGCATCACGTGGCAAACAACCAGCGAGCGCCAATTCAGGTGGAAGTTCAGACGGTAAATCTTTTGCACTATGAACTGCTACATCGGCATCGCCATTCAAAAGTGCTTCTTCGATTTCTTTTGTAAACAATCCTTTTCCGCCATATTTCTCCAAAGACCAATCTTGTCGCTTATCACCTGTTGTTTTTATTACGACCGTCTCAAATTCGACTTCTTCTCTTATTTTTGAACGCAAAAAATCGGCAGTCATTTTCGCTTGAATCAATGCGAGTGGACTCCCTCTTGTTGCAAGTCTGATTTTTTTCATATGCGGAATTATTATAATACTATTATAAAAACAAGAGTCGGCTTCAGGGTAAAACCATAAAGCCGACTCTCTAAAGCAATCTACAAATTACTTGTTAACGATTGCAGAATATGATGCTTGTGCACCCTTGATATTCTGCTTCGCTGCCCATGGCATCAACGAACGAAGACGTTGACCAACCTTTTCGATTTGGTGTTTTTCGCCGTCTGCGAGAAGTTTGTTGTAGTTCTTTAAGCCATCCTTGTATTCCTTGACCCATTCCTTTGTGAATTTGCCTGTTTGGATTTCCTTGAGAATCTTCTTCATTTCCTTCTTAGCTTTAGCGTCAACAACACGTGGACCGCGTGTTACGTCGCCATACTTTGCAGTTTCAGAAATTGAGAATCTCATACCCGAAATACCGCTTTGGATAATGAGGTCAACAATAAGCTTGAGTTCGTGACAGCATTCAAAGTATGCCATTTCTGGCTTATAACCTGCTTCTACGAGTGTTTCAAAACCAGCCTTGATGAGTGCACTTACGCCACCGCAAAGTACTGCTTGTTCGCCGAAGAGGTCTGTTTCCATTTCTTCTTTGAATGTTGTTTCGATAACTCCTGCACGTGTTGCACCGATACCATCTGCCCATGCCAAAGCGATTGCTTTTGCAAGACCTTTCTTGATACCTTTACCTTCTTGTGCGATTGCGATGAGTGCTGGTACACCTTTGTTTTCGCAGTATTGCGAACGAACTGTGTGACCTGGACCCTTTGGAGCAACCATAATAACGTTGATGTCTGCACGTGGCTTGATAAGACCACCATGGATTGCCAAACCGTGCAAGAATACGAGTGTCTTGCCTGCTTCGAGGTTTGGTTCAATATCCTTAGTGTAGATGTCTGCTTGCTTCATATCCGGAACAGACAACATAATGACGTCAGCTGCTTTTACAGCTTCTGCTGTCGACATTACCTTGAAGCCTTGTTTCTTTGCAACTTCAACAGACTTGCTCTTTGGATAGAGACCGATAATGACTTTGTAGCCACTGTCCTTGAGGTTAAGCGCGTGAGCATGGCCTTGTGAGCCATAGCCGATTACCGCGAGCGTTTTTCCTTTGAGGATGCTCTTGTTTGCATCTTTTTCTTTATATATTCTTGCAGGTGCCATTTGTTTTCTCCTGTTTAAAAAAATATTAAAATATTAAAATTCAAATATGAAGCACTTTGAAAATTTTGCAACCTCTTTTTTCCCAAAAGAGACAAAAAATTCAACTATACCACATTTTATAATAGAATTATTCTTCTTCAGAAAGCGACCCTCTTTCGAGTGCGACACTACCTGTGCGTGCCATATCGATAATACCAAAAGGTTCGATCATCGCCATAAATCCCTTAATTTTATTGGCATTGCCGGTGCATTCGATAATCAATGAGGTTGGGTCGACATCGATAACTTTTGCTCTGAACAAATCGGCAACTTGTACGATTTCTGGGCGTGTCTTTGATGTCGCCTTTACTTTTACCATTACCAATTCGCGTGCGACAAATGCGTCTACTTTTGAAAAATCGCTAACTTCGATTACATTGATAAGCTTGTTGAGTTGCTTCACACACTGCTCTACGCTATTGCGCCCTTCTTTAACCGTAACAGTAATGCGAGAATATTTTCCACCAACAACTGGACCAACATTCAATGTTTCGATATTGAAACCACGTCCGCTAAACATTCCAGCTACACGAGCTAAAACGCCAAACTTATTTTCAACTAAAGCTGATATTGTATGATTCATAAACTCCCATTCAATCTACTTTAAATACTATTGCAACAAAAAAGAAAACATAGCGCATTTTGCTTAAAAAAATAAAAAATAAAAAAATTTAAAAAAAAGACTTGATTTATAAAATTAAATAGGCACTATGTTGAGAATTGAATTTAGGGCGATTAGCTCAGTTGGTTAGAGCGTCTGTCTTACACACAGGATGTCGCAGGTTCGAGTCCTGCATCGCCCACCATTTTTTAGCGAACTTTAAGTTCGCTTTTTTTGTAATTATTTTTCACGATTACTAAACAACTTTTCCACCACACCTTTTCCTATAATTAAATATGCACTCATTCGATAGAGACTTAATGAATACTTCGCTCAATATCTTGATATCGGGCACAGAACAAAACTACGCAAAAAGTGCGGCTTTCGATTGTTTCGCTGAAATCGAAGCACTCGAACAAATATTGAGTCTTTACAGATATGGTAGCGATGTTTCATGTGTGAATGCATCAGAAGTTGGCACTATCACTCCACTAACCGATATCGGTACAGAGTGCATCAACCTCGCATTCGTCGCATCGGCTATGAGCAAAGGTGCTATCGACATTTGTATGGGCGAGTATTTTCTCAAGGCAAAAGGCGACACAACTTACATCATCCCAGAAACGCCACGCAAAGGAAAATTTGAATTCGACCCTCAACATTTTCTCATCAAAAAAATCGAAGAAGGTAAAATCGATTTAGGCTCAATCGGCAAAGGTTATGCTGTCGATTGTGCAGTAAAAAAATTAAAAGAAGTTTGGGAAATCGAAAACGCTTTCATCTCTTTCGGCGGAAGTAGTATTTACGCTTTCGGAAAAAATGACGACGGCAAACCTTGGCAAATCAATCTGTCCGACAAAATGCAAATCGATGTCAAAGATTTTGCAGTCGGTGCATCGGGAACTTCTGTTTTAGGCAATCATATTATCGACGCTCGCACTGGAAAAATCCCAGAATCGCAACCTTTCCGCACTTGGTGCTTTTGCGGAAATACCGCAATCGCCGACGCTATGGCAACTGCATTTATGCTCCTAACCGAAGACGAAATTCGAGAAATCTGCCAAGCCGAAAACCTCAACGCCGCAATCCAAAATACCCCCGACTCCGACATTCTTTTTATATAATTTTTAAACGGATACCGACGGACATTGGCTAAAGCAAATATGTCCTTTGAAACGGATTGTTGTATTTACACTAAATTTTATCTTCTGTTGAAGTGATATTTTCGGCGAAGAAAGTTAGCCATACGCATTTGGGACTTTCCGATGTTTTAACAACTCGATGTCGCAAATGTTTTTCTATTTTTATAAAATCGCCTTTTTGCAATTCTACTATTTTGCCACTCGCAAATTCGATAGACGCATTGCCGTCGAGCAAAAAAACTAATTCGTCTTCGGATTGGTCGTACCATTCGCCGTTAGAATATGAATTGGAAACAATTTTTTCTATTTTAAAATTTCCATTACCCTCTGCCAAAACTTCAAAAATTTCGGGCTTAAAATTAAAGTCTGAATAATTATAAATATTTTCTTTTTTCATAACCGAAAACAAACTGACTATGACTGCACAAAAAAAGCCCCGTAAAAACGGAGCTTTTTTCTTTAAGATAAAAATCTTACTTTGCCTTCCAAGATGGGCTAACTTTGCAACGAACAACTTTGCAAGCCTTAACCTTGATCTTTTCGCGTGTGCGTGGGTTGAAGCATGTACGTGCTTTGCGGTCTGCAACTGAGAATGTACCGAAGCCGATGAGAACTACCTTCTTCTGCTTCTTAACGCCAAGCTTGATAGCTTCGATTGTAGCGTTGAGTGCTCTTTCTGCACATGCTTTTGTTGCGTCTTTACCGAGGATTTTTTGGATTTCTTCGATGAGTTGTTGTTTGTTCATATTTTTTTATTTTTTTTTGATTGTTCGAGATAAAAATCTACCAATAAATATTCGTAGAAAATTTTGAAGTTCGCCAACAACACACCAACTCAAAGCTGAATTGATTAGCAGTCAACGGGCTTCTAAACGATAGACAATGTAGAATTTTTGAATTTGTAAGTCAACATATTTTTCAAAAAAAATTCATATTTTTTTAACAATACCCCCATTTTATCGCCTAATTGCGAGACCCGACGCCCGCAATCCCCTATTTTTACAGGGTTTTCGAGGATTAGTGTTTACCAAATAAAATCGCGTTTTTTTGCCTGAATTTGCTCAAAAACGAACTGAAAATGGCTTTCCCTACCCGCATAAAGTGCCAAAGCGAGTGCCCAAAACCTATCTGAATGCCCATCGGTAGTGCGTTCGGCTTTAAACCTGATTGTACCATTATTTGTAGTTTCACGTTTTACTGCGTGCAAATCAGCAATAACATCAACATCGTTTGGAATGCGAATTGACGTGTTTTCAAAAGCCGTACGAAGTGGATATGCCAACATTTCTTTTGATGCTTGCGTGAACGACACTCCTTCGACACGAGTTGTCCCATAACGTTCTATTGCACGTTCTGCAAACTGGCGACCTAATCCACTTTGGTCGATTGCTACTCTACACAAACGTGGATTACGCAAATAGGAATGCAAATGAATTTCTTGTTCAGAAAAAGATGTATCTTTAAAAACTTTTATATCGCGAGTATAGAAAACATCTGCACATTTTTCGAGAAGCCAAAACACAGACAAATCGTGCGTACGCCCAACATCTACGCCCAAATACAATTTAGAATTTTCGTCAGAAAAATTTTGCCATTGTTCACTTTCTTTATACACGCAACGTTTGATATCGTCATACGCAATGAATGCCGATTTTTCGTCGGCTGGCTGGCACATATATTCTTGCAAAAAGCTTTCCTCGTCGGCACAAGAATTTTTTATAAAATCGAAATATTGCGATTCATCCATTTCTGCGACTGGACTATCTGGTGGAAGAATTTTTTTCAACTTACGCAACAAACCTTGTTCGAGTGCATCTTGCAATGTTATCCTATGCAAAGAAATATTTTTTGGATTCCCACCAAAGCGAGCTTCTTCGACAAGTTTGTAGAAGAAATTATCACTGCCTCTATGCGTTGAAATAATCTCTAAATTACCGCCCCAAGTAATCCCAGGGTAAGCGATAGCATAAAGTTTTTCAGGATCAGGATGCAGTGCGAACTCGTCGAGAACTCGTGTGCCACGCTTCCCCGCTTGTGCGTCTGGATTCGACGACAACGACCATATTCGTGTACCATTTGCAAACTCGAGTGAATGAGAATCGTTTGCCCCCAACGTTGAAGTTCCAGAAATATCAATGACTGCCGTATTCAAAATTGACGCAAATTTTTTGCAATCGTCGATAAATAATTTTGCCTGTAATTCATCTCGTGAACTCACCCAAGAATCGTACTTTTGAGCCGACTGACAATGTCGGCGTACAAGCTCGTACGCACAAGTCCAACTCATCCCAATCTGCCGTGATTTCTCCATCAATTTGATTCTCGAGTTATCGAGAATCCATGCCTTTTGATAAGGCAAAAAGAACTCCTCCATAACTACAATAGTTTTAATTGTTGCTCGATTTTTGCGAGAATTTCTGGAGAGATTGCGACATCGGAATTTGCATCTTTCGATTGCTCGCAATGAGATGTCGGAATATCTTGAACTCGTGAAGACGCCAACTTTTGAATTATCCCAGCGATTGTATTGAAGTCGGAAATATCGAGCTCTGCACGGTTGCACAACGTATCAAAAACAATTTCCCAAAGGAGTGCAACACTCGCACTGCGGACATCGAGCGGAGTATTCAATGCAATTTCATCACACTGTTGCTTTGCTAATTTTATCCGTTCGAGATGTTCATCAAAAGTTGTTTTTGATTTTTTGCGAGCACTCTTTTTTGTCGCTGAAGTTTTAGCTGTCGCCATTTTAAAAATCTCCCGACTCAATATATTCTTTGCCTTTTGCCGTAAGCTTTGCACGCTTGTGTTCAGCCGAAATTTGCGAGCATTGCAAGTCTAACAAACCTTTTTCGGAAAGATAATATAGCGACGACAAAAAATCTTTTTCTTCAAAATTAAATCCGCTAATTTTTAAGCCCATCGAGATTGTCTCAAGCGAGAGCGAAACTGGATACGCCACATCGAGCTGAAGTAAAATTGCACGTCGAAACAAAAGAATATTATTCATTACATATCCTCCTTTAATCTCATAACTATTCTATCGGTTTTGAGCGATAACTCGGAAATGCGTTGCGACGCCGTTTGCGACTGTGCAATCAAAGCACTAATATTTTGAGCGTTCTTGGCGATTAAATCTCGATTATCCGACAATGCATGCGAGTATTGCTTTTGCAATGCACGAGTGTCTTCACGTATTTCTGCACGCAAAGCACGCAAATCTTGCACTGCTTCAGATATTGCACGCATCATTTCTGAACGCACTTTTTCCATTTGTGCGTGAGTTGCATAAGTCAACTTTGGGTCGGGCTTTTCTCTGTGAAATTCGCGTATACGCAAAATCAGATAGTACGCACCCAAAAGCGATGTAAATGTTATCATTGCTGTTCCTAATATTGTTGAATTTTCTATTTCCATACAGCGATGATTTTATACGTTAAAAAATCTTTATCAAAAAAACTTTTGAAGTTTTTGATAAAATAGATTCTCACAACGTGTCTTTTTTTTAAGATGCGTGCTTTTATTTTTAATTGCTAAAAAATTGATTTTATCGTAAGATTACCCCACTATGAAAAAAATATCTGTTATGTTAATTGGGTTGTCATCGCTCATTTGTGGTTGCACAAATTGCGATACAAAATGTGAAAATCCATGGCAATCGCTCTTGGGAGAAAATCTTTCTCAAGCCGATTTTGATCCACAAGTATGGTCTATCGACAAAGACGGCGTTATAAGTGCCACAAAAGACCAGCTTATTTGCACAAAGAAAGATTGGCAGAACTTTGAACTCGAACTTGAATTCAAACTTTTTAAAGGTTCAAACAGCGGTGTTGTTATTTATATGTCGGATAAGAATTGGATTCCAAATTCACTCGAAGTACAAATTGCCGACAACAAAAAATTCGCAGAACCTCGCACAACTTGTGGTTCGATTTATGGCACAACAGATTCAAAAATCAAAGAACCACTCGCTATTGGCGTATGGCACAAAATGAAGATTCGTGCAAACGGACAAATGGTCGATGTTTGGATAAATGGTCAACACGCAACACAAATGGATATGTCGAAATGGACAGATGCAAAGTTTAATCCAGACGGCTCAAAGATGCCACCGTGGATTGCAAAACGCAAGAAGTGCGAAATGCCAACAATTGGTAAAATCGGGCTTCAAGGTAAGCATGGTAAAGCACTCATCAATTATAGAAACGTAAAAATCAGAAATATTTGCAAGTAGGATTTCACCTAATAAAAACAAAAAACGCTTACGAGATTTCGTAAGCGTTTTTTCGGTGATGCAAAGATTAAACTTCCATTGCAAAGTATGTGAGAATCATATCGGCACCTGCACGCTTAATTGATGTCAACGATTCTTTGACAACTCTTTCGTGATCGAGCCATCCGTTTTTCGATGCCGCATAAATCATAGAATACTCGCCCGACACTTGATATGCCGCAATTGGCAAAGTCGTGCGTTCTTTAATTTTTGCGATAATGTCCAAATAATGTCCAGCAGGTTTAACCATTAAAATATCTGCACCTTCTTCTTCGTCGAGTTGAGCTTCTCGCAAAGCCTCACGTGCATTAGCTGGGTTTAATTGATACCCTTTTTTATCGAGATATTTTTTTGTTTTGCCTTTGGGAGCCGAACCGATTGCATCACGGAAAGGTCCGTAAAAAGCCGATGCATATTTTGCACTATACGCCATAATTGCAGTATCGGATAAATCGCACTCATCGAGGATATTTCTGATTGCACCAACACGACCATCCATCATATCGCTCGGAGCGATAAAGTCTGCACCAGCCTGTGCAGCCAAAACAGACATACCAGCGAGAATCTCGACAGTTTCGTCGTTAAGAATCCATTCGCCCGACGCATCTAAAATGCCGTCATGCCCGTGCGATGTGTATGGGTCGAGTGCGATATCTGCAACGATTGCCATTTCTGGAAAACGTTTTTTTACCGCTCTAATTGCACGATTCGCAAGCGACTTTGGATTGAGTGCTTCGTCAGCACGAAGTGATTTTTTAGATTGTTCAACTTGCGGAAAAGGTGCAATAGCCATAATCCCTTTTTTAGACGCTTTTTCACAAAGACGCAAAAGAGAATCAATCGTATGCCGATATACATTAGGCATAGACGGAATTTTATCAGCACCGCTTTTCCCCTCTTTTATAAAGACGGGAAGAATTAAATCTGAAGGCGACACATGTGTTTCTTCACACAAAGCCAAACGTGTTTGTGTTTTACGAAGTCGACGTGGACGCTTTTTTATATCAAGCTTGAAATTTTCATTCATTATGCTTTTATATGAACTGGTTGAAAAAAAATCGCAACAAAAATGAACGTATCAATACATAACACACTCTCAAGACAAAAAGACGCACTCGTGCCCGAAACCGATACATTTAGAATGTATTGTTGCGGACCGACCGTCTATGGACCAGCACACATCGGCAACTTCAGAACGTTTGTCGTGCAAGACGCACTGCGACGCACTCTTGAATGTTCGGGCTTAAAAGTTAAACACGTTCGCAATATTACCGATGTCGACGATAAAACAATTCGCGAAAGTCGCAAACTGTCTATGTCGTTGAAAGACTTTACAAAAAAGTGGGAAGATAAATTCCACGCCGACTGCGAAAAACTAAATATGCTTCGCCCAACAATCGAGCCTCGTGCGACAGAACATATCGCTGAACAACTCGATATGGTTTCTAAACTTGTCGATAACGGACACGCATATCCAGCAAGAGACGGCAGTGTATATTTTAAGATTAGCACTTTTGACGAGTACGGAAAACTCGCTGGCCTCGACCGTGAAAATATGGCGACACAAGCTACAAATTCTGCTGGCGAAGCAAATATCGCCGACGAGTACGAACGCGAAAGCGTTTCCGACTTTGCTTTGTGGAAAGGTCGCAAAGAAGAAGATGGCGAAAACTTCTGGAAATCTCCATGGGGTGAAGGTCGCCCCGGCTGGCATATCGAATGTTCGGCGATGTCGAAAAAATATCTCGGCGATACTTTTGATTTGCACGGCGGTGGAATTGATTTGTGTTTTCCTCACCACGAAAATGAAATCGCACAAAGTGAATGTTCAACTGGGAAATCGCCATACGTTCGCTACTGGTTCCACAGCGCACACTTAATGGTCGAAGGTCAAAAGATGTCAAAGAGCCTTGGCAACCTCTATACACTCGACGATCTCACAGCAAAAGGCTACTCGCCTATGCAAATTAGATACGCACTTTTGTCGGGACATTATCGCCAACAACTCAACTTCACATTCAAAGGTCTCGACGACGCAAAGAGTGCGTTGGCTAAATTGGTAAAATCAATTAAGTCGGCACTTGAACGTGCAGGAATGTCGATGAACGATTTTAAGAAATTGACAACCTCAAAAAATAAAATCGAAGGTACAATTTTTGAATCTGCATGGAAGGCACTTTGCGACGACCTCAATATCCCACGTGCCTTGGGCGAAATATTTGGTGCAATCGGGAAGCTCGACGGAAATAAAGCCGATATTTCAGCACTCGCATCGCTTATGTATGCACTCGGTATAGATGTTTCCCAAGAAGCAATCGAAGAACCAAAAGAAGAAGCTCCAGCAGAAATTATCGCATTTGCACAACAACGTTGGGAAGCAAAACAAGCAAAAGATTGGGCAAAAGCCGACGAGCTACGCAAGAAAGTTGCTGAACTCGGCTGGAATATCCTCGACAAAAAAGACGGTTTCGACCTCAAAAAAATTTAAGTTATGAAAGTAATTAGAGCAGAAAGTGCTGGCTTTTGTTTCGGTGTAGAACGTGCAATTAACATTGCGACAACTTGCACCGAAAACGGCAAATGCAAAGTGTATACCGACGGTCCGCTTATCCATAATCGTCAGATGATGGAACGCCTCACAAATTGTGGAATCCACGAAATTGGCGATTACAAAAGCGAGTCGGAAATTGATTCGCAAATAAGCGACACATCACAAGATGACAAAGTGTTGGTGATTAGAGCCCACGGAGTATCGCCCGAACGCCGAAAATATCTAATGAATTTGGGTATGCGTTGCAAAGACGCAACTTGCCCTGACGTAGGGAAAATCGCTGGTACAATCAAAATGCACGCCAACAAAAATTACACAACAATTATAGTTGGCGACCCTAACCACCCCGAAGTTATCGGACTCTTGGGCTATGCCGGTGGGAAAGGCTTTGTCGTAAAAAGCAATAAAGATATCGACGCCTTACCAAATATCGAAGGCGATATTTGTATGGTCTCACAATCGACAATGTTCACTGACGATTATAACGATATCGCTGAATATCTGAAAAAGCGTTTCCCACAAACTAAAGTTATAGATACAATTTGTGGAGCAACAAAAACACGCCAAAAAGATGTTGTTGCACTCGCTGAAAAAGGAGCTCAAGCGATAGTTGTCATTGGTGGCAAACACTCGGCAAACACTGTGAAACTCGCAATTATGGCACAACGCACAGGGCTTCCTTGTTTCCATATCGAAACCGTAAAAGAACTCGATATTGAAGCACTCAAGAAGTTTGATGTTGTCGGTGTAACGGCTGGAGCGTCGACGCCTGACTTTCTCATCAACGAAGTTTGTAATACGCTTGAAAAATTATAATATTTCTGAAACAATATTTTCTCAACAGCGTTGAACATTATATAATTTAACAAATAATCGGGAGGCATAAATATGCAAAGAAACAAGAAACAACAACGTAAAGCGTTTACTCTGATGGAAGTGTTGCTCGCAATAGCAATGATTTCTATGTTGGCATTCCTCGTTGTTAGCAATGTCGATAATGTAATGACAGGTGGACAAACAAAAATCGCACAATCAATGGTGAAAGATTCTTTGGCAACTCCGATTATGTCGTACAAACTTTCAATAGGTAGATACCCTACAACAGAAGAAGGTCTTAACGCACTCGTTACTGCACCTGATTCAGTCGAAAGCCGTTGGAAAGGTCCATACGCAAGAAATATTCCGCTCGATCCATGGGGAAATCCATATCAATACAAATGCCCTGCCGTAAAAAGTAAAGAAGGCTACGACATTTGGTCGAATGGTCCTGACGGACAACCTGACACAGAAGACGACATCGGCAACTGGTAGTATTATCGATGTACGCATCAGTGCGAAAAGCGTTTACCTTAATGGAAATTTTGCTGGCAATCGCACTGATTGCCTTTATGGGCGGATTTGTCGCAATGGGAATAAGTATGTTCTCTGAAGACACATTGAAATCTCGCCCAATCGACAGAATATTTATCACAACTTTAAAGACAGCACAATCTGAAGCCATTTTAAAAGGCAAACGGATTGTGCTTTCTTATTCTAAAGAAGGATTCTTTCTTTTGAAAGATTATCAAACTGGCGAAGAATGCATACGCGTTTGGCTAAATCCGGAACTCGAGAAAGATTCAAAAAAAGAAAAAGCCGATAGAACAATTCTTCCACCAAATGTAAAAATATTGTTCACTGCCGACGTTCCTGAATCGGTCGGAACAGAGAATGTGGATTTTAAGCTTGAACCATTAAAAGAAATCCACATTGCCCCCGATGGCACTTGCACACCATCAACTGCTCAATTTATATATGGCGACGAACCACCAATTACCATAAAAATAGATCCTTTCTCGGCGTCGCCAAAAGACTTCTGAAATGCAACTGCAACGCAACAAAAATATCAATCGAAAAGCATTCACTCTCTTGGAGGGAATTCTTGCGTTGGCTCTTTTTGCATCGGCAGCATTTGTGATATCGCAAGTGTGCTATAACTGCATATACTCGCTGGACATCGCCGATAAATCGGCAATGGACGACGCAATTAAAGATCAATTTGTATCGGCAATTCTCACCGTGTCAGACTACGATTCTCTCGACGACGGCGTAGAAATTGAAGCTCTCGACGGCGAAACTTACACTGTTTATGGCGAAGCAGAACCGACACAAATTCTCAATCTTTTTAAGCTGACTGTCTCTGCTCGAAAAGGTATGGGTGAAATTAAAACAACTTTGTTTGTAGTTCGCCCAAACTCGTGGTACGAACAACCAAATGAACGTTCTGATTTACTCGAGGACAGAACAGATTTTCTCGAAGATAAACGTCGAGAATGGGAGGCAGAAAACCGATGAAAACTCGCAAGGCATTCACGCTACTCGAAGCGATTTTAGCAATGTCGATATCGGCAATTGTTATGTTCGGCTGTGCATCTATGCTCTATGATATGATTGCCGTTGGCGAACGTTTGGAACGTTCGTGGTCGCTGAAATCGCACGCTGACGGTGTCGAAAGATTTTTACAAAGTGCAGTGTCGTCGTCGCTAATAATGCACCCAACACGTATTCAAGAAGTGCTTGCGACATTCCCCTCAAAAACGATGTGCTTATCGCAACCACCAGAAATGAATTCTGCAAGCGACTACTATCTGACTTTTGGCGTAAATGGCTCGCACCCGCTATTTGTGTCGCCTACGGGATTTTCTCCCGCTAAAATTTGCTGGCTATTCCACAACGAAGACGAAGGGCTTTCAATCATTTGGCGACACGCAAACGCTGAATACGAAAATTCCGACGCTGGTATTTACAAAACAAAAATCTCACCATTCGTAAAAGAAATAATTTATATTTACGACGACGAAAATGGCTGGGAAGAAGAAACTGAAATAGATTCAACCGACAGCACAAAACTGCCATACTATATAAAATTAGTTTTTGTTTATGGCGACGAAAAAGCTGAACGTGTGATATCATTATCGGGGCTGGTAGACTCGCAATTCGCAAGATGAAATCTCGAAAAGCAAATGCGTTGATATTTGTACTGGGGCTGATTTTTGCGTCGTCGATTATCGCCGTGAGCATTGTCGAACACGCATCGCGAACACTAAAGACACGTGCGAGTTCCGTCTGCCAACAAGAATTGCGTACGCAAGCGTATTCGGCACTCTATGCGTCATTAGCAGTGTTGTCGGAGTATTATGAGATAGACAAAAATCTTTACTCGGCAAAACAAGGTTGGGAAAAACCGCTCGAAGATAAACGCATTGAATTTGACGACGGTACAATTGCCGAAGTCGTAATTTCCGACGAAAGCGGAAAACTGCCACTCTCGGATTTAAATGCGACAGAATTAACTGCCATTTTTGAAGAAATGGAAATATCCACAAACGACGCACAAGAAATGGCATCGTGCATAATTGATTGGAGCGATAACAACACTGCCGCACTCGTCGACGGAGCCGAACAAGATGATTATGAGGACGACCGTCCCAAACCACCAAACCGACCTATCCAATCTTTTGATGAATTCAGATATATCGAAAAAGTACGCGACGTTTTCTTTGACGAAAATGGCGAACCAACCGAAGCTTTCAAAACTTTCCGAAAAGGAATTTCGCTTGAACATTTTGATAGAGTCAACTTGAACTCTGCATCGCCAGAGACACTAAAAATGATGCTCGATATTGAAGATAAAGATTACGAAGACGATCTTTACGATGCATTGCAAGGCAAGACTGGTATGGTCTCCGACGGAATTGTTTGGGTGAAAAATCTTGCAGAGTTGCAAGAGAGAACATCGGCTGAAGTGCCGTCTAAACGCAGTGTTTACACTGTACAACTTTTGAAAATCGAGATTACAATCAAACGTGGAATCGGCGAGTATTACCTTTGTGCATACTATGCAAACAAACGCACGGTATCGGCTTACGACAAAAAAATTAAAGCCGTTTACACTCAACAAGAAGACAGACAAGACACTTCAACTGGTGGAAAAATGTCGTCATCGGTTTCAACATCGGCACTCTCTGTGAAATCGGCGTATGTAAAAACGTCGGACTCTATAATGGGCGGTAGCACAAAAAAAACAAGCACATCAAAAGTTGTAAAAGGCGACTTCCAAATAATAAAAATCCAAGAAAGAGGGAACTCGCAATAGCTCACCTGATGTCATCGGGCTTGAAATGTTTTGGGTAGCGTGCTTTCAATTCTTTTTTCACAGCTTGCCAAGACGTATTCCAAAACTCGTCGAGATTTTGCGTAGTTTGCACTGGTCTGCCACTGGGTGCGAGCAACTCGTAAGTGGGCTTTATTTTGCCGTCGCAAATTTTTATTTTCTTTGTATCGAACGCAAAAAAATCTCTGAAGAAAGATGATATAATTGCACGCGAAGTCGACGCTTCATAACGTATCACACAAGGACGTTTTCTGTTTGGGAACTCAACAGTTTTAGGTGCGAGATATTTTAACAATCCGAGTTGTTCGCTCGAAAGCCAATCGTGTAAAGCACTGTTGACATCGGCATTTTTCACTTCAGAAAACGAAGTCATACCAAAACACATTTGCATAAAAATTTCAGACTTTGCGTCATCATCAATCGGGGCAATTCCAGTCTCTGGACAAACCGATGCAACAAAGTTTACACGTTCGATAAACGCCTGTGCCGACTCATCAAAATTTTTCAAAACAAGTCTGCCTGACATAATTTCTGCATGCAGAATTCGAGCCGATTCATCTGGGTCGGGCGTGCCTTTCTGCGATTCCTCGATAACCAAATCTCTAAATTTTGTAAGGCTACTTGCAACAACGCGTTTCTGCGATATATCCAAACGTGTTTCCGACGTTTCCGAAAAATCATCTGGGAATAATTCGGCGAGCAAATCCCTTGAAATAGGGACAATCATCGACGCTAAAATCGACACTCCACCTGCAACATTCTGCTCTTTCATTTCCAACGAACAGAAAATATCCGACGCATATCCACGCGACTCCTTGCGTATATCGCCACGCCTATTTCCCGTAAAGCGACATGCCAAAGTCCCTTTATTTAGGCGAACTCCGACCATATCCGAAAACGCACCTAATATACATCTCGAAATATCCAAGTTGTCAGAAGGCTTGTAAGAATCGCAAACATATCTGCGTGCGAGACGTGATAAATCGCTTGCAACAGAAAATGCTTTTCGGATATTTTGAAGATGCAAACCAAGCCTACGACAAAAATTTTGGTCAAAAGAATTATTGCGAACAGCAATGCAAAGATTCGCAATTTCTTCAGGTTCGCTCGGTGCGTCGCCCGCAATGGCATCTCGCTCTGCTTCAGCAAAAGCGTCATCGAGTGGGAGTTTTATTCTGCCGACATCAGTTAGTGCGACAATCAATGCGACTTCCGAAAGACAATTTCTGCGACCTGCTTCGATGAGAAGTTTTGCATATCGTGGTTCAGTTGGGAACATCGCCATATCACGACCCAATTGTGTGATTTCTCCATGCGTATTTATCGCCCCTAAATTTCGCAAAGTTTGAGTCGCCCTAATTAGTGATGCAGTCGGCGGAATTTCAAACAATTTTAAATCGTCAAAAGACAAGCCCGACGCTGAAAGCCACAATAAAATTTGGCTTAAATCGAGTCTGGAAATTTCAGAAGCGGTGTATTTATCGAAATACGTTTCGTCATTTTTTCGCCAAAGTCTAACAACTCTGCCCGATGCCGTTCTACCTGCTCTTCCCGCACGTTGCGTGGCACTTGCAAGACTAATTCTTTCGCACAAAAGCGTATTGACTCCACGAGCAGAATCGAAACGTGCAACCCTCGCCTGCCCTGAATCTATAACAAATCTCACACCTTCGATTGTCAACGAAGTCTCGGCGACATTTGTAGAAACAATAACTTTGCGTCGCCCTGTATTTGACAAAATTTTATCTTGTCGCTCTGGCGGTAAATCGCCATGGAGTGCAAAAACATCAAATGAATTTGAACGTGGATTTTCCAAAATTCGAGAAACCGTTTTGCCGATTTCATACGCACCAGCCATAAAAATCAAAAAGCTTCCGTCAGATTCTTCTCGTGCGAGTCTATCAAATTGACGACTTGCAATATCCCAAATTTTCTCGTCTTGCGACTTGGGCGGAGCATACTCAATTTCGATAGGGTGCAAACGGGTCCCGCACGAAAATATTTTTGAATCTTCCCCTAAATACTCGGCTATCGCATCTGAATCCATTGATGCCGAACACACTGCGATTGCAATATCCGAACGAAGTGTTTGTTGCGTACGCAATGCTAACGCAAGGGAAATATCAGCATAAATATTGCGTTCGTGGAACTCGTCAAAAATAATTGCCGACACCCCGTCGAGCGACGGATTCGCAAGAATCATTCTCGCAAGGATACCTTCGGTAAGAAAAATAATCTTTGTGTTTTCGCAATAATGTTTATCGAATCTAACGTGCCAACCAACCTTATCGCCAAGCCCAAAAATAGACGATACCGACTTTGCGAGCATTCGTGCGGCAACTCTGCGTGGTTGCAAAACCAAAATTTTACCGTCGAGATTTTCAGAAAACATCACAGGCAATCTCGTCGATTTACCCGAGCCAGTTGGTGCACTTACGACGAAGCGTCGCAACCCATTTTTCAAAGAAGACGATATATCTTCGCGTAAAGAATCAACAGGCAATTCTTTCATAAATCTGACTACAAACTATTCGCCCATTTTTGCGTTTGGGAAAACAAACTTTGCGTTTTTTGAAGTATTAACTTTTTCTTTTTTGTACACAACTTCACTCTTTCGGAACGTGCAATCAATTTGAATATATCCTTCAAAACCGCTCTTTTTTATTTCGACATATTTCATCGCCTTTGACGAAATTTTCATACCTTCGATTGTATTAAAAAAAGCGTCAGTTTGAATGTCGTATGTCATAAAGAAATGGCGTGGTACCCAATCAATTTTGTTATCCGAAAAAATCCCAATGTATGGAACATTTATACCGTCTTGCGTGCGAATATCCAAACATAGAATATCGTTTTCGATATACATAAAACTGCGAGTTGGGATAGATGTTCCCATACCAGTTATCTTGCCACTGCCGACAAGACGTGTACCATTGCTACTGCTTGAAATGTAATTTTGGTCGACAAGTGCTGTCGCAATTTCGCGACCTTGTACAGTCATAACCTGCGTTCCGCTCCATGCTCCACTATAAGCTTGGATTACATCTTTCGGGCTAAAGAAAGTGCATCCATAAAAAATGTTAGAAAATGTAGAATGTTTTTTTTCTTCTACTTCCTGTGCGAAGGTCGATTGCAAAGCGAGCAATGCAACCACAACAACGAAAAACTTTTTAAAAATATTCATTAGACATCAATGACATCGTCATCTTTTTTTTGTTTCGTTTTTGGTGCTAAATTTTTTGAATTCAGTTTTTCACTTTTAGCAAGAGCAAGCCCCCACGACAAAACCGAAACCCAAAACGACGCCCACAATGCCGACCAATACGAGCCGACAACTATCCCATCGCCAGGAATTAGTCGAGACGCAAAATAGATAATCAGAGCATTTATAAAAAGCATCCCAATTCCGACAGTAAATATGATAAACGGCAAAGCGAAAACCACCAATATCGGTTTCAAAATCCAATTCAAAAACCAAATCATAACAACGAGTGCGGTGAAAGATAACACGTTGTTAAATTCTATTTCAGATGTTGTCGCCCACGCAAGTGCCAGACCTGCCGCATTCAGCAAGCATGTTCGCCAAAAATTCAATTCAACTCTCTGCGTAATTCTCACAGCCGAGCGACGTGAGGCATTATCATTATTATTTTCCTGCATTTTTTATCTTTCGTTTTATTTCCCGAAATTGATGTAGGCGTTCGGCAATTTGTTTTTCCGAACCATAATTTGTAGGATTGTATAATTTTACATCTTTTTCAAGATAATCTTGTCCGCTAATAAAGTCGGGACAATCGTGATTATAAATGTAATCTGCACCATTGCCGAATTTACGATTATGTGCCGTATGGGCGTCACGTAAATGCAATGGCACCGACTGCACAGGCTTATTTTGAACTTCTGCCTTTGCCGAAAAAAGTGCATTTGTTGCTGAATTACTTTTTGGAGCTGTCGCCAAAAAGAGTGTCGCATGTGCTAAATTTAATTCGCACTCGGGCAGACCTACTCTTTCGACAGCATCAAAAGCTGCGTTTGCAATCAATATTCCACGTGAGTCTGCAAGCCCGACATCTTCGCTTGCTAAAATCAACAATCTGCGTGCGATAAAACGTGGGTCTTCTCCCCCGACAAGCATTTTTGCCAACCAATACATAGCTGCATCTGGATCGCAACCACGCACCGATTTTATGAAAGCAGAAATTGTATCGTAATGCTCATCTTCGTCAGAATCGTATCTAACTCGGCGTTCTTTCGCAAACACTTCGACATCTTTTTCGGTAAGCACGCCATTCCCCCCAACTGCCAACGACATCGTTTCGAGTGCGTTAAGGGCACGTCGCATATCGCCATCGCATATCGACGCAATCGCCGACAAAATATCGTCCGACGCTGTTATATTCATCTCGCCAAGCCCACGTTGACAATCTTCTAACGCCCGACGCAACACTTTCACAACATCATCTATTGTAAGAGGCTCAAGCTTGAACAAGTGGCTTCTCGAAAGCAATGGAGCATTGATATAAAAACCTGGGTTTTGTGTTGTAGCACCGATTAAACGGACATTGCCGTCTTCAACATCGGGCAGAAGTAAATCTTGTTGAGCTTTGTTAAAGCGATGTATTTCGTCGATAAACAAAATCGTCCGTGCTTCTTTGCGATAGCGAGCGTCCGTCAAGGCATCTCGAACTTGTGCGACATTTGAAAGCACTGCATTCAACTTCACAAAACGTGCTTTTGTTTCGCGTGCTATAACATCAGCAAGAGTCGTTTTACCGCATCCTGGTGGACCATAGAATATCAGCGAGCCAAAATTATTTGTCGAAATAAGGCGAGGTAAAAGACATCCTTCGCCCAAAATATGAGTATGCCCGACAACATCAGATAGAGCACGCGGACGCATACGCACAGCCAACGGAGCTGTCATTGGCGGGGGAGTATCACGCACAACAGTCTCTTGCGTTTCAAATGGTAAATCTATGGAATTGTCCGACATTTTATTTTTCTGTTTTAATTAAAGCATTCTTGCAACTTTTGTCAAACAATGCAATATACTACTTAAAAATCTTTGATAATATGAATAAGACAGAAATCCCTTGCTCGATGACAATCGCTGGTAGCGATTCAGGTGCAGGTGCCGGCATACAAGCCGACCTGCTCACATTTGCTTCGCACGGAGTTTACGGCACAACAGCGATATCGGCAATAACGGCACAGAATCCAAATATGGTCTCGGCAGTTAGTGCTCCCGATTCTGAAATACTCGCAAAGCAAATGAACGCCATTGCAGATTTCTACAATATAAAATCAGCAAAGACGGGAATGCTTTTCGACGCAAAAATTATCAAAGTTGTCGCCGATTTTTTCAAGTCGCACAAAGAAATTAAACTTGTTCTCGACCCCGTTATGATTTCCACAAGCGGAGCAAAACTCCTCAAAGATGATGCTATCGAAATGCTCGAGACTGCCCTTATTCCGCTTGCAGAAGTCATCACACCTAATCTCGACGAAGGTGCCGTTTTACTGAAAGTTGACAAGATTTTAGATATCGAAGAATCTGCAAAAGCTCTCGCAAAAAAGTACGCAGTGAATGTATTGCTCAAAGGTGGACACCTCGAAAGCGACGATATTTTCGACGTTTTAGCGACTCCACAAGGTGATGTCAACATTTTGAAATCAAAGAGAATCCCAAACATCAACACGCATGGAAGTGGTTGCACACTCAGTGCATCTATCGCATCAAATTTAGCAAAAGGCTTTTCTCTTTTGCAGTCTTGCAAATACGCACAGGAATATATTGTTGCGACAATGAAAAATCCGCTTGAAACCGCAGGCGAAAAGTTTATAAATCATTTTCCTAACAAATGGGTAAAACATTAAAACAAGTTGATTATTCCGCACACGACGGACATCGCTCAAGACTCCGCTCTCGATACGCCAAAGGCGGAGTCTCGGCATTGGCTGATTATGAGTTTGTCGAACTTGTTTTGACTTTCGCAATTCCGAGAATAGATGTAAAACCAATCGCAAAAGCGTTGCTGGCAAAATTCAAAAATCTTCGTGGAATAATCGACGCTCCACAAGAAGAACTCGTCAAGATAAAAGGCGTTGGCGAAACTTCGGCACTGGCGATAAAAATGTTTGCCGATATAATCACAACTTATCATCTCAATGAGCTTGAAGAACCCGACACGCAACTTGGGACAATCGCAAAACTCATAAAATATTTTAAATCTAAAATTGCTTCGGAGACAAAAGAAGTTCTCGAGCTTGTGTGCTTCGATTCTCAACTGAAAATTATCCCCGACGGCAACGTCCGACTTTTTGAAGGCAGTGTAAATTCGGCTACTGTCGACATCAGAAAAATCATCGAGATTGCCATAAAAAAAGGTGCATCAAGTATCGCAATAGCACATAACCATCCAAGTGGCAATCCGACGCCATCGTTGCAAGACATCGGGTTCACTCGCAAACTTGCAGAATCGTGCAAACCTATTTCATTAAATTTTATCGAACATATTATTGTCGGCAAAAATGCGTGCTTTTCATTCAGACGAGACGGACGTTTTGACGATTTGTACGATGAATCACTTATGGAAAGCCGATTGCGTGGAGCTTGCAAAGTAGCAGAACAACAGGAGAAAATTGCAAAATGAAAATCCTCGCAATAGAAAGTTCATGCGACGAGTCGGCTGTGGCAATCTTCGATTCTGAAATTGGAATTGTAGAAAATTTGGTACACTCGCAAATAGATCTTCACGCTCTTTATGGTGGAGTAGTTCCCGACTTGGCAAGTTCTGAACATCTCAAAAAATTGCCTGCACTCATCGGTGAAATTTCAAAATCAGAACATTTCAAAAATATAGATTTGATTGTTGCAACGTCAGGTCCGGGGCTTCCGAACTGTCTTGCAATGGGCGTTGCGTCGGCTTCGGCATTGTCGGCAACACTCGGCGTTCAACTAAAGGGTGCAAACCATTTGCGTGGGCACGCATATTCGCCATTCATACAAATTCACGCTCAAGACCCAAATAATTTTGAAGAAAATTTAAGACCTCTTTTACCTCATTTGGGACTTACCGTATCAGGTGGAAATACGATTCTTTTCGAGATTGACGAAAACAAAAATCTTAAAGTTATCGCCGAAACAATCGACGACGCCGCAGGTGAAGCACTCGATAAAGGAGCTAAACTTTTGGATATGCAATACCCCGGAGCTCCACTGCTCGAGAAGATTGCAAAGAACGGCAATATCGACAAAACACTTTTCCCATACGGACAAAATCGAAAAATCGAAGACGACCCCGACTTCAGTTTTTCAGGATTAAAAACAAGTTTGCGTTATCATCTGCAAAAACTTTCTCCCGAAGAAATCGAGAAAGAAAAAGCAAACATTTGTGCGAGTTATCAATTTGCTGTTATAGAACAGTTGCGTCGCAGAGCCGATTATTTCGCAAAACAAAAACAATACGCAAGTATTGGTATTTCGGGCGGAGTCTCAAATAACGCAACATTTGTTTCGGTATTTGAAAAACTCGCAGAAACTCGCAAAGCAAAATTTCTCGTTGCAGAACGTGAACATCGTGGAGACAACGCCGCAATGATTGCATTCTCCGCATTCTTTGCTCCTGAAGCATTGGCAGAATCGCAAAACAAAACACTCAAAATAGAATCGTCGCGACCTATCGCATAAAAATTTATCCCAACATCACTATGCAAAATATCATCGACCTAAACACAGCATACGAAAAGTGCCAAAAACTTGCGAACGAACATTACGAAAATTTTCCTGTCGCAAAAATGGTACCAAAGGCAATTCGCAAACACGTTGCGGCAGTTTACGCATTCGCACGCACAGCCGATGATATCGCTGATGAAGAACATGAATCTATACCAGCCGATTCACCACTTCGCGTTGAAAATTTACGCAAATTTGAATCGCAATTAGACCTACCTCAAGAAGAACTCGACCCCAAATGGGCGTGGATTTTTGTCGCCGTTGCCGATACAATCGAAAAATTCTCAATCCCTAAACAACTCTTTAAAGACCTCATTAGTGCGTTTGCACAAGATGTCGTGAAGAAGAGATACACAGACTTCCCCGATTTGCTCGACTATTGCCGACGCAGTGCAAACCCTGTCGGACGCCTCGTGCTTTTGCTACATCGTATAAATGACGAAACTTTGTTTAAATATTCCGACGACATTTGTTCTGCTCTTCAACTTGCAAACTTTTGGCAAGATATGAGTGTCGACCGCTTCAAGAACAGAATCTACATTCCACAATCAGATTGGGACGGTGCTACCGAAGAAGAACTTTTTGCACTTCACGCATCAGACAGAGTTAAGAAAATCTTGCAGTTTGAATGCGAACGTACCGAAGATATGTTTAAATCGGGCGAACGATTGGTAAAACATCTGCCATTCTTGCTCCGGCTTGAAATTAAATTGACGCTCGCTGGCGGACGTACTATTCTCAAAAAAATAAAATCGCAAGATTACGATACCCTCACGAAACGTCCAGCATTGGACACTTTCGACAAAATCAAACTTTTACTATCCGCAATATTTTAAGATGAAAGCCGAAAGTTCTGAAAGCGAACACAACGCAATTGAACGCAAGAAATCAAACCTTGCATTCGCATTCTTTTGCATGGAAAAAGATCGTGCAAAAGATATGGAAATCTTCTACGCATTTTGTCGCCTTATGGACGACATCGCAGATGAAGAAGGTGTAGATTTTCAGACAAAAAAAGTAGCTCTCGAAAAGTGGAAAGATGAAATAAACCTCGCATACGATTCTAATGAAAAACTATCGCCACTGGGCGAAGAAATGCGAGACCTTGTGAAACGTCGCAATATTCCACGTCAATACGTCCTCGATATTATCGACGGCGTTATGCGTGATACAATCGACAAGCCCTTTGAAACTTTTGAAGATATAAAACGCTATTGCTATGGCGTGGCATCGGCAGTTGGTTTGGTCTCGATTTATATCTTTGGATGCAAAAGTCCACTCGCAAAGGAGTTTGCAGAATCGCTCGGCTACGCATTGCAATTCACAAATATTTTGCGAGATGTTGTAGATGATATTAAATCGCACGGACGTGTGTATATCCCAACAAAAGAACTCGACGCTTTCGGCGTTTCGAGAGATGATTTGCTAAACAATCCACACTCGCCAAAGTGCAAAAAACTTTTTGCTTTCTTGTATTTCCGTGCAAAACATTTCTTCAATAAATCGCGTCGACTTCTTCCTCCTGAAGACAAACGTGCTTTTGCACCTGCCCTTATTATGTGGGCAATTTACGAAGAAATTTTGGAATCGCTGAAAAAGCTTGATTTCGCAATCCCCGAGAAACCTTTGAAGATTTCAAAACCACGCAAAATTTATCTCGCATTAAAAGCGATAAGAGAATCGAAAAAGCCGGAACGCATGGATAAGCAATACGGCAATGTCGCAGTTCTCGGTGCGGGTGTTGCAGGAATCGGCACAGCATTGAACCTCGCACTCGATGGCTTTGATATCTCGCTATACGAAGCAAAATCGCATATCGGTGGACGTTGTGCATCACTTGAATGGAACGGTGTTAAGCTCGATAACGCAAGCCATGCGACAATGGGTTGCTACAAATATTTCCATTCAATTCTCGATTTGCTCGGCACAAATACAGAAGAATTTTTTAAACCGACTTCGGCAATGCAATTTCTTTTTGCCGACGGAAAATCGCAAACAATAACGTTCCCGAAAAAAACCGATAATTTTATAAAAAAGATTTTCTCATGCCTTAAATACACAAAACTCGAAGGTATGAAAACATCGCTCCCACTTTTGCTTAAGCTAAAATTTGGGTTTGCAAACGCCGTAAAAAATGAAAGTGCCTCGACATATCTGAATAGAATGAGCGTCGCAAAAAAAGCTATCGAAAATTTCTGGGAGCCATTTTGCGTTTCAGCACTCAACACTTCGCTCGATAAAACTGATGCAAAATTGATGATTGATACTGCACGAAAATCAATTCTTAAAGGCGGAAATAGTGCAATACTTAACCTTCCTCAACGCCCAATAGCCGATTCGCTCGCACCAGCACTCGTTTATCTCGAAGGTGTAGGAGCAAGAATTTACTTGGGCGAAACGGTCAAGAGCTTGAATTTTATCGACAAAAAAATCGCATCAATCACAACAAATAAATGCGATATAGCTGGATGCAAAAATGTCGTTTCGGCATTAAATTTAGCGAGCCTAAAAAAGCTTCTACCCGATGAATCGAATCTAAAAAAGTGTCTCGAAAAAATCGAAGAAACAGATATCACAAACATTTATTTCAAAACTTCGCAACAACTCATCAGTGGCGATTATGCGTGCCTAATCGGATCTCCTCTCCATTGGATTTTTGCAAAACATACATCGCCGACCGCCTATATTTACGGCATCACAATCAGTGCAAGTTCGATAAAATCAAATAAGGCAGATGCAGAATCGTTATTGAAAACTGAATTGAAAAAGTTTTTTGGAGATGTAGAAATAATAGATATATTGCCGTCGACATTTATCGCTTCGACAATCTCGGCAGATTCGCAAAGCGAACACGCTCGCCCGACTGACGCAGATTGCACAAGCGAATTTGAAAACTTACATATCGTCGGCGACTGGGTGCAAACCGATTTACCTTGCACGATTGAATCGGCATCAAAAAGCACTTTCGACCTTTCTATCTAATGAAAAAAATCCTTATCATTACGCCGACAATTTTTGAAGCCGAACCGATTTTTTCAGAACTCGGATCGAAAGAAAAATTAAAGGTTGGCGACACTATCGAATGCGACTCGATTGTCGGCATAGTATCTGGAATTGGATGCAACGCCTCTGCTGAAAGAATCAAAAACGCTATCGAAAAACACTCACCGGATATTATTATTTTGGCTGGCTTTTGTGGTGCATGCGATAAGCATCTTAAAAACGGAGACCTTGTTTATGAAACATCATCGCCCGCACTTAATGAGCTCGCAAAAAAGTTGTGTGGTGCTTCTGGAAAAATTGCATGTGTTGAAAAAATTGCCGACACCACAAAAAAAATGGAACTGGGAGAATCGGGATTTGTGGGCGTTGAAATGGAGTTAGATTTTTTCAAAAACTCAATAAATTCTTCAAATGCCGATTTTATACACCTGCGTTGGATTAGCGATTCTCTCGATTCAGACATCCCACCCGACTTTTTTGAATCGACAATGAATAAGCAAACAGGCGAATTAAATTTATCGGTTTTGCGATTGATAAAAAGTTTGATAACATCGCCATCATTAGTGATTAAGCTCGCAAGATTTGGAAGTGAGATTGCACCAGCAAAGAAGAAATATGCACAATCTACAAAAGATTTAATTAAAATCCTAAAAGAAACTTTTAAAAAAAATACAAAAAAAATAAAAAAAGATATTGACATTATCGCAGAAAAGTAGAGACTTTAGGCTTTAAATTCAGTGATGTTCAGTAGCTCAGCGGTAGAGCAGGTGACTGTTAATCACTTGGTCGTAGGTTCGATCCCTACCTGAACAGCCACTGAAAAAAAACGCAACCTCGGGTTGCGTTTTTTTTGTATTTATGCCTTATCATTGCACTACATTTTCTGGTGTGATGAGAACCTACGGGTTGCGTTTTTTTGTACCTATGTCTTATCCTAATCCGATGTTGTACAGGTTGCGTTTTTTTGTATTTATTGCCTTATCCTAATCCGATGTTGTACGGGTTGCGTTTTTCTTGTATGCCGATGTTTTATTCTAATCTAATGTCGAACAAGATTGCGTTTTATTCTCGTGCTTTAATTTCGGTTTTCAAAAGCGATTCGTTTTTTTCGGTTGAACGCAAGTCGAACATTGGTGTTTTGTTTTTATTAAAGGTCGCCAAGACGTATCCAGATATTTGTTTTGAATAAATCGAGTTATATTTATCGAACAATGGACCTCCCTCTGAAAGCGATGTGTTCAAATATGTAAATCCATTATCCCTCATTTTCGCACATTCCATAAAATAGCCAAATCCACAAATGCACGCACTGCCCTTTTCTAAATTAGGTCGCCAAATTCCAGAAAAAATCTTCCGTGTATTGCGATTGCCTGAATTGTACAGTGTCAGCAAATATTTTGATTTTGAATTCGCCATTATTTTTTCGTACCACCTGAATTGTTCAGAACCCAAGTGGAACATATGGCAAGCCTGATGCCCTGTGCCGACATCTGAAAGATGGCACAAGTCAAGTGCGACAAGCTGTAAATCAAATTGTGGAATATTCAATGTCCAGCACCATTCCTTTTCGGGCAATACAAAAAATTTGCAGTATGCAGTTGAATCGATGTCGTACACGCAGGTTGGCAAATTGGGTCGCTTTTTAAATCTACCACGAAATTCCTTATCGTGATTTCCCAAGATTGGCATAAAGATTGTCGAACGGAAAACTGCTGGAGCTTTTTCTATCAACTGCAAAAATGCGGTGATATCGTCGAGCGGAACAGGGGCAGAATTATTCCTTGTCAAATGCAAGCTTGGGATGTTATCGCCACACGATACAATCAAATGTGGGTCGGAAAACTTTTTCAAATTTTCGAGCGGATTAAATTTATCAAACCGCGTGTAGCCGATATTCCCAACAAACGCAACGCACAACTCGCCCGCTGAACTCGGATAACTTTTGAAAGAATACACAGGTGTTTGTTGCGTACCTGTTTTCACATAATAGTAATAAGTACAGTCTTTTTTGTCCAAAGGAATTTCTACATGATGCAAATTCTTTGGCTCGGAATTTTTGTCCGATTTCTCTGTAAGATTATTTTTATCGGTGCCATAAAAAACCGTAGAATCGCCTTTTTCTCGGCTATACCAGCTTATTGCAACACTGTCCGATTTATTCTTTGGATGCGTTATCCAGATATGATTTATTTGTGCGTGCGACAAAGTTGACGTTAACACGCACAAAAAACTCAATATACATTTTCTCATTTTACTTTTGCGATTTCAAAGAATGGTGTTGCTCCATTTGGAAGTTTTGAATTGTCGATTTCAATCTTCATCACACCATCTTCGAACACAAATGGAATCTTTGCACGACGTTCTCCGTTGAGTGCGAGTGGATAAACTTCGTACTTGGCGTTTGGATCAAGACGCAACTCTGCTCTCATCTTTGATTTCAACAAGAGAATTGGAGCTTTACCAGCACCCTTTGAAATTACTCCGTCTTCAGTAAGCTTCATATCGCTGTTGCTTTCACGAGTTACAAACAAGAGCATAAGCCTGTCGCTACTTGAGATAGGTTTTCCGTCGAGCGACACTGCACCGATTGTCGAAGGCGTATCACACGACACAACCTTGAGTGATTTGAGTCGCATTATCTGCGGAGTTTTCATCGCAACAATTTCGGTGCAATCTGTTATCACCTTCATAATAATTTTTTTGATATCCATATAGATTTCTTCAGTATCTGTATGGAAAATTCCTTTGCTTAAATCCGTTTTATTGTCAGGGGAAAGCACACCTTTTTTACGCATATTTTCGACAAACGTTTCGAGATCAAACTTTGAATCTTTGCTATCGATAACGCTGTGGAACCACGCTTCAGAAAGTACTTCCGAACTACCGACTGGCGATATTGTGAAGTCGGCAGGTTTCACTTTTACGTTTTGGACCGCCTTTGGTTGACGTCCGTCAAAAGCAGTTGCATAACCTGTCATCAACATAATTCTCGACTGGAAAGAGCTAACTGCTTTTGTTGCGTTGTCGTTATTTTTCAAGAAGTCATCAGTGAATTTTATATCGACACGATGTTTTGCTGGCTTTACGTCTCCACGGATGAATGTCGCCGACGAAACTAACTCGCTCGCCTTTGCAACTGGCGAGTATGCGACCGAGAAAGCACCCAAGCTAGGAAGACCTCCCAACTTTCTGGCTGGCACTGCATCGGAGTGAATTGTTAGCCCCGAGAAATTTTGATACGCCGAAAGCGGAGCAAAAATTGTTGGGAACTGATAGCGAGACATATTCCAGAAACAGTGGTTATATTCTGTTACAAAGAATGGTCTATTGTTAATTTTCATCGACGCAATACCACGCCAATAACTTGCCATTCCCGAGATACAATCGCCTTGTCCGCACATTGCATCGCTGTAATTAAAGCTTGTTGGGTGCGAGTAGTATGCATTTGCAATAACATAATCTGTTGTGCGAGAACGTACACCTATACCATACGAAATAGGACCTAAATTATTTTGAACTTTCAAACCTTTGTAACCTGCCTCATCAACGACTTTTTCAGCGAAGTAGACAAAATCTTCAAGATGATCCCAACAGCAACGAGTCCAATCGTCATTGCCTTTTACGATACACGGTACTTCATTAAATCTTTTAAAATTGAACTTCTTTTTGAGGTTCTTTTCCCATGCTGAATTCAACTTTGAGATACTTCCACCATAGCGATTTTTTAACCACTTATGCCACTTGCTCATCACAAGTTTTTTTGTTTCTGGCAAGATTGTATCTTTGGGATGGAACTTTGATGATTCGTCCATACGGCTGAAACAAATTGCCAACTCGTTGTAATATTCGGCACAGATAAAGACAGGGTCGTCTTTCCATTTCATACCAGTGTATGGATTGTAGTGGTTGAGAACAAACTCTGCAGTTTTTTTCCAAAGCGAACGGACATGTGGGTCGCCAAATACAGCACGGAGTTTCACGTCGTCTCTGATATAGAACTGATAATCTTTCAGCCCGAGTCTATACCAAACGAGAGTCAAATGAACATACACGCCATTTTTCTTGAGTTCTGCAATCAATCTATCAGCAGTATCGTAGAGAACTTCTCTATCGTAATCCGACATATCGTCTTTTAGAGCCTCAAAAGATATACGAGCCGAATTATAGCCTGTTGCTCTGAAAGATTGTGCGTATCGCTTAATTGCCTCGATACGTTCCGCCATAGGCATCTTTGCGAAATAAGAAACTGTGTACTCCGAGAATCCCTTAAAGCGTGCGTCTTTATGTGGAGTCTTTTCAAATGCGAGTGTGCCACGTTCCGAGAGAATTACTCTGCCGTATGAACCAGCTGGCTTGTCGTCAAAGAAAACGGATTGGTCGAGTGCTGAACCTTTCTTGACTTCCATATTGATTGGAATATCGGCTTTCACCCATTTGCTGTAATCAAATGGTACAATTTCTACGGTTGGCACGCCTTTGGGTGAAGTTGTTGCACCAAGCAAAATAAAGGCGTCGCCAAAGCAAGATTCTATCTCGATTTTAGCAAGAGAACCGTCGGGAATATCAAAACGCGACAAATACAATTTACCTGTTTTTTTTGCAGGGTCGACATAATAGACAGGCAAAATATTTGCGTTATAATTGCGTTCATCAGTAAAAAGCCAAGAATCGCGACGGCGTTTGATTGTATATTCTTTTGTTATACCATCAGCCGAAGTCAATTTCAACTTTGCCACATCCGAGTCTTGCGAATAGCAGTAAAATGAAGTGTGAAGGAGATAAATGTATCTACCTACGATAACTTCTTTCGGCGATATTTCCATTTTCTTAACGACACTGCGTCGACCTTTTGACGCAAAGACAACCCCGCCCTTGCCGTTATTTTCAGATGGTTGAATCAAATTAAAATTCACCCCACCAAAATTTTTTCTCGAATAGTCGAGTTTAGAAAGATTCAAGTTGCTCTTAAAAATTCCAAAATTCGACAAGTTTATATTTGCATATTTTGAGATGTCGAGAGGCGTTTCGCCTGTCTTGATATTCATTTTTCCGATTGGGCGAATCTTGAAAGTAAACTCGTAAGTTTGCCCTGCTTCAAAATAAAATTTTTGCGTTGCGTATGTCAAAGACCACGCACGAAGATAATTGTTAGTTTTGCCATTTGGCAAAGTTTCGGTCATAACTTTTGTTGGATAATTTGCCGATGCTGTCCACTTTTTTAAGCCGTCGTCAAAGCTTCCATTTTCCAATGGTTTGCCATTCAACTTGAAGTCGTCGTACGCAATAGCATAACACTGGCGAACACCTTTATTAAATTTATGTGCACCTGACAAAGTAAACGAAACTTCTCCTGAATCGAGTGCCTTTACTTTGAAACTGACATCTTCCCATGCGTCTGTTTTATTGCGATGTTTAAACCGCACAATATCGACAACCGAACCATCGCCGTGCTTTAATTTTCCGACTTGTGCCGACGATGTCTTGTCGACATCTACCACTTCAAAACGCATTTTGGGATTCACAATAACCACATACGCTTCTGCATCAAATTTTGATTTTGAATGCACTACAAATGGTAGTACAAAAAGTGCAAGTAATAGTAATTTTTTCATCTGATTTAAGGTTTAATTGTTAAATGTTCGCCTTGTTAATAAAAGAATATAAGTGAATTCTAATTGCAGTCAAACCTGCAAACGCAAAATTTTATTAAACTGTTTACCTATTTTTGTTCGACAAGTTCAAAAGCAATCGTCTGTCCATATTTGCTGTGTGTAGAAAGCGACAATTTTGCAGTTTCACTATTGCGTACAATCTCGATTTCTCCAAGTCGTTTGCCAGTTGTATCAAGTGCATAACATTTGAAGTTTTGCAATGGCGATGTTATCTCGATATCGACATCAGCACGCAAGAGAAGATATGGCAACGTTCCCGTATTTAAAAATACCGAGAAATCTTTTTTACCCAAAACTTGATTTGTATTCATTTGGTTTGTGATTAACGCAATCACAATTCTTTTGCTCGACGCCAATGGATTGCCATCAATCGCCGACAAGACAGTTGCCGACCAACCACGAACATTTTTTATTTTTGCAAAATCGCCCGATAGCGACTTACCCTCGTATTGTGCAAACGCTTCTGTTCTTTTTGATACGGCTTTCCAAGATCCATTTTTTGCGTCGAGGAAAATTTCGCCAGTAGAACTCAAAAAAGTATCGGCTTCTAAATCGACTTTGCCTTTACCCAAATTTTCATCTTTTACGATTGTAGCAAACGCAGAATCGTCAAACGCATCGTACGCATTTTTCTTACAATTTGCTGGAACAGATTTTTTGTTGTCATACAAAATTGCCGACGCATTCTTCGGGAGCCTACACTTACCCGATTCATTTATAACACCGCCAACTTTGCCGACTAACGCAAGCTTCGACGCATATGTTGCAACCTTGTACGCTGTTTCAGTCGATCCATAAGAAAGCATATCGGCATTCACAATAATCGGAAAACTGATTTTACTTTCGGCGATGTCTCGACGCAAATGAATGAGGGAACCCATTTTCATCGATAGCGTGCGAACTGCATCGCCAGCCGATTCAAATGTCGAAAGTGGCACATTTGTTTGTATATGTTTTGAGTGATGAGTATAGCAGAAATGCCAAAGCCCATCGATTCCATTCAACGACGCATAAGAGCTAACAAGCAATCCGCCAAGAGCCGATGTCTTGTTCGGGCGAACATAATCCCACTCTGTAATACAGGACGGCTTGTAATAAAGCGACTTTTGCGGAACGCCCATAATCCTTCCACCATAATCCTTTATAGCATCAACTGGTCTTACATAATATGGCTTTGCAAATCTGCCCGTATAGAAAATCGGGTGTCCAGTGTACGAGTGAGAATCGACAATATCGTACATATTTGCCATAGAATTTTTCAACATATTGTGTCCGTTAGTTTGGTCTGTCAGCAGTAAATTTGGTGCAATATTTTTTATGTATGCTTTCATTTCTGCATAGAACTCGTTGTATTTTTCTACGAGGAATAACTGCCAAACAAAACCTTTATCTCTGCCGTTGATTTTTTCAGCGTTTTGGATTTTCCAGTTTTCAAAAATAGGCATAACGATGTCGCGGTCGAGATGACTACGCACAACAAAATTGTGGGCAGTTGCAATGCTGTCTTCGTTTACGACAGATGCAAACACAAGTGCGGGTTCATCTTTGTATGCAATACCTGTGAATTGATTTTTATGATTGAGAAAGTTTGAAATAAAACGCTTAAAAGTAGCACGAGCTTTCGGCGAAAAGAAAATCAATGTTTTCATATTTTCGCCACGATATTTCACGTCGTCGTAATCCGATTTATAGAATTTGCCAGAACCATAGAAGTCCATTGTCATATAGATTCCACGTTTTTTCAGCTCTGCAAAAAGCAAGTCGAACTGTCTCATATTTTTTGAATTGAGTGTTGCAGAATCGTCTTTTGCTCCACGAAGAATAAACGATGTTTGGTGCAAACGTGCAGTGTTAAAACCACTTGTTGCGAACTGCTCAACCATCGACATTATCTCGCTATCACTGGCTTTTGTAGCCGTTTGGCAGATGTTAGAGCCATAGAAGCGAACCTTTTTCTCCGGAGCTTTTTCAAAAACAAAATTTCCTCCTTTAGCTTTTACAAAGCCGTATTTACCTGCTGGTGCGTCCAATAAAAACGAGAAATCTAACGCACTTCCTTTTTCGATTGTTCGATACACTTGAATCGGTTTGTAATCGTCGCTTTCTTTTATCACAACTTCATCTCGAAGCGGTGATGGCTTCTTGTTTTTATCATAAGAAAAGTCGAGATTGAGCGAGTATTTTTTTTCGCAAAGATTTTTTGCATACATTTTTACAGTCGCATATTTAATCACCTTTTGGCGTATACTTTCTTCTATTGAAATATTGAGTTCGCCGACTACTTTCAGCTCGCCGAGTTCGGTTTGCACAACAAATTCTTTTGCTCGAAAAGATGAAGATATAAGCTCAATCATTTTGCCGTCGGCAAAAACTCTGCCGTCAAACGCATCAATTGCCAAGTGCATTTCAAAAGATGGTTCGGGTCGGCACCAATCTGTAATATCAACTTCGTCGAACTCTGCTTCTATTCTTGTGGAAGTTGGCGATTTCTTAATCACCTTTATCGACGCATTCATCTTCCCGCCCTTTTGACTATTCATCAAACCTGATATGCTATATGAATTTGCTTCGGAATGTTCTTTCGCATTTTTGACAAGTTCAAAAAGTGCCGAATAACGCCATCTAATCAGCATTTCTTGTCCATTAAAAGACAATGTACCTTTTGGCTTTACATCAAATACTCCGTAATTTTTTCCGAATGAAGAAAAGGCAAAACTCAAAAATAGGACTAAAAGAGGAAGTGTTTTTAATAATCTCATACGAAAAAAATCGTATACACTTACGCTGATTATACAAACAAAAACAGAAAGATTTTAGTCGTTCAAAAGCCAATCGGCAACGCCTTGTTCGGCTGGAGCTCGCAAAATATTTTTAAGTGTATCGGCATATTCACAGAATGTTTTTCGTGCATCGGCTGTGAGACATTCTTGCATATATTTTGCGATTTTCTCGGGCGAAGCGTCGAATTGTATAAACTCACGCCACGCTGGCTTATCGAGAATAATATTCGCAATACTCAAGTACTGAATATTTACAAGAGCACGCCCCAAGAAATATGTAAATGGATTTGCCTTGTAAACGATTGCCCCTGGTATTCCCTCAAGGGAGCAAGATAGCGACATCGTTCCAGAACTCATCATTGCACCCTTCACAGAGATTTTTTCTGATCCATTTAGCATCACACGTATACGTTTTGCGACATCTTGATTTTTCGCAAGCACAGCGTCGATTTCATTTTTTATAGCTTGCGTTGGATATATCACAACACCTCGTTCGTTTGGCAGATAACGCAACGCATTTACCATTATCGGAAATATCCTCGATACTGCGATTGTCCGACTTCCAGAAAGCAACAATATTTCGCCATCTTTGTTATACTCGACAGGTGGATTATACGTTTCTTCCAAGAATGGATGTCCGACAAATTTCACAGGCAAAGAAGTGTCGGCATAGCAATTTGGCTCGAATGGGAAAATCGTCGCAAGCGAGTCAAGTACTTCAGCCATTTTGAATCGGCGACCAGCTTTCCACGCCCAAATTTGCGGACTGATATAATAAAAAAGTTTTATATCGCCACCGCCCTTTACACTGACACCTCGTTCTTTCAGCATTTTTGCGAGGTGTAGATTGAAACCTGGGTAATCGACAAAACAAACTTTTTTCGGCTTATATTGACATATCCAATCGGCGACAGCTTCAGATAATTTTTTAAAAAATCCGTAATTTTTTATAACTTCAAAAATCCCGACGACCGAAAAGCTCGTCATATCGAACAGCAACTGTGCCCCTGCCTTTGCGAGATTTTCTCCGCCAAAAGCACACACACGTAAATCTGGATTTTTTTTCAACGCCGATGCAATCATACGCGATGCCTGTTCATCGCCCGAATGTTCGCCAGCAATCACAAGGATATCGCATTCTTCACGTTGCGGTGCAGAGAATTTGAACGTACGCGTTGAAAGAATATCCGACATTATTTTATCGAACCTTCGGCAATCATTTGCTCACGGATTTGGCGAGTAATTTCAAGTGCCACTTCAAGTGCGGTCTGACCAAGCTTTGCGTCGACCTTAGGATTTTTCTTGTTCACAACACAATCTGCAAAACTTGCCAATTCCGATTTCAATGGCTCGTGCTTTTCAATCGGCACTTCTTCTGGGATAATTTCTGTCATACCCTTGATACGAATGACGTGTCCCTTTTGATTCATATAGTCGAGCGACATATATGTGCCTTGTTGGAAAATTCTAATCTCACGAAGTTTTTTCAAGCTAACTCGGCTGACATTGAGATTTGCTACGCATTTATTTTCAAATTGAATTCTCGCATTAGCGATGTCTTCGCTCTTACTCAAAACGTTCACACCGACTGCTTCGATTTTCTCAACTGGCGAATTTGCCAACTTCAAAATCACACCGATATCGTGAATCATCAAGTCGAGCACAACGCCAACTTCTGTTCCACGAGGGTTGAATGGAGCAAGTCTATCGGCTGTTATAAAACGTGGATTATTTACACGTTCTTCCATAAACTCCATAACAGGATTAAAGTGTTCGATATGCCCAACCTGCACGATAAGATTTTTTTCGCGGGCTTTTTTTACGATACGCTCTGCGTCTTCAACCGATGTGCAAATAGGCTTTTCTATGAGCAAGTCGCAACCTTGTTCGAGAAGTGGCATTGCAACTTCAGTGTGTCTATCTGTCGGCACGACGACACTAACTGCGTCGCACTCTGCACCGAGTTCCTCGATTGAATTGAAAACTTTACAACCGTGTCTTTCTGCGATTTCCTTTGCACGTTCAGGAACACTATCAAAAACACCGACAAGTTCGGTTGAATCAAGTTCTGCATAAATTCTGGCGTGGTGTTGACCTAAATACCCGACACCAGCTACACCACAACGAAGTTTTCCATCTTTACTCATATTTCTTAACCTACTCTAAACATTATATATTTCAAGAAAATATCAAAGTTCATCTCTAATCTTCTCGACGATTTTCTCCTCGCTACGAATAGCGTTTACTGGATTTACCTTCACACTAATTTCAGGATCTTCCAACTTGCCATCTAAATGCACTTGCACCGTACTCGTTAACGGATTTATAAGCGACATCACATTTGAGACAATCGGCATCGAGAGAGATCCAAATGGGCTTACAGCAAGCGTTGAGTCGAGCTTATCGTTTACAAAATCATAATTCGCACCGCCCTTAATTTGCATAACGGGTCCGCCCATATCGAGCTTTGTGAACTTTACCACGCCATTTGCAATTTCAAACGGACTCTGTGCATACGTCAGATTAAACGAACCGAATGGTAAACTCATTGCCGACAATGCACGTGAAAGCATCCCAAAGAGATGCAATTTCATTAGGTCGTTATTTTCCAAAATAGCATAACCTGCACCTTGTGAATTTTCAAAATTTGCGGTACTACCTTTCAACGAAATAGACATCGATACAACGCCATTTTCGCCTCCGTCAATGAGAGATTTTTCGTCAGATTTTTTCTTGTCATTAACTTTTTTTTCTTTGTTCTCTGGCGACCCTAACGACATCAAAAATTGAGTAAATTTTAATTGATTCATTTTGTCGGCACGAAGATTTGCGTCGAAGAGCATTGCCTTTTCAATCTTCTTTAAATCGACAACGCCATCGGCAGTGCCACCACAAAAATCAAATTTCAGATTTTCTAATTCTGTATTTATTTTGTTGCTTCGTGCCTTAAACGATATGTTTTCAACTCGCACCATTTCTATGCTGACACCACCGTCCGACTCAACATCGGCATTAAATATATCAGACAATTTTTTAGGGTTATTTGCGGGATTACGCAACACTGCGTTAAATTTTAACTTCGGTGCTTTTTCAAATTTTACAACATCTAAAACTTCACGTGCATCATCGCCACCAAGAGCGATAAGTTCGAGTGGCGAAAGCGTCGAATCCATAAAAATATTTTGTGCATAAAACGATGTTATACCATTTTTATAAAGCCAATCGAGCGACGCAGTTGCCGTACCTCCAGCCGATGATTCTATCGAAATATCATACAAAGATATTCTGTTGGGATTGACCAACACATTCAGCCCGAACTTCGCAAAGCTTGCACCATTATACTCAGCGTTTCCGCCCGAAGCTCGTGCAAAACACCAAATATATTCAGGAGCTCCCCAAGTCCCTTCGACATATACATCAGCGTGCGGAAAATTTTTCTCTCCATTAAACTTAAAATCTTTCATTATGCGAGTCCACCAAGGCTCCATAAAATGTGCAATCGCCATTGGTCTGACATCGCCTAACACTCGAACAATATATTGGTTGTTTGAAAAATTTTGGATAAACTCGCCGTCAATATCCCAACCTTCTGTCGTTTCAACGTGCAACTCGGTAGCACTCATCACGTTTGTATCAGATGTGTAATCAACCTTTCCACGAACAGAATCGACAGGAATATTCATAATTGTGCAGTTGCTCGTTTGAATAGTTGCATTTGCTATCGTGCGAGATGTCTTTGCGAAAAACTCTCCCTCCACATTTACGCATATACCTGTTGGAAAATTCAACTGCTTTAATTCTGGAATATCGGCGAGTTCTTTTCGGCTCAAAATCAAGTTCGCATCGAGCAGTCCGTCGAGCGAAAACTTCACATCGTAATCTTTTGAAAGCCACAAGTTGCCTGCAATTTTGTATGGCAGAGAACCTACACTAACATTCCAGTCGCCATACAAATTTTCTTTGTTAAGCACATCTTTATTTATATGTAAGCCCTCAAACTCTGTACCATCGTATGCGATTTTATTTACAGACACATCCAAATTTTCAAGAGCATAATAATCTTCTTCTATTGCGATGTCTGAATGAATCGCGATTCCGTTTAAGCTCGGGTAGCCTTCAAAAGAAAACGTATCTGCGGAAAGCTCAATATTTGAATTATTCACGCCTCCATAATTTTTATGAGACGCCCGAAACCTTAATTTTTCGATATTCGCAAGCTTTTCATCTACTTTAATCGACGCTCCGTTTGATTCAAAAGTTAACACAATATTGTCTTCGCCATTGCCACACAATGAGAACGACAAGTTCAACATTGGCTCTGAAAATTTTGAAATATACTCTTCAATTTTCGGATATTCTACAAACAAACTATCCCATGTTTTAGATATATCTATTTTCTCTTTTGTTTTTGATGTCGTTTTTTCTTTTGAATTAAAAGCCCCATTAAAAAGCAAATTAACATCAAAATTTTCGTTAATATATCCCGACGCTGTTATGTGCATATCGCCAAGCGATAATATCAAAGAATCGACATTCAACCACTGCCCTTCAAAATGGATATCAGTAGAAAAATTTTTTATTATCGGCGATTCTTCCGCACCATTTAAGGTTGAACCAAGTTGTGCATCTATTATGCGAAGCGTTTTTATCGGATTACTCCCGCTCAATAGTTTCGAGAACCAAACTGACGCATAAATTTTTTTTGCTATCAGAAAATCTTTTGGAGTTCCACTAAACCGAGCTCGTACAGATTCTGCACTAATCTCGCCATACATATTTACATAAATATGCGAGATTTTTGTTTCTACACCAAGCCTTGATATTTCCTTACATAGAGCCGTTTCAGCCCAACTGGGCAATGCAAACTTGAAATCGCACAAAGACAAACCCCAGATTGCAAACTGCAAAAATAATGCGACAAAAAGAAAAACGTTCACCGCATACAGAGACCGCCAAAATGCGTTGATTATAAATGTAGATACACGAAGGTCTGTACTTTTTCCGTCCACCTTTATTTCTTTTTAGGTGCAACTGCTTCAGGTTTTTTCAATTCAGAATCTTCAATAGATTTTTGCGTAAATTCAAAAATCGAATCAATCATTTCGTATTCCAAGAAAAATGTTGATGCCTTTTTTCTACTTCCGCCGTATTGAGTTAATCCGCCAACTCGTTTTGTCAAAAGCCACGATGTGCTTTCGTTTACAAGAGATTTTTCTCCACTTGGTTGACCTGCATCCACTGGTTTTTCATAATTGGCTTTTAGCTCATATACCCAAGGATTTACCTTACCTACCGCAAGTGCCCCCTCTTCATTAAATCCACCCGAAAGATATTTACGCACTACAAATTGTTTTGCATAATCTATCATTTTTTTAGCAGCACTGCGTGTGCGAACACTCAACTTTGACAAGTCAAGCTCGCCATTTCTCATTTCCAAATTCATCAAGACTTTTCCAGTTTTCAATTCTGTCAAGACGAGAGATTTTAACTTTGCATCATTTGGCAAAGTTTCCAAAACACGCAAACGATAATCGGTTACATTTGTTTTTGCGAGTGAAACCATATTATCTGAAATACCGACGATTGCGTTAGAATCTTTTGTCTTTGCATAGACTAAATTCTTACCCCTTGAAGTATATTTCTTGCCGACAACCAAAGACAAAACGGCGTCGTCGGCATTATAAAGTGTGTAGCACAATGAGTTTGGTGTGATACCATATTTTTCGACATCTTCGCCCGGTGCATCGCTGACAAATTCTTCTACTCGTGCAGTCGACAATTTCATAAGAATTTTATTTATCTTTGTAGGATCGGCATCATATAGTACGCCCGACTCTTTACTATTTTCGTCGATAACTCCCCAAGAGCCGTCTTTACCTTTTTCAAATTTCAAAATTTTCCCAGCGTTGAAAATTGTCATATTAGAAACTTTATTCATATCAAATCTGGCGACCATTTTGTCTCGCAAGGTTGTTTGCATATTTGATAATCTATCGAGAATAGATGCGTTGAGCGTAAACACAGTCGGATTACCCTCGAGCTTTGCATACACTTGCGTTCCATTTTCAGTCTTTTTTCCCAAGAGCAAAACTTGGCGACGGTTTATACCTTCCAACGTCAAGGTTATTGGCAATGCTGAAACGTCGAAGCCTGTATTTATAGAAGTAGAATCTTTTGAAAAGCCACTTGCTGGGAGAGACAAAATATATGCGAGAAATTCTCTTACCACATTAGAATCGGCTAAAGCTACGATTGGCGTTTCAAGCTTCCACTGCGTTCCATCACGAACAAGACCGATACGACGGAAATTTCCATTTATCAAATTACTCGATTCTTTTGATGGCAAACGAACGGAAAATCCCATTACTTCGTATTGCGAAATATCGAAAATATTTTGGTTACGCAAACGTTCTACATCAACGACAAGCCCGTCCACAAATTCTTTATCAACTACGACAATTTTTTCGTTGTCTTCATCAAGCAGATAGATTCTTCCGCCGACAGATGTAGGCTTGCCGATTTTGAGCGTATACATCTTTTTGTCGTTCCCATATTTTATTGTATACATCGGAACATCGAGCCCATAATCAGAAAGTTTATAATTGCGTGTCTTCAATTCAGACAATGGGAAACTTGCTCCTCTTTCCAAGAATTCAATTTGATTGCGAATTCTATTTACGGCAAAATTATTTGCACGCCAACTTATCGGCGATGTTATGTGCCAACCATTGTTTTCTAATTTTAGAATGCGAGGTTCGTTTATCCCTTTTCCAGATATTTCAATAGTTGTGAATGTAATTGTATTTGCTACACGTTGTTGCGTTGTTGCTGGTTCACGTTCGAGTAGCCACATTGATGTGAACAATGCTATGTTTGCAAAAATCAAAATTAGTGTGAGTCTGAGTCTCATATCAAAAAAGCTACATTGTTATCTACGTCGTGCTATGAATATTGAAATACACAATATAAGCACACCAAATGGGATTAGTGCAAAACGCCATGCGAGTGCGATTGCATCGGCTTGCGATAGCGTCAAGGAAAAGTTCTTCAATGGTCGTGGTGGTATGTTGAGCATATTATTTTCTTCAAGCATCCAATCAACTGCATTCATTGCGAGTTTTGAATTGCCGAGTCGATTAAACCATTTATTTGCTATAAAATTTTCGTCTCCAAAAACGATAAGTTTGCCTCCAGGAATTTTCACTCCCAAGTTATCGCCACTCGAGCGAGAAGCAACCATACCAAGTGGAAGTGGACCTCTTAAATCAGATATTCCATCAAATTGTTGAGCCCCATTGTGCATATAAGACTTCTCTGCCCAACTCATAGAGCCACTTAAAATTATTGGTGCAATTTTCAAAGTATCGTCAATCGGCGAGCCGTCATCTTGGCGGACTGGGCGAGTTGAACCGAATTGAACAGGAGTCCCTGCGTTAGTCAAATAGCTCACAATCGGATGTGGTTCTTGAGGGAACACACGTGCGATAAGGTCGCCTGTCGAACTTTCGTAATCGCCACCGGCGTCGAGAACAAGCATATCGTCGCTCATAATTCCCCATTCATAGAAAATTTCTTCCATACCGAGCGTCGACCCCATTTCAAGAAATACGATACATTTGCCGTTTGATTTCAGCAAATATCTTCTGATTGTATCGAGTTCTTTTAGTAGGAATGGAGACCTTGCACCAGCAATTACAATTAAATCAGCATCTGACGGAATCTCTTTTACTCCGCTTAAATCGAGCTCTTCGATTTTGTAATTACGCGAGGTCAACTGCGATGCAAATTCAGAAAGTCCACGAATATTATTTGCACTTTTTATGCTCATTTCGCCATGACCTTTTAGAAAATAAATTTTTGTCTCTTTTGTAGACGATACATTCAAAATTGCCGAGCTAATCAAACTTTCGCCCTTAAAATCCTTCTTCATTCCGTCTTCCATTGTATAGAAATCGCGGAGTGGAATTTTTTTGTGCTTATTAGCCGATGCCACAATCACACATTCTTCTAAATCTTTACCGAAGCGTGCAACTAATTCTTCGGCACGTTTATTTTCTATAAAAGAGTTTACAAATTTTGCTCTTATCGGGGCTTTTTTTGTCGAGACATACTCGTATTGTGCGAATAATGTGTTGAAGTCTCGAATAGCTGAAGCACTTTCGCTATTTTGGCGGTTCAACGATACAACCGCATAAATTTCGATTGGTTCGTTCAGATTCTTTACATACGCCACGCTTTCTGGAGATAGAGAATTGCGTGCGTTTTCAGAAATATCGAAACGTACATAATGTTTCAGAGCAAGGTAATTGAGCCCGCAATAAAGTGTAATGCCCAAGACAATCTGAATCCACAGATTGATTTTGCTGATAAATGTAGTCGTCTTAAAATCTTCAAAACGCGAGCTCATTTGTTTCTGCTTTCTGTTACCAATGATGTTATAGCAAGCAAAACTATCGCCGTACTAAAATAGAAAAAGAATGGACGTGTATCCCACAACAATGAAATAAAATCATCAAACTGCTTGAACGACTGCACATATTCGTGCAATGCCGATATCCACGCCATTGATTCTGGCAAGGGGAATTTAGAGAGCAACCCCACCCCGATAATAATCAAAAAAAGTATGCAAAACGACAACATCCCTGCAACGAGTGTCGTACGCGTCATTGCACTTGCAAATATACCTACTGCGATATACATCGCCCCACTTGCAAAGATAAATACATAGCCCGATACTATCTGCCCAACATCAAAAAAACGTGAATCTGACGCAAGTTGTGGCAGGTAAAACAGTGAAACAATGGGGTAGATAATTGTCATCACCCACAACAAAATGTAAAAGAAGTAGCATGCCAAAAATTTTGCAAATACTATTTGCCATGTGCTAACTGGAGTAGTCATCATCGCTTCGAGTGTTCCAGACCGACGTTCGTCCGCCAACGTACGCATTGTAAGAAGTGGAACCATAAACAATACTGGAACCCAAAATATCGAGAGAAAGTCGGCAATAGGTGCTTTTGCTGATGCCATACGCGATATATCAATCAGCGAAAACAAATAAACCACACCCATAAACCCGAGAAAGAGAATACCCGCAATATACGTCGACGGCGATATTACCATCTGCCAAATTTGGTATTTCAAAAGTATCAAAAATTTCTTCATTTTTCGACCGACTCCTTGTCGATTTCTTCTACCATTTTAGATGATTCATTTAATCCCCGAAGTTGCTCCCAACTGCGACGTGTTGCCGACATAAAGATTTCTTCAAGTGTCGGTGCCTTATATGCTACTTGACGTGGTGTTAACATTGCATCTTTTGAAAGTTCAGAAATTATCTTCGCCCCAAGGTTTGAATTTTGCGGTGCTTTCAAAACATAATCGACATATCCGTCAGCAGATTGTTCCGACGCCGACTCAATCTCAAGTTCTAATTCAGCTCGCTTAAGGACATCTTCCAAAACTTCTCTCGACGCTTTCAAACTAACCTCGTACCTATCGTACGGGATGAAATCTTTACGCAAAGATTGCGGTGAGCCACTTGCGACAACTGTCCCTTGATTGATAATAATCACACGATCGCAAACAAGCTCAATTTCTGGAAGAATGTGGCTACTAATAATAACACTCATCTTTCCACGAAGCGAACATATCAACTCTCGAATTGCGAGAATTTGGTGAGGATCAAGCCCAATAGTCGGTTCGTCCAAAATAATTACGTCTGGACGTGAAAGAATTGCGTCGGCAATACCTACTCTTTGGCGGAAACCTTTTGAAAGATTGCCGATTATCTTTTTCGATGCTGTCCGTTTAAGTTGGCAAATATCCATCACTTCATCGACACGTGAACGGATTTCCGATTTTGGCACGCCCTTAATTTCTGCACGGAACTTCAGATATTCTCCAACACGTAATTCTTCGGGCAACGGATTATTTTCGGGCATAAATGCGATGTGCTTGCGTGTCATATCGGCATTATTTGCAACACTGATTCCGCAAATATGTACACTGCCAGATGTTGCAGGCATTAAGCCTGCAATGATTCGCATTGTCGTACTTTTTCCTGCACCATTCGGACCAAGAAAACCGACAACTTCGCCACGACCAATTCTAAACGATACATTTTCAATCGCCTTCACAGAACCATAAGATTTTGTGAGGCGTCTTACTATCACCGAATTTGGATTTTCGGAAAGCTCTTCCATTTGAAACACACCAACGACTTTCGGCGAACCAAAAGTCTATATGGATTTAAATTAAATTGCTAAATGGCGGATAGGTTTGTCTATCTGCCCACCAATTTGTTATTATGCAGAAACTTTTTCTTTGATAAATTTCTTCAAATCGCCCAAAGTACGAATTTGTTGAACTTCGTCTTCGCCGATTGTTGTGTCGATTGTTTCTTCAACAGCGAGAACAATTTCCACCATTGTCAAAGAGTCGAGCTCAAGGTCATCGAGGATAATCAAAGAATCTGGTGGGTTCACCAAAAGTTCACGTTTATCAGGTTCTACAAAGCGTGCAATAATACCAATAACAATATCGCCAACGAGGTCAATATTGCCTGTTTTACGGAACTCTACTGCTTTTTCGATAGTTTCTGCCGAACAGCGTTTGAGTGAATCACGCAACGCCATTTCATCTTCTTGAGTAAAATTTTCAGGATTCATACCTTATATATGAGCACATCTGTTCAACAATTTCAACACTATATTTATAAAGAAAAATTCTTTTGATTGTTGATTTTTTTATAATTTCAAATAATGTGCGTTTTTTATGAATTGTTTGCTCTTCGATACATCAGCACCTTTTTCTTTGTCGCCCGACAATCCCAAGCTTGAACACATCAAGAATGTTTTGAAGTTTGTCGGCAATGAAGAAATTTTTGCAGGTCAAAAAAACGGCAAGCTTTTCATTTGCTCGTATAATCCCTCGCCCGACGGAAGTGCTGAACTTGTGCCGATTCGAGAAATAAACAATCCGCCCTCGATTAACGCAAGTATTGCCGTATCGTTTGCCCGACCTCAAATTGCACAACGCCTACTTTTTGAATCAGCGTGTTTTGGCGTGGATAATCTCATCTTTTATCCCGCAACAAAGGGCGAAAAAGACTACATAAAAAGCAGTCTTTACGCAAAGGGAGAATATCAAAAATGGCTCGAAAAAGGTGCAGAACAAGCTTGTGCAACCGCAATTCCACACTTTGAATGTGCCGAAAGTATAGCCGATGCCGTCGAAAAAATAGCGAGCCTTACTCCGCCCGACACGCTGAAAATAGCACCCGATGTTTACGAAGCGACATCGTCAATTTCCTCTGCCTTATTTAATTCAAAAGACAAACACATTGCGACAATTCTCGGTAGCGAGCGTGGTTTTGACAATGCCGACAGACAACTACTACGCGACAAAAATTTCACACTTGTTTCACTCGGCAACCGCGTTCTGCGAACAGACACCGCAATTATTGCGACACTCTCGCATATCGCTATGAGATAAATTTCAACAAATAAAAAATATGAAAAAAACTATATTATCCACACTACTTACAAGTTTCTTGACGTTCTCGGCATTCGCCCAAACGCAAGAAGAAATGGCTACTCTCAAAGATTTGGGCGAAGCAAAACTGTCCGACCCAAACTCGACATCGCTCATCATTTTTGGCGATCCACAAACCTACACGCAGTTTGCAATCAATCATCCGATTTTAGATATGATGGCAGAATGGATCGTCAGCAAGAGAAAGAAATTGAATATCAAAGGTATTCTCTGCACTGGAGACCTCGTGCAATACAATGGTATTCTCACAGAAAAACCTCATATTTGCGACCAAACTAATGTTCAAATGTGGGAAGCTGTAAAGCGTGCTTTCGACAAATTCAACAATCTCATTCCATATATCGTTACAACAGGCAATCACGATTACGGCTATAAATGGGCAGAAACCGAACAAACTTTCTTCCCAAAATATTTCAATGCGTCAAATAGCAGAGTGAATCGAGAAATGCTTATCGCAACTGCTCCAAACAGAGCAGGTTTACATACGCTTGAGAACTCGGCACACTTGCTTGAAATTGGGGGCAAGTGGGACAAACTTCTTGTTATAACTTTGGAATTTAAACCTCGCCAAGAAGTGCTTGTATGGGCAAAAAGCATTCTCGATAAGAAAGAATACGCCAACACAAGAGCTATCATTTTGACTCACCATTTCCTCAATACCAACGCCACAATATCAAAGAAAAAAGGTTATAAAATGGCTGGCGTTTCTGCTCAAGAAATTTGGGATGAACTTATTTCAAAATGTCCAAACGTTGTTATGACTGTAAGTGGACACGTTACAAGCACGACTTTTAAAGGAAGTTCAGTTTGTGCAACCTTTACAAACGACGCTGGTGGAAAAGTTTTTTCTATGATGTTTAACCCGCAAAAACTCGGTGGTGGATACACTGGCAATGGTGGCGATGGCTGGATTCGCATTCTTGAATTGCTCCCAGACGGCGAAACAATCAAGGCTTCAACCTACTCACCACTATTTGGCATCTCTCCATTGACAAGAAATATATCTTGGCGAACAGCTCCGTCGGATATGTTTGAATTTAAGTTGGCAAGACCGATAGAAAAAGCAAATTCGGCACAATAACAACCACAAAAAAATCCTCCAAAATTCTTGGAGGATTTTTTTGTATGAACTAATTTTTTGATGCTCGCCAAATGAGTATTGCACCTGTTGCTTGGAATATCAAGTTGGGCAACCATATCAAAATATCTGGACGCAACGTTGGATATTTTTCAAGCCACGATATTACAACTGTCATTATGTAATATGTCATTGCAAGTGCCAATGCTATTGCCAAGTTCGCAAATGTTTCTGTACGGCTTGCTTTAATTCCAAGCGGAACTGCAAGCACCACCATCGAGAAAATCGAGAACGCCATTGCGATATTTTTTTGAATTTGCAACTGCACTTCTATCTTATCGCGATAAGCAAGCTCTGGTGTAGTCTGTTCGATTGGGCGTGGATGCCAAGTTTTGCGAGCTTGCATAAGCTCGCCAAAGGTCATTCTCTTTAAGCGTTTACTGCCTTTATCCATCGAACCGATAATATCGTTTAACGGAAGTTTTATCAAAAGTTCGTCGAAACGTGCCGACGGCAATGGCTTGCGTAGATTTTCAGGGTCATCACCTCGAGAACGTTCTGCACTTCCATTTTTTAAAGTAAGTACAATTTCGTCATTTTTGTCGTCATAAGAAAGAACACCACGTTCCGACTGAATTGAAATCTTTGCACGGCCCTGCTTATCGAGTTCCCAAATTCTGAAACTTACAAGCTCTTTCCCTTCTGCAGAATTTGCATAAATCACATACCCTGGGAAATCTCTAATAAACGAACCAGGTTGGATAAATTGAAGTGGATTCGCTCTAATTACATTTTTTAATGCGGTTTTATAAGCGTGGTTAGCTGCCGGTGCATAATAAAAATTTATTGCTACCGAAAATATCGACGCACAAATTGCGATAAAAAACACGGGAGCAGCCATTGCAAAAATCGAACGTCCACAAGCTTTCATTGCAACAATTTCGCTTTGAGCCGACATTCTGCCGAACACCAAAAGAATGCCTGTCAGCATCCCCATTGGCAATGCGTACGGAATCACTCCAGGGATGATAAGTGCGACAATATACAAGAAGAAAGAAATAGAAAGTCTACCTGCAGTCAAATCGCCCATAACTTCTTTCAGGATATTGCCAAGCACGAGCACAAACACAAACAGTGCGACCGTCATAAGTGCCGCCACTAATACTTGATTAAATATATATTTATTTAGAGTGCCCATTTAGAAAAAAGTTATTTAAGATATTTTCATCATACAAACAAAACGCAATCATAAAAAAATATAGCGTCTTGCATAGCTTATTTTTTCGACGATTTATTTTCTATTTGCGATGGATTCTTTTTGCTATATATTATTATTACAACGCCAATGACAAATGTCAGCAAAGAGTAAAATGTGCCTCGGCTCAAACCAAATAGTAGCGATACCCCAACATCTGGCTCACGGAAAATCTCGCAAACTACACGCATAACCGCATAAATAACAAGGAATTCGCCCGATAATCTGCCTGCTGGAAGTTTACCTTTCCAAAATCTCCACTGTAAAATTACAAATATCAAAAGACCTTCTGCAAATGCCTCGTACAACTGCGAGGGATGTCTTGCTGAAATATTTTCGAGTGCTACTCCCTGTGCTGAATTCGGAAAAATCATCGCCCACGATACGTCTGACACTTTGCCCCACAATTCACCGTTTATAAAATTCGCCAATCGACCAAAGAAAATCCCTGGGGTTGCCGATATAACCACGATGTCGGCGACTGTCCAAAACGACACTTTTCTACTTTTTGCAAATAAAATCATTGCAATCACGCAACCGATAAATCCACCATGGCTCGCCATTCCGCCTTTCCAAATTTGAAAAAGAACAAGTGGGTTTTCCATAAAATTTGCAAAATCGTAAAACAACATATAACCGAGTCGTCCACCGACAATAACGCCAAAGAGCAAATATGTTATAAGCGACGAGTTGTCGTCGGGAGTGAGCGGACTTTTGCCTTTTTTGTAGTAATAATTAAACAAAAGTAATGCGACTACAAAACCAGCCAGATACGATAACCCATACCACCTCACACCTTCCAAAAACCAACCTTCAGGAAAGCGAAATGCAAATGGGTCAAAATTTACAACGTAATGAGCAAATATATTTTCCATTGAAATAATGTTTGAAGTATTTTCTTTATTCCCTAAATTAGACGAAGAAAAATTTTTTATCAATGAAAGAATTCGACATAAAAGAACTAATTGAATCGCGTTCACGCGAAAATTACCAACTTCACGACAAGTATATGAACCGTACACTCGCAACGGTTCTGCAAACTATCGGTTTTGATAAATGTTATAAAAGTGCAAAGGGTGCATATCTTTACGATTTCGACGGAAATGAATATCTCGATTTCCTCACAGGCTACGGCGTATTCGGTATGGGACGCAATCATCCGACAATCGCAAAAGCTGTCAAAGATGCTATCGATATGGATCTCTCAAATATGGTTCAGCTCGATTGTGCGTTGCTCAGCGGATTGCTCGCCGAAAGACTTGTAAAACTTTTGAATAACCGTTGCAATGCCGTATTCTTCTGCAACTCGGGGACAGAAGCAAACGAAGGTGCAATTAAATTTGCAAGAGCTCACACAAAACGTGAAAGAATTTTGTCGATGTCGAGCGGATACCACGGCTTGACCTATGGCTCACTTTCGTTGACAAAATCGCCTCACTTTCAAGACGGCTACGGCTCAATGCTCCCAGGGGTTGGCAATGTTCCACACTACGACATCGAAGCCCTCGAAGCCGAACTTAAAAAAGGCGATGTTGCCGGTTTTATTTTTGAACCAGTACAAGGTAAAGGTGTAAACTATCCGTCAGACGATTATTTCCCAAAAGCACAAGAACTCTGCCGTAAATACGGTACTTTGTTTATCGCTGACGAAGTTCAAACTGGACTTGGTCGCACAGGCAAGTGGTTCGGTTTTCAGCATTGGAATCTCGACCCCGACATTGTAACAGTCGCAAAAGCACTCAGTGGCGGATACGTTCCAACAGCGGCATTTATCACAACAAGAGAAATTCACCAAAGCTCGTTCTCAACGCTCGACAGATGCGTCGTACACTCGACAACATTCGGACGCAACAATCTCGCAATGGTTTGTGGGCTTGCGACAATTTCTGTCCTCGAGAACGAAAATATGGTTGAAAATTGTGCGAAGATGGGTGCGTTGATGCTCGAAAAACTCAACGCTCTTAAAGAAAAACATTCGTACATCAAAGAAGTTCGTGGGAAAGGTTTGATGATTGCTATCGAGTTCCAAGAACCGAAAGGACTCGGACAAAAGCTTGCGTGGAAATCACTAAAACTCGCAAACGACGCACTCTTTACGCAAATGGTCGTAACATCTATGCTCGATAATCACAGAATCCTCACACAAGTTGCAAGCCACGGGCTCGACGCTATGAAGATTCTGCCAGCATTTGTTATCACAGAAAAAGATGTCGATAAATTTGTAAACGCTCTCGACGATGTTTTGTCGAACGCATCAAATCCAACTGGTCCGTTGTGGAAGTTTGGCACACGCCTTTTGAAAGCGTCGATGAATAATAAAAAAGGTCAATGATTACCTACGAACAATTCTGCGAGAATTGCAAACAACTTGAAGAACGTGTCGCAAATGCGTGCGAAAAATGCGGACGTGCGTGCGATAGTGTCCGTATTTTGCCCGTTACAAAAACTCACCCTGTCGATGCAGTTGAATATGCAAGCAGATATGGATTTGCGTCGGTCGGAGAAAATCGGGTTCAAGAAATCGTCGAAAAATTCGACTCTGAACGTGGATGTAATTTGAAAATCGATTGGGAGTTAATCGGACATCTTCAAACAAACAAAGTAAAAAATGCAGTCGAACGTGTTGCGAGAATACAAAGTGTAGATTCGCAAAAATTGTTGAATAAAATTGCAAGCGAAGCCGAAAAAATCGGCAAGACAATTCGCGTACTCTTGCAAATCAACGCTGGCAACGACCCCGCAAAATTCGGCGAAGATGTCGCAAATACCCCTGCTCTACTTGAATATGCACTCTCAAAAAAATACATCAAAGTTGAAGGGCTAATGACAATCGCTCCGCTCGACGAAAACCTCGATGTTGCTTCGAGATGTTTTGAAAATTTACGAAACTTGCGTGATAATCTTCAAACACAATTTAAATATCCACTACCCGAACTTTCAATGGGAATGAGCGATGACCTCGAACGTGCAGTTGAATGCGGTTCTACAATGATTCGTGTTGGAACTTTCCTGTTTGGCAAGCGAGACTACACTTTATAAAATGTCAGAAATATTAAAGCCTTCAGATTTAATATGCGAAGAATTTTCAACGCAAAATTCCAATTCGCAAAGAAAATTGTTTGCAGTTTTTGGCAAGCCAATCGGACACTCATTGAGTCCGTTAATGCAAAATAAAGCACTCGAAGAAATAGCAAAATCTGACGCTAAATTTATCGATGCAAAATATTATGCGTTTGAAGTTAATCCTGAAAATCTCGCCGAAGTATTAGAGATGTTTTGGGAGAAAAATTTTACAGGTATAAACCTGACAATTCCACACAAAGAAGTTGCGATGAAAGTCGTGCAAGATTTCGATTCGTCCGCACTTTCAGCAAAAGCTTGCAACACGCTTTTGCGAACACCAACAGGCTGGAAAGGTTATAATACCGACGGTTTCGGCGTTCGTGCATCAATAGAACAAGGTCTAAAAAAGAATATCGAAAATGCGAGTGTAGTAATACTCGGTGCGGGCGGTGCGAGCCGTGGGGCAACTGTTGAAATCATAAACGCTGGTTGCAAATCGTTGCTGGTTGCAAACAGAAATCAAGATAGATTGAAAAAATTTATAGATGATTTTGAGAGTGATAATTTCACAATTCAAGGCTCGACACTCGAAAATATCGAAGAGAAAATCCCGAACGGAGCAATCATTATCAACGCAACTTCAGTCGGCTTAAAAGATTCCGATAAACCTATTATAGACTTCTCGAAAATCCCAAACGACTGCGTATTTCTCGATATGCCATATCGTCGCGATAACGAAACAACATCGGTAATCTCTGCACGCAAAAATTCAATTCAGGCAGAAAACGGCTTGGCGATGCTCGCATGGCAAGGTGCAAAATCTCTTTCTATTTGGACCGACAAACAACTCTATGGTTCGCTAATGTTAAACACGCTCAAAGAACATCTCTATGGACATAAGTGAGACAATCGCACAATTCCCAATGATAATGGACGTATTCTTTTTTTGCATAGGTGCGTGCATCGGTAGCTTTTTAAACGTGTGCATTCTTAGACTCCCCAAAGGCGAGTCTATCGTCTCACCGCCCTCGCACTGTGCGTGTGGCAAACTCATAAAGTGGTACGACAATTTGCCAATCATTGGTTGGATTCTCTTGCGTGGCAAAGCACGTTGTTGCAAACGCCCAATATCATTTAGATACCCATTTGTAGAAACGCTCACTGCACTAATTTTTCTCGCACTTTGGCTTCTCTTGCCGATTCACCAAGCCATAGGTGGAATGGTCTTTGCATCGATTATGATTTTCTGCACGTTTGTAGATATCGACACAATGACACTCCCAGACTTTGCAACGGTAGGCGGGGCTATTGTCGGATTTGTTTTGAGTATTACAATGCCACAACTTCAAAATGCGTATATGCCCGATATGCCATTTGTGGCTTCGATAATCGTATCGGGGTTGAAGTCGATAATCGGGATTGCAGTCGGTACAGGTATTCTCTATTGGTTGCGTCTTCTCGGGGAATGCGTTTTCAAGAAAGAAGCGATGGGCGAAGGTGATGTAATTCTCGTTGGTTGCATTGGTGCATTCTGTGGTTGGCAAGGGGCAGTTTTTGCGATTTTCGGTGGCTCGTTAATCGGTGCATTTTCTATGGTTCCAATCGTTGCAACGAAAAAATTTGTCGTAAAAAAATCAAAAACAAAACCGCACAAATTTGACGATGGTACAGAAGCCGACCCGCTCGCAATCCCCTACGGACCTTGGCTTGCGTTGGGCGGTTTGCTTTACTACATTTTCTTGCGAGATTTTGTAGACACATATTTTGCAAACATCGCAACAGTATTTTTTGGTGCATAAAAATCAATGGACGAAATAAAAATCCAAGAGCTCGACGATTTTATTTTTCGGATAAGCCAACAACGCCGATACTCGCAATACACTGTGAGAAATTATCGACAAGCTATCATCGATTGGATTGTATGGCTTAAGCAAACAGGCTATGCCAATAGCGATTTTATGCGTGTCGAAAAACGAACAGCCCGTGCGTACGTCGCCGAACTAAGCACCAAATATTCACATTCGACAATTCATAATCGCATTTCAGCGATACGCTCGTTTTACAAATTTCTTATTCAAACACAACTGCTCGATGCCGATCCATTCTCGCTTGTAAAGCTCCCAAAACTAAAAAAAGATTTGCCGATTTTTTTGACCGAAAGTGCGATGCCGTCGCTCCTTTCTGCACCACGCGATGCAGGCGAAGAAGAAACAATATCGCCCGAAGACGCAATGCGTGATGCCTTGTGTATAGAGCTTCTCTATGGTGCCGGATTGCGTGTTAGCGAACTTTGCAATATGAAATGGCGTGATGTAGATTTCACAACAAACACTGCAAAAATTTTAGGTAAAGGTTCAAAAGTTAGATTCTGTCCATTCGGCGAAAAAGCTGGCGAAGTCTTTAAACAATGGCGTGATGAATTTGCACATTCTAAAGATATAGACGTACACGCAATTACTTTAAAAAATGGCAAACCGATATATCCCAGATTCGTTCAGAGAATGATAAAAAAATATCTCATACAATCGGGTTTAGCGACAAATATTACACCACACAAGTTGCGACATTCCTTTGCTACGCACCTCGTAAATAACGGCATAGACTTGCGTTCTCTCCAAGAAATGTTGGGGCATGCGAGCTTATCGACTACGCAAATTTACACACACTTAAGCACAAAGAAACTCATCGAAGAACATCGGAAAAATCATCCTCGTGCGAGAATTTAAAACGTGCGATACCTGAGCAACAACCTTTGCACTTGAATCAGGATTTAAATTATCTGAATTTTCTTCTTGACTTTCAACAGAATTTTCCGATTGCTGTGGATAGTGGGTCGACGTTTCGGACGTGTGACGGCTGGCTTCGGCAGTGCTGACGACCCCATCATTCATTCTTTTATATATCGTAAGAGCAGATAGACGAGGTTTTTTACCACTCGCTTTTCCAGTTAAAATCTCTTCCACCGCAATTTCTCACAAGAAAAAGAAAATTATTGCGACGATAACTGTCGGCAAGATTGCTCCGTAAAATAATTTCAAAGGCGATAATTGCGTGCCAAAATGTTTCTTTAAAATTGCGACTCCTGCCGGATTTGGTGCGTTTGCAATAATCGTCAATCCCCCTGCGGAAACTGCACCAGCAACAATTAAATATTTCATTTGCGGAGTAAATTCTGGTGCGAGTGTCGCCAAATATGTTATCAACGCATTGTCGTTAAACGCACTTAATATCATCGACCCGAGATATGTTTGAGCTTCTCCAAAATTCCCCAAGATTGGCTCAATCCACCACGATTGTAAGCTTCCGTGAGTTACAAGCGACGCAAGAAATAATCCGACAAGCAACGGCATTTTTATATTAACATCGTACTGATGTTGACGTGTCGCATTCACAAATGCCAAGAATAACAAAAAGGCAAAAATAAACAATGCTGGATGATGTAAACTATGCACGATAAAAATTAAGAAACCAACATGCACCAAAACAATCTTCCATTCTACTCGATTATCTTCGCCTGATTGCCCCAATTTTTCGTTCGCAACCAGTTGCATTTTTGCAAATTCTTTTCTAAAAAATATCCCGTAAATCGACACCGAAATTATCACTGCCAATATCGCTTTCCACCCGAAATTTGCGAGCATAAACGGCATCCCCCAATCCCACGCTGTTGCGACCATCAAAACCGGCGGAGCACTAAAATGTGTCAACGTTCCACCAACTGAAATTGCGACAAGCAACAAGCCGAGTGTCGCGTACCTAAATTTCATAGACGGATTGAATGAGTAGAATTTTTTGACTAACAATGTCGCACATATTGTGATTGACGCTGGCTCTGTTATGAACGATCCCAAGAGTGGACCGACAATTAAAATCGATACCCACCACGCCCAAATTTTACCTTTTCCCAATCGTGCAAAAAGATTTATTATATCGCCAGAAAGCTGAATTAACGGACGTGTCGAGGCGACGCACATAACAACAATTACAAAAACTGGTTCTACATATTTTGCATCGACAAACGTAAGTTTATCGAGATATGCGGTTAAGTCGTTCCAGCCATAAACTAAGCCAAAACCGAGAAAGAGAGGAATCAGCCACAAGGCAAAAATTGCTTCGACTTCGCCGAGAAGATGAAATAATTCTGCAAAAAAAATCGCATGTTTTTTACTTTGTTTCTTCCCTGTTTCGAGCAACGATTTTTCTTCAAATCGCTTAGATAAATTTAAAAATTTTCCATAACAAAAAGTGTGGATTATCGCACAGAAAAATATAATCGTAACAAAAAGATTAAATGGTGCAAATTCTACCCGAGACACAAGCGACTCCCACGCACCGACAACCTTGGGGTAATCTGCATTCGCAATAGGATATTGTATTTTTTCAGACTCTGCCGAAAACACCGAAAGGTTCAGCAAAAGACCCATTGTAAATAATAAAAATTTTCGCATATCTAATTTTCTTATATTAATTTTTCGTGCAAAAACAAGATTCTTTAAATTTTTTTAATTTTTTACAAAAAAACGCTTGACAGTCGATATTCTTTTTACGATATTTTTAACGAAAATAAATTTCATACATTTCTCCTACGGGAGATGGGGTAAATAAATAAAGTAGAAAACAAATGGCTGGCAACGTGGGGGTACGTTGCCAGTCTTCTTTTTGCGTTTTCGCTCGTTTTTTCGAGTAAAAATAAAATTTTTAAAAAAAATTTTTTTAATACTTGCGTGGATTGTCTACTACTATTTATATTGAATTTAGTATGCAGTTTACGTCTAATATTTTTTCTCCAATTCTCGCCGATTCGCAAGTAATGGATTACTTTTTTCAATCCAATTTTGCGGGGCAAGTAATCGTTGTAATCTTGGTAATATTCAGTATATTAGCATGGGGTGTTATGTTCTGCAAATATGCAGATTTATCGACAATGGAAAAGTCGAACAACAATACCGCACAACGCCTCAGAAAATCGAGCCTTATCGAAGTTGCCGATAGCAAATCGATAGAGGGGGCTTATGCAAGAATCCTCAAAGACGCTGTAAGTGCGTGGTTGCGATCGGGCGTCGGCAATTCACCTGAAGACAGAACAGCGAGAATTGCACATATCGAAAATACAATCGAACGTTCGCTCTCTCGACAAATTATGTTTTATAACACTAAAATGACACTCTTGGGTACAGTCATTAGTGGAGCTCCATTCTTAGGGCTTCTCGGGACTGCTTGGGGTGTTATGGACTGCTTTGGTTCGATGAGTGCACAAACTTCGGTCACTTTGCAAATGCTCGCTCCAGGTGTTGCGGGTGCATTGTTGACGACAGTCGCAGGGCTTCTCGTTGCTATCCCTTCTGTTTTCGGATACAACTTTTTGACAGCAAAAGCGACAGAGCTAACAATTCAAACAGAGAATTTTGCAAGTTTAGTTGCCGACGAAATTGAGATGGAATGCCGTGCAATGGCAAAGCGTGATGAACAACAACCACAACAACAGGCAATACCTCGTGCAACGCCTACACAACAAACAAGCCGTCCAGTTATGGCTCAACCAGAACCACGCGTTCAACGACCAACTCCGAGCGAAAAAATTGTAAACTTTACTTTTGATGACGACTTGGATTCGCCAACACTCCCACGAAATTTCGACGACTAAACGCAAATGAAATTCCGCTCAAGAAAAGCTCCACAAGCAATGACCGACTTGAACATCACTCCGTTGATGGACTTGGCGTTCTCGTTGCTAATCATTTTTATGATTAGTACGCCACTTTTGGAGCAGACAATTCCAGTACACTTGCCAAAACAAGATCAGAATTCTGCAAGTGAACGTCCGAAAATCGATTTCCAAGTTATCACGATAAACGAAAACGGACAGATTTATTGGGGTAAACAACCTGTCGATTTAGTACAGCTCGATTCGTTGTTGGCGACTCTCGCCTCGCAACCAGAACCTCCCGCAATCAGCTTTAGAGGCGACTTCTCTTTGCCATATCAAAAAATTGTCGATGTTATCTCGGCAATTAAACGCCACAATCTAAAAAAGTTGCATCTTGATACAGAAGTAAAATGATTCGCGACAACACAAGATTTGGCTACTATTGCTCAATTGCGTTGCACACGACAATTGTCGTCGGAGCAATTCTGTGGGTTGTTGTAAAATCAATTTTCCCCGAAGAACAACACGAGCCAATCGATCCATTTGAAATTGTCGAACCACCTGCCCCTCCGATATCGGCACCACAACCTCAGCCCGAACCTGAGCCAAAAATCGAGCAACCACCAGAAACTAAACCTTTGGATAAAATCGAACTTCCACCTGAGCCTGAGCCGGAACCAGAGCCTACTCCACCTGAACCTGAGCCTAAACCTGAGCCTAAACCTGAGCCTGAGCCTACTCCAAGCCCAAAACCTAAAAAGGTTGAGAAGCCAAAGCCAGCACCCAAAAAAGTTTCATTCCAAGACTTTGTGAAGCGTAATCCTAAAGTGAACAAAAAAACAACTACGCGAACAAAGACGCGTTCAGCACCCAAGATTGCAAACATATCGGCAACCACTACAAATATTTCAAATATTTCAAATATTAAGTCTGACGTGGTTGGGACGAGCACTGCAATGCAAGACGTTCTCAGTGCATATTACAGTGAAATCCGACGTATAGCCAAGTCCAACTGGGCAATTCCACCGACAGCTCAAATGACAGATTGGGTTGTTGTCGCCTTTAGGGTAAGTAAAAATGGGGATGTAAGCGGAGTTAAAGTTCAATCGAGTAGCGGGAATGCAGAGTTGGAAAAATCAGCATTATCGACAATGCGTTCAGTATCTTTACCTCCACCACCAGACAACAAACCACACACGTTGTCTATCAAGTTCGATTTAAAATAGACTAATTAAAAAACAAATAGAACGCTGGTCCTAACAATACAGCTGTTGCTATTACCCAAACTATGCGTTTTGCACGCAATCTTTTCTTAAAGTGTTCTGGCGATACATCGATTGTATTTCTGTAATGAGAATATAAATCATCTGTAGGCGTAGCAATATAGTAGAAGGCTCTCGAAAGCGAGAAAAAGCCTACCACAAAAAGTACAATCATATATGCAATTTTATCCATACTAAAGTTATAGATTAGAAAACAAATTTATTTTCTTTTCAATTCTTTATTTCAATTTTCCAAATTTTCTTTCCATTGGAGTTCCATGCGAAACTTCGAGTATTTCTTGCATCGACGGATTTTCGGGAAGGATTATCGATTTCCTAAATTCTGGAATTTTTGCAATAGATGCACTCTTGCCAAATGGGCAAGCACGCAGACATTCATCACAACCAAATATTTTTTCACCGACTAATTTTTTCTCATCATCTGATATTTCTTTGCGTTCGATAGTGAGATTTGAAATACACTTCCTTGCGTCGATTCCGTTCGCTGTGATTGCACCTGTTGGACAACTTTCGATACACTGTTTGCAAGTGCCACATCGGTTTTCAATCGGAGAATCAAACGGCAATTTTGCAGTTGTCAAAATCACCCCGATAAAATTCCACGAGCCGTTCTCACTTCGAGTAAGCAAAGTATTTTTACCAATCCAACCAAGCCCCGCCCGACACGCCAAAAGTTTTTCCCAAAGCGGAGAGGCGTCCACGCTAACACGAGTTTTTTCTCCTGCCGATTCGAGAATTTCTGCCAGCTCTAAAAGTTTTGGTTTAATCACATCGTGATAATCTTTTCCTTGTGCGTAAAGAGCAACTCGCCTTTCGGGAGATTCTCGCCAAAACGACGCACACACGCACACAGCCGAAACAGCACCGTCGAGAAATTTTTGTGGAGAAATTTTTGCAAGCTTTGCACGTTGCAAATATTGCATTTTGTCGAACATTCCGTCGTCGAGCCATTTTTGCAACTTTGCCGATTCTACTTCGCCAAAATCTTCTGCCGAACAAATTCGCAAGTCGTCGAAGCCAAGCTCCAACGCTTTATCTTTCAATTTGACTTTTAGCGACTCAAGTGCGAACATATTGTTAAAAGAAAAAAGTTATTACGATAATTTTTAAATAGAGGATATTCTTATGAAGATGATAAAGGCAATAATAAAACCTTTCAAACTCGACGAAGTCAAAGAAGCTCTCGCCGATATTGGTATCGAAGGAATGACCGTTACAGAAGTAAAAGGATTCGGTCGCCAAAAGGGACATTCAGAAATTTATCGCGGTAGTGAATACACTGTCGAACTCTTGCCAAAGCTTGTTCTCGACATCTGCGTGCCTGCAGATATGGCAGATAAGACAATCGAAACAATTATGAAATCGGCACACACTGGTAAAATTGGAGACGGAAAAATTTTCGTATTGCCAGTCGAACAAGCGTATAGAATTCGCACAGGCGAAAAAGGTATCGTTGCAATTTAACAAAAATTAGAAAGATATTTCAATGAGCGAAAATCCATTAGTTAGTATCGTACTCGGCAGTGTCAGCGATTGGGAAACAATGCAACACTGTGCGTCAACACTCGATAAATTTGGCATTCCATACGAACGCCATATCGCAAGTGCACACCGCACTCCAGAAAAAGCATGCGAGATTGCAAAGACAGCAAAATCGCGTGGGATAAAAGTTATCATTGCAGCAGCTGGCGGAGCAGCTCACTTGGCTGGCGTCTTGGCTGGACACACACGCTTGCCAGTATTAGGCGTACCTATGAAAGGTTGGGCGACAGACGGATTAGACTCTCTCCTATCAACAGTACAAATGCCTCGTGGAATCCCAGTGATGACTTTTGCAATCGGCAAAGCTGGTGCAGTAAACTCGGCAATAGGAGCTCTTCAAATTCTCGCACTTTCAGATGAATCGCTCGACAAGAAACTCGACGAGTTCCGAAAGAAACAAACAGAAGAAGTCCTTTCGGCAAAATTCCCTGACGAACAATAATGTCCAGCCAAATAAAAATCGGCTTTCCGCCAAACGTAATATCGCCCGACGCCGTGCGTCTGGATGTGCTTGCGTCTGAAAAAAATTATACAATTATCAATAAACCTGCTGGCATTTTGTTAGACTCGTATCTTGGTTCACCAAAGATGAAGTCGGTAATGTTGGCGATGCGTGAACGTCCCGATAAGCCCGAATTCCAAAGGCTCGGGATAGAATCGCCATACGCAGTAAATCAAGTAGATTTCGATATTTCAGGGGCATCAATTATCGCATGCAATAAAGACGTTGCTAACGATATGCGAAATGCGATGTGGTCGGAAACAATGGAATTTGAATATTTGTTGTTGGCAAAAAATGCTGGGCAAAAAGAAGAAAGTTTCACAGTCGATTTGCCGATTCTCAAACACGAAGATAGAAATGTTTGGATTGTATCGCATCGATTTGGCAAAAAAGCAAAAACACAATTTCAGATTGTAGAAACAGCTGGACAATACCAGCTCTGGCGAGCAAAAGCTCGCTCTATCCGCCCTCACCAAATTAGAGTTCACGCACACGAAGGCAAATTGAATATCGTCGGAGAGACAATATATTCTCGTACGCCTTTAATCTACCTTTCAAAACTTAAGGCAGATTATAAAGTCGATAGAACACTTGAAGAAGAACAACCACTTTATCAACATTTGTATATCCACCTCGAAAAAATCGATAACGTTGTAGCACCACTTCCGAAAGGTTTTGCAACAACGTTGAAACGTCTCGGCTTCAAGTGGAAACAAGAACTATAATGTTGACAAAACTTAAGTAAAATTAAAACTTTTTGATATATGGAATTGAGTTCGTACACAGCAGTTTTAGTACAAATAGCAGTTGCGTTGGGAATTGGTATCGCAATTGTCGGAGCAAGCCATATTTTCGGACAACGTGCAAAACGCAATGCGTTGAAAGACTCCGCTTACGAGTGCGGAAATGAGCCTGAAGGAACACCACACCCACGCTTCGGTGCAAGATTTTACGTTGTGGCAATGCTCTTCGTTCTGTTCGATATCGAAGTTGTATTTATGATTCCATTCGCAATGGCATATCCTGAACTTGTCAGCGAGAAATTGCCAATTGTCTTACCAGCACTCTTCTTTATAGCAGTGCTTGCTGTCGGAATTTTCTACGAAGTAAAAAAAGACGTACTCAACTGGAACTTCCCAAAATCGAACTAAAAAATGCTACTAAAAAAATTCCTTACAAAGTCTCGCATCATCGATATAACAAGTGTCGATTTCAAAGGAGTTTTGACGGAATTGTTGGCAACTATTCCAGACTCTATTCTCGGTAAAGTATCTCGTCCGTCGGCGATGAAAGAACTTATCGAAAGAGAAAACGCAATCTCGACATATCTTGAAAGTGGAATTTGCGTCCCTCACTTGAGAATAGAAGGTCTTAAACAAAAATACATATTTGTCGTTGGTAGATGCGACCATAAAGTAAAAATCCGTGATAGCGAAGAACCAAAAGATTTGAATACGGTGTTCCTTCTCTTGTCGAACGACAACGTGGAATCGTATATGGAAACGCTCTCGATTTTTGCGAAAATATTTTCGACAGAATCGGAGTCGGTCAAAAAACTTAAAGAAGCACCAACTCTTGATACGTTCCGTACAGCAGTGTTGAACTTGCTCAAGCCCTCGCAAACATCTGATGAAAAATCGGGCAAGGGCAAAAAGAAAACTGCACGTGAAGAAGAAAAAACAAATAAACTTGTAATCGCATCGGCAGTCAAAATTGCAAAAGTTTCAAAGTGTTCAACGATAATGCTACAAGGCGACACTTTTAAAAATCTCACAGAACTTGTGCCATTGTTGAAATCTGAAAAAGTGGTTGTTGTAACAGAAAACCCTGCACTGCAACTTCCGTCGTCGTGGCAAATGATAAACGTAAGAGCATTTTCTAAATCGAGATTCTCGCAAGTCAGAAGTGCGATTATGATTGCTATCACACGTGGGATTATCGGAATAAAAGATAGAATCTGTTGCTTGGGTGGGGTTTTAGGCTCGAACCTTGTCGATTCAATTATCGTCTTTGACATCGAAAAAGAATTTTCAAACATATTTATGGGGCAGAAAAATCTGCTTCCTGAAGGCGTTAAGCCCGAAGTTATCGAACGTATTATCGATATTGCGACTGAACTTTCAGTAGAAGGTCGCGAAGGCAAACCAGTTGGATGTATTTTTGTTATCGGTAATATCGATGAGATAAAACCACATATCAAACAGTTGATTTTAAATCCGTTCTTTGGATATAAGCCTGAAGATAGAAATATTCTCAATCCGTTTATGGACGAAACTGTCAAAGAATATTCACTTATCGACGGTGCGTTTATTATCGATGGCAACGGAATTTTAGACTCGGCTGGCTCGCTAATCCATACGCCCGACTTCAAGCTTCAACTCCCAGGTGGGCTCGGTGCAAGACACGCTGCGGCATATTCAATATCGCTTATGGCAGATTGCATATCGCTTGTGGTATCGTCGAGTACTGGGCAAATTACACTTTTCAGAAAGGGACAAATGTTGCCAATTTCTGAACGAAAAAGAGGTTGACGCCCGCATATAAATTTTAATAAAACACAAAGATAATAAGCCGATTCTATTGTGAGTCGGCAAAAATTTTTTATTATGATGAAATACTTTAAGTGGTCATTTTTCTTTTTAATCTGCGGAATGATTATCGCATTCTGGCGTGGAGAATCTGTCCAAGCAGGACTCGGATTTAAAGACCTAATCGCAGCGCTAATAATCTGCTCGCTCGAAGTGAGCTTGTCGTTCGACAATGCCGTTGTCAATGCGATTAAGCTTGAAAAGATGTCGGCAATTTGGCGTAAACGATTTCTCACATGGGGTATCGCAGTGGCAGTGTTCGGTATGCGATTTGTCTTCCCGATTGTGATTGTAGCAATCTTTTCGGGAATATCGTGTCGTGAAGTTCTCAACCTTGCGTTGAATAATCCCGACCAATACGCACATCACTTGCACGAAGCACACGTCGGTATTTCGTCGTTTGGCGGAGCTTTTCTTTTGATGTTGTTCTTCGAGTTTATGTTTGAAAAAGGCAAGACTGTCCACTGGTTACCAGCCCTCGAAAAGCCACTTAATAAACTCGGGAAGATAAAAGGTGCGCCGACAATTTTGACAATTTTGGCACTTTGCGTCCCACAAATTTTCTTAACGGCAGAACAAATCAAAGTATCGGTCGTAGCAGGAATCGCTGGGATAATCGTGCATTTGGCGATACACGGCGTAAGCACAAAGCTCGAAAGTATGGCTGAAGCAAAGAATGCTTTTGCCTTGAAACACGCAGGGTTGGCATCATTTATTTATCTTGAATTAATCGACGCATCGTTTTCGCTCGACGGCGTACTTGGAGCTTTTGCACTTACAAAAGACGTAGTTATCATTGCAATCGGGTTAGCAGTTGGTGCATTCTTTGTTCGCTCTATGACAATAATGCTCGTCGAGAAAAAGACGCTCGACAAACTCCGCTATCTCACACACGGAGCATACTGGGCGATAGGCTCGCTCGCCTTACTTATGTTTGCTTCGACAATCCAAGAGATACCGGAAATCATCACAGGCGGACTGGGCGTTGCCCTCATTGTATCGTCGCTAATTTCCTCCCTTCAATACAGCAAAAAGAACGGATAGAACTTTCAAACAGGCACAAAAAAAAGGAAGCGGTTAAGCTTCCTTTTTTTGTTTGTACGAAACGTCTCGATTAGAGAACTGCTTTACGCATATCGCCTTCGTTTACGAATGCTTCGTGGAATGCGTATGCTCTTGCGAGAGTCTGTGGAGTGTGTCCCATTGGTGCGTCCTTGAGGAACTTGCGGAGCAAGTCGCGATAGTCTGGGTGTGCACACTTTTCGATGATTTCATTTGCTCTTTCGTATGGGCTCTTGCAACGCAAGTCTGCTACACCGTATTCTGTTACGATAACATTTACGCTGTGTTCGCTGTGGTCGCAGTGCGATACGTTAGGAACGATTGCACTAATCATTCCGCCTTTTGCGACTGATGGGCAAGTGTAAATCGAGATATATGCAGCACGAGTAAAGTCGCCACTACCGCCGATACCATTCATAATGTTCTTACCCATAATGTGCGAGCTGTTTACATTACCAGAAAGGTCAACTTCAATAGCTGTGTTCATCGAGATTACACCAATACGACGTGCAACTTCAGGACTGTTCGAGATTTCTTGTGGACGCAAAACGAGCTTGTCCTTAAAGAATTTGATGTCCTTGTAAACTTCGTCGATTTTTTCAGCTGTGCAAGTGAGCGATGTTGCCGATGCACACTTGATGTTTCCACTCTTGATAAGGTCGATAACAGAGTCTTGCAAGACTTCTGAATACATCGAGAATTGTGGAATATCTGGGTTATCGCCCAATGCACCAAGAACTGCGTTTGCGATATTACCAACGCCACTTTGGATTGGCAAGAATTGTTCTGGAATGATACCTGCTTTCATTTCAGCTGCGAGGAAGTCTGCAACATTTTGACCAATCTTTTGTGTGATAGGATCACTTGGTTTAAATGGTGCAACTGTGTCAGCCATATTTGTGTGAACGATACCAACAATCTTCTTTGGATCAACCTTAACAACTGGGCTACCGATTCTGTCGCCTGCCGAATAAATCGGGATTTCACGGCGGAATGGTGGGTTTGCTGTTTCGTAAATATCGTGCAAACCATAGATATCTTTCGATTGGTGTGCGTTCAACTCGATGATGATTTTGTCAGCGAGTTTTAAGCCTGTTGGAGAAATACCAACTGATGTTGTCAAAAGAATTTCGCCTTTATCATTTACGTCAGCTGCTTCAACGATTGCCCAATCGAACTTGCCCATAAATCCATAATTCATATATTGTGGAGTTAATGACAAGTGCAAGTCGGTATAGCTCATCTTGTTCGAGTTCGCTGACGAGCGAATATCAGCATTTGTTTGGTATGGTGCACGATACTTAATTGCATTTGCACGTGCGAGTACACCTTCGCAAAGGTCGCCACACGATGCACCTGTAATTACAGAAATCTTGAAATCACGGCCTTCTGCATGTTCTTTTTCAGCTTTTGCAGCAATAGCCGATGGAACCGCTTTTGCACCACCTGCTGGGGTGAATCCGCTAAAAGCGATTTGTTGTCCGTTTTGAATGAAGCTTGCTGCTTCTTCAGGTGTGAGGATATTGTAAGCCATTTTATTTTATTTGTTAAAAATTATCAAAAAAACGATGGCACATTTTTATCTGTGCCATCTTTTAGAGATTTTTTAGTGTGCGAGAGTTGCAATAAAGAAACCTGCAACCATCGCTGTTCCGATTACGCCAGCAACGTTTGGTCCCATTGCGTGCATAAGGAGGAAGTTAGATGGATCTGCTTTCTGACCTTCAACTTGCGATACACGAGCTGCCATTGGAACAGCCGATACCCCAGCAGAGCCGATAAGCGGATTTATCTTTTCCTTTAAGAACAAATTCATAACTTTTGCGAGAATCAAGCCAGCTGCTGTCGAGAAACCGAATGCGACAACACCGAGTGCGAGAATCGAGAGTGTATCAACACGGATGAAACGGTCGCCCGTCATTGTGATACCAACCGATGTTCCCAAGAACACTGTTACGATGTTGATTGTTTCGTTTTGAGCAGCCTTGCTCAAGCGTTCGCAAACGCCACACTCGCGGATGAAATTACCGAGCATAAGCATACCGATAAGTGCCGATACGTCTGGTACCAAGAGGATACAGAAGATTGCAACAACGAGTGCAAAAATCAACTTTTCCAAACGAGTTACCTTACGCAAGCTCTTCATTCTAATCTTACGTTCCTTTTCAGTTGTCAACGCACGCATAATTGGTGGTTGAATAATCGGCACAAGTGCCATATAGCTATATGCTGCAACTGCGATAGGTGCAAGAATGTGTGGAGCAAGTTTATTCGAGATAAAGATTGATGTCGGGCCGTCTGCACCACCGATAATACCGATTGATGCTGCTTCTTTCGATGTAAAGCCCAAGCAAAGTGCACCAACAAATGTGATGAACACACCGAATTGTGCTGCACCGCCCAAGAGCAACATCTTTGGATTTGCGATAAGTGGTCCGAAGTCTGTCAACGCACCAACACCCAAGAAGATGAGAGGTGGGAAGATTTCCAAGAGAACACCTTGTTGAATGTAGTGGTACAAACCACCTACGCGAGCTGTATAAACGTCAAGAATTTCTGTGCCGATTGCGACTTTTTCGCCTGCACCAACCAATTCTTCAGTTACATTGCCCGATGTGATTGCCCATACAAAAAGGTCGTCTGGACGAACTTCGAGAGCCTTGCCCTTATAGCTAACTTTGAAAGATGTATTAGCGTCGAGATAATTGAGTTTCGCCGCTGCATCTGGAACAGTTGGACGTACGATTGAAAGCAAGTCCGGAATACCTTTTGCTTTCAAGAACACGTCTTTTCTGCCTTCTTTCGATGTGATTTTTGAAAGTTCTGCAAAGTAGTTTTCAACGTCTGCTTTTGCTGTTTCTTTCGATTTAATTACATCTGATATTCTTGTTGGAATCTGGCGTACTACGCGTGGTACGAATACAGAATCGCCTTCTTTTGCGAATACGTCTAATACGATACCATCTGCTGGTGCGATAATCGGAGAATCCGGCTTATTGACAACACCTTCTGTTGGGAGGTTTGCCAAAAGTGCACCAAAGGCAATCGGAACGAGCAAAAGAGGCTCGAATTCTTTAAATACTGCGAGGTACAAAAGTACGAGCACTACCAGCCACATTACAATCATACGCCAATCGACATAGAAAAACCCTGTATCGAATGCGAGGTCTATTAAACTTTGTAGCATTGTTTTTTAGTGTTGAAGTGTTAATTTTCGCAATGGACGTTCATTTTTTTAAACGCCCATTACGGCGGGAATCAGACAACTTATGCGATTGCGATAAGTGGTTGACCTTCCTGTACGCTTTGTCCTGCTGAAACGTAAATCTTCGATACTGTACCAGCTCTGTCAGAGTTAATAGGTGTGCTCATTTTCATAGCTTCGAGAGTTACGAGCAAGTCGCCTTCTTTAACTGCTTGACCTTCTTTTACGTTTACTGCAACAACTGTTGCTGCCAATGGGCAAACAACGTCGCCTGCACCTGCTGCTACTGGTGCTGCTACTGGTGCTGGTGCTGGAGCAGGTGCTGGTGCTGCAACCGGAGCTGCTACTACTGGAGCAGGTGCTGGAGCTGCTGCTACTGGTGCTGCTGCTCTTGCGCCGAGAACTTCTACTTCAACTTCGTAAACTTTACCTTCAACTGTGATACGTAATTTTTTCATAATAAATATTTCCTTTTTGATTTTGTTTTAAGATGTTTTAGCGAACGCGTGTTGGAACATAGTTCTTCGACGCATAGATTTGTTGACGACCTTGATATGCGTATGCCATATCGGGTGCAGATTTTACCGAGATTACCTGACATTCTTCACCGAGAACAACTGACGCTGCCGCAGAAAGAACTGCGATAAGCTCGCCATTGTCGGCTTCAAGCTCTGGCAATACTGATGCTACTGCTGCCGATACCACAAATGCGTGGTCGGGATTTTTAATTTCTGAAACGTCTTTTACTTTTTGTACAGACGGCGACTTTGGTGCATTCTTTGCTTTGTCTACTGCGATAAACCCTTGTCCTACGATTGAAGTAACAATAGAGAGTACGCTCAAAACAACCATAACCACACCAAACCCAAGAGCCGAAAACATTGCGATTTCGCTCCATGTGGGATACAATCCGATTAGTGCTGAAAGATACATAGTTTTTTCTTTTGTTGCCGATGTAGATCTGTGGGCTTTTCAAAAATTCATTTTAAGAACTTAAGAACGCCCACCTACACCGAGTTAATTACATCGGAATATTACCGTGTTTCTTTGGCAAGCGTGTTTCACGTTTTGAGAGAGTTGCTCTCAATGCCATTGCGAGTGCTCCACGTGTTTCAGCTGGTTCGATTACGTCTGTAATCATACCCTTGCTTGCAGCTTGGTATGGGCTTTCAAACTTTTCGCTATATTCTGAAGCATACTTTGCAGCTGTTTCAGCACGCTGTGCTGGGTCTTCAATACCCTTAAGCTCTTTACCATAGAGAACGTTTACTGCACCTTTAGCACCCATAACTGCGATTTCAGCAGTTGGCCATGCCAAGACCATATCAGCACCCATATCTACACAGCACATAGCCAAGTATGCACCGCCGTATGCCTTACGCATAATGAGTGTGATTTTTGGAACTGTTGCCGATGCGTATGCAAAGAGCATTTTTGCTCCGTGACGGATGATACCACCACGTTCTTGTGCCAAACCTGGCATAAATCCTGGAACGTCGACGAGGTTGACAATCGGAACATTGTATACGTTGCAAGTGCGGATAAAACGTGATGCTTTGTCAGATGCGTCGATATCCAAGCAACCAGCCTTGAAGTTTGGTTGATTTGCGATAATACCAACTACCATACCTTCGATTCTTGCAAAACCTACAACAATATTGCGTGCAAAACCTGCTTGAATTTCAAAGAAGTCGCCATTGTCAACAATGCGATTGATTACGTTCTTAACGTCATAACCTTGTGCAGATGTTTCTGGAACGAGTTCGTTCAATTCTGGGTCGTAAGTTCTTTCGAGCTTAACTGAGAAGTCGTGCGGAGGTTCTTGCATATTGTTTGAAGGCAAGAACGAAAGGAGCTTTTCAGCCAATTCGATTGCGTGCTTATCATCTTCTGCAACGAGGTGAATATTGCCCGAAACAGTTGCGTGTGCATTTGCTGTTGCGAACATATCAACAGATGCTTCTTCGCCTGTTGCTGCCTTGATAACCTGAGGTCCGCAAATAAACAGATTCGAGTTCTGTTTTGTCATAATGATGAAGTCCATCAAAGCGGGGCTGTAAGCAGCACCACCTGCACAAGGACCTGCGATAATCGAAACCTGAGGAACAACGCCTGAAAGAGCGACGTTTTCGTAGAAAATTTGTCCGTAACCTGAAAGCGATTCAACACCTTCTTGAATACGAGCACCACCACTGTCGTTTACGCCGACAACTGGCATACCATTTTTGCCAGCAAACTTCATCAAATCGACAATCTTCTTTGCGTGCATCGAGCCGAGTGAACCACCCGAGACTGTGAAGTCTTGGCTGAATGCTGCAACTGGGCGACCCTTTACCAAACCGATACCTGTAATGATACCGTCTGTTGGGAGCTTTTTCTTTTCCATGCCGAAGTTGTGGCAGTTGTGCTGTACGTGCATACCGAACTCTTGGAACGAGCCTTCATCAAAAAGGGCTTCGATTCTTTGACGCGCAGTCATAAGACCTTTTGCATTGCGTGCTTCAAGCTTTGCTTTTCCGCCCGCATTGAATGCTTCTTCGCGACGATTGATGAGTTCTTCCATCAATTTTTTTGCTATAGCCATATTTTTTGTTTGTGTTAAAAGTTAAAAACGAGTCTCGACTCTCTTCTTTAGAGCCGAGACAAAAAGTTATCAATTAGTGGCAACCACATTCGCCGTCCTGACAGATTTCTGTGAGAACGCCTTGTGTGAATTTTGGATGCAAGAATGCGATTTTCTTTGCGTGTGCACCAATCTTTGGTTCTTTGTTAATCAAACCAACGCCAGCGTTTTCTGCTTTTGCGAGGTCATCCATGATGCTATCGCTATTGAATGCAACGTGGTGGATTCCGCCGTGTGGGTTCTTTTCCAAATACTTTGCAATTGGGCTATCTGGCGATGTTGGCTCGAGAAGTTCGATATGAACTCCGCCTACATTAAAGAACGCTGTCTTTACTTTTTGTTCTGCGACTTCTTCGATGCCTTCGCATTTGAAGCCGAGAGCGTTTTCGTAATATGGAATCGAGTCGTCAATCGACTTAACTGCGATACCGATGTGGTCTATTCTCTTTAACATATTAGTACTCTTTCTTATTAAAAAAATTATCGTTCGAGATTATACCCCCTAATTTTATTGTCAAACAATTTTAACAAAAAACGCCCTCGAGATAATATCTGCGACGACGTTTTCGTGAAATCTTGTTATTTCTTTATCATTTTCGAGAAAATTATCTTGGAATCGCCTATTATCCCCGACGGAATAAGCCCTTGTTTCCAAGACCTATCCATTCCTTGATTCAGCAATGGTTTCGTATTTTTTATAGGGAAGTGATACTGCATCGTATTTGCCCAAGTTATGCGTTTTTCGGGCGGAAGTGTCGCATCGTAAAGGCAACGGTTTACCCATGTATTGCCGACTTCTACTTCAATTTTATTTTCGCCAACCTTCAAAAACTTTGTGATTTCGAGTACATACGGAGCCTTCCAAAGTGTCCCTGCAAGCTTACCATTTACTTTGATTCTCCCAAGTTCCATAATTTTGCCAAAACACAAATACGCTCTTTCGTTTTTCTTTAATTTTGGAACATTTGCTTTCAACTCATACATTCCAACGCCTGAGTAATTTTTTACACGAACATCGGAATGTTCTGTCCACGACACAAACTTGTCGAACATTGCCGATTTTGGAGCATCGAACTTTTCTTGAAAACGTACCTTGAATGGTGTTTCAAAAGCGACTGAATCTCTTACTTTATCGCAAGATATTTCTCTCGATGTACCATCTGAAAGTTTTGCGACAAGCTTTCCCTTGCCAAAAAATTCCATAGATACATTGCCCTTTGAATCTACGTTTGGGTGTCGAGCAAACTCGCTTTTCATACCTCTGAAATTTGGGAAAGTTTTTTTGCCGTCGACAACCGATTCTACTATCGTAAGTGGAGTTTTACTTTCTCGGAAAACTACAAACATAGAGTCGTTTTGGGCGAGTCGCATCGGGATTGTAGTGTACCCGTCTTTTTCGTACGACACTCCAATCTTCTCCGATTTCCCCGTTTCTGGATTCCATATTTCTGGCTGTTTTCCGACTACCTTAAAGGAGATGTCAAAATTCTTTTCAGCCGATGTACAATTTACAACATAATACCACAACGAACCGTCTTCGTGCTGACGTGTACGCACTGCGACGTTATTTGTATTTATCTTGTATGTGGGCTTCAAGCCAAGCACGTTTGGCATTTCTTTGGGATGATATTCTACATAAACTTTACCCTTGCCAATTTTTCTAACTTGACGAGTTCCGTCGCCAAAAAGTTCATCATTTAACTTCGTCCATTCTGCTTTATCTCCAGCCACACCTGAACGATGTGTTGTCAACTTCCATGAACACAATACTGCCCCTTGTTCAACAAGTTTTTTCAACGCCTTTAGTGTACTCGCTTTGTATTCATATGTCGGATTCGGAATCTCGATATAATCGTATTTTATTCTGCCTGGTGAAACTAATTTTCCATTTTCAACACGCAAATAATTTCTCAAACAATCGGGATTGATTCTGATTGTGTCATAGCCAGCACCGATATGATTTGGCTCGCCCACAACCGGTACTTCATCAGACTGCAACGCCAAACCATTGACAACCGATTTCCCTTGTTGAAGCATATATTGCGAGCGTCCTATGTAATTGAAAAATTCTCGCCCAATTTCAAACCAAGGCATTTTGCGATTGATTGTACTACCCCATGGCTCCATCGCCCAACCAGGAACTCTATCGTCGGGTTGATGCGTATAAGAGTGGAAGACTATTGTATTCATTCCAGCCAAGAAAATTGTATCAATTTTACCTTTCAGCACGAGTGGAGAATCCGCCCAGTTGCCTTGATCTTGCGTGAGCGATTCGCACGTTCCCATCGCCTTGCCAAAGAAACTTACAACCGAGTGAACGTTGCCATGCCCTGTCGATTTCGGGACTTCGATTTTATTTAAATTGCGGTACAACTGCCATAGTTCGTGTTGTGGAACATCAGCCATTTTGTAGAGTCCAAGTTGGTCTCTCAACGAACCTTCGGAAAGCGGTTCGGTTTGGTACATCAAACCTCGCTCTCTGACACGTTCGCCGAGTCTGCCATAAAAGTTTTTCACAACTAAATGCGACATCAACGCACGGTAATCAGCTGCAAATTTTTCAGTTGCCTCTTTGCTATGGACAACTTCGCCCAACAATACAGGGAACCATGGCGACAAGTCGTATCCATTGAATTTTTTGAAAAGTTTTTCCATTCCTTCTGTCCAATTTTGCGAGCCACACTCCCATGAGTCTGTTTCAACATATTTAAATGTTTTGCCAGCATCTTTACCCGCTACATCAATCATTTTTGCGAGATAAGAATCGAAGTGAAAATCGGTCGCCTTTGCACTCAACTTGTCGCTCTCAAGCCCTTTCCCTGACGGGCTTGCAGGGTGAACACCAACTCCGTTTGTCGTATATCCGATACGCAAAACTTCCCACTTGCCTTTTGGGAAAGTCCATTCGATTGTGCCGTCTTCTGACATATCCAAAAACTTGATTTTCTTAGGGTCGATAATCGCATTTTTGGGGACAGGTAAATTGTCGTACGGCAAACGTGAAATATTACATTTTGTGTAGCCAACTTTTTGCAACAATGCCGATATAAACGGAGCATTTTTTGGAAGACTTCCAGACGGGACAAGTTCGAGTTCAGCAATGTGCAATTTCATTTGAAAAGCATCAATGCCGAGCTTGCCTACTCTCTTTCCGATACGCCAATATTTAGCCTTTTGCGAAGGGAATGTGTGGTAGCATTCATTTGTCTTAAAATCGAGCGAACATACCTCGCGATAATTTTTGCCGTCGTCAGAAACTGCGACAAAAACGCCGTCGGGATTACGCCACGACCACTTTGTATTTATGTACACTGCTGACGCCTCGTAAGGTTCGGTAAATTCAACATCCATACCGAACATTTTGTATTTTTCCGATTTTGGATTTATCGCAAAAATCGAATTTAAATTTCCGTCAAAAAGTGATTTTATTCTTTTCGGAAAGTTTTTTGAATTATCTTCGCTGGCTGGAGAAATCTTTTTTACATAGTCTTCCATTTCCACTTTTTGTGGACGAAACGCAGGGTATGCAATAACCACTATATCTTTATAAAATGGTTTTGAATCTTTTTTGAACCAATCATTCCCAGCATATGGCTGTGGCATTTTTATTCTTTTAAGCGTTCCATTACCATTTACACGCACTTTCGACTTCGTAAGTCTTTTCATCGAAAGTTCTGGAGTTATCCAAGGTCCCCCAGCTTCTGACCAGCCGTCGCAATTATGCAATCCAATCTCGATATTATGTTTTTTTGCTTCATCTAAAACATATCTAAAATTTTCAAACCATTCTGGAGAGTTGAATTTCAAAGAACCCTCGGGGGTTTCTCCACTGCTGACATTAAAAATAATAGCTGCGCCATAATTGCAATCAGCCATAGCTTTTAAATCTTTGGCAATGCCTTCACGCGATACATTTGCGTTTATCCAGTGCCACCACGTTTGGACACGAGCCTTACCCTTGGGATTTGCAAAATCTTCGAGTTTAATTGAGTTTTCGGGCAAGTCTGGATTGTAATTTGTATACTTGTAAAAATCAGAATCCGACGCATTCGCATTCAGAAGCGAACACAAAAAAAACGACATTCCCGCAATATATTTACCATTTATAGCCATAACTAAAATCTCCTAATGAATTTATAAAAAGCTCTGCACACCAACAGAGCAAGTAAAAAAATGTTGGATATTGTAGCTTTTTGCTTGCAAATTTTTGCGGATTTGTTGGATTAACGCAAGTTAACTATGAAACATACAGAAGACATCATTATAAAATTGTTGCAGATTCGAAGAGCAAGAAAGCTATCGGAATCTGGCACGATGTCGGATGATGACGTTCAAAAACTGCGCGACCTTATTGTCGAAAACCGCAGACAAATTCCGTCATTTGCACTCTCACATTTTGACAGGCTTGAATCGTCAGGCGGTTCAGGTCTTGCCGAAGTGCACGACGGCAAATGCTCTGCGTGTGGGGCTAATATCGCCGCCGAAGAAATCGATTATCTTATGAAAAATAAAAATATTGGCGTATGCGACAACTGCTTTGCATTCGTCTATATGCCCGATGAAAAATACGATATCGATGAATTCTTCAAATCTTATTTGTCTTAATGAATCAGGTCAAATTTTCGTTTCGCCCCAAGTTGTTGGATTGCTTAAAGGGGTATAATCGTTCAACTTTTACAGCAGATTTATGTGCTGGTTTTAGCGTTGGTATCCTCGCATTGCCGTTGGCGATGGCGTTTGGTATTGCAAGCGGTGTATCGCCTGCTCAAGGTATTTACACTGCGATTATCGCTGGTTTTATAATCTCGGTATTCGGTGGCTCAAAAGTGCAGATTGGCGGACCAACTGGTGCGTTTATCGTCATCGTTGCTGGAATTATCTCGCAATACGGCTATTCGGCACTCGCTATTGCGACCGTTATGGCTGGCGTATTCCTCATAATTATGGGGATTACTAAAATGGGCAATGCTATTAGATTTATCCCTCGCCCAGTTGTAGTCGGTTTTACAAATGGTATCGCAATACTGATTATCTCGACACAAGTGAAAGATTTCTTCGGACTGCAAATCGACAAAATGCCCGAAGACTTTATCCCAAAATGTATAGCAATCTACAAAGCTATTAACACTACACATCTGCCGACCTTATTTGTCGGGATTCTCTCGATGCTTGTGATTGTCTATTGGCCGACCTCGTGGCGTAAACGTGTACCAGGGCAAATTGGTGCAATATTTATCGGTACATTTGTAGCACTTGCGATGTCGAAACTCGGCGGTTGGGATACCGAAACAATTTATACACGCTTTGGCGATATTCCAAATACTCTCCCAAAATTTCAATGGATTGATATTGACCTTGCAAACATCAAGAATTTGATGATGCCAGCCTTCACAATCGCACTCTTGGCTGCGATAGAATCGTTGCTATCGGCAGTTGTCGCCGACGGTATGATTGATGATAAGCACGACTCGAACCAAGAACTTATTGCACAAGGTATGGCAAATATCGCAACGCCATTCTTCTTGGGAATTCCAGCAACTGGTGCAATTGCACGCACCGCAACAAACATCAAAAATGGCGGACGCACACCGATTGCTGGCGTCATACACTGCGTTGTACTTTTGGCGATTTTGATATTCGCCGCACCTTACGCACAATATATTCCACTTGCGACACTCTCGGCTGTCCTGTTTGTTGTTGCATTCAATATGGGCGATTGGTCGGCATTCCCAGAAATGCGAAAACTCCCTCGCTCTGACGACCTCGTATTCCTCTCGACATTCGGCTTGACTGTCGTATTCGGTCTTACACTTGCGATTGAAGTTGGTATGATTCTCGCTGCGATGCTCTTTATTCGCCGAGTATCGAACACAACAAAAGTTATGCTTGTTGATAAAAAACTTGAAGGCGACCTTTCAAAATACTCTCTCGAAGGCAAAGAAATTCCAGAAGGCGTTATGATTTTCCGTATCTTCGGAGCGTTGATGTTTGGTGCAGCCGATAAACTCGAAAGCATTTTGACTTCAATGGGTGAACGTCCGAAGATTGCAATTTTGCGTATGCGTACAGTTCTCGCAATGGACGCAACTGCCCTCGATGTACTCGATAAACTCTATGATAAATTGAAGTCTCGAGGAGTAGTTTTGATGATTACAGGAGCACATTCACAACCATTACATATGATGGAAAAATCGGGCTTCTTAAAGAAAATGGGCGAAGAATTTGTGCTTGAAGATATCGACACTGCCCTTGCAAAATCTCGTGAAGTTCTCGCAAAGATGAAAGAAGATAGCCAGCCACAACAACAATAAGTCTTTAGCCGTTTCCCTTGCGAGACGGCTTTTTTATTGCATAGAGTTAAGCTTATTGTAAGATTGTTGTTATGAAAAAAACTCTGCTGTATTTCCTCACGACAATTATTACAATCAATCTTTCAGCAAGTCCGCTCGATGAGTTGAAAGAAAAAATCGACCAAGCTATCGCAAAAAATCATATAGCTGGTGTCGCTATTTGCGTGGGCGATTCAAGCGGAATAAAATTTTCACACGCACAAGGTATGTCTGCAAAAGGTGGCAAAACACCTATGACAACCGATACAATTATCGACGTTGCAAGTGTTACAAAAACGGTCGCAACAACGACTGCCCTTGCAATTTTGCGAGATAGGGGCGAGATAGATTTTGATTCGCCATTTTATAAATATTTACCACAATATTCGCCAAAACTCGAAAGCCCAGCAACAGTTCGCGATTTGGCTACACATATCTCTGGATTTAACAACAGCCCATATTGGAATGATTGCACTGGTAGAGCTATGGTAAAAACTGCACTTTCAACTCGTCCGCCACAAGCACCTCGCATAGCATACAGATATTCTTGTTGGAATTTTATTTTGCTTGGGTTTGTCGTTGAAAACATCACACAACAACCACTCAAATTTTTCTGCCAAAACGAAATATTCAAGCCATTAGGGATGAAAGATTCATCAATGGGTACACCGATTGCGAATGCGGAAAATCGATACGCACGCACAATCACGACATCAAAAGCTGGCGAAATATCCGACCCTCCTGCACGCACAATTTACGCCGATAATATGTGTGCTGGCAACGCTGGACTTTTTACAACCGCAAACGATTTGTCTAAATTTTGTCGTATGATTTTAGGTAAAGGTAAGCTTGGTAATACTCGTATACTTTCAGAAGAACGCATCGAAGAATTGTCGAAAATTACATTCAAAGACAAAAAAGGAAACGCTCGAACATTTGGTTGGAATGCGAGCAATAGCCCAAAGAATTTTTCAGATAAATTTATATATCACACAGGTTGGTCGGGGCAATCGGTATATATCGATTTAGAAAAAAATATCTTTGCGATAGTACTTACAGTCAGATGCTCACAATACCCCAACCCTGCTGGAGAAAGAAAAATCTTTGCCGAACTCGCAATGGACGCAATGCTTGAGCAAAAAAATTAAAAAGAGAATCACACTACCATACAAAAAACGGCGTTTCCTTTTTGGATACGCCGTTTTAATTTATAAAGTTGAGCTATTATTTTCTGCGTCTGTAAACTGCGAGAACTAATGCGATTACACCAAACATCATAGCCCATTCAGCTGGCTCTGGAACAAGTGCCGATACGGTTGTTATATTGAAACCTTTTAAAGTTGTACCATCGTAAACTTCGCTGATTTTAATCTTTTCGCCATCTTCATCAATAAACTTATAAGATGCAGAACCATAATCTAATTCAGAACAATCACCCGATATCTTCAAAACGTTATCTGAAACAATTTCATAAGTATATGGATTATCATCACGAGTGATTGAGTTGCCAACTCCAATAAAGATACTGTTTGTACTGCTAAAATCGACAAGAGTAACACTTTTTTCTGAATGAAGAGTTTCCTTATTAACAGAAACTGCTCCGAAGCTGACATCATTGAAAACTACAGAAACATCTTGCCCAAAAGTAAATGTGTAATTATCAAAACGTACGTCCCAATAATTGAAGGTCTGCGAAACACCAAAATCAACCTTTACATTGCTCCCAGCAAGAGCTAAACTAATAGGACTACCATTTGATTTTGAGACTACTTCATCAAGTATTACATGAGCATTACTCCATGTCACAATTTGAGTAGAGATATTAACATCTGCACCACTCTTGACATCAAATGTACCAGTAACATAAATGCCAGCTGTTGTGTTAAGTGTTGCATCAGTATCAATAGTTAAAGTTACACCTTTAGAAATGTTTATAGACTTAGTACCTGTTGCACCAACAGAATAAGTATCACCTGAATTTACGATAGAATCTACAGTAATGTCTTGTACACCCGAAGCCGAACCACTCAATGAGGTTGCCCCTGCGCACAAGCATACAGAAGAAATAAATGCAATTATAGAAAAGATTGAAGTTTTCATATCGAATAAATAAGTTAAAAACAAAATTATAATGTAAGGATGTTTACATAAGTCAAGCGAATATGATAAACTTATCCATTACTTTTTCATTACATCGCTATTTGTTAAAATATTGTTGAAAAACAATACGATTCTGTAAATATATGGGGAATTATGATAGATGTAAAACTATTAAGAGAACGACCAGACTTTATTAAAGAAAAAATTGCACTCAAAAAATTTGATTGCGATATTGACGCTATTTTGGCTTTTGATGTAGAACGTCGCAAGGCTGTTACCGCATTTGAAGAAGCTCGCAACGCACAAAACACTGCGAGCAAAGCAATGGCAGAACTCCCTAAAGGAAGTCCTGAATTTAAGGAAAAGGTAGCAGAAATGAAAGCTGTTTCGGCAAAGGTAAAAGAGCTTGAAGCAGTCGCAAACGAAGCCGAAAAAAAGTGGAAGGCAATGCTCCTTTCTGTTCCAAATATTCCAGACGATTCTGTTCCAGTTGGCAAAACAGATAAAGACAATGTTACACTTTATACTTGGGGCGATATCGATTCTATTAAGAACGCAAAACCACACTGGGACTTGCCGTTCTTCAATGAATTGTTAGACTTCCAACGTGGTGTAAAAGTTACAGGAGCAGGGTTCCCATTCTACGTTGGCGATATGGCTCGCTTGGTGCGTGCACTCTTGCAACTTTTCCTCGACGAAGCAAAAGCAAATGGATACAAAGAATTGATGTGTCCGCTTATGGTCAATGCAACAAGTGCAACAGCAACTGGTCAGCTCCCCGACAAAGAAGGTCAAATGTACCACGATGCTCAAGATGATTACTATATGATTCCAACAGCTGAAGTGCCTGTTACTAACTTCTATCGAGACGAAATTTTTGAAGAATCACAGTTGCCTGTCTATGCTTGCGGATACACTCCTTGCTTCCGTCGTGAAGCTGGTAGCTGGGGTAAAGACGTTCGTGGGCTCAACCGCTTGCACCAATTCGATAAGGTCGAACTCGTAAAATGGGTACACCCCGATAATGGGATGGAAGAGCTTGAAAAACTCCGCAAAGACGCTGAAGGCATCTTGCAAAAGCTCGGTTTGCCATACAGAGTACTTTCAATTTGCACAGGCGACATCGGTTTCCCACACGCAAAGCAATTCGACCTTGAAGTATGGGCGGCAGGTCAACAAAAATGGCTCGAAGTTTCGTCTTGCTCATGCTTTACAGACTTCCAAGCACGCCGTGCAAATATCCGTTTCCGCCCAGCAGACGGTGGAAAGCCACGCAACGTTTACACTCTCAATGGCTCTGGGTTGGCAATCCCACGTGTACTCGCAGCACTCTTGGAAAACAATGTTCAAGATGACGGTAAAGTCGCAATTCCAGAAGTACTCAAGAAGTGGTACGGTGGCGATACAATCGGCTAATTGATTTAATCTAATTTCACAAAAAAGATGTTTGAAGGACTTACCGAAAACCTCTCCAAAGCCTTACGCAACTTGCGTGGAATCGGCAAGCTCACCGAAGAAAATATGTCGGAAGCACTCACCGAAGTACGCAAAGCGTTGCTGTCGGCAGACGTTCATTTTAAAGTAACCAGAGAATTTACAGAACGTGTAAAAAATGAATGTATCGGACGCGAAGTAATCAATTCGATTACCCCAGGGCAACAGATAATCAAAATCATCAGCGACGAGCTTGAAAAACTCTTGGGCGAAGGCTCGACAGAACTTTCACCAATCCGTCCGTTGAAGATTATGATGGTAGGTTTACACGGTTCTGGTAAGACGACAACATCTGCAAAACTTGCCGGACTTCTCAAAAAACGTGGCTACACGCCAGCACTCATTGCGTGCGATATTTATCGCCCAGCGGCAATCGACCAACTCGAAGCACTCGGCAAACAAATCGGTGCCAAAGTCTATGCCGATAGAAATTCAAAAAATGTTCCCGACCTCGCTTCAAGACTCGAAAAGCAAGCAATTGAAGAAGGTGCAAATGCCATAATTTTCGACACTGCGGGCAGATTGCAAATCGATCAAGAGCTAATCGATGAAATTATAAAACTTAAAGAAGTTGAAAAACCACAAGAAGTTTTGCTCGTTGCCGATTCTGCATTGGGTCAAGAAGCAGTCAATGTCGCAAAAGCATTTAATGAAGCTGTAAATATCACTGGTGTTGTCCTCACAAAGCTCGACGGCGACGCTCGTGGTGGTGCGGCTCTTTCAATTAAGACAGTTTCGGGTGCCCCAATCAAATTTGCAGGTACCGGCGAAAAGCTCGAAAATATCGAGATTTTCCACGCCGACAGAATGGCTCAACGCATACTCGGAATGGGCGATGTCGTCAGCCTTGTCGAAAAAGCACAAGAGACAATGGACTTGAAGGAAGCCGAAAAAATGGCTGAAAAACTCCGCAAAGCAGAGTTCGACCTCGAAGACTTCCTTTCACAGATGCGTCAAATTAAAAAGCTCGGTTCGCTTGGTGGAATCTTAAAGATGCTCCCAGGAATGAGCGGTATTAGCGTTGGCGAACGAGAAGAAAAGAAAATGCGTCAAACCGAAGCAATCATTCTTTCGATGACTCCACAAGAACGACGCAATCCAAACATCATTAACGCACGTCGTCGCTTGAGAATTGCATCGGGGTCTGGTACTCAAGTTAGAGATGTCAATGCACTCCTCAAGCAATTTGAAGGTATGCGTAAAATGATGAAAATGATGCGTGGCGATAAGGGTCGCAGACGTATGGCTGGTATGATGGACGCTATGCGTAAACACGGTAAACTTTAAAACATAAAACTCAATTAAAAACTCAATTATTATGAAAAGAATACTCCCTATTTTAATAGGAGCATTTGCCGTACTCTCGGCAAACGCCCAAATTATACCTAACCAATATGGATACGACAAACTCTCGCAGTATGTCGATAAATTCAACGATGACGACGAAGAACTGTACATCAATGAATATCCAAACCACAAAGCAAAAGAGTTCCTTGCTAAAAACATACCTCTTTTCGATTGTCCAGATGAATCAATCAACGCAACATACTATTTCCGTTGGTGGACATTCCGTAAACATATCGTAAAGACAGAAAAAGGACACGTTATTACAGAATTCCTCCCAAAAGTTCGTTGGTCGGGCGAATTCAACACAATAGCTTGCCCCGCCGGACACCATATCCGTGAGGGTCGCTGGCTGAAAGACTCGCAAATTATTGGCGATTACGTCAAGTTTTGGAGTACAGCAAAACATATCCGTCGCTACACTTTCTGGTATGCAAATTCCGCATACGAATATCACCTTGCACGTCCGAATGAACAAATGCTCAAGGATCTCTACCCTGCATTTAAGAAAAATCTTCAAGCGTGGGAAAAAAGTAATTTCAGCAAAACCGATAAGCTCTTTAAACAAAAAGATGGTGCCGATGGTATGGAAATTTCTATATCTGGTGCAATGATTATGAGCTGGATAGGCTACCGTGCGACAATCAATAGCTATATGTTCGCCGAATACGAAACAATGGCAAAAATCGCACAACTTCTCGGCATCAAAGAAGACGTAAAATACTACACAGAAAAAGCAGAAGACCTCAAAAAACGCATAAATACATATCTTTGGGATAAGAAAGACAACTTCTACAAAGTGATGTTCTGCGGTAATTTTGGACAACTTTCAGATGTCCGCGAATTACATGGCTATACCCCATGGTACTTCAATATTCCACCTGAAGAATACTCTGTTGCATGGGAACAAATTAAATGCAAAGACGGCTTCAAATCAAAGTGGGGCTTGACTTCCGCAGAACGTCGCGACCCTCGCTTCCGCCTTTCATATATCGGACACGAGTGCCAATGGAATGGTCCAGTTTGGCCATACTCAACATCAATCACACTCACTGCATTGGCAAATTTTGTAAACAACTATAAGAGCGATAACGTTGATAAAGACGATTATTACGACGCTCTTAAAACATACGCCGATGCACATCGTCGCACAACAGAAGACGGCAGAATCGTATTCTGGATTGACGAAAACCAACATCCCGACACTGGCGACTGGATTTCTCGCACAGTACTTCGCAACTGGAATGGTCCAAAAGGTTGGGATTATATCGAACGTGGCAAAGATTATAATCACTCGACCTTCAACGACCTTATCATTACAGGTTTGATGGGTATCCGCTTGGGCGAAGGTGGCAAAGTTGTAATCAACCCCCTTGCCCCTGATAGTTGGGATTATTTTGCAATCGAAAACGTACCTTGCAAAAACAAAATGCTCACAATCCTTTGGGACGAAGACGGTTCTCGTTATAACAAAGGCAAAGGCTTTATGATTTTTGCGAACGGCAAGAAAATCGTACAAAAAGATTCTGTCCAAAAAGTAGAAATAGACCTTTAATCTAAAAAATATGACTATGAAAAAGACTATCATTATCACAACAGCCATATTGGCAGGTTTGTGTGCAAACGCAGCACCAAAGCTCCCTGCCCCAACAACGCCAAACCCTGGTCTTAAATATTATTATCCAGTGCCAAAAGCAAAAAAACCGACAACCGCAAATTACGATGTTGTAGTTTATGGCGGAACTCCTGGTGGCGTGGGTGCAGCAATCCAAGCTCGCAGAATGGGCAAAACTTCGGCTCTTTACGTCTTCCGTAGACACGTCGGTGGCTTGACATCGGCTGGCTTGACAGAAACTGACATCGGCAAAAAGAACGCAATCGGCGGTATGGCAGTTGAATTCTTTGAAAGAGTCGGCAAATGGCGTCAATATCGCCCAAGCGAAGCAGAAAGAGTATTTCTCGAAATGCTTGTCGATGCTGGTGTTCCCGTATTCTTTGAACATCGTCTTGAAAAAGTCGAAAAGAAAGACGGAAAAATCACAAAGATTACTTTTGAAAACGGCAACGCAGTTAAAGGTAAAATGTTTGTCGACGCTACTTACGAAGGCGACCTTTTCGCAATGGCTGGTTGCTCATATATGGTAGGTCGCGAAGACAACTCTCGCTTTAACGAAGACTACAACGGCACTTATTTCTCAAAACATAGCCATATTCCACGCTTTGATGTCGACCCATACAAAGTTAAGGGAGACCCGTCAAGTGGTTTGCTCGAAGGTATCACCGACACAAAAGTTGAAAAACTCGGCGTTGCCGACAAGAAGTTGCAATCGTATTGCTTCAGAATGTGGGCGATGAAAAATGGTAAAAAAACTCCATGGTACAAACCAGAAAATTATCGTCCAGAACGCTACGCACTTTTGAGCCGTTATGTAAATAGTGCACCTGACCCAGACTTCTGGAACTTACGCTACAGCAGAGGTCCACTTAAGCTCAATGAAGGCGATTGCAACAACGCCGGACCAATTTCGCTCGACCACGTCGGCTACAACTTTGGCTGGGCAGAAGGCTCATACGCAGAACGTGAAAAAATCTTCCAAGACCACGTCAATTATCAACAAGGCTTTATGTACTTCTTGGCAAACGACCCATCGATTCCAGCAAAACTCCGTGCTCGCATAAACGCATTTGGACTCGATGCGTACGAGTTCCCCGAAACACGCAACTGGCCTCATGACCTCTATATCCGTGAAGCTCGTCGCTTGCTTTCCGATTATGTTATGACTCAAGCACACTGCACAGGCAAAGAAGTCGTAAAAGATTCTGTCGGCTTGGGTAGCTACCAAATGGATTCGCACCACGTTGAACGTGTTGTAAAAGACGGCAAAATGTATGTAGAGGGTGGCTTTGAAAAGAAAGTAAAACGCTCATACCCAGTAAGCTTCAAAAGTATCGTCCCAAAAAGAGCTGAATGCACAAACCTCGCAGTACCTGTCGCACTCTCGGCTTCGCACGTCGCATTCGGTTCAATCAGAATGGAACCAGTATTTATGATTCTTGGTCAAAGCGGTGCAACGGCAGCGTGTATGGCTATCGACGGCAACGGAATTATCCAAGATGTCGATTACAAAAAGCTCCGTGCAAAATTACTTATCGACGAACAAATTTTAGATACTCCATTTGTCCCAAAGGGCAAAAAGAGAAACTAAATAGATATACCTTTATATCCCCAAAAGCCACAGAATTTCTGTGGCTTTTTTTATTCATTTTCAGCGACAAAAATATTTGACAATTTTCTACATCGGAATATTCATAATATTAGTTTTTTAAAAATTTATAAATTATTATGAAGAAATATAACACTATACTACTCTCTATTGCGTTCGCATTTTCAGCATTCGCACAAGATTCAAATACTATTGAGTATAATGGAGGCAAAAGCGTAAGTTCACGTACAACACTTTGGGTTGATGGTGCAGATTACTCCGATAAAGATTTGCTGTTGCACTCTGACACTGGCTCTTTCTATGGTGTAAAACTCCCAACAGATGGAACAGCTAAAACAATGACATATCGTTCATTGAAAGCTGTTATCGGCAGTGGCGACACTCTCGCATTAGGTAATTATACAACAGCATACGGCACATTGAATCTTGACGCAAACACATCAGAAAAAGATTTCACCGTCTTTGAAGTTGCAGATTTTTCAATGAACTACGCAAACTTGTATATCAAAAATACAAATGCATCTCCTGAAAATCCATTGTTATTCAAAGCAAACTCGATGAATCTTGTCGGTGGAGCTAAAACTCAAACTCAAAAACTCTACTTTCAAGCAAATACAAATGCAAATGTAGCTACGTCTGTATTAGGAAGAATAGAAAACACTACTGGCACATCATTAATCCATATTTCTGTATCAAAAACTCTTAATTGGACTGGTGATATCACATTAAACCAATGTTCAAGACTTGTAGCAGATGGCACATTTAACCTCGATGGCAATGCAACATTTAACGATGCATCAGGTGTCCTCGGCATCGGAAATGAAGGAACATTTAAAGTGGCATCCGGAAAAACTGTTAATTTGGGTTCTGCAACTTTAGAAGCCGTTTATGGTTCTTATTTAAACATCGATGGTGGAACATTCTTAACAGATAGTGCAATATCATTGAAACGTACAACTGTTAAAAACGGAACTTTCACACAATCAGCTGGCGGAATACTAATTGAACGCGATGTAAAAGTTATCAACTCATCTACATTCACCGCTTCCGATTCGATCACACTTCGCTCACCAGACGCAAGCGATGCCGATGGTAATTTGATAAATTCTGCAAGATATGCAAAATTGCAAATCGGATATGATACAAACGACAAGGAATCTAAATTGATTATTAAATCAGACGCAAATGGTGACTCAAAAATCATAATCGGCAAGGATTCTTTCGTTTACTTGAACTCAGAAAATTCAGTGCAAAACGAAAACGGCAACCATTCGATTATCATCGCAACAGAAGCTGACGCGTTTAATACAAACATTGAAATCAACTCTAACCAAAAGCTTGGCGGAATTGCACTTTCAAATGCATCACTAAAGCTCACTATGGCTGACAATGCACTCCTTGAATTGACAAATATCGAAGATGCGTTCTCGTCAGACGGCGGTATATTGAATATTTATAACTTCACTGAAAATACAATTAAAGTTGGCGATAATGTTGGCGTAAAACAAGCAATCGAACAATATGTAAAATTGTACGACGCAGCAGGCATTGAGCTCGACCCAGCAACAGTAATCGACGGATACATCGCATTCACAACATCTGTCCCAGAACCAGCAGAATGGGCAATGCTCCTCGGAGCAATCGCTCTCGGCTTAGCAATCTACCGCCGTCGTAAATAGTTTACTACACGGGCACCGGCAGGCGATTGCCGTAGGCAATTTTTTATATGACGGGCACCGGCGAGCGATTGCCGTAGGCAATATCGCTCGCTGATTTCGGATTGCACAATTATACAGAAAAACTGGCAAAGCGTTGCCAGTTTTTCGTTTTAGTTTTTTAAATGGTGTGTTTTAAAAGCGTGGGAACTTGCGACTCATCGCATTCTACTCCGTCAACATCGACTGGAAGCGTAGGTGCAATTCCCCCGATATTCTATTGTAAAAATGTGAAACATTTTTAGTTATTGCCATACTACACTGGCAATAACGGCAATAGAATATCAAAGAGGTAGAATAAAAGCACCGATTCATCCTCTCTTTATTATTCTAAAAAACTAAATCATAAAGACTGCAACACACATCAAATAAAAATCCGAACAGGGATAGGAGCATTGCAAAGCAATCTCCGTAAGGGGCAACGCCCCTTCAACGATGTGCAGGTGGCTCACCTGCTTGCAGTGGGGTTTGGGGAGGGTGCAACCAACCCTCCCCAACATCTATTAACTCCTAATCTATCTATTCTAAAAAAATAAATCATTAAAATAGCAACACACACAAAATAAAAATCCGAACAGGGATAGGAGTATTGCGAAAGCAATCTCCGTAAGGGGCAAAGCCCCTTCAATGATGTGCAGGTGGCTCACCTGCTGTTTTTCGCCACAAGAGGACATTTTCACAATATACTATAAAAAAAAGAGTTAACTTTGCATCTTTTTTGTATTGACCTATTTAATCTTCACTCTATTTTATTTTTAGTTTTAAACTAAATCGTTATGAAAAAGTTTCTATATTCTACTATTATCCTATCTCTCGTATTGTCTGCAAATGCCGATACAATGACTTTCTATGGCGGTGGGAGCCGAACACAAGTCACTGGTACATCCAATACAACTGATATTATTTTGGATTCTTCAAATGGTGTAGGCTACGCTGCAAATGGTGCCGTTGTGAAATCAATAAAAGTAATAAATGGCGACGCTACTTTTGCAAATGCAATAGATTGGAACGCAAATAAAGGTATTACCGTCGACATCAACTCTGCAACTGGAGATGTAGATGCTATTACAGCAGGTAATTGGACGCATAATTTGTTTACATTAACTATCAAAAATAGTGTAGCAAATTCAACAGCAACTGCAAATTTGTCTTTTAACACATTAACACTATCTTCAAAAAACAGTCAAGATGCACGCCTCATCTTCAACGGTGTTAATGCAAATGTCACAACTGTAAACGCCACCAATTTAGGAGATGGAACTACTGCAAAAAACTATAAATCGACACTATCAGTTGATGCAAATTCTACTGTTGAATGGAACGGAGATATTTTAAATACCGTTTTAGGTGTTATGAACATCGCTGGAAATTATACTCATAATTCCAAGTTGACTTTGCAAAGTGGTTCGCAATACAACGCTTCTGGCACAATCACCCAAAACGGAGTATTCAACGCAAACTCAGGTGCAAATATTAACATTACAGGTAAGCACACGCAAAAAAATGCAGTATCATGGGCAAACGGTGCAAACGTCTCAATCACTGGCGAGTTTGCTATCGACTACGAAAATGAAATGAAAATTGACTCGAGTTTTGACCTCGCCGGAAAAATCACACAAACATCAATAAGTGGCGATAATGGCATCAAATTTACTAAAGCAGTAACCCTTTTGTCAGGCTCAAGTCTGCAAGCACACAGCAAAATATTTTTAGACAAAGATGCATCATTGACAGTAAATAAAGATGCTTACATCAATATCACTAAAGACGCTTCAAAGAACCCACGCATCATTTTAGACAAATCAACTCTCACATTGAATGAAGAAAATTGCCTCGTCAACGAATCAATCGATATAGGGGTTGTTACCATGGCAGGCGGAGAAAATAATATTTTGACTTCAAAAATATATCTCAACGCCAGCCAAAAATTAAGAAATATGTATGTTGCAAATTTTACAATTTTAGAAATGCACATGGCTGATGATGCCACGCTTACACTTACAGTTGATGATCAAAACGCATTGGGAAGCGGTGAGGGAATTTATAAAATCTATAATTTCCGCGAAGATTCAATTTATGTAGGTCTTAACGCAGCAACAAATACAACCGCCAATAATTATGTGTTCCTCTACGACGCTGAAAATAATTTACTCGGAAACGCATTTGTTACAAACAATGGGTACCTCTCTCTGCTCCAAACTGTCCCAGAACCAGCAGAATGGGCAATGCTCCTCGGAACAATCGCTCTCGGCTTGGCAATCTATCGCAGAAGAAAATAATTTGCTTTTACAACTAATTTGGACAAAAACGCATCTTGAAAAAGATGCGTTTTTATTTGACTATAAAACCACACTGCATACATCATAAAAGAGATGAAAACACTCCTTACAATCATTATTGCAATCTCAGTAATTACTCAATTTGCAAACGCACAGAATATGCTTTGCATAAATATATGCGAAACTACACAAGCCGATTTAACAAAGGTCTCCAATAATCTTGCGACAAAAAAAGATGATACCATTGTTAGAACTCGCGTTTATCGCAATGTGTTCGATACATCAAAATCTATAATCTATGCAGAAATTCAAGGTTGCCAATGTTGCATATCAACTTCGCAATTTACACTCTCAAAAGCGTCGCCTAAAAAGTACAAAATTTATCCACAAGCAGATTCGGAAACTATGCTTGTTATTGCAGTAGACTTTAATATTAAGCCTGAACAAATTGATGAATTCTTGAAAATATCGAAGCCACTCGTGGAGGGCACAAATACTGAAAAAGACACGCTTTCGTATCAACTTTATCGCGATGTAAAAGACCCGACAAAATTCTTCTTGTTCGAGTTGTACAAGAGTCGCTCGGCACACAAATTCCATTCAAGCCAAGAACATTTTTTGAAATGGAATGCGCTTTGCAAAGAAAAGAAAATCGTGCGCACTGCAAAATTTTTCGACGTAAAAGAAATCAAGTAAACAAGCCTGCTATTGCGCAATATCTGAATCAACTTCGAGATTATTGCGTTGGACAAGTTTAGTTTTTACGTTTTCAAAGAGATTGTTAGATATTCTCAAGTTGCGAACAGAAAGTGCTTCTATTGCGACATTGCATGATTTAAATTTGTTATTGCGTACGCAAATATTTTTAATCATAGGTGTAAGTTGAGTTGGCGTTTGTTTGCAATATTGCAAGGCGATTGAGACTGCACCGATGGCGTTATGCCGACGTTGCCACGAACAATTAGAAAATGTATTGCCCTCGATTATCGCATTTTTGCACGACACCCCCTCGCATTCATGGATTGCTCCGCCGACACAAATTGCGGGATACATAATATGGTCAAATTTGCAGTTTCTAATTTTCACATTGTCGTTTCTGATGAGACTTGCGGTGCCAGCAATATTACGGAATGTTGAATTTTTCAACTCATATGAATCGATGTTTATGCCATAGAAATTTGCGAGAGTTGCCGATTCCACAAAGTTTGGTAAATCCTCCTCAAACTCGATTTCTATACATTTATTTTTTGAGATTTTTTTGCGTGGAGTTTGCTTTGCCGACTTCACTGTCAAGAGAGTTTCGTTATCTTTATCGAGCCACAGACCGACTTTAGAACCGACAGGTGCAATCGTAGGCAACACGCCCCAGTGCCAATCTTTGTGTGTTCCAAATATAGCTTTATTTTTTGAAGTTTTTTTCAGAGCCCACGCAAATACGCCATGTACATTTTGTCCGTCCCAACGTACGCCCTCAAAATAACAATTCTCAATTTTCACATTGCCTTTGCAACAATAGAGCTTCCACGCATCACGAGAACCGACGTGCATTTGCTCACCCTTGCGGATAAATCGGACGCCATTTGCATAGATATTTTCGCAGTGCGACGCCTGCATACAAAATCCAATCGCACTATATGTTTCGACATTTTCAACGTGTAAATTCGAGCATCTATCGAATACCACCTGACATCCACGCCAGCCAAAATTCCAAGACATAATGTCGCCTTTTTGCAAATGAGTGGCTATTTCACTCGACGACAATTTTAGTAATCGATTTTGTTTATCGACAATTTGCAAAGTGTTTTCGGTCAAATTTTTTTCGACATTTGCCCCACCGAAAGTGAGACTTGGCACGCCAACTTTCAAGTTGCGAGTTTTTGCATTCCATGCGTTTGCACAATAAATTGGCGTATTGTCGAAGAACGGCAAGGTTTTAAAAACTTTTATCAGCACGCCATTTTCGTCGCTTGAAACGACTTCACCCGCACTCATATATTGCGGAAAATTATCAAATGCCACGCCTTTCAATTTAAAGTTTTTGCAATGTCGCACAGAGAGAATTGCTGTACCGGAAAGATTCGGTTTGAAATCGTATTTGCGTAAGAGAATTGTTTGCGGAACATTGTCTTTTGAGACGCCTTCAATCGAAAAATTTGGAATATTTTCGACCATTATCGCAATCTGCTTTTGGGGATTGTCGATGTGAAATTCGTAAACGCCAGAATCTAAAATCAATCGCTTTGCACCTATTTTTTTACAGTGCGACAACGCCGATTTAAATGCGACAATATCGCACTTATTATCGTCCGCAAGCCCGCCAAAATCGGCGATTCTCACGTCTTGAGCAGAAGAAAAGTTCGCAAAAATTACGACACAAATTATGTAAAAATATCTCATCATTTTTTCTGTTTTTGAGCTTTGATACGTTCGCCAACTTTCTTCACCAATGCGACACTCTCGTCTGCCATTTTTCCATTTTCGTAAATACCAATATTGATTGTTGTCGCCCCACCGATATCCGACATATGTTTCATAAACGCATATAATTCAGCCTCGCTATAAAGTGGTGGACGTGCCTTGCGATTTTTCTGTGAATCAAATGGTGGAATATATGGCGGAAGGCTCGACCACACTTTTGTCGGTGGATTCCAATTATTGTAAACTGCCCAATATGAATCGAGTGGAAAGAGAATATGCCAAAGTGCTTTTGTCGGATGCAAGTATGGTTGATTGGGGAGAAATAGTCGCATATTGTCGTAATCACGATTCATCAAAATTTTTCCATTTGCCAAAAAGTTGACCTCGCCTGCGGTGATATCATGTTCGGGGTGGAGAAGAAAAACGCAATTCTCACGGATTATTCCGCCGTTGAAAGTGATAACCGCATGTTGATTACCAGCACGCAATGCAGAGTGCCATTCATCCCATTTCAAGTGTGGGACAACATCAGCATACGCACCGTCGACCCACCAACCAGCGACATCTTTACCAAACCGCAACGACCATTCACGTAAGACCTCAAGCCAACGCTTTTGAAATTCGAGATTTGGATCGTGCATATTGCGAACCCAACAGAAGCCGTCGCGAACAGTATAATTGCCTCGTACTTCACAAGGGATATAAAAGATAAATCGCTTGCCGAGTTTCTTTACACGTCTTGCTATCTCAAGTGCTAAATCACGCTTTGAACAATGCCCTTTCCCGCAATATTTGTCGATTACAGAATTTGGGCTTGCGTAAGTTCCAGAGTTCTGCCCAACCGTAAAAATCAGCCAATCGGCACCAGTAGCCTGAAAGTCTCGCATAAATAAATCGACATCAAAATTGTCAGTGAGCTTATCGACATCCTTATTTTTATAAGTCGGAAAAAGCCAATGCACCATAACACCATAGTTGCCTTTTAACCAATGCACACGTGGATTCTCAACTTGCGGTTGTGCATACAATGCGATAGAAAAAACAAAAAAAATCAATATCGATAAATTAAAAGTTCTCATCAGTTCAAAATTAAAATCTTGCAAACACTTATCTCAAGAAAATAATCTCTTATTTATGAGAGCTATTTTTAGAGCATTTTTTATTTATCTATTTGTAGTGGTGTCGGCAACGCTTTGTGCTGAAAAATATATTACCACCTTTCAACCTGAAACCCCTGAAAAATTCAAGCGTTTCGGCGAGTACTTCTACGATATGAAAAATGTCAACCCTTACCCAATTCCAAATGTACTCGATCGTCCCGACGGGAAAGGGAAAGTCAAAACAGCACAAGAATGGACTCAACAAGTACGTCCTTTAGTTTTAAAATATTTTGAAGATGAAGTCTACGGAGCAATTCCGCCACGCCCCGACACAATTAAATTCGAACTTTTTGAATCTTCGAAAAATGCACTTGGTGGAATTGCCGAACGTCGACAATATCGCATAACAGTTGGTGCGAAATACGGCGAAAGAACCTTCCACGTTTTACTCTATTTACCTTTAAATGCAAAAGGCACACCTGCTTTTATCTGCCCAAACTTCAACGGTAATTACACAATTTCAAGCGAGCCTGAAGTAAAAAAAATAATCGCATATCGCTCGAGAATGAAAACGCACCAACGTGGCTCTTATGCGAGCAGAATACCAGTTGCCGAAATTGTCGCACGTGGATATGCCATTGCGACTTTCAGCTATGAAGAAATTTATAACGACGGTAAATCGCAAGAAATAGCCCAGAAAAGTGTCTATGGAATTTTTGAAGAAAACCCTACGCCGAAAAATTCAATCGCAATGTGGGCGTGGGGCAATATGCGTGTAATGGATTTACTGCAAACTTTGCCTGAAATAGACTCTCAGAAAATTGCAGTTGCGGGACACTCGCGTATGGGCAAAACTGCACTTCTAACAGGTGCGTTTGATACGCGATTTGCCTATGTAATTGTCAACAATTCGGGCTGTATGGGCGACGCTCTCTCGAAACGTAAATATGGCGAAACAATTAAGTCGATGTTTGGCACACACCAAGTTGGCTATTGGTTCTCGCCTGCCCTCAAAAAATATATCGACAACGAAGGTACAATGCCTCTCGACCAACATCACTTGCTTGCGACAATCGCACCTCGTATGCTATACACGACATCGGCAACTGAAGATTATTGGGCAGATCCAGAAGGTCAACTTTTGGGACTAATCCACGCTTGCCCAATTTACAAACTTTTTGGTGCAACAAATTTCCCAACACTCGATGCTCTTGAAATCGAAAAGCCAGTTCACGCAAATGTCGCTTACCATATTCGCAAAGGTAAACACGATATGACTTCGTACGACTGGAATAACTTTATCGATTACGCTGAAAAATGTGGTTGGAAGCCCAAGACCAAGTAATAATCACACCCTATTTACTTGACCATATTATCGCCTCTACATACGATATTTTCTTATGAAAAAGAATTTATCTATATTGTTGGGGGCTTTTTGTTGCACGCTTGCACCATTTGTGTTTGCAGAAAAATATCAGACGATAGACTTACCGAAAGAAAACGCAAAAACACTTAAACGATACGGAGCCGAACTCTACATTGCGTCGAAAGCAAACGCATACCCAATCCCGCATGTACTCAATCGTCTCGACGGAAATGGGAAAATTGAAACTGCACAAGAATGGAACAATATTGCACGCAATAAAATTCTCAAATTTTATCAGACACAAGTTTATGGTGCAATACCGCCTCGCCCAAAATCTTTAAAATTCGAGCTTGTTGAATCATCGGATAACGCACTTGATGGCAAGGCAATTCGCCGACAATACAAAATTATATCGACCGACAAATTTGGTACTTTCGAGTTTCTCGTTCTTCTCTACATCCCGAAAAATATCGACGGCAAAGCACCAGCGTTCGTCTATCCGAACTTTTGGGGCAATTATAGTTTGACCGATGAAAAAGAAATCCCCCTGCCAGACTTCAGATATAGCGGTGGAAAGAAAGTAAAAATAAAAGAAAAAGAAAGAGGCTCTCGTGATAGATTGCCTGTCCGAGATATAATCGCACGTGGATTCGCTACTGCAACTTTCGCCTATTGTGATGTCTACCCTGACCTTGTGAAAGAAGACGGAGCAAAACAATCTATCTACAAGATTTTTCACAAAGACCCAAAGTATCCTGAATGTATGCCGTTTCCAGCGTGGGCGTGGGGCAATATGCGTGTGATGGATTTGCTCCAAACTCAACCTGAAATCGATTGCGATAAAGTCGCCGTTGTGGGACACTCTCGACTCGGCAAGACTGCAATCATAACAGGTGCATACGACACACGTTTCGCCTATGTGATTGCAAATAACTCGGGCTGTATGGGCGATGCTCTCTCAAAACGTAAATACGGTGAAAATATCCACGCAATAGCAAACGTAACTTTCCTCTATTGGCTTTTGCCTCAAATGAAGAAGTATGCAAATAATGAAGGTGAATTGCCTCTCGACCAACACCACTTGCTTGCGACAATAGCACCTCGTATGCTCTATTGTGCGTCGGCAACTGAAGACGTATGGGCAGATCCTGAAGGCGAGCTGTTAGGGCTTATGCACGCATGCCCAGCTTTTGCACTTTTCGGAGCAAAGAATTTCCCGACCCTCGATGTTCTCGAAATCGAAAAACCATTCCATGGAGATGTAGCTTACCATATCCGCAAAGGCAAACACAATATAACTCCATACGATTGGAAAAACTTTATGGATTATGCTCAAAAGCATGGATGGAATCCAAAAAAGAAATAACGTCTAATTTGCCGTTTGGTAAAGTTCAGTATTGACTATTTACCACAACAATAATACCTAATTTCCTATGAGAAAGTATATGCCATATATCTTGTGCAGTACACTGCTTGTACTCGCATCAACTTTTACATTTGCCGAAAAATATAAGACCGTAAACAAACCTGTAAACGACAAGTTTATAAAAAAATATGGCCGATCTTTTTTTGATGTAAAAAATATCAACCCATTCCCAATCCCACATGTTCTCGATAGAATCGACAACAAAGGGAAAATCACAACTGCACAAGAATGGAACAATATTGCACGTCCACAAATTTTGAACTTTTACGATGAGCAAGTCTACGGAGCAATTCCCCCTCGCCCAGATTCTATAAATTTTGAGTTGTTGGAATCGTCGAAAGACGCTCTCGGCGGAATTGCAGAACGCCGACAGTATAGAATCACAGTATCGGCAAAATATGGCTCTCGTGATATCAATGTACTTTTCTATTTGCCCAAGGGTGCAACAAAAGATGTGCCGACATTCGTTTACACAAACTTTGCAGGCAACTACGCAATGTCGCCCGAAGAAGAAGTTTTCAGAATCGAACCACCAAAAACAAAAGGCAAAAATTTAAAACGTGGACGCCAAGCGACACGCTTGCCTATTGCCGATATTGTCGCACGTGGATTCGCCGTTGCAACACACTGCTACGAAGACCTCTACCCCGACGATAAATCACAAAAAGCATTTAAGCAAAGCATCTATCAGATTTTCGCCAACCGCAATTCATTCCCCCAAGGTGGTGCTATCTCGGCATGGGCTTGGGGAAATATGCGTGTGATGGATTTACTCCAAACAATCCCCGAACTCGACAAACAGAAGATTGCTATCGTTGGGCACTCACGTCTTGGCAAAACTGCAATCCTCACAGGTGTACACGACAAACGCTTTGCATACATTATAGCAAACAATTCAGGCTGTATGGGCGACGCTCTCTCGAAACGCTACTACGGGGAATCACTTGGCTCAATGGTAAAAATCAATTTTCCATATTGGTTTATGCCAGCTCTCGCAAAGTATGCCGACAACGAGGGCGAGTTGCCACTTGACCAACATCACTTGCTTGCGACAATAGCACCACGTATGCTCTATACAACGTCGACAACAAAGGATGAATGGGCAGATCCCGAAGGTCAACTTTTAGGGCTTATAAATGCGTGTCCAGCGTTTGCACTTTTCGGAGCAAAGAACTTCCCAACTCTTGATGCACTCGAGATTGAAAAGCCATTCCATGGAGATGTCGCCTACCATATCAGAAGAGGCAAACACAGTATAACCCCGTACGACTGGAACAATTTTATGGACTACGCACAAAAGCGTGGTTGGAAACCTGTTTTACCAAAGAAATAAAATGAAGAAAAATATTATAAAATCGATAGCACTCGCAACAGCTCTATTTTGTGGAGCATGTGCGTCAACCGATGATTCAGACAAGCAATTCCCATTGCCCGATATTTTGGTATCGCCTATAACAAAAACAAAAATTACAACAGCTCAAGACTGGAACAATATTGCACGTCCTGAAATTTTGGAATTTTTCCAAAAGAATGTTTACGGCAAAATGGTGCCTCGCCCACAAAAGTTGGAATTCAAACTTTTTGAAGAATCGGACAACGCCCTTGATGGCACGGCAATCCGCAAACAATACAAAGTTGTCTCAACAGATGTAAACGGGTCGCACTCGTTCAATGTGCTTGTGTATATTCCCAAAAATGCGAAGGGAAAAGTTCCAGCGTTTGTATGCCCGAACTTTTGGGGAACATATAGCATTACCGATGACAAAGCTGTTCCGTTGCGAGAATTCAAAGGGAAATCGAAAACAAAAGTCAAAGAATCGGACAGAGGTTGTCGACCAGAAAGAATCCCTGTTCGCGATATAATCGCACGTGGTTTTGCAATAGCTACATTCTGCTATTGCGATGTCTATCATGACGGAATCAAAAACGACGGTGCGAAAAAATCAATCTACAAGATTTTTGCCGATGATGCAAATTGGGAAAAACTCGCAATTCCAGCATGGGCGTGGGGAAATATGCGTACAATAGATATTCTCGAAACATTGCCTGAAATCGACAAACGTAAAATCTGCTTGGCTGGACACTCTCGCCTTGCCAAAACTGCTGTTTACACTTCCGCATTCGACCAACGTATTTCACTTGCATGCATAAATGGCGGTGGATGCAAACGCCTTTGCTTCTTGCCAAACCTACGCTTCCCATATTGGTTCTCGAAAAATTTGAGAACATACGTTGAAAATGAACAGACCGGAATTCCATTTGAAGAATTGAAAAAACTCTGTGCCGGTAAACCACCATTGCCAGTTGAACAATACTCACTCATAGCGTGTATTGCTCCACGTGCCTTGTATTTGGCAACAGCCGATGGCGATATATTCGCCCCACCTTACGTTCACTTTCCAGCCGTCAAGGGTGTAGAACCTGTTTACAAACTTTTTGGTGCAAAAGATTTCCCACCTATGAGTATGGAAAGTAGCCCAACAGCATACTTTGGTGACATTGCATACCATTGTAAAAAGGGTGTACACTCTATCACTAAAGAAGACTGGAAAAACTTTATGGATTACGCACAAAAACTCGGTTTCTAAAATACAAAAAATTTAAAGGAAAAATATGAAAAAGTATCTAACAATATTATTGGCATTGGGGACATCGTTTGCATTTGCAGGCGAGTTGTATAAAGCAGAACCACCCGCAAAAGGTTGGAATTATAAAGTTCGCAGAACAGGCGAAAAGATTCATATAAATTACGATGAATCTAAAGCCGACATCTACAAGAAGCTCGATATTCTCGATAAAATCGGGGAAAAGGGACGTGTAGAATCGGCGAAGCAATGGATGAATGAAGAACGTCCAAAGGTAATAAAATTCCTCGAAGAAGAATATTACGGCAAACTTCCCCCTCGCCCAAAGAAGCTTGAATTTAAGCTCGTGGAAGAATCGGACAATGCTCTCGACGGCACTGCAAAACGCCGTCAATACAAGATTATTTCGACTGATGTCAACGGCTCGCACACGTTCAATGTTTTGATGTATTACCCAAAATATGCGTCAAAAGAAAACCCTGTACCAGCGTTTATTTATTGCAACTATGGTGGCAATCACACAACTACAACAGAAAAAGAAGTTCTTTTGCCTGAATCAGACGCTTGGTTGAGAAATAATTCTGCATGCAAAATTTCAGACCACAAAGCATACGACTATCAACGTGGCACACACGTAAGTCGCCATCCATATAAAGAAACAATCGCACGCGGATACGCCGTTGCTACATTCACCTACAATGAGCTTTATCCTGATACCGAAACTTTCTTTATGCCCGAAAAATCTATCTACAAGATTTTCTATCGACAAGCTCTCGACAAACACTTGCGTTCTATTCCAGCATGGGCGTGGGGAAATTGCCGTGTTCTCGATTTGCTCGAATCATTGCCGTTTATCGACCGACACCACATCGGTGTTGCAGGACACTCTCGCATCGGCAAAACTGCAATGCTAACTGGTGCATACGATAAACGTGTTGCGTTAGCAGTTTCAAACAGCTCGTGCATTGGTGGAGCAGCGATGAACCGCCGCGACTATGGCGAAACACTTAAGACAGCATCGCACCACTTCATTTGTTGGTATCAACCAAAGATGCAATACTATGGCAACAATGTCGAAGAAATGCCGATTGATTCACAACACTTCCTTGCGGCAATGGCTCCACGTATGATTTATGTTCTTTCGGGAACAAAAGACTTTTGGGCAGATCCAAAGGGAGAATTCCTCTCGCTTATGGAAGCTGGTAAAATCTACGGATTGTTTGGAGCAAAGAAAATGGCTACTCTCGACGATTTGAGAGTTAACAAGCCGTTTATCGGCGATGGTTTCGGTTTTGTTCTCTATGACGGCAAACATAAAATAGACCTCTACAACTGGAATTGCATTATGGACTTCACCGATGCACATGGTTGGACAAAAAACGTTAAGAAATAAATCACAAAAAAATAAATGAAAAAATATTTCACAATATTATTACTACTTGGAGCATCGCTTGCATTTGCAGGCGAGCTCTACGTTTCTGATCGAAACGATAGAGTCCCACGCAAGTATGGTCCGAAAAAAGTTGATATTGTAATCAACTACGATGAGTCGAAGGCAAACATCTACAAGAAGCTCGACATCCTCGATAAAATCGGCGGTGGCGGACGTGTGGAATCGGCAAAGCAATGGATGAATGAAGAACGTCCAAAGGTTATAAAATTTCTCGAAGAAGAATATTACGGGAAGATGCCACCACTCCCGAAAAAGCTCGAGTTTAAGCTCGTTGAAAAATCGGACAACGCACTCGACGGCACTGCAAAACGCCGTCAATACAAGATTATTTCGACCGATGTAAATGGTACGCACACTTTCAATGTGTTGATGTATTTCCCAAAATATGCGTCGAAAAATAATCCTGTGCCAGCATTCGTTTACACAAACTATTCGGGTAATCACACAACAGTTGCGGAAAAAGAAGTTTTACTTCCAGAACGTGATGCGTGGTTCAGAAATAGCAAGACGGGAAAAATCACAAACCATACCACAAACGATTCGCAACGTGGTGCATCTCTAACACCACATCCATTTAAGGAGATTGTCGCACGTGGATACGCTGTTGCAACATTCAGCTACAACGAACTCTATCCCGATACAGAAACTTACTTTATGCCCGAAAAATCTATCTACAAGATTTTCGACAGAAAGGCACTCGGCGAACACTTACGTTCTATCCCAGCATGGGCGTGGGGCGATTGTCGTGTTCTCGATTTGCTCGAGACTTTGCCGTTTATCGATAGACATCATATCGGCGTTGCGGGACACTCACGACTCGGCAAAACTGCAATGCTCGCTGGAGCATACGACCAACGTTTTGCGTTGGCAGTTTCAAATAGCTCGTGCATTGGCGGAGCAGCGATGAACCGTCGTGATTACGGCGAAACACTTCGCTCGGCAACTGTAAACTTCTATTGCTGGTATCTGCCAAAGATGCAGTACTATGGCGAACATGTCGAAGAAATGCCGATTGACGCACAACACTTCCTTGCGGCAATGGCTCCACGTATGATTTATGTTCTTTCGGGAACAAAAGATTATTGGGCTGACCCAAAGGGAGAATTCCTCTCGCTTATGGAAGCTGGTAAAATCTACGGATTGTTTGGTGCAAAGAAAATGGCTACTCTCGACGATTTAAGAGTTGAAACGCCATTCATCGGCGATGGTTTCGGTTTCGTCCTCTACAACGGCACACATAAAATAGACCTCTACAACTGGAACTGCATTATGGACTTTACCGATGCACATGGTTGGACAAAAAATGTAAAGAAATAGAGCGACAAATTTATACCTAAACCACCTCAATTTGAGGTGGTTTTTTTTTGACTTTAAAATATTTTTTAATAGCGTGATTCTATATGAGAGAAGATTTCGACACACTTGGAAGAAGAAAATTTTTAAGTACATCAACTATGTCATTGCTCGGCTATACCTTTATGGTTAGCCTCCCTGCAGACGCTAAAGCAGATCCAGCAGGAGTTACTCCACTGGGCAAAAAAATCGAGACAACACTCGAAGGTAAAAAATTCGATTTAAATCTCGAACCAAATATGGAAAAGATTGAACTCGATTGCGATGTTCTCGTCGCCGGTGGTGGTCTCTCAGGCGTATGTGCGGCAATAGCGGCGGCACGCAATGGTGCAAAAACAATTTTGGTGCAAGATCGTTCTCGACTCGGTGGCAACTCAAGCTCGGAAATTAAGATGCACCCATTGGGAATTTGGAGCCACAAAGTTGGCTGGCGTGAAGCTGGAATCCTCGAAGAAATTAAGCTTGAACACTCTGTGAAAAACCCACAAATGTCGTGGGAAATGTGGGACTTGGTTTTGTATGATAAGTGCATTCAAGAAAAAAACCTGACACTACTTTTGGATACCGCAATTTATGGTGCAGATGCTAAAGACGGAAAAATTAAATCGGTACTCGCACGCACTGACCACTCGCTGAAGATTTATAAAATCAACGCAAAACAATATATCGACGCAACTGGCGATGCACGCTTGGCAATGGAAGCTGGTGCAACTTTAATGTCTGGTCGCGAAGGCTCGAAAAAACACGGCGAAGGTCAGATTGCAGACATCTATGAATTTGGCAAGCACCTCTGTGCATCGGTGATTTATTCATCAAAAGATTGCGGTCATCCAGTACCATTTACGCCTCCATCGTGGGCAAAAAAAATTACTGAAGAAGATTTAAAATTCCGTGATCCAAGAATTCATGGGCTCGGAATGGGGTACGCATTTATCGCACACGGCGGTATGGCTGATACCCTCCGTGATACCGAAGTTTTGCGACTCGAACTTTTGGCAATCGTTCTCGGTGTTTGGGATTATATCAAAAATAGCGGAAAATTCCCCGAAGCAAATAATCTGGCACTCGACACTGTCGGCATGATTCCAGCAAAACGTGATACATATCGTGTACTCGGCGAAAGAGTCTTCACCGCAAACGATATTTACGGGAAATGGAAAGATTTGCCCGACCAAATTGCAGCAGCAGGTTGGACACTCGAAGACCAAACATCAAAAGGTTTCTACGCCGAACGACACAAGAAACCAGCATTGTTCACCGAAAAAATCGACTACTACAACATTCCGTTTGGCTCGCTCATCGCAAAAGAATTTTCAAATTTGATGATGGCAGGCAGAACAATGAGTTGCTCGCACCTCGCCTTTACATCGACTCGCATTATGAATACATGTGCGACATCTGGACAAATTGTAGGTACGGCTGCCGCACTCTGCACAAAAGATGTAATATCACCAAAAGATATTTTGTACTCAAAAGATAAATTTGCCGACTTCCAACAAAAAGTTCTTAAAGACGGCGTGATTATCGCAAACGTAAAAAATACCGACAAGCTCGACTTGGCACGTTATGCGAAAATCACGGCAACTTCGTGCTCTGCAAAGACGAAGCCCGAAAACGTTGTATCGGGTTTGTTCTACGACCACAAAGGAAAATATGAAAACCGCTGGATTGCCCCAATATCCGACAAGCCTGTATTAAAACTCGAATGGAGCGAACCAAAAGAGATTTCAAAAATTATTCTCAATCTCGACACCGGCAACAGAATGTTGACTATTTCCCGACAGCAAAACTTCTTAAAACGTTTTCACTTGGGACCTCAACCTGAATGTTTGAAATATTATCGCATTGTTGCAAACCTCGATGATGGTACAAAAAAAGAAATTGTGACGGTAAAAAATAATTATCAAAAACGAATTGAACACGATTTCGACAAAATTAAGGCAAAGTCAATCGAGCTTCAATGCTTTGCGACAAACGGTTCTGAAGTAGCGTCGGTATTTGAAGTACGAGTATACGCTTAAATCGAAAAATTTAAACAATGTCGGCAAAGAAAATATTTATAATGGGAGTGAATGGATTTATCGGCTCATCACTCGCATGGAAAATATTGAACAAGACAGATTGGGAAATTGTCGGGATGGACTTATCGGACAATAAAATTCCCAACTGCCTTAAGTTTGAAAAATTCAAATTCTATCAAAAAAATATTCTCACCGACAAAGAGTGGATTGAAGAACAAATTGCACAATGCGATGTTGTCGTGCCATTGATTGCAATAGCAACGCCTCGCCTTTATGTGCAAGATCCACTGCGTATCTACGAACTCGACTACGAAGCAAATGTCGAGATTGTCAAGCTCTGTGCAAAGTATGACAAACGTATCGTGTTCCCGTCGACATCAGAAGTGTACGGAATGTGCCCTGACGAAAATTTCGACGAGTACACCTCGCCTTTAGTTCTCGGTTCAATCGGAAAAGAACGCTGGATTTACTCTTGCATAAAACAAATGCTCGACCGTGTAATTTGGGCGTACGGCAAACACAAAGGTTTAAAATTTACACTCTTTAGACCATTCAATTTTATCGGTCCAAAACTTGACGATATCAAAGCGAGCAAAGAAGGTTCGTCGCGTGTACTAACCCAATTTGCACACAATATCATCAACGGAAAATCGATTAAACTTGTCGACGGCGGATTGCAAAAACGAAGCTTTACGTTTATCGACGACGGAATTGAGTGCTTGCTGAAAATTCTCGAAAACAAAAATGGTTGTGCCGACGGCAAAATTTTTAATATCGGCAATCCATATATGGAATTTTCGATTAAAGAACTTGCCGATATGTTAATTGAACTATTCGGCGAGTACCCCGAATATATCGATTGTGCAAAAAATGCAAAGGTCGAAGTTGTGTCGAGCAAAGACTATTACGGCGAAGGCTATCAAGATGTATCAAGAAGAATGCCGTCTATTAAACATGCCGAAGACGTACTCGGCTGGAAACCTACAACAGATTTGCGTACAGCACTAAAACTTACGCTCGATTACCATTTGCTCGGCAAAGATTACGAACTCGAACAATTTGCCAAGTAAAATGAAGCTCGCAATAAAAGTAGATGTTGATACTTTTCGCGGGACAAAAGAAGGTGTGCCTGCCCTTTGCAAACTCTTAAGAAAACACGATGTTCCCGCAACATTCTTGTTTTCGCTCGGTCCAGATAACACTGGCAAAGCGTTGTCGAGAATCTTCCGCAAAGGCTTTCTGAAAAAGTGTCTACGCTCAAATGTCGCTGGCAATTATGGCTTGAAAACGTTGATGTATGGAACGATTCTCAAAGCACCAATGATTGCAAAACACTGTGCCGAACAAATGCGGAAAACACTCCATAGTGGCTTTGAATGCGGTATTCATTGTTGGGACCACTACAAGTGGCAAGATTATCTTGCGAAAATGTCGCGAATAGAAGTACTCGAAGAATTTTCAAAAGCACGGAATGAATTTGAAAAAGTTTTCGGATTTTCGGCTCAATGTTGCGGATCGGCTGGTTGGCAAATCACACCAGATGCCCTCGCAGTTGAAGACTCTGCAAACCTGCTCTATGCCTCAGATACACGAGGTAGCGAGCCTTTTATCCCAACGATGAGCGGGCAACAATTTAAGACTTTGCAAATTCCATCAACCCTACTTACGCTCGACGAAGTACTGGGATTGACTCCACTCGAAAGCGTCGCAAATATGCACTTTCTGGAAATGCAAAAACAATCAAACTCGGTAATGACAATCCACGCCGAACTTGAAGGAATGGCGTATTTAGAATGGTTCGATTTTTTCTTGGCAAAAGCAAAATCTGAAAATGTAGAATTTTTTGCGTTGTCGGATTATGCAAAGTCATTGCTCGCATCGCCCGAAAAAATCAGACGCAACGAAATTGTGATGTCGGAATTTACAGGGCGATCTGGGAAACTTGCAGTACAACGTTAATATGAACTTTACTGCTTTAGATTTTGAAACTGCCAATGCGAATCGAGCTTCGATTTGCTCGGTTGGGCTTGTCCGAGTTGAAAATGGCAAGGTGGTAAGAGAAATTCATCAACTGATAAATCCGCAAACATATTTCAATTTTTATAATACAGTTGTCCACGGAATCACCGAATTTGATGTCCGCAATGCTCCGACTTTCGACGACTTCTACGCTAAAATGTTGCCATATCTCGACGATATCGTCGTCGCCCACAACGCAATGTTTGATATCTCTTGTTTGCGTGCAACACTTCTGCGTTATGACATAGCTCCGCCCGATTTCAACTACTTATGCACGCTATGTATGAGTAAAAAAATTAGTGGATTAAAAAGTCGCAAGCTCGATGCACTCGCACGATACTATGGCTTGGGAGAATTCAACCACCACAACGCTCTTGCCGACGCAAAAATGTGTGCGAGAGTTTTTGAAATTCTCTCGGAACGAATCGACATCGAACCGATGAAAAAATCTTTTCGAGACAATCCAAAACCGCAAAAGAAGAAACTGCGTACGCCAATCCAACAATCATTATTTTTGATTGAGCGTGAAGAAAAGCACGAGAGAGAAAGAAGAAAACATACACCTCAAAGTGAGTTGATTTTCGATTACTCGCCGATTGATTTTTCCAAAACTTTTGTCGCAACAGGCGACTTTGGCACGATGTCGATAAGAGATATTGAAGGTTTGATTTTGCGAGAAGGTGGCAACGTGCAAAGACGTGTAGATGCAAACGTAGATTATGTTATTGTGGGTGATAATCCCCTGAAGGAGTGGGGTTCGGGAGAATACGGCAAAGAAATTGACGACGCGTTAGCTATTGGTAAAGCGACATTTATAAAACAATCTCACTTTTTGCGAGAAATTAGATAAAAAAAGCTTGCCAACTAAAAAAAAATCCATTCTATAAGGGGGATAATACTATCGCAGGGTGGAGCAGCTTGGTAGCTCGTCAGGCTCATAACCTGAAGGTCATTGGTTCAAATCCAATCCCTGCATCCATTTCAAAAGCCGTTCTAAGAACGGCTTTCTTTTTTTACGATGTTTTCGGTAAATCCGATGTTTACAAGAACGGCTTTATTTTTTAATAGGGATTGGATTCAAGAGCGAAGCCTATTTAAGTGTTGCAATGTCTTCAGCAATCGAATCGCACAAGTCTGGCGTGAAGTATTGCATAACTACGACGTGCGAGAGCGATCCCCAGAATTTATCTTCGTTGCAAGCGAGTGCATATTTGTGAACTGCATTATCCGACGGACGTGGGAATATCACTGTATTTGAGAATTTATTTACCCACGTTTTTACTCCTCGTTTTTCGAGTGCATTACGGAAGTATTCTGTGTTCTTGAGAACTGCTTTTGCTTGTGCCTTGTAGCCGTCGAGACCAGTTGTCGAGATTCGCCAGTAGAGCTTGAGAGCGTCAAACCCACTTCGTGAGCATGCGATAGTCGGAATAACACCATTCAAATATGGAACTGGATTATTCTGCATATGTGAAAGCGTTTCTTTTCGACAAATGAATGCACCAGCTGGTTCGTTTAGTCCGAAAAATTTGTGTCCCGACACTGCGACAGAATCGAAACCCATCTTCTCTGCATCGAGAATTTCTCGAGCTTCGGAATCGTCGAGAAACGGTAAGTATCCGCCGAAAAGAGCTGCATCGAGATGTCGATAAACTGCTGGCGGATTTGCTTTTTTTAGCACAGCGTCAATTTCCTTTTGATTATCAATCGCACCTTTGAAAGTTCCACCGATTGCGATTGCTACAAGTGCTGGACGAGTCGCATCAAGCTTGCGTTCAAAATCGGCGACATCCATTTGACCATTTTCGTGTGCCGATATTGTGCGAGTTTCGATGTTTTGAATATCGCCAAGTTTTTTCACCGAGTAGTGTGCTTCGTCCGAAACATAAAGGATTGGTGGACGTGCCGATTTTGCCGAAAGAGCCTTTCTGCCAAAGTACACACCATACATATTGCCGTCTGTTCCGCCGTTCGAGATAACGCCCCAGTGATCTTCGCCAAAGCCGTATGCGGTTGCGAGAAAATCAATACACGCACGTTCAAACTCGTCGGTATGCAACATATCCCATTGAGTTTTATATGGGTCGCCCACATTGATAAGAGTGAGATCGCAAAGTTTTGTATCAACAAGCCATTGGTAGAATCCGCTCAACGATGTTTCCTGATCGAACGGATAGCCGAGCTGATTATATCTACGGCGACGCAACTCATCTGCAAGTGCGTCGAGTTTTTTCATTGAATCTGTTGGTGGCTTAATGAATCTATCCATAGTAAAAAAAATAATCCGAACATAATCCTTCGCAAACGCAAAAGAGTCAAGCGAACTTTGGCAAATATACTTGCCAAAATACAAGTGGCGTTTAATCTCAATTTTTATGTTTATCAAACGCATTGTATTATTGTTTTTTTTAGGAATTTGTACTTTCATAGCGGTCGTGATTGGTTGTTTGCAAGAAACAGAAACGCCGACTCGCCAAAAAATCGATCTTGATGAATCGTTGATGTGGTCGCGATTCTTTTTGCCGAAAACAAATTTAGTTTACGAGTGCCTCTCGTCATTCGATGAAAAAACTTGTCAAAATCACTTGCCTACTGCTGACGAAGTGAAGCGTCAATTTCCCAATCCGTGCGGATACGCAACTGGAATGGAAGACTGTGCTATCCTCGGTGGAACGGTGCTTGCGGGGCTTGTCGACAAGTACAACGCTCAACAAAAACATTTTGATAGGACTTCCGCAAACGCACGCAAAATTCTCGACGGTCTCGATACACTCGTCCAGCCCGACGGATTTGTCGCTCGTGGACTTTGCCCCGAAGACAAAAAAAGTTTCTACATAAATTCATCTATCGACCAATACACGCACCTCGTGCATGGGATGTGGAAATTTTACAACAGCCCGATGTCGAATTCTGCCGACAAAAAGAAAATCGCAAACGCACTCACTCGTATTTCAGAACGTCTGATACGCAATGTAAAAAAAGAAAACGATTACTGCTCGCTCCGTGCCGACGGCAAGCCATGTGCTTTGCGTATTAGTCGTTTCACATTTGAAAAGCCACACGCCGCCGCTCGCCAAGCTATGATTTATGGTGCAACTTGGCAAGCCACTGGCGACAAAAAATATTACGACCTTTATCGTAACTTGATTTACGATGCAATCAAGGTTTCGGAAGAAATAAAAATTACTGGCTGGACTCCCATTTGGGCGATGCTTCAAATGCAATTCTCACTCGAAACTCTCCGTGATTTAGAACAAGACCAAGCACTAAAAAAACGCATAATCGACCTTATGCAAAAAGTCGCCGATTTATCAAACACACAATCGAAACGTGTCGCAAAAAAATTTGAAAATTCTGAACTCGAAACACTCTATGGCGATTGGCGTAATCCACCAGAATGGCGAGACCAAATGGGATACTCTATTCCCAAGTTGGGAAAATCTCGAGAAGTTTGGCGTGCAATCCGTGAGACTGGCGAACTGCCTTTGATTGCTTCGCATGCTCCATATAATTTCCCAAATGAAATTTTAGCGATATACAAAAATGCCCTCGAAAAAGTGGATCCCACTCGTTGTGCAAGTTGCGGAATAATTTTCCACTGGGCAACCTATTGGAGCTTGCAGGCAAATAAAAAAGGCGTCATCGAGTAATCGACAACGCCTTAAAAAATTTTCTTCAATTAGATATTTGCAACTGCTTCTTCAGCATTCTTGCGGATAGCAACCCAATCACGTTCCTTGATGAGATTTGCTGGTGCAATCCACGAACCGCCAATTGCTGCAACAAGTGGCGAGTTGAGATATTCGCACATATTTGCAAGCTTAAGACCACCGAGTGGAATAAAGCTTACGCCCAAGTGCTTGTAAGGTGCTGCCATACTTTCGAGATGCTTCATACCACCAGTTGTACCTGCTGGGAAGAACTTCATCAAACGGCAACCATGCTCGAGCGATTGTTCGATTTCGCTTGGAGTCATAATGCCAGGGGCAAATGGAAGACCTGCTTCCAACGCTGCATCGATAACACGAACGTTGCATCCTGGGCTAACTGCGAAGTCTGCACCAACTTTCTTTGCTTGAACTGCTTGCTCTGGAGTAAGCACAGTGCCGATACCCAGCATAATGCCTTCAGCTTTTTGTGCGATTGCCTCTGCACATTCAAGTGCGTTAGGTGTACGCAATGTAAGCTCGATTGCCTTAATGCCTCCGTCTGCGAGTGCTTTAGCCAAGTCGACAGCGTCGTTCTTATCGTTTACACTTAATACCGCAACGATTCTTGCGGCTTTGATTTTTTCTGCCAAATTATTCATAGTATTTCGTATTTCAATATTGTTTATTTTATTTCCGATTGCAACCGAAAATATTTTACGAACTCATTTTAACAAGTGCGTCTTTCCCCGACATCCCTATCTCGACGCCCATTGCCTCTGCACTTTTTGAAACCGCCACAACGCTCTTTTCAAGCATATCATCATAGCACGATACCCCTGTAACGATTGCGAGTGCATCGCCGAGTTTATCGGCTGTCTCAAGCTTTAAGTAGCCACATGCAAGCATCCCATTCTTCGCCGAGATTGCAAGCAACGACGCATTTGCTGTCGGGATACGATAAGCGTCGAATTCAATTCCGTTAATATTTAACTTGTCCATATTATTTTTTTCCTAATTATGTAATGAATAAAAAATCTAAACAGATTATATCGAACTGCCGAATATAAAATTTGTCAAAAATATTATTATGAAAAAATTACTCTTACCAACACTTGCATCAATATTAATCGGCGCTTGCACGAGCTCAACAGAAGAAATGTTGAAAGAAAATCCAATCGCTGAAACTGCGACCCAAGCAAGCTCATGCCCTGTCGAAGAACCGTACAAGAGCGATTTAATAAACACTACTTGGAGACCAGTATTCCTTAAAGATCAAGAAAACGCACCTATGCCAAACGGTAAAGAAGACGGATTTGTTTACATCCGTTTTAACGATAAGCTTGAAGTAAATGGAATGTCGGGAGACAATCTTTTTGGCGGTTCTGTTATCATATCGAAAAATGGAAGCTTCAGAGCACTCAATCTTTTCTCGACTCGCCGTATGGGGAAATTTTCAGTCTATGAATACAAATTTATGCAAGCACTCCACAAGGCAAATCGCATCTACATTAGCTCGTCTGCAAAAACTATGAAGCTTATGAATGGCGACACTACCCTTCTTGAATTCGTAAAAACCGAACATATCAAAGACAAATGAGCAACTCGCAAACAACGGTCGTCTGGGCTGGATTAGTAATTAAAAACGGCTTTATCGAAAAATTTAAAGAGGCTGTCGAGCCTGTTGTGAAAGCGTCTCGTGAGGAAGTCGGTTGTCTCAAATACGATTTTCTTCAAGATGTTTACAACCCAAACACATTTTATTTTTTTGAAGAATACAAAGATGAAACAGCCTTTCAAGAACATCGCACGATGCCATATATGCTCGATTTTCGCCCAAAACGCGAAGCTTGCGTAGAAAAATATCTTGGCGTTCGTGTGATGTCTGAAACTTATTCTCGATAAAACATCACAACAAAAAACGGAGGGAGAGAAGATTAACATTTGGTTAATCATCTCTTTTTTTATTTCCGATTGTTGACACTTTTAATTTTTTGTATTTTCATTCTAACATTGAACACTTTTAAGAAAATAAAACGCAAAATCTCTAAGTTCGCTGAAAATTTTGCTCACCTGACAGCCGACGTCATTTACGACCGCCGGACCGGTTGGGACGTATTCTTGTATGCCACTTTTTTGCGTGCACTCTCTTTCATTTTTGAAGCTATCGCACGCACAAGATATTGGCTCTACAACAAACGTATTTTGCGAGACGCTCCACTCGGATGTCTCGTAGTTGTCGTCGGCAACTTGACTGTCGGCGGAACAGGCAAAACGCCAATCGTAGAAAAATTCGCACGCACGTTGAGCGAACGTGGTCGAAAAGTTGCAATTCTCAGTCGTGGATACAAAAGTAAATCGGAAGGTTCGTTCAAAAAATTTTTGCGTTGGATAACTCATGGCGAAGCTCCTAAACCTCGTGTTGTTTCAGACGGAAAAAATGTTTTGCTCGACTCCGAAATCGCCGGCGACGAACCCTATATGCTCGCACGCAACTTGCCAAATGTAGTTGTTGTTGTCGACAAAAATAGAGTCCGTGCAGGACACTACGCAATCACAGAGTTTGGTGTCGATACCCTTATTCTCGACGACGGTTTCCAATACCTTCCTCTAAAAGGACAAGTTCAACTTCTACTCGTCGATAAAACAAATCCGTTCGGCAATTTTTGTCTGCTCCCACGCGGTATTTTGCGTGAACCAGTCTCACACTTATCACGTGCGTCTTTCATCTTCTTAACAAAATCTGACGGAAAAAAAGACATCAAATTAGAGCAAGTTATACGCAAGTACAATCCGTCCGTTGAAATAATCGAATGTGCCCACCGCCCGACTTGCCTCGCAAATTTCTCGACAAACCAACGCACAGAATTGGATATTCTCAAAGGTGCTAAAGTCGCTTGCTTCTCTGCCATTGCCGTCCCAGAGGGTTTTGAGAACTTCTTGACGCAACTCGGTGGTGAAATTGTTTACAAAAAACGCTTTCTCGACCACCACCGCTTTGACGATATCGAGCTCGAAACTTTCTTCGACAACGCAGTAAAAGCTGGTGCCGATTTTGCTGTCTGCACAGAAAAGGACGCTGTTAGAATCCGTACCGACCTCTCAACGCCGATCCCATTTTATTACACAAAACTCGAAATTGATATTATCGACGGCAACGAAGACTTTGAAGCAGCCGTAGAAAAAATCTGCTTCCCAAAACGCCACTCTGATTCTTTTATATGACGGGCACCGACAGGCGATTGGCATAGCCAATATCGCCTGTTGATTTCGGGTCGCCGAATTTTACAGAAAAACTGCCAAAGCGTTGGCAGTTTTTCGTTTAGTGATTAAAATTTGATCTTTGGATATTTCTTTTTGTTGTAGGTATTTCTCTACTATAACATGCGGTTAAAAATATAACAAATCCTAGTATAAAAAGCCTATTCATAATTATTCTGATAAGTAAATCATAAAATCTGAAATTTCATTTATAATAGATTTTCCTGTATCTTGCATATTCAAATACAACGCATGAGATTAGGTATTTCTTTTTCAATCTGACATCTTTATTTGTTTTTAATAGGCTTATAATCCCTCCAAACAAAACCAAAGGGATAATTGAAGATATTATAAATAAATCTCATGATGTATACTATCGTTCGCATTTGTGTACAACTGATTTAGCAGAACTCGTAAGTACCGATATCAATCCCGATACGTCTCCGTGGCTTTCTCCGTCGCAAGACGTTTTTTGCGTCGTAGATGCCTACTCTTGAGGAGGGGCATGTCTTTTGCGTTTAGCCTGTTTATCTTATAATAAGACTGTATAGCCAGTAATGCTTACTGGCTATGTTGTAGCTTGATATGTATGTTACATCGGATTTTAAATCGTAACAATTTTTGCTTTCAATACGTTCAAAACTTCCTATTTTTGTCTGAATTTTGAAGGCGTATTTTCCCTGCGCTTCACGGGAAACAATCTCAATTTTTAAGTCGGAAGCCTGAATCGTTGTTGTTGGCTGAAATTTGGCGATATCAACCAATGTCGGATTTTTATTTTCACTGGACATTAAAACCAAATAATGACCCGAATGCTTGTTTGAAAGTCTGTTAGACCACAGTCGCAGAAGTCTTTCGTTGCGCAAAATATCTTCAATATATCCACGTTGCACACAGGATTTGTCGTTTACCGCAAGCTGTATTGAAGGGTTGTAATCTATCGCATTTTGATCCTGTTTTGTAAGAAGCGTTACATTGTCATTAAAATCTTCCGCTAAATTTTTCTCATTTGCACATGCAAACGATACGACAAAAATAGCGCAAGTAAACTGTATTATCGCTCTTTTCATTTTTCAACCCCCTGTAATGTGAATGATGTACACGCTAACAAGAATGCACTTGAAAGTGATAAAAGTATCGTAAATTTCATAATTATTCCCATATTCCGCTTACATAATTTTCCATTACATCTAATATATCTTCTCCTGTATGATTTAGGTTCTTTATCATGATTTTCATAGATGAAGAATGCGATGAATTATTCTAACAAAATATTAAAATTAAGAAATATGTATTTTATATTATTGTTGCATATTTTGTATTTTATCTCGCATTTTGAGCTGTTCTTCAGAAAAAACTTTCCATTCATCATATTGCGTTTGAAGACATTGATTTTAAATACATGGATGAAACCTCCTAATGATAAATTACATATCATTTTATTTTATTTAATTTACGCTCTATCTCATTAAAATCTAAGGTTGAGTTTTTGTTTGGTGAGAACTCTGACTTTATTACGTTAGCTTCAAGTATATTACAAACTTCTGTATATATTTTAATACCTAATTTAGTTTGCAATCTAGATTTTATACCGTATAGATTTTCCAAGATACTTACATTTGAGGTATCAATCTGTTTTGCACATAATACTGAAGACATTATTGCAATATCATCTACAAGCGTTGGCTTTTCCTGAATTATGTTACTAGGAATTTTAAAAAGGTCCTTATCCCATTGAAGACATACACCATTATTACATTGTGGATTAGGAATTGCAAATAATGTCTCTTTATTTATGAATTTATACTCTTTTAATGAGCTTATTTGTTTCTGTGTAAAAATATTTTCTGAATCGATGATTTTATTATCTCTATATTGGTTTTTTAAGATTAACAACCATTTAGTTTCACGTAGTAATGGAAGATACGTATGTATATTGGATAAGCTAAAATTCTTTAGTCCAATAAATATAATAGAATCACTTACTGAACAGTATGAATGCAGAACAGTACTTCTTTGTAATGGAAAATATGATTTATAAAATTTCTGAATATTTGGTGCCTTAATATAATTATACTTTGATTTCGGAATATCTTTTGACGATCTATACGAATTAATATATACATAAGCTATATGTGTATCGGGTTCTAACCCCAATAAAACCTTTGCAAAATTTATACATAGCTTATCTGCGTGATTTGCATAAGTAGTAATAATAGTAAATAAGTAAACTATAAATAATTTTATCTTCATATTTATTCACATGCAGGGTATGTACATTTTATTTTTGCTAAATGGGTTGACTTCGCAAAATTCCTCGCAGCACGTTCAAGAAGACCTCTTGTTGTAGGTATTTCTCTACTATAACATGCGGTTAAAAATATAACCAATCCTAGTATAAAAAGCCTATTCATAATTATTCTGATAAGTAAATCATAAAATCTGAAATTTCATCTATAATAGATTTTCCTGTATCTTGCATATTCAAATACAACGCAAGAACGAAAGTACATATGCATAACATTTGCTTATACATTTATTACTTTCTTATTTATAATGAGTGTAAATAGTAGTAAGTTGCTTTTCAGTAATTTTCTTTTTATGTGATAAATATTCTGAATATAAAATATTACGAAATTCTTTGGGTTGTGCTTTATTATACATTTCAATATATTCATCTTCAAACTGTCCGTCTTTATATGAACGTATATCCATAAATTCCAATTTATCTATATTAAAACTTCCAGACATAACTTCCTTTATTCGCATGTTAAGCCAATCTATCAATCTTTGATAGTAATATTTACTTTTTTCAAAATCTCCTTTTTTGAAATAATAATCAGCCAACAGTTCATATCGGTAAGGAAATAAATTTGATTTCTGTTCCGATTGTTCTAATAGATTTATTGCATCTAATGGCTTATCTTTTTTAAGCTCTATTTTTGCTAAATACATATATGCATATGCTTTTTGTTCATTTGTTGCAATATCTTTCAAATTACCATTTACGATTTCATTTAGGAAGAAAGTTGGACCATTAGATTGTTCCAAATCACGATAATTATGTCCGCCATAATGTATATAATACGCCTGAGTCGCTTTATGAACATAGCGTTCTACTTTGTGACTTGATGTACACGCTAACAAGAATACACTTGAAAGTGATAAAAGTATCGTAAATTTCATAACTATTCCCATATTCCATTTACATATTTTTCCATAATATTTAATATATCTTTTCTGTAAGTACAATAACTTCTACTTGAATTTATTTTTGATTTTGAGAATAAATACTTTAAATTCATTATTCGTTTTGTAAGATATATAAGATAAATTTATAAAAATTAATACATATATAATTATATGCATTATTTGTATCAAACTGTCTGAGGACAAATATGAACCATGAAAATTACATGCATATGAACCATGAAAATTACATGCAATTTCTAATAATGTAATTAATGTCGCAATTAAGTTACAAATCAATATGCTAATATTTTTACGCATAATTTTAGAAAACATCGCTAAAACATATGCATATATTGAAAAAAGTATAATCATATTCATTTCCACATGCCTTTCTATTCTTTTTGTTCGGAATCTTCTTGTAACTTTAGTATCTGCGTAGAAGACGTTCGTCAACTTTTAGTTCTTGTAACAATCTTAAATATTTTTGCTCTTTTTTCTTATCATTTATTGTTCTACTGTAGTTGAGTAATACGAAATATTTTTCAAATCCGTCTATTAATCGAATATTCTTTTTTATGATATCCACGAATAAATCAGTAGAATTTACACAATAAGTTTTCATTAGTTTTTTTGCATCTTCATTCCCTAATAAAGCTGATATATAAATCCAAAGATCTCTCATGTAAGGCTGATAAACTTTATCAGGATCTTCATATCTATAATATACCATCAACAGCAAGGCTGATTTTTCATCGCCTTTAAATGCAAAATTTACATATATTGGAATCTCATCAAGCCATATAGGTGGTTTTGAAGAAAATCCTATTGGATAATTTTTATCTATATACTCAAAAGGACGTAACAGACGAGGGCTCACCTTACCTTTCAAAAGTAATTTGTACTTCTGAGCCAATACATCTTCTCTTATATTTCGGTAATAGTTAAAAAGAATAAAATTGGATAACACATCAGTGCGATTTTTTAATGCATCGAGTTCGGGTTGTGAAAATGTATTAAATATTTTAAATTCGTTTCCTTGTTTAAAATCTTCAAAGGATTTATTAAGTATATCTGAAAGCTTTGTGTAAGCTGGGGCATGTTGAAAACATCTTGCAATGTAATAGAATACGCCCGCAATTTTTTTATCCTTTGGAGATGCAAGGCAATATTGATAATAACGTCCTAACTTATAAGCCGATTCAGGAGAACCTTCAAACGCTTCAATTTCCAACAACGAAATCTTATTCGACAGAATATTAAACTTTGATTCTCTATAAACCTGTAACATCTCATCGTATTCTAGAGCAGACGCTATTGTAGCTATAAAAAATAACGACAAAAAAGATATGATGTAATTTTTCATATATTTATTCATATGTAACATATTTTCCATTCGGATCATATGATGTTAAGGGTAGTCCAATCTTGGGGAAAAGCAATCCAATGCTTTCATTGCTTTATAAGTCTCTAAAATATCAATATATTCTCTCAAAAATTTGTTTATCTTATTTATTTCTTTATTATTTGTCTCCGTATGCCGTTGGTTCCATATGTAATGTACTTCATATAAATTTAATACAAGCTTTTCTTTGCCATTAAAAATAATTATTCTAATATATACATGTGGTAATCCAGGTCTGGAATCAGGAATTACATGTATACCAGAAATTACATCACGTCCGATATTTTTACCTAATGATATTAACGTAGATAAATGAGCAACAAATTTCTCTTTATCCCCACAATTAATAAAATCAACGTTTTTAAGCTGCTTATGAGGAAGCACAATCAACGCTTTATTGGTATTTTGAGGGTTGGACCATGAGCACTCCGTAAGGATATATGGAATTGATTGGTTCTCTAGTTCATTTACTTCTATAAAATATTTACTGCTATAGTTATCTGTTGTTTGGGCTAAAAGAAGATTAGCCAAACCAAGAACGAAAGTACATATGCATAATATTTGCTTATACATTTATTTGTTGCTTTGTAGACGTACTTTTATACCCATGTTTTCTAACACACTACATATTTTTTGCGGTTTAAAAGTCCAAAATAATAAAAATTGTGGAACATTTTTGTTTTTATGCACAAATAAAATTCCCTTATTAAATAAAAAGGACTGTATGGTTACATACTCAATGTCAGACCAAGACAATCTATACATAGCAAGTTTTAATCCGAAAAACGTTCTAGTTATAATACAATGCTCGTTTGTTATTTCTAAAGTTGCAAATGGTATTGTAGCATTACCATAGCTACCTTTGTTGCTCCAAAAGGCATTGCCCCATCTTAATCCACCTATAAATTTTATCATTACTTTATTCTGTTATGGAGTCAGCTGAGATTCCCTTATCTCTCATTCCCTCATGCTAATCGCTCGCAGAGGTCCGTCAAACAAAAAAACTCTCCAATGTTTTGGAGAGTTTTCATTAAAGTTCGTTATCCTGCAATCAGCGAACGATATTGTCTTTGCCAATCGCTCGCCGATGTTCGTGTGGCAAATTATTTGCCAGCTGGAGCTGATGCGTTGATACGCTTGATGAGCTCGTCAGTGAGATCTGCTTTTGGATCTGCAAAGTGGCAAGCGTTCTTTTCGAGAATGAAGTCTGCCTTCTTATCTGAAGCGAGCTTCTTCACGATTTCTGCAATTTCTTGCATATGAACTTTGCGAATGTTATTTGCGTTTTGTTGGAGTCTTTCATTAGCTTGTTGGCTAATGTTACGCATATTTGCTTCGATTTGTTGGATTTCTGCAATCTTTGGTTGAGCTTCTTCTGCGAGCTTCTTCTTCGCATCTTCTGTGAGTGCTGGATTCTTCAACTTTTCTTGAACTGCTTGAATATCCTTGATGAGAGCTTGACGGTTTTTGTCCATCTTTGCGATTTCAGCTTTTGTTGTATCGATAGACGCTTGGATTTGTTCTGCCGCTGCTTTTGCCTTATAGTATTGGCTATAAGCTTTTGCCATATCGACATAGAAAATCGAAGGTGCTGCGTTAAGGATTGCGCAAGTTGCGAGACCTGCAATGAGTGCTGCTATTTTTTTCATATTTTTATTTTTTTATTGTTAGTATTATTAGTAAAATTTTTTTCAATAAAGTTCCAAATTTTTTTATAAATTAGAATACTGTACCGAACGAGAAGTTGAACTGCATACCGTCGTCGTTATAATCGCCTGTTTTAAGCGGGAAACCGAGGTCTATACGCATCGGTGCACCCATAAGTAATACACGCAAACCAAAACCGAAGTCGGAATTATAATCTGACGGTTTCCAATCCCAGTCGCCCGAGTTGATATAACCGATATCATAGAATGTCGCAAAGCGAACTGGATTAAACAATTCAATCGAGTACTCGATAGAAAGGAATGCGAATGTATTGCCACCAAATGGTTCCTCTGTATCTGGGTCGATTGGTCCAACCTTACGATATTTGAAACCACGCATATTGTAGCCACCACCGAGGAAGTAGCGTTCAAAGTATGGCACTTCTTTGCCACCATACCCCATAACAGTACCTGTTCTGCCGACAAATGACAACACTTGTGTACCTGTTTCAAATGTAGGAATCCACCAACCTGCACGAGCTTCTACACGATAGAAGTTTGTATCGCCCATAAATGGTCCACCTGCGATGTCTTGGATAATCTCGAAACGTGTACCTTCTGTTGGAATCAACAAGCTATCGCGTGTATCACGGAGGAATGAGAGGCTGACCATTGAAAGCGTACGTTCGCCGACGTCGCCACGAGAAGGAATCATAACTTGGTTATCAATCAACTTTTGGTCGACATCGTAAATATCGACGAGTTCAAGCTTATAAGCCAAGCGAGCTTCGATAAGCTCATAGACACGTTTTCTCAAATAATTATTTACGCCCAAACGCATTTCCGAGTAATAGTCGGAATAATAGCCAGTGTCTGTTCTGTACAAGTCGATACCATATGCGAGGTTGCGGTTGAACACCCATGGTTCTTCAAAGCTGACGATAACTTGATTACTTTCCAAACCAATCGACGCACGGATACGGAATTTTTGTCCAGCACCTTGGAAATAATCTTTATAATTTTTGTAGTCAAAATTACTTTGTGTAAGTTCGACAGTTGCTACCAAACTTTCCACAGTACTGAAACCTGCACCAAAGGTCAAATTACCTGTTCTTCCTTCTTTGACGACAACTCTCAAATTGCGTCTATTTGGGATATTTGTAGCTTCTGGCGAAAGTGTAACTTCGTCAAAAAATCTTGTTTCTTTGAGACGGTTTTCCGACGATTTCATTCTCGCAAGGTCGAACACATCGCCTGGGGCAAGTGCGAGTTCACGGATAATTACTTCGCTCTTTGTTTTTGTGTTGCCTTGTATATTGATTGATTCGAGATAGAATTTTTTACTTTCGATTATATCGATAACCAAATCGATATCGCCTGTTTCGACATTTGGTTTGCGAAGTGCGCGCACGATTGTATCAATATATCCGTATTCGCCATAGTAGATTCTGATTTTATCAATCATTTCTTCTACTTTTGCCGGCGAGAACACGTTGCCTGTTGTCATATCAAAATACTCGACGAACGGCATAAGTTTTTCGTCGCTAAAAAGAGTGTTGCCCTTGAACGAAACTTTACCGACTTTATATTGACGGTTTGGCACAACGTTGATAACGATATCCATATCGCCAGTGTTATCTTCATCGGGGAACTCGAACTTTACTTTTGTTTCGTCGATTTCAACATCAAGATAACCATGGTTGCGATAGAATTTTCGGAGCGTTTCGATGTCTGCTTGGAATTCTTCGTCTTTAAATCTTCCGTTATCGGTCAAGTGAGAAATGACAGGAATCCAAGTATCAGTTTTCATTTCTCTCAAAAGTTTTATTGAATTTATTTCGGCTGGATCTTCTTTTGCGAACATCTTTTTGCCGAGTCTACCCCAAAAGCCGTATTGTTTTTCTGCTGATGGATCGCCTGTAAAACGGATATTTTGAATCTTAATATCTCCGCCTTCTTCGATTTCAAAAATCACTGCACCCTTACCGAGTTCATCGTTTCGCTCTATTGAAAAATTCACTTTTGCGAGCGAGTATCCTTTTTTCTGATAAAATTCTTTAATCTTATCTGCGTCGCGTTTTACTTGCACTTCGCTCAAAGTAGAGCCAGCGTACGATGTTATTTCTTCTTGGATTCGACGTGCCGAAAATTCTTTATTACCCTTGAAGACAATTTGACTAATGCGATATTTTGGAACGATGAGAAAATCGATATCCATTTGTCCGTTCGACGCCATACTTCTTGTTGCATCGATAACATCGTAAAGACCTGTTTGGTAAAGTGAACGAATCGATTGGTCGAGCGATTTTTGGTCGAACTTCATCCCTTTGCGAAGTCTGACGTGTGCTGTAATTGCGTCTTCAGAGATGCTCTTGGGACCTTCGATTTTGTAATTGATGCGATTGATTATCAGCGATTGCTCATCGACTTTTTTGCCTGCCAACTGTGCGTAAGAGGTCGCACCAAAGGCGATTAAAGACAATATTATTGCCGACAATTTCGCAAAATCGGAAAGCACTTTTGCCACCGATTTTGTCGCTCGGATTATTTTATTTTTAAAGTTGTGAATCATCGATATCGATGTAATTTTCGTAGCGTGTATAACTGCGGTTAAACAGGAGTTTTACAGGACCTGTCGGACCATTTCTTTGTTTTGCCAAGTCAACTCTAATCAGCCAATTCTGATTTGAATTGTCATCTTCTGTTGTGGCAGATTTTCTCTCTCTACTCAAGAGTAAAATTGCGTCGGCGTCTTGTTCGATTGAACCCGATTCACGCAAGTCGCTCGCACGTGGTGGGCGGTACTCGCCTTTTTCGGATTCACGATTGAGCTGTGCCAACACGATAACCGGTGCACGAAGCTCTTTTGACATCGCTTTCATACCACGAGAAATTTCTGCGACTTCTTGTTCACGTGGCTTTGATGGATCTGAACCTCGCAACAACTGCAAGTAGTCGACAATAACTAAACCGAGTTTGCCGTCGAGCTGTTGATTTAACCTTCTCGCCTTTGCACGAACTTCGAGAATAGAAAGTCCTGCCGTGTCGTCAATCCAAAGTGGAGCTCCTTTCAATTCAGATGCAACCATATTTATGTTTTGCAACTCCTCATTTGTGATACGCCCCGACGACAATTTATGTTGGTCGACCCTCGCACGCGATGCAATCATACGTTGATAAAGTTGCTCGCCCAACATTTCCAAAGAGAAAATCAACGTTGGCACTTGTGTCTTACCAAACAAAGCCGACTCTGCGATGTTCAATGCGATTGATGTCTTACCTGTACCTGGGCGACCCGCAATAACAATCATTTCATTCTCGTGCAAGCCTCGCATCATTTTATCGAGCGACTTAAAACCTGTTGGCACGCCCATAAGCTCGCCCTTACTCATTATCATTTTATCTATCAATGACAATGCTCCGTCGACCTGCTCGCTGGCTTTTTTTACTGAATCACCAACTCTGTCTTGGCTTATCCCTAAAATCCGTTCTTCGACGCTTTCGATAAATGAATCAATATCCCCATTATTCGATTCTGCCTTTGCGATTGTATCAGAACAAGTCTTGATAATTTCTCGCATAAAATATTTTTCACGGACAATTTCTACCCAGTGGCGATAATGTGTCCACGTTTCAATGCGTTGGGCGATTTCATTTATCGCAGTGATATCACCTGCTTGTTTTAGCTTGCCTCGCTTATTCAAATATTCGGCAAGCACAATTTCGTCAATCGGGATACCATCATTAAACAATGCAAGTGCCGCACTATAAATAAGACGATGTTGAGGCTTGAAAAAATAGTCTTCACGTATTTTTTCTGCAATACACGCATTTATAACTTCGTTTGTACCGTCGATGAGAATACTTGCCAAAACACCTTCCTCCGCATCAAAATTGTGCGGAAGTATACGCCCCTCAACCTTACCTTCGCTCGCCGAAGTTTTCGTTTTGCGTGGTGCTTTCTCTTCTTTTCCTGAAATTCTTTCAGCCATTTTTCTCTCTTTCCTTTGAAATATTATCGATATTAAAACTCATACAATATTTCAAATTCGCGACGATATAAGACTATGTATATTATAAATTTTTCTGCAAGATTTATAGTGTAAAATTTTGCCAAAAGTATGACAAAATCAATCACCTTTATTGACTGCAAAACTCGGCACAACAACGCTGTACCGAGTTCACACTATAAAAGCTTATGCAACTTTAGCGACTGTGTCGCCTTGCTTGCTTTTAGTCTTCAATCGGATTTTCCGATACGACTTCAAAAGCAAATTCAACCTTAACGTCTTTGTGAAGCTTGATTTGTGCAGTATGTTTGCCAAGTTCCTTAACAGGTGCTGCCAACTGAACTGCCTTCTTTGGAAGTTCAATACCGCCTTCAGCAATCTTTGCTACGAGGTCTGCAACTGTGATTGAACCAAACATCTTGCCACCTTCGCCTGTCTTAACTGCAAATGCAATCGACATACCTTCGAGAGCCTTTGAAAGTGCTTGTGCATTTTCAAGTTCTTTTGCTTCACGAAGCTCACGTGCCTTGATGAGTGCTTCAATTTGCTTCTTGTTAGCCTTGTTTACAGGCATTGCAACTTTCTGTGGGAAAAGAAAATTGCGTGCATAACCAGCCTTGACTACTACTTGTTCGCCTTCTCCGCCGAGATTTTCAACGGGCTTTACCAATAATACTTTGCTTGTTGCCATAATATTGTTGTTTTGATTTAAATGTTATTGTCTCTTAGATTGATTTTAGAATGGTACGTCGTCGTCTTCAATGTCGTCATTTCGTGGACGCGATTGTTGACGGACCCCACCTCTTGGTTGTGGTGCCGAATATTCTGAATCGTACCCGCCAGAATTTCCACCAGCGAACCCGCCATTAGAATCACGACTACCAACAAATTCAAAACGTTCGAGAACTACCATCAACTTTGTACGCTTTTGACCTGTTTGCTTGTCTTCCCATGAGTCTTGACGCAAACGACCTTCTACAAGAATCGGCTTACCTTTGCTGAAATATCTTGCAACATTTTCGGCAGATTTGCCAAAGCAATCAATTTCCACAAAGCATGTTTCGTCGCGCAAAGATCCGTCTTGTGAGTTGTACGAACGATTTACCGCTATCGAAAATCGACAAACGCTTGTGCCGCTCTGAGTTTGTCTCAACTCTGGATCACGAGTGAGATTACCCATCAAGATTACTTTGTTGAACGACGACATATTTTTCTCCGTCTTTCTAAAAAACTATTATTCCGCTTGAACCAAAACGCGATTTACGGTTTTGTCGAGACGGAGCTTTTCCTTGATTACAGAATTTGCTGTTGAAGGACCTTCAAAGCTGTATTCTACATAGATACCTGCAGGGAATGCACGGTCTGTTGTACGGGCAAATGTCTTCTGTCCGAGGTTTTCGACCGAAAGAACTTTGCAGTTTGCGGATTCGATTACACCCTTGACTTTTTCAATGAGTGTTTCAACAGGATCGTTATAACCTCTTGTGTCGAGGATAAACGTTGCTTTGTACTTTTTGTTATTCATATTCTTCTGTCTTTGTTAAATTTTTTTATAAAAATATCATTTAGCTGTCGCGTCTATTATATATATTCTGAGCCGACTCAAAACCCCTCGACACTGAAAGTGCAAGCACTCCCTTCACGTCGAGCGACTTTATCGCCGATAAATCGCTTTCAGAAAATTTGCCTAATACATAATCAGCCAAATCCATACGCTTGTCGGGCTTTGCTCCGATACCGAGCCTTATTCTCATAAAAGAGTTCCCGCATTTCTGCATAATATCGGCAACCCCATTATGTCCGCCAGCAGATCCGCCAAGCGAAAGTTTCATCCGCCCAACATCTAAATTGATATCGTCATACAAAACGGCAGTTTCGGATATATCCAAATTGTGATATTTTAAAATCTTCACAATTGCCGACCCACTCAGATTCATATAACCATCAGCATACGCTAACAGCAACGGATTCGCCCCAACCTTTAACTTTGCAATGTATGCAGAACAATATTTTGAATATACAAAACTTGCACCACAACTTAACGCTATTTCATTTAGTGCTATAAAACCTGCGTTATGGCGTGTACCAATGTAATCCACACCTGTATTGCAAAGTCCGATTGCGATTTTTAATGACATTTTTAAAGAACAACTCTTTGCACACTAATTAGTATGCAAAGAAATCAAAATTACTTTGCTTCTTCTGCTGGAGCTTCTTCTTCAGCACCTTCGAGAGCATTGCATGTTACGAGAAGTTCGTCAGCATTTGAAACAAATTCTACGCCTTCTGGAGCAACAACGTCTTTAACGCGGATTGCTTGGTCAACGTGCAAGTCAGAAAGATCGACAACGATAGCTTCAGGCAAGTCGCGAGGACGGCACTTGATGCGAACTTCGTCTTGGTGAATTTCGATAACACCATTTTCGTTCTTAACGCCAACTGATTCGCCACTGAAGTGAACAGGGAGTGTAGCCAACATAGGCTTACCGCGAACAACTTCAATGAAATCAACGTGCAATACCTTATCCGAAACTGGATTGCGTTCTACGTCTTTGAGCATTGCATAACGTGATTCTGTTCCGTCTGAGAATGCCATTTCAATGAGAACTGCCTTGCCAACAATCTGCTTAAGTGCAACTGTGAGCTCTTTTTCATCGATGAGCAGATTCTTTTCGCCGCTTTCGCCGTAAATCACAGCCGGAATCTGACCGTTTTTGCGATAACGTTTTGCAGAATTTCCGCCAACGTCGGTTCTTGTGGTTGTGTTGAGATTTATCTGTTTCATTTTCGTATATTTATGTGTAAATTCTTATGCAAACTCAAGCGTCAAATTTTACAATTCGACACAAAGTCATTGAATAAAAAGAGATACACTTTACTTGCATCTAAATTAATTGCAACAAAAATTTTCACTTTTTTTTCATCAAAATAAAAAATTACAAATTTACTATCTTCTGAAAAGATTTTTCTTTTCCCAAAAATCATCCCCATTTCCCCTCATTATAATACTAAAACGAAAACTCTCCAACGCCTTGGAGAGTTTTCTGTATAATTGTGCAACCCGTTTCAAAGGACGATTGCGTCAGCAATGTCCGCCGGTGCCCGTCATATAAAAGGCGTCAAAGTGCGCCTCAGGCGAGTATTCGATATGAAGAACGGGTGCGTGGCGTACTGACGTACGCGAGCAGTCGGGCTTCATATCGAAACGGAGCATCAGGCGTGCTTTCACGCCTTTAAAACTATTTTTGGTGGATAAAAGATAAAGCTGGTAGTTGATTTTGGTTGAAGAGCCAAACATCATCCATACACCAATTTTTCCAAAGGTATCTTACTCCTTCGATTTTACCATTTGATTTTTCGGCAACAACTTTTACTTTTTTACCGACAAGTTCTGCCTTAGCAGGTTTCCATTCGCCATTTACTTTAACATCGAAACCGCGAGGTTCGCCTTTACCAATTAGTTTTTGACCAAATAGGTTGAAAGAAATTTCGGCTGAATCGGCACTATATTTTACAGAATTCATAATAGGTCCGTATGGGCGGATATTTTTCTGACCATAGATTTCGTAGAGAGCGATATTTTCCATTCTGTTTGCGACAGTAGTTTTGTCTTTTGGGTGAATATCTTTTTCTTCGCCACAATCGATGATATTTGCCATATAACATTTTGAAATCGACTTTGTGGCGAGATATTGTTTCCAGCGGGTCAATGGCCAATCGTTTTTGGGAGTAGATGTGTATTGTGCGAGTTGAACTTGGATAAACGCCAAATCTGGATTTTCAAATTTTTCACGCCACGATTTTACGATAAGCTCAAATTGTTCGCCAAAGAATTTTAGAGAATTCGGGTTTGCGTCAGATTCGCCTTGGTACCACACTACACCACGAGCAGAGAGTCCAACCAAGGGAGCTACAACTGCATTGTACAAATATACAGGCGTTGCTTGTACAGACATATAACTAACTGGATTCGGAGCTTTAGGTGCACGTGGAACTTTTTTATTTTTAGCCTTTAGAAGCTTTGCTTTTTCATCCCATTTTTTCTTTGCGATTTTCCAATTTGCACGAGCTTTATTGATATCGTAGTTTGCATTTTTTTGAAGGAAGTTTTTGTAAAGATTTTTTGTGAACTCGAGATCGTTAATTTTGTCTTCAGGAATCCAAGCAACCATTCTCGATCCACCGAGAGCAGTGAATACTATGCCTACTGGAACATCTAAATCTTTTTGAAGTTTTTCAGCAAAGAGATATCCAACGGCACTATATCCGCCTGCGACTTTTGGAGATGGTTTTGTCCATTTGCCTTTTGTTGTATCAAACGCTGGAGTCTTTGAAAGACTACGAGTATATTGGCTGTAATAACGGATAAGTGGATTGTTTGCTTGTGCGACATACTTTGCACCATTAGTTGCATTTGCGAGTGTCCACCCCATATTACTTTGTCCACCTGCAATCCACACTTCGCCGACAAGAATATCTTTGATTGTCTTACCGAGTTTTCCGTTCTCATAAATCATCATTTGTTGATGATTTTTATTTGCGGGCATCTTATTTAACTTGAGCGACCAGTTTCCATTTGCGTCGGCTTGCGTCGATTTTTTCTGTCCTGCAAATGCTACATCAACTTTTGCGTTAGCGTCTGCCTTGCCCCAGATTTTCACAGCCATATCGCGTTGCAAAAGCATATTGTCGCCAAAGATACTCGGCATTTTAATTTCTGCGTACGACATCGAACTGAATATCGACGCAAATATAATCATCAATGATATTTTCTTTTTCATATTTTTTATTAGTTATTTTTTTCGTTTGTAAATGAGACTGCAGGCAAACCGTCTTCGCTAAAAAGCCAAACATTTGGACGAGCCCAATCCTTCCAAAGATAACGTACGCCTGAAATTTCTTTGCCGTTTAGCGACGATACTTTCACTTTATTGCCCATAAATTCGGCTTTTGCTGGAGTCCATTTCTTGCCAACTCTTACGACAAATCCTTGAGGCTCTCCCTTGCCGATAAGCTTTTTGCCAAATGTGTTGAACGAAACTAACGCAGAATCTTTGTCGTATTGAACAGACGACATTTCTGGTCCGTACGGACGTATATCTTTTTTGCCGTACACTTCGCAAAGTGCGATATTACACATTCTATTTGCGACAGTAGTTTTGTCTTTTGGATGAATATCTTTTTCTTCACCACAGTCGATTAGGTTAGCCATATAACAATATGGAACACGTTTTGTTGTTTGATATTGTTCCCAGCGAGCTCTCCCCCAATCGCGGTCATATTGCTTCATATACGACGCCAACTGAGCTTGTATAAAAGGCATATTTGGATTATCAAATTTTTCACGCCACGATTGAATCAACAATTCCATTTGCTTTGAAAAATGTTGCAAAGAATAACCTAATGGCGACGCAATTTCTGTCGGGAACAATCCGCCCGAATCGGCTTCGCCCTGATACCATATCACACCACGAACGCTGTAATTCACCAATGGAGCAACGATACCATTATAAAGCCATGACGGCGTAAATGTGACGCGTATGGAAGTTAACTCATTTGGTTTTTCCGGAAGTTTAGTTTTTATTTTTTTATTCTGCGCTTTGAGAGAATCTCTTTCTTTTTTCCAATCGTTAAAATCTTTTTCCCATTTTTTCAATGCGTCTTCGTAAGAGTATGTCGCATTCTTTTTCTTGAATCCTTCGAGGACACTTTTTGTGTAATCGAGTCTTTCAAGATTTTCTTCAGGAATCCACGCAATCATTTTCGAGCCACCGAGAGCTGTGAAAATTATGCCCACTGGAACATCTAAATCTTTTTGAAGTTTTTTAGCAAAGAGATAGCCGACTGCACTATAATTCCCCGCAACCTTTGGCGATGGTTTTGTCCATTTGCCATTCGTTGTGTCGAACGCTGGAGTTTTAGAAAGTGCACGAGTATTTTGATTGTAATAGCGGATAAGTGGATTATTTGCCTGTGCAACATACTTCGCCCCATTAGTTGATTTTGCGAGTCTCCACTGCATATTGCTTTGTCCGCCTGCAATCCACACTTCGCCGACGAGAATATCTTTGATTGTCTTGCCGAGTTTCCCATTCTCAGAAATTTTCATTTCCTGCGGATTTTTATTTGCGGGCATCTTGTCTAAACGGAGCGACCAGTTTCCGTTTGCGTCGGCTTGCGTCGATTTTTTCTGCGACGCAAATTCGACATCAACTTTTGCGTTAGCATCTGCCTTGCCCCAGATTTTCACATTGCTATTGCGTTGCAAAAGCATATTGTCGCCGAAGATACTCGGCATTTTAATTTTTGCGTCAGATATAAAAGACATCAACGCAACAAACATAATTGTTAGGTATATTTTCTTTTTCATTTTATCTTAAAGATGCAAGATTTTCAGGGTCTGTAAAAGAGAAGACTGGCAAACCATCTTTGTTGAAAAGCCAGACATCAGGCTTTGCCCAATTCTTCCAAAGATAACGTACGGCTTCGATTTTTTCAGCATTCGGAGATTTCACAATCACACGTTCGCCCGACAAACTCGCTGTTGCTTTTTGCCACTTTCCGTTTGTCCGAATTTCAAAACCACGAGGTTCTCCCTTGCCGATGATTCCACGTCCGTAAGTGTTAAATTTGATTGTTGCAGTATCGTTGTTGTAGACAACGCTTTTTAATTCGGGACAAAGTCCATTCACTTTTTTGTTATAAACTTTTTCGAGTGCAACTTTTGCGAAACGCTCGCCAACTAAATCTTTGTCTCGTGAGTGAACATCGTCTGCTTGCCCGAGGTCGATGATATTCACAACGCTCGCATTTTTCAAACTCTTGGAAGAAAGATATTGTTTCCAACGAGTCAAGCCCCAACTACCGCCAGTTCCAAAGGACGTCAACTGAGAGTAAACAAAATGCAAACTTGGATTCCCAAATTTTTCTCGCCACGTTTTGACAATCAAGTCGAATTGATACTGGAAATTATCGAGCGTTCCGCCGTAGGAGTCAGACTCGCCCTGATACCAAATTACGCCACGCAAAGTATAATTTGCAATCGGTGCAATCAACGCATTGTACAAATACACTGGCGTTTGATTCATCAATTTTAAGCACGAGTGTTTGTGTGGTTCAAAAGGTTTTTTTGTATTAAAGGGTTTCTTTTGTTTCTTTGCAAGCTGTGCGTCTTTTTCCCATTGGGCGACATCTTCTTTCCACTTTGAATAGGCTTTTTGATAGTCGTATGTTGCCATATCTGTTTTGAATTTTTCCCATTCACTTTTGAGATATGGCAAACTTTCCATTTTTTCTTCTGGAAGCCAACATATCATTTTAGATGCCCCCAACGCTGTGAAAACTATTGCGACTGGAACATCTAATTCAAGAGATAATTTTTCAGCAAAATATAATCCAGTAGCACTAAACCAACCTACTTTTTCAGCCGACGCAATATCTGTCCACTTTGCATCTTCTGGACAATCCCAAGCAGGTGTTAAAGACAACGATTTCGTATTTTGGTTGAAATAGCGAATCGACAAACGATTTTTACGCGCAAGAAAATTTTTGTATTCGTTTGTATGATAAATCGACCACTGCATATTGCTTTGTCCACCCGCAACCCACACTTCGCCAACGAGAATATTTTTGATTGTCTTGCCGAGTTTCCCGTTTTCAGAAATTTTCATTTCTTGAGGATTTTTATTCGCTGGCATTTTATCTAAACGGAGCGACCAATTCCCTTTTGCGTCGGCTTTTGCCGATTTCTGCTGTCCAGCAAACTCGACATCTACTTTTGCATTTGCGTCTGCTTTGCCCCATATTTTCACATATGCGTGGCGTTGCAAAAGCATATTATCCGAAAAAATTTTCGGCATTTTGATTTCTGCAAAACTCGCAATGGAAAATGCGAGCGACAAAAATAACAGTGTAATTTTTTTCATATTATTTTTCGTTTATAAATGAGAACGCTGGCAAGCCGTCTTGATTGTATAGGCATACATCTGGCTTTGCCCACGCCTTCCAAAGATAGCGTACGCCTTCAACTTTTTCGCCATTGAGAGATTTTACAAATACGCATTGGTTTGAAAAAACTGCCTTTGCGTTGCTCCATTTACCATTTGATTTTACTTCAAAAGCACGAGGTTCGCCACGCATCTCGAGAGTACGACCAAACGTATTGAATTCGATTTTCACAGTATCGCCATTGTACAATACTCTTTTTAATTCAGGTGCACGTGCATTCACCTTTTTATTGTAGACTTTCTCAAGTGCGAGATTTGCAAAACGCGCACCAACAATATCCTTATCGCGAGGATGTACATCATCTTTTTGTCCAAGGTCAATAATGTTTACAACAGAAACATTTTTTAAACTTTTCGATGAAAGAAATTGCTTCCATCGAATCAATGCCCATGTGCTTGCTTCACCAATCGAGGTTAATTGAGAATGGATAAAATATAAATTTGGATTCTCAAATTTTTCACGCCATGTTTGAACAAGCAAATCGTATTGTTGTTGGAAGTTATCAAGTGTTCCACCGTGAGAATCAGATTCGCCTTGATACCATATAACACCACGACAAGTATAACTTGCAATTGGTGCAACAACGCCATTGTAAAGATATACTGGCGTTTGATACTTCAAATTAAGACATGAAAGTTCATGGGGTTCAAATGGACACTTTTCTTTAAATTCTTTTTTTTGTTCTTTAGCTAACCTTTCTCTTTCTTTCCAATCTGCTACATCCTTTTTCCACTTGGCATGCGCCTTTGAATAATCATATTTTTCCATATCCGACTTGAATTTTTCCCACTCTTTTTTCAGATATGGCAAAGACTCCATTTTTTCTTCAGAAAGCCAACAAATCATTTTTGATGCACCTAAAGCAGTGTGAATAATTCCCACAGGAACATCTAAATCTAAGTGTAGTTTTTCAGCAAAATACATTCCGACTGCACTGAATCCTGCAGCTGTCTTTGCGTTGGTTATATCATACCACATCGCATATTTCGGACAATCAAAACTTGGTTGCTTGGTTAATGTACACGTATTCTGCCTGAAATAACGAATTGCTGGATAATTTGCACGTTTGGCAAAATCTTTATAGCCATCAGTGTTATAAATACCCCAATTCATATTGCTTTGTCCACCCGCAACCCACACTTCGCCAACGAGAATATTTTTGATTGTCTTGCCGAGTTTCCCGTTTTCAGAAATTTTCATTTCTTGAGGATTTTTATTCGCTGGCATTTTATCTAAACGGAGCGACCAATTCCCTTTTGCGTCGGCTTTTGCCGATTTCTGCTGTCCAGCAAACTCGACATCTACTTTTGCATTTGCGTCTGCTTTGCCCCATATTTTCACATATGCGTGGCGTTGCAAAAGCATATTATCCGAAAAAATTTTCGGCATTTTGATTTCTGCAAAACTCGCAATGGAAAATGCGAGCGACAAAGATATCAGTGTTATTTTTTTCATTTTATTTTTCGTTTATGAATGAGAACGCTGGCAATCCGTCTTGGTTGTACAAGCAAACATCTGGCTTTGTCCAAGCTTTCCAAAGATAACGCACACCTTCGACTTTTTCGCCTTTTGGAGATTTTGCTATTACATTTTTCCCCGACAATACCGCATTTGCTTTTATCCATTTACCATTTGCCTTAACTTCAAAACCTCGTGGAGCACCACGCATTTCGAGAGTTCTACCAAATGTGTTAAATTCAACCACTGCTGTGTCGCCATCGTATTTTGCCGATTTAAATTCAGGTGAGTAAGGGTGTACATCTTTGCGATTATAAACTTCACGCATCGCCAAACCTTCAAACCGCAAACCAACTTCAGTTTTGAATTGTGGATGAATTTCGTTAATCTCGCCAAGCTCGGTAATATTTATCACGCCCGATTTTTCGATTGAATTGCGAGCGTTAAGTTGACGCCAACGCACTCCCGCCCAATCGCTGCGGAACGCTGGCAACTGTGCCCAATAAAAATACATATTTTTATTTTCAAAAGCATCACGCCATGCATCGACAACCTGTTTCATTTGTATTTCAAAATTTTCACGAGATTTACCGCCCGAGTCGCCCTCGCCTTGATACCATATCGTTCCACGAACTGTGTACCCACGAACTGGATGAACCATCAAGTTGTACATAAAACTTGGTGTTGTACCAATCGACCATGGTGTATTTGGCAATGGTGGCAAATGGAAATCCCAAGGGCGTTGAGCTTTCGGTTTACCTTCGGCTTTACGCTTTGCGTCTTCAACTTTTGCATCTGCCATTTTTTTGTTATGCTTTGCCAATTTCGCTTTGTAGTCGTATTTTGCAAGCTCCTTCAAAAATTGTGCCTTACGATTTTTTGTGTATTCTTGCAAACCGAGTCGTTCATCGGGGAGCCATGCAATCATCGACGTTGCACCACGCGACGCATAGACAATACCGACTGGCACATCTAAATCTTTCATCAATTTTTCGGCAAAGTAGAAACCTGCAGCACTCCAACCGCCGACGTCATTGTTTGCAACAAGCCAATGTCCGTTTGTCGATTCTTCTTGCTTGATATGACCTTTTTTTGTGTCGTACCCATGCTGACCAAAATATCGCAAGTTTGGGTATTTTGCTCGGGCGATAGCTTCTTTAGCATCTGATGTTCGACGCACTGGCCACTCCATATTACTTTGTCCACCTGCAACCCACACTTCGCCGACGAGAACATTTTTGATTATCTTGCCGAGCTTCCCATTCTCAAAAATTATCATTTGTTGATGATTTTTATTTGCGGGCATCTTATCTAAACGGAGCGACCAATTACCATTTGCGTCGGCTTTCGTCGATTTTTTCTGCCCTGCAAATTCGACATCTACTTTTGCATTTGCCGATGCTGTGCCTCTAATTTTCACTCGAGCGTTGCGTTGCAAAAGCATATTATCAGAATAGATTGCAGGAGTCCAAATATCAGCGAACGAAAGCGATGATACTGCAATTAAAAACGCTACTATTAAATTTTTTCTCATAATATTTTTATTTTAAATTGATAAATGAGAATGCTGGCAAACCGTCTTCGTTGTAAAGCCATACATCTGGTGTCGCCCAATTTTTCCAGAGATAACGCACGCCTGTTATATCAGAACATTCTGGCGATTTTACAATAAGTTTGCCCTTTTCAAGCGATGCATTTGCGTTAATCCAAACACCATTTACTTTAACTTCAAAACCTCTCGCATAGCCTTTTGTTTCAAGACGTCTGCCGTAGGTTTCCAAAGTGATTGTTGCGGTATCGCCTTCATATTTTATAGATTTAAATTCAGGTGCATGTGCATTCACATCTTTGCCGTAAACATCTTTGAGTGCCAAGTCTGCAAGACGCAAACCGACTGTCGTTTTGTTGCGTGGATGAATTTCTTTTTCTTCGCCACAATCAATGATGTTTGCTATCCCTGAATTTTTAATCATATCGCGTGCTTTAAGTTGTTGCCAACGACCAGTTGCCCAATCGCGTTTTGTTGAATAGCCAGTGAGTTGAACCCACAAGAATGCCATATCTTTGTTTTCAAATTTATCACGCCATGAATCGACGAGTACAGAAAGTTTTTCTGCAAAGAAATTTACTTCATCTTCCATTGTGTCAGCTTCGCCTTGATACCAAATTGTACCACGAATGGTGTAGCCTGCTATTGGTGCAACCATCCCATTGTAGAGGTACGACGGCGTTCTGAAATCGTGCCATGGCGATGTTGGGTTCGGTGGAATTTTGTAGAACCAATCACTTGGACGTGGACGTTTCTTTGCCTGTACGTCTTTCAATAATTGAGCGTGATCTGCAAAGCGTTTTTTATAAATTTCTTTATTATATCCGTTTTCATCTTTTTCAAAATTTGCCAAGTATTCTTTGTAATGCTTATGCTTTGCGTGATATTCTCGAGGGAGCCAACAAGACATTTTTGTAGCACCACGCGACGCATACAAAATTGCGACAGGCACATCTAAATCTTTCATCAATTTTTCGGCAAAGTAAAAACCGACAGCACTTGTCATCGCCATATTTTTGCCGTCTGCGACAATCCAGTGCGATTTTTCGGGAGAATCAAATTGTGGTGTTTTTCCCATTTTTATCGGCTGATGAAAATAACGCATCAACGGATATTTTGCACGGGCCATTGCTTTTGTCGCATCGCTGGATTGGAATAAACGCCACTCCATATTACTTTGTCCACCTGCAACCCACACTTCGCCGACAAGAATATTTTTGATTATCTTGCCGAGCTTCCCATTCTCAAAAATTATCATTTGTTGATGATTTTTGTTTGCTGACATCTTATCTAATCGAAGCGACCAATTACCATTTGCGTCGGCTTTCGTCGATTTTTTCTGCGATGCAAATTCGACATCAACCTTTGCGTTAGCATCGGCTTTGCCCCAGATTTTTACAGGCATTTCACGTTGCAACAGCATATCATCCGAAAAGATTTTCGGCATCTTAATTTCAGCAAAGAGCGGAGATGCTACAATCACTGCAATGGAACATAATTTCAATAATTTCATTTATTTTCCTCGTTTAGTTTTGTTAAAAAATGAATACGCTGGTAAACCTGTTTCGTCATACAACGATACTAATGGTTTCGCCCAGGGCGTGTATAAATAACGTACACCAGAAATTTTTGCGGATTTTTCTGGAGCGACAAGCACTACACTCTTGCCTTGTATTTCGGCAGTTGCCGGAGTTATCCAGTTGCCGTCGACACAAATTTCAAATCCTCGTGGCTTACCTTTAAATGCGAGTCGTCCGTCGGTATTAAATTTAACAACCGCACTATTCTCGTTGTAAGATACGCTTGAAAGCTTTGGTGCATTCGCACGCACATCTTTGAATTTGTAGACGTTTGCCAAGGCGAGTTTTGCGAGTCTTTCGGCGACAGGCAGTTTATCATTTGGGTGAATATCATTTTTTTCGCCCGTATCGGTTGTTGTCGCCATATAAACATTCTTCGTTGAATCGGCAACAGCCTGTTGTTTGAGGCGTATTTTATGCCACGTCTTACCGCTATACGACGGCAACTCGACAAACAAAAACGGCATATCGGGCTTGTTAAATTCTTTACGCCATACTTCGATAAAACCTTTAAAATATGTTTGGAATGCATCAACAAATTGAGAATCCGACTCACCTTGATACCAAATTATTCCACGTGCCGTAAAATCTTTGATTGGATATATTCTGATGTTATAAAGCAAAACTGGCGACGTACGTTTGTCGGGAGAATCTTTCCACGGACGCATTTCTTTTGCAACGGTCCATGCAGGCGGAATTTTTTTTCCTTCGGCTTTTGCTTTTGCGACTCTCGCAGGATATGTTCGCACTTTCTCTTCAAACTTTGCAAGTTCCTTTTGGTAATCGTAAGCTTTCAATCTTCTTTCAAAATTTTTTTTGGGAACTTCAAAAGCTGGATTTTTTTCAAAATCATTGCGTGGAATCCAAGCAGTCATTGTTGTACCTGGGATTGCAGTGTAGATGATTGCTACTGGCACATTGAGTTTTTTTGCGACTTCACGAGCAAAAATATATGGAACTGCCTTAAAAGAATATTGAGCATTTGTAGGCGAACACACAAGCCAACGACATCCCTTTTGAACATCATCGAGAGAATCTTTACCAAGACCATTTATACTATTCATTGGTGGCTGATACCCCTGATCAAAATATCTAATCAATGAATTATTTGCATTTGCGATTATTTCTTTTGAGTCTTTGACGCCCGTCAAGCCAAAAGCCATATTGCTTTGTCCGCCTGCAATCCAAACTTCGCCAACGAGAATATTTTTAATAGTCTTGCCGAGTACACCGTTTTCAAAAATACGCATTTCACGACCTTGCGTAGAGGCTTTCATCGGATTGAGCGACAATTTCCAGCGACCATTTTTGTCGGCAATAGCAGATACTTTTTGCCCTGCAAATTCTACATCTACTTTTGCGTTTGCATCTGCCCAGCCCCATATATTGACTTTTTCTTCACGCTGAAGAATCATTGAATTTGAAAATATCCTTGGCATACGCAACTCTGCAAAACAGTCGCAAACAAACATTGCCAATGACAATACAAATAATTTTACAATTTTTATGTGCATATTTTTTGTGAAACTACAATCTTGCAGACGAAGAAAAACCACCTCTGCCTACAATGAAACGCTAAAGAATTAGCAAAAATTGTCAAACTCTCTTTTAGCTTGATACATTTGAGATTTTTCCGATTATTTACAGCGATGATTATCGACGAACAGAAAGTTATAAAAAAATCAAAATCGTACTCGAAAGGCTACAAAGGTATGATGCCGTCTTTCGACAGAAGCTCGCAAAAAAATAATAAAATGCGTGATATACAAATTGCGATAAATGTTGCAATAGTACTATCATTTCTTGCGGGCTTGATTGCGTTGATTTATACTCTCGTTTCTGAAGGAGCAACTGCTGTCGAAAGAATCACCGACCAGTCGAAACAACCTACTCAATATTTAGAAGTAACCTTTAAACCTAAAAAATAAATGAGCCGTGCTGACGAACTTTTATTCTTGCGTGGACTTGTCGAAAGTCGGACTAAGGCACGAGCTCTAATCGAAGAAGGTAAAGTTTTTGTCGATGGAAAACTTATCGACAAACCATCACGAAAGCTCCCTGACGATGCCAACATATCTATTGCCGACAACTGTGCGTCGACACGTTTCGTATCACGGGCTGGCCTCAAATTAGAAGCGTTCCTCGATGCGTTCAATATCGACTTAACAAATGCACATATTCTCGACGCCGGTGCGTCAACTGGTGGATTCACCGATTGTGCGTTGTCGCGTGGTGCAACGCTCGCATATTGCGTAGATGTGGGCATAGGGCAACTCCACAAAAAACTTCTCGACGACTTGCGTGTGAAAAATTTTGAAAAGACCGATATTCGAGACGTGTCCCCAGAATTTCTCGAGCATCCGCCATTCGATTTTATCTGTGCAGACCTCTCATTTATTTCTCTCGAAAAAGTATTTGATATACTTTGGAATTGCCTGAAAATTAACGGAGAAATTGTGTGCTTGGTAAAACCACAATTTGAAACCGATCCAGCAATTATGCGAAGAAACAAAGGTGTTATCCGAGACGATTCCACTCGCACTCAAGCTCTCGATAAAATTAAAAATTTTATATCCGAAAATTTTTCAACTGCCAAATTTATTGGCGAAATTCAATCTCCTATAAAAGGTGGAGACGGCAATATCGAGTACTTAATCGGATATAAAAAAATTTAAAATAAAAAAGGACACACAAATTTGTGCGTCCTTTTTTGTAGTTGTCCGAAAACCTTATTTTGCCGACGCAAAACGCTCACGGGCTTCTGCCCACATTTGCGATTCCGCCTTGCATGGTTCAAATATTTTTGGTTCGCAACTTGCCGATATTATTGCACGGGCTTCTGCCAAGTTAGATACAACTCCGTCGGCTTTCATTTGCATCATCGTGTTGCCGAGAGCAGTTGATTCAGTTGGTCCTGCGAGAACAACTCTACCTGTCGCATTTGCCGTAAATTGATTGAGCATTGCGTCTCGAGAACCACCACCCATAACATTGATTTCAGAAACGTTTACGCCCGTCAATTTTTCGATTGTATTGAATACATACGCATATTTAAGTGCGATACTTTCTTGAATTGTACGGAAAATTTGTCCATGCGTTTCAGGAACTGGCAAGCCTTTGTTTTTCGCATAATTTGCAATAGCTTGTGGCATATCTTCAGGCATAACAAAGTCGGGAGCATCGGGATCGATAATTGTTCGCATAGGTTCAATTGTTGATGCTTCGGCTTCGAGCTCGGCGTATGATTTGTCGATTCCTTTCGCTTTCCAAACTTCTTTTGATTTTTGGACAAGCCACATTCCTGTTACATTTTTCAAGAATCTAATTGTATTTTCTGCACCAACCTCGTTTGTGAAATTTTCAGCAAACGATGCATCAGTTGCAACAGGCGATTTCAATTCTACACCAGGCAAAGACCACGTCCCACTGTTAATGTATGCCGCAAGCGATGTTCTTGCCGGAGTCGCCGCAACTGCCGACGCAGTGTCGTGGCTGGCAACTGCAACAACTTTCAAGTCGCCCAACTCTGCACGGAGTTCTTCACGAACAAGACCGATTACATCGCCACATTCTGCAAAACCATTTTTGAAAATGTCTTCCGGAGCACCAATTTTCGCGATAATTTCATCCGACCAATCACGCTTGAACGGATTGTACATTTGCGTTGTCGACGCATTTGTACGCTCGTTAACCTTTACGCCTGTGAGCATAAATGCGAGCAAGTCGGGCATCATCAAAAAGCTTTTTGCTTTGCCGATATTTCCGCCTTTTTCAACTTCAGAAGCGATTTGGAAAATCGTGTTAAAGAACATAAACTGAATGCCAGTTTGTTCGTAAATATCTTTCTTTGAAATTTTCGCAAACACGCTATCCATCATACCGTCTGTGCGAGAATCTCGATAGATATAAGGCATATTCAAAAGGTTGTCAGATTCATCCAACAAACCATAGTCCACACCCCAAGTGTCGATACCGAGCGACACAATGGCATCGCCATAAATTGAGCGTGCTTTTTTTACTGCCGAAACAATCTCATTGAAGATTGCTTGAACATCCCAATGATACGAATTGCCGACCTTTACAGGTGCACTTGCCCAACGTGAGACTTCTTCAAGTTGGATTGTTTTTGAATCGAAAACAGCCGCCATCAAACGACCACTTCCAGCACCTAAATCAACTGCAAGATATACTTTGTTTGCCATAATTCTAATTTTTAATTGGTTATTATTTTATTCAAAAAGTTCAAAAAGTGCAGTGTCGGGCGTTGCAAATTCATACTCGAAACTATCGGTATTTTGCCCGACAACTTTGTTTGTGTAAACTTCAACAATCTTTGAATATTTCTTTGCAAGCGACACTTTTTTCTTTCCGCCATCTGCAACGTGAATCGCAACAAGCTTGTCATTTGCGTACACTGGTGCGTAATCTTCTATGTAAATTTTTACATTTGCCGATTTCGCAACTTCTCGCAAAACTTGTGGTGTTGCATCGGTATATTCGCAAATATAAGCACGCTTGTGGTCGTCGTATTGTTTATAGTTTACGCCTTTTGTTTTGTAATCAAAACCTGTCAATTCTTTCACACGCAACACATCAAGAGTCTTGCCGTCGGATATTCCCGAAGCCCCCATAAATAGTGCCGTTGCTCCATTTGCAAATACATACTTTTCCAAAATAGCTTTACGCTCTGCGGTCAAGTGGAACATCGCAGGAAAAATGAACAACTTGATTTTACTCATATCGCATTTACCGATATCGTTGAAAGAATAAACCTCAAACGGAGCACCCAAATTATTGAGTTTTGTACGCATATTCACAAAGAGTTCTTTGCACTTTTTGTTGTTATCGTTGACATACACTGCACTTTGCGGATCGACAACCAACGCCACTTCTGCCTGACTTTTTGCAGATATATTTGCGTATTTATCCCAAAGTTTTTTGCTTTGCCCAATGACTTTCATCGTCTCTGACGGAGTGAAAAATCCGCCCCACATATCAAAACACCAAAGCGATGTTTGGTTGACAATCGTCAACGCAAATTCACGCTTCAATCCAGCGTCAACTTCTGCCTGATTCTTCCATGGAGAATTAAAGCCTGCCACATTTAAACTCGGATTCGGATTACGAGTCGTTGGCGTGCGGTGATCAATCTCGTGCAACCACCCTTTCCCACTTCTCAAACGAGAGCCGTTTGGACACATAAATCCACTGCCTTGCCCCATTTTTCTATCATAATACGTTCCTGGGGAAACAAAGAAATCAATGTTAGGCGATGAGAAAATTCTTTCATAACTCAAGTGTCCTGCCGACACCATTCGACCTTTTGTCAACTGCAAAATGTAGCCGAAAAACATCCCGATTTGCTTATCTTTCGAGATTCTCGCACGAACTGTCGATGCAAATTCTTCAATCGTATCGGCGATAATATCGCTCGAGAACGTGCAGTAATCGATAATATCCGATTCAGACTGTGGATCGCGTATAAAATCTTCAAACGATGCCTTTGTGATTCGCTCAAACAATGGAACTTCTACAACTGGCTTACTATGTTTTTTCAACCACCTTTTCCACGCAAATGTCTTAAACTTTCCAGCAAAATAATGGCTGTAATCCATCCACTCATCCGTCTGACCACACGCCATTAAGTATGCCTTAATTCTATCGCCATACTTCTTTTCCGTATGTTCGACAAACGCTTTTAAATAATTCGACACTGCCTTACGCCAATCGGGATTCGCAACAGCATTTGAAAGCTGTGTGAAACTATCGCTTTCCATAGACTGATTTCTCAACGCAAGCTGACGTGTCATCCAAAGTGGACTATTCAAGTCTATTATACATACAAATTTTACATTCGGATTCGCCTTGATTATATCATCAAATTGCTTATCCAAATTTTCCCACTTATATTGATCAAACCATATCCAATTATTCGGATAGCGACTATATTGGTCGCCAAGCGAGTTCGCCGTATTGCCTGGAAGAAATGCGACCATATCAACCCCAGCTTTCGCAAAATCCTTCATCGTCTCAAACTCAGGATTAAACGATCGATATGTAAAGTATTTCTCACCGCCAAACGACATCAAAACTGACATCGCAAATATTATACCCGCTACTACAAACTTCATACTTATTTTACCTAAAAAATTAACCTTTTCCAAATCAAAACTTTTACTCAAAATCCCACTCAAGTCAATCTTTTATATGACCGATAGTCGATTGTCGTAGGCAATATTGCCTGCTAGTTATGGGTTGCCGATTTTACAGAAAATCCACTAACACTTTGGTGGATTTTCGGGTAGTGTTTGAGACAAATGTTTTAATATTACGCAGAAAGTTGATATTTCCTTTGAAAACTAAAACGAAAAACTCTCCAACGCTTTGGAGAGTTTTCACTAAAATCCGGCAATGAGTTTCAAAGGACGATTGCGTTAGCAATGTCCGCCGATACCCGTCAAACAAATTAATTCATTTTTGGGAGACGTGGTGAGATTGCGTGCATAAGGGCTGTTGCGAGGAGATACGCCATTGATGCGAACGCAAAAATGAGAGTATAGTTGTTGTTTGTTGCGTCGAGAATATATCCGATACATTTTGAAAGCACGAGAGCACCGACTGCCGCACAAGTTGTACCCAAACCAGTGATAGATGCGATAGTATTTTTGGGAGCTACATCGCCAACAACTGAGTAGAGGTTTGCAGAGTATCCTTGGTGAGCAGCACCTGCGAAGCCGACGAGGATAGCAACTACCCATGGGCTACTTGTCAACGGAGCAAAGAATACAGGGCAAACAAAGAGTGCACAAATAAACAACCCCATTTTGCGTGAGAAATTCAGCGATTTTCCCATCGCAATCAACTTTGATGAAATCCAACCGCCTGCGACGCTACCGAAGCCTGCCATCAAATAGATAGTTGCCAAGAGAGGCGTTTGATCTTTAACAGGCATATCAAATTTTGCGTGGAGAAAGCTTGGCATCCAGAAAAGATAGAACCACCAAATTGGCGAGGTCATAAACATACCGACCGAGAACGCACGAACTTGTGGATATTTGAGCAATGAAATCCAAGGAATTTTCTTTTGTTCGGTATCGCCTTGTCCGGCTGGATCCTTCTTGATGTAATCGAGTTCTGCTTGAGAAATGAATTTTGATTTTTCGGGAGTTGTATAGAATATCAACCAAAAGAAAATCCACGCAACTCCGATAATACCGAGAGTTACGAACGACATTCTCCAACCTAATTGAAGTGCCAAAAGTGGAACGATAATCGGAGCGACAACCGCACCGATATTACTGCCCGTATTGAACAATCCAGTAGCCAACGCTACTTCTTTGCGAGGGAACCAAGTTGAGACAGAACGAATCGCCGCTGGAAAGTTTCCGCCTTCAAAAATACCCAAACCTACACGAGCAACCATAAAGCCCATTGCACTTGTTATAGTTAAGCCCCAAATATCAAAAGGATGAACGAGTCCGTGTACGGCGGTTGCGACACTCCAAAAGAATGCGACAGTTACCATACCCCAGCGAACTCCTATTTTATCGATGAGCATACCCATCAACACAGAGCCGATTGCGTATGCAATTTGGAACGCTGCCACGATATTTGAGTAGTCTACTTCCGACCACTTAAATTCTTCGGCAAGTTCTGGTTTCAGCAAGCCGATAATCTGTCTATCCATATAGTTAATTGCGGTGATTGCGAACAACAACGCACAGATTATCCATCTAAAATATCCGACTTTAGTTTTCATATAATTTAGAATTTAAAATATTTTTTTGCGTTTTGGTAAGATACACGAACAACGACATCGCCAACGAGTTCGATATCGTCAGGCAATTCTCCACCTTCTATTTCATTGCCGAGAATTTGGCAAAGTATTCTACGGAAATATTCATGGCGTGGGTACGACAAGAACGAACGTGAATCTGTAACCATACCGACAAAATTTGCAAGAACCGACAACTGCGAAAGTGCTTCGAGTTGATTTTTAATACCGTTGCTTTGGTCGAGGAACCACCAGCCCGAGCCGATTTGCAATTTACCTTCGCAAGTTGCGTCTTGAAAATTGCCGAGCATTGTTGCCAAAACTTCGTTATCTTTTGGATGCAAGTTGTAAAGAATAGTTCTGCCGAGTTCACCACGTTGATCGAGCATATCGAGATGTTTTGAAAGTGCCGTTGCAAAATTGAATTCGCCGATTGAGTCAAAGCCAGTGTCGGGACCGAGCAATTTAAACATCTTCGAGTTATTGTTGCGAAGAGCACCAATGTGCATTTGGCGAGTCCAGCCCGAGCGAGCATCCATAGCACCACATTCCAAGAGAACTGCCGATTTAAACTTTTCGACTTCATCAACAGTTGGGACATTGCCCGACAAAACTTTTGCGAGAATTGCGTCGAGTTCAGATTCTGTCGTTTGTGCAAAGAACACAGTATCGATTCCGTTATCAGAGAGTTTGCAACCGACAGAATCAAAGTAATCGTGGCGTTGTTGTAATGCGTTAATTAGATCTTGATATTTTGAAATTTCAATTCCCGAGACTTGTGAAAGTGTTGCGATATAATCTTTATAAGCTTGTGGATTATCGATTGCGTGTGCCTTGTCGGGACGGAATGTCGGCAACACTTTAATTTCAAAATTTTCTTCTTTTAATTTTTTGTGAGCCGAAAGGTCTGATATGGGGTCGTCAGTCGTACATACGGCTTCAACGCCAGAACGTTTCATACATTCGCGAGCAGTGAGACCACCTTGCAGAACGGCATTTGCACGTTCCCAAACTTCGTCAGCTGTTTTTGGCGAAAGGAGGATGTCGTCTATACCGAAGAAGCGAGCCATTTCCAAATGAGTCCAATGGTAGATTGGGTTGCGTAAAAGACGTGGCATTGTTTCGGCAAATTTGTCAAATTTTTCTTTGTCGGTAGTATCTTTGCCTGTACAGAATTTTTCATCTATACCGTTGCTACGCATAGCACGCCATTTGTAGTGGTCGCCCCCAAGCCACACTTGTGCGACATTATCCCACTTTTTATCCATAAGAATTTCGTTTGGGTCGAGGTGGCAGTGGAAGTCGATAATCGGGGCGTTTTTGGCGTATTTGTCAAAAAGTTCCTGCGAGTATTTGTTCTTCAGAAGAAATGAATCGTTAATAAATTTTTTCATTATCATTAAGTAGTTTTAGAAAATTCGATTATTACATTCAAAATTTATCCCCTGTCAACAAAATAGTATTGTTTAGTATTGTGTACAAAAAACAAACCACCACATTTATTTTGTGCTTGAGAAGAAACGTGTTTTCTTTACGATATTCTATACTTTATTTGCAAAATGAATTCCCATAAGACATTTTTAAAGACACTTTCCAATAATCTAAAAAAATCTAACCTTAACAAACCACAGATTATTGCAAATACTGTTATAGACTCTGTAAACGCCGGCATATTCAAACTTGGCGAGCCAATCCCGTCTATACACAAAGTTGCCAACACTTGCACAATCGCAAAAGAAACAATTCGCCAAGCATATAATATTTTAAAGTGCAAAGGTGTTGTCGATGCACGTCGTGGACGTTCATACTATACGATTGTTGAAAAATATACAGATACGCCAAATGTCTTTTTGATGTTCAACTATTTTGGTACGCCTCATAAAGTTGAAACTTTGCGTGGAATAATGGACGGTGTCGGCAATAAGGCAAGGCTCTCATTTTTTTCACATCATAAAAATCCCGACACTTTTGTAAAGACACTCGAAGAAGCAAAAGGCAAATACGATTACTATGTTGTGATGCCACTTCGCGATGAAAAATGTGCAAAGGCACTTTCTGAATTTGATCAATCGAAGTTGCTGTTAATCGATATTGATATCGACTATCCCAACAAAAACTGCCCGAAAATTATTCAAAACTTTAATGAGAATTTCTATGCGATTCTAAAAGAGCTGTCTAACGATATCAAAAAATATAAAGATTTCACGTTTACAATGGTGCTAAACAACGCACCAAGCGAACATAAAATTGCATTCCAAAAATTCTGCAAAGAAGAAAAAGTTAAAAGTAAGATTTTGCAAAAAAAGATTGTCGAAGACGATGTGAACGACAAAACCATTTGGATTATCTTTGATGATGACGACCTTGTTACCGTCATAAAGAAATCAAACGATATGAAATGGCAAATTAAAAAGGATTATGCCGTTATCAGCTATAACGATATTCCCGTAAAACGTATTATCTGTGGTGGAATCACAACCATTTCAATTGATTTTTTTGGACTGGGGAAACGTGTTGCCAAACAAATTCTAAACTGGAATCCGAGTTGCGAAGAAACCGTAAAAACCTTCCTTGTACAAGGAAACACACTGTAAAGAGTCGACCATTTTTCAGAAAAATGATATTTTTTTGAAAAAAAATGTTGACGAAATAAAAAACGACCATAAAGTCGGTACTTTTCATTAAATTAGAAACGAGGACGAGATGAAAGTTGTATCATCAATTAAATCTTTGAAAAGCCGTCACCCAGACTGCAAAGTAGTACGCAGAAAGGGACGCGTTTATATCATTAACAAAACTAATCCCCGCTTCAAAGCGAAGCAGGGCTAATTACCCTTTGGAGCAATACAAGTATGAAAGATAATATTCATCCTGAAGTACATCCCGTATGCTTTGTTGACGTTTCGTCAGGTGCACGATTCGTTACAACATCGACAATGAAGAGCAAGAACGTCGAAAATATCGACGGTGTTGATTGCTTTATGATTACAAGAGACGTAACTGCTGACTCACACCCTGCATACACAGGCGAAAAGCGTTTCGTTGACACTGCTGGACGTGTTGAAAAGTTCCAGAAGAAGTTCTCTCGTGTAAGAAAGTAATCTGCTTTCTCCCATACATTTTATTAAGCGTTCATCCTCTGGGTAGAACGCTTTTTTGTCTTAAATATAATGACCAAAAAAGTCGCAATTTTCACTTTAGGATGCCGAGTCAATAGCTATGAATCGGCAACTTTGGCGGATTCTGCACGTTCGTCGGGGTACGAAGTTGTCGACTGGGGCGAACAAGCAGACATCGCAATAGTGAATTCTTGTGCATTGACAGTGCTGGCAGAAGCAAAGACACGCCAAGCCGTTAGAATCTTTGCGAGAAATAATCCCGACGCATCAATCGCAATCACTGGTTGCTACGCACAAACGTCTCCGCTTGATTTGCTCAAACTTGAAAATGTCAAATGGGTTATCGGTAATTCACTCAAAGCTCGAACTATCGATATAATAAATGCAAACCCACCACTCGATTTCCCACACATTTTTGTCGATAAGACCATTACGGCAAGCAGAGAAATTTTAAATTGCGACACACCTCTTTCAGATAGAATGAATCTGAAAATCCAAGATGGTTGCGACAACGCATGTTCATATTGTATCATTCCACGAGCAAGAGGTCTGCCACGAAGTCGCAACTTTGACGAAATCATCGCCGATGCCGAAAACTTGGTATTGCGTGGAGTTCGTGAAATCATCATCACTGGTATAAATATTTCTAAATTTTCAAGCAATGATAAAACCCTTGCCGATTTAACTGACGCTCTCAATTCTATCAAAGACCTTTTGCGTATCAGAATTGGGAGTATAGAACCGCCAGACTTTGGGGTCGAAGCACTGCTTGAAAGAATTGCTGATTCTTCACATAAACTCTGTCCGCATTTGCACATATCATCGCAAAGTTTGTCAGACAATGTACTATCGGCAATGCGTCGCAAATACACGACTACCGACTTCTTCAAAATGCTCGAAAAAATTTATAATCGAGCTCCAAATATTTCAGTTGGCACGGATATAATTTGCGGGCATCCATACGAAACCGACGAAGACTTTAAGCTCACACAAGAACGTCTTTTGAATTCTGGGATGTCTTACGCACACGTTTTCACCTACTCGCCACGCCCTAAAACATTGGCATTTACAATGCCACAAGTACCAGTTGAAATACGCAAAGCAAGAGCAAACGAGCTACGCAAAGACGCATCAAAACTCCACAGTAATTTCATAAAGAAAAATTCACACAAGCCAATTCAAGTACTTTTGGAAAATGAAATTTGCGAAGGCACATACCTTGCATATACCGATAATTATATCCAAACAGAAATAGAAATCGGGCAACGCAACTTGAAAAATCGCCTCGCACTTGTCGAGATAACATCTCAATCTTCTGACGACAGAGCCAAAGCAAAATTTTTAGAGCTTCAATAAATTTTACGGGAAAATAAATCCCTTATTGCGATAAACTATACGCGATTTCACCTTTGCGAACAACTTGCCATTTCTGTAAACTTCTCGTGAGAATGGCATCTTTATGCCTGAATCATCTGGCTTATAATCGGCATATTTAATAGATATATTGCCGTCGGGCGATACAATATCTATCGAAAGAAGTTCGCCTGTTTGCAACGAGAAAGTATATGTAAATTCGTTATTTTCTTTGTTAGAAGACAAAACTTCAACTTCGACAGAATCTACATTTTTTCTGCCTACAAATTTAAAAGAATTTACATTTTCATGGAGCGAACGCATATCAGTTATAAAAGCCAGCTGAAACATTTGTTCATCGAAAAATACCAAAGAACGCAATGCGAGAGCTTCTTTATCCGATACATCGATTCGTCTTCCAGACGTACGCAAGTCGACCAATTTTGAAACACCTTCCGTCGCATTGCCGATAAAGTAGGCACGCTCGTTATTCCCAGTTTCACCAATCTTGATATACGATGCCCCGTTCGCACGACGGATACAGTAAAACTCTTCTTCTTTGCCACCCATTTCAATGCTTCCTTTTATGAGCATATCATTTAGTCCAGAAACTTCGGAAATAGTACCGAGCGACTCAAAGAAACGTTTTATTATGTTGTTTGAATTCGACTCTGGCAAACGCCAGCCGATATTCATACGCTTGTATTCTTCTTGAATCTTCTCATCACGTTCTGATATCTGAGAATGATTCCAAATAATAAACAGATAACACAATCCGCATAAACCTGCGAAAACCGACAAGCCCAAAAGAATTTTGAAAAAAGCACGAACTCGAGAGAGTCCATTTTCTTTTCTAATTAGTACCGATTGCTCCATCCCAACGCTTGCCATAGCGTGTGCTTGGGCAGTATTCATTTGTGCATAAGTTTGGTGATGCTCTGGCTTGTCGGAATTTTCTTCGGTAATTTCAGATTGCGATTCTACTAAAACTTCTTCCTCATATGAAGATTCATACTCAACATCGTATTCCTCCGTTTCCACTTCCTCTACTTCTATCTCCTCCGCAAAAGGAGGTGGCGGTGGTGGTGGGAACGCTCCAAAATGATTTGGTGGGAATGGGAATGGTGGCGGTGGGAACGCTTCGACAAATTCTAATTCTTCGTCTTCGTCGATTTCAATTTCTCCATTTGGCGAGAAATATTCTTCATAGACTTCGCTTTCTTCCAGATATTCATACTCGTAAAGCACATCTTCTTCGATGTGCTCACTCGATTTTTCCTCTGTATGCTTGTCTATCATTAACCTCTAATTTGTCCGTTGCCGTAAACTTTGTATTTATAAGAACAAAGTTCTTTTAATCCCATCGGACCTCTCGCATGGAGCTTGTCGGTCGAGATACCGATTTCGGCACCGAAACCAAATTCAAAACCGTCGGTAAAACGTGTCGACACGTTCCAATAGACAGTGGAAGAATCGGCTCCGTTCATAAATATTTCGGCTGAAGAATTGTCGGTTGTTATGATTAAATCGGAATGTCCCGAACCATTTTTATTGATAAATTCAACTGCGTCTTCGACTGAATCGACGACATCTACTGATATGATAAGGTCGGTATATTCTGTTGAAAAATCTTCGTCGGTAGCTGGATTAAAAGCAATTCCTGTGCGAGACAAAACCTGCCCTGCCTTTTCTGACGCTCTTATTTCTACTCCATTTTCGATAAGTGCCGAACACAACTTTGGCAACATCGATTCCGCCACATTGCTATGTACAATCAAATTTTCAGCCGCATTACATACGCTTGGACGCTGGCATTTTGCGTTCACCAACAACTTCTGTGCTACATCTGCATCAGCCGATTTATCAACATAAACCGTACAAACGCCTTTATAATGCTTGATTACAGGTATTGATGAATTTTCCACAACAAAGCGAATGAGTTTTTCGCCACCTCTGGGGATTATACAATCCACATATTTGTCGAGCTTCAATAGTTCGCCAAATGCAGAACGATCCGTTGTTGGAATCATTTGCACACAATCAGCATCGAGACCACATTGTGCCAACGCATCACTAACCAAACTTGCGAGAACTTTGTTTGTTTCAAAACACTCGCTACCACCACGAAGAATCGACGCATTGCCACTTTTCAAGCACAACACTGCACAATCGATTGTTACATTTGGACGGCTTTCGTAAATGATACCAATCACACCGATTGGCACACGAACTTTGTCGATACGCATTCCATTTGGGCGTGTTGATGTTTCGATAATCTCGCCAACTGGGTCGCCCAATTCGGCAACTTGGCGGACACCTTCTGCCATCGATGCGATTTTTTTATCATTCAAAGTCAAGCGTTCAAGCATCGGTTTAGAAAGTTTGCCTTGTGCATTCTGCACATCAATCGCATTTGCCGATTTTATTTCTTCTGCACGCAATTCGATTAAATCGGCGAGTTTTTGCAACGCTTGATTTTTTATTTCAGCCGAGTACGACGCTATTTTGTGCGACGCTTTTCGTGCTTGTTGTGCAATCTCTAAAACTGTTTTCATTTTTGCTGAATTTTAATCAGAACAAGAAATCTTTTTGATATAATCACGACGACGATTTATTTCGTCGAGCCCATTTTCTTCGAGCTTATAGCAAGAGAAAGATTCGACAGTCATCGACGCTGTTGCCGACGCTACGACCATACCTTTGCGGATTGCCTCAAAACTTGTGTCATCGCAACCAGCCAAGTATCCAGCCAATGCACCTGCAAAAGAGTCTCCCGCACCTGTCGGGTCGTGGAGCGATTCAATCGGGAAAGCTGGCACGACAAAGAATCCGTCTTTATGGAAAAGCATTGCACCATATTCGCCTGTTTTGATTATCACGCTCTTTGCTCCAAAGCCCATCAATTTTTTGCCTGCACAAATGATATTTCTTTCGCCTGAAAATAACTTTGCTTCAGAATCGTTGAGGATAAGTAAGTCGGCACGTTTGACAATGGCTTCGAGTGCTTGACGCTCGATATTTATCCACAAGTCCATCGTATCAACGATTACAAACTTTGGCGACTCAATCATATCGAGAACTGCTGTCTGAACGACTGGAGAAATATTGCCTAACAATACATATTTTGCCGAGCGAGCTTCTGCATTGAGTTCGGGCTTGTAGTCTTCGTAAACATTCACTTGAACGTCGAGCGTCTCACGTGAGTTAAAGTTGTCGTGATATTTTCCACGCCAAAAGAATGTCGGTTTAGACTGCTCAAATTTGATATTAGAAATATCGATTGCTCGAGCTGTCAAACGCTTTACATCCGACTCCTTAAAATCGTTGCCGACAATCCCAGAGATGAGTGTAGGTGCAAAATACGACGATGCCAACGACGCATAGCTTGCCGAGCCACCGAGAATATAATCTGCCTTATCCAGTGGTGTTTCTATACAATCGTATGCAATCGAACCCGATACGAGAAGTTTTTCAGCCATATTATTTGTTCAACTGTGAAATAATTTCGTCAGCAAATTCAGAGCATTTTACTTCTTTTGAACCTTCGATAAGGCGAGCGAGGTCGTATGTAACAACCTTTGCACTGATTGCGTTTTCGAGACCTTTGATGATGAGGTCGGCAACTTCGTTCCAACCCATATATCTGAACATCATTTCGCCCGAAAGAATTACTGAACCAGGGTTTACCTTGTCGAGATTTGCATACTTTGGAGCTGTTCCGTGTGTTGCTTCAAAAATTGCGTGTCCTGTTGTGTAGTTGATATTTCCGCCAGGGGCAATACCAATACCGCCAACTTGTGCTGCGAGTGCGTCCGAGATATAGTCGCCATTGAGGTTGAGAGTTGCTACTACATCGTACTCTGCTGGACGTGTCAAAATCTGTTGGAGGAATGCATCGGCAATAACGTCTTTGATAACTATTCCGTTTGGAAGTTTGCACCATGGACCGCCGTCGATTAACTCTGCACCAAATTCTTCACGTGCGACCTTGTAGCCCCAGTCTCTAAACGCACCTTCGGTGAACTTCATAATATTGCCCTTGTGGACAAGCGTTACGCTCTTGCGATTCTGTGCAATTGCATAATTGATTGCCGAACGGACCAAGCGTGCTGTACCTTCTTCCGACACTGGCTTAATGCCGATACCACACGATTCTGGGAAACGAATCTTTCCGAATCTTTGTGGGAATGCTTCTTTGAAATATGCCTTGAATTTTTCGACATCTTCCGAGCCACGTTCAAACTCGATACCAGCGTAAATGTCTTCTGTATTTTCACGGAAGATTACCATATCGACCAAATCAGGACGCTTTACTGGGCTATCGACACCTTTGAAGTATCTGACTGGACGTTGGCATACATACAAGTCGAGCTCTTGGCGGAGTGCAACGTTGAGCGAACGGATACCGCCACCGATTGGTGTTGTGAGCGGACCTTTTATACCGACCAAATACTTTTTGAACGCTTCGAGCGTTTCAGCTGGCAACCACGAACCAGTTTTCTTGAAAGCCTTTTCACCAGCGAGAACTTCAAACCACTGGATTTTTCTTTCGCCATTATATGCTTTTTCAACAGCTGCGTCAAAAACTCTAACTGACGCTGCCCAAATGTCAGGACCGATTCCATCGCCTTCGATAAAAGGCATAAGTGGCTTGTTCGGCACGATTAACTTTCCGTTTTCTATTCTGATAATATCTTTTTCCATATTCCTTAAAAAATTCTGTATAAAAATTTATAGAAATCGCCATTTCCCTCAAGCAAAAAGAAAAAAAATCTATGCAAAAAAATTTCTACTTTTCGACAGAATTTTGTTTTCTTTTTGGCAATGTTGCATTCTACTAATCCTATGATTGATACTCACGCACACTTCGACCACTTTATATCGGACAACACTGTCGCCGATGTTATATTGCGTGCAAAACAAGCAGGCGTACAGAAAATCATAACTTGCTCGACTTGCCCTGAAGATTGGTCGGTTTACGCAAAACTCGCAAAAGATTTTCCAGAAGTTAAATGGCAAGCGGGAATACATCCGACAGAAATTAAAGATACCGACGACCTCGCACTCGACGCTCTCGCATCGTTATTTATCCCAACTTCCGACACGCCAACCCCTGTGGCAATCGGCGAAATTGGGCTCGATTTCTATTGGCTCCCCAAAGACCCTGCTGAAGTCGAAAAAGTCAAAGCCCGACAACTCGAGATTTTTATGCGACAACTCAATATTGCGTCCGACCTAAACACAAAAGTATGTGTCCACGCTCGCAACGCTGTGAGAGAAGCAATCGACGCAATCGAGAAATCGAACCTGCCATTTTCAAATGTCGTTTTCCACTGCTTCAGCGGAACTAAAGATGAAATAATCGAACTCAATGAGCGTGGTGCAAGAGCATCCTTTACAGGCATAATAACATACAAGAATGCCGAAGAAATGCGTCAAGCTATGCGTGCCCAACCGCTCGAATTACTTATGTTTGAAACCGATTGTCCATACCTCGCACCAGTTCCGCACCGTGGCAAAAAATGTGAGCCGTCTATGCTCCCGATTACAATCGAGACAGCTTCGCAAATTCTCGAAAAGCCCGTAGGCTACATAAAAGACTTATCAACCCAAAACGCCACTACTTTTTTTGATTGCTAACACTATGTCGCACGCTGATTTCAGCTTGCCGATTTTAGATATTTTTTATATACAAAAAAGACCACCAGTTTCGATAGTCTTTCTGTATTACCAAATGAGTGTTAGTTAGTTTGAAAAAAAGACCACCTTTTTCGGTGGTCTTTCTATATTTGTTAATTTTGAAATTTTACTTTCTTTTGCGATACACTGCCAAGCCGAGTGCCAACGCTCCTAAAATCATCGCCCATTCTGCTGGCTCTGGAACTGCTGAATTGATTGCAGAAAGCCAACCATTGTTGATGTAAAGATTATCAACTTTTACATATTCGCCATCTACATTGTAATATGCGTCAAAGAAATCATTTGGGCTTGTAATATCATCATTCAAAACAAAAACGCGATTTTCTTCAAAGTTATAAATTATGTGTTTCCCTGTTGAAATTGTACCAAATTCGGCTGTCAATGTATCGGTTGCATCTTCGCCAAGGTAGTATTTTATACCTATTGTGTGTGCTACAATCTTTTTAAATTCTTGTGATTCGTTAATTCTGAAAATTACATTTGTAGCTTTATCCACTGATACAAGCTGTACTGCATCGCCATTTGAATTTGTGATAGCATTTTTCTTGTTCAATACAAATTCGCCATTTTTCAAAGTAATAGCACTACCAGCATCACTCTTTCCATCAACGTAGAAATTTGCACCTTCGTTAATTGTAATTGTTGCCCACTTTGCATCGCTTGCATCTGTAGAACCTGCTTCAACAGCCAAAACACCTTTTGTTAAGAATGTGCCATCAACAGTGAAATCTCTTGCTATTTTTGTTCCACCTGTCGATGTTTGTTTTACAATACCCCCTGTCTTAATTATCGTGTTTGCAAAAGTTGTCGCACTTTGTGTTTCAAATTGACCACTTACGGTTAAATCGGAACCATTTTGGTGTTCAAACTTTTTTGTGGTAATTACTGCATTATCGTTAACAGTTAAGACAGCATTCATATCTAATGTGCCTGCAATATTAACAGTAGCTTTACTTGTAGCACCAGCTTTACCAAATCTCGAACCTTTGTCTATTACAAGTTTTGATGTTTCGTCAACTGTGAGTGTTCCTGATTCAAAAGCAAGTGTCTTTTTGATGTTCATTGTTGAACCATTTACAAGCGAAATAGTTGGGGTTGTTTCACCATCACCTACACGCAAATTTGCATCGAATGTCACTGTCGAACCATCAATGTTGAACGCTGTATTTCTGTAGATATAAATTGGGAACTTAGTTCCACCGCCATTTTCTGCAGTTGTAACAAATTCTGTATCTGTATTTATGTTAACATTTATAGTTTGACCATCGCCATTGAACATAAGGCTTGTCGTATTTGAGCCTAAATCAAAATATGCGACAGGTGCAACTGCGCCTTCTTCTTGTGAAGGAGTTGCTGAATTTGATACTGTCAATGTTCCAGCTTGATAATAAAAGCGTTTGAGCGACTCATTTTTAATAATAGTCTTCTTACCCGATTCTGTCGCAATATCAAAAGTGTAATTCCCTCTGAAATACCATTCTTTTGCTGGATTAGTGGATAAAACACCTTCTGCTTCGCCAGGAACTTGCAAGCCAGCACCTTTCAAAGTGATACTACTAACGTCATACGACTCTGTATCTTCACCAATTGTTGGACTACCCGACGAGAGCGTGTAATACAAATTATAATCTTTTTTTGAGCCTGTTAATGTTGCAGTTTCAGTCTTTATAACAACATCTTCAGCGTACACTGATGCCACTGAAAGCCCTAAAATTGTAGAGATATAGAGTAATTGCTTTTTCATAAATATCCTTTTATAAAGTAAGTAAATATATTCATAAATCAAAACGCAGAATAATGTCAAAGCAAAAAATACTATTTATTTTTCCTTAAACCACTTATCTAAACTATTAAAAATTACAAACGCTTTTAATTTTTTGAATAATTTACTGCGATAAACCTACACCATAAAACAACAAAAACCCACCATTTTGGGTGGGTTTTTGTTCAATAGTTTAATCCTGCTTATTTTCTACGGCGGTACACTGCCAAGCCGAGTGCCAACGCTCCTAAAATCATCGCCCATTCTGCTGGCTCTGGAACTGCAAGAGCAATCCAGCCATTTGAGAGTGTTGCATTGCCGAGTAAAGTCCCGTTATCATCATAAAGTTTTACATATTTTTCAATACCAGCCAAAACACTGCTTTCTTTTCCAGAAACTTTAATTGTTTCTTCTTTAAAATTGTGGATACGCAATTCGCCATCACCAGCACCGTCGACCGCCCAACTCGTTACGACAGCAGTCAATTCGAGCATCACATCGTCAGACATATAGAGATTCAGAATTGAATTATTTACATAGAATGAGTTTAATTTTTGGTCTGCTTGAACGTAGATATTTGCAACTTCTGCAGTATTCATAGTTGCAATTTTCAAGTAATACAAATCGCCCATTGATGTGCAATTTTCTGCATTCAAATATACGTTTGAATTTTTATAAAGAATCAATCTACCATTTTTTGCATTTGAAGCGGGGGCGTTGACAGTAAGCTTTGCACCTTCGTTGATAGTCAGTGTTGCATTTTCGTATACTTCTACTTTGCCATCTACAGACCAATCTGCTCCAGAGTTAAGGGTCAATGAATTAGTAATTCTGACGCCTTTATCGGTTGCCAACGACTGTTCAAAATCGCACGATGTTGTCAAAGCAGAATTTATAGTAAGACGCGAATCGTTATTATAGGTAAATTTTCCCGTATAGTTGAGCTTTGAATTTGCTGAATCAGAATATGCACCATTAAGAGTGATATCACCACCAATCGACAGATTTGCTGTGTCTTTCAAAGTCAATGCACCGAGTGTTACGCCTGAATTGATTTGTGTTTCGTTCCCAATTACCAATGCAACATTACTACCTGTTGTAAGGTTGTTGATTGTTGTTTTGAGTGCAGTTGATGTTGTTTCAAACGATGCGTTATCGCCAAGTTTCAATGTTCCATTTACAGTGAACGATACATCTGTCCCGACAAGGTTTTTCGCCCCTTTCAAATAAAGAGTCGAACCTTCGGCAACGTTGATAGTAGGGCTAGTTTTAGTTTCATCACCTCCTGGGGCATAAGCATATTTTGTTCCACCTTCGATTGTAAGTGTCGCATTATTGCTAACATTCAAACGTGATCTTCTTTCGAAAGCAACCATATACTCTTCGCTATAATTTTCTGCAGTAGTACCGATTGTTGTATCAGCTTGGATATCAAAACCAGGTGTTTGTGCACTTGCAGATTTCCCACCTGTATTTACCCAATACGATGCACCCAAATCGATAAATGCCGACGGCGAACCACCAGTTGAATCAGCTTTTACCGATATAAAACTTGTTTGGTTGTAAATATATGCCGATGTTTCGTTTGTGATTATAGTTTGCTCACCTTTTGTTGCATCGAGAGTAAAGTAGAATTCACCAAGCAAATTCCAGTTTACTGGGTTTGTTGATGTCATTTCATCTACAGTATAGCCTGCACCTTTGAATGTTAAGCTAATTGGGGTGTGATCTTTACCAGAAACATTACCCATGCGAGCACTACCACCTGCCGCTGCAGTATAGTAAATGTCAAACTCAGCAACTGTGTTTTGTGGAAATGGTTTAGTTTTATAGTCGCTTGCTTTATCAATAACATAGTCCATTTTTTCTGCAAAAGTAGACAATGTTGCGAGAGCAAAAATAGGGAGAATTAAATTTTTCATATTCGTAAATAAATGTTAAAAACTAATAACCTGAATAACAAGACATTTACGATTGTCAAATAAAATATTTAGCTACGCTATATATTTTTTTCAATCGAGTAGTGCGATACCCCAAGTTTATCGCATGCTTCGCGTAATTCTTCGACATCGTCGCTAATTACAAGCAATTTATCGCCTATTTGGAGTTCTGTTTCGCCTCTTGGAATAAAATATTGCGTATTGCGTTTAATCATTATCACGAGTGTTTTTGCGGGCAAATTCAAACTCATCATCGTATTACCTTCCGACAAAAGAGTTTCGGTTACATCGATTTCTGTCATTGCCGATTTAATTTCATCGGGCAATTCCACGCCAAAATCAGAGGGCTTTGTTTCGTCATCATACCCTACACCGAGACGTTTTGCCATAAATGCGACAGTCATACCTTGGATAATCAGCGACATAATCGAGATAAAAAATACGGCGTCGAAAATCAGCTTTGCGTCGGGAATTTTTGCCACAAGTGGATAAGTTGCAAAAATGATTGGAACAGCTCCACGCAATCCCACCCACGATACATACGTTAAGCCCTTTTTAGAGTATGACTTAAATGGGAACAAACACATCAACACGCTAACTGGGCGACCTATTAAAATCATAAATGCCCCGACAAATAATCCGAAGCCCGAAACTACAACTAAATCGCTGGGGTTCACGAGCAACCCGAGAGTCATAAACATCACAATTTGCCAAAGCCATGCGAAGCCGTCAAAGAATCGTGCAGTATTTTTGCGTTGAATAACACGAGAATTTCCAAAAATCAAACCAGCAATGTAAACTGCCAAATATCCATTTCCACCAACGCCATCAGTACACGAAAATATGAGGAACACGCACGCAACAACCATCACCGAGTAAAGCGATGTATTTGAAAATGATATTTTGTTTACAAACCAAACTGCCGAATACCCCAGCAAAATACCAAATGCCGAACCTAACAGAATCTGTTGCGTAAAAGTCATTATCGGCGATGTATCGCCTGTTGTTCCGCTGATGTACTGGATAAGCACAATCGTCAAGATATATGCCATGGGGTCATTACTTCCGCTCTCAAGCTCGAGAGTCGGACGCAAATTTTCTTGAAGTTTTAATCCTTTTGAACGGAGCAACGCAAACACCGACGCTGAATCGGTTGAAGACATCACCGAAGCCATCAAGAGCGATTCAGGAAAGCCGAGATTAAAACCGAACAAATTGCCGACTCCCCAAATAAATCCACCAGTTAGCAGTGCCGTTATGAGAACTCCGAATGTCGCAAGTACAAGACCTTGTCCTAAAACTGGGCGAATTTCTGAAAACTTGGTATCCATACCACCCGAGAACAAAATTACGCTCAATGCCATCATACCGATGAATTGTGCGATTTTTGGGCTATCGAAAGCAAAGCCCAAACCTTCTGTACCGACAAACATCCCCACTAACAGAAAAAGCAACAATGACGGCACACCGAAACGTGAGCTCATTTTACCAGCGAGCAAGCCAAGTAAAATCATCAAAGAGCCGATAAACAAAATGTTTTCAGGGGTGAATGTTCTCATCGTTTCTTACTATTGAGTTTCGGAAAATTTTTTTCAAACCTAATTTTATAATTTATACAATAAATCTATAAAAATTTATTTGATAAAAATCTGATTATCGATTTTATTTTCCGAATGAAACAAATATTCCTTTTAATAATCTCTCTGTTTTTTACACTCTCTTGCTATGCGAAGAAAATCAGTATCGATGTCCCCAGTGCGTCGATGAATAAAAATCTTCCCATACATGTAATCACTCCTGATTCATACGATACCGATACAAACAAGCTCTACCCATGTGTGTATTTATTGCACGGATACGGTGGAAGCAGAAATACTTGGCTTTATGTGAAGAAAGATCTTCAGGAAATATCATCGAAATACAACTTTGTATTTGTCATGCCCGATGTTGCCAAATCTTGGTATATCGATAGCCCCATAAACAAAAACTCCAAGTACGAAACTTACGTCACAAAAGAACTCGTTGAATATATCGATAAAAATTTTAGAGTGATAAAAGATCGCACTGGTCGTGGAATAGCGGGCATTAGTATGGGTGGACATGGCGCAATATCGCTGGCATTTAAACATCCAGAAACATACGGCGCATGTGCCTCGACAAGTGGCGCACTCAATATTGTCGACTTGGTTCACACAAAATTTCTCAACGATGTTATCGCAAAAGGCGATGTCGAAGAATTTAAGAAACATTCTGCTCTTTACCTCGCTGATAAGGTCGAAGCAGGTAAGTTAAAAATCCATATCGACTGTGGCTCCGAAGACTTCTTATTTAAAGAAAACAAGGCTATCCACAAAAAACTTTTACAACGTAAAATTCCACACAACTATTTTGTTTTCCCAGGGGCACACAAAGTGCCATACTGGAGAAACTCAATCAACTATATTATGATTTTCTTCGATCAATATTTTAAAGAAAAGAAATAGTTTATGACACTATTAAAAGTATTTATCGCACTTGTTGTACTCGCATCTACATCGCTTGCAGATGTACAAAAAAACAAAAAAGAACTTACGTTTCCCGAAAACGTAAAGCAGATAAAAATTCATAGTACATCGATGAAAAAAGACATCGATACGATTGTCGTATTGCCCGAAAGCTACGAAAAAATCAAAGATAAACGCTATCCTGTAATTTATCTTTTACATGGCTTCGGTGGCAATCATACAACTTGGGCTTTTAAAACAAAACCAGAACTCCCAAAAATCGCATCAGAAAAAAACATCATATTTGTTTGTCCAAATGGAGAAAATTATTGGTATGCCGATATACCAACAAATCCAGAAATTAAATACGAAACTTTTGTATCAAAAGAACTCGTCGAATATATCGACAAAACATATCGTACAATCGCCAACAAAAACGGCAGAGCTATCACTGGCTTTAGTATGGGCGGACATGGTGCCATTTTGACATGCATAAAACATCAAGATATTTTTGGTGCGTGTGGCTCGATGAGTGGTGTACTCGACTTGCGTATGTCGGTCAACAACGGGAAAATTAAAGTCTTTGGCGAGTATTCAAAAAATAAATCGCTATGGGACGATAATAGCGTACGAGCACAATTATATCGTCTCTATAGACGCGATATGCCCGCTATGATTATCGATTGCGGGACAGAAGATAAACTTTTTAGAACAAACGAGAAATGTCACCAAGATATGATGGATATGCAACTCCCTCACGAGTATATTACTCGCCCAGGGAAGCATAACCACGCCTACTGGAATAACGCTGTTGACACTCATATTGCATTTTTCCTAAAACATTTCTCGAAAAAGTAACTCTTAAATCGATAAACAAAAATGAAGTTCATAAAACTAATCACATTTGTATTACTCGCATTTTCAGCGACAATTTTATCGGCACAACAAGTGTCGATTCCGTCAAACATCAAAGCGATAACAACACAAAGTGCATCGATGAATAAAGATGTTAACGTGTTTGTTGTCCTCCCCGAAGATTACGACAAAAATAAAGAAACACGCTACCCTGTAATTTATCTTTTGCACGGCTTTGGTGGTAATCACACAACTTGGGCAGTTAAAACAAAGCCAAATTTGGACAGACTCGCAACAAAACATCAAGTAATCTTTGTCTGTCCAGACGGTTCTACAAGCTGGTATTGGGACGCTCCAAATAATCCAGCATTCAAATACGAAACTTTTGTTTCTAAAGAATTGATTGAGTTTATCGACAAAAACTATCGCACAATCGCAACAAAACAATCTCGTGCTATCACTGGCTTTAGTATGGGCGGGCATGGTAGTCTTTGGCTTGCTTTTAGACACACAGATGTATTCGGCTCATGTGGTTCGATGAGTGGTGCTGTTGATATCCGTATATTTCCATTTGGATGGAAAATACCAGAATTACTCGGCGACTATGCAAACAATGAAGATACTTGGGACAAACACATGGTTATAAACCAACTCCACAAACTTAATCCACAAAACATGCCGTCTATTATCATCGATTGTGGGACAAAAGACTTCCTGTACAATGTCAATCAAGCCCTTCATAAAAAGATGCTTTATATGAGAATTCCACACGAGTACATCACTCGACCAGGAGGACATACCCATGCCTACTGGAATAACGCTGTTGACTCTCATATCGCATTTTTCCTAAAACGCTTTGCACAAAAATAATCCTTTAAATTGATAGAAAAATGAAGCTCATAAAACTAATTACATTCGCATTAGCCGTATTTTCGGCGACAATTTTGTCGGCACAACAAGTGTCGATTCCGTCAAACATCAAAGCAATAACAGCGCAAAGTACATCGATGAATAAAGATGTTAACGTGTTTGTTGTCCTCCCCGAAGATTACGACAAAAATAAAGAAACACGCTACCCTGTAATTTATCTTTTGCACGGCTTTGGCGGTAATCACACAACTTGGGCGGTTAAAACAAAACCAAATTTGGACAGACTCGCAACAAAACATCAAGTAATCTTTGTCTGCCCAGACGGTTCTACAAGCTGGTATTGGGACGCTCCAAATAATCCAGCATTTAAATACGAAACCTTTGTATCAAAAGAACTCATTGAATATATCGATAAAAATTATCGCACTATCGCAAACAAAAACGGCAGAGCAATCACTGGTTTCAGCATGGGTGGGCACGGCGGACTTTGGCTCGGCTTCCGCCATCCAGATGTATTCGGCTCGTGCGGATCAATGAGTGGCGGTGTAGATATTCGCCCATTCCCACTCAGCTGGAAAATGGCAGAATCGCTCGGCGACTATGCGTCAAACGAAAGCGTATGGGATTCACACACAGTCATAAACCAGCTCCACAAACTTCATCCTAAAAATATGCCCTCAATTATTATCGATTGTGGAACAAGCGACTTCTTTTTTGAAGTAAACGAAGCCCTCCATAAAAAGATGCTTTATATGAGAATTCCACACGAATATATTACTCGCCCAGGGGCTCACACACACAAATATTGGAACAATGCAGTTGACACACAAATCGCATTTTTCCTAAAACGATTTCAAAGAAATTAACAACTAACAAAACAACATTATTATGAAAAAGAAAATCGCAACAATCCTCGCACTATGCGTCGCAACATCATTGTTTGCACGCGATAAGTGGACAGAACAACAAGCTAAATCATGGTACGACGCCCAGCCATTCTATGCAGGGGCAAACTTCATTCCATCAAACGCAATCAATCAGATTGAAATGTGGAGCTCGGACACTTTCAGCCCTGATGTTATCGACCGCGAACTCGGTTGGGCATCGGCAATCGGCTTCAACGTTATGCGTGTATATTTGAGCGACCTCGTATGGAAACACGAAGGCGAAAAATTCTTCAAGAATGTCGAAAAATACCTTGAAATCGCCGATAAGCACGGAATCAAAACTTTGTTTGTAATTTTCGATAGTTGCTGGGACCCTGTCTCAAAATACGGCAAACAACCTGAACCAAAACTTTGCAAACATAATTCAGGCTGGGTAAAATCGCCATCGCTCGATATCGTCAAGGATGAGTCGCAATGGGGATACCTCGAACAGTATGTAAAAGCGACAATCTCACGCTTTAAGGACGACCCTCGTATTATCGGCTGGGATATCTATAACGAACCTGGAAATGTCGGCTATACCGTTATCGACGGCAACGAAAAAGGCGATTCAAAAGCATTCTACGGCACAAAGAAACTTCTCGAAAAAACATTCCAATGGGCAAGATGGGCAAACCCATCACAACCTATCACTGCAGGCGTTTGGGTTCACGACCAACATACAGTTGGCAAAGAATTCAATGCGTTGCAATTGAATGAATCGGATATCATCACATTCCACTGCTATTCAAATCCACAAAAACTCAAAGCGCTAATTGCTCGCTTGAAAAAACTCAATCGCCCGATGATTTGCACAGAATATATGGCACGTCCAGATAGCAAATTCAATCCAAGTTTGGGCATTATGAAAGCTGAAAAAGTTGGTGCAATTAACTGGGGCTTGGTCAGTGGCAAGACACAAACAATATACTCGTGGAAATTTAATAAGATGGACGCAACACCTGATATGCTCAAAGTTTGGTTCCACGATATATTCTACGATAGCGGAATTCCATATAACCAAGATGAAGTTGATTATATCAAGAAAATAATGGGCAAGAAATAATCGCCTATTTCATTGATTTAAAAGGGCTTGCCAAAACCTCGACAAGCTCTTTTTATTTTTTTACAAAAAAATCGAAAAAAAGTCTTGCCAACGAGTAAAAAATACCTACAAATATGGGGCTTTAAAAATCGCTCAGGTGGTGGAATTGGTAGACACGTACGTTTGAGGGGCGTATGGCGAAGGCCGTGTGGGTTCGAGTCCCGTTCTGAGCACCAAAAAAATCTAACACGAACCGTGTTAGATTTTTTTTGTTTTATAATAATCAATCCTTTTATTTATCAAGGTTTGCAGATTTTACACTGTCTAACGCAGGTTCGTAATAAGAGCCTTGTTAAAAGTCTCAAAAAGTCGATATTTGGTCGAAACTCGGCTAATTTTCTGGAAGAAGTGTTAGACACTTATCAGCAACTTACGTAATTTGGAATCATCTCAAATTTGCCAACTTTTTTATGAGTTTAACTTGGTTGGCTTGTGGTTGTTTTGAAATCTCCTCAAGCTTACGAAACGTCAATTGCTTTGTTTGGCGTTCATATCGAAGTTTGAGAATCAATTCGATTGCACTTGCTGAAAGTCTATCAAGCATTTTGAGCTGTCTACCTATCATTCCGTGTTTGAGGTTTTCTCTTTTGGCTAGCTCACGAATACTTAATCCTTCATCGTCTAAAAGTCTTTTCATTTTTACAATATCGTGCAAAAAGTGTTGTTTCCTCTTTGTACTTTTGGGTAATGGCTTTTTATAGCCACTCGAAAGTTCAAATGGAGAAAGAATTTCCCAAATACCGCGGCCTAACGAATTATCTACTGAAAATTCAATTACAATAGGAGTTTGATTTTCAGTGGGTGGATATATCGTAAGTTGGCAAATTCGCATGTAACCTTTTCGCTTTTTAACGGAAAGAACCATTTTAGAAATCGTCTCTTTGATAATTTCGCTTTTTTCTTCAGGAGTAAGCATATCCTTGCAGAAATCCAAATTATCAATCGAAGCTTTTATCTGAAAGTCTGAAAGATTAACCTTATTTTTAAAATAAGATAATTCTGAATTCACTTCAGAAAGTCTATTTCTCAAAGTCGTTAACTTTTGCGACTTTGCTTTCAGATGCTTTTCTATCGAGGATTTCAAACTGGGGTCATCGGATAATTCCAAGAATTTTTCCAGCGAAGATTGAACGGCTTTATCCAAGATAGTAATTTCATTGCGAAGCTTTAACTGTTCTTTTTCTAATGACTCTTTATACTCTCTATTGGAATCCTTGACTTCTTTCAATGAGACATCTTGCGTTGCCATATACCCGATTGCTGAAAACACAATTTCTTCAACAATCTTCTTAGCGATTGCAGTATCACAGCTACATTGACTTCGCTCGTGTTGTTTCCGAGTACATGTATAATATAAATAAGGTGTGCCATCTTTGTGTTTTTTACCGCTACCACCAACGGTCATGTTGGCACCGCAAGAACAAAACAAAATCTTTTTGAGAAGATAAGGATTTCGCATTCGAACCTCAGGCGGAGCATCAACAGGTTTTTCGACAGGTGTGTTTAAACGACGTTGAACTTCTTCCCAATCGGAACGTTTTATTATTGATTCATGCCTACCTTCAAACAATTCTTTGTTCCCATTATTATTCCGGAATACATACCCGGCATATGTGGGATTTTCAAGAATACGCTTTATTAGAATCTCAGTATAATAGCGACCACGATGAGTTTTACCTGACTTAGAAATCCATTCTGGCGTCATACCGTGTACAGCGGACATGTGTTTAGCAATGGCTGCAGGCTTTTGACCATCGAGATACATTTTATAAATTTCTTTTATCAAATGTGCATGTTCTGAAAATTCCAATGACTTTGCTGTTGCCCCTATTTTATAGCCTAACGGGGCGTAACCACCTGCATGATAACCAGCCTTAAGTGATTCACGATACTTATCCTTAATCCGCATCGACGTTGTTTCCCGTTCATATTGGGCCGTCGCAATCACAACGCCCTTAGCGAGATTACCAGAAGGATTGTCCTCAAAGTTGATATCATTTGTGTAAATCAGATTAACATTGTAGGATTTCAACAATGCTTCAAACTCGTAGAAACTGAGCTTCTCTCGTGATACCCTATCTAATCGATATGATAGAACCACACGAATGTCACTCTGTTTTATGCGCTCAATAAGTTGCCGAATTGCTGGACGATTCATGTTTTTAGCGGATCGTCCACGGTCAGCAAAACTCTCTACGAGCACATATTCAGGGTGATTGGCAACGTAGTCACGAATTATTTTTTCTTGCACTTCTATGCTCGAAAACTCTTTGTTGGCTTGCATATCTGTCGATACACGAACATAACTAACGCATTTGATTTTACCACCACAAACGGACATAAAAGAAACCTCCTTTCATGCGTTTGATGGCATTACGTTTTGTTCGGCGACAACCACAAAGTTTAGATGTTAAACTTTCGTCATCAAGAGTCTGCAATTTATTAGCATGCCGACAGAATGCTTTTAGATATATCTGTTTTATTTTATCCACATTTGATAGTTTATAATGGATAAAATTTACCGGAGGTTGTGGATCATCTACCATATCCATCACCTCCTTTATCTTTAGAATGTGTAGATTTATTACGTTTTGATAGAGCAGAAATCAGACTTAAAATAAATTGGATAAGTATTTGTAGCATGTTTGAAATTTGGTTGAAATCTCTTTTAGAATAGATCGCTGCTCTTCCAAAAACTCGTTCAATCTTCGTTCGATTGTGTATGAAATTTGATTTAAATCTTTTCGAAGTACTTCGAGATTTGTTTGCATACCTTCCAATTGATTTTTCATTTCTGTCGTTGTCTCTTGAAGTTCTTTGCATTCTGTCTGAAGCTTCGTTATCTCTTTGCGTAATTCTAGATTCGTCTCTTGAAGTTGATCGTATTTCATCTCTGCTGATGTGCGGATTTCCGCTAACATTTGATCTAACATGTGTAACATATTTATATTGTTTAAGTCTTTTGTCTTCATAATTTAATTCCTTTAAATGTTTATACTTGTCTATTAACTTTCTGTTTCTTTTTTGGTTTTCGGTTTGCCATAACGTTGCCCAATCTTTTTTTTCAGATGCACGATTTTGAAATTTAGCGATATCATTCACATTGAAAGATTGTTCGGCAGCTCTACCATAAAATCGTACTTTGGTATCATTTTTTTTGACCGTAAAATATTCCAACCCTTTACGACAAATTGCATAACCTTTAGATTCTAATTTGTCTAAAAAATCATTACGATTGTTTATGGTTTTATTCGCAATTCCATCATCTAGGATTTTATTAACTTCCGTTGCAAAAACTTTAGTTTTTTGACCTTTAGATTTTGTTGCCAAAAGTCTAAATGACATATCGGAAAAAGGATCTGTAAGCTCTTTATTTTGGCAGTGCAGCATCCTACCCATGTATTCATGTGCTTTACGGTCACGCCAATCTAAATATGGTGTAAATTGCTTACCATTTGCTATGCAAACACAATAAAAATTAAGTTCATAACTATTATCTTTATTGTGGTGGCGAATAAACAAATAATTAAATTGTTCACGATCTAACCCAGGAAAAAACGTTTCCAAAATACACTCTTGTAAGTGTGTTTCGAATTCTTTTCCGCCGAGTTCATCTAAGGATTTAGGATCGCGATAAACATAAACAAAAGAGGGTTCTTTGAACTTGGCAGCGTCTTTGCGTGCAGTAATTACAACCGGCAAAAAACTACCTCCAACAATTTCAGAAGGACGCTCTTGCTTTTTACTATCGACATTACCAAGTAGATATACCAAATCATTGCGAGGAGTAATACGTTTAGCGAGCATTTGAACCCCCTTCTGCAATAATATTCAGGTCATAATGAATAGCAATTAGAACGGAGTATATTCGTCCCCAATCAACATGCATTCCAAGTAGGATTGAACTATTTACATTTTTGGCGATTTGATTTATGTTTATGCCAATTGCATTAATTGTACGAATTAAACAAGGATCTGCGACAAATACTTTCGTTGTCTTTGGGAAACTATGTGTCTTCTCAAAAACAAGGAATCGCATAAAATCTGATACATTATATCCAGCTTCTTTTGCTTTCTTTTTGATAGTCTTTTTCTCGGCATCAGTACAACGGATTTTTAAGAATGATTCCCTTTTGTTTTTTACCTTTTTTTGCGTAGCACAAGGGGTGGTTTGAAGGAGGGGCGTTTGCCCCTCCTCACGAGCTGGCGTGTTGTCACTTTGTGGCCACACGCCTGAGCTCGCCCTAGCCCTGTATCTAATATTACTATTACGAAACGAAAACATTATTTACCTCCTTTCGGTGTATCTAATAATGAAATTACAGCTTCAATATTTGCGATGGTAGTAACATCAAATTCAGGGATACTTTTGAGATATTCAACAACGACTTTTAAGTTGGATTTTTGATCTCTTACTGAACGCTTTGTCGGATTCCATTTTAGTGTGCGTACAATAGGTCTTGATTTCTGCTTCTTTGCAGATATGGCACGCGTGCCATGATCTTTATTTTTTGCGGTGAAAACAAAATCCTTAACCTCTGATTCAGTTGGATTTTTACCATCATAAAGTTGAGATAATTTACTATTTATTTCTGGTTCTTCAGCAAATTGAACTAAATGACGGACACAAGAAACTGATGACAACATCAATTTGTTTTTTAGGTTATTGTCATCTATGTGATCTATGAAACAAACAACATCACGAGTTTGCTCGTAAGTTCTTCGTGTACAAAAAGGTTGTCCAGAACAAAAATCAGAAATAAATATATCATATTTTATTTCCAGGTTTTTGGGATCGTCTCTAAAGTATGCCCAAAGAAGCCTACTTTTGATCAATTGGGTTTTTAGTTGGAAACACGCTATTGTTTTGCGTATTCCAAGTTCAGCGATAGATTTATGAATAATCGCATCGCAAATCTCGATCGGATTCTTTGAGACATGGTAAAGGGGTAATTCAAGCTGATTTGAATCACCTGCGTTATTGGTTGATGGCACTACTGCCCGATTCGTGCCGTTTGTATGTTCTATGGGATTATCCATAGTTCATAGTTTTGTCCTTTTTTTCTTTCTTATTTATATATAGGTACTGTCAACTTTTGCATTTGTCGCAACTTGCTAATAATACGCTAAATAAAACTTTTTAAAAAATACATTTGCGTTTGCGATATTAAAATAATTATTATATTATGTCAAAAAGAGAGGTATATATGGCACGTAAAAGATCAGATATCGTAACCAAAAATTGCGAAGCTATTATTCGCAAATCAATATGTCGCAATAAGGTTCTATGTATGGAACGGGTAAAAAAATATTTATCAGGAACACCTCTTGCCGAATTGCAATATTACTTAAAAAGGTACAAAAACGAATCTTTCGCGAAATTTATGCGAGGCGTATATTTGAAAGGTGTGAACATTAAAAATGTACTTGAATATATTGATGCGTTAATGGAAGCTCTGAACAAGAAATATTATGTTTGGCCACTAAAAATAAATCATACTTACGTTGTTGCCATTGAAGGCAAAAATAAATCAATACGCTCTATCTACTATAATGGGACCTGTCTAATAAAATTTGTTCAAACAGCAAAAATAAATGAAAAATTTATTCGCAGAATTAGGAATCAAAAGAATGTATACAACTCAATTAATTTTGCGGCAATACTGCTTGATTTGGTGAAGTATTCATATTGGTTAAAAAAATATACAATTGGATGGATGGAAAAACATTTTCTACTTTTTGCCCCTTCATTTGGAGTGCATTTTCTTAACTTTTTGGAAGAAAATGACATTTCAATTTTAGATAAATATATAGGGGCAATATTTGGACTATTAATAACATTCGATTCATATTTAACGAAAGGTTATGTTTCAATACACGCTATAAAACTTACATTGGCATGTCTTGAACTTGCAGTAGATGACGATCAAATAATAGATGCAATACATATATTTTTGGACTCAGAATTATGTGTGAATTTGAAAAAATCTATTGTCAATAGCCCTCCAACAAAATTTACAATTGAAGATGTAGAAGATGAATTTCTAAAAAAATGGAATCTTTATAGATAATTATTGGCACGCGTGCCAAGTCATAAAAACAATAACTAAAAAAATGGAAATTATAAATTTACCATTCATATTTTTCAATTACTCTTTACAAGTTAACATAATTTGTTTTAATCTGTCTTATAATAGGATGTAAATGTGGTACAAGGATGAATATTTTAGGCGAAACATGCTTCTGTGCATGACTTCAGTAATGTTAACTCTTTTAACACTTACTGCATTTTTGGTGCTTTTTAAGCCAAAAATTGAATCAATTTATGGACATCATTACGTTGTTATTGCAGAAGATCCTATGTCAATATCTCAAAAAGATGAACAATATATTTCATATCTTTTAAATAGAAATAGAATTATTCCGATTTCAACAGTTTATGAGAATACGCTAGCATATTATGATAGTATCATTACAATTTTGTTGGGGCTATTTGGATTGTTTGCACTTTTGTCATATTTTTCATTTAAAAGAAAAATAAAAGAAGACCTCGACGAACATTTTGAGACCTATAAATCTGATATGAATGAACATCTTTATAATAAATTTACTGAAGAAATAACAGGTGGGAATGTCGATCTTGAAGATTATATAAAACATATTGTATCAGAAGAAGTTAAGAGGCAGTGGGAACTAAAGGAAAATGAAACTTCTGATATAATAAGAGAACAATTAACATCTGAAATAAAAACAGACGATATTAAATCAAATGGCAACTAATTTAAAAAATATAGAAAATTTTTTTGAAGAGAACATTAATATTACGGTTCCTGCGTCGACAAATGTATCTTTATATCCAAAAACTCCAGATGAAATTATCAAAAAGGCAAAAGATCTTGGCATCGGAATTTTTCCTTTGGACATATATTGCGTTATAAAGAAAATCTTTTCTATTAAAATATACGAAACAGATATCGGTAAAGACGTTTCAGGCTTTTTAGAAAAAATAGGAAATACATGGGCAATTTATGTAAATCGTAATGAAAGCGAATATAGAAAACGTTTTACGCTCGCTCACGAATTAGGACATTATATTCTTCATAGAGAAATTCCAAATAATTCTTTGGCATTCCGAGATCAGATTTTTTTTAGAGATGAAAACACGTCTCCCCAAGAAAAAGAAGCAAATAAGTTTGCCGCAAATCTTTTAATGCCTCAAGATGACTTTCTCAAAGCGATAAAAGACGGCGACAATACAATATTGAAATTAGCTGATAAATTTAAACTTTCTACAGCTGCTGTTCGTTATAGAGCATATCAATTAGGACTTATAAAAAGCTATTAAAATGAATGAATACGTATATTTTCCTGTTTTAAAAACGCGTCCTTCTGAAATTAAAGCTTTTTCCTTATTGGATGAGAAAATTAAGGATGCGATTCTACCAATTATAGAATTAACTGGCGCAATTGGATATACACTTCCTAAAACATGTAAAGATGAGTCAAAGAGAGGTATTAGGGTAAAAGGAAATATAAATAGCAAGATAGAAAAAATTCTATCGTTTATGGAAGATAGACGTTTTATTCTCGATATAACAGATGATGATTCGCTTAAATATGATGGATTAAGCTCGAGTAATGGGGGATTATTAGATCCGGCAGATGGATACAAATCTTGGATTTCTTTTTTGACACAAGATTCCAAATTTAAAGAACTTGTTATTCCTACGATACAATTTGACTCTACTCAGAGAGTAAATGTTGAAAAACAAATAATTTCATTATCCAAAGATTTTGATACATTATCCATAAAATTACCTTTTGACGCTGGAATGGAGACAATTGAAATGATTGTTTCATGGATTGTTCGCATTATAGGATCCTCTAAGAAGTTGATATTAATAATAGATTTTGGATATGCAAAATCATTAGATTTAACATTAGAAAGAATAAAAAATAATTTTAAAAAATCATCGACACTTTCTAACATCAAGGCAGTCATTCCTGTCTCTTCTAGTTTCCCTAGATTTGTAAACGATGTTGAACGCCCAATAAAAATATCGGAAAACTCTGTTTATGAAACATTGAGTTCAATACTATCCTCAAATAATGTTTATATGGGAGATTTTGCATCTCTTCATCCTACAAAATATGAAATGGGTGGAGGTGGTTGGATTCCAAGAATTGATTACATTATTACAAATGAAGAAGGGAAACCCATTTTTTACGATTATAAACGCGGTAAAAACAGAAATACAAGTTCAGAATATGTATCAATAGCTCAACAAATAGTTGCATCGAGTGACTATAAACCCATAAATGATATTGAAATCGAAGGAATTAAAGAGATTGAACTAAAGGCACAAGATACTTCTACTGGAAAATCTCCTAGTTTCTGGATCGCAATGCGAGCAAATATATATATGACCCTACAAGTATTATATCTTAAAAAAGATAATCATTTCTTAACTTTGTAATAGTTTTAATATCTTCGATTGTTGTATAATTATTTTGGCAATCTCTTAAGAACTGTTGATATGATTTGCCATATCGAGAGATTAGTGACTTTAAGACGTAATTTTGAATTTTTTTAAGTGATAATTTTCTTATAGCTAGCTTGTCTAGTTCTTCTCGGGTTTGCTTCTTTCTTAATAAGATTTCAAGATCTTTACGCCATAAAAAGGATAACAAAGCTTCTTTATTTAATCTTATTTTGCTTTTTGGCTTTCTTAATAGTTCTACTTTTTTTTCTTTCTCTATAAACTTTATTATTCCTATAGATTTAGGAAGATTTTTTACTTCAGATGAATCTATGAATTTTTCAGCTAAAACGAGATAGACTTTATTGAAAACAATAGAATAATCTTGAATCTGTTCAGATAAAGTTTTTAAGGAATCCAATTTGCTTTTAACTTCGAATCCAATAAGAGTTTTTTCTTTTATTGCTATTAAATCCGCCCATCTATTTTCTTGTAAAAAAGGGACTTCATTTGCAATAAGATCATATCCCCCTTCTTTTAATAAAAAATCAATAAGGGTTGTTTTAATATAATTTGCATCAAACCTTTCTTCTCTCATTTTCGAAAACAACAAAAATACGTAATCAAGCTTGTCTTGTTTTTATTGTTTTGTCGAGTTTATAGTTGAAATGATTTTATGTTAAATTTGTTTTCGTTTTATAAAATTATAAAGAGTCGAACGGCTAACTCCGAATTTTTCTCTGATTTCACGTTTAGAAAAGCCTTGTCGCATTAAAAATTCTATTTCTTTTTCTTTGCCGTTTAGTTTCAGAAAGA
>SUVP01000012.1 GCA_015061945.1 Opitutales bacterium
TTACTCTGGTGATCATAGGCGAGAGGAAACACACGTTCCCATCTCGAACACGCTCGTTAAGCTCTCAGCCGCCGATGGTAGTACGACCCCGCTGTCGTGCGAGAGTAGGTTGTTGCCAGTCTTATGAAGCCGGATGTCCGAAAGGATGTCCGGCTTCTCTTTGTTTTTACGGGGTCTTTTCTGAATTTGATAGAAACGTCCGTGCGTCTGATAGCTTGTTAAGTTGAACTCGCTCGCACGGTGGTGCGAGTCTCGCCCTACGGGTAAATTGCGTTGCAATTAAAGTCACCTTGAAAAAAGGATTGTGTTTGTGTCTGTTTTTTTGAAAATGAAAAAATGAGGAAAAGAATGTCGAGTTGGACTTTTTTAATAAAAAAGAGTCTTTTTATTTGTATACTTACAGTCTGTTTCGCTTATATTGTCGTGAATTATACTGGTACAAGAATTGGAGATATCGTCGAGATAAAAAAATCACATACAATATTTTCATATTCTCTTAAATCTAATGATAGAATATCTTTTAGATTTAAAGGTCCTTCCTATAGAAAGAGAAAAGATAAAGAAGTATATCCAATAAAAATCATTATAACCAATAAAAATACACTTGAATCCATTGAAACAACGTTTACGCACAAGCACGGACGAAATAGATATGGTACCTCGCTTTTTTCGACAAGATATGCTATTACAATTAATAAAGATGCAAATTATTTGGTAGAAATTATTTTGTTGGAGGGAATAAATGAAGATACTTCACCTATCTATTTTGAACTTAAAAAAAATATGTTATTTTTTTAGGTTTTAGTTTCGATAATTGGCTGAAATATAGTATAGCTTGCTTCAGTGATATGAAACGATGTTACCACAAGAAATTCTACAAATAAAGGTTTCTCAGAAGTAATTTTGTATTCTAAAAAAAATACTTTTGTTAAAGATAATTGGGAAATTGAGAGAGTTTTTATTTGCGATATTTTCGGCAAAACGCAAGTAGAAGTGCGGATATTGCCAGTATTGTTGCGTATGTGTCTGGTTCTGGAACTGCGACTTTTGAAAAACTTATATCGCTAATTTTCTCTATACTTTCTTTGGTTGCAAATGATAATATCAAATTTTCGGGGATTAGATTTAAGTTAGAATCGCTAATTATTTCTGTTCCGAAAAGTACTCCATTTAGCCAAAGAGAAATTGTATATGAAGTTGCATTGTTTAATTCAAATGAGAATGCGAGTTCATCATAAGCCTTTGTGGCTGTCGGAATTTCTATGTTTTTATTTTCCCATTGTGCGTCAGAAAACGAGGTGCAATACGAGGATGATAATCCCATTGCCTTATCTTGTTCGACCTTGTTCTCGTTCAAATCGTCTATTATAACATAATCTCTGAACAAAGAAATTGCTGGTTTATTTTCGTATATTGTACTTGGTTTTTGAACAGGGCTGAACAAGTACATTGTTGTTGTATCGTGTTCAAAAGAAAAATTTTTGTATGTTATTTTTATATACGAAAAATCCGACGGAAGTTCTTTGTTGTAAATGTATGAATGTGGTTGTTCAACATTAAAAAAGCCATCATCAACTTTTGCGTAATCCCAATCCGAAAGATTTATCGGAGATGCAAATGTTGTGCAAGTTATTCCCAAAAAACATGTAAGCAATAATTTTGAAAGCGATTTAGTCATAATTACATAAAATGAAAAATGAGAACAAAAGCAAGATGTTTTTCGAGCAAAAAAAACTGCCTTTGTTTAAAGGCAGTTTGGGGAAGATTGAAAATTGTTATTGTTCTTTTTGGTTTAGGTTTGTTGTTAGTGCCATTATTGTTGCGAGTATTGCAAAGAGTGTGAGTGTTCCAATCAGTAGTGCAAATGTTTCTCTTGTTAACAGGATATAAATCATTGCATAGGCGACTGCGTTTGTCGCAAAAATTGACATTGCCACTTTCTTTGCTTTCAGTACTGCTCCCATATACAAGGCAATCAATCCGGACGACATCGTCGCACTAATCAAAAATGCTGTTCCAAATGTAAGGTGTTCTGATATCGATAAGAGCAATAAATAGAACATCGGTGGAGTTAGTGATGCCATTAGATACTGGATTTTGTCAACTTCTCTGTTTGCGAAATATTCGGCAAGCAACAACGAAAACATATAAATTATTAAAAATAAAAATGCGTATGAAGTAGCTCTGTTGACTAACGCATATGCGTTTAACGGAATATACATTTCAACGTTAACTTTAGAATCGTTTATACCAGATTCATCGTTGGCAATATTCCATTTTGCATTGAAGCCTTCTTTGGATACACTGCGTTCATCTGGTAAGTAATCGCCTTGAAAACTGGGGCTGTTCCAGTTGCTCGACATCGTTATACTGTTATTTTTTGCGCATGGATTAATTGAAATATTTTTTATTCCTTTAATTGACATATTGATATCAATATTCAATTCAGTCTCTGGATTTTCGGCTATTATATTTGCATAATAATAACAATTCTCGATTGGTCGGCTTTTTTTAATATTCAACTTTTTTCCATTTAAGAAGGATTCTATTTTATTTATGCGCATCTTTTCGCAGGGGATTTTTAAGGATAGCAATCCTTTCTTATCTGTCTTGAATTTGGTCTTAATTTTTACATCGCTAAAAAATACAACGCATTTATGAATTCCTCTATATCTAATTTCCGACTTCGTGATAATGTCGGTGTCAAAGGTTGATGGATAAACAATATTATTGTCTTTTGATGTGATGTATGGTGTGGATAGCGTTATTGGTTCTCCCCATTTTTTTGTAATTTCGTCTTCTGCTTCTCTTGATAAAGTATGTCGCGAATCAGAGAAAAGCGATACTATAAATGACAAAAATAAAGCCAGAGGAAATAATAATCCTAAAATAATTATACTTTTTTTTAATCTTTGGTTTCTGTTATTTATGATAATTTGATTGTATTGTTGGTTTGTGTCCATAGTAGTCCTTATATTTCATTTTTAATTGTTAGGTTTTATTATAAGCGATAGTTTTATCGAGGGACAAATGGACAGACAAAAACTTTCCCCCTATAGAATTTTTCTCTTACGCAATAATTGACTATTTATAAAAAATAAAGTTCCACAAATTTTTATATTTTTATGCGTATAAAAATAATTCTTTTTGTAAATAAAACAAAATATCATCAACACTTTGATGAGTACAATTGTGATACTCGTTTTAAAGGACAATTCACTTTGACAATATCGCCTATCTCCAAAGTGAGTTCGCAATACTGCTTATTCACTTGGGTTATGGGAAAAGCAAGCGATTGCCGTAGGCAATGCGATAAGAAAACAGAAAACGCCACGATTATAGTCGTGGCGTTCAAGGTCAAGAGGAGCGAAGCTCCGAAGTGCAGACTTCGTCTGCTCGTCTGGTTAGCGAATTACGCGTGCGCCCGAATTTGTTTCGGCAAGGCGCTTGACTTCTTCGAGGCGTGCAGTACTTGTGTCACCTGGTGTTGTCATTGCAAGTGCTCCGTGTGCTGCACCATAATCGACAGCCAGTTGTGGATTATCGAGTTCCATCATACCATAGATGAAGCCAGATGCAAAAGAGTCTCCACCGCCAACGCGGTCAAAAATTTCGAGTTGTGGACGTTTCTTCGATTCGTAGAAGTTGCCGTCCGACCAGCAGATTGCACTCCAGTCGTTAGAGCTTGCTGTGTGAACCTTACGCAATGTTGTTGCAGTTGCTTTAAAGTTCGGGAATTTTTTGACAGCATTGTTAATCATATTCTTGAAAGCTTCGACATCAATATTCGAGATATTTTCGTCGAGCCCCTCAACTTCGAGACCGAGACATGCAGTGAAGTCTTCTTCATTACCAATCATAACATCGACATATTTTGCGATTTCAGAATTGATTTCAACTGCACGAGCTTGTCCGCCGATATCTGCCCAAAGCGAAGGACGATAGTTGAGGTCGTAAGAAACGATTGTGCCGTATTTCTTTGCAGTTTTTGCTGCTTCGAGGACAACTTCGCCTGTTGTTTCAGAGAGTGCTGCAAAGATACCGCCAGTGTGGAACCATCTTACACCTTGTTTACCGAAAAGTTCTTCCCAATCGATATCGCCAACTTTAAGTTGCGATGCCGCCGAGTGTCCGCGGTCGGAGCAACCGAGAGCTCCACGGATGCCAAAGCCACGTTCTGTGAAGTTCAAGCCGTTGCGGACATTTCTGCCAGCACCGTCAGCTTTCACCCACTTTACAAAGTCCATATTTACGCCACCTTGCAAAATGAAATCTTCGAGCAAATAGCCGACTTCATTTTTTGCAAAAGCACTTGCTAAGCCTGCACGCAAGCCGAAGCATTTGCGAAGTCCACGAGCTACATTGTACTCTCCGCCACCTTCCCATGCACGAAATGAGCGAGCTGTTCTGATGCGGTCGTCGCCTGGATCGAGGCGAAGCATAACTTCACCGAGTGATACTATATCGAATCTTGTTGAATCTTTTGATTTTGTTTTCATTGAATTTCCTTGTGATGTATTGTTGTTTATTAGAAATTGTTAAATTTTCATAGTGCTTTTTCTGATGATGAGTTCGCCTTCAGAATGTATAACTTTTGGTTCGGCGTTTTCGATAACAGCCGAGAAGCACATTTTGGCAAAATGTTTTACAGGTTGTCGGAAAGAAGTAACCGAAGGAATATAATTTTCTGCCGATGGAATATCGTCGAAGCCAGTTATAGCGACATCTTCAGGGACACGAATATCTGATTCATAGAATTTTTTTATGAGTCCCATTGCGATTGTATCGGAAGCACAAATTATGGCGTCGGGCAAATTTTCTTTTCCTTTTTTGACGAGGTCTCGTCCAATTTCTTGACCGACTTTAAAGTCGTTAATACCGCTTGTAGGAGCGAGTGAGTAGAAGTTGCAATTAAAATCTTTTGCGACTTCTTCAGCTGATGCACAACGCAAATGGTGTGCGGGAACTTCTCGTGTAGCAAATGCGATTTTTTTTAAACCTAAATCTTTTGAAAGGTGAGTAAAAATTTTTCGCATAGCGTCGTTTTCATCAACACTAATTGAAAGAGTCAAATTTGGGTGAGAGCCGTGTCCGATGCGTGCGATAGGAATATCCTTAAAAGCTTCTGTCCATGATAAATCGCCGAAAGAACCGAGTACGATAATTCCGTCGACAGAGTGTTTATAAAGTGGGAGCAAGTCGGACTCGTGTGGTTTTCGATTTTGGAAACCGACCAGCAACAGCGAGTAATTGTGCGTATGCGACAATTCTTGAAGTTCGCTAATTAGAAAAGAAAAGTACGGGTCGTTAAAATCGTATGCGACAATCCCGACTGTGCGACTTTTTTTACCTTTAAGAATCAGTGCGGCAGGTGATGGCACATAATTCATTTCTTTGGCGACTTTAATAATCTCCTCAATTTTCTTTGGATGAACGCCAATTTTGTGTGCCTGCCCAGACAAAACTCGAGAGACCAACGATGTAGATACACCGATGCGTTGTGCTATGTCTCTTTGGGTAACTTTCATTTTTATTGTGTGTTGAGAAAATTCTATTCAAAATTGAGCAAGTTTCTCAACTTCGAAAAAATCTTATTTCGGAGTCAAAAACCATTTTGCGAAAATTAGAAAAATCTTGACCTAAACTCAATCGTTTGAGACACTTTTAGTCAATGGAAAAATTTATTTCAAACGATTTTCTTTTGGATAATAAGTTTGCTCGAGAGCTCTATCACGAGTTTGCAGAAAAACTTCCGTTGATAGATTTTCATTGCCACCTCGACCCAAAAGAAATTGCCGAAAACAAAAAGTGGGAAAATATTTCTCAAGTATGGTTGGGCGGAGACCACTATAAATGGCGTCTGATGCGAAGCAACGGTGTAGATGAAAAATTCTGTACAGGCGAAGCGTCGGACAGAGAAAAGTTCCAAAAATTTGCCGAAGCAATGCCGTATATGCTCCGCAACCCGATGTACCATTGGTGCCATTTGGAGCTCGCCCGATTCTTTGGTATCGACGATATTCTCCTTTCGGGCGATACCGCTGAAGAGGTTTGGAACAGAGCGAACGAAGTTTTGCAAAATGGTCTCTCTGCAAAAGAATGTATGATGCGTAGCAATGTTGAAGCAGTTTGTACGACAGACGACCCAACATCAAATTTGGAATATCATGCAGAAATTGCAAAGAGCGATTTTAGTGTAAAAGTGTGTCCAACTTTCCGCCCTGACAAAGCGTTTGCTATCGAGAGCCCAAACTATTTGAAATATCTCGAAACGCTCGAGCAGGCAACTGGTATTGAGATTAAGTCGTACTATGATTTGCTTGCGGCAATTAAACAACGCCACGACTTCTTCCATGCACATGGTTGTCGTGTGTCGGATTATGGTGTCGATACAGTATGGTTCAAAAATTCTTTCTATTACGAAGTAGAAGATACTTTCAAGAAGGCGATAAATTCAAGCGAACATCTCGCACCAGAAGAAGTGGTTGCGTTTAAGTCGGCAATACTTCTCGAATGTGCGTCGATGGATTATGAAAAAGGTTGGGTGCGTCAACTGCATATCGGACCAATCCGCAACAACAATTCAAAGATGTTTGAAAAGCTTGGTGCCGATACTGGATTTGATTCAATTGGGGAATCGAATTATGTAAAGTCGTTGTCTCGCCACCTCAATAAACTTGCCGAAACAGGAGCGTTGGGAAAGACCATAATTTACAATATCCATCCCAAAGATAATGAGATGATTGCTACTATGATTGGCAATTATCAAGATTCTTTGTGTGCTGGCAAATTGCAACTCGGTTCGGCTTGGTGGTTCTTGGATAATTACGACGGTATGCGTCGCCAGCTCGAAGCTGTTTCTAACTTGTCGTTGCTTGGACGTTTTGTCGGAATGCTTACAGACTCACGTTCATTCTTGTCGTATGCAAGGCACGAATATTTCCGCCGAATACTTTGCAATATGCTTGGCACAGAAATGGAAAAAGGTTTCTTGCCTCGCGATATGGCACTTGTCGGGAAACTTGTTGCCGACGTTTCATACAACAACGCAAAATCATATTTTGAGCTTTAATTGCCAAATAAAAAAGCCTCCCACGCGGGAGGCTTTTTTGTGTTCAAATATCATCTATTTTATGTTTGCTCTAACAAGAACAGGGAAGTGGTCCGACGGATATTGTGGATTTGATTTTCCCTTTGGTGCAGGTGGGAGTAAATCGAAATTTGTGAGCTTGTCGGTTATGACAGCATACGAAAGAATATCGACATTTTTCGACGAAAGGATGAAGTCGATACGCGTTCCACGTGGGATGCCTTTGAATGCATGGAATGTTCCTTCTGTTCCGTATGGTTTTGTTTTTGACGCAAGCTTGGAATCTTGAATAATTGGGTCCTTGAGGATTGTTTGCATTGGTGGCATATCGACTTTCAAATTGAAATCGCCGACGCAAAAGAAAGTTTGGTCTTTCGCAATTTCTTTAATTTTTTTCAAGAGAAGTTTTGCCGATTCTTCGCGTGCGATTTTTCCTTTGTGGTCAAAATGCAAGCTAAAGAAATAGAATTCTTTTGATGTAGCCAGATCCTTAAATTTCCCCCACGAGCAAATGCGTTTGCATGCAGCGTCCCAACCCTTGACTGGGACATCTGGTGTTTCGGCAAACCAAAAATCACCATTTTCTATGAGTTTTAAACGTACAGGATTGTAAAGAATTGCCGAATATTCACCTTTAGTTTTCCCGTCGTCTCTTGCTCTACCGATTGCATTGTAGCCTGTGTATTTTTTCAAATCTTCAATTTGATGCAAGAACCCTTCTTGAGTTCCTACGATATCGAAATTGTGGGCAAGGATAAGTTGACCACAACCTTCTTTACGAAGTTGCCACATATTTGATTCTGGCTTGGGTGCTAAACGCAAATTAAATGTCGCAACATTTAACAATGGAGTCGGCGATTTTACTGCCGATTCAATCGCATTGCAACCGGTTAAAAGAAAAAGTAATGAAATAAGAGAAACGATTTTCTTCATAGTTAAAAAATTATTTTAAAGATGGTTGTTAGTGTCAATAAAAATACAAATGTGCGTTTTTGTTGAAAAAATGTAAAAATAAGGTGATTATTGAGTAGAAAAAATTTGCAATAGTCGGCGAGTTTTGTTTTATTAGAAGTTTATGAAAAAAATAGTGTCAATTATATGCCTATTTATTTTTACATTTTGTGCGTTTGCTCAAACATCGGCAAACGTATCAGAATCTGTCTCTGCACTCAAAGAAAAAGTAGCAAAACATAAAGTGCAGATATGCGAAAACGCCCAAATAATAAGAGTTATTCGCACAGATAACATATTTCTATTTTAACGATTTATAAGGTACAAAAAAATGTCAGAACAAGACTTCAAAAATACACTCAATCTTCCTAACACAAAATTCCCAATGCGTGGCGATTTGGTAAAACGCGAACCTGCTCGCATTGAGTATTGGAAAAATACCGATCTTTACGGACGCATCCAAAAGAAAAACGAAGGTAAAGAAAAGTTCGTTTTGCACGATGGTCCACCATTTACAAATGGCGATGTTCATATCGGCACAGCATTGAATAAAATTCTCAAAGACGTAATCATTCGTTATAAGACGATGAAAGGTTTTTCAACGCCATACGTTCCCGGTTGGGACTGCCATGGTTTGCCGATTGAACACAAAGTTGTAAAGATGTTGCGTGAACAAAAACGCGATGTCGATACAGCACAGTTGCGTGAAGAATGTGCAAACTTTTCATCTGACTTTATCGAAAAACAACGCAAACAATTTTTGCGTTTGGGAATTCTCGCAGACTGGGAAAAAGAATATAAGACAAAAAATCCAGAGTACGAAGCCGATATTTTGCGTACGTTTTCAGCGTTCGTCGAAAAGGGAATGGTTTACAGAAGCAAGAAGCCTGTGTACTGGTCTATCCCTTGTGCAACAGCACTCGCAGAAGCTGAAATTGAATATAAAGACCACACGAGTTCGTCAATTTGGGTAGCGTTTAAACTCGATGATGAGTCGAACAAAAAGCTTGGTTTGGAAAATGCCGAAGCAGTAATTTGGACAACAACGCCATGGACAATTCCGTCGAATTTGGCAATGGCAGTAAATCCAGAAATCGACTATGTAACAGTTTCGGCGAATGGCAGAACATTTATCGTTTGCGAAGCACTCGCAGAAAATTTTGTATCATCTGTTGGTTTGGAAAACGCAGAAATCAAAAAGCTTTGCAAGGGTGCAGATTTGGAAGGTGCAAAGGGTTACCATCCATTTATGAAACGCCTCAGTCCGATTGTTTGTGCAAGATATGTAACAACAGATTCTGGTACAGGTATTGTTCACATCGCTCCAGGACATGGTCTTGAAGACTATCAAGTTGGTCTCGACTATAAGCTCGATATTTACTCACCACTCGACGACAACGGTTGCTATGTTGATGACGGACAAATTCCACAAGAACTCGTCGGCGTAAGTGTACTCGAAAACGAAAGTGGCAGAAGTGCTGCAAATGGCAAAGTTTTGGAAATTCTCGACGCTTGCGGAGCTCTTCTTAAAATCGCAAAAATTTCTCACCAATACCCACATTGCTGGCGTTCTAAAACTCCAGTTATTTTCAGAGCAATGGACCAATGGTTTGTAGCTCTCGATAAGGACGGACTCCGCCAAAAAGCACTCGACGAAATCTCGAATGTCGCATGGGTGCCAGAACGTGGTGAAAATAGAATCCGTGGTGCAGTTGAAGCACGTCCAGACTGGTGTATTTCAAGACAACGTTCGTGGGGTGTGCCGATTCCTGCATTCTACGACGAAAATGGCGAACCTCATATCGACGCAAAAGTTATCTGTGCAATCGCAGATAAAATCGAGAAGAAGGGAACAAACTTCTGGTATAACGCAAGCGAAACTGAAATTCTCGAAGGTATAGAAATTCCTGCATCGTGGGGCGAAGTTTCAAAACTTCGCAAGGGTACTGATACGCTCGATGTTTGGATTGACTCAGGCTCAAGCCATATCGCATGTCTTGCCCGCAACCCTGACTTGCAGTGGCCAGCAGATCTCTACTTTGAAGGATCAGACCAACATAGAGGTTGGTTCCAAAGCTCACTTTGGACAGCAGTTGCAACTCGTGGAAAAGCTCCGTACAAGAGAGTCATCACACACGGATTTATTGTCGACCAAAACAGAAAGAAAATCTCGAAAAGCGACGGCAAACCGCATACAGCCGATATGTACGTTGGCAAATGGGGTGCAGATATCATCAGAATGTGGATTAGTTCGGTCGATTATCAAAACGATATCCCGATTTCAGACGATATTCTCGCACACGTCGCAACAGCGTACAGAGGTTTCCGCAATACAGTGATGTATCAGCTCGGTAATCTTTTCGATTTCGATAGTGCAAAAGATGCAATCGCACCTGAAAAGCTCGACGCAATCGATAAATGGGCACTCGCAAAAGCAATCGCATTTGCAGAAGAAGCAGACAAGGCATACGCAAATTACGAATTCCACAAGGTCTATAAGCTTATCGATAACTTCTGTGGCGTAACACTCTCACGTATTTATCACGACATTCTCAAGGATAGACTTTATACATGTGCGTCAAATTCATTTGAACGCCGTTCATCGCAAACAGCAATCAATATCATTAACGATATTCTTTTGAAGGTTGCATCACCAATCCTTACTTTTACATCGGATGAAGCTTTTGGATTTAAGTTCGGTGCAGAACTTTCCGAAAACTCTATTCACTTGCAAGATTGGCCAAATTATAGTGCAGAATATAACGACACTGCAGTATGTGCAAAAGTCGACACTATATTGTCAATTCGCGACAAGGTAAATGAACAGCTCGAAAAAATCCGCCAAGACAAAATCATCGGCAAGAGTCTCGAAGCCGAAGTTGAAATCGCAGTTGGTGCTGATTCTGAAGATGCGTCAATCTTACGCGAATTTGCAGATAAATTGGCTGAAATTTTCATCGTTTCGTCAGTAAAAATTGTCGAAGGTAAATTTGAAGATATGGCAGTACAAGTCCGCAAGGCAGAAGGCGAACGTTGTGTTCGTTGCTGGCGTGTCCTAAAAGATCTCGATGAACACGGCGTATGTCCACGTTGCAACGAAGCGATAGCATCAAAAAAATAAATTATAATTATGGCAAAGAAACCCGCTCCCCAAAAGACAGTAAAAAGTAAAGCAAAAGTAGCTCCTAAGAAAAAAGCTATGCTCACTAAAAGTGTGCCAGCTAAAAAGGGAGCGGTCAAAAAGCCTACCTCAAAAACTAAGCCTACCTCAAAAACTAAGCCAGTTGTGTCAAAAAAACCGACTGCAAAAAAAGTAGTACCTGTAAAAAAACAGGTTCAGAAATCAACAAAGAACAATTTACAAAAGAAAGTTTCTGCTCCGAAAAAATCGGTGCAGAAATCCGTGTCGAAGCCGAAACAAAAAGTAGTGCCAGCAAAAAAACAAGTAGTTAAAAAACCTGTCGCAAATAAATCGGTAGCAAAGAAACAAGTAGTTAAAAAACCAGTTCCAAAAACGTCGGCAAAGAAAGAATTAAAATCAAAAAAAGTAGTCTCTAAGAAACCGACAACTACATCAAAATCTTTACAAAGAGACCTGAAGAGAAGAGCGATAGTAAACGCAAAGGCAACACCAAAGAAAATTGTATCGACAAAAAGCACGGGCAAGGCGATCTCAAAAAAGGTCGAATCAAACGTGAAAAAAGATAAGAAAATTTCAAAACCAGCTCCTAAAAAAGCTGAAAAAAAAGTATCAAAACCAGCTTCAAGTAAGCCTCAACAGAAAAAAGTTCAACCAAAGAAAACGACTCCAGTAAAAAAGGAAGTCGCAAAAAAACCTGTTGCTAAAAAGACCGAAAAAGTAGCTCCGAAAAAAGTCGAAAAGGCTCCTAAAAAAGAAGCCAAAGTTGTCGAGAAGCCAGCGAAAAAAGAGGTCGGAAAAAAATCATCTAAAAAAGAAAAAGCAGTAGAAAAAGTTGAACCAAAGAAGACTGAAAAAAAGAAAGCTGAAGCACCAGTTCTTCCAAAAGAAGAAGTCGTTATAAGGTCGAGTGGCGGAAAATTTCGCATAAGACCATCGCATAACATTTATTTTTCAATAGAAGATCTCAATGCATATTTTGAAAAACGAGATACATCTGTTGTTGCGACACAACGTGAGAAAATTGTCAGCAAGACAAAGGCGACGCCTGTTGTTGCAAAGCCAGTAGTTGCACCTGTACCACGTCAACCACTCACAGTTGCAACTGTGTTTGATATTCTCGGACTGAATCCAGTGGTAGCAAAGACGCACGATAAACTCGAAGAACAAGATGTTCCACGCAAATGGAAAAAGTATTACAAAATGCTTGTCGATTTGCGTAAACACCATTCGTCAGGCGTAGAGATGCGTTCGGAAGAAGTGCTTAAGCGTTCAGCAAAAGACGATGCGGGCGACTTGTCATCGTATGGACAACACCTCGCAGACGCTGGAAGCGAAAGTTTTGAACGTGATATTGCATACAATCTCATTTCTAATCAGAAAGAAATTCTTTCTGAAATCGACGAAGCAATAAAGCGAATCAAAAACGGAACGTATGGTATTTGTGAAATCACAGGCAAGCCAATTCCAGAATCGCGTTTGCTTTCAATTCCATACACACGTTGTACGCTCGAAGGTCAGCAAATTAAGGAAGCTGAAATAAAGCGTCAAAAGGCAAGCCAGCGTGCATCGCTTTATGATATGACTGACGGCACATCGCAAAGTGTTCCATCTGACGAAGACTCTATATCAGAATAGTACAACGTGGGAACGAAAGTTTACAGGGGCAAAAAAAACAAAATGCCATCAACGGCATTTTTTGTTGCGTCGATATTGACAATCGTATTCGACCAGCTGACAAAGTTTGCAATTATAAAAAATATCCCGTGGTCGCACGGCAACCCGACGTATCATTTTGGTGGAGAAAATGAGCCAATCTCGATAATAGATAATTTTCTCTATATTGTACATATCACAAATGAAGGTGCCGCATGGGGAATATTGTCGGGGCGAACGTACTTGCTCACATCGATAGCGTTGATAGCGTTGGTCGCACTTTGGCTCTTTAGAAAGAGCTTAGGTTTTGAGCATTTGTGGGGTCGCTTTGCACTCGGAATTTTTGCAGGTGGAGTCGTCGGAAATTTAATCGATAGAATCCGTTTCGGGCATGTTATCGATTTTATCGATGTTCATTTACCTTTGATAAATTACCGTTGGCCAGCTTTTAATATAGCCGATTGTGGAATTTGCATAGGCGTTACAATTTACATAATTGCCGTTCTTTTGGGCGAGCAAGATTAATAAAAAAAGAAAACGAGATGCTCCAAAACATCTCGTTTTCTTTTTGTGTTCGCATCTCGAAAGCGAACGTATGAACAATCAAAACAATTAGTGGGCAATTGTCGCAATGAAGAATCCAGCGACAAGTGCGGTGCCGATAACGCCCGAAACGTTTGGTCCCATAGCGTGCATAAGCAAGAAGTTTGATGGATCAGCTTTTTGACCTTCAACTTGCGATACACGAGCAGCCATAGGAACAGCCGAAACACCAGCCGAGCCAATGAGTGGATTGATTTTTTCCTTGAGGAAAAGGTTCATTGTTTTTGCCATAAGTACACCTGCAGCTGTTGAGAAGCTGAATGCAACAACGCCTAATGCGAGAATCGACAACGTGTCGACACGGATGAATCTATCGCCAGTCATAGTGATACCGACAGATGTTCCGAGGAAGATTGTCGTTATGTTGATAAGTTCATTTTGTGCCGCTTTGCTGAGACGTTCGCAAACTCCGCATTCACGCAAGAAGTTTCCGAGCATAAGCATTCCGACAAGAGCGGATACGTCTGGAACGAGGAGTATGCAGAAGATTGCAATCAAGAGTGCGAAAATCAACTTTTCGACCTTGCCGACTTTACGCATACTTTTCATTCTGATTTTTCGTTCAGATTCTGTTGTCAACCAACGCATAATTGGAGGTTGGATAATCGGGACAAGTGCCATATAACTATATGCTGCAACTGCAATCGGAGCGAGCAAATACGGAGCGAGCTTGTTCGTGATAAAGATAGATGTCGGGCCGTCTGCACCGCCGATAATACCAATTGATGCTGCTTCTGGAGTTGAGAAGCCCAAGAAATATGCTCCAATGAATGTAGCAAATACGCCGAATTGAGCTGCACCACCCAAGAGCAATGTCTTTGGATTTGCGATAAGTGGACCGAAGTCTGTGAGAGCACCAACGCCCAAGAAAATCAATGGTGGGAAGATTTCGAGCAATACGCCGAGTTGCAAGTAGTGGTATAAGCCACCAGTTCTTGCACTATAAACGTTTACGATGCGTTCGCCAGTGTCAACTTTCGCATTGTTTGTTGCAAAAACGTCTGTTACATCACCAGAAGCTTGAGCCCAAACAAAGATGTCGTCCTTTTGTAATTCAAGAACTTCATTTCTGAAATTGACCTTAAATTTTTCTTCAGAAGAAACTACTTTGTTTGAATCTGGGCGTACGATAGCAATCAAATCCGGAATACCTTTTGCTTTTTTGAATGTATCTTTTCTTGATTCAGGCGATGTTACTTCTTCCAAGAAAGTGAAGTATTGGTCGACCTTTGCATCGGCATCGCGGAAAGAGATTGGTTCTTTTCCGATGATGTCTGCAACGTCCACTGGAATTTGTTTTACAACACGTGGAACAAATACCTTACCACCTTCTTTTGCGAAAGTTCTGACAATTTGTCCAGAAGTTGGCGAGATAATTTCGCCAGCAGGTTTATTTACAACACCTTCAGTTGGAAGGTTTGCAAGCAATGCTCCGAATGCAATCGGAACAAGAAGGAGTGGTTCAAATTCTTTGTAAACTGCCAAATACATAAGGACAGCTACAACCACCCACATTACAATCATACGCCAATCGACATAAAAAATACTTGTATCGAAAAGCAAATCAATAAGACTTTGTGTCATATAGGTTATCCTCCGTTTGCTTTATTGCTTTTTGTCGAGAGCGGTGAAAATCATTCCGAGTAGCGAAGTCAAAATAGACTGGAACGCCAGAACGAACATTACGACGAGAAACCCAATCCCAGAGTATGCTAAAATCTGCATAATGGTTGGGTGTGATGAAATTAGTTGTGCAAATAACATATACTTTCTTTTGTTGTATCCACACACAAGCACATTTCGTGCGTGGAAAATTTGAGTGCGAATATTGTACGCAAAACTCCGTCATTGGAGTGCGTTATGTTGAATAATAAGTATGCGGAAACTTTCCGCTACTTGCTCTCAAATCAATAAGACAGTATTATGTATTTGTGTTCTGGAGACGAATTGAGTTGATATGTTTTTATCCAGAACAAATTCAGCAATCACTTTTTTTAGGAGTGCCGAATAGAACTTTACAAGTAAGACTACGGCGAGCGAGCCGAGTGTAAATACGAATGAAAAACAAAGATTATAAAAAGAATATAATCTTCGGCGATCACGCAATCTTTCCACGGAATTTAGCAGAATTGTTGGTTGAATTGCAAATTCACCGTTCAAGATATTATCGGCAGACGATGACGATGAAATCATTGTGGTTTCGTCGTTTTGCAAATTTTCGCTCTCAGATTTTACAGTTGTACCATTTCCACTCGCCATAAATGTAGCGAGAGCAAAGAGCATCGTAAGTAAAATCTGTAAGATTGTTTTCACTTTCCGTAGAATGAAGGTGCGTTATTTGTTTGTTTTTCGATACGACACACGCCACTTTTCTCGATGATTAAGAATCCAGTCGAGAAGTGCACGGTCGTAACCAATGTCGTGCCCAGCCTTTTCCGATTCAATCCATTTATGCTTCATTATTTCTTCGCGTTCAGCGAGGAATTCACGATAAACGTTTGAATGTCTGAGCGACACTTCATCGGTTGTAGGTGTAAGCCGTAATTTTGGCATATCCTTGAGAAGATGCCCGACTATTCTCATTCTTCAAGAAAAAAATAGTCGAGCTAACATTTTATTTTTATTGTACTTGGAATTTAAAAATCGTAGTAGTGTCGTAAACTTCGTTTGGACGAAGTGTTGTCGACGGGAACGATTTTTGGTTTGGAGAGTCTGGGAAGTGTTGTGTTTCGAGTGCGAGTCCGTAGCGATAGTGATAAATTTTTCCATCTTTACCTTTTTCGCCTTGCAACACATTACCGCAGTAGAATTGTACCCCTGGTTCCTGAGTGTAAACAAGCATTTCTCGCCCACTGATTGGTTCATAGAGACGGATTGCAAAATCCATTGCTTTATCTCCAGTTTTATTGAGTACAAAGTTGTGGTCGTAGCCTTTGCCGAGTTTCAACTGCTTGTAATCGAATTCAATACGCGAACCGATTGCTTTGGGCTGACGGAAATCAAATGGCGTATCTGTAACATCGCGTAATTCTCCTGTTGGGATAAGGTTTTTGTCGACAACTGTGAACTTGTCGGCATTGATTGTAAGTTCGTGGTTGAGGATAGTTCCTTTGCCAGCTCCAGCGAGGTTAAAATACGAGTGGTTTGTGAGGTTGCAAACTGTTGGCTTATCGGTTGTAGCCTTATAGTTCACAATAAATTCGTTATTATTATTGAGCGTATATGTAACAGTCGCCTTGAGGTTTCCAGGGAAGCCTTGGTCACCGTCGGGCGATACAACTGATAGAATAACCGACACTGCATTGTCAGAAACTTTTGTTTGTGCTTTCCAAACTTTTTTGTCGAAGCCGACATTTCCGCCATGCAAGCATGCTACGCCATTATTATTTTTTGGAAGATTATATTCTGTACCGTCGATTGAAAATTTGCCGTCACCAATTCTGTTGCCGTAGCGACCAACTACTGCACCAAAATATGGGCTGATAGTTTCATAACTTTGCATATTGTCGAAACCGAGAACAACGTCATCTTTTTTTCCGTTGCGGTCTGCAACCCATAACTCACGGATAATAGCACCGTAAGTTATGATTTTTGCTTCGGTACCTTTGTTGTTTTTGAGTGTGTATTCTTTTACAAGCTCACCGTCTTTAGTTTTGCCAAAGTCGGATTCTTTTACACTTTGTGCAAAACACAAGCCTGCTGTTGCGAGTGCGAATAATGTTAATGTGTATTTTTTCATAGTTTTTTATTTTTGATTTTTAAGAAATTCTACAAGTTGTGCGAAAGCCCGACCTCTATGGCTTATCGCATTTTTGTCTGAAGCCGAGAGTTCGGCTGTTGTCATATTTCTTTCTGGGAGATAGAAAAGAGGGTCGTACCCAAAACCACCTTTGCCACATTCTCCGTGGTTTATAACTCCTTCGATTTTCCCCAAGAAAGAATGTTTTTCGCCGTTTGGAGTAAGCAATGTTATCGCACACACGAAACGGGCTGTACGGTTCTCATCGGCTACACCTTCGAGTTCTTTGAGGAGTTTTTTGTTGTTTTCGGAATCGGTATTAGCACCTGAAACGCCTGCGTATCGAGCAGAGTGTATTCCGGGGGCTCCGTCGAGAGCGTCGACGACAATTCCGCTATCGTCTGCCATAACGTATGCCGAGCTTGGTACTTTTTGTTTTAAAGCATTTGCTTTTATGAAAGAGTTTTCTTCAAAAGTTGTGCCGTCTTCGACAGGCGGTTCAAAATCTTTAGCATCTGACGCCGATAGCACTGTGCAGTTGATGTTTGCCTTTGCGAACATTTCCGCAAATTCTGCAATCTTGTGCTTGTTCGATGTTGCGATATAAATTTCCATTTTAATGAATTGGTTTTTCTGTTAGCACTTTTGTCTTTAACGCACCAACATCGACAAATTCAGCGTCTCCAGCCGAGCGAAGTGATGCGTCGAGTGCACCCATTTTTGCGTCGAAATTATCTATTGTCGAAACAAATATTGCTTCGGGAGTTGCCGCACGCACAGCCGCACCCCACTCGGGCTCGCCTTGGTGGCTGAGGATAATATGTTCAAGACGCATAAGAAGTTCTTTGTTCAACCCGACTTTCAGCCCTGCCTTGCGAACTATGCGATAGCCGAGAACAACGTGCCCTTGCAAAACTCCAATCTTCGTGCGGTCTGGAGCAAGCCCTTGTGAGTACTCGATAACTTTGCCGATGTCGTGCAAGATACAACCAGCAATCGCCAAATCGGCATCGATAAACGGATACAACGGCAATAGTGCCGACGCCATTCGTGCTGTTTTCAGCGAGTGTTCGAGAAGTCCGAAAACATAAGCGTGGTGCATTTTTACTGCAGCGGTACTCTTAAAAAACACATCGCCAACATCGTTGATTGCGTAAAGCACAGTTTCACGCAAGGCTTCGTCTTCGATTCTCTCGATAAATGCAAAAAGCTCTGTTTGCATTTCGTCAGGATTATGAGGCGACACAGGGGCGAGATATTCGACAATTGCGTCGAGTTCTTCGCCTTCGATTAGTCTGGCAGAGTCAATTTTGGGGCTGAATCTGCCTTGATAAAAATCTGTAATACCGTGGACTTCGTATGCAGAGCCTGCTATGGCATCACGGAATTCGTCAAAGACAGGCGAGCCGTCGAAACACATAGTTGAAAAAGAACCAGTATTGTCGCCAAATTCGAGCAAAAGAAATTCGTTGCCAGTTTTTGTCAGCTTAATTTGGCAAGAACGCAAAACTGCGAGGGCGACAAATGTTCTTTTGCCGTCTTCTTCGCGGAGATTTTTTAAGTCTGCAATTTTTTCAGGCACAGGTTTCAACCTTTCGTTTTGCCAATCGTTTAGCGACGATGCAAAATCTTGTGTTTGGTCGCTCACAAATTAGCCTTTCATTTTTATCTCGAGTCGCGACCACTCGCCCATTGCGAGCCCTTCGCACGATTCAAATCTGCCGTTTGAACGTGAGATAAAATAGTCTTTAACTTTATCGTTCTCAACTGCCAAGATACCACTCAATACAAGCCATCCACCGTCTTTGACTGCACCAATGAGAACATCGGCATAAATGCAAAGAACATCTGAAATGATATTTGCCAAAATAATGTCGGCTTGTTTGCCTGCAAGTGCTTTTTCGATTCCCGCATGTTCAAACGATACGTTGTCGAGCGGAATAGAATTAAAGCCAGCATTTTCGGCACTCACACGGACTGCTTCTTCGTCTCGGTCGAATCCGTAGATTTTCCCATATCCGTAAAGTTTTGCAGTTAGTGCGAGAATACCCGAACCGCATCCAGCGTCGATAATATATTTATCGGCAGAATTACAAGTTTTTGCATAGTCGAGCATACTCATTGCACAAAGGCGAGTTGTCGGGTGGTCGCCTGTGCCGAACGCAAGCCCAGCATCAAAGTAAAGGGCTTTGTCGCCTTCGGGGACGTTGTATTCATCACGCATCCAAACAGGAACCCAATGCAAGTCTTGATAATTCCAAGGTTTCAAGAATTTCTTATACTCGTTTTGCCAATCGCAATCGTTAATTTGCTCGATTGAAAATTCCGCAGGCAGAGTAGAGAAACGCTCACGCAATTCTTCGTAAGCTTGCTTTGCTTCGCCTTCAGTGTCGAAATACCCGAATAATTCAGGCGGGAGGCGATCGTTAATTTTTTCGATACCCCAGTTTGAACGAGTCAACTCGCAGAAAGCGTCTTCGAGTGGTTGAACGAGTGCGTCGGTTGTGATAACTGAAAGCTTGACCATATTTTTTAGTGTTGAGTTGCGAGTATACCAGCCATACAGCCCATTGATGTTGCTGTGATTGCTTGACGGAAAACACGGTCTGAACAATCGCCAGCAACAAATACGTTGTCGACATTTGTGCGGACAATCGTGTTGTCTTTGGCTTTGATATATCCGTCGGCGTCCATATCAACTGCTCCGACAAACGCTTTTGTATTCGGAACGTGTCCGATTGCGACAAATACGCATGCACATGCAATCTCACGCAATTCGCCAGTCTTGAGATTCTTGACAATAACACCACGACAAACTCCATTGTCGTCTTTCAAAACTTCTTCGAGAACAGAATCCCACACTGGCTCGATTTTTTCATTAGAAAGAACTCTGTCCGACATAATTTTTGATGCTCTGAATTCATCTCTTCGATGAATTATTTTCACTGACGAGCAGAAACGTGTAAGGAAATTTGCTTCTTCGCACGCAGTGTCGCCACCACCTACAACTACAACGTCTTTACCTCGATAGAATGCACCGTCGCACGTTGCACAAGCCGATACACCACGTCCGCCATAAAGTTCAGCTTCGCCTTTTGCTCCTGTCATTCGTGGAGCACTTCCTGTTGCAATGATGATTTTCTTCGCTTCCAAAACATTGCCGTCGGTTGTTGTGATTTTCTTCACCTCGCCCGAAAAATCAACGCTCGCAACTGCGACATTTTCTATTCTTGCTCCAAATTTTTGAGCTTGCTCACGCATTCTCCATACCAATTCAAAACCATTGATACCTTCTGGAAACCCTGGGAAATTTTCTACATCGCTTGTTGTTGTAAGAAGTCCCCCTGGTTGAGAACCCTCAAGTACAAGCGGATTTGTACCCGCACGTGCACAATAAATTGCCGCACCCATTCCAGCACAGCCACTACCAATAATGATGATTTCTTCCATACAGTGAAAATCTAAAATCTTTCACTTATAGTGCAAGGAAAATATATACCTTTTCTCAAGAAAAAATCACGATTTTATGCGACTATTGCTCGGTAAATCTCCCCTCAATTTTATATTGCGAATTTACAAATTTTAATGTTTCGGCATTGCCTGCTGGCTTTTGGAAAAAACAATCTTTTAAAACCAAATTTTTCGTATTTTCTGCATAGAATGCATGTCTGAATTCTGGTGCGTTATGCGTGATAAGTTGTATGTTCGCAAAAGTGATATTCTTTGCATTGCGAATAAAGAATCCGTACGCAGGCAACATCCTGCGAAACATACTGTTTTCGGGATATGCTTTTTTAGGATCACGAATCTTGTTGTGAATTGCCTTTTCTTCGACTCCACCCTTGATGTCAAAAATACAATTTTCTATGACCACATTTTCAAGCTCATACCCCTTTGGCGCAGTAATTGAACTTGTAATGAAACTATCCGATACCGCAGTGATGTTCTTCATAAAAATATTTTTTGCAGAACTTTTCTTGCCCGTGGTGTTGTTTCTGTCGCGATTATCTACACGAATAAAAATAGGCGTTTGTACACCTGTCATTGAGACATTTTCAATCTCTACTCCGTCAATTTTTCCGCCGTCAACAGCCTCAAGTGCGATTCCCGCAAGCCCAGTGTCAAGCCCCTCATCAACACCAAGCCTCTTATTCCTCCACCACTTAATTGGCGTATCTTTTGACGGCCTCGAAAGTACACAGTTGCGAACTTTTAGATTCTTGAAATCACTTTGCGTACCTGTGCCAATCTTTATGAAATTACATGAACTGGCAATCGCACAATTTTCGATTGTGATATTTTCAACAACAAAATCTTGGCTATGCTCATTCTTTAAACAAATTCCATCATCGACAGCATTTATTACGCAGTTTGTTATCTTAACATTCTTACTGGCAATGTCTAAGCCGTCGTTATTGTGGTTTGCTTGAACATAAATGTTGAGCCTGTCGAGATTCACACCATCGCAATGTAAGAAAAATGCGTTCCAAAATGCAGGTGCAAGCATCGTCAAATTGTTCAAGTTTACATTTGTGCATCCGTCAAAAAGTATGTTGCGTGGACGATGTCTGCGCGCTTCTCCCTTGCTCGGAAATTTCTCACCCTGTCCACGTATAGTCCCGCCCTCAATGCCAATATTTTTCGCGTTTTTTGCATAAATAAGCGTGTAATTAAAATCATTGTCGGCAGTAGGAATATTGAGCTTGGGATAATCACTTGGATTTTCACTTCCGAGAATTATAGTGTCAGGCTTGAGCTTTAAAACAACATTGTCCTTCATCACAAAAAAACCTGTCTTATACGTCCCCGACGGAAATATAACTGCACCACCACCACTCGACGAACAATCATCTATCGCCTTCTGAATGAGTTCTGTGTTGAGGTTCTCATACCCCCCTCTTAACCCCGAAATCTTTACGTCATCAGCAAGAACAAGACTCGCCGAAACAGAAAGAATAAATGCAAATACCTTTTTCATGCAAAATAGTATTGTTTAGTATTGATGTTCCGTCAATATTTTTTTATTTGAAGGGCACCGGCGGACATTGCTGACGCAATAGTCCTTTGAAACGGGTTGCACAATTACACAGAAAAACTGGCAAAGCGTTGCCAGTTTTTCGTTTTAAGAATTTTTGATGTTGGGGAGGGTTGGTTGCACCCTCCCCAAACCCCACTGCAAGCAGGTGAGCCACCTGCACATCGTTGAAGGGGCGTTGCCCCTTACGGAGATTGCATTCGCAATACTCCTATCCTTGTTCGGATTTTTATTTGATGTGTGTTGCTATTTTAATGATTTAGTTTTTTAGAATAATAAAGAGGATGAACCGGTGCTTTTATTCTACCTCTTTGATATTCTATTGCCGTTATTGCCGGTGTAATTTGGCAATAACTAAAAATGTTGCACATTTTTACAATAGAATATCGGGGGAATGCACCTACGCTTCCAGTCGATGTTTTACGGAGCTAAATGCGATGAATTGCAAGTTGCCACGCTTTTAAAAATACACCATTTAAAACCTAAAACGAAAACTCTCCAACGCCTTGGAGAGTTTTCTGTGTAATTGTGCCACCCGTTTCAAAGGACGATTGCGTCAGCAATGTCCGCCGGTGCCCGTCAAAAAAAACTAGAAGCCGAAGTCGACTTTACCGCCGAACCAGAAGTTATTTTCTCTGCCGAGGAGGCGATAATCTTGGTTTGGGTCGCCTTCATTGCCACCTTCACGCATAGAGTATCTTACACCGCCGCTGATTGTGCAGTAGTCAGTGATAGAGAAAGCCAGGTCAGCACTTGCACCCCAGTAGAAGTAAGTTACGCCTTCATTTGGGGCACCGTTATCGCCATTTTTGCGACTTGCGGAGAGGTATCCGCCATAGACGCTAACAGGGAGTGTGAATCTACCGTCGTCGAGTAGCCATTCTCCGACAGGGAGGGCGTAGCTGAGAGACACTTCGACAACTTGCTGTTTAAGAATCCAGTTATAGAAGTAGTAGACGGATGGGTTGAGGTTAATTCCGTTGAGGTATGCCGAAGTATCGAAAGCACCGCCGACATATACTTCCATATCGCGTGAGATATTGTTGCGGGTCAGGTCAGTATCTGTGTAGTAGTAATAGATATAGCCGACATCGACGCGAAGTGATTTGTAGTAATAATTTACGCCGCCGTAGAGGTCGATTTCAGTCAAACCGCCTTTAGAGCCTTGAATTGGGGTATTTGCCCAAGCGCCGACATAGAGGTCGAAACCATAGATTGGGTAGGCAAATTCAATTTTTGGTTGGATAGAGTGCCCTGCGAATTTTTCGCCACGGAACATATACTGCGATTCATATCCGACTGCGGCAGATACGCTCAGGAGCGATATTGACAAGTCAGGAGCGACGTCTTGGACGAGGCTTGCTCCGCCTTGCAAGGTTGAAGAAATTGTAGTTAATGGGGCATCGATTGTCTGTGCGAACGAGACAGATGTCGCCATCATTGCCAAAGCTGAAATAAATTTTTTCATAGTAATGAATAATTGGAAAGATTTTTAGGTTAAATTTTACAACTTTGCAAGATTTAATTTTGGGGACAAAAAAGCGTCGGATGTGAGTAGTCCGACGCTCTTGTGGGGACAAATTAGTATCTATAATTTTCTGGTTTGAATGGTCCGTTTACCGAAACGCCGATGTAGTCGGCTTGTTTCTTTGTGAGCTTTGTGAGTTTTGCTCCGAGTTTTTCGAGGTGCAGGCGAGCCACTTCTTCGTCGAGTTTCTTTGGGAGGATATATACTTTGTTTTCGTATTTACCTTTATTTTCCCAGAGGTCGATTTGTGCGAGGGTTTGGTTAGAGAACGAATTGCTCATAACAAACGATGGGTGTCCGGTTGCACAACCGAGATTTACCAAGCGACCTTCTGCCAACAGGAAGATAGAATCTCCATTTGGGAAAGTGTATTTATCTACTTGAGGCTTAATATTTGTGCGTTTAATTTTTGGGAAAGCTTGAAGTTTTGCGACTTGAATTTCGCTATCGAAGTGTCCGATATTGCAGAGGATTGCTTGGTCTTTCATCTTCTTCATATGGTCGATAGTGATGATATCGCAATTACCGGTTGTTGTTACATAAATATCAGCCAACGGGAGAGCGTCTTCGACAGTGACAACGCGATAACCTTCCATAGCGGCTTGGAGTGCACAAATTGGGTCGATTTCAGAAACGAGGATTGTTGCTCCGAGACCTTTGAGTGCTTGTACGCAACCTTTACCGACATCGCCATAACCGCAAACGAGAGCAACTTTACCAGCAATCATAACGTCAGTTGCACGTTTGATTCCGTCGACGAGCGATTCACGGCAACCATAGACATTATCGAACTTACTTTTTGTAACAGAGTCGTTAACATTGATAGCGGGGAAGAGGAGTTTACCTGCTGATGCACGTTGGTAGAGACGGTGTACGCCAGTTGTAGTTTCTTCGGATACGCCCTTGAGTTCGGCGACAACTTTGTGCCAGTGGTTTTTGTCTTGTTTATAAACTTTTTTAAGGAGCTTTTTAATAACAGCTTCTTCTTCAGATTCCGATGGAGTGTCGACCCATTTGTCGCCTTCTTCAAGCTCATATCCTTTGTGGATAAGCAAAGTTGCGTCGCCGCCATCGTCGACAATCAACTGTGGACCTTTACCATTTGGGAATGTGAGTGCTTGGTATGTGCAATCCCAATATTCTTCGAGGGTTTCGCCTTTCCAAGCAAAGACAGGGATTCCAGCCTTTGCGATTGCAGCAGCTGCGTGGTCTTGAGTTGAGAAAATGTTGCAACTTGCCCAACGTACATTAGCACCGAGAGCCTTAAGTGTCTCGATAAGAACAGCTGTTTGGATTGTCATATGCAACGAGCCACTAACGCGTACGCCTTTAAGTGGCTTTTGTTTTGCGTATTTTTCGCGGATAGCCATTAAGCCTGGCATTTCTGCTTCGGCGATATCGAGTTCTTTTCTGCCCCACGAGGCGAGTTTTATATCTGCAATCTTATATTCTTTTTTCATAATTAAAAATATTGTTAATCGATTTAAAGAAAGGGCGGATATTTTGGTCCACCCTTTTTTTATGAATTAAAATGTTGAGCTTACTTTGCGTCGACAGCTTTTTTCAAAGCGTCAGCCTTGTTTGTTTGTTCCCAAGGCAAGTCAGCTTTTGTGAAGTGTCCGTAATTAGTTGTTTTCTTGTAGATAGGTTGCAAGAGGTTCAACTGTTTTACGATATCAGCTGGCTTAAAGCTAAATACTTTGCGTACTGCTTTTTCGATTTTGTCTTCAGCAACTTTGCCAGTGCCGAAAGTTTCGATAGCAATGCTCAAAGGTTGAGGGTGTCCGATAGCGTATGCTACTTGAATTTCGCACTTGTCTGCGAGCTTTGCAGCAACGATATTTTTTGCTACCCAACGGCACATATATGCAGCCGAACGGTCGACTTTACTTGGGTCTTTACCCGAGAAAGCACCGCCACCATGGCGACCATAACCGCCGTAAGTGTCAACGATAATCTTGCGACCAGTTAAGCCCGAGTCTCCTTGTGGACCACCTACAACGAAGTTGCCTGTTGGGTTTACAAGGAATTGTGTATTCTTTACCAACAATTTCTTTGGGAGAACTTTCTTTACGACTTTTTCGACAATATAATTTTTGATTGTCTTGTGGTCTACGCCGTCTGCGTGTTGAGTTGATACAACGACATTTTCGATATATGCAACTTTTCCATTTTCGTAAGCAACTGCTACTTGGCTTTTGCAGTCTGGACGCAACCATTTTGGACCTTTACCGCTCTTGCGTTGTTTTGCAAGTTCAGTCAAAATTCTGTGAGCGAACATAATTGCAGCGGGCATATATTCAGGTGTTTCGTTTGTTGCATAACCGAACATAATACCTTGGTCGCCAGCACCTTGTTCTGCTGTTTCTTTACCCTTTGCTTTGCGTGCGTCAACGCCTTGTGCGATATCTGGCGATTGTTTTGTCAAAAGGTTTGTTACAAATACTTTTTCGGCGTGGAAAACGTCGTCATCATTTACATAGCCGATTTCGTCGATAGCTTTGCGAACGATTTTTTCGTAATCGAGCTTTGCTTTCGTTGTGATTTCGCCAGCGATAACAACGCAGTTGCTTTTTACGAGAGTTTCGCAAGCAACACGGCTGAATTTATCTTGTTCCAAGCATGCGTCGAGAACGCTGTCGGAGATATAGTCGGCAACTTTATCAGGATGGCCTTCGCCTACTGATTCCGATGAGAATACATAATTGTCTATCATAATTTTTTAAATTTACTTAGTTATGTTTTTTGATTCAAGAAAATTAATACGACTTTGCAAATATTGCACGATACTTTGCAGGCTTGCCAGTGAAGATACAATTACCTTTTGGTTCGCCACCTTCGAGAGGAATACAACGTACTGTTACGCGTAAATCTTTTCGGAGCATATCTTCTACATCTTCGCTTCCGTCGTAATCGGCAACTGCAAACCCGCCGTGAATTTCAGGCTTCTTTTCGTTTTCTGGTGTGAAGTATTTGTAGAAATCTTCTTTGCTTGAAATCTCGACCATATTTTCGTCGCGATATTTTTTTGCACGAGCAAAGAGCGAGTCTTGGATATTCTGGAGAATGTCTGCAACTGTTTCGATAAATTCAGCACGAGCAATTGCTTTCTTTTCGCCATTGTCGCGACGTGCGACAAAAAGTGAATCGTTTGCAATATCGCGTGGACCAACTTCGATACGGAGTGGAATACCTTTCTTGACCCAACTCCACATTTTTTCGCCACCACGCAAATCTCTCGAATCGATAACAACTCTAATTTGCGAGCCGTTGTAGGTTTTACTTTCGAGTTCTTTCTTGAGTTTATCGCAATATGCGAGAACTTCTGCCTTAGTTTCTTCTTTGTGGAGAACGGGCAAGATAACAATATGTTGTGGAGCAAGTCTTGGTGGAAGTACGAGACCATCGTCGTCGGAGTGAGTCATTACCATACCACCGATAAGGCGTGTTGATACGCCCCAGCTTGTTGTCCAAGCGTATTCTTGTGTGCCTTCTTCTGAGAGATATTTGATGTTGCTTGCCTTTGCAAAATTTTGACCCAAGAAGTGCGATGTTCCAGCTTGAAGAGCCTTGCGGTCTTGCATCATAGCTTCTATACAATATGTATCAACAGCCCCTGGGAATTTTTCGCCTTCGGTTTTGCGTCCGCAGATAACAGGCATTGCCATATAATCTTGAGCAAATGTTTCGTAAACACGGAGCATTTTTTGTGTTTCAACTTCTGCTTCTTCTTTTGTTGCGTGAGCGGTGTGTCCTTCTTGCCAAAGGAATTCTGCTGTACGCAAAAATAGACGTGTACGCATTTCCCAACGGACAACGTTTGCCCATTGATTTACAAGAATTGGCAAGTCGCGATAAGATTGTACCCAACGTGAGTACATCTCGCCGATGATTGTTTCAGAAGTTGGGCGGACGATAAGAGGTTCTTCGAGTGGCGATGCAGGTACGAGTTTACCTTCGTCATTTAATTCAAGTCTCGAGTGGGTAACAACAGCACATTCCTTTGCGAAACCTTCGACGTGTTCTGCTTCTTTTTCGAGATAGCTAACTGGAATGAACAATGGGAAATACGCATTTGTATGCCCTGTATCCTTGAACATTTTGTCGAGGCTTTGTTGCATATTTTCCCAGAGCGAATAACCCCAAGGCTTGATTACCATACATCCGCGAACGGGGCTATTTTCAGCTAAATCTGCTGCCTTAATTACCTGTTGATACCATTCAGGATAATCCTGTTGGCGTGTCGGTTCTATTGCAGTTCTTTTTTCTTTTGCCATAGTTATAAAATAATATTGCACTATCTTTGCATTTTACCGTCTTCTATTCAAGAATATTTAATCCTAAAAAGCCTCTCCGACACGATATTTAACTATTTTGTTCCGTTTTGCTAAACGTATCTTTAACACGACAAATAAAACGTCGATAAAAAGGGAGTATGAAATTACTGACAAAAATAACTCCGCTTTTGGCTATGGCATCAATTTCTTTTGTTATATTTGCTCGCGGAGAAACTCAAATAAGAAAGGATACAATGAAATACGAACTCACTCCGCTCGAGTATTCATACGATGCACTCGAGCCATATATCGACGCTGAAACTGTACAACTACACCACGACAAACATCAAGCAACATATGTAAATAATCTCAACAAAGCGTTGGCGTCGGAGCCTAATTTTGCTTTTGACGGAAGTGTCGAAGAATTGATTAGTTCGCTATCGCAAGTGCCGATGTCAATCCGCAATGCAGTTCGCAATAATGGCGGTGGCGTGGCTAATCACGAATTTTATTGGCAAGGGCTTTCTCCGATAAAATCGCATCCGTCCGACGAATTATTGTCGGCTATAAAAGAGTCGTTTGGTTCGTTTGAAAACTTGCAAAAAATCCTCAACGACGCTGGACTTTCTCGATTCGGGAGTGGTTGGGTCTGGCTTGGTGTATCGCCCGACGGTAAGTTGACAATTTGTTCGACGCCAAACCAAGATTCTCCCATTATGGATAAAGAAATTGTGTCTTGTTCGATTATCCCTATCCTCACAATCGATGTTTGGGAACACGCATATTATTTGAAATATCAAAATCGTCGAGCTGATTATCTCAACGCTATATGGAATGTAATAAATTGGAATCGAGTAAACCAGCGATACGAGAATGCAATCAAAAGTCTGAAAAAATAATCACAAATTTTACACAAAAAAAGAACGCCTCCTATATTGAAGCGTTCTTTTGTGTTTTTGATGTTTCAATTAGTCGATTAGCTCAAAGAGAGCAGTGTCGGGCTTTTTGAATTCATACTCAAATTTGTCAGTGTTTTCTGCGACGATTTTATCAGAGTAAAGTTCTTTTACCTGTTTAACTTTTCGTGGCAAATTAACCATTCTTTTTCCACCCTCGATTGTGTGGATAGCAACAAGTTTGTCATTTGCATAAACAGGGACAGTTGCGTCTATATAAATATGTACACCAGCTTCACGAGCAAACTGTTGAAGATTCTTTTTGTTAAACAGACTCATATTTGAATTGTAGACACTCTTCCAACCATTCATCTGTTTTACTTGAATGCTTTTTGATTTTGCGAATGGGAAACCAACCAACTTTTCGGTGCGACTTTCATCGAGAGTTTTTCCGTCTGATACGCCAAAACCACGCATTGTTATAACTGTTTTGTTGTCTTTAAAAACGTACTTGTCCAACAATTCTTTTTTCTTTGGTGTAATTTCAAATGAGTGTGGGAAAACTACCATTTTGTATTTTGAGAAATCGACTTTTTCGATATCATCAAAAAAGATTGAAACGTACGGTGCACCGATAATCGAGATATTCTTTTTGATATGGCTATAAGCGAGATATTTTGAATAAAAGCCACTTTCTGGGTCGGTGATAACAACAACTTCTGCGTTGATTGGATATGTATCGTTTTGATGTTTCTTCCAGAGTTGGTACGATTTTTTTACAACTTCCATTGTTTCTGGAGTCTTAAAAATTCCGCCCCACATATCGAAACACCAAAGTGAATTTTGCCAAATGATTGCGTGCGAAAATTCACGTTTAAGTATTGCGTCTGATTCAGCTTGATTTTTTGCTCCGTGCAAGTGGATTCCACCAATTCTAACGTATGGAGTTAGATCTGCATTATAAGTGTGTGTGCGGTGGTCGATTTCTTGGAAGTAATGTTTGCCTCGCAATTTTACCGATTGGATTTGTGCGGTTGCACCACCACCTTGCCCCAACGCACGATTATCGTATCCACCAGGGCTACCGAGAAAGTCTGATGTCGGCGATGAGAAAGTCATACGGTTGTCGAGTTTTCCGCTGAAGCTCATTGGGCTGAATCCACAGAATGCACCAATTTGTCTTTTATCACCAACGATATCGCGGACAATTTTCTGCAAGTCTTCAACACCTTGTGAAATGATATTTTCGGTGAAACGAGCGTATTCAATAACATCCTGATGTGTTGCTGGATCGATTTGTTCTTTTAGGAATTTTTGACTATGAATCCTTTTGTGTGTTGGAACTTCCCAATTTGGAAGGTTTCTATCTTTCAGCCACTTTGCCCACAATTCTTCTTTTTGTGGAACAGCTCTACCTTGAGCGCAACAGTACCATTCACTTGTGCCACCACCTGCAATCATATATGCGTAGACTCTATCGCCGTAGCGTTCTTCCATGTGGTTGACATACGCTTTAATCATTTTCTCGGTGAGATCACGCCATTCTTTTATGCAGAGCGAATTTGATGGTTCGGCGTAGCTATCGCCACCCATACCGTATTTTCTATCGAGGCGACGTGCGAGCCACAACGGACTATTGACATCAATCATCACGATAAATCTTGCTCTTGGATTTTGTCTGATAACAAGATCGAATTGTTCGTCGACAACGTTCCAAAGATATGTTTCATCCCAAACCCAGAATGGTGGGAATTTGCAGTATGGCTCACCAAGTGTGTTATATGAGTTTGACGGCATAACGGCGTATGTATCAATTCCAGCTTCGCCGAACGCACGCATAGCGGCACTTTCGGGCCAAAACGAACGATATGCAAAAAATGTTTCTTTTTTTGCACCATACAACGACAATGAGAGCATTGCCAAGAATAGAATAGTTAATCTTTTCATAATGATTTTCTATTTGTTTTCATTGAAAATAGATAAATCCCATTTGTCGTTTCAATTAGTCGATTAGCTCAAAGAGAGCAGTGTCGGGCTTTTTGAATTCATACTCAAATTTGTCAGTGTTTTCTGCGACGATTTTATCAGAGTAAAGTTCTTTTACCTGTTTAACTTTTCGTGGCAAATTAACCATTCTTTTTCCACCCTCGATTGTGTGGATAGCAACAAGTTTGTCATTTGCATAAACAGGGACAGTTGCGTCTATATAAATATGTACACCAGCTTCACGAGCAAACTGTTGAAGATTCTTTTTGTTAAACAGACCCATATTTGAATTGTAGACACTCTTCCAACCATTCATCTGTTTTACTTGAATGGTTTTCGATTTCGCGAATGGGAAACCTACCAACTTTTCTGTGCGACTTTCATCGAGAGTTTTTCCGTCTGACACGCCAAAGCCACGCATTGTTACAACGGTTTTGTTGTCTTTGAAAACGTATTTATCTAACAACTCTTTTTTCTTTGGTGTAATTTCAAACGAGTGTGGGAAAACTACCATTTTGTATTTCGAAAAATCGACTTTTTCGATATCATCAAAGAAGATTGCTTCGTATGGTGCGCCGATAATCGAGATTGCTTTTTTGATATGGCTATAACCGAGATATTTTGAGTAGAATCCACTTTCTGGGTCGGTGATAACAACAACTTCTGCGCTGGTTGGATATGTATCGTTTTGATGTTTCTTCCAGAGTTGGTACGACTTTTTCACAATTTCCATTGTTTCTGGAGTCTTGAAAATTCCACCCCACATATCGAAGCACCAAAGTGAGTTTTGCCAAATAATAGCGTGCGAAAATTCACGTTTAAGTATTGCGTCAGATTCAGCTTGATTCTTTGCTCCGTGCAAGTGGATTCCACCAATTCTAACGTATGGAGTTAAGTCGCCATTATAAGTGTGTGTGCGGTGGTCGATTTCTTGGAAGTAATGCTTGCCACGAATTTTTACTGACTTGATTGGTGCGCATGCGCCACCACCTTGCCCCAACGCACGATTATCGTATCCACCAGGGCTACCGACAAAGTCTGATGTCGGCGATGAGAAAGTCATACGGTTGTCGAGTTTCCCAGAGAAGCACATTGGGATGAATCCACAGAATGCACCAACTTGTCTCTTGTCGCCAACGATATCGCGGACAATTTTCTGCAAGTCTTCAACACCTTGCGATATGATATTTTCGGTGAAACGAGCGTATTCAATAACATCTTGATGTGTTGCTGGGTCGATTTGTTCTTTTAGGAATTTTTGACTATGAATCCTTTTGTGTGTTGGAACTTCCCAATTTGGAAGGTTTCTATCTTTTAGCCACTTTGCCCACAATTCTTCTTTTTGTGGAATGGCTCTACCTTGTGCGCAACAATACCATTCACTTGTGCCACCACCTGCAATCATATATGCGTAGACTCTATCGCCGTAGCGTTCTTCCATGTGGTTGACATACGCTTTAATCATTTTCTCGGTGAGATCACGCCATTCTTTTATGCAGA
>SUVP01000013.1 GCA_015061945.1 Opitutales bacterium
TCGAAAGCACGCCTGTACCACGGTGTGCGAGGAATCCGCCGATTGTCGAGCATGCGATTGATGCAGGCAAGTGCATTGTCGAATAGCCTTTTTTATTTACAGCCCATTCGAGATGGCGAGTGATGATACCAGTTTCTGTTGTAACTGTAAGCGATTCTTCATCGATATTGAGAACCTTGTTCATTCTCTTTGTATCGAGGATAATACCGCCTGCAACAGGGAGAGCTCCGCCTTGTGAGCCTGAACCACCGCCCCATGTTGTTACGGGAATTTTGTATTGGTTGGCGATTTTCATAATCTTCGCCACTTCTTCAGCACTTCCAGGATGCACAACGAAGTCTGGCTTCGGTGTTGGCATACCACGGTCGTGCCACATTTCTGGGATCCAGTAGTAGTCTACTGAGTGTCCGAACTTGTCGGAATCTCCCGTATTGACGTAGTCCTTGCCGATGGCATCGACGAGTTCCGTCCTAATCATTTCAAACATATAACTGTCTTTTGGAACAAACATTTTTTACTCCTTGTTTTGTTGCAATGTTAAGATTATTTCATTTTGTACACTGGGGCGAGTGCGTCGTGCGTCGCCTTGTACTTTTTGAAAAGTTGTGCGTATTTTTCAGCTGACTCTGCATCGGGTTGAAGAGTTCTATCGGTCTTCAAACATTTTTCGACTGCATCAACTGGATTAGCAAAACAGCCTGCACCGACACCTGCCAGAAGTGCACTTCCATACGAAGCGTCCCCTGGGATTGGCACAGAAGCTGGCAAATTAAATACATTCGATAGAATTTCGCTCCACAATTTTCCGCGAGCTCCACCACCGATTAAGAATATGCGTTTTACATCGAGCCCCATTTCTTCGATTGTTCCATAACAATCTTTCAGTGAGAATGCGACACCTTCCATCAACGCCCGAATAAAGTCTCCTTTATTTGATGATATCGATACGCCTGTGAAACTCGAACGCAAATCGGGATCCCAATATGGCGAGCGTTCGCCTTGCAAATATGGGTGGAACATAACGCCATTTGAACCGATTGGCGATTTTTCTGCGAGTTCATCGACAAGCTTGAACACACGTTCGCCTGTTTGCGTTGCTCGGAGTTTTTCTTCGCCACAAAAAGCATCTCTGAACCAACGTAAACATAGTGCGGCAGCGTTTGTAGCCGAAACCGTATACCACATTCCTTCCACGACATGTGAGTATGTCAGAGTTGTTTTGAATGGATGTGGGTCGTTCGTCATCACGTTGACATTTCCAGCCGTTGCGAGCTTTAAGATGCAATCGCCTTCTTTGATTGCACCTGCACCATAATCTTCAACTGCTGAATCGCTCGTACCACAAATCACTGGGATACCTTCGCGAAGCCCTGTATCAGCCGACGCTTGTTTCGACACCTTGCCGACAACATCCGTTGGCTTTACAAGTTCTGGAAGTGAATTGAAATCGAGACCAGAAAGTTCGACCAACTCTTTGCTCCACGCCATATTTGGCATATCAAAAAACAATGTTCCTTGTGCTTCGATATAATCAGTTACCGCAACACCTGTTGTCAAATAACGGACATAATCTTTCACAAACAGAACGTGTTTTGTCTTTGCCAAAACATCTGGTTCGTTTTCCTTGAGCCACATCATTTGCGGGAGAGTCCATGTTGGAGTCGGCATTTGATATGCTGTTTGGAAAATTTTGTCGCAATAATTTTCACGTAAGAATTGGCATTGCTTTGCACTGCGTTGGTCGGTCCACATAATTGTTTTGCGGACTGGCTTCATCTGCGAATCGAGCAAAACTGCGTTGTGAGTAGAACCGTCAAAAGATATTGCGATAACATCTTTGAGGTTTACGCCCTTTGCTCCGACTTCTGCAATCGCCTTGCACATTGCGTCATACCAGTCTGACGGATTTTGTTCCGACCAACCTTGATGTGCGTATTCGGTGATATACTCAACCGATGCGTCTGCTACGACATCGCCTGTGGAGGCACGGACTGCTGTAATCTTACAACCGCCCGTACCAAAATCGATACCGAGAAGAATGTCGTTTCCCGACGTCATACTCCTACTTGCCTACAACCCATTTGTGATCTGGGTCCATTGAAGAAATGAGACCACGGTTATTCTTACCACTCATTGTCCAGAGGTAGTACATTTGGTAACCAGGAGCCCCACAAAGTGGATGGTACCCTTCGGCGATTGCAACAGTATCGTAATTTTTAACTGTGTATGTTTCGTCGATTCTGCCGTCTGGAGTGTAAACTTTTTGTATGCCGAAACCTTGCGATGGATTGAACATATAGAAGTATGTTTCTTCCATATCGATTTCTTCTGGTGGATTGTCGATATCGTGTCTATGCGACGGATAACCCGACCAGTTGCCCGATGGAATCATACCTTCGCCAATATAGAAGTGTTCTGAATCGAACTTTTCATCGAGGATAACAGTAGCATTGCGTGTAAAGTTATCTCTGCCGATTGAGAATGTACGTGTTTCTTCTGGAGTGATAACTGTTGGCTTTGCCGTATCACGTGTTGCTGGAGCTTCGTTGACAGCAATTTCAACATCAGTAATTGCTACAACTTCATACTCTGTGCGACGTGGCAAGTAAACAGTATGTGGTGCACCGTCAAAAGGATTTTTGCGTCTGCCTACTTCATCAAACGAAAAGTCAGCACCTTTTACAGAACACTTACCACCGAGCAATACCAACGCAACTTCAAATTCGCCTGTGTTTGCCTTGTACGATGTACCTTGTGCAAGTTTCAAAATACCAAATGAAGTCAAATTCATTCCGTAATTGCCGATGCGAAAAACGTCGTTGAAACCTTGCTTTGGTTCGAGGTTAATTAAGAGTTTTCCTTTGCTCATATTTTTTTTGATTTAAAAGTTTTATTTTACAACGATTGGTTCGATGTCCATTACACGACAGAATTCCAACAATTCGCTGGAGATATCGCCGTAAGACATTGAGAAGTGGTGTTCAAAACCATTGTTGAATACTGTTTCCTTGAGCTTCTTGCAACCACCATCAAACTTAACTTTGAGTGGATTGCCACGAACAAACAAGTCGGTATCAATACCTTCGCCTGTTGCGATAAGCATTCTGAATTTGCTACCGTCGCGAGTTTCACCGAGACGTGCAAGTGTGATTTTTCCAGGCTTCAATGGGAATTCGTGAACAACACCCTTTACACCGCCACCGCCGACTGTCGAGCTAAAGTCGAGCTTGCTTTGGTAACCTTCCTTGCGGATTGAGCATGGTGCAGCACCGCAGTGCCAAAGAACAGCATAGTCGCTATCATCTTCGCACATAATGAGGTCGCAGAAGAATGGGTCTATACCACTGAGTTCTTTTTCGAGGTTGAGCATAACTGCTGCGTAAACGTCGCCTTCGCAAACGGTCAAATCGCCGTGGTTTGTGAGGTGTCCGATTAACGCACAAGCTGTGATACCATACATTTCATCGCTGATGATTTCAGGCCAGCAACGCATTGTAAATGTACTTACGCCAAACTTTGTTTTAAGCTTGCGGATTGCAGCAAACATAGCTGCACACTTGCGAACGTGTTCTTCTTTTGTAGCAACACCACACGACGCATCGCCCTTAATCAATTCGACAGCTTCATCAACTTCAGCTTCTGTGAGCTTCTTGGCTTCGTTGACAACTTCGAGCATTGTGATTGTCTTAACTTCAGAGCCAATCTTGTCGCGTAAGAGCATTTCAGAACAGCACGATGTGTAGAAACCAGGAACACGTCCACCGATTGAACCGATGCGAAGATTCTTTACTTTCTTAATCGAGCGAACAATTCTTACTGCACGTTCGAGCGATGCTTGTGTCTTATCTTCGCCGATATTGCCGTGTACGCTGAAGTATGGGATATGGAATCTCCAAAGGAAGTGTGCATTCATATTTGTAGCACAGAATGAGTTTGCTTGGAGACGTCCGCCAGCTGGATCTGGTTCTGGAATCGACCAAAGAATTACTGGCACTTTGCCGAGTCTTTGCGATACGAGCGGAACAATTGTACCGAGCGAGAATGTCGCATAGAATGCAATGATTACATCTGGACGGTTTTCTTCAAAAACTTCGAGTTCTTTAACTGCCTTTGCTTCGACATCAATCATTGCGTTGCCACCGATAACTTCAACATTGTCGAGTTTTTCGAGCATTTCGCGAGCCTGCTTACGCTGGGCTTCCATTACATCATTTGTCCAATTTTCTTTTGTGAGTGGGAGAAATCCAATTTTAAACTTTTTCATTTGGTTGCCTTTTGTTGATTATTTGTGAGTTGAAAGAAATTCGTCAACGACTGCACGAGTCGGTATACCAGCACGTCCGCCGAGTTTGCCACACTTGATTGCCGATACTGCAGCACCAAAACGTTGGCATTCGTACAAGTCTTGTGTTTCGAGATAGCGGACTGCAAACGATGTGTGGAAAACGTCGCCCGCACCTGTTGTATCTACTGGTTCAATTTTGAATGCTGGGCATTCGATATACTTGCCGTTGTCGTACATCATTGAGCCATTTTCGCCCATCGTGCAACCGACAACTTTTGCGTTGTAATCGGCGAGTTTTACGAGAGCTTTTTTCAAATCGTTCTCGCCTGTCCACGAGCGTGCAAACGCTTCAGATGCGATGAGAATATCGGCATACGGCAAGAGTTCTGCGACGCCGTCGCGTACTGTACCAGCATCAAAGTTTACCAACACGCCGAGTTCTTTTGCACGTTTTGCCAATGCCAACGCACCTTTTGGATTGTGTCCATCCATATGCAAAACTTTTGCACCATTTAAGACATCAAGCTTCACTTCTTCTGTTTCGATTTCTTCAGTGTCGCCACGAGTCCACGCAACGCTACGTTTTCCTGTTGGCTCATCAACCCAGCAATATGCGATTGGCGATGTTCTGCCCTTACGAACAACTATTGCATCGGTATTTACTTTTTCAGCTTGGAAGTCGGAAATGATACGCTTGCCAGCGTCATCGTCGCCAACTGTTCCGACAAATGCAGTTGAAAGTCCTAAACGCGAAGCCGCAACAGTAGATGTCGCAGCAGGTCCACCACCTTGAATTGTGTGTTGAATAATTTTTACTTTTGAATCGAGCGGAATTTCTGGCAACAACGAGATATCGTCATTACTACAAAAGCCTACTCCTACATAATCAAATGTACTCATAATATTTTATTGTTTGAATTATAATTAAAAAGTGTCGCAAGGTAATATATTCATTTTATACAAATAATAAATTTTACCCACCTAAAAATAATGATATGATTGTCTAAAAAATGATATGGACAATAACATCTCCTTTCCGTTTTTTATATGCGTAATTTCTCGCATAAGAATTGTGATATTTTTTAGGTTGTTAAACATCTTGTATAACTCCTGTTGAAAAAGACAACAGATCCACAAAATCACTATACAATAAAACCTTCAAACAATTTTTATTTTTTATTTACTGGACAGTTTAGTAAACAACACAAAAAAATCGGTGTCTTACCACCGATTAAGTTTTTTCTACCTTATTATTTCTTCAAATTCTTCTTATTTCGCTTGCGGGCGAGCTCACGCATATCCACTGCGATATCGTCGGTTTCAAAGATTTCAGAACCAAGCAAATGCTCAAAAATATCTTCAAGTGTTACTACGCCTGTCAGCGATGCGAACTCGTCGACGACAATCCCCATTCTTTGATGTTTTTTAATCAACTGACGCAACACTGCAAGTGCTGTTCCGTTTTCGGGGACAAACGTTGTCGGTTGCATAATGTCGGATATTTTTCTATCGGCACAATCGTTCGCCATTTCTGTGAGAATATCGCGACGGCGTACAATCCCAATGATATTATCGACAGTCCCTTTATAAACTGGATAACGCGAAAAGTTTGCATTTGGCGACTCTTTGAAAAATTCGCCGACAGTCAACTGGCAATCTGCCGTTTCAACGACAGTTCGAGGAGTCATAATTTGTGCGATTGAAACGTTATCGAGTGTGAGTGCGTTTGTAATAAGGTCGCGTTCTTGCGATGTAATTTGCCCGCTCTTTTCGCCTTTATTTGCGAGCATAACAATTTCTTCGTCGCTACTTTCATCTGTCGGCACATTCTCTTTTAATCCTTTGAGAACGTATGAAGTCAAACGTGCAACTGGCAACATAACAAAACGCAACCAACCGAGTGGATACACCATATATGGTTGCATCGGTTTGCGATATAAAATCATCAAATTCTTTGGGAAAATTTCTGACAAAAATAAAATGCCAACAGTCAACATTGCTGGAAATATGTACGACGATACAAACCCTGCCCCCCAAAGAGCCGAGCATTGCACACCAGCGAGAGTTGCACCAAACGTATTTGCAATCGTATTTGCCGTAAGAATTGCCGATGTCGTTTCGTCGATATTGCGGACATAGCGTTCTAACATTCCCCCACGTCGTGGAGATATTTTCTTCAACGATTCCACTTCGTATGCGGTCGTGCTCAACACCATCGCTTCAAGAGCTGAACAAAACGCCGATACGCCCAAGGTCAAACAAACTGTAAGTATAAAACAAAACATTTATCTCATATATATTTCATCAGATTTTTTTTTGGCAACTTAAAAAAATAAATATGCAGTTTTCTATTTTTCATAATTGTCAAAATAGTGCAAAAAACTGACAGTATAATACAACGTCAAAGAATCGTTTTTGTTGACATAAAAATCTTTTTGCTAAAAATTTTTAAACGAAACACGTCTTTTATTTTTTCAACTAAAGGAAACTATATGTTTAACAGAAGAGAATTCTTGATGAACTCGGCATTGCTCGGTAGTGCGGCAATGTTCTTGCCAGCTTGCGTATCGACACCAAAAATGCGTAAGTTTGGTCCAAATGATAAAGTCAACGTTGCTATCGTCGGTATTGGTGGACGTGGTGCAGCAACTGTAAAAGCTATCGATGAATGCCATCGTGCAAACATTGTCGCTTTTTGTGATGTTGATGAACAACGTGTCGCAAAAGCAAAATCAGTTAAAGTTGCAACGGCTAAGAAAAAGATTCCACTCTTCCACGACTATCGTGTAATGCTCGATAAAATGGATAAAGATATCGACGCTGTTGCAGTTTGCACACCTGACCATATGCACTACCCAATCTGTGCTTGGGCAATCGCAAAAGGTAAACATGTCTTCTGCGAAAAACCACTCACTCGCACAATTTGGGAAGCTCGCGAACTTAAACGTTTGGCAAACGAAGCTGGCGTAAAATCGCAAATGGGAAATCAAGGACATACTTATCATGGATGGAAAGAACTTCGTGAATGGGTAGAAGCTGGTCTCCTCGGCGAAATTGAAGAAATTTATATGTGGACAAATCGCCCATTGTGGCCTCAAGGTGCATCTCTTTCGATGCCAAAAGCTCAACCAATCCCAACAACATTAGACTATAAACTTTGGCTTGGCGTTGCTCCGTTCCAACCATATAATCAAGTTATATTGCCATTCAACTGGCGTGGAATCCGCAACTATGGCACAGGTGCAGCTGGCGATATGGCTTGCCACTTCTTCGACACTCCATACTCTGGGCTCAATCTCGGCTATCCTACAAATATCAACGTAAAGTCGGCTCCATTCAACGATTATAGCTTCCCTGCTTATACTGAAATGGTAATGGATTTCGACAATAAGTTTGGCAAAGGTGGAAAAATCAGACTCAACTGGTCTGACGGAAAAATTCGTCCAAAGGCAGTTAAACGTATCGACGATGCCTTTATGAAAGACCCACGCAATGCGAACTGCTTGTTTGTCGTAGGCTCTAAAGCGACATTCGGTGGAACTCACTACGGTACGCAATCTATGATTTATCCACGCGATATGATGCGTGAATACAAGAAAAATGGAATGATTCCAGCTCCAAAATATAAACGCTCAAAAACTCCAGGCAATCCACAAGCCGACTGGGTATACGCAATCGCAAATGATACCACACCTGAATCGAATTTCGATTACGCTTGTCCATTCACAGAAATGGTACTTTTGAGTATGGTTGGTGCACTCGTTCCTAACCGAGATTTGAAGTATAATCCAGAAAAGATGAAATTTGACAACTGCCCAGAAGCAGACCGTTTGGTTTCATCGCTCTACGATTATAACACTGAATTCTTGCCGTAAAATCTGGCAAAACAAAAATCCCGATTCCGCAAAGAATCGGGATTTTTTTGCGTTAAAAATTTTTCTACTATTTGAATTTTGGCAAAGAGTCGCCCAAGATATTCACTGCATCTTTGCGAGACATACCACTTCGCGAAAGGTGCAACGCAAGCTCCATTACAGAAACTTCGTTTACCGACGCAAGCTCGCCAAGTTTTTTATAAATTTTCAACGACAAATTTTTGTCTTTTGTAGATTCAGCCAATGCACACAATTTTTCGGCAACATTGTTGTTTTGCAACTGAGAAAAACGAGAAACTATAAAATTAAATGCGTCATCTTCTTTTCCCATTTTTACAAGATTATCAAAAATTGTGCCGATTACTTTTTCGTCGAGTTTTGCAGTCTCACGAGAGACTTCGACAATCGACATAGAGTTCAATGCCGATGCGAACTTTTCATTCACACCAATCAATTTATTGGCAACACACGCAAGACGCAATGCCGACGCATTGTGGACACTCAAACCATCGGTCTTACAGAAGACATCAAGACAGTTCAAATTCTTCACATCGATTTTTGAAATACATTGCAATGCGTCATTCGGCTTGCCCGCATCAAACGCAAGCTTTGCCGATTTTGCATATGCTTCGTTTCGCAAAAGAATATCTTGTACTGTTGATGCAATTTCACGAGCTTCATTATACAATCCGTTTTCTGCAACACCAATCGCCAACGAAGATAAGAATTTGCTTTTTTCTTGTACATCCGAAAGACGTGATGCCAATGTTAATGCGGCACGATAATTATCGCCCTTGCATGCACTCTCTGCGATTTCCTTAAACACGCCATAGAATAAATCACCATTTGTAATTTTTTGCGAGATAGCAATCGCACGGAGGTTATCGCCCGTATACGCAAATGCTATTGCGATTTCAGACAAGGCTTTTTCACGCATCGTCTGCGAGCTAATTTTCAAAACGTTATCGTATGCTTTTGATAGTTCAGACACAACTTTGTCCACAATTTGCTTTTCAGCACAGCTTGCAATCTTCGCCATTGAGCGAAGTTTTTCGGCATTGCGGACATCGTAAGATATGAGAGACGCACTCGTTGAAACATCTCTTAAAAATTTTGCGACATCGGCAATCTTCGCTGATTTTTTCTCGGTTTTCACAACTGCGACAGGTTCTGATTTCTTGTCGCTAACGCCCAAACGTGCCAAGCGATATTCGTTGCGTAATACTTCTGCTTGGCTCGGATTTTTTATATTTAAAAGCACGCAATTAAAGATTGAATCAATCGTCTTTGCATCAAATTGTTTAATGTTTTTTACGATAGCTTTTGCCAAATCTGTATACGCATTATTTTTAACTGCTACTGCCCATGCCAACGCAATAGGTTGCATTTGTGAATCGTTCAAAAGCTCGAGTTGTGGAATGATTTTTTCTTTCAAATCGAGATACCTACACGAACCTATGTAAATCGAAGAATCGCTTACAAGCTTGAATGCTACATCTGAATCGGGGTAATTTTCGATAATCTTTTCGACATCATTGCGAGCTTCCAAGCACAACTTTTGTGCGTCGGCATAATTTGCCAAATTGAATGCTTTTTCCGCTTTCGACACTTTTTGCGATGCCAACACATACGCACTCTTTGCGTTGTTTTTGGGCGATGAATCGGCACACGATGCTACAAATATCGAAAAAACCAATAAACAAGTGAAAATGCTTTTTCTCATAAATTCAATAGTGATTATAACTCATATCAAGTAAAGATAAAAAAGGCTCTGCTCGTTGCAGAGCCTCAAAAAAAATTAAATCAGACCAGCCGATTTCATATAAACTTCCAACTCTTTTTTCAAATAATCGAACGCTTCATCGACAGTATCGGCATAGACAAAGAAATCCATATCGGCACGTGTAATAACGTCTGCCTTTATCAAGGTTTCAAAGTTGATTGAATCTTCCCAGAATTTTTTTCCGAAAAGTACAGTCGGAATTTTTCGAGCTGTCTTTCGTGTTTTCATAAGCGTAAACACTTCAAAAAATTCGTCGAAAGTTCCAGTGCCTCCTGGGAAAATCACCAATGCTTTTGAGAAGAACAAAAGCCAAAACTTACGCATAAGGAAGTAATGGAAGTTCACCCAAACGCCTTTGTCTACATACGGATTTCTTCGTTGTTCGTCGGTGATTAAAATTGTTGCACCAACAGGTCTCCCGCCAGCCATAAAAGCTCCTTCGCCTGCAGCTTCCATAATACCAGGGCCACCGCCTGTCATAATATAAAACTTTTGATCATCTGAAAGTGGGAGCATATTAAACCATTCTTGCAAGCGACGCGACAAGTCAACCGCAGCTTCGTAATATTTCGACATTGCTAAATCGCGTTTTGCGTCGGCAAGCTGTTGTTTATATTCTTTTGTTTTCTTTGGTTTTGCTTTCAACTCGTCGAGTCTTGCACGAGCAACTCTTTCAGATTTTATGCGTGCCGAGCCAAAGAATGTTACTGTATTTTGGATTTTTTCTTTTTCAAAAATAAATGCTGGCGAGAGAAGATCACGCATAATACGCATAATGCGTGGCGACATATCTGAAAACACACACTCTATCGGCTGAAGACTACTAATTTGTTCGTCTTCTAATGCGACATTTTCAACGACAACTGAATGTAGATTCTTTCCTTTTTTAGTTTTTGTATTCGTCGATTTTGCAGTTTTTTTTGCCATTTTGATTTCTTTCTGTTTTGCGATTAAAAAAAATGCGGTAGTCGTTTGATTGCTTAAAGCTTCAAGACGAGTACCGCATTAAAAATTTCATATCAGATTATTTCTTATTTGCCTTTGCGTCAATTTCGTTAATTGCGTTTGAAACTTCTTGCATTGCTGGTGCCGACGCTTGGTCCGATTTCACAATTTCAACTGGGATTACCTTTTCGTTAAAGCCCAAACCATTTACATAAAGCGTACCCTTGCCTGCTACTGCACCCTTAAGCATCACGCTAACCGAGTTCTGCCCTTCAGGAACGATAACTTCTTCCATAATAATCGAGCTCGGAATATTTGTCTTGATGTCGATTGGATAACCACCTTTTGGTGCATTGAAACCGATATTAAAAATCATTGTAACAAAATCGCCACTTGGCATCTTAATTGATTCTGGCGAGATTCCCATTTTTGCAGTATCTACACGGAACGAACCAATCCAAACTTCGCCACCTTCGCCGACAAGTTCAACGTCGTAAGTTTTACCAGCTTCGAGTGGTGGAACAATGAAGTTGATTGTCGAACGTGAGAGATATTCTGTATCGGCAACTACGCCACCGATTCGGATTTTATCTTCTTTGTCAAAGCCTCTACCCAACACTGTAACTGATGAGCCAACTGGTCCACGCTCGTTTTGCATATTCACGATATAACGTGAAACGGGTTCAAGCTTATACACTGTTGGACTCTTAATTTCTCTATTCTTGTTTGTATCGCTGACATTATTTTCAACTTTATATTTCAACAAGAAGTAGTACTTTGCACTCTTTCTACCCTTTGGCAAAGTATAATCGTATTCATAAATACGATCCTTATTCATATCCTTGACTGCTGTCATTGGGATAGTTTCGCCATCGATTACGATGAATGGTTCGATAGTATCTTTCACTACTGAACCGTCGTTAATATATGCACTCATTGTGAGTGTATATACGCCCGATGAATTTTCGGGGACACGATCTGGTGTGAGGTTAGTCAAGCTTGAGCAACCTGTCAATACGAGTACGGCGAGTGCCGAAATTAACGATATAAATTTCTTTGCTTTATTCATAAGTTTTAATAATGTACAACTCTTATAATTAAACTCGTCTCATATGCAAGACATTTTCAAAAATTTTGGAATTTATCTTCACGTTCCGTTTTGCGTACAAAATTGCGACTACTGCAGATTTTACAAACGTACGCCCGACAGAACGTCGATTGACGCCTATATCGAAGCACTTTCAGAAGAAATAAATATCGCAAAATCGCAATTCCAAAATAAATTGAGATCGCCCGATACGATGTTCTGGGGCGGTGGAACGCCGTCAATACTTTCCGAAAAAAATATCGAACAATTAGCAAATGCTTTTAGCGGATTACTCCCAACAAAAGAATGGACTGTCGAAGTAGCACCGACAAATGCTACGGCATCACGCTTGCAAACACTAAAAGATGTCGGGGTAAATCGCATCTCGATGGGTGTACAAAGTTTCAACGAAAAAACATTGCAAACGCTCGGGCGTAAACACTCTCTAAAAGCTACTCTGCAAGCAATTGAACGCATTGATAAAATCGGCTTTGAACACTTTTCAATAGATTTGATTTTTGGTGCAAAAGGACAAACTTTGCAAGAATGGATTGACGATATTGAACACGCCTCACGTTGTCCAGTTGACCACATCAGTGCATATTGTCTCGAGTTTGAAAGTGCAACCTCGTGTTGTGCTGGGCGTCTGCCTGACGAAGATTATCAAGAGTCAGAACGTGAAGGCGAGTTTCTCGAAGTTGCAATGACTCGCCTTTCTGAGCTTGGCTTCGCCCAGTATGAAATATCAAATTATGCAAAGCCTAACGGAAAGTGCCTACACAATTTGTCGACGTGGAATATGGCTGAATGGCTCGGATTTGGTCCAGCGGGAGCTTCGCAGTTTGCCGGAAAAAGATTTCGCAATACTCCCGATTTCGACAAATGGCTCACTGGCATAAAAACAAAATCCCCGAACCTCGAAGATATCGTACAATTAAACGATGACGAACTTTTTGCCGATGCATTAATCTTCGGTTTGAGAATGGTTGACGGCATAAATTTATCGACTCTTTGCGAACGTTTCCCAAACGCTAATTTTTCAAAATATTTGCCGACAATAGATTTTCTCGCAAACGAAAAACTTCTCGAAAAATCCGAAAATAAAATCAAATTAACCGCTCGAGGTCGCCTTGTTGCCGACGCTATTGCTGTCGAACTTTTGTAAAAAAAATTGAGCGAAAACAAACTTGTTCTCGCTCAATTTTTCGGTTGTAAATTCGATTAAAATTTTACGTTTGGATTTGTGAAACGGTTACCTTCGTTTTGGTGATATACACCGTATTCCGTTACGACTGCACCCTTATCGCCAGCGATTTGGTAGTGGAATGCTTCTTTGCGATTGAGAGGAACAATGTTACCCTTCTTTGAATCTGCAACGCAAACCTTGTTTACAGTTATGTACTTCTTTTGGCTTTCTGGAACTTTTACGTTAGGATATTTTGATGCGTCTTCACCTTCTTCACCGAAGCAATAGCTTGTTCCAGCTCTGCACTGCCAAGCTTCGTATTTTGCTGGAAGCCCTGCGTGTGGGAAGTGTGCGTGTTCAACAAGCATTTGGTTTGGAAGAAGGATAATTTCGTGTCCGAAAATACCTGTCTTGTTGTCGTGAATCCAGAAAATTCCGCCCATACCAACTGCAGGGAAATCACCAAGACCAAAGTCGGTTGCCCACATATTTTGGCGAAGATTTTCGCTAACTGGGTAGCCGAGGTTTTCCATCATGGCGACGTATGCGTCGATAGCAGCTTTGTCGTCAAATTTTCCGTTTTTGTAGAACATATCTTTTGTTAGTTTCATAGAGGTGCATTTTTTAGCGTAAGGGCATTTGGGGCATACCTTAGCTTTTGGGCATTGAGCTTGTGCTTGTGGGCAATTTGCCATAGGGCATTTTGCTGAATTTGATGTTGTGCAAGCAGACATTGCGAGTGCAACAACTGCCGACATTAAAATTGTGATAAACTTTTTCATTTCTTTTCCTTTTGTTCTATTAGATTGTATTTGCACGAGGAACAGTCAAGCGTTCTTTTGGCTGTGGAAGTGGTTTTGCTTCTTTAAACATCTTTGACGCCTTTTCGACATCTTCGATGATTACACGGAAACCGACATTGTAAACCTTTTGCCACGGCTCATATCCACGACGCACCGTTACACGAGACCACTTTGCTCTGTCTCTCCACGATCCACCACGAGCTGTCTTCTTTTCGCCAACTTTTTTACCGTCGAGCGATTCTGTGTATGAATCGGCTGTCCATTCTGAAACATTACCATTGATATCGTAAAGTCCGAATGGATTTGGCTTGTATTGTCCGACATTTGTCATAATCAAATTGCCGTCGTCAACGTCCTTATCGTTTGGAATGTATGCCAAATATGGACTTGGGTCGATAATTGGTTGTGGGTCGATTCCATTTACTGCAAATTTAATCGTGTTGTAATCGGCAAGGTTGTCATATTGACCATAATTTGATTTTACCGAACCAAACCAGAAGTCTTTTTCACTACCTGCACGAGCTGCCCATTCCCACTGCACTTCTGTCGGCAACGAGATTTTGATACCGAGTTTTGCAGAGAGTTGTTTGCAATATTCTTGAGCTTCGTTCCAGCTTACACGGATAACACTTTGCTCTGGCTTATTGGCTGGATAACCAGGGTTGACGTGGTCTTTCCAGTGGCGGTCGAGATGTCCTGAATTATGCTTTGGGTCTATTGCATTGTATTGCTTATTGGTCGTTTCAAACTGTGCCATATAGAATGGCTTTTCAACCTTTACCAACTGCATTGGACCTTCGTCATACGTCTTGCTATTTGAACCTCTGACATATTCGCCTGCTGGGATAAGCGTAAAACGCATCGATACACCATTGCCCATATCGGCAACAATTTCCTTCGGGAGATTGAGAGCGTTGCGTTTCTTCGATGCTTCATCAGCACTGAATGGGAATGATTCCGACTTTGGTGCTTTCTTGCCCAAGTGGCGTTTTGCCGGTTGTGGTGCGACAAACTCTTGTACTCCGCCATCGTAAGTGATTGCATTTTGGTCGTCATGGCGGTTTGCATATTTTGCGAGAGCCCACATTCTACGTTTGTGGTCGTCCCACGGGATTCTGTCGTAAACTTCAGTCCACACACCATGGAATGGTACATTCAAGTCCATCCAAGTACGGAGAATATCCATAGACTGTTTGTCGAGTTTTACGCCCTTGTGTCCCTTTTCGAGAATTTGCATAAGCTCGCTTGTAGATGTATGGAATTCGAGGGGTGAAAGCATATGTTGATTACTTTCCGGACCTGAACGACGAACATATCGCATCAAGTCGAGATACGACTGATTAAAGCCGTTTGCGTATGGAACTGTTCTAAACACTTCTTTGCCTCTTGCAAAGTTCGGGCGATTTGCCTTTTTACCATTGTGGCAACCTACGCAATATTTGTCCAAGACTGGCTGTACATCGCGTACAAATGAATATCCGCGAACATCTGCAACAAACTTTTGGATTTCTTGTGGACGCTTGCGTGCTGCGAGTGCTGGCTTTGAAGTAGGTGTCATACCTTGGCTTTCGTGGCAACCTACGCAACTTTGTGTTTCGCCCGGCATAATCGTAAACCACGAACGCATAAGTTGGAGTGCGTTGCCATCTTTATCGAGGGGTTGGATTGCTATCGGACGGTTTGCCGGAGCTTTGAAGAACGCCGAGCCGTCTTCTTCAACCTTAACTGTTCCGTGGATTCTCTTGATATCCCACGAACCTTCTTCAGCGATAACGTGGTGGTTTCCTGTGTTGCGATACCCATAGAAATATTCAATTACACGCAATGCTTTAACTGTTCCACGAGGGACTCCTTTGAGACCATCGCCTTGATAGATATCGTTGAGGAACACATAGCCATAGTCGATATCTGGATTTGTTTTATCCATAATTTCCTGTGGTTTTTCACGTGCTTGCAATGGCATTGGTTCCATTGCGTGATCTTCATCAAAGCTTACAAGTGGGACCATATTGTCGAATGCGTCGACGAGATAAATTGTGAATGGTGTTCCGCCGTACTCGGTGAATCTGTCCATTAAGCTTTCTCTACCTGCACACACAATATATTTTTCTGAAAGCGGATATGGGTGCAAGAGTTGTGGCCACTTGCCATTTACAAGTTGGTCGAGAATTTCTGCCTTATATTCTCTGTCGTATGATGGGAATTTGTGGACTCTTCCCTTTTCTTCGATTTTACCTTTTGAAATATCAAAAGTGTGCAATTCGCCTGTACGTTTGATACCGTGGTGCCCTGAAACGATACCGACAAATTTGTTCGGGTCGCCCGGGATTTGACGGCAATAGAAAAGCGAATTTGGCCAATAGCTTGTTGTGCCGTACAATGACGATTGTGCAGTTCCGTCTGGATTCATGTGCATCAAGATTCTCGCAAAGTAGTGCGAGTTATCGGTGTATTCCCAACGTGTGTAGAGGATACGTCCGTTTTCCATAACAACTGGCATCCAGTCGGCATCTTGTTCAAATGTGAGCTGACGGATTGTCTTATCAACTTGTTCTGGTGTACCAACGTTTGGATCCATTAGAAAGAGGTTTGGAACATAGTCTGTACCTGCTACGCATGGAACGCCGACAAATGTCGCCGACGAACAATAAATAATTTTTCCGTCTGGCAAATAGCATCCGTCGTAATTATCAATATCAGGGAAAAGTCTTGGAGAAAGTTCTTTTACTTTTCCTGTCTTAACATTGTATTCATCGATATTCCATTGGCTATTATCGTCAACCGACGAGAACATCACACGTTCGCCGTCATAAGAAATATCTATATCAGAAATTGCCGTATCTTTTGCTGGCTTAAATACGAGATTTTTATTATCTGGATTTTGGATTTCAAAACTCCACAACTCATCTTTGTATGTGTGTGGAAGCTTTGCACGCTTTGGACTCAAGCGGTCTTTTACTTTTTCAAAGAAAGTCGTCAACGATGTATTGCCTTGCCAATTTGCTGGTAAACCATGCGAGCGTGTTTTACGGTCTCGTTTTACGAACACCCACTTTGGATATTTTTTCAAAAGCGGATTTGCAAGCAATGCCTTCTTGGCAAATGCGTTGAATTGCTTTGCGTTTTCGAGCGATTTTGCGTCGCCACTCTTGACACCTTCACGCAAGCTATTCCATTGTTTTTCCCATTTTTTAAGTTCGTCAAAAAGTGATTTATCGTATTCAGGGTAAGTTTTGGAAATATCTTCCATTGCTTTGCGAACGTTCTTTACATCGTACCCTAAAATTCTATCTGCTTTACGATCGATATAAGCTTTTTCAAAAAGTTCAACACGTTCTACAAAAGATTTTTCGCCTTTTGCACAACCGATTTTATTGAACCAATCTTCGTATTTCTTCGCCGAGAACATCGACGATTCAATCATATTTATCAAACTTTTCTTGAAGAAACGTGAGTTATCTTTTGCCGAGAACATCGCTTGAACGATATGACGCGATGTTGCAGGCTCCCAATTTTGCGATGCTTTTGCTGTTTCAAAATCTTTGCGAACCATTGCCGACAAATGCAATGCTGGGTCGGCGTATGGCGAGAAAATCATTGCACAAGGCGACTTTGCCGAACGGGTGGCAATTTTAAATTGCAACACGTTTTCGCCTTTTTTAAGATCGAGCTCAATGAAATTTATTTTTGCAACATTCTTCTTGTTTTTGATTGAATCAAAAATCTTTTTGCCGTTCAAATAAACATCAACTGGTTGTTGGCAACCAAACGTGATTGTCATTTTGCAATCCGCATTAACGTCGATTGTACGGCGAACTACATTTATGATATTACTATAATAATACGGATTAAAATCTTCGATAAAGAACGGCTCGCCGTCGACGATATTAGATTTTTTCCAGAAATTTTCGTTTTGCCAAACTTCGTCGGCATTAAAACGTTGAGTTTTTGCAGGATCAACTTTTGCCGATGCCTTACGCCAATCATTGATTGCCATACTGACGTACCAATCGCCAAATTTTACATTTTTTGAAAGCCAATCATACTGCGATTTTGTCCAATTTGCATATGCTGGACGTGTGTTTTTTAAAGTTTCGGCGAATGTTGAGCCTTTCTTGTAAATCGACTCTGCTACTTGCTTGGCTTCATTTGATGTCTTACATGGCACTTGTGCAAATACCGAGCAGAAAAGGACTGATACACCTAAAATTGTTGTGATTATTTTTTTCATAATGGAATTCCCCTTCCCCTTTTTTTCAAATTTCTCTAGAGTGTAAAAGCGGGGCGTTATTTAAGACGCTCCCGCTGAAATCTTACTTTTACTTAGATGCTTTTTTTGCGAGGTCGCAATACATTTGGTATGCATCCTTTGCAGACAAGCCCTTGTGGACTACTGCCTTGACTGCTTGAATCATCGCAACTGGATTTTCCGATTGGAAGATATTTCTACCCATATCAACACCACGAGCACCGCTGTTGATTGCTTTGTATGCAAGCTCAAGAGCGTCTGCTTCTGGGAGCTTTTTACCACCAGCGATAACAATCGGAACTGGACAAGCAGCTACGACTTTTTCAAAACCTTCGTCGCAATAGTATGTCTTGACAAATGTTGCACCGTTTTCTGCACATACACGTGTTGCCAAGCCGAGATAACGTGCATCGCGAACAAGGTTCTTACCAACTGCCGTTACGCCTAATGTTGGGATGCCATAACGTGATGTGAAGTCTGCACATTGTGCAAGGTTGCGGATTGTGAGTGCTTCAAAGTTAGGGTCGCCAATTGCAACCATTGGTGCGAGTGCTGCTGCGTCGAGCTTGATAGCATCTTCGATACCAGCCAAGCATTCGTTGTTGAGTTCTGTCAAAATTGTCGAACCTGCACTGAAACGGAGTGCAACAGGCTTATTCATTTCAGGTGGTACAACCGAACGGAGTGTCCCACGCGAGCACATAATGCAGTCTGCATATTTAATGAGCGGAACGATAGACAAGTCCATTCTTTCGAGACCACTTGTTGGTCCCATAATATACCCGTGGTCAAATGCGAGCATAACAGTGTTGCCACTTTTTGGATTAAAGATACGAGCGAGACGGTTTTGTACGCCCCAATCTGCGTGGCTATTGCCTTTGAGGAAGAATGAACCACACTTCTGTGCGATTCCGATTCCGTAATTCTTTGCTTCGATATTTCCTTCGTTGTCTGCCATTTTATTTTCTTTCTATTAAAATTTTATTTTATTTTATGCGATAAAAGCTTTGTAAAATTCTGCGAAAATCATTGCATTCGACACTGCACCAGGGTCGAGCGTTCCGATTGATTTTTCGCCAAGATTTCTTGCTCTACCGAATTTTGCTTGCAAGTTAACTGTATTCTTTGCACCTTCGTCAGACGCTTTTGCTGCCGCTTCCAAAACTTCTGCAACGCTGTTTTTACCTTCCATTGCATTGATTGCAGGGATAAGTGCGTCGAAACAAGTTTTGTCGCCAACATCGCCTTTTACGACATCACGCATTGATGCCAAGCCAACCTTAAATGCCTTTGCCAAAGCTTGTGCGTCCAAACTTTCTACCCCAGCGTCGATTCCGTCTGAAACGCCCATAAAGAGTGTTCCGTAAATCGAACTTGTCGAGCCATTCGAGTTTGCCATAGCCGACATTCCAGCGTCAAAGAAAGCGTCTTTGAGGTTTGATGCACTTTGGATTGATGCGTTTGCAGCATCCATTGCACCTTTGATTGCTACTCCGTGGTCGCCATCGCCACAAGCAGAATCGAGCTTGCAAAGATATTCTTCTTGTTCGGCGACAACTTTCGATGCCGCATCAAACATTTTCTTAAGTTTTTCGATTGTTAAGTTTTCCATAAAATTACATTCCGATTGATGTCCAGTATGGAGTGTCGCTCTTTGCGTTTAATGCCTTGATTTGTTCGTCATCGACAACGCAAAGAATCATTTGGAAACCTGCCATTTCTTGAACTGTGAGCAATTCGTCGATAATACCTTGTACGACCTTTACGCCCTTTTCTTCAGCCAACTGTGCACACTTGCGGAACACAATCGACATTTCCATTGGTGTACATGCACCTGTACCATTGATTACCAAAAATACTTTTTCACCAGCTTTGAGTTCAACTGCGTTTGCGAGTTTGTTGAACATTTCAGTTGCAGTTTCGTCAGCAGTCATAATCTTGCTTCTGCCACCACCGCCTTCGCCGTGTTGCCCCATACCGATTTCCATTTCATCTTCAGCCAACTCTGCGATAGGATTGCCATTTTGTGGATGTGTGCAACCAGTCATTGCAACTGCAAGTGTAGCAATACGCTTGTTGAATTTTTCTGCGACTGCATAAACTTCGTCGAGACTCTTACCTTCTTCTGCCGCTGCACCAGCGACCTTGAAAAGCGGGATACAACCAGCCAAACCACGTCTGTCGTTAATTGGAGCATTGATACCTGCACTGATGTCTTCTGCAACCAAGATGCTCTTTACTTTGATACCTTCGCGTTCTGCCATTTTCATAGCCATATTTGCACTCATTACGTCGCCTGCGTGATTGAGAACAACGAGCAAGATACCAGCATCACGCTTAAATTTACGCAAGCCAGCCAAGAGAGAAACTGCGTTTGGTGCTGCAAAAATATCGCCAACTACACTTGCGTCGAGCATACCATAGCCGACAAATCCGCTGAGTGCTGGTTCATGACCTGCACCACCGAGTGTGATAATAGCAACCTTATCTTCTGCCTTTGGAGTTGCACGAACAACAATCTTACCTTCTTCAAGCTTAATCTTATTTGGATATGCTGCTGCAAGACCTTCCAAAAGTTCTGGAGTGAGGTTTTCTGGTGCATTGATAAACTTTTTCATTTTCATAATTTGTAATGTTTTAGGGTTATCGTTTTTGTTAAAATATAAAATACCGCTCTTATATAAATAAAAGAATATGCAAATGAACTGCCGTTTCAAGTATTAAAAGCAAAAAACAATCGATTTTTAACACAAAAATCAGCAATTATCGCATCCGATTTTATTGTCATTTTGATTTATATTTAAAATATAAATTTAAAAGTCAAACTTTTTTGCAAAATATTAGCTTGATTTAGAATGTTTAAACTATTGAATTAACCAAATCTCAAAACCTTTTGATAAAACAAAAAATACACAATATGAAAAAAATTCTAACAATAACATTAGCGTTATTATCTTTCGCACAATCTTACGCATTAGGAATTTACAATCCAAGAGATTTTGGTGGAAAAGGTGATGGCAAAACAAAAGACACCCAAGCTATCCAATCGGCAATCAATGAAGCATCAAAAAATGGTGGAGGTACTGTTGTTCTTGATTCGGGAACGTGGCTTACAGGAACAATTTGGTTAAAAGACAATATCTGCCTTGAAATTAAAAAAGGTGCAACTCTTTTGGGTAGTCCAGATAGAGCAGATTACAATCCAGACGATTTCTGTTCTCAACAAAAAGTTCTGCATGATGAAAAAGTCAGCAACGCACACTTGATTATCGCACTCGAAGTACAGAATGTAGAACTTTGTGGCGGTGGAACAATTTCGGGCAATGGCACTGCGTTTTGGAATACAGTTCCAGCAAATCGCACAGCTCAACCCAATCAGCGTTTTAAATTGCCAGAATGGCGTCCATCACAAATGCTTTTCTTCTGTGAGTCTCAAAACATCAAAATGCACGACCTCACACTTATCGACCCACCTTACTGGACAAACGTTTTCCTCGGCTGTTCTGATGTTATAATTTCAGATATGATTATTAGAAACGACCATCGTGGACACAACAACGATGGTATAGACCTCGACGCTACTTCAAATGTCGTAATTTCAAATTGTATAATTGATACTGAAGACGATTGCATTGCTATCCGTTGCCAAGGTGAGCTTCTTAAAAAGAAAGATAGTGTATGCGAAAACATCACAATTACAAACTGCTTACTTTCGACTCAACGTTGCAATGCTTTTAGAATCGGCGTGGGTAAAGGGATAATCCGTAATTGTACTTTCAGTAATATTGTTGTAAACAATACTCGCACAGGCGTATGTTTGCTCAACACATACAAAAAACGTGATGGTGTTGCTATCGAAAATTTGAAGTTCTCGAATATAATTATCAACTGCCAAAACCCTATTGCAATTTATACCGACAACACTGCATGGGGAAAAGAAAATGGCAACTCATACATTAGAGGTATTTCATTTTCAAACTGCTCATTTAAAGGTAATCGAACAAACCTCATCGGAGGCGATCCCAATATAAACATTTCAGATGTAAACTTTAACGATTGTGAATTTACAACAGAAGGTGGAGACTACATTGTCGACACACAAGATTACACTTCTCTTACTGAATGGGGCGTCAAAGCAGTTCCTTATGCATTTGTTATTGCATATGCTAAAAACGTACACTTTAGCAACTGCCAATTCCGTTGGCAGAATCTCACAAAGAAGTGGGAAAAAGCAATCAAAACAATCAACTGTCCTGACTTTAAATTTACAACTGGAGCAACTTGCGAACTCCCATAATTTCGATATTTCGCCTAAACACAAATAAAAGACTTCCAATATATTGGAAGTCTTTTATTTTTATCTGAAATGCGTATTAAATTACTTTCTTCTGCGAATTGCAAAAGCAAATGCAATAGCACCTAAAATCATCGCCCACTCTGCTGGTTCTGGAACAGATGCAAGTGTCAAATATCCGTCAACGAGTGTTGCTGTACCCATAAGTTCTTTATTGCTGTCGTAAAGTTTTATGGCATTGAGTGTGCTTTCATCTGCAGACCCTACTTTTACAGAATTTTCTGCAAAGTTGAAAATCTGTAATTCTTGACCAACTGCAACTGTCAAAGCTCCATCAATTTCGAGCAAAGCATTGTCGAGCAAATAAACTGAAAGTGTCTTTTCTACCGACATTTCAGTATACTTTTGGTTAGCCGACATTTCCAATGTATTTGCTAAATCTCCCTTTGAAACAAACGATACAAAACCTGTTGTATTTTGTGTGATTGCATTTGCCTTTGTCAAAACGAGTTTCGCATTGCCAATGAGCTCTACTGTTGGCTTATTTTGGGCGATTGCCGATGTTATATCAACAATCGAACTATCGCTAATTGTCAAAGTAGAGAGATCTGCTTCGCCACCTACTTGCAAGCGTCTATCGATTTTCCAATTCGATGAATTGAGGAATTTCGATGAACCAACAAGTCTTACCCCACTTGCGTTTGCAGTCGCATTTTCTTGAGTAAAGTTCGATGACCATGTTTTTACATTGTTATCAATATTAACGTCGCGTAAAATAATTCTCTGCTCATCTGTTGTAGGATTGAGAACGTTGCCTTCTTCGTCCTTGTATGTAACAAAAATACCGCCGACATTTATTTTAATTTGCGAACCACTTTCCATTATAAATTTACCACCGCCATTGATATTTATTTTCGCAGTAGCATTATTACGAACAGTAAGTGCTTTATCCTCAGCGAGCGTAAATGTGCCAGTATTATTTACATTCAACGAACCTCCATATATTGAAAAGCCCAATGAATGTGTACCGCCGGCATATTTAAAATGTCCATCGATATTTATTGAGGAATTTGAACCTGATAAACGCAATTCATCACCACGCATTGTTACGTTTGCAGTACTGTCAATATTCACTTTCCCTATACCATCAATAGTCGAATAAGTTGAATTTTCCGAATCGACAGTTGTATTAATTTCCGCTGTAACCTTAGAGAAAAGAAGTACCGGATTGTAACTACTATTTATAACATAAAAACGATCTTTTACATTCAACTTAACAAGTGCTGTTGAACTTTTGCTATTTGTTATAGTTGTAGTACCCGATGCGACTGTCCATGCGTTCACATTCAACGCAGTAATTTCGCTATCTGAATTTGCGTCGATTGTTACAGAGTCTGCAACGTTAAAATCACCATCGCCATTGTTCGCAGTAATAGTCTTTACCTTTAAACTACCGCCACGATAAAAGCAGTATCCTTCTGCAGAATTGAGAACCAAATCAAGAGTATTATTTGCTGTAATACCTTGCTCAGTCAATTTGGTAGCTATATGAACTCTATTGCCGGAGCCAGTTCCGCCTTGTATTGCTTCGTTTGTAATAGCATAAGCACCTGCTACCAACGAGAAAGTTGTAAATGCGAATAAAACCTTTTTCATGATGTTTATATCTACTACAACAAAGCCAACCAATGTCAATAATATATTCCCAATTTTAAATTTAAATCTTTACACAATTTTCAATCCACAAAAAAAAGGCGTTCGCCTAACTTCAGCAAATGCCTTAAATATTAATTTAGAAGTCAAACTCGCCGTTTTCCGCAACTGGTTCAGGCGTTATTTCGTCGCTCGATTTTGGATTGTGAATGTGTCTTGGAACTTGACCCATATGCGATTCCACAGCTTCATCTATTTCACGAAATATACGTTCGCAAATTTTTTTGACGTGCATTTTCAGCCAAATTGATGTCGACGTTTCTGGCGTATATTTGTTTGGACCATACGCATCAATTCTATCGGTTTCCAAGAGCATATCATTTTGTGCGAACTCGGCTTCATTACCTTCTGTATGAACTGCAAACGCTTTGCCACCTCCCTTGCGGACAACCGAAAACACGGGGACATCACTCGGTCCGTCGGCGATATAAATCATATTGCGGATTGGCACACGTCTGTCGTAAATCGATATCGGAGCATTGACATCTATCGCTGGATTTTTATTTGTGCCTTTGTTTATCTCGAAAATAAAACGTGTCTTAATTGTGTTGTCGACAATCATTCCAATCTGATTGATTTGCGTTGAAAGCTCGGATAAATCGAACTCGCCTTGCTTCGAGAAATATGGCGGGAGTGGTTCTTCGACAAATTCGCAACCAAAGATTCCGTCGACATACGGAGCAACTTTCGACCCACGAATCATCTCTGCCAAACCTGTACTGATAATGTAATGCTCGAGCGTGATATCAACATTGCGTTCTTTTGCCATATCGTCGACGAGCTTGCGTAAGCTTTCAAAAAACTCAATCACACCATCGCAAAATTCAAGTTGAGCCCCTAATTCTCGGAGCTTCGCATTGTTGAGCCCTTGCATACAACCACTCTTTACAAAACTCAAAAGGTGGTTCAAATAGACGGTTTCGGGCGACACACGCACTCCACTTTTAGCGTAGAGTTCGGGCAACATATTTACTTCTTTCCAAAAAAGTTTTTCGTCGATATTGTACTCTTGGAAAATGGGGGTTTGCATATAACCGCGGATTAGGGTTTTGTCGAAGTCCCAAATGCACGCAATGATATTGCTTGTTCGCATAGTTGTATCGCTCTTTTTATTCATTGCAATTTATAAAAACAGAATATTTTTTCTTTGCAAGTATCTTTAAATTCTTCAAAAATTATATCGAAAAAATTTTTTATGCCCGACAAACGAGATATCCATACACACAAAAAAAATATCGAAACCGACATCCAGAAAAATGGCGGTCGTGGGTTCATTGTGTCGGTTCTGCACGACATCTCGAAAGCGACAGTGCGTATGAAAGATGTCTCGATTCTTCTGCGTGAAGTTTTGGATATTCTTTACCACAGGATGTCGCTAACACGTGGAACGGTTACCTTGCGTAATGGCGATTTGCTGACAATTTGTGCCTCACATGGCTTGAGCGACGAAGAACGCAAACGTGGAGTCTATCGTATCGGCGAAGGCGTCACTGGTGATGTCGCACTGCGGGGAGTCTCGAGAATTGTCCCCGATATTTCCCAAAGTCCCGACTTTCTCAATCGTACGATGAGTCGTTCGATGTCGACAAAAACAGCATTTCTTTGCGTGCCAATTTTCAATCGCGACAACGTAATCGGCACACTTAGTATAGATAGAGTAAACCCAACAGAATACGGACTTTCTCGGGATATCAAACTGCTGGAAACTATCGCAAATATCATTTCCGACGCCGTAACAGTTCTATTTCTCGAACGTGAAGAAACCGAAAAACTCAATTCTGAAAATCGAGAATTACGCCGTAAAATTGACCACCAACTGCGTCCTGAAAACGCAATCGGTAACACTGCGTCGATGATTAAAACTTACGAACTCATCGCCAAAGCAGGAGACTCGCAAGCACATATTCTAATCAGAGGCGAAGTCGGCACAGGTAAAGATTTCGCAATGCGTGCGATAGCTAATTGTAAACAATGGCACGATAAACCACTCGAAATTCTCGACTGCTCCACAATGCGAGATTCCCTCATCGACGCCGAATTGTTTGGCTCTGAATCGCCACACAAAACCGGACTTCTCGAAAAAGCCAACGGCGGAATTGTCTATCTCGATTCAATCGGCTTGATTGGCAAACCACTTCAAATAAAACTGCTCAAATACTTGGAATCAGGCGAATACGTTCGCTTGGGTGGGAACGATATTTTAAAATCAAAAGCCAGAATTATCGCCTCAACATCAGGCGACCTCGAAACTCGTATGCGAGACGGCATTATCCGACAAGATTTTTACTACCAAATATCGACCTTTACAATCACCATTCCACCACTTCGGAAACGTCGTCGAGATATTCCTGCACTCGCAAAATTCTTTTTGCAAAAACACGCACGCTTGCGAGAAAAGAAAGTAACCTCAATCAGTGCCGGAGCAATGAATATGCTGTGTGCATACCACTGGCCAAGTAATGTGCGAGAACTTGAAAATTGTATCGAGCGTGCAGTTATCATTTCGGCGACACAAGCAATTACAGAATCGGATCTTCCGCCGTCATTGCAAACGCCACAATCGACAAACACATCAAAACTTAAGACCGAAGAAAATATCGACTTCAACAAAATGGTGTCCGACTTCGAGCGAGAAATTATTGTAGAAGTACTCGCATCAAACGGAGGCAACGCCTCATCAGCAGCCCGCCAACTTTCAGTATCTCGACGAATTCTAAATTATAAAATCGCCCAACTTGGAATCGCCCCAAAATCATTTAAAGCTAAAAAATAAATTCAATATGGAAAAGACCTACAAACCACTAATGTTCCGCAATCGACCATTTTTCTTTATTTTCACAATTTTTCTATGCTTTGTGTGAATTGGGTTTCTTATCTTTGCGATATGGTGGCTTAAGTGCTACTCGCAACGCTTGAATGTGAAAGAAAATTCGGTTGAACTTGAGTTAGGAATTTTGTCAAAACACGAAAACGAAATATCATACGAGGACATAAAAAATATAATTGTCCGACAAAGTTTCATTCAAAGAATATTTGGTGTTGGCTACATCGGAATATCTTGTGCTGGGCAAGACGACATCGAAATAGAAATCAATGGCATCGCCAACCCAAGCGAACTCAAAGATTATATTTATTCTAAGAGATAATTAAAAAGATCCAAAAAATTGCTTGGCACTGCAAAATGAAATGCCCGACATATTGACGTACCTCGAACGTAATAAAGAAATATCATGGTGACCCATATTAAGTTGTAAACGCGATAAGTCTTTATAATACTTTGCATGAAAACTTGCGTAGGTATGACGTAAAATATCTTGAACCCAGCAACCCTTGAAACCCGTACGATTACGGATTATTTGCCATTTAGTATTCCAATTTTTTGGACAAATCCGTTGAGTTTCTTTGTTAGAGTTCATAAGAATATTTTTCAGATTTGGACATATTTCAACATGCCGAACACCACCAGTTTTTGAACATTGCGAACGAACCCTTATTGAATTGTCTTCTAAATCAATATCGTTCCATTCAAGACGCTTTGCTTCTCTTGGACGAATACCAGCATACATCATAAGCCCAACGACAGCTAAACAGTTTTGGAATTTCGCATTTCTTAACAGATGTTTGACTTCCTCTAAGGTTAGAGGTTTTATTTCCTTTTCGATAATTTTCTTTCGTTCGATAAATTTAATTGGGTTCTTATCACACCATTCCCGACGAAGTGCAAATTGAAAAAGAGCATGTAACATTGCTCGTGCTTTGTTGAATTGAGACGGAGTATGAAAACTCAAAACAAGCCAATCTTCACATTCTGAACGTGTAAGTTCTGAAAAATTTAACTTTGCAAACTTAGAGTTAAAACGTATTAAACGTTTCCCAATTGTGCGAATATCCCGCAAAGAATCAGGACGCAAATATTGCTTTTTGGATTCATAATAAAGCTCAAAACCACTTTCAAACGACATCTCTTTTGTGCGAATATTTTTTACCCCAACTTGAACGACTTTCGAGCAATATTGAACATCGCTCAACTTGAAATCAGAAGTTTTTGAATCTAATATATTGCGAACAAAACGTGCCGCATCAATAATCGACACACCTGTCCCCTTCAATATTTCTAATGCAGATATAATTTCGTTTTTCATCGTATTAAGAATACTACTGTCAAACAAAAACTTCAAATTAAGCTTGGTAATTTTTGAAACAAACAAAGTTATGCAAACTTTTGAAAAACTCTTTTTTTAGATTTTTATCACTTAAAAATCTTACCACTTTTACAACTCTCTAACAATTAACATTCTTTTGTTATATAAAAGTATAGTATTCTTAATACTACATATGACTATTATGAAAACAAAAAATAAGGATATTTTTTTAATTTCAGGTACCCAAAATTCAGGAAAAACTAATACAATATCCCTTCTCTATCAGAGACTATCAAAACAAATACCTCAGCATACGTTCAACGGAAATCCCGTAAATTCTAATCAGATAAATTATCCTACTAACGACGACTTTGTTGCTATCTTCAAACTAAAAAACGGGATAACCGTTGGAATGATAAGCGCAGGAGACTACTTGAGTGTATTTAAAGAATGTTTTGATACTATAAAGCTTAGTATTGATGTTTTAATTTGCACATCTCGAACAAAGAATACAGATAGTTCTGTTTATAATTTTATCGTAGAACAAATACAATCAGAGGGATTTGAACTTAAATTAAATTTTAGCACATTCCCAACTGAAAATAAAACGCAAATGCAAGATAATATCGTTAACATCATTTTAAAATATCTAAACCATTAATAAAAGATTAAACAAAATATTAATTATGAAAAAACTATTCTTAATTCTTATATCAATATCAATATTCTCAACTATCCATGCTGAAGTTTATAGAAAAGTATATATAGGAGATTTTTCTAATAAAGATCTCTCTGGTTCTTCTTTTATGAGTTGTACTTATAATTCATCAAGTAATTTTACCAATAGTAATCTTACAGATGTATATTTTACTCATGGAACATCCTTCAGTAGTATTAATTTTACAGATTCAATAATAAATGGGGTAAGCTTTTCATATGTCGAATTTACTGCTTCACAACTTAAGAGTACAGCCAGCTATAAAAACAAAGATCTTTCTGGAGTGGGGTTTAGTTCAGATTCTTCTTCTATGAAAAATATTGATTTTTCAGACTTCAATTTAACGAAAGTAGATTTTAATAGTGATGTCGATTTGTATGACACAAAAGTTTATACAGATTTTACCTACGCAAATTTTACGAATGCAAATTTAACAGGTGCCGATTTTGCATATACAAAAATAACATCTGCTGATTTTACAAATGCAACAATAACAAATGTTAATTTCGCATCATCTTCTGGATTTTCAAAAGAACAATTATGCTCTACTAAAAGTTATAAGGATTATAATTTAAGCGGAATAAAATTAAATTCTAGTTTAGAGGATTGTAATTTAGAAAATCAAAACTTACAACGAGCTACGCTGAACGGTTCTTTAGTTAATACAAATTTAACTAACGCAGATCTTCGTGGTGCAACTTACAATGATACTAACGGTGGAGTAACTTCAGTCCCTGATAATTATATCTTATTAAGAGCTATCTTAAAAAATACAATTATGAAAAACGGCATTATCAAAAATATATCACTTACACAAAGTGATGATATGCTCACAATTCGGAGAACTGATACAGTTTATAATGCGATAATTTCGGAATCAAACGCAACAGTTTCTGGTGGAGCAAGAATTGTATTAGAAAATGGCGGTGTTTTAGAAATTGCAAATAATAAAAGATTATCTATCGCAGATGGAGAAATTTCATTTATAACAGATTCAAACGACTCAAGTTTTATTCTTGTTGACGAGAGCTCCAAATTATCATTTGGGGAAGATAGTGAATTGGTTATAAACTATACAGGTGATAATTCTGACTCCTATACAGCAACAATTCTTAAATGGGATTCTAATGCTTCTGTCGAAGGGCTCGAATATATTGTTAATAAAATAAAGTTTTTTGTAAATGGAATCCTTTTTGATGGTAATGTAACTTCAATAATTGAAAATAATTCACTTGTCGTATTAGCAACAGCAGCAGTTCCAGAACCAAGCACATACGCTATGATTCTCGGTACAGTTGCACTTGGCTTTGTCGCTTACCGCAGAAGAAAATAATAAGCTTTTCTCAAAATACAAGAAGCCGTTTGGTAACCCAAACGGCTTCTTTGTGTTATAAATTGCAACGCAATTTACCCGCAGGGCGAGACTCGCACCACCGTGCGAGCGAGTTCAACTTAACAAGCTATCAGCCGCACGGACGTTTCTATCAAATTCAGAAAAGACCCCGTAAAACAAAGAGAGCCCCGACATCCTTTCGGACATCGGGGCTCATAAGACTGGCAACAATGAATTGAACTCAAGCGAAACGTAGTGAAGACGAGTTCAAGAACAGTAGCTTAAAACTGAACGAAGTAATAGCAACACCATTACGAAGTGGATAAGGTTGCGGGGACAAGCATCGGTCAGCAGGACGTCTTCCGCTGTCGTGCGAAACGGACATCCCAAAACAAAGAGAGCCCCGACATCCTTTCGGACATCGGGGCTCATAAGACTGGCAACAACCTACTCTCGCACGACAGCGGGGTCGTACTACCATCGGCGGCTGAGAGCTTAACGAGCGTGTTCGAGATGGGAACGTGTGTTTCCTCTCGCCTATGATCACCAGAGTAA
>SUVP01000014.1 GCA_015061945.1 Opitutales bacterium
AGTTATAACAGGGGAAAGCATATGAGGAAGTTTGTTATAAATTGGTAATTCTACAGTTTTCGGGTCGTGCATTATAAAACGCAAATCAGTTGGCGTACATTTATAAAGCAAAGAAGTTATGATAGAATAAATAGTAGCTGTTGTATCTATTAGTCCGCCAATCAATATATGTTTGAGCTTTGTTAAATCTTTGACGATTGTATTGCCTTCAATGCCTTTACCCAATGCAATAGGCAAAATAGCATTGTTATCTTTCCATTCGGGAGACTCAAAAACTTCTTTTAAAAATAAAAATTTTTTGTATTTTAATGGAATTTCAACGGCAAACGTGCTTGCCTCGTTTACTTTTAGAATGCGTATTTGTTCATTTAAATGAGACTCAAAATCATCTTCTAATGCTTCTATTTTAGAGAATCTAACTCCATTTAGAAGTTCTACCACATAACGCCCAGTAATGCCATTTGACGAAAATCTTTTGGGACGCACTTCAATGCCAAATTTTGCGAATAGCGAAACTATTTGATTCATTGTTTCAGTATGATTCTCAACGGGTGAATCTGTTAACAAATCGTATGAAGGAAAAATGTAATCTTTGTTTGATGACATAATTTAATCTTTCGTATAGTTTTGTTCTGATATTAATACACCACATGCACCACATGCGATTGTATAAGGTGGAAACATAATTTTGATTTTGTTATCGGTGAAAACAAATTGAAGTTGGTTTTCGATTTCTTCTAAGTCTTTTTCTGATAGTGTATCGACTTCAATCAAAAGTCCGCTAGTTCGCTTTTTGATATCGCTTAAAGCTTTTTTTAGAAACGCAATTTTATCGGATTTTGATTTGAATAACTCTGCAAATTTTATCTTCCTAATCTTTCCGTTTTCTATTGCGTAATTAACGCCAATCACACCAGAATGGCAACCATTTGCACCATGATGATATTGTTCGGTCTCAATCTCGCACGAAAAGATTTTATCAGTGTTTTGCACCACCTTACAATTAAGTGCAACTCCACTTATGTAATTGTGGACTTCCTCAAAGTCTGGCTCGAAAAAGATTTTTATTTCATCGTAAAAATCGCTTACAACTTTTTCGCGAATATCGAGCAAAGCTTTATTCAACTGGATTTGTGCTGGTGTTAGATTTTCACCAGTAAATTGAAACAATTTTACATCGGCAAAAAGCTCGAACTTACGTTCATTTTCAGGAACGCTCTCTTCTTGGCTATTAAATTTTGTTCCGAAGTAAAATCCTGACAAAAGAACAAGTGCAATCGTAAATATTTTTACAAATTTTTGCATAAAAATTCCTTTTTTATAATTCGATTGAAATTGAAAGTTGAATATCGTCTTTATCTAAAAGTAAGATGTCGCTTAAGGCAAATAGACCATCAGTGAAGAAGTGGTGCATTGCATAGCAGATATGAACAGAATATTTATTGAGTGGTTGTAAATTTTCGATATCCCAATTATCGCATTCCAACAAAGTTGATACTCTATCGAAACTATCAGCACCAAAACTTGTGCTAATCGAATAAGGTTGTTGGCGATTCACAACATCGCAAAGTTCTTGTTTATCGCTATCGATAGAAATGTTGCCACAAATAAAATAATGTTCGTTTATTAGACAGGAATCATCTTTGCTTCCAATCTGTAAATCAAGATTGCGTTTTATGTTGCTCATCTTATCAAAAAGCGCGTTATATTTTCGCAATAATGCTTCGCTAAAATCTTTGATTTTTTCGATATTTTCGGGCGTAAATTGAAATTGTTTATCAAGCATAATTTTACGTTCACGTAGTTTTTCTTCTAACTTTTTACCTTCGATTTGTTTTTTATTTTTCATAATTTAGAATTCTTAATTTTTGAATTGTTTGCTGTTTAGATTTATTATCTATATGTTGAAAAATGAGTTGATTTCCTAAAAGCAATTTATCTGCATTGGAATTTATCAATACGCTACTTTGAGAAGTAACCTTTTTAAAAAATGCTATTCTCGTAGAAAAGTATGCCTCGAAAAATTCTTTTGAAAAGGATGATGTCGCAAAATAATTTGAGGTAGAAATTATCAAAAATACACCAGTATTTTTTGCATAGAATGCTTTGCTTGCCAAATTACAAATCAAATGATGTTCTTCTAAAGTTTTCAGCAAAGAGTAATCGTGAGTTATCGCAACAATTAGCGGAAGTTTCTCGCTAATACAAGATTCGTTATATTTGAAAAAATCCATATTTGACGCAGTCAATAAATCATGCCTATCTCTATATATGCGATAGAGATTTTGTGCATTGCTCAAAATTTCTGGCATAGTTGAATTTATTTTTCCTCTGTATAAATGCGGAAGATTTTCAAATTCGCAAAATATAGATTTGTCATGCGTATTTATTATAAATTGCAATTCTTCAGATGAATATTTTGACGACAAATTTTGTATTATAAACTTTAAATATGATTCTAATTTGTCTTTATCTCCACCAATTAAAATATGATCCAATTCAAAAAAGTCTGCCACTTGCAAACATCCTTCATCCGTTTGTCCCAAAGGTAAAAGAAACTTATCTTTTAACGTATTTTTTAAGTTATGTGAGATATAAGAGTACATAGCGTCATTCTAAAAAAATAGCACGACAAAGTGTGTCGTGCTTGATTTTACATTGCTAAAGCTATTTGTGCACACGCTATTGCGTCGGCGATTGCGTTGTGATGATTATCTAACCTAATATTGAAAAACTCGCTTACACAATCGAGTGAAGCATGTTGTGGGCGTATATTTTCTGGAAGAGTTTTGAAAAGTTTGCGAGCCTCACAACAAGTGCAGTGAAATTCGTATTCTGGATACGACATTCCATAATACTCGTGAACAGCTTTCAAACAGCTCTCATCAAAAGTCGCATTATGTGCAACAAGTGGCAAGCCTTGTAATTTTGGAGCAATTTCAGCCCACACTTTTGGAAAAGCTGAAGCGTTTATAGTGTCTGATTTATTAAGCCCATGTATTTCCGTAAACTTCCAGTAGTAATAATTTGGTTGAGGTTTTATAAGGCTATAAAAAGTGTCGACAATATTTTTGTCTTTTACAATCGCTATACCAACACTACAAACGCTACTTCGGTTGACATTTGCAATCTCAAAATCTATCGATGCAAAATCTTTGAGATTATTCATAATTTTTAAGCGATGCCTTTAAGCTTTCGACTATTTCATTACGCAAAGACTTTGGCTGAACTACCGTGATGTCGGATCCTTGCGAGAGAATCCAAAACCAAAGTTGCCAGGAATAACGAACCGTTGCTGTTAATTGCCAAGCGTTATTTTTATAGCTGATTTTTTGGTCGGGCGAAATTGCAGCTTCATTTAGATACGTTGCAAGCGTGTCAGAAACTATCGCCTTAAGTTTTATCATTCCACCGTTTCCAAAATCCATTGCTCCGCTTTGGATATATTTTTTCAACGTAAAATCTTTCGGCTTTTTTATTGTACTATCTAAAATTTCTACACTGCGAAAACGTTGAATCGCAAAGAGAATTGGTGTTGACTCCCCTGTCTTAGTTGCCACCAAATAACTGCGAACACCACGCTGAACAAATCCTAAAGGATTTAAAATATACTTCGTTGTTGGTTTATTAACTGGGTCGTACTTGATTTCAATTTGAAACCCGTCAACTAACGCACTTTGAATATTCTCAAGAATGTCTGTGCGTGTAGTTATCGGTTGATACGCCAACGAGTCTGAAATAAACGCAACTTTCGAGCTCCATTTTGAAATTGGTAAATCTTCTAATGTTGCAAGCTTTTTGCGAGCAAGCTCAAACTTTGGCTTGAGCGTTTCAAGCATCGACACAGGCAAAATTGACTTCAAAACATCTTCTGCCAACGTTAAAGAGACAGCGTCTGAAACTTCGATCCCACCGAACTCGCTCGAAATATCTTTAAGCCAATACCAGCGAAAAGGTGCAGAGTCCTCATTCGCCATAAGTGGAAAAAGTGTGGAGAGGTCTCGCAAATCGCGTTCAACAGTGCGTTTTGTTACAACATAACCTTTGTCGGCAATCTGTCTTGTAAGTTCTGCCGATGTTATACCAGGTTTGCGTGTTGGTATTAAACGCAAAAGTTCCCATTGGCGTGCAAGTGAATTATTATTGTTTTGCTTTGGCATAAAAATCCTTTTGTTGATTACAATAAAAACACTTTATAAAAATAAAGCGACAAAATACGTCGCTACATTTGAAAAATTTTACAAAGGCTTATTTAGTCGCACAGATTTTTTATGCTAAAAGCAAAAAGGATTTTTATGCATACAAATAAAGTAACAAGAATGTGCGACATCAATTTCGATCCGTCGCTTTTTATAAATTTTTTAACCGATACCGAATTAGACTCAGTTCTATCATCACAACGCGGATTACCACGAGGTGTAAATTATATGATTATCGGCGACCCTGGTGTTGGCAAAACAACAATCATCTTAGATATGCTTGCCAATCTTCAAAAGACGAATCCAAAATTAAAAATATTATTTATAAGTGCTGAAATGAATGAAATTGATTTAGCTATTTACGTTCAACGATATCCAAAGTTTCAATACTTAAACATACTATTTGTAGAAAGCGATTGTTCTATTGATACTCATAATTGGGAGACTGTTTCGAGTGTTCTAACTCAAGGTTGGGATATCGTAGCAATAGACTCCTTTTACGAGCTTCAAAGCGTTATAAAAGAAGAAGAAAACATAAAGCTTAAAGAAGCTGAAAGTAGAATTTTAACAATTATAAAACGTCAAAATAAAGGCGAAAATTCACGCAATGTTAATACAACCTTTATTACAATTCAGCAAGTAACAAAAAGTGGTGCATTTGTAGGATCTAATCGTTTAAAGCATATGATTACAGCAATGATGGAACTGCGTCTTGAAAACAAAAAGAACATTTATTCAGACAGATTTATTGTTTTTTCAAAACATAGACGTGGAGATGTAGGCGTAAGATTGTACTACAACTTAGAGACCGGTGGAAATGTATTTTACGATTCTGTCCGATTTGAAAACGATAAACGCATTAAGCAAATGCAAAAAGATGTAACAGACCGCATAAGAAATTTTGCAGATGAATTCGATAATGTAATTAACCAAAGGAACAACAATGAATAACTCAACATTCAATAAAATAAGAAGTGAATTAGAAAACAAAAAATACCCAGTAAAGCGTGTAAATATGGGAGATATAGTACATCGCGGAGAAAATGTTTACAGCATTGGAAATCGCGAATACGTCTTTGAAAATTATGTTCAGTCTGAGTTAGATAAATACTTAGGCATAAGTACTCAAGAAGAATATACTCTATTAGAATCTGGTGGCGAACGTGAACTCACAAACTTACGCAATTGGCTGTTATCAAGAAACGCTGGAAAAAATTTGTTAGTTATGGCTAGCGATAAAGGCTCTGTCATAAAAATTGAAAAATGCAAAGGCGATATTATTCCTCCGTCAACGTTTTTTGATATTGTTGAAAAATTCTGCGATTCAAACAACCATAATGTAATTGAAGTAAAATATAACGAATTTAATCCTTTTCAAATCTCTGCAGTTTTAGATAAAGATAATCCTAAAATTGTATCAATTGCAGATGGGGAAGATTTCAATGTAGGACAACTCAGTTTTGCTTGGAATTTATCTTCAGTTGATCTTCAAGAAGAATACACTCGGTTAATCTGTTCCAATGGTGCTACTAGCATAGAAAGAAGAAGCATAAAAAGCATTTACAATGCAAGCAACGAAAGTATTCGTAAAATGATATTTTTGGATTCAAAAGAAAAAGAACTTATTGAAGACAGAACAAATCGCTACCTTGAAAAGAGTAAAGAAGCAATGCACACTTATGCCTCCATTGGAGAAGTTGCACGTGTATCTCGCATATTAAAAGGTAATGGAATTGACGACGCAAAGGCTGATGAACTAAGTGGATTCAAAGACATTCTTGATAGACTTGGCGACCAACAAAAAAAATATCTAACATACGATAACAAAAAACGCATAAGGTCGAACCAAACTATATGGGAACTTTATAATTTACTTACCTACATTACATCTCACCAAGTTGAAGAATATAAGATAATCAATCCTCAACAGATGATGCAAGACTCAAGTGCATTTTTAGGAAACGAAAGAGACATTAAAGATTACATAGATATCGACGATGTTGCATAGCGATTTTAACACACTCCTAAACGTATTTGCAAAGAAAAACGCAAGCCCTGCTGAGTTAAAATCGGCAGAGCTTACTTCTGCTACAATACGAGAAATTTTATTGGTAGAACCAGCATTGCATTTACTATTTAACAAATGGAAGAATACTCCGTTTGATATGAAAAAGTCTGAGTTGAGAAGTTTAAATTCCTATGTAAAAAACAAATTTTATAACATACTTTCTCTCTATTACATTTTCAAAAAATCCCTAAGAATTTTTTTTGAAGGAGAACGTTATTTATTGAAAATAAAAGGTGTAAAAGTAAACGCAAAATACGAAGTTGATAAATTAAATAAGACAATTACCTTTAGCGTTGTAAACCTTAGCGATTCATATGAACTATTTTTGGATATCGCAAGAATACAAATGAAACGAATGCTTTATATAGTTGCTACACGCAATCACCTAAAGGCAAAAATCAAACTTCATGTAATAAAGCGTGGACATCGTTGCTTGGGATATTGTGCCACTGAAAATCCCACAAGAATAGGTTTCAAATGGCAGATGATTTTTATACCTGAATCTGTACAAGAGGTTTTAATTTGTCATGAATTAGCGCACCTTAAACACAAAAATCATGGAAAACTCTTTTGGGCTCATCATGAAGAACTTTTGGGGCGACCTGTTTTTGAAGCAGATAAAGAACTTGTTTTAATGAACAATTTTACTTGGTTATGTAATCCATAGAACTATGAAAGAAATTGCTACGCTTATAATGGTTGGCTGTTCGTGTATTATTAGTTTGTTTGACGAGCCAAGCTCGGAAATTGACGATGTAAACGACATCTCGCATATTGTCGATAATGCTCAGTTTTATCCCAAAGGATATGTCGATACATTCAAGTTGCATCCAATGCACTTTGAAAAATATAAAGAAGAATTTGAAGACGATAAAAAAGAAAAGGCAGAGTAAATTCTCTGCCTTTGTTGTGCGGTTAGTTGCGTTTTTCTATATCAAAATAGGCTGGATGCAAAGCACCTGCTTTCTTTAAATCAATGCCATACACACGCATAAAAGCATCTCGAGTAGCCTCGCCATTGTTGTAGCCTATTGGATGATACAGCGACGAAACTTGCACACGCATTCCACGTTCAAGACGCACGCCATTCATAATTTTTGTAGATTTTATTGTGAGTGTCCAAATTGCCATAATTGTCCTTTCTGTTTAATTTGTTTTGGCGATTTTATTCTATCAATTTGCAACGACAAATTAAGACTACAGAAAAAACTAATTCAAAAAATCGTCTCTTGGCCACACAGCCCACACTAACGCAATTAGCCAAGTTATCCCCGTAGCACCAAAAAGATTGAGAATTAAAATCAACCATTTATAATTATGTTTTCTGCCAAAAGCTATGATAGTTGGAAGAAAATAGATGAGTATGACTACTACAAAACAAAGAATTAAAAAAAATGTATCCATGCTAAAAATATAAGAAAAAAGTGCGACAAATTGAGTCGCACTTGAAAAAAGAAAGGAATATATTTTTTGATTTTATTTAGCTAAAATTTCTTTGTAGAGAACATCACGCATCACAGCTTTTATGTGCTGATTTGGGATAGGTGGAATTTCAAAACCATACTTTGCGTTGTATTCCCAGTCGGCTTCATTTTCTGATAGAATGGTATTTACAAAATCGTTGAGAACTTGACTGATTGCAGAGCTTCGGCTTATTCCAGCTCCACAGTGAACAAGAATTCGCTCTTTGCCCGATTTAAAAGCATCCTCTACCGACTCAAATATACATAAGGCTTGCTTGCGGTCGAAAATCTTTACGATGTCAGGCTTGCCGATGTCATCTAAAGTTGCGTCATCAAAATAAATGATAAGCCCTTTGTGATTAGAGATTGGGGGAGCATCATTTTTAATGTCGCCAGTAAAATCTTTGTAAAATCCATTTATACTGATAACAAAAATCGATTCATCTGCCTCAATCTCTGCTCTATGCTCTAAAACATACTTCCTACTGCAATTAAAAATCATCATGGTTTCCCTTTGTTAAATCAAAAGAAAACCATACCACGATTATGCGACAAATTATGACTCAGAAGGTTTATTTATTTCCATCCAAGCAGTCTTTAAGTCGTTTAATTTTTCAATTAAGTTCTTCTTATTTTCTTCTGCATTACTATTAAAACATAGATCTTCTATTACGTCACTATTAATCTCATTCCAATATTTCCATGCAACCCAAGAATTTACTGATTTCCACTCTGCATTATTTAAACTTTTTTTGAGTTTCTCTTTTAGATTTTCATCTAATTTCTCAGAATATATACCTATATATAATTTTTTGTAATTAGTTTCTTCAAAAATAAGACATAATTTTGCTATAGGATTTTCATTTTTGCTTAAGTCTACCTCTATCCCAGATTCACGACCTCCATTATAGAAATTTTTAGTAAATTTCCAATCTAGACCTATCTTATTCGCTATTTCTGTCAAAAGAGTTTCTATCTTATACTTTCTATAATCTAAACTTATTATTTTCTTATAAGCTTCATAAGCTTCTTTACTATTAATTATTTCATAAAATTCTTTATCATTGCTCATATTTGTTAATCTTTCTATTGTTTGAATATATTGCAAAATCGTTGTAGAAATTTTTTGTGGATTTGAAGAATCAAATTGTTTTAACCAATTCACTATTTTTTCATTATATGAAATATGTTTACACTTTCCAAAGTCTTCTTCTTTTACTCCTTGAATGCGATATAAATTGTTATCTTCGTCTTTTTTGTTACTCTTTTGCAAAGTTAAATAAACGAGCTTCTTGTTGGGCATTTTACTGCCTTTCAAAAATTCCATATACCTACCAAGCTGTTTTTCGCCTAAACCTGCGTAAATCTTATTCTCGATAGCTATTGCCCAATTTGTATTGTCGGTTATGAAGATGTCTATTCGCCCTAAATCACCAATATGTTTTTCAACTTCAACTTGTGCAGAACTAAGGTTGAAGACTTTAACATCTATCAATTCTAAGAATTTCTCTAAGAATCTTGCTCCTTGCGAATGCGACCCTTTTGGATTCAACAAATTTGCAATAAACGCAGAATGTGTTGAAACCTCTAAATGAGCTACTCCAAGAATTTCAAATATATTGAAATCTTCAGCAATTTGTTGTTTATGTTGATTTTTGGCTTCTATTTTTTTCAACAGGTTTTCTATATTTTCTATTTTATCTGACATATAACTTCCTTTTTATTATACCTAAAATTAATCGTAATAATCATCGGGGTCGTAGCCGTCGTCGATTTCTGCATAGCATTCTTTTGAGTATTCTTGATAGTCAAAATCGACAATAATATTCTCGATATTTTCTTGAAATTCAGGGCAGTTGCCAGCTAATTCCCAAAGATCGCCTTGAGTCAAAATATTACAGAGGTTATATCTTTCGTGAAGAGATATAATCTCATCAGGATTATCTTGCAAGTAAGTCAAAAGGCGACTCTTTCCCATACTGCAAAATTCTTCATCTGTAAGCATAATATAATTCCTTCCTAATATGTAATTTATCCTAATAATTTTTGTTTTAGTTTCAAGAAGATTTTTTGGAGTGGAGTGAGGTTGATATAGTTGATTGCATTGGTGATATCGCTTAAGAATTGCTGGTGGTGGGTTGCGTTTGCGTAGTGGGTAAGAAATGATGCGTGGTAGGTTATCATCAAATCTCTATCGCAAAATTTGAAGATTTTTCCACGCAAGTCTTTTATTGTCGGGGTCGAGTTTTCTCCCATTAGTCCACCAAAAGCTGTTGTGCCCAGTGCAATAACAAGCTTCGGTTTCACTATTTCAATTTGACGTTTCAAAATCGGCAAACATTCTGCCATTTCATCGATTGTAGGCGGACGTGGAATGAAATCGCTCTTGACTCGGTATTTCATAATTGGTGCAACATAGACGTCGGTGCGAGAGATTCCAATTTTCTCCAAAAGCGAAAAGAAGAAATCGCCCGTTTGCCCCGACATTGCAAGGCGTGAACGTTCTTCTTCTACACTTGGAGCTTCGTAAACAAAGAAGACATCGGCGTTTGGATTGCCGTTGCCAAAGACGAGATTTTCAATCCCAGCCTTATCTCGCAATTTAGAATTGCAAAGCATTTCTTCTCGCAAATCAGCAAGAGAATCTACCTTTGATTTTCCTTGTTTAGAAGCCAAAAAACTTAAGTCAATAATCTGTGGTGTGCAATCTGTAGTATTCATAATGAAACCACCATAAACCACTACTGCGACAAAATATGTCGCACATGGTTTATTCTATATTTTCAAAAGTTCCAAATGTTTTATTTAAATTAAGATACATTGATCTTGCCATTTTTTTGTTTTTATAGAAATCTGCGTGAATCATTCTATATAAGAGAACAATGTTATCTGCGTATTGTTCAATATTATCTACCTCACGAAAATCAGCCATACTTGGTTTTACCCCTTCGTCGCGTTTCAACATAGCAGACGAAATAATTGGAATATTTAAATCTTTTGCGAGAGCTTTTAGTGTCTTTAAAATTTCGACAACTTCCTCTTTTCTTGGATTATTTTTATTAACGTTGTTTATCAGCTGTAAACAATCAATAACAATCAGTCCAAGCTTTTTATCTAACGAATCATTCAAGGATTTTATTTTTGAAGATATGTCTAAAATCGATGGTAGGCAAATATCTCCAGTAGATAGAAAAGAATCTTCAATATGCAAAAATTCTAAGTTGTCTTCTTGATAGACATCTCCTTTTACTTTAAAAAGCCGAGAAAGAATATGCTCTTTTTTCATTTCCAAAGAAAAGATTAGAGTTGGGATTGGTGGATTTTTTAACAAGGCTCGACTAACTATATCCAAAAGTAATGATGTTTTGCCAGTTCCTGGACGCCCACCAATAATAGTAAATCCACTTTGCATACAATTTGAAATTAGTTCATCGAGCTGAGATACTGAGGTATCGTTAGTGTTTTCTATTTCTTTTTTCATATTTGCAATTTGTTGAATTAGAATTCCAACCTTAACAATTTTCTGCGACAAAATATGCCATTCGAAAACAGCGTCATATTCCGTCGCACCCATTTTGTAATATTTTTGGCGAAGAATTTGAAAAACAACAAACACTATAACAACATACTAAAAGGTTTATTTATGATAGAAAAAATGATAAAAAATATGGACCCAACTGACATGCTTAACGCTCTTATGAGCGATAACACTCTTGCATCTGAATTCGACCGTTTGTGGCACAAACTTTATTCAATAAGTTGGAGCCATCTATTAAAAACTCAACCTCACTTTATTGACTAAGCAAAAGAATATTCGCACGGCTGGGCTGGGCTTTTAGCAATAAAACCTAAGCTTGCACAAGAATGCAAATGTTGGCAAGAGTTTGATTCTTTGGATTGGGTAGATCTTTTAAGATTCCAACCACAATTTGCCAACAAATGCAAAAAGTGGAATAAATTTGATGAATGGAATTGGCGTGATCTTTTAAAATCACAACCTCAATTTGCTGATAAATGCAATGAATACAATGGCTGGGAAAAGATGGATTCTCGTAATTGGTTTAAACTTTTATACGCTCAACCACAATTTGCCGACAAGTGCAACAAGTGGAATGAATTTGAATCAGAAGAGTGGATAAATCTTCTATTTAAGCACCCACAACTTGCAGATAAGTGCAAAAAGTGGAATAAAACTGATTCTGAAAATTGGTGCGAACTTATATGCAAATTGAAAAAATAGTTTGAAAAACAGCAATTTTCTTGAAAGAAGTTGGCCCTGTTTTATAAATGTTTACGTATAACAAACCGATTTTATGGCTGAACAAAATTTAATAAATATGTCGCCTGCTGAACTTGTCAAAGCTCTTATGAACGACAATTCACTCGCATCTGAATTTGACAGACTCTGCTTGTGGGATAAATTTGTACCTTTTCATTGGAGCAAAATTTTGTCAGTCCCCAAATTCATAGAAAAAGCCAAAGAATATAAAGATGGATGGTTTACTTTATTAGAAATGACACCAGAAATTGCGAATGAATGCGAATGCTGGAATGAGTTTGAACCTTGGCAATGGGAAAGTCTTTTATCCGAACAGCCACAATTTGCAAATAAATGTGATACGTGGAATGAATTTAATGTTAGTTATTGGTTAAATCTTTTGTCAGTCAGACCACAGTTTGCGGAGAAATGCGACAAGTGGAATGAATTTGAATCTTGGCAATGGAAAAATCTTTTATCCGATCAACCTCAATTCATAGAAAAAGCAAAAGAATATAAAGAAGGATGGTTAATTATTTTACAAAAAATGCCAGAACTTGCCGGCGAATGTAATAGATGGGATGAATTCAATTCTATGGATTGGCGAGATATTTTATCTACTCAACCACAATTTGCTAAGAAATGCAATAAGTGGCATGAGTTTGATGAATGGCATTGGAGTATACTTTTATCCGAACAGCCGCAATTTGCCGATAAATGCGACATGTGGTATGAGTTTAACTGTTATAATTGGGAATATGTTTTATCTGCTCAACCTCAATTTGCTGAGAAATGCGATGAATATAATGGTTGGGAAAAGATGGATTCTCATATTCGGAGTACTCTTAGGCGCAGAATAAATGAGTTTAGGAAAATGCAAAATTTTGAAACTTCAAAATTAGACAAAAAGTAGCAAAAAATGAGGGGCCGTTAAGGTGTCTGGATTTTTGTGGAAATTTAGCCGATTTTTACTTTGACAAATGGAGCCTGTTAATTTTTTATTGACATCCACCATGAATACACACTCTATTTTTATACCGAAAATCATAATTTTATCGGTTAATTTAAGAAAAATAAGATAATGAGAGCTATTTTTGGATTTTTAAGATTAGGTAGAAGAGAACCGTTTGGGTGTTTCTTCTCTACTTTAATTTCTGCTACACTTATCTCGGCACTTATGGCGGGAATTGTGTATGTTGTTTATATGCTCATTGCAGTCTCCTATGTGAAAAATATCATTACATCGTCAACTGGCTTCCCTGTGTCAGCTCAAAATATTTATGTAAATGTATTCACTGGTTATTGCGAAATTGACGGGCTTAATATCACAAATCCAACCGTCTATGAATCGAACGCACCAAAGAAAAATGTAGAAAATATTAACAGATTTTTACATATCCAAAAATTAAAGTTGGAAATATCACAATGGCAACTTTTGAAAGGTAAATTGGCAATTTCATCGGTCGATGCAAACATCACCTATTTGAATTGCGTGAGAATTTCTAACTCGATATACAATCTGCCCGAGTTTATTATGGGACTAAAAAAAGTTGTGGATTTTTCTAACGACGAAAACAAATTTTATCTGAAAAACTTTAATCTCTTTATCGCAAAAGCAAATTATATCGACCTTTCCCCAAAGTCAGATTCTATGGTATGGAATACTAAAGATTTTTCGTTTAAAAAATCAGATATAATAAATCCTGAATCTTTGTTAAAAGAACTTAAGTCGACTTTCAACTCTACAAATGCTCCGTTTATCGCAAGCGGATTGAAAGTTTTATCAACTACAAATTTCTAAAATGAATATTGTTATTTTGGCAAGTGGACGCGGGTCAAATGCTCGTGCTCTTTTTGAATGGGAAAAAAATGGTATGTTCGCCGGTGCGAAAATTGTCGGACTTATCTGCGATATTGAAGACGCACCTGTTTTCGATGTAGCCAAGGAATATGGCGTTGAAGCACTGCACTTACCTACTCTTCGCAAAGGTGCAAGATTTTCCGAAGAAGCGTCAATAAATTACCAAAATGCACTGAAGAATTGGAATGCCGACCTCGTCGTTTTGGCTGGATTTATGAAAATTCTTCCACCCGATTTTGTCGAAGCATACGCAAACAAAATGATAAATTTGCACCCAAGTTTGCTTCCCGATTTTAAGGGTAAAGATGCAATCAAACAAGCTTTCGATGCTGGTGTAAAAGTCTGCGGTTGCTCGGTTCACTTTGTAAATAATGAACTCGACGGTGGCGAAGTTATCGCACAAAAGAAAGTTGAAATTTCGCCTGAAGACACACTGGAATCGCTCGAAGAAAAAGTACATAAAGCAGAGTATCAACTTCTGCCTCAAATTGTCGCTGATATTGTCAGTGGAAAAATTGCAATCGGATAATGTCGCTTGAAGTAAAAAGATATTCGGGAAAGTCGCTGAGCCGATTTAGGACTCGCCACACAGCCGATTTCTATGCCGATATCACTTCAGCAAACGACGCTATACAAGCGTTCGATTTCGCAAAAAACAAAAGCTTAAAACCATTTGTACTTGGGGCTGGATCGAATGTGTTTTTCAAAAATTCAAAGATTAAATCTTTTGTGATGAAGAACGCCCTTCCCAAGAAAATCGAGTATTTGGGCGATAATCGCTTTGAAGTTTCGTCGTCGGTAATGATGCTCGATTTACTCAAAATGCTGTACAAAGAAAGTCGAGATGCCTCTTACTATTTGGCAAGTGCACCATGCGAAGTTGGCGGTGCTATTGCAATGAATGCTGGAACTGGACCCAAAGAAGCAAAGGCAATTTTCGACTTCATTGAATCTGTAAAATTTGTACGAAATGGCGAAGTCGTCGAACTACCTGCCGATAAAATCGAACACTCGCATAGACACACAGAGCTTTCGGAAAATGCGTTTATCCTTTCGGCGATATTCCGTTTTCCGCACAAAAATTTTGACGAAGACCCTGTGAAAGCACGTCTGGATTGGGCTGTGAAAAATCAAGATTTAAGCGTGCCAAATTGTGGTTCGCTCTGCAACAAGTACAACGCAAAAATAATGAAATTTACGCGAGCAATTTTCCGACCATTCCCAGCTGGAATGAGCCAGAAAAAACTCAACTGGGCATATAACAAGGCTGATAACCCAATCTATTTGCGTGCATTTTTTGCCACTTTAAAAGTTTTGCACAAACTCTTTGCGCAAAAACTAAAGTTTGAAATCAAAATGATAGACTAAAAAAACGCATTCTTTTTCGAATGCGTTTTTTGTTTTTTGTAAGCGTTTATTTCATTATCACACGCTTATCTTTTCTTTGATAAATCGGATATTTTGAGAACTTTGCCGAGAACGCCTTTGCACCTTCAAGCTCGAAAATCTCAATCGTATTTTTACCCTTTTTCAGAATTTCTTTTGGTATGTATGTTGTGTAAACAGGAGGCAAACAATCATATCTGCCAAGGTTTACACCATTTACCCAAACGTAGCCACGTGTGAAGTTATCAAAGTTGATGTATGTATCGGCAACTTCATCAACATTGAACTCACCTTTATAGAATGTGTGCTTGCTATTCTTGTTTTCATCGGCAACTGGCTTCCACTTAAGCCCACTCAAATTTTCAAATGGGATAGATGAAATTTCCCAGCCAAAGTGTTTCTTTGTGCGAATAAGCACCTTCTCAATACCCTTTCTGCCGTCAGCCATTACCACACCTACATTTACTCTGCCCATATTTTCTACAAGAATTTGCAACTCGCCACCTTCTTGTGGAATTGCAAAAGATGGCTCTGGATCATCGCAAGTGTACATACCGATAAATTTGCCGTTAAAATACACCCATGCTCTATCCCGAATTTTCGAGATAGTTAAGTCTTCGCCCTTGACTTGTGGTGGAATTGTTGCCTTATAATTTATCATTCCGTAATAATATCCCATATCTTCCATTGAAAGAAGTTGTTGCGATTTTACGGTTTTTAGTGCCATATTATCGAAATTGTCCGAGAGTTTTGCCGACTTTGTAAACACAACTTCGCCATAACATTTCTTTTTTGATGCAGGTGGAACTGTGTACTTTATTGCGCTTGGGTTGTACTTTAAAAATATCTTTTGATAAGCGTAATATTTTTCAGTAAGATCGCCAGCTTCGTTCACGAGAGTGTCGGCGTCATAGCTTGAAACAAACGGAGTATATGGTCTTTTTGGTGGATTATAGAGCGCACCATTGAAGAACCCATAAGTTTTACCACCGTGGAACATATACAAATTGACGTGTCCTCCACGCGCCAAAAATCCGTCTAACTCAGCAAGCGTGTTTGGCACATTTTGTTTTCTGATAACATCCAAAGGAACGCCCAATCGGTAGCCCTGCCCACACCACAATTCTGAAATCATCAGTGGTTTGTTGCGATTGAGTTTCTTGAGGGCTTCTTCTGTTTTCAAGATTGGGAATGTTGTTGCAGTTGCCCAAACACCTTCAATATCAAGTGGCATAAACGAGTAAATTGGCGAACCTTCTGCCATATAGAGAATGCCCTTGAAGCCAGAATCGAGCATTTCTTGTTTCAAGAATTTGATATACTTTTCGTCATCGCCATAAGTGCTGTATTCGTTTTCGAGCTGGATTGCGATAACTGGACCACCATTGTTGCAGTAGTATGGCGAAATCTCTTTGAAAAGACGCTTGTGGTAGTTCTTAATTGCATCGATATACTCCTTATCGTACGAACGGATTGCAATGTTTTTGTCTTTCAAAAGCCACGCTGGGAGCCCACCAAAATCCCATTCAGAGCAGATATATGGTGCTGGGCGCAAAAGTACTTTGATGTCCATTTCTTTGCATATATCGAGGAAACCTCTCACATTTGCGAGACCTTCAAAATTGAATTCGTTTGGCTGTGGGTTGTGCAAATTCCAAGGCATATAGACCGACACGCAATTCAAACCACACGCACGGAGCTTTTCGAGTCTGTCGCGCCACTGCGCTGGTTGAACTCTGAAATAATGAATTTCGCCCGACAAAATCTGGAACGGCTTGCCGTCAACAAACACGCCATTTTCGTTTACTTCGGCTGTGTATGATTTTTCTGTTTGCACGCTTTGGCACGCAACAATCCCCATCATTAGCGAGCCGATAAGAGCTATTTTTAGTAATATGTTTTTCATTTCGTTAATTATGTTTCCTTAAAACGTATAATAAAGAATCACAAATAGAAAAATCTTCAAATAAATTTTAAAAGTATGCACAAAAAAAGCGACGCTATAATGCGTCGCTTTTTATATGATGAAGTTGGCTTATGACCATCTGCGGTCGTTTGCCCATTCTTTATCCCATTGCGATGTATCGCCCCAAGCTTCAGGGAAGTCTTCGTGGAGCTTTTCTTTGATAAGCTCTTCATTGAGCGATTCAATACCCAAACCTGGAGTATTTGGAACATCGATATATCCGTCCTTAACCAATGGTTTTGGTAAGCCATTTACGAGGCTATCCCACCATGGAACGTCAACCGAGTGAACTTCCAACGCAGTGAAGTTGCGAGTTGCCGCAGCAACGTGTACCGCTGCCATACATGCAATCGGACTTTCAGCCATGTGAATTGCCATCGCTGTGTGATATTCTTCAGCCAAGTCGCCGATTTTCTTTGTTTCGAGAATACCACCAGCAGTGAGAATGTCAGGGTGGATAACTGCCAACGCACCCGACTTAAGCAACGGCATAAAACCTTCTTTAAGGTAGATGTCTTCACCTGTTGCCAACGGAGTTGTTGTAGCGTTTGCCATTCTTACATATTGGTCTGTGTACTGCCACGGAACTGGGTCTTCCATCCATGAGAGATTATATTTTTCGAGACGTTTTGCCAACTTGATACAATCTTCAACTGGAATATGTCCAAGGTGGTCGATTGCAATCGGGATTTCATAACCGATTTCAGCACGGACATCTGCCATATATTGTTCAAGATAATCCAAGCCCTTTTCAGTAATATGGATACCTGTGAATGGGTGTGCTGTGTTGAAAAGGTCATAAGCTTCGCCACGCATTGCACGAGGATCAATCGAGCCGTGTGGAGTTGTGAAAACTTCCTTCTTGTATTGACGCATCTTTTGGAGAAAACCGAGTGGAGCACACAATGCACCTTCGACATCCATAAGCAATTCAATACCCAAGTCCATCTTCAAATAGGTATAGCCTTGTGCCATACGTTCTTTAAGAGCCTTACCCATATCGCGACCGCCACCTTCGCTGTCGGTGTCGCAATAGATGCGAATCTTGTCGCGATATTTTCCGCCCAAGAGTTGCCATACAGGAACGCCCCAAGCCTTACCAGCCAAGTCCCACAATGCAACTTCAATACCGCAAACACCGCCAGCTTGACGAGAATCTCCGCCAAACTGCTTGATGCGATTGAAGATTTTTTCAACATTGCATGGATTTTCTCCAAGAATACGGCTCTTGAGCATTGCAGCGTATGTTCTGCTTGATGCGTCGCGAACTTCACCATAACCTACCAAACCTTGATTTGTAAAAACCTTAATCAAAGTGCAACGCTTTGGTGCTCCGTCGATATCGGCAAAGCGTACATCGGTAATTTTGAGTGTTGATGGATCTATTTTCATCTTATTTCCTTTTATTAAAAATAAGTATTATCTATCAAATTGTATGGTTTAGAAATAACCGCCTTTTTCAGTGATTTGTTGGATTGTTTCGCCCGAGTGTACCCATGAGAAAATCTTCTTTTCGTTTTCACGGATTTCTTCTGCACGAACGAGAACGTCCCAAGCGATTTCACGAGGTACGCAAAGAACGCCGTCGATATCGCCCATGATAATGTCTCCTGGCTTGATTGTTACTTTACCCAAGAGAATCGGCACTTGGTAGTGTGTAATCAAGCAACGTCCGAGACTGCCGTTCGATACGCGGTAGCGATAGAACACTGGGAAGTCTGTTTCGAGGATTTGGTGAGTGTCGCGGATACCGCCGTCGATGCAAGCTGCACGAACTTTTTTACCAACTGCTGTTGCAGTCATAACACCGCCCCAGAGAGTAGCTTCTTCGTCCTTACTTGTATCCCAAACGACGAAAGAGTCTTCGTGCATATCGTCGAGCATTTGCGAACGGAATGTCATTTCGCCTGTGATTTTTACGTTTGGCGAGCTCTTTACTGTGAATGCGATACCTGCAACTGTACGTTCTGGGCGAAGTGGAATAATGTCGTGTGGGAGTGCTTGATTGAGCAAGCAGAATTCACGCATTACGTCGTTAATCGCACCCGTATAGAGTGTTTCGTAGCGAGCCAAAAGTTCCTTTGTAGGAACTGGGAACTCTACGTTTGAAATGCTCTCTCTTGTTTGGATGAGCTTTTCGAGTTTCATCATTTTTGCTTCTTTTTGAAGCATATTTTCATCTTTTTGTTCTGACATATTTTTTCTTTGTTGATTGTTAAATAATGGGGTTGAAAAAAATTATTAACCTGGGAGACGCAAACCACCGTCGACTACAATGTTTGTGCCTGTGATATATCTGCCAGCGTCTGAGCAAAGCAAGAGAGCTGCACCTGCCGCATCTGCTGGTTCAGCGTATGTGTGCGACGGAATACAATCTGTTACTTTCTTTGCGTATTCTGGGTTTGAAAGTGCTTCTTCGTTGCGGTCGGTATAGAATACGCCAGGAGCGATATTGTTAACAGTGATACCTTCCGATGCAACTTGGCGTGCAATATTGCGAACAAGGTTTTCTTGTGCCGACTTACTGCCAGCGTAAACTGCCATATGTGGATGTGGTCTGAATTCTTGAACGCTACCGATTGTTACAATTCTGCCCCACTTTTGTGCTTTCATAACTGGATAAAAAAGTTGCGAAAGTTTTAGTGTTGAATGGAAGTTTACTTGCATTTGCAAAATTGAATCTTCAAGCGAAATTTTATCCCACTCGCATCTGAATTGGAGCGATGCGTTGGCGATAAAAATGTCGGGCAATTCTGAATGAGCCTTGATTTGTTCTGCGATTTTTTCAGGAGCATTTGGGTCTCCCAAGTCGCCTGTTACGGCAAAGCTTGTCGGACTTAATTTGCGTACCGATTCAAGTGCAGATGCGAGTTTTTCGCTTTCCTTCACTCCGTGAACAATCACTTGAGCTCCATATTCTGCAAGCCCCATTGCGATTGCTCTGCCGATTCCACGAGCTGAACCTGTGATGAACGCACGGTGTCCAGTTAAATCGAAACGTTTGTGAAGTTGTATATCGTCTGAATAATTCATAAGCGTTTTTTTGTTAATGTTAAATTAGTTTGTTTCAACGCAATCGCGTGCGAAGAAGAAATTGCGAGCACAAAGGATAATCAAACCACCTGCGATATAGAATGCCGAAAGTGATGCGATGCCATAGCTCATTCCGAAATTGTCGCGAATCCAACCAAGTACAACTGGCGAAGTCGAGCCAATGATAAATGCGAAGCAAAGCATAAGCCCCGATGCCGATGCACGATAGCGTGGTGCAACAACATCAAAAAGCGATGCGAACAAGTTAGAATCGTAAATACCACGGCAAAGTCCGAACAAGAGAAGTCCGATAAAACAGAGTGCTTGCGATGGTGTATTTGCCATAAAGTAGATAAATGGAGCACCGCACAAAAGACCGACAATATTAGCTTCAAAACGAACTGTACGACGTTTTACTGCAAGTTTATCTGTTATGCGTCCACCAATCATAACACCGAAGAATGCACCAATATAGTGCCATAGAACTGCGTTTGTCGCCGCCGATGCTGCGTCCATTTTAAAGTGTTCTTGCAAGAAAGTTGGCATCCAAGTTTTAAATCCACAATCGACATAAATCATCATACCAAAGCCGAGAGCCAAAAGGATTGCCGATGGTTTGCGAATCACGACAAGCAACGCATCTTTGAATGATGCTTTTTCTACTGCACCACTTGCGTTTGCAACAGGCTTTGTGTCGCGCATTACGAATATCAACATAAATGCCCAAAGCAAACCGATTCCACCAAAGATGATAAATGGGAATTGCCAACCTAAAATAGTCTTTCCGCAAATTGTTTCCGACGGAATTTCAGCAAACAAGCCCGACACGCAACTGCAAATTACAATTCCCGCATACAAAGCTGTCTGGTGGATTGCCAACGCTGTCGCACGAGTCTTTTCGTGAAGTTGTCCCAACAATGAGCATGCTGGCGGATAATAGAATGCTTGCCCTACTCCATTCAAGAGTCCGTAAAAGATAATCATCATACCGATTGACGATACCCAGCCTGAAATAAATATACCCGAGCAGAACACTGCAAGCCCTGCTACAAGCATCCATTTTCTGCGGAGCAAATCGCTTGCGAATCCAGAGAACGGAGCACAGATTCCGTATGTCAAAGTAAAGACCGTACCAACAATTCCCATCTTGACAGAGTCGACACCAAAGCTGTCTTGAATTTGAGGGAGAATAGCGTTATAAATTTGGCGTGAACCTTGATGCAAGAAGAATGCCACCCACAAAAAGAGAAGCAAAAACCATTTGTAATTGTCCGAATTCTGAGTTGTACCTTTATCTTTCATAAACTAATCTCTTCTATTTGTTGTTATATTAAAAATTAAATTTTTTAGATTTCAACATTTGCTTTCGTGTTTTTTGGAAAACTGTTTACCTGTTTTTATTTTTTTGTCGAAACTGGATCGTTCCACTTCGGTAGAACAATAGTTGCTGTGCGAACATCAGCGTCCTTCAAATAGATTGGAGCGTTGAGTGCTGTAAATAATTTTCTGACTGCAATACGCCCGACCATTTCATAATTTTGGTCAATTCCAATCCACTCATTTTTTCCAAACTTGCGTTCCAAATGGATAACGGGCAAATCTTGCGGAACAGCTGTCGCACGCTCTCTAAACCACTCACTTGTGCTATTTGATATAGAAAATATCACATCGGGCTTGCGAATTTTCAACCAATCGTAAAGAATTTTTGGCGATTTATCCGCACGGTCGATATCCATAAACGGCGGGATACGGTCTTCTTCAGGAAGGTCGAGTTGAGCACGAAGGAATCCACCGATGAATCTGCCCTCGACGAGTTCGTCAATATGCGATGCCAAAATCAATGCGGGGCGTTTGAATCCACGTTCGATAATTTTTTTTGTCGCATAGTGTGCGATTAGAAATTTATCAGCCGAAATGAAGTCGAGTATCGGATTAAAAGTTTTTAAACCAGCCGACACAAATTTGAAGTTCTGCCAAATCGGAGCAAATTTGTCGGGCAGAATATTGTCATCTACATGGCCGATAATGATGCCCCCACGAATCCCACGCGATTCCAATATACGTTGGAGCTTCGACGGATTCAAACGCTTGTCATGGAGCCATACATCGTAAATAGCATATCCGAGAATTTTCGCTTCGTCTTTAATGCCGTCGATATACTTTGAGAAAATCGGATATTTTGTAGGTGCGTCTTCAGCTTTGTTTGCGTTAATCAAAACGATAGTTTCGAGGAACTGATTGCTTTTCGCACCTTTCAAACCAGCCATCACGCTCGACACAAGAGCATTGCGTTTGTACCCGAGTTTAACAGCAATCTGCCTAACTTTTTGTTTTGTTTCTTCTGAAATTTTTTTTGAATCATTCAATGCCAACGATACCGAGCCCTTTGAAATACCGAGCTTGTCAGCGATATCCTGCATACTTACAGATCTATTTACTTTCAATTCGTGATTCATCAATTTAAGCAAATATAAATTTTTCACCTAACGACGCAAGGGTTTAGTTTAAGAAATTAGGTAAACTGTTTACCAGTCAACAGTAAACCACGCCAACAAATTGATTACAACAAAGTTAATCCATTTACAAAAAGACAACAGCTTTTCTCAAAAATATGCCCCCAAAAAACAATGGGGAAACAATGGGGAATGGGGAAACAATGGGGACTTTTCAAGTCATTTTTTGTATAATCTTTGTATATGGTTTGCCTATGGTAAGTACCCCTTTACAACCTGCAATCCCTGAAAAATAGGCACGAAAAAGGTCGCAACCTTGAAAAATTGCGACCTTAAAAACTCTCGGGCGAGAGGGACTCGAACCCACGACCCCATGCTCCCAAAGCACGTGCGCTACCAACTGCGCTACCGCCCGTTTATTATTCCGTCATATATTTAGAATTTTTTGTATATTGTCAAGCATATACATTAACTTTTTTCTATTTTTTTCCAAGCAATTCTTATATTCCCTATCGACAAGCATTAAGACAATAAAAAAACGCTCCGTTATTGGAGCGTTTCGTAATTGATTTGAAAATTTTTATTGTTTTGCTGGTTGAGCAGGTGATTCTGGTTGTGGATTATTATTCACATCGAGAACTTCAACATCAAAAATAAGTGTTGAATTCGGTGGAATACCTGGGAGTGGTTGAGCACCATAACCGAGCTTTGCTGGAATATACAAGCGTGCTTTACCTCCCTTTGCAACCTTTTGCAAACCTTCGCGGAAACCTGGGATTACCTTTTGAAGATTAAATGTTGCTGGCTTTCCTGCTTTTTCGGTCGAGTCAAAAACTGTGCCGTCGATAAGTCTTCCTGTGTAGTTTATTGTTACATCAGAATTTTCTTTTGCGAATTCACCCGAACCCTTTTGTGTGATTTCATAAGCCAAACCTGTTGGTGTCTTATTCAAACCTTCTTTCTTTTCGAGTTCTTTCCAATATTCTGCTGCTTTTGCTTCTGCCTTTTTTGCTTCTTCAGCAATATTTGCTTCTGCACGAGCACTCAAGTATTGAATCATCTTCTGACCGAACTCCTGCATATTATCAGGCATTTTTTTGCCGTTGAAAGAATCTCTCATGCCTGATACGAAGACATCAAATTCTTCTGGAGTTAATTTAAGATCTGCGAGTCCATTGCGTTCATACATCATCATACCAAAAGTTTTGATATACTCTTGGTTCGCATCTGCAAACGCTGAACCAGCAAGTGCTGCTGTTGCTGCGATTGTTGCCATTATTGTTTTTTTCATTTGGTTATTCTTTTGTTTGAGTTAATTTGAAATTATCTATGTGTATTAGGACAGATTAAATTTAAGTGCGTTCCAAATTTCAAGGATAATATTATATATCGAAAAATTTTTCACTTATAAAATAAAAGCGAAAAAAAGTTGCAACAATTTTGCCGATATTGAAAATATACAACTATGCAAACCGAAAATTATCGACTTCAAGTGTGGTTCGACGGACACGTACAAGGCGTCGGATTCAGATACAAGACAAAAAACATCGCCTCTGGATACGATGTAAATGGATACGTTGAAAACCTCGACGACGGCAGAGTTCATCTGGTGGCAGTCGGCAGTATTGCTGAAGTCAGAGAATTTGTTGACAAAGTTTCCGAAGTGATGTCGGGCTTTATTCGTTCGACCGACGAACGTGAAGATTTTGTCGACCAAGCGTACAAAGGTTTTGAAATCAGACTTTGATATGGACAATATCATAGAAATAAAAAATCTCAAAAAATATTATCGATATGGGATTCGTGGAATCGGCATCCGTGCACTCGACGGCATATCGTTTTCGGTCGGCGACGGCGAAGTGTTCGGTATGATTGGTCCCAACGGAGCTGGCAAAAGCACGACGATTAAAATCTTACTCGGGCTTATAAAACAAAATTCTGGTGAATGTCTAATTTTCGGAAAACCTCTCTCAAATGAAACTAAACGCAACATTGGGTATCTCCCCGAAAACCCTTATTTTTACAGGTATTTAACAGGACACGAGCTTGTCGCATTCTATGCACGTCTCTGCGGAATGACTTACAAACAAGCAAATATTTCGGCAGACAAAGCACTCGATATTGTCGGTCTTTCCGACGCAAGAAAACGTCCGATTTCGCTTTATTCAAAAGGAATGGTGCAACGTGTTGGTCTCGCACAAGCAATCGTACACAGTCCAAAGCTTGTTATTCTCGACGAACCAGCCTCTGGTCTCGACCCTATCGGTGCCGAAAATATGGCGAAGATTATCACACATCTAAAAGATACTGGAAAGACAATTCTTCTTTGTTCGCATATGATGAGCGAAGTCGAAAAGTTGTGTTCACGCACTGCAATATTGTGCAATGGCAAAATAGCATCAATCGGAGAAATAGATAAGCTTTTGCAAATCGACGGAACGACTCGTATCGACCTTGAGTCTGCCGACGATGCAACGCTTCAGAAAATCACAGAATACGCAGAATCGCTCGGAGTAAAAACTTTGAAAAAAACATCTGCAAAAATTTCTCTCGATGAGTTTTTCAGACGTACGGTCGGAGGGAACAAATAATGAAAAACGCTTTTCTTATTTCGATAAATACATTGCGTGAAACACTCCGCCAAAAGCTAATTTTAATAGTGGCTTTGATTGCATTAGCACTCGTGCTATCCTCAAAATATCTGCTCTCGCTCGATTTAGGGCATGAACAGTTGCGTTTTGTTTTCGATTTTGGTTCGGGTGCACTCGGCTTCTTTGGCTCGATAATTGCCGTTGTAGCGACTGCACAAATTTTCCACAACGAGATAGAAAATAAAACGATAATAACGCTATTTTCAAAACCAGTCGGAAGTACGCAATTTGTATTCGGCAAGTTCGGCGGTGCTGTCTTTGCGTTGGCGATATTTGCGTTTGTCGTCGCACTTGCGACATCGCTTATGCTCGCAATTACATCACTTGGCATTCGCAATGCAGAAGACGTTGCATCGATAAATTATATCGGAGTGTTTGCATTTGCCTTTATCCAGTGGATTAAACTTTGTGCGATTTGTGCAATCTCGGCATTTATCTGTTCAGCGTCTACTTCCCTGCTCTTTTCGGTGATTGTCTCGTTTATGGTTTTAGCTGTGTCGATGGCTGGCGATATAACTTTGCGTTTGGGAGGAAAACAAGAAGGTTTCACGGAACTCGTCTCGTGGATTTTCCCCGACTTCCACGTCTTTAATGTCGCCGAAAATTTTGCATTTGCACCGATTAACATCGTCGACTTTTTCGCATCTGCTGGATACGGAATAATCTATTGCGTATGTGCGTTGATAGCGTCGGCAATTATGTTTTCAAAGCGAGAATTTTAATGGAATTTATAAAAAGAAAATCGGCTTATTTTTGGGCGATTGCAATTTTTGCTCTCGCTTCGATTTCCTCATATCCATTGAAAAAAATTGCACTCAAAAATGAAAATACAATCAGCTCGCAATCGATTGAAGTTGCGATGAACAAAGGTTTTCTTTTTGGGATGTTAGGCGGGTATCGCTCGTTGATATCAGACTTCGTTTGGCTGAAAGCACATCTTGATTGGGAAAAACAAAATTTGGCTGGTTGCCTTTCCGCAATGGAATTGGCAACATCAATCGACCCATATATGACGACCTTCTGGACGCAAGGTGCATCTATTATTGCTTACGACACACCACACTGGATGCTCGCAAAACTCCCTAAAAAAGCTCGCTCCGAAAAATTGTTAAACGCATTCAAACGCAAGCAAGCAAAGTTGGCGATAGAGTTCCTCGACAAAGCCCTTGCGATGTTCCCAACAAATTCAGAATTGATCCTACAAAAAGGTCAAATTGCAGTTGCTAACGATGATTTTAAACTTGCCGAAACTTGCTACGAAAAACTTTCAAACGAACCTAATCCGACAGTTTTTGCACGTCGTGTCTATGCTGGAATCCTTACCCAAAACGGAAAATTTCAAAAGGCGATTGATGTCTTGCAATCCATTTTAAATGAGACTCCGAACGATTCTCCACTTCGCCCAATTCTCACAAAACAAATTTCGCAAACTAAAAAACTGCTCGAAAAAATTTAATCAGAGCAAGAATAACTTTCGCACTTGAACCGTGTTTTCCTCTTGACTTTCAGAAAGATTCTCCGATTGTCGTTTGTCGGAAGTCAGACTATGGTGCGTTTCGGACGTTACGCGAGGGGCAATAGAATTATTCTATTGATATATTCGTGATTGTAGTTGGCTTCCCTTTTTTATTAGTGTCCTTTTGCGAGTTCCGTAAAACGCTGTTCACGGATAAGTGTGATTTTTACGCCGATAGAGTTATCGGTTGTCGACTCTATTTTCTCACGGATTTTTCGAGCAATATCGTGTGCTTCAACATCGCTGACAGAATCAGGCGAAACAATCACACGCAATTCTCTACCAGCCTGCAAAACATATGCACTTGCGACACCTTCAAATTCAAGAGCAATATTTTCCAAACTCTTGATTCGGCGGATATAGCCTTCGGTTGCTTCCATTCTTGCTCCTGGGCGAGTTGCCGAAAGAGAGTCGGCTATGCACAAGATTGTTGCATAAATACTTTTTGACGGCACTTCAGCGTGGTGAGCTTCAACTGCGTTTGCCACAATTTCAGATTCGCCAGCACGCAAAAGCATAGATGCCCCAGCCTTTGCGTGCGATTTATCAGAATCAGCAAGAGTCTTGCCGATGTCGTGGAACAAGCCGACACGCTTTGCGATTGCAGTATCGCAATTTAATTCAGATGCAATCAATGCACCAATTTTTGCAGTTTCTATTGAATGTGCAAGAGTGTCTTGATTCAACGAAAGGTGGAACGACAAATTGCCAACAGCCCTTGTTATTTCAGGGCTAACATGAGCCAAGCCAAGCGACTCGACTGCTTCGGCACCGATATCATACGCACGTTGCTCGATTACTTTCTTTGCGTCATCAGTTGCTTGTTCGATTGTTGCGGGGCTTATGCGACCGTCGTTTATCAAATTTTCGAGTGCAATTTTTGCGATTTCTCTGCGGACTGGATTGAACGAAGAAATAGTTACACAATCTGGCGTTTCGTCGATAATCAAAGTTGTTTCAGTTGCCGATTCAAATGAGCGTATATTGCGTCCTTCACGACCGATAAGCCTGCCTTTCATTGAATCGTCTGGAATTTTTACGACGGTTGCCATTGACGATTGTGGTAATGTCTTTGCGATTCTTTGCATTGCGTCGGTCAAGATTCGCAAGGCTTGTTCGTCGGCTTCACGTTTTGATTTTTCTAAAATTTCGGAACGATACAACGCTAAATCTTCAATACATTTTTTTTCGACTTCACGCTTTGCGTCTTCACGGATAGTTTCGATATCGAGTTTTGCAAGGTTTGCAATTTTCACCGCATATTCTTCAGATTTACGTCGATAATCTTCTTTCATCTTTGCAAATCTCGAAAATTCGGCATCGGCACGTTCAACTGCACGACTTGCATTTTGGGCTTGGATTTTTGCCTCGGCAAGCTTTTCGTCTTGCTCACGTTTTGCAGAGCGAGCCAACGACAACATTTCTTCGTACTCCGACTTCAATTCAATCTCACGTTCTTTCAAGAGCATTTCAAGCTCGTTGCGTTTCTTTTCGTATTTTACAAGTTCATCGCTTCTTATCGATTCCTTCTCGGCTTCCATTTTGTTGCGGAGCGAGTTTACTCGAACGACAAGAATAATACACTCGGCGAACAAGCAGGTTGCTAACACGCCAAGTATTATAGAATTGAGGTCAAAAAATTCAAAACTCATTTGAAACTAATATAATTATCTTTTCATTTATGGATTAAGTTTTAACAAACGCAAGCACATTTACAACTACATCATTAAACAGTTTACCTTTTTTTTAGTTTTTCACCTTGAAAACATATCGGCAAAAAGATACGGTCTTTCTCGCAACAAAGAAAAACTATGAGTATGATAAAATGTATATTGCTATTACTTTTGGCGTCAATTTTGTGTGCATGCACAGACAACAAAGAATCGGTTTATAAAGTCGAAAATGTAAATGGCGTTCCTCGCATAACGATAAACGGCACGCCTGTTCGAGCTCGTATGCTCTATGTTTCGCCAACTTATTTTATTCCAGTACACCCCGACGCCCCCTCAATTTCATCAGAATGGGAAACTCGGAATATCGACATCCCCAAGCAGACTGAAAACCTCAACGACTTACTTCTTCACATCGTACCCGATATTGTCCCAACTAAATATTGGATTTCTCAATTTGAAGTAGTCGAAAAAGATACCGGTAAAAAAGTTTATGAATTAGATTTCAAATCGAGTAAACTCGACCCTCGCATCAAATATTGGTGCAATGGCATTAACAGAAAAATCAAAAATCTTCCAATCGCACTGAAAATGGAAAAAACCGACGGTGTAAGCGACTACGCTCTGACTATCGAGAAGAAAAAAGAAAGTCCACATTTGCGAGGTTTTCACGTTTATGCTAAAGGTGCAAAACTTGAAGCAAATAAAAAATACATTTTCAAAGTTAAAGCAAAAGCTAATAGCAAAACTCCACGAATGTTAGACTTGGCTGTTATCAATAGAGAACAATCTTATAAGAGAATTGCCCCGATAACAAAATCGCACGTTGAGCCACAAGTTCGCCTTGCCCGAGACGCACAAATTGACATCGTAACCTTCCCTGTTCAAGCGTCCGACTACTATATCAAAGAAGGCGAAACACCAAATTACTCGCATTTAGAAAGTGCGTTGAAGTCGATTGTAGATAATAATCCCAACGCAAAAATACTTGTCCGCATCAGATTTTATCCATCGGCAAAATGGTTAAAAGAAAATCCAGATTCAGCATTAACTTTTGGCAATGGTGAAAAAAGCATTCACTTTCCGTCGATGTCTTCGCTCAAATACAGAAAGCAATCGCAAGACGCTTTGCGTATGATTATCGATTACGCCGAAAAGCACTATGGCAAGAATATAATCGGCTATCACCCAGGAGGTGGAAACTCGTGCGAGTGGTTCTACCCAAAATCGCATTCCTCTTTATTTTCAGGCTACGATAAATCGACACAACAAGCGTGGAATAGATGGCTCGAAAAAAAATACTCGAGCGATGCAGAACTCGCAAAAGCTTGGGGTATTGCCAACGCAAAACGAGCAACGGACAAAGTCCCCTCTCCTAAAGAACGCGAAGCTGGCTCGTGGCTATTTGACCCGCAACATCAACGTCGCAATATCGATTTCCTCGATTTCTGGAACGAAGAAATGTATGATATGATTTCTTGCTTGGCTGATGTCATCAAAGAAAAAGTACCCAATAAACTTTGTGTATTCTTCTACGGTTATAGCGGTGATTTGGGTGGTTCGCACAACGGCTTTGCTAATTCAGGACACGCTAAACTCGGCAAAGCTTTGAAAAATAATAAAATTGACGCCTACTGCGGACCTATCTCGTATGGCGATAGATACCAAGGCGACGGCAAGACT